>NZ_JACYHB010000001.1:0-572327 GCF_014837295.1 Cellulosimicrobium arenosum
GACGTCCACCGAGACCTACCGCTGTCTACGACGCCAGCTCGCCCGCACCGTCTACAACACCCTCAACCACGGCATGGCAGCGGCACCCGACGCAGCCATGCCCGCCGCCGCTTGACATAGGAGATTCACATGGCGGACCTGTTCGACGACTACCCGGTGTCGCGGGCCTGGGACGAGATGCTCGACCGCGACGGTGAGCTGCGGCCGCCGTACGAGCGGGTGCACGCGACGATGACCCGGCTGACCGCCGACGAGGTCTCGGCCCGCGCCGACTCGCTCGCCCACGCCTATCTCGCGCAGGGCGTCACGTTCGACTTCGCGGGTGAGGAACGGCCGTTCCCGCTCGACGTCGTGCCGCGCGTCGTCCTGCCGGACGAGTGGGACGTCGTGACCCGCGGCGTCGGGCAGCGCGTGCGGGCCCTCGAGGCGTTCCTCGCGGACGTCTACGGGCCGCAGCGTGCCGTCGCCGACGGGGTGGTACCCCAGCGGCTGATCCTGTCGTCCTCGGAGTTCCACCGGCAGGCGTGGGGCATCGAGCCGCCCAACGGCGTGCGGGTGCACGTCGCGGGCGTGGACCTGATCCGCGACGAGGCGGGCGGCTTCCGCGTGCTCGAGGACAACGTGCGGGTCCCGAGCGGTGTCAGCTACGTCATCTCGAACCGTCGCGCCATGGCCCGGACGTTCCCCGAGCTCTTCTCGAGCCTGCGCGTGCGACCGGTGGTCGACTACCCGCGCCGGCTCCTGACCGCGCTGCTCGCCGCCGCGCCCGACGGCGTCCCGGACCCGACCGTCGTCGTGCTCACCCCCGGCGTGTACAACTCCGCGTACTTCGAGCACTCGTTGCTCGCGCGGCTCATGGGTGTCGAGCTCGTCGAGGGTCGTGACCTGTTCAGCTCCGGCGGGCGGGTGTACATGCGCACGACCGAGGGCCGGCGACGTGTCGACGTGATCTACCGGCGCGTGGACGACGAGTTCCTCGACCCGGTCCAGTTCCGCGCGGACTCGGCGCTCGGCGTGCCAGGCCTGCTCACGTGCGCGCGCCTGGGCAACGTCACGATCGCCAACGCGGTCGGCAACGGGGTCGCCGACGACAAGCTCGTCTACACCTACGTGCCGGACCTGATCCGGTACTACCTCGGCGAGGAGCCGGTGCTGGGGAACGTGGACACCTGGCGGCTGGAGGATCCGGAGGCGCTCGCGGAGGTGCTCGAACGCCTCGACGAGCTCGTGGTCAAGCCGGTCGACGGCTCGGGGGGCAAGGGCATCGTCGTCGGACCGCAGGCGTCACGGGCCGAGCTGGACGCCCTGCGCTCGCGGCTGCAGCGGGACCCGCGCGGGTGGATCGCGCAGCCGGTGGTCCAGCTCTCGACGACACCGACGTTCGTGGACGGCGCGTTCCGGCCGCGGCACGTCGACCTGCGGCCCTTCGCCGTGCACGACGGGGACGACGTCTGGGTGCTCCCGGGTGGTCTGACGCGGGTCGCGCTGCCCGAGGGGCAGCTCGTCGTGAACAGCTCGCAGGGCGGGGGGTCGAAGGACACCTGGGTGCTGGCACGGGACGAGCGACGGCCCGGGTCCGTCCGGGACGCGGGCGGGGTGCCGGGGGCGGGGGCGACGCCGGGCGTACCGGACCGCACCGCCGCACCCGGCGTGCCGATCTCGACGAACCCGGCCGACGACCCCGTCGGGTCCGCGTCACGCATCGTCCAGCAGCAGCAGCAGCAACAACAGCAGCAGCACCAGGAACAGGCCCGCGCGGTCGAGGAGGCACCACGATGCTGAGCCGGATCGCCGAGTCGTTGTTCTGGATAGGCCGGTACGTCGAGCGCGCGGACGACACCGCGCGCATCCTGGACGTGCACGTCCAGCTGCTGTCCGAGGACCCGTGGGCCGAGGAGGACCTCGCCTGCCGGTCCCTGCTCGCGGTGATGGACCACCCCGCCCCGGCCGACGGGACCCTCGTCGACCGTGGGCACGTGCTGCGCCTGCTCGCGCACGACCAGCTCAACCCGTCGTCGATCGCGGGCTCGCTGGTCGCGGCCCGGGAGAACGCGCGGCGTGCGCGCGAGATCGTCTCGACCGAGCTGTGGGAGTGCCTCAACACGACGCGCAACCAGGCGTTCGGAGTCATCCGGACCGCGCCGTCGCACGAGTACTTCTCCTGGGTCCGCGAGCGAGCCGCGATCGTCGCGGGCCTGATGGACTCCGCGACGAGCAGGGACGAGACGTGGCACTTCATGATCCTCGGCCGCTCCATCGAGCGCGCGGACATGACGGCTCGCCTCGTCACGACCCAGGCGCGGCTCGGCCCCGCCGGGCCGGGCTGGACGACGCTCCTGCGCTCGTGCGGCGCGCACGAGTCGTACCTGCGCGCCCACCGCGGGCTCGCGTCGGACGAACGCGCTGCGGGCTTCCTCCTGCTCGACCGGCTGTTCCCCCGCTCGATCGCGCACGCGCTCGACGTCGCGGAGCAGTGCCTGCGCGACCTCGGCCCGCTCGAGGGCCGTCACGGCGTCGCCGACGAGGCGCGCCGCGAGCTGGGCATGGTCCGCACGCGCCTCGAGTACGCGCGACTGGCGGACCTCCTGTCGTCGCTGCCGGACACGATGGAGCAGGTGCAGCTGGCGTGCTCGAGGGCCTCCGACGCCGTGCGAGCGCGCTACTTCCCGACCGGGGCCGTCACGACCTGGGTGGGGGAGGCGCTGTGAACGGGGCCGGGGACGGAATCCTGGAGGTCGTGCACACGACGACGTTCGCCTACTCCGAACCCGTCACCGCGTCGTACAACGAGGCCCGGATGACGCCGGTCTCCGACGCCGGGCAGCAGGTGCAGAGCGTGCAGGTGCAGGTCCAGCCCACGACGTGGGCGCACGACTACGGCGACTACTGGGGCACGACCGTGACAGCGTTCGAGGTGCTCGAGCCCCACTCGCGCCTGGTCCTGCGGGCGCGGTGCACGGTCGAGGTGGGGGACCAGCCGGTGCCGGACGCCATGGTCGGCTGGACCGTGCTCGGCGGGGACGAGGTGCTGGACACGTTCGCGGCGTTCCTCGCGGACACCGAGACCACGCAGGTGCCCGACGACGTCGCGGCCCTCGCCCTCGACGCGGCGGGCGGGCTCGACCCGCGCGACGCGGCGGAGGCGATCTGTCTCGCCGTCCGCGACCGCCTCGACTACGTGCCCGGGGTCACGACCGCGCACACCCCCGCCGGGGTGGCGTGGGAGGCGCGCCAGGGCGTCTGCCAGGACATGGCGCACCTGTGCGCGGGTGCGCTGCGCAGCGTGGGGATCCCCGCCCGCTACGTCTCCGGCTACGTCCACCCGAGACCTGACGCGCCCGTCGGTGCGACCGTCGAGGGGGAGTCGCACGCGTGGGTCGAGTGGTGGGTGGGTGGCTGGTACGGGTACGACCCCACCAACCGTCGACCTGCCGGCCGCGACCACATCGTGCTGGGGCGGGGGCGCGAGTACCGCGACGTCGCCCCGCTCGTCGGGGTCTACGCGGGTGCGGCGGGCAGCGTGCTGGACGTGACGGTCGAGATCACGCGACTGCGCTGACGGCCCGGCCGTCGTCCGGCCGAGCACGCCGACGGCGCCTCAGGCCGACGGCGCCTCAGGGGGTGGGTCGGCCCGCGAGCGCGGCCACGAGCGCGTCACCGTCGCCGTCGACGTCGAGACCCGGCACGACCTCCGGGTCCGGCGGCAACCGTCGCCACAGGACGAGGGCGAGGCCGCGCGCCGGTCCGCTGAGCCGGACTGCCGGCGCGCCGCTCCCGAGCGACCACGTGCGGCCCGCGTCGGTCGCCTCGAGCGCGACCGCCCGGTCGGTCGGAGCCGTCCGACCGAGCCGGACCTGCCGCGGCAGGAGCAGGGTGACGACCTCGTCGACGGTGTCGGCCCACACGGCCGGGGGCACGTCCTCGACCGTGCCTCCCGCGGCGGCGCGCAGGTCGTGCAGGTGGACGAGCGTCTCGTGGACCTGGCGGCGGTGCCAGAACCGCACCGTCGACGCCGGGTCGTCGTTCTCGAGTAACGTCCAGGCCCGCGCGTCGGCGTCGAGCACGGCAAGCGCCTCGCGCAGCTCGGCGGCATGCTCGGCGTAGAACGGCGCGAGGTCGAACGGGCCGCGGCCCAACGGCGTCTCCTGGCGGCGCGCGGCCTGGGCCGCTGCCCAGTGGTGGATCCGTCCGAGGTGCTCGACGAGGTTTCGCACGCGCCAGCGCCCGCACGCGGGCACCCGCGCGGTGGGATCGGCGACGCGCACGTCGGCGAGGAACGCCACCTGGAGCCGGGCCAGGAGGTCGAGGAGATCGAGATGATCGGGGCCGGAGGTCCCGGGCGTCACGTCCATGGGCGGAGCCTGCCCGACCCGGTCACCCGGCGGAAGGAGGAGGCGCCGCCGTCACGCGGCGAGCACGGCGTCGACCTCGCGCAGGAACGCGTCGAGGTCGGCCGGGGTGCGGGACGTGACGAGGGTGTACCCGCCGGCGTCGTCACGCACGACCGGCCGGTCCACCCAGGCACCGCCGGCGTTGAGCACGTCGGTCTCGAGAGAGGCGTAGCTGGTCAGCGTCTTGCCCTCCACGGCGGCGGTCTCGACGAGCGCCCAGGGCCCGTGACAGATCGCGGCGACGGGCTTGCCGGCAGTGGTGAACGACCGCACGATCCCCATCGCGTCGTCCTCGAGGCGCAGCGCGTCGGCGTTGAGCGTGCCTCCGGGGACCAGCAGGAGGTCGTAGGAGGCCGCGTCGGCGTCGGCGTACGTGAGCGTCGGCGTCACCGAGCGCCCCGGGTCCTTGTCACCCACGAGGGTCTGCACGTCGTCGGCGGAGAGCGCGGCGACGTCCACGGACACACCCGCACCGCGCAGGTGCTCGAGCGGTACGACGAGCTCGTCCTGCTCGACGCCGTAGTTGGTCACGATCGCCAGCACGCGGCGACCGGTCAGGTCCGTTCCGGGCACGGTGGTCTCCTTCGGTCGGGTGGCCGGGGCCGGGCGGTGGTCCGGTCCGGGCACTCCACGCTAGGTCGGGCGGCCTCGGCTCGCAGGGCGGAGCGGTCGCGGCGAGGGCGAATGCTCGTACGGTGCGGGCTCCGTGGGACACTGGGGACCCGTGTCCGGCACCAGGCGCGACGACCGATCGGTCCGCCGTCGTCCGTCCGCCGCCCCCCGCAGCCGTGACCGATCGACGTGACCGACGAACGACCGCCGAACCGACCAGGAGCGCACCCGCGTTGTCCCCGATCCCCAGCGCCGATCTCAGCACCCGTATCCAGCCGGCGGCCACGCCGCCGGAGCTGATCCGCAACTTCTGCATCATCGCGCACATCGACCACGGCAAGTCGACGCTCGCCGACCGCATGCTCCAGCTCACCGGCGTCGTCGAGCCGCGGGCCATGCGCGCGCAGTACCTCGACCGCATGGACATCGAGCGCGAGCGCGGCATCACCATCAAGTCGCAGGCCGTGCGGATGCCGTGGGGGACGCACGAGGTCGAGGGCGGCCCGGTGGTCCCGCACGCGCTCAACATGATCGACACCCCGGGCCACGTCGACTTCACGTACGAGGTCTCGCGCTCGCTCGCAGCCTGCGAGGGCGCGGTGCTGCTCGTCGACGCTGCCCAGGGCATCGAGGCGCAGACCCTCGCGAACCTGTACCTCGCGATGGAGAACGAGCTCGAGATCATCCCGGTCCTGAACAAGATCGACCTCCCCGCAGCACAGCCGGAGAAGTACGCGGAGGAGATCGCGAAGCTCGTCGGGGGCGACCCCGAGGACGTCCTGCGGGTCTCCGGCAAGACCGGCGAGGGCGTCGAGGTGCTGCTCGACCGGATCGTGGAGCGCGTGCCCGCACCCACGGGCGACGCCGACGCGCCGGCGCGGGCCATGATCTTCGACTCGGTCTACGACACCTACCGCGGCGTCGTGACCTACGTGCGCGTCATCGACGGCAGCCTCAACCCGCGCGAGCGCATCGTCATGATGTCGACGCGCGCGACGCACGAGCTCCTGGAGATCGGCGTCATCTCGCCCGAGCCCATCGTCACCAAGGGGCTCGGCGTCGGTGAGGTGGGCTACCTCATCACCGGCGTGAAGGACGTGCGCCAGTCGAAGGTCGGCGACACCGTCACGAACATGGCCAAGCCGGCGTCCGAGGCACTCAGCGGGTACTCCGACCCCAAGCCGATGGTGTTCTCGGGGCTCTATCCCGTGGACGGCTCCGACTACCCGACGCTGCGCGACGCGCTCGACAAGCTCAAGCTCAACGACGCCGCGCTCAACTACGAGCCGGAGACGTCGGTCGCGCTGGGGTTCGGGTTCCGCGTGGGGTTCCTGGGCCTGCTCCACCTGGAGATCGTGCGCGAGCGCCTCGAGCGCGAGTTCGACCTCGACCTCATCTCGACGGCGCCGAACGTCGTCTACGACGTCACGCTCGAGGACGGCACCCCCGTCAAGGTGACCAACCCCTCGGAGTTCCCGGGCGGCAAGATCAAGACCGTCAGCGAGCCGATCGTGCGCGCGACCATCCTCGCGCCGAGCGAGTTCGTCGGCACGGTCATGAGTCTGTGCAACGATCGGCGCGGCCAGATGAACGGCATGGACTACCTGTCGGAGGACCGCGTCGAGCTGCGCTTCACGCTCCCGCTCGCCGAGATCGTCTTCGACTTCTTCGACCAGCTCAAGTCCCGCACGCGCGGCTACGCCTCGCTCGACTACGAGCCCTCGGGCGACCAGGTGGCCGAGCTCGTCAAGGTCGACATCCTGCTCCAGGGCGACCAGGTGGACGCGTTCAGCGCGATCGTGCACAAGGACAAGGCGTACGACTACGGCGTGATGATGACCGCGAAGCTCAAGGAGATCATCCCCCGCCAGCAGTTCGAGGTGCCGATCCAGGCCGCCGTCGGCGCGCGGGTCATCGCGCGCGAGACCGTGCGGGCCATGCGCAAGGACGTGCTCGCCAAGTGCTACGGCGGCGACATCAGCCGCAAGCGCAAGCTGCTCGAGAAGCAGAAGGAGGGCAAGAAGCGCATGAAGAACATCGGGTCCGTCGAGGTTCCCAAGGACGCCTTCATCGCCGCGCTCTCCTCCGACGGCGTGGGTGGCAAGGAGACCAAGGACAAGAAGAAGTAGGTGCCCGCACTCCCGGACGGCGAACGCGTGCCCGACGACGGCGCCCTGCCCGCGTGGGTCGGCCACCCCGGCGGCGGCGTGCCCGTCGCGGGGAGGTCCAGCGCGTTCGGCGTGTACCTGCACGTCCCGTTCTGCTCGGTGCGCTGCGGGTACTGCGACTTCAACACGTACACGGCCTCGGAGCTCGGGGGCGGGGCGAGCCAGGCGTCGTACGCGACGACGGCGCTGCGCGAGATCGACCTGGCCGCCGGGGTCCTGCGCGACGCGCACCTGCCCGAGCGCGAGGTCACGACGGTCTTCGTCGGGGGCGGCACCCCGACGATGCTCCCGGCCGGCGACCTCGCCCGGATGCTCGACGGCGTCCGCGGCGCCTGGGGTCTCGCGTCCGGTGCCGAGGTGACCACGGAGGCGAATCCCGACTCGGTGTCGCCGGAGTCGCTCGCCGAGCTCGCCGCCGCAGGGTTCACGCGGGTCTCCTTCGGCATGCAGTCCGCCGTGCCGCACGTGCTCGCGACCCTCGAGCGCACGCACGAGCCGGAGCGGATCCCCGACGTCGTGCGCTGGGCGCGCGACGCCGGTCTGAAGGTCTCGCTCGACCTCATCTACGGGACGCCGGGGGAGAGCCTCGACGACTGGCGCACGAGCCTCGAGACGGCGCTCGCGACCGGCGTCGACCACGTGTCCGCCTACGCGCTCGTCGTCGAGCAGGGCACCAAGATGGCGGCGCAGGTACGACGCGGCCAGATCGCGCTCCCGAGCGACGACGACCAGGCGACCAAGTACGAGCTCGCGGACGAGCTGCTCACGGCGGCGGGACTCACCTGGTACGAGGTGAGCAACTGGGCGCGCACCGACGACGACCGGTGCCGGCACAACCTCGCCTACTGGCGCGGTGACGACTGGTGGGGCGTCGGACCGGGCGCGCACTCCTACGTCGCCGCCACCGCGGAGCAGGACGGTCCGGTCGAGCACGCCGGCGTGCGCTGGTGGAACGTCAAGCACCCGCGTCGCTACGCCGCGCTGCTCGAGGACGGCAGGTCCCCCGGAGCGGGTCGCGAGCTGCTGACTCCCGACGAGGCGCACCTCGAGCGCGTGATGCTCGGCGTGCGGCTGCGGGAGGGGCTCGACCTCGCCCTGCTGTCCGCGGGGGGCCGACACGCGGTCGCGGGTCTCGTCGCCTCGGGCCTGCTCGACGGCCGTGCGGCGGTCACCGGCCGCGCACTCCTCACGCTGCGCGGACGGCTGCTCGCGGACACGGTCGTGCGTGCTCTCACGCAGGGCTGAGGTCCGCCCGGTGTCCGTCGGGAGTCCAGGGGTTGGGACGACCCGGTCGGACGGGTGAGTTTCGGCGTCGATCCGGCGTTTCCTCTGGCGCTCCGGGCCGTTTCCCGACAGGGTGGGCGACGGGTCGCGAATGTACCGATGGCACAGGTCGTTCACACGCGCGATCCCCGCAGTCGACCGCGAACGAGGAGACCCGATGAGCGACAACCCGACGGGCGGACCGCCGCGCGACGAGAACGACCCGGAGCAGACCGGCCCCGCCGATCCCTCCGGTCCTGCGACGCCTCGCCCCTCCACCGACCCCGCCGGGCCCGGCCCAGAGCCGGGAGCCGGGGTCCCGCCCGCACCGGGACCGGCGGGCGCCGGACCGGCCATGCCGCCGCCGGGCGCGGAGCCGCCGCACGGCGCGCCGGGCGGGTACCCGCCACCCGGACCTGCCGGGCCGCCGCCCCAGCAGCCGCCCGCCGGAGCGTCGTACCAGCAGCCGGGCGGCGCCCCGCAGCCGCCGCCCTACGGTGGCCCGCCACCTGGTGGACCGCAGCAGCCGCCGTACGGTCCGGGGGGCGCGTACCCGCCGCCGGGATCCCCGTACGGTCAGCCCGGGGGGCCCGGGCAGCCGGTCCAGATCGGTGACGCGTTCAACTACGGGTGGACCAAGTTCACGCAGAACGTCGGCCCCCTCCTCGCCGGGCTCGCCGTCTACCTCGTCGCCACCTTCGTCCTCGTCGGCATCTTCTACGCGCTCCTCGTGGGTGGTGCGATGGCCGCGGACGACAACGGCGGGATCGGCGTCGTCTTCGGCATCGGCGGTCTGGTCCTCATCGGCATCGCCATGCTGCTCAGCGTGTTCATCCAGGCGGCCGTCATCAGGGTGTCGCTGCAGATCTCTCGTGGCGAGCAGGTGGCGTTCGCGTCGTTCTTCCAGTTCCAGGACTTCGGCAAGGTCGTCGTCGCAGCGCTGCTCGTCGGCGTGCTGACGGGCGTCGGGTACGCGCTGTGCTACCTGCCGGGCATCGTGTTCGCGTTCTTCGCGATGTTCACGCTCTTCTTCGTCATCGACAAGGGCCAGGACGCCGTCGAGGCGCTCAGGTCGAGCTTCTCGCTCGTCAACAAGAACCTGGGCACCGTCGTCATCCTGTACATCGCGGTGCTCGTCGCGAACGCGATCGGCAGCGCGCTGTGCGGGATCGGCCTGCTGGTGTCGATCCCGGTCTGCATCCTCGCGACGACGTTCGTCTACCGCCGGCTGAACAACGAGCAGCCCGTGTAGCACCGACGAGTCGTCAGCTGGTGCCGCGACCGCCTCGGGGGCTTCCCGGGGCGGTCGCGGTGCGTCCGGCGCTCACGGTGCGTCGGGCGCCGTGACGAAGTCGATGAGCTCTTCGACCCGGCCGAGGAGCGACGGCTCGAGGTCGGCGTAGGAGCGGACCGTGCCGAGGATGCGTTGCCACGCGCGTGCGACGTCTGCCTGTGTCGCCGCCGGCCAGCCGAGCTCGCGCAGGATCCCGCGCTTCCACTCGGTACCGCGCTCGATGGTCGGCCAGCGCCCGAGCCCGACGCGCTCGGGCCGGACCCCCTGCCAGACGTCCACGTACGGGTGCCCGAGCACGAGCACCGTCCCCCGCGGTACGCCCCGCAGGACGTCGTCGGTGATGCGCTGCTCCTTGCTGCCCGCCACGAGGTGGTCGACCAGGACCCCGACGCGACGATCCGGCGTCGGGGCGAAGTCGGCGAGGGCGTCGGCCAGGTTGTCGACGCCGTCCAGGAGCTCGACCACCACGCCCTCGACGCGCAGGTCGTCGCCCCACACCTTCTCCACGAGCTCCGCGTCGTGCTTGCCCTCGACCCAGATGCGGCTGCCCCGCGCCACGCGGGCACGCTGCCCGACGACGGCCCGCGACCCCGATGCCGTCCGCGCGGGAGCGGCCGGGGCCGGGGAGGTGACGGGTGCCGTGAGCTCGACGGGCGCGCCGTCGACCCAGAAACCGGGTCCGAGCGGGAAGGAGCGGGTGCGACCGCGACGGTCCTCGAGCACCACGAGCCGCATGCCACCGGACTTCTCGACCCGGACGACGGCACCGACCCATCCGGTCTGCACCTCCTCCACGACGAGGCCGCGGTCGGCCTGCTGGGGCCGCGAGACGGGCCGCGAGCGGTGGTGGGTGGGTGGCGGCGACCCGAGCACGTCGGAGCCGTAGCGGTCGATCGGCACGCCCACACCTTAGGGGTGGGCCCGGCTGGTTCCCGGGGTGCGACACGCGGGCCGGTGGTGGTACGAACGACCCGTGAGCACAGCCCGCGACGCACCCGCCGACGCCGATCCGCGGCGCTGGCACGTCCTGGCGGTGTGCCTCGCGGCGGGGTTCATCACGACGCTCGACGTGTCGATCGTCAACGTGGCCCTGCCGCCCATCGAGGACTCCCTCGACGCGTCGCCCACCCAGCTCCAGCTCGTGGTCGCGGGCTACACGCTCGCGTTCGGGCTCGCCCTGGTCCCGGCGGGCCGGTTGGGCGACGCGGGCGCCCGCCGTCGCCTGTTCATCATCGGCCTCGTCGGTTTCGCGCTGATGAGCCTTGCCTCCGGCCTGGCGCCGACCGGGACGCTGCTCGGCGTCGCGAGGCTCCTGCAGGGTGTCAGCGCGGGGCTGCTCAACCCGCAGGTCGTGGGCCTGATCCAGCAGCAGTTCTCCGGCTTCGACCGCGGCCGGGCGTTCGGCATGTTCGGCGCGACGATCGGCGTCTCGACCGCGCTCGGACCGGTGCTCGGCGGGCTGCTGATCGCCGCGGCGGGCTCGGCGGAGGGGTGGCGCTGGGTGTTCCTCGTGAACATCCCCGTGATCGCCGTCATGCTGCCCTTCGCGTGGCGCCTCGTGCCACCGCCGGACCGGGCGCGGGGGACGGTCCCGCGGCACCTGGACCCGGTCGGTCTCGTCCTGCTCGCGCTCGTGACCGTCGCCGTCATGCTGCCGTTCGTCACCACGACGGGGGTCGACGACGACCCCGCCCGCTGGTGGTCGCTCGCCGTCGCCGCCGTGCTCGGCGTCGTCGCCGCGTCCTGGGAGCGCGGCTATCAGCGCCGTACCGGTGCGGCGGTCCTCGACCCGGGCGTGATCGGGAGGCGCTCGTTCCGCAACGGCGCGCTGCTGGGGATGGTCTACTTCGCCGGGTTCACCGGCGTGTTCCTGGTGGTCACGCTCTACCTCCAGGACGAGCTCGGCTACACGCCGCTGCAGGCCGGGCTGGTCAGCACCCCGTTCGCCGCGGCGTCCGGCGTCTCAGCCTGGTTCTCGGGGCGCGCCGTCGCGCGCTGGGGTCGCCGGATCGTGGTGGCCGGCCTCGTGCTCGTGCTCGTCGGTGTGCTCGCGAGCGACCTGGTCGTGCGGACGCTGGGGGGCGAGCCCGGCGTCGTCGGGCCGGTTCTGGCGGTGACCCTGCTCGTGGCGGGTGCCGGCAGCGGGTTCGTCATCGCGCCCAACCAGACCCTCACGCTGTCCGAGGTGCCGGTCGCGAGCGCGGGTGTCGCGGGCAGCATGCTGCAGGTGGGTCAGCGGGTCGGGTCCGCCGTCGGGATCTCCGTCATCGTCTCCGTGTACTACGGGGGGATCGCGGGTGGGGACGCCGCCGCGCTCGCGACGGGCCGAGCGCTGCTCGTGACCGCCGGCCTGGTCGTGGCCGCCCTCGTCGTCGGACTCGTGGACCTGCGTTCACGCGGAGCGAAGGCTTCCTCCCCGTAGTCCTCGGGCGCGTACGATTGGCACTCGACGGTCGAGAGTGCCGAGCCTCCACCCGTGGACGCACCTCGGGTGCGGAGGCGACGCGGAGAGGTGGACGTGAGCGAGGAACGCCGGCTCGAGGTGCTGCGCGCGATCGTCGAGGACTACGTCCTGACGCGCGAGCCCGTGGGATCGCGCGTGCTCACGGAGCGCCACGGCCTGGGTGTGTCGCCCGCGACCATCCGCAACGACATGGCCGCGCTCGAGGACGCGGGATACATCGCGCAGCCGCACACCTCGGCCGGTCGGGTCCCCACCGACAAGGGGTACCGGATGTTCGTCGACCGGCTCTCGGGCGTCAAGCCCCTGTCCGCCCCGGAGCGTCGCGCGATCGAGACGTTCCTCTCCGAGGGTGTCGACCTCGACGACGTCATCACCCGCGCGGGACGGCTGCTCGCCCAGCTCACCGGCCAGGTCGCGGTCGTGCAGTACCCCTCGCTGCGGCGGTCGGGCCTGCGCCACCTCGAGCTCGTGCCCGTGGGGGAGTCACGCCTGCTCGTCGTGATCATCACCGACACGGGTCGCGTCGAGCAGCGCACGCTCGAGGTGGCCGTCGTCCCGGACGAGGCGACGCTCACCGAGGTGCGCACGCGGCTGAACGCCGCGGCGGCCGGGAAGCGGCTCGCCGAGCTCTCGACCGGCCTCACGGACGTCGCGCACGGCTTCGGTGCGGACGACGCGCCGATCGTCACGGCCGTCGCGCACCTCGTCGCGCAGACGCTCGCCGAGGAGAGCGAGGAGCGCATCGTCCTCGCGGGCACGGCGAACCTCGCGCGCGTCGGGATGCGGTTCGAGCACGCGTTGCGTCCCGTCCTCGAGGCGCTGGAGGAGCAGGTCGTCCTCCTGGGCCTGCTCACGGAGATGGCTGCCGACTCCGGCGTGAGCGTACGGATCGGCCGCGAGACCCGGCTCGAGGGGCTCGCGGAGACCTCGGTCGTGACGACGGGTTACGGTAGCGACGGGGACACCGTCGCGCTGCTGGGCTCGATCGGCCCGACGCGGATGGACTATCCCGGCACCATCGCGGCCGTGCGCGCCGTCGCCCGCTACCTGTCCCGCGCCCTCGGGACCTGACATCTCGCGGACGCCCCGGCGCCCCGCACCATCACGCCCCGCACCACCAGACATCGGACCCCAGACCCGGACGGCACCGAACCGGCCGGCACCACCAGAGAGTGACGTGTGAGCGACTACTACGAGACCCTCGGCGTGTCCCGCGACGCGACGCAGGACCAGATCAAGAAGGCCTACCGCAAGCTCGCCCGCGAGCTGCACCCCGACGTCGCGGGCGAGACCGCGGGCGACCGGTTCAAGGACGTCTCGCGCGCCTACGAGGTGCTCTCCAACCCCGAGAAGCGCCAGCAGTACGACCTGGGCGTGGACCCGAGCGCCCCGGGCGGCGGCGCCGGCGGGCCGATGGGTGGCGGGTTCGGGTTCCAGGACATCTTCGAGACCTTCTTCGGCGGCGGCCAGGCCCAGTCCGGCCCCGTCCCGCGGGCCCGCCGCGGGCAGGACGCGTTGATCCGCCTCGACATCGAGCTCGCGGAGGCGACCTTCGGCGGCTCGCGCGAGCTGCAGGTGGACACCGCCGTCGTGTGCGGGACCTGCGGAGGCTCCTGCTGCCGACCCGGCACCACTCCGCGCACGTGCGAGGTCTGCCACGGTCGCGGCACGGTGCAGCGGGTCGCGCGCTCCTTCCTCGGTCAGGTCATGACGAGCTCGCCGTGCGCGGCCTGCCAGGGGTTCGGCACGGTCATCCCCGAGCCGTGCGCCGAGTGCTCCGGCGAGGGTCGGGTCCGTAGCCGCCGCTCCGTCACGGTGACGGTGCCCGCCGGCGTCGACACCGGGACCCGGATCAAGCTGACCTCGCAGGGCGAGGTAGGCCCGGGCGGCGGACCTGCCGGTGACCTGTACGTCGAGATCCGCGAGCGCAACCACGACACGTTCGTCCGTCGCGGTGACGACCTGCACTGCACGCTGGAGGTGCCGATGACCGCGGCAGCGCTCGGCACGGTGCTCGAGCTCGACACCCTCGACGGCGCGCAGGAGATCGACCTGCGCCCCGGCACGCAGCCCGGCCAGATCGTCACGCTCAAGAACCTCGGCGTCGGCCACCTGCACGCCGGCGGGCGCGGCGACCTGAACGTCCACATCGACGTCCAGGTCCCGACGGGCCTCGACGAGGCGCAGGAGGAGCTGCTGCGCTCGCTCGCGGGCCTGCGCGGCGAGGAACGCCCCGACCCCCGCCTCTCGGCGGCGCACCCGGGTGTGTTCTCGCGCCTGCGCGACAAGTTCGCCGGACGCTGAGGGGCCGCTCGTGAGCGCTCCGGTGTTCCTCGCCGAGACCCGCCTGGACGACCTGGTCCCGGGGGACCGCTACGTGCTCGACGGCGCCGAGGGCCGCCATGCGGGCGTCGTGCAGCGACGTGGGCCGGGCGAACGCGTCGACGTGTCCGACGGCGCCGGGCTGCGCCTGCGGTGCGTCGTCGAGCAGGTGGACACGTCCCGGGTCACGCTGCTGGTCCAGGAGGTCGAGGCCGAGCCCGAGCCGGGCGTCGTCCTCACGCTCGTGCAGGCGCTCGCGAAGGGCGACCGCGACGAGATGGCGATCGAGGCCGCGACCGAGGTCGGTGTCGACGCGATCGTCCCGTGGCAGGCGGAGCGGTCCGTGGTCGTGTGGCGCGGCGAGCGAGCAGCGAGGTCTCGGGCGCGCTGGCTCGCCACGGTGCGCACCGCGAGCAAGCAGGCGCGCCGCGCGCGGCTGCCGCGCACGGACGTGGCCGTCGACTCGAGAGGGCTCGCGGAGCTCGCCGCGCAGGTGGTCGCGGCCGGCGGCTGCGTGATCGTGCTGCACGAGGAGGCGACGACGCCGCTCGCCGACGTGCCGCTCCCCGTCCCCGCCCCGACGGCGCCCGTCGACGAGTCGGGCGGTGCGCCCGCCGTCCTCGTGGTGGTCGGGCCCGAGGGGGGCATCTCCGCCGGCGAGCTCGAGGCGTTCACGTCGGCGGGCGCCGTCGCGGCCCGGCTGGGTCCGCACGTGCTGCGGACCTCCACGGCCGGACCGGTCGCCGTCGCGATCCTCGCGGAGCGGCTCGGGCGATGGGGCGTCGAGCCGGGCGCGGGAACCGAGGGTGCACTACCGTCGGGACCATGACGAGCACGACCGAGTCCACCGACTGCCTGTTCTGCCAGATCGTCGCCGGTGAGGTGCCGGCGGACGTCGTCGCGACCTCCGAGCGCTCGGTGGCCTTCCGGGACATCGACCCCAAGGCCCCGGTGCACGTGCTCGTCGTGCCCCGCGACCACCACGGCGACATCGCCCAGCTCGCGGCGGCGGACCCCGAGCTGCTCAGCGACGTCGTGGCGCTCGCGGACGAGGTCGCGGGCGATCTCGCGGACGGTCAGTTCCGGCTCGTCTTCAACTCCGGGCCGCGTGCCGGGCAGAGCGTGTTCCACGTGCACGGCCACGTGCTCGCCGGAACGTCGCTCGGGTGGACCCCTGCCTGACCGACCTCGCGCCGCACGGCGCGGAGTCTGTGCCGTGCGCGAAAGGGCGTGTGCCCTCGGCGCGACCTCGGTACGATGGGCATGCCTCAGGGCACGGAACCCACGGTCAGATCGAAGGAGCGCAACGGCGCACGCCGGCCCATGACATCCCTCCCACGCGAATCATCACCCCATCGCGCCGCACCCGGCGGTCGAGCCGGCGAGCACGGGGTCGAGCATCGCATCGTCATCCCCGACCACGTCCCGATGGTCGCGCTGCTCGGCAGCGGCGACACGGTCCTCCGAGCGGTCGAGCAGGGCTTTCCCTCCGTGGACGTCCACGTCCGGGGCAACGAGATCGCCGTGGCCGGGCCGGCCGGCGACGTCGCGCTCGCCTCCCGCCTGCTCGACGAGCTCGTCGACGTGGTCGAGGCCGGCACCCAGCTCACCGCCGACGTCGTCGCACGGTCCATCGGGATGCTGACGGCCGCGACCGCGTCGCGGCCCGCCGAGGTATTGACGCTCAACATCCTGTCGAGCCGGGGCCGCACGATCCGACCCAAGACGGTCGGCCAGAAGCGCTACGTCGAGGCGATCGACGCGAGCACCATCACGTTCGGCATCGGTCCGGCGGGGACGGGCAAGACGTACCTCGCCATGGCGAAGGCCGTGCAGGCGTTGCAGACCAAGCAGGTCAACCGCATCATCCTCACGCGACCTGCGGTCGAGGCGGGGGAGCGGCTCGGCTTCCTGCCCGGCAACCTCGCGGAGAAGATCGACCCGTACCTGCGTCCGCTGTACGACGCGCTCCACGACATGATCGACCCCGACTCGATCCCCAAGCTGGTCGAGGCGGGCACCATCGAGGTCGCCCCCCTGGCGTTCATGCGGGGACGCTCGCTCAACGACTCCTTCGTGATCCTCGACGAGGCGCAGAACACCACGTCCGAGCAGATGAAGATGTTCCTGACGCGGCTCGGTTTCGGCTCGCGGATGGTCATCACGGGAGACGCCACCCAGGTGGACCTCCCGGGTGGCACCGCGTCCGGGCTGCGCGTCATCGAGGACGTGCTGACGGGCGTCGACGACGTGGAGTTCTGCCGGCTGACGTCCTCGGACGTCGTGCGGCACCGGTTGGTGAGCGACATCATCGACGCCTACGAGCGGTGGGACGTGGTGGGGCGGAGCAGGTCCGACGAGGGGCGCGGTGGACGGCGATGAGCATCGAGGTCAACAACGAGACCGAGGCCGAGGTCGACGAGGCCGAGTTCGCGGCGCTCGCGCGCTACGTGCTCGACGCGATGCGCGTGCACCCGCAGAGCGAGCTGTCGGTCCTCTTCGTGGACACCGACGTCATGACCGAGCTGCACGTGCGGTGGATGGACGAGCCGGGACCCACCGACGTGCTGTCGTTCCCGATGGACGAGCTGCGGCCGGGCCGCGAGGGTGACGTCTCGGGACCGGGCCAGCTGGGCGACGTCGTGCTGTGCCCCGAGGTGGCGGCCCGGCAGGCGCTCGCCGCCGGTCACTCGACCGCCGAGGAGATGCTCCTGCTCACGACGCACGGCATCCTGCACCTGCTCGGGTACGACCACGCGGAACCGGAGGAGGAGAAGGAGATGTTCGCGCTGCAGCGACGGCTCCTCCTGACCTTCCTCGCAGACCGGTGAGCGGGGAACCCGTCGCGCTGCTCGCGGCGCTGACCGTGGCCGCGGCGCTGCTCGGTGCGGTGCTCAGCGCGGGCGAGTCCGCGGTGCTGCGCGTCACGCGCGCCGGTGTCGCGCAGGCCACCGGGGCCGCGGAGGCCGGCACCGAGCCCACCACCGCCGTGCGCCGCGCGCTCGACCTGCTGACCGACCCCGCGGCCACGGCACGCTCGGTGGGCTTCGTGCGCGTCGTCGCCGAGGTCACCGCCGTCACCTGCTCGACCCTCTTCGTCGCCGCGTGGCTCGGGCCCTGGTGGCAGGTGCTGCTCGTGGCACTGGGGCTGAGCGTCGTCGTCGGGCTCGTGGTGGTGCGCCTGAGCCCGCGCACGCTGGGCCGACGGCACGCGGTGCGCGTGCTGCTGGCCCTGTCCGGGCTGCTGACCGGGATCGTCGCCGCGACGCGATGGCTCACCCGCCTCGCGCCCGCTCCGGACTCGCAGGCGCACGAGCGCGAGCTGCGAGACATGGTGGACCGCGTCAACGAGTCCGACGTGATCGAGGACGAGGAGCGCGAGCTGATCCGGTCGGTCTTCGAGCTGGGCGAGACGCTCACGCGCGAGGTGATGGTGCCCCGCACGGACATGGTCACGACGTCCCGCGAGACGCGGCTGTCGAAGGTGCTGGCGCTGTTCCTGCGGTCCGGCTTCTCCCGCATCCCCGTGACCGGGACGTCGGCGGACGACCTGGTCGGGGTCGCGTACCTCAAGGACGTGGTGCGGGTGCTCGAGGCGGGCGCCCGTGACCCGGCCCGCACGGTCGGCGAGGTCGCCCGGCCGGCGATCTTCGTGCCCGAGTCCAAGCCCGCCGACGACCTGCTGCGCGAGATGCAGGCGAGCGCGTCGCACATCGCGATGGTCGTCGACGAGTACGGCGGCATCGCCGGACTCGTGACCATCGAGGACGTGCTCGAGGAGATCGTCGGTGAGCTCACCGACGAGCACGACCGGCCCGAGCCGGAGGTCGAGGACCTGGGCGACGGTCGGCTGCGCGTCCCTGCGCGGCTGGGCGTCGAGGAGCTCGGCGAGCTGTTCGGCCTCGAGCTCGACGACGAGGACGTCGACACCGTCGGCGGACTGCTCGCGAAGGTCCTCGGCAAGGTCCCGCTGCCCGGTTCGTCGGCCCGCGTCGGCGACCTGCTGCTCGAGGCCGACCGCGTCGAGGGCCGTCGCAAGCAGCTCGCGACGGTGCACGTCTCCCGCGTCGCCCCTCCCGCCCCGGGCGGCGACGGGTCCGTGCCTACCATCGGATCAGGTGCCCGACACCGTGACCGCTCCACCACCACGACGAAGGACACCGACACGTGAGCCCAGCCACCCCGAAGCCGCCGCAGCAGCCCGAGCACCGCTCCGGGTTCGCCTGCCTCGTCGGGCGACCGAACGCCGGCAAGTCGACCCTGACGAACGCGCTGGTCGGCCAGAAGGTCGCGATCACGTCGGGCCGACCGCAGACGACGCGGCACACCGTCCGCGGGATCGTGCACCGCGACGACGCCCAGCTGGTCCTCGTGGACACCCCGGGCCTGCACCGCCCGCGGACCCTGCTCGGCGAACGCCTCAACGACCTGGTCCGCGGGACGCTCACCGAGGTGGACGTGATCGCGTTCTGCCTGCCCGCGGACCAGAAGGTCGGTCCTGGCGACAAGTTCATCGCGAACGAGCTGGCCGAGGTCCGTCGCGGGCGGCACCGCACCCCCGTCGTCGCCGTGGTCACGAAGTCCGACGTCGTCGACCGTGCGACGCTCGCGGCGCACCTGGTCGCGGTGGACCGCCTGGGCGAGCAGGGCGGCGGCTGGGCCGACATCGTGCCCGTCTCCGCGCAGGACGACTTCCAGGTCGACGTGCTCACCGACGTCCTGGTCGGACTGCTGCCCGAGGGGCCCGACCTCTACCCGGACGGCGAGCTGACCGACGAGCCGGAGGCGATCATGGTCGCCGAGCTCGTCCGCGAGGCCGCGCTCGAGGGCGTGCGCGACGAGCTCCCGCACTCGCTCGCCGTGCAGGTCGAGGAGATCCTCCCCCGCGAGGGGACCGGGGACGAGGCGTCCGGACGCCCGCCGCTGCTCGACGTCCGCGTCAACCTCTTCGTCGAGCGCGACAGCCAGAAGGCGATCGTCATCGGCCGCGGCGGCTCGCGCCTGCGGCACGTCGGCACCCAGGCCCGGCACGGCATCGAGGCGCTGCTCGGGGCACGTGTCTACCTCGACCTGCACGTCAAGGTCGCGAAGGACTGGCAGCGCGATCCCAAGCAGCTGCACCGGCTCGGGTTCTGAGACCGCGGGCGTAGTATTCCTCGGTGATCTTACGGACCGCCGCGACCACGGCCGCACTCGCGATCCTGCTCGCGGTCCTCGGGGCGTTCACCGGCCCGCAGTGGGACCCGGTCCCGGTCACCGAGCATCTCGCCCCCGCGACGTCGGACACGACGATCGGCGGTCAGCCCGCGGGCGGCGCCGACCCCGTCGGCACCTACGAGGTGCGGCAGAGCGGCGTGACGGTCCGGCTCGACGGCACGACGGTGCACGGGGTCGTGCGTGAACCCGTCGGTGCCGAGGGCGAGCGGCCCGGTGTCGTCTTCGTCCACGGCGCCGGCACGGGGAACGCGACCGGGGCGTTCGTCGACGTCGCCACGGAGCTCGCGAGCGCCGGTGTCGTGACGCTCGTGCCCGACAAGCGCCTCGACACGTACACGACCCGGCACCGGGACTACGAGCAGATGGCCCTCGACTACGAGCACTCCGTCGACCTGCTCCGGGCGCGGCCGGGGGTGGACGCCGGGCGGGTGGGCCTGTACGCCGAGTCCGAGGGCACGTGGATCGCACCGGTGATGGCGGCGGACGACCCGGGCATCGGCTTCGTCGTGCTCGTGTCGGCGCCGGTCGTGCCGCCGCGCCAGCAGGCGGCGTTCGCGGTGGACAGCTACCTGCGCAACACGGACGTGCCCCACGGGGTCTTCCGCGCCATCCCGCGCGCGGTCGGCATGGCGATCCCGGGTGGAGGGTTCGAGTACGCGGACTTCGACGTCGAGCCCTACCTCGAGCGTCTCACGCAGCCGGTGCTCGTCGTCTACGGTACGGCGGACCCCTCGATGCCGATCGAGCAGGGGGCGAACCAGGTCATCGACGCCGCCGCCTCCGGCGGGAACGGCGCCGTGACGGTGCGGTACTACGGCGGGGCCAACCACGGCATCAAGGTGGACGACGAGCTCGCTCCCGGGTTCTCGCGCGACGTCTCGGCCTGGGTGTCCTCGCTCCCGGAGAGCGGCACGGCCCCCCCGCAGGTCGCCGGTGCGCAGCCCGCGCAGCAGTTCGTCGCAGGCCCCGTCCCGGTCCCACGGTGGTTCGGCAACGGCGACCTCGTCGTCGGTCTCGTGGTCGCGGGTGGCGTGCTGGTCGTGCTCGGACCTCTGGTCCGGCTCGCCGGGATCGTCGCGACGCGCGTCGACCGGACGCGGGAGGGCCGAGTGCGTGGGCTCGCGCCCGGCTTCGGACGGCCTCTCCTCGGCCTCGGCCTCGGAGCGCTGGTGACGACGGTCGGGCTCGTCGTCTACCTCCTCTCCGTCGCGCGACTCGCGCTCGACTACGAGAAGGACGCGTGGGTGGTGCAGGGCGGCTGGCTCGCCGTGCGGCTCCTGGGGCTCGCGACGCTCGTCGCGGCGGCGTTGCTGCTCAACCGCGCGGCAGAGATCCGCACCGCGCGCCGTGCGGGTGCGACGCACCCGCGGCACGTCGTCGGGGGCGACCGCGTCGTGCCGGTGCGGATCGCGCAGGGTGCCACGGCCTGGATCATGGTGTGGTGTGTCGTGGCAGGGTCCGTCGTCCTGCTGGTCACCCTGGCCTACTGGGGCGTGTACCAGCTCGGGATCTGAGTCGACCGCGGGCGTTCGCCACGCCCGGCAGGTCTCCCGGTCCCGGCATAGCCTGACGGGGTGAGGCGCCGTCGACGGTCCGCGGGCCCGCCGACCGGAACCCGAGGGCGGGTGGCCGGGTCGGCCTCCGCCCCTGCCGCGCACGACGCCGTCCGGTTCGAGATCATCGATCTCGAGGGCACGGCCGACGGCACGGACGGCGGCGTCGGTGGTGTCGGCTTCGGTGCCGCAGGTGCGGGAGCCGGGGGCGACGTGGCGCGGCCCGAGCCGGCGACGACGGACGGTGGCGGCGGGCGGCCGTCTCGTCGACGGCGCTGGTACACGCACCCGGTTCCGTGGGTCGCCGTCGCGGTGGCCGGAGCCTTCGTCGGGTCGGTCGTCCTCACCGACGCGGTGGGGACCGGGGACCGCCCGGACGTGTCGGGCGCCGTCGGGGGGCTGGAACCGATCGACGAGCCGCCGCAGGAGCGGTGGAGCGTCCCCGTCGACCCGCGCGGTGGTCTGATGACCGCTCCCGGTGCGATCGTGACGCTGTCCGACCGGCTCACCGCCTACTCCGTGGAGGACGGCACCACGCTCTGGCAGTCCGAGCAGATCGAGGACCACGCGTCGTGCATGCCTCGGGTCGACGACGTCCCGCGGGCAGTGGTCGTGTGCACCACGGCGGTCGAGGACGAGGGCGTCCGCGTGACGACCGTCGAGTCGACGACCGGTCGCATCGTGGGGGACCGGGTCGTCGCGGCCGCCCCGGCGGCGGTCGCCCTCGTGGGCGACTCCGACCTGGTCCGGGCGACGTGGTCCGGGCGGGACCTCCTGGTGGCACGGGAGGACGCGGCGTCGGGCGAACCACGGTGGGAGCAGCTCGTCGAGCACGACGACACGGCCGGCCAGATGCTCTCCGGGGGGCCGGGAGGCGACGGGGTCATCGTCGACGTCGGGGAGGGCGTGGTGTCCGTCGCGGCGCCCGGCGCGGTGGCGACGTTCACGCTCGACGGTCTGGAGCTGGTGCGCGACGAGGTGTGGACCATCTCACAGCTCTCCGACGGGAGGTACGCCGGGAACGCGTACGGCCGCGGGACCGCGACGGTCTTCACGCGCGACGGCGAGCCGTCGTTCCGGGTCCGCGGGCGTCTGCTCGACCCGCCGATCGACGACGGGTCGGCGCCAGGGGTGCTCGTCGCGAACACCTTCGGCGCGATCGCAGGTCTCGACGCAGCGACCGGTTCCTCCCTGTGGGCCCTCGGCGGCTCGGGGTACCGAGCCGTCGTGCGCGTCGACGGACTGCTCGTCCTGCAGACGGACGCGGCCTACCGCGGCGTGGACACCGCCTCGGGCGAGGAGCGCTGGTTCGCCGAGCTGGACGAGGGTGGGCAGTGGCCGGTGCTGAGCGACGGCACGTCGCTGTTCGTGGTGGAAGGGATGCGGATGCGTCGGGGCGACGCGCCCGACCTCGTGGCGCTGGCGCTCGACGACGGCTCCGTGCGGTGGCGCTGGAACCTGCCGGACGACGTCTACCACGTGCTCGCGGCAGGGGGCAGGCTCTTCCTCCTCAGCTCCGACGAGCTCACCGCCGTCTCGTGAGGTCGCCGCGTGGCCGCTTGAGCCGCGACGGTCGAACCTGTAGAAACGGTCCGGGCGCATGCCCGCACGCGTGCGACCGGCATGGCGTGACAGCTGAGGGAGTGGGACATGAGCAACGAGACCGGAGCCGTGCACGACCCCGAGGTCGTGCCGGCCGGTGCGGGCCAGGGCCCGCCGGACACGGAGGGCGCACCCACGGGCGAGCCCGATGCGTCGAACCCGCAGTCCACGCCCACCGACCCGGACGAGCCCACCCGGGCTCCGGTGCCCAGCCCCTTCGTGGGGATGCCCGTGAGCGACTTCGTGCGCGACGGCGCCGCCGTCCTGCTGCTGCTGGTCTCGCTCACGCACATGTGGAGCCTGGACGGTCTGGCCTCCAGCAAGGTCGACGTCGTGCTCATCACGATCCTCTCCTTGTTCTCGCTGGCGCTGCCGTACGTGGCGCGCGTCGGGGTGCTCCCTGCGACGTGGACGGTGCACACCACGCGACGTGCCCGGCTCGTCGCGAACGCGCCCTACCTGGTGCTGGTCGTCGTGTACCTCCTGATCGACGTCCTCAGCGGCATCGACCTGCTCGGTACGCGTGGCGGGCTGGGGCCGGCGGTGGCGCTCGGCCTCGCCGGGGCGGTCCTCGCGGCGCAGCCGCGGCAGTGCGAGCTGGGCCCGGAGGACCAGGACCGCGAGGTCGGCGAGCGGTGGCTGCGGTCGCTGTTCGTCCTGGGCGGCGTCCTCGCCGTCGGCGTGCTGCTGACCGTGGTCCTGACGCTGGTCGAGAGCAGCGACGCGGGCGTCTCCGTCGTGCTGGCCGTCCTGCTCCAGGCGGCGCTCGTCGTCGCTCTCGTCGGCCTTCCCCTGCTCGGGACGATCAAGCGCGCGGAGAGCGCCCGCCTGACACTCGCCTCGCTGGGGCTCCTCGTGGCGGTGGCGTTCGCGCTCAGCTTCGCGATCCTGATGGAGAGCACCCACGCCGGGAACTTCGGCCTCGTCCTCGTCCCCGCGTTCGGAGCCGTCGCCGCGTCGCCGGCGGTGCGCCGGGCGATGGCGGTCGAGCCCCCGGCCGTGTCGTGGACCGGGGTCGCTGTCCGCTCGCTCGACCTCGTCGTGGTGGTCGCGGGGTTCGTCGCGCTGTCGGGCGTGGTCAGCCTGGTCGCGGGTTTCCACGGTGCGACCGTGATCCTCAGCATCATCCTCGGCCTCGTCGCGGCGGGCGTGGCCCTCGTGGCGCGCCTCGCACTGGCGCGAGACGCCGCGAGCGGTCGGCTCCTCGCGATCGGTCTCGCCGGCGCGGCCGCGCTCCTGGGGATCGTCCTGCTCGTCGTCTCCGGCGGCGGCGTGGTGCACCTGCTCCTCGCGTTCGGGCTCCCGCTGCTCGTCGTCTACGCGCTCACCGTCCCGCGCGAGGTGCGCGACCACTTCGCCGAGACCCGTCCGGGCGACTCCGCGACGGCCGGGGTCCCCAGCGGTGCCTACGAGTGGTCGCCCCCGGCGCCCCGTCCGGCCCGGACCCCGGACACGGGCGGCTACGGCCCGACGTCGTACGGGCCCCCGGCGCAGCAGCCGCAGCCCTGGGCCGGCGCGGGACAGGACGCGACGCAGGTGATCGGTGTGCAGACGATCGAGCCGCAGCGCTCCGGCTACGCCGCCCGGCCCGGCCTCGCCCACGACGGCGGACCGGCCACGGCGGTGCTGCCCCCCTACTCCGGCGAGCAGCCGACGGCGCCCGGGCAGTCCGCGCAGGAGCCCGACCCGTACGCGCCGTCGCAGGGACAGCAGGCACCGGGGCAGTATGCCCAGCAGGGCAACGCGCAGCAGGACCCGGCGGCACAGCAGGGCTACCCCGTGGCAGGGACCCAGCAGGGATACGGGCAGCAGGGCAACGGGCAGCAGGCCTACGCCCCGGCACAGCCCGTGGGGTTCACGGCGCAGCAGGCGCTGGACCCGTCGACCCCCCTCGAGGTGCTCGCGCAGATCGTCCAGGACGCCCCGCACCTGCGTCCTCAGGTCGCCGCGAACCCGTCCACCTACCCTGCCCTGCTCGACTGGCTCGGGAACCTGGGTGACCCCGCCGTGGACGCCGCACTGCGCTCACGCCGCGGCTGATCGATCCGCCGAGAGGCCACGCACCCCGCCGGGACGACGCACGGAGGTCGTCGTCCCGGCGGGGTGAGGTCGTCCCGCACCACGACGCGCCCAGCAGGTGGACGCCGTGGTGCCGTCGGGGCGAGGGGGTACAGTGGCGGGGTGCACCTGATGCGGCAGCTCCTCCTTCGTTGCCGCGGCGAGGCCTAGTAGCCGGTTCCTCGTCGCGGTGGTTGGTGTGCCGGCTGACACCGATCAGGACGACCCGAAGGACCGACGATGAACTTCCCCGCCACCGACACGCGCTTCGCGAACCCGCAGCAGCCGTCGGGAATGCCGACCCACAAGTACGTGCCCTTCCACGAGCAGTTCGACGTCGTGGTGCCCGACCGCACGTGGCCCGACAAGCGGATCACCGCCGCACCGCGCTGGTGCGCCGTGGACCTGCGCGACGGCAACCAGGCACTGATCGAGCCGATGAGCCCGGAGCGCAAGCTGCGCATGTTCGAGCTGCTCGTCGAGATGGGCTACAAGGAGATCGAGGTCGGGTTCCCGTCGGCCTCGCAGACGGACTTCGACTTCGTGCGGATGCTCATCGAGGAGGACCGCATTCCCGACGACGTGGTGATCCAGGTCCTGACGCAGGCCCGTGAGCACCTCATCGCCCGCACCTACGAGTCGATCGACGGGGCGAAGCAGGCGATCGTCCACCTGTACAACTCCACGTCGGTGCTGCAGCGCGAGGTCGTCTTCCGCAGCGACGAGGACGGGATCGTCGCGATCGCCGTCGACGGCGCCAAGATCTGCAAGAAGTACGAGGAGACGATCCCGGGGACGACCGTCTACTACGAGTACTCGCCGGAGTCGTACACCGGGACGGAGCTCGAGTACGCGGCGCGGATCTGCAACGCGGTCCTCGACGTCTTCGAGCCGACCCCCGATCGCAAGGTCATCATCAACCTGCCGGCAACGGTGGAGATGGCCACGCCCAACGTCTACGCCGACTCGATCGAGTGGATGAACCGGCACCTGAACCACCGCGAGAACGTGGTGCTGTCCCTGCACCCGCACAACGACCGTGGCACCGCCGTCGCCGCCGCCGAGCTCGGCTACCAGGCCGGCGCGGACCGGATCGAGGGATGCCTGTTCGGCAACGGCGAGCGCACCGGCAACGTGTGCCTGGTGACCCTCGGCATGAACCTGTTCAGCCAGGGCGTCGACCCGCAGATCGACTTCTCCGACATCGACCACGTGCGCCGCACCGTCGAGTACTGCAACCAGCTGGCCGTGCCGGAGCGGCACCCGTACGCGGGAGACCTCGTCTTCACGGCCTTCTCCGGCTCGCACCAGGACGCGATCAAGAAGGGTCTCGACGCGCTGGCCGCGCGGGCCGAGGCGGCCGGCTCGGGCGTCGACGAGATCACGTGGGCCGTCCCCTACCTGCCGATCGACCCGAAGGACGTCGGCCGGTCCTACGAGGCCGTCATCCGGGTCAACTCGCAGTCCGGCAAGGGCGGCATCTCCTACCTGCTGAAGACCGAGCGCCACCTGGACCTGCCGCGCCGCCTGCAGATCGAGTTCTCCAGGGCCGTCCAGCAGCACACCGACGAGCACGGGTCCGAGGTCAGCGGCGACGACATCTGGCGGATCTTCTCCGACGCGTACCTGCCGGTCGAGCCCGGGTCCGGGCTGGAGCAGTGGGGCCGCCTCAAGCTGCGGGGGACCCGGACGTCCTCGAGCGAGGCGGGGCCGGACACCCTGAGCATCGACGTGGTGGACCGGGGCGAGGAGCTCACCCTGGAGGGGACCGGCAACGGCCCCGTCGCTGCGTTCGTCGACGCGATCGCGCGGGTCGGGGTCGAGGTGCGGGTCCTGGACTACGCCGAGCACGCACTCTCCGAGGGCGGGGACGCGATGGCGGCCGCCTACGTCGAGTGCCAGGTGGGCGACGACGTGCTGTGGGGCGTCGGGATCGACGCGTCCATCACGACGGCCTCGCTCAAGGCGATCGTCTCGGCCGTGAACCGCGCGGAGGGCGCGGCCTCCTAGGGCCGCGCGAGCGCCGCGCCCCGGCACCGGTGTCCTCCGCAGGATGTGGGCGCGATGACGGACAATGGGGCCGTGGTCCTCTACCGAGACGATGCGATCGTCCTGCGCACGCAGAAGCTGGGCGAGGCGGACCGGATCGTCACGCTGCTGACGCGCGAGCACGGGAAGGTGCGCGCGGTCGGCAAGGGCGTGCGGCGCACGACCTCCCGCTTCGGTGCGCGGCTCGAGCCGTTCATGGTGATCGACGTCCAGCTCCACACGGGACGGTCCCTGCACACGGTGACCCAGGTCGAGACCGTCGGTCCGTACGCCCGACGCATCTGCGAGGACTACTCCCTGTACACGGCGGGCACGCCGATGCTGGAGATGGTCGACCGGCTGGTCGCCGACGAGCACGAGCCCGCGGTCCAGCAGTACTGGCTCCTCGCGGGTGCGCTGCGCGCGCTGGCCGACCGCACGCACGCCCCGAACCTCGTCCTCGACTCCTACCTGATGCGCGCGCTGTCCGTGGCCGGCTGGGCGCCGTCGTTCGTCGACTGCGCCCGCTGCGGCGAGCCGGGACCGCACCACGCGTTCGCGGTCGCGCAGGGCGGCGCCGTCTGCTCCCGGTGCCGTCCGCCCGGGTCGACGGCCCCCGCCCCGGAGACGTTCGTCCTGCTCGCGGCGCTGCTCGCGGGGGAGTGGGAGACAGCCGACGCGTCCGACGTGCGGCACCGCAAGGAGGCGAGCGGACTCGTCGCCGCCTACGGCCACTACCACCTGGAGAGAACGTTGAGATCACTGCGCATGGTGGAGCGGGACGACGTCGGGACGGGAGCCTGATGCCGCGCCGCTCGCGCCCGGTGCTGCCCCCCTACGCGCACCCGTCCGGCGCTCGGCCGCCGTCGATCCCGCAACAGTTCGTCCCGCAGCACGTCGCCGTGGTGATGGACGGCAACGGCCGGTGGGCGAACGCTCGCGGTCTGCCCCGCACGGCGGGTCACGAGGCCGGCGAGGCCGCGCTGCTCGACGTCGTGGCGGGCGCGATCGAGATAGGCGTCAAGCACGTCTCGGCCTACGCGTTCTCGACCGAGAACTGGAAGCGCTCGCCCGAGGAGGTCCGCTTCCTCATGGGCTTCAACCGTGACGTGATCCGGCGCCGGCGCGACGAGATGGACTCGTGGGGCGTGCGGGTGCGCTGGGCGGGCCGTCGGCCCCGGCTGTGGACGTCGGTGATCAAGGAGCTCGAGGTCGCCGAGGAGCAGACGAGGGGCAACGACGTGTGCACCCTGACCATGTGCGTGAACTACGGCGGCCGCGCCGAGATCGCCGACGCCGCGGCCGCCATCGCGCGTGAGGCGGCCGCCGGACGGCTCGACCCCGCCAAGGTCAGCGAGCGCACCGTGCAGAGGTACCTCGACGAGCCGGACCTGCCCGACGTCGACCTGTTCCTGCGCAGCTCGGGCGAGCAGCGGACGTCGAACTTCATGCTCTGGCAGGCCGCGTACGCCGAGCTGGTGTTCCTGCCTGAACCGTGGCCGGACGTCGACCGCCGGCACCTGTGGCGCGCTGTCGAGGAGTTCGCGCGCCGCGACCGTCGGTACGGTGGTGCGGTCGACGCCGTCGGGCCGGCGGGCTGACCTGATCGCGGTAGGGGCCGTGCCGACGGCATCAGGTCGGCGGCCGCGCCGCCGCGTCGGCGAGCGCCTCGAGCCGTTCGGCGAGCTCGACCGGTCGGCTCAGCGCGACCAGGTGGCCGCCCGGCATCTCCTCGACGTCGAGGCCGAGGCGGTCCCGTGCCACCGCGCGCTGGAACGCGAGCGGGAAGAGCCGGTCGTCGCGTCCCTGCAGCACCACCGTCGGCACGTCCGGCCAGGCCACGGCCGGCCACGGTTCGGCAAAGCTGCGCGCGGACGGCGTGCGGTCGTCGGCGGCCGCTGCCTGGACGGCGACGTCGGCCGGGACGTCGTGGTAGAAGTCGCCGACAGGGTCGAACGGACCCAGCCCGGCGGCCGCGCGCGCTGCCGCCGAGCCGGTCGCCGCCGACCAGTCGTCGCCCGACTCCCCGGGCAGGGGGATCATCGGGTTGAGCAGCACGAGCAGCCGGACCGGGACCCGCGTGGCGACGAGCCCGCCGACGTAGGCGCCCATCGAGTGCGCGACGACGACGGGTGGTCGGCCGTCGTCCGGCCCGGCGGCGGCGAGGGCCTCGAGCGCGACGTCCGTGAGGCCGTCCCAGCCGAGCCGCTCGTCGTCGTGCGGGAGGTCGACGACGACGGGACGGTGCCCGTGCGCGGTGAGCACGGGGGCCAGGAGCCGCCACGACACCGGGTGCCCCCCGGCGCCGGGCACGAGCAGGAAGGTGGTCATGCGGTGCGGACCGTCGGCGGCCGCCGTTCTCATCGCTCGTCCGGCGACCCCACGGACGTCACGGTCCCGGCCCGGGCGCCGCGACGTCGCCGGGCGACCATCAGCATCCCCACGACCGCGCCGACCAGCAGGAGGAGAGCGGCCGCACCCCACGGCGAGCCGGTCACGGCCGCCGTGGCCGCGACCCACGCCGCCCAGCCGACGGTCGCGTAGATCGTCGCGTGGACCACGCAGCCAACGAGCATCGCCGGCAGGTACCGCGCGAACGGCATCCGCACGACGCCCGCCGCTGCGTTGACCACCGTCTTCGTGCCGGTCGCGAGGAACGACGCGGGGACGGCGACGACCCCCCAGCGTCGTAGCACGGCGATGCCGCGCGCGGTCGAGGCGCCGGAGAGCCAGGCGTGCACGCGCGCCACCCAGGGGCGCACGGGGCGGCTGTGGTCGAGCGACCACACGGTGACCAGACGGGCGAGCCAGTACGTCGCCTGCGTGCGGACGAGGACGACACCGAAGAAGAACGCGAACAGGATCGCGAACGGGGCGTCGTCCAGGGAGTCGGGCACGTCAGGACCGTGCGCCGTCGACCGGTCCCGGCACGGCCGCACAGCTCGCGCACGTGCCGAACAGCTCGATCGTGTGCTGGATGTCGGTGAATCCGTGCGACGTGCCGACCTGGGTCGCCCAGGCCTCGACCGTGGGGCCGTCGATCTCGACGGTGCGCCCGCAGGTGCGGCACACGAGGTGGTGGTGGTGCTCGCGCCGCTCGCAGCGGCGGTAGAGGTTCTCGCCCTCCTCCGTGCGCAGCACGTCGACCTCGCCGCCGTCCGCGAGCGACTGGAGCGTGCGGTAGACGGTCGCGAGCCCGACCCCGTCGCCGCGTGCGCGCAGCAGCTCGTGGAGCTGTTGCGCGCTGCGGAAGTCGTCGAGGTCGTCGAGCGCGTCCGTCACGGCGGCGCGCTGGCGGGTCATGCGTTGCACGTGTCACCTCCCGGTCCCGTGGTGGTCGTGGCCTTGCCCGGTCGCCCGGTGGCGTCGAGCTCGAGGTCGTCCGGGATGTCGGGGTGCGGGTCGTGCGCCGGGTGCGGGCGCCGCCGCACGACGACGGCGCGGCCCAGCGAGATCACGAGGTAGACCCCGAGCGCGAGCACGACGATCATCGCGCCGGGGGAGAGGTAGTACCAGTAGGTGATGGTCAGGCCGGCGACGCAGACGACGACGCCCACGACCGACGCGACGAGCATGGTGCGACGGAACGAGCGGGTGAGGAGCTGCGCGACGGCGACCGGCACGATCATGAGCGCGCTGACCAGGAGCAGGCCCACGACCCGCATGGCGACCGTCACGGTCAGTGCGGCGACGACCGCGACCGCGATGTTGAGCGCGCGGACCGGCAGGCCGGACGCGCGCGCGAACTCCTCGTCCTGGCTCACGGAGAACAGCGCGGCGCGCAGGCCGAGCCCGACGAGCAGGATGACCGCGCTCAGCACGACCGTCAGCACGAGGTCCGCCGTGGTGACGGTCGAGATCGACCCGAAGAGGTACTGCATGAGACTTCCGGAGGAGCCTCCCGCGATCCCGATGAGCAGGACGCCGCCCGCGATGCCGCCGTAGAACAGCAGGGCGAGCGCGAGGTCTCCGCTCGTGCGGCCGCGCTCGCGCACGATCTCGATCGCGACGGCGCCGATCACCGCCGCGACGACGGCGCCGGGGATCGCGAGCACGTCGGCGGGCACGAGACCCATGGCGGCGCCGACGAGCCAGCCGAGCGCGACGCCGGTGAGCGCGACGTGGCCGATCCCGTCGCCGAGCAGCGCGAGGCGGCGCTGCACCAGGTAGGTGCCCACGACGGGGGCGCTGACGCCGACGAGGATCGCGGCGAGGAGTGCGCGCTGCATGAGCGGGTCCGTGAGCATCGCGGTGAGCTCGCTGATCATGAGTCCGTCCTCGGTCCGTGCGTGGTCTCTCGGTCGGGCTGCCAGGAGTCCTCGAGGCCGAGGTGGGGCGCGGTCCCGGCCGGGTCCGCGGGGGCGTGCGGGTGCAGGTGCTGGTGCGCGGCGCTCGCGTGCCCGACGGCGGGGCGCGGCGGGGCGCCGTCGTGCACCACCCTGCCGTGCCGCAGGACGACGGCACGGCCGACCAGGGGCGCGAGCGCGCCGAGCTCGTGGAGCACGACGAGCACGGTGAGCCCGTCGCCGACGAGCCGGGTCATTGTCGTGGCGAAGGCCTGCTGGCTCGGTGCGTCGACCCCGGCGACCGGCTCGTCCAGGACGAGCAGGTCCGGCTCGCGCACCAGGGCACGGGCGATGAGCACCCGCTGCTGCTGGCCGCCCGAGAGCTCGGAGGTCGCGCTCTCGGCCCGGTCGGCGAGGCCGACGAGGTCGAGCGCCGCGGCGGCCCGGTCGCGCCAGTCGCGCGGCAGGCGCAGCCGGGAGCGGCTCAGGAGCCCGGACGCGACCACCTCGGCCGCCGTCGACGGCATGCCCGACTGCGCGCTGACGCGCTGCGGGACGTAGCCGAGCCGGGTCCACGGGACACGGGGGCCGAGCGGGGTGCCGAACAGCTCGACGCTGCCGGCCGCGAGGGGCGTGACGCCCACGAGAGAGCGTACGAGCGTCGACTTTCCCGAGCCGTTCGCACCGAGCAGCGCGACCATCTCGCCGCCGCGGACGTCGAGGTCGATGCCGCGCAGGATCTCGCTGCCACCGAGCCGCACGCGCACGCCACGCGCCGAGATCAAGGGCGCCGCCGGGTCAGGAGCGCTCATCCGCACACGAGCCCGGAGGTCAGGGCGTCGAGGTTGCTCTGCATGACCTCACGGTAGTCCGTCGCACCGTCCGCCAGGCTCTCGATCGGGTCGAGCACCTGGGCGTCGACCCCGAGGTCGTCCGCGAGGGTCTGGGTGACCTTGGGGCTGGTGAGCGTCTCGAAGTAGAGCGTGGTGACGCCCGCGTCGCGCACCACCTCGCCGACCTCGCGGAGCCGGGCGGGTGAGGGCTCGGCCTCGGGGTCGATCCCGGCGATCCCCACCTGGTCGAGGTCGTAGCGCTCGGCGAGGTAGCCGAACGCCTCGTGCGACGTGACGAGCGTCGCGCCCGCGCACGGGGCGAGCGTGTCGGCGTACTCGGCGTCGAGGTCGTCGAGCGACGAGGTGAGCTCCGCGGCGTTGGCCGCGTACTCGTCCGCGTGGTCGGGGTCGGCTGTGGACAGCTCGGCGGCGACCTCGTCCCCGACGGCCGCCAGACGGGTCGGGTCGAGCCAGAAGTGCGGGTCGAGCGCGCCGTGGTCGTGGTCGTCCTCGTGCTCGGCGTGCTCGTGCTCGTCGTGCTCGACGTCGTCCTGACCGCCCGGGGCCCCGGCACCGTTCGGGTGCTCCTCGAGGTGCGCCGCTCCTGCGGCGTCGACCACGTGCTCCGGCGCGCGCTGCTCCACGCCCTCGTCGACCGCGGGCTGGAAGCCCGAGAGATAGACGACGAGGTCGGCGTCGCCGATCTCGCGGACCTGCGCGGGAGCGAGCTCGAGGTCGTGCGGCTCGGCGGCGGGCGGGGTGAGGTTGGAGACCGCGACGTGCGGGCCGCCTACCTGCTCGGCGACGTACTGCAGGGGGTAGAAGGACGCGAGCACCTGGAGCCGCCCGTCGTCGGCCGCACCGGCCCCGGTCGAGCAGCCGGCGACGACGAGGCTGGTGGCGAGGACGGCTGCACCGACGGACGCCCGACGGCGCGGGGCGGGGGATGGGATCATGGTCTCCATTGTCCGCCTTAGTGAGAATGAATGTCAAAACCACTCCCGGTGAAGTTCCCGGTGCGGACGGTCACCGGCAGGTAGTGTGGTCGGTCGGCGCCGACGCGGCGCCCGCCCACCCGTCCAGCCCCCACGAGCCACGTGCGGGGCCGTGAGCTCCAGGAGTGATGTCAGTGGCCGCTGTGCCCTCGCCCACCGCCCGTCTCGACGCCGTCGTCTCCCTCGCCAAGCGGCGCGGGTTCGTCTTCCCGTCGGGCGAGATCTACGGAGGAACGCGCTCCGCGTGGGACTACGGACCCCTGGGCACCGAGCTCAAGGAGAACATCAAGAAGCAGTGGTGGCGATCGACCGTCACGAGCCGCGACGACGTCGTCGGCCTCGACTCGTCGGTGATCCTGCCACGCCAGGTGTGGGTCGCCTCGGGCCACGTCGGCGTCTTCACCGACCCGCTGACGGAGTGCCTGAACTGCCACAAGCGGTTCCGCGAGGACCACATGATCGAGGAGTTCGAGGAGAAGAAGGGCCGCGCCCCGGAAGGCGGCCTCGCCGAGATCGCGTGCCCCAACTGCGGGACGCGCGGCCGGTGGACCGAGCCGCGCGAGTTCAACATGATGCTCAAGACGCACCTCGGTCCCGTCGAGGACGAGTCCGGGCTGCACTACCTGCGCCCCGAGACCGCGCAGGGCATCTTCGTGAACTTCGCGAACGTGATGGGTGCGAGCCGCAAGAAGCCGCCGTTCGGCATCGGCCAGATCGGCAAGTCGTTCCGCAACGAGATCACCCCGGGCAACTTCATCTTCCGCACGCGCGAGTTCGAGCAGATGGAGATGGAGTTCTTCGTCGAGCCCGGGACCGACGAGCAGTGGCACCAGTACTGGATCGAGGCCCGCACCGACTGGTACGTCGACCTCGGCATCGCGCGTGACAACCTGCGCCTCTACGAGCACCCGAAGGAGAAGCTGTCGCACTACTCGACCCGCACGGTCGACATCGAGTACCGCTTCGGCTTCCAGGGCTCCGAGTGGGGCGAGCTCGAGGGCATCGCGAACCGCACCGACTTCGACCTCAGGACCCACGCGGAGCACTCGGGCAAGGACCTGTCGTACTTCGACCAGACCAAGAACGAGCGCTGGGTGCCGTACGTCATCGAGCCCGCCGCCGGCCTGACGCGCTCGCTCATGGCGTTCCTCGTCGAGGCGTACACCGAGGACGAGGCGCCCAACGCGAAGGGCGGGGTGGACAAGCGCACCGTGCTCCGGCTCGACCACCGCCTCGCGCCGGTCAAGGCCGCCGTGCTGCCGCTGAGCCGCAACGAGCAGCTCTCGCCCAAGGCGAAGGACCTCGCGGCCGAGCTGCGGAAGTACTGGAACGTCGACTTCGACGACGCCGGTGCGATCGGTCGTCGGTACCGTCGCCAGGACGAGATCGGCACGCCGTTCTGCATCACGGTGGACTTCGACACCCTCGACGACCACGCGGTCACCATCCGTCATCGCGACTCGATGGCCCAGGAGCGGGTGGCGCTGGACAAGGTCAGCGAGTACCTGGGCGGGCACCTGCTCGGCTCCTGAGCGTCCGTGCCGGTCAGCTCCCGACCTTGCGGTTGCCCCGCCCGACGAGCACGAGCACGACGCCGACGACGATCGCGACGACGCCGGAGCTCCCTGTCGATGGGTGGTGGGAGTGCCAACCACCGAGGGCGGGGCCTCGCGGCCCCGCCCCCGGACGGTAAGTGTCCGCCGGACGGCGGAGCCCCTGCTTCTCGTTGCGCTAGCGCGCGGCGCCCTTCGCCCGGTTCAGCAGACCGATGACGAGGCTCACGACGAGAACGGCGATGCCGATCCAGATGAGCACCTTGGCAGCTTCGATGGCGACGCCCAGAATGAGCAGCACCGCACCGACGATGACGAGGATGAGCCAGAGAGGCATGTTGTCCCTTCCGTCCTTGTCCGACACGGATTGCCGAACCACGGAATGCTGGCACAGGTCGGTGTCGCTCGCTCGTCGAGCGGTGGGTCGGCCCGGTGATGGGACAATGGGACGCGTGACCGCCACGACCTCCCCTCTCGCGGCGCGCACGGAGTCGTCCCGTGTGCTGCCTCCGCTGCACATCGGCCCGCACGTGATCGAGACCCCGGTGGTCCTCGCACCGATGGCCGGCGTGACCAACCGGGCGTTCCGCACGCTCTGCCGCGAGGCCGGTGCGAGCACGGGCGAGCATCCCGGACTGTTCGTCGCGGAGATGGTCACGAGCCGTGCGCTGGTCGAGCGCAACCCGGAGGCGCTGCGTATCGTCACGTTCGGCGCCGACGAGTCCCCGCGGTCCGCCCAGGTGTACGGGGTGGACCCGGTCACCGTGCGGGAGGCCGTGCGGATCATCGTCGACGAGGACCGTGCGGACCACGTGGACCTGAACTTCGGCTGCCCGGTCCCCAAGGTGACGCGCCGTGGTGGAGGGGCCGCGCTGCCGTGGAAGCGGGACCTGTTCGCGGGGATCGTGCGCGCCGCGGTCGAGGCCGCGCGACCGGCCGGCGTCCCGGTCACGGTGAAGATGCGCAAGGGCATCGACGACGACCACCTGACGTACCTCGAGGCGGGCCGCGTCGCCCAGGACCTCGGTGCGGCCGCGGTGGCCCTGCACGCGCGCACCGCTGCCCAGCACTACTCGGGCACGGCGGAGTGGGAGGCGGTCGCCCGTCTCAAGGAGACCGTCACGGACGTCCCGGTGCTCGGCAACGGCGACATCTGGTCCGCCGAGGACGCGCTGCGCATGGTGCACGAGACCGGGTGCGACGGCGTCGTCGTCGGTCGCGGCTGCCAGGGGCGGCCCTGGCTCTTCGCCGACCTCGCCGCGGCCTTCGCGGGACGGCCCGACCGCGTGCGCCCGGGGCTCCGCGAGGTCGCCGGCACGCTCTACCGCCACGGCGAGCTGATGATCGACTACTTCGACGGGGACGAGGGCAAGGGCATGCGCGACCTGCGCAAGCACATGGCCTGGTACCTCAAGGGGTATCCCGTCGGGGGTGACGCACGGCGTGCGCTCGCGATGGTCTCGACCCTTGCCGAGCTGCGAGCGCTGCTCGACGACCTCGACCTCGACTCCCCGTACCCGGGCGAGCCCGCGGAGGGGCAGCGCGGCCGTGCCGGGTCTCCCAGGCAGCCGCACCTGCCCTACGGCTGGCTCGACTCGCGCGAGCTCGACGGCGCGTTCGCCGAGCGGCTGCGCGAGGCCGAGCTGAGCGTCTCGGGCGGCTGACGCCCAGGGAACGGCCGCGGCCGGGGCCCTGCTGCAGGACCCGGCCGGCCGGTTCAGCGCGTGCGGAGCCAGACCGTCGTGTCGGACGGCACGCGCACCTGCGGGTCGGCGGAGCGGTCCGTCGTCACGGGGCCGGACGCGACGAGCACCTCGACGCCGCCGGGCAGGTCGACGGGCTCGTCCCCGAGGTTCGCGACGACGACGACGTCCCGGTTGCGGAACGCGATCACGTCGGCCGAGGCGGCGTAGCGCTCGACCCAGGCGAGGTCGCCGCCCCCGAGGCGCTCGGCGCGGCGCGTCGCGAGCGCCGCGCGGTACGTCTCGTAGGTCGAGCCCTCGACGCCCCGCTGGACGTCGGCGGCGTAGCGCCCGTACGACTCGGGCTGGGGGAGCCAGGTCTTCCCGCTCGGACCGAACCCGTAGCCTGCAGCGGCCGCCTCCCAGGGCATCGGGATGCGGCAGCCGTCGCGACCTGCCTCGGCGCGCCGGGTGCGGAAGAACGCCGGGTCCTGCCGGACGTCGTCCGGCAGGGTCGTGTGCTCGGGGAGCCCCAGCTCCTCGCCCTGGTAGAGGTAGGACGAGCCGGGCAGGCCGAGCATGAGCAGCGAGGCCGCGCGGGCGCGGCGCAGCCCGAGCGCCTCGTCGGGCTGCGGGTCGCTCGCGAAGAGCCCGTTGGGACGCGCCCCCGGCTCGGCGAGCCCGAGACGCGTGGCGTGGCGCACGACGTCGTGGTTGGACAGCACCCACGTCGTGGGCGCCCCGACCGCGTCGTTCGCGTGCAGCGACGCGGCGACGACGCGTCGTAGCGCGGGGGCCGACCAGCCGGTCGTGAGGAACGAGAAGTTGAACGCCTGGTGCATCTCGTCCGGGCGGACGTAGCGCGCGAGCCGCGAGAGCGGCTCGACCCACGCCTCGGCGACGAGCGCGCGGTCGCCGTCGTACCCGGCGAGCACGCGGTGCCAGGACCGGTAGATCTCGTGCACTCCGTCCTGGTCGAACATCGGCCCGGAGTTCCCGGCGCCGGTCGAGCCGTCCTCGGGGGCGCCCGCGTCGGTCGCCCCCTCGGTGCCCTCGACCATGGAGACGCTGCCGTCCCAGTCGGGCAGGCCGTCGGCCTTGATCATGCCGTGCGCGACGTCGACACGGAACCCGTCCACGCCCTTGTCGAGCCAGAACCGCAGGACGCCCTCGAAGTCGTCACGGACCTCGGGGTTGGTCCAGTCCAGGTCGGGCTGGGACGAGTCGAACAGGTGCAGGTACCACTGGCCGGGGACCTCGCCGACGGCGCCGGTGACGGGGTGGGCGTCCGCGCCGGCCGTGACGCGCGTCCACGCCGGTCCGCCGAAGATCGACTGCCAGTTGTTCGGGGGCAGCTCGCCGTGCTCGCCGCGGCCCTCGCGGAACAGGTAGCGAGCGCGCTCGGGGGATCGCTCCGGCGTGGCCAGCGCGGCCCGGAACCAGGCGTGCTGGTCCGACGTGTGGTTGGGGACGAGGTCGACGACCACGCGCATGCCGCGCGCGTGCGCCTGTGCGAGCAGCTCGTCGAAGTCCGCGAGCGTGCCGAACAGCGGGTCGACGTCGCGGTAGTCGGCGACGTCGTAGCCCGCGTCCTTCTGGGGTGAGCGGTAGAACGGGCTGAGCCACACGGCGTCGATCCCCAGCTCTGCCAGGTGGTCGAGCCGCGCCGTGATGCCGGGCAGGTCACCGATCCCGTCGCCGTCGCCGTCGGCGAACGATCGCGGGTAGACCTGGTAGATCACGGCGTCGCGCCACCACCGCGGGGCGTCGCCGGGACCGACGTGCACGAGGTCGCCGGCCGCGAGCGGGGCGCGGGTCGAGGAGTCGGTCGCAGGCGCGATCGAATCGATACGAGTCATCAGGGGGAAGTCCTCACGTGCTTCAGGGGTGGGTGGTGGCAGCCCGGTGGGCGCCCGCTCATTCAAGTGTAAGCGCTTGCGGAAACGCGTTGCGGGTGCCGACGGTCCGGGTGAGCGGGCTGTGGGGCGTGGGTGCGGCGTGGGTGCGGCGGCGGTCAGTCGGTGGAAGGACGGGCGGGCGCGGCACCCGTGGAGTCGCGCACGATGAGCTCCGTCTGGAACAGGAGCTCGGAGCGCGGGGCGCGCCCGCCCTGGATCTCCGTGAGCAGCGCGCTGATGGTCGCGTGCGCCATCGCCGCCACCGGCTGGCGGACCGTGGTCAGGGGTGGGTCGGTGAACCCGATGAGCGGCGAGTCGTCGTAGCCGACGACCGATACGTCGTCGGGGACGCGCAGGCCGCGGGAGCGCACGGCGCGGATCGCGCCGAGGGCCATGAGGTCCGAGCCGCAGACGATCGCCGTGTGACCGGAGTCGACGAGCTCGGCGCCGGCCGCCTGGCCGCCCTCGACGGTGTACAAGGTCGTGACGATGTGCCGGCGGGCCGACTCGACGTCGTCCGCGAGACCGTGTCGGACCAGCGCCTCGCTGAAGCCGGCGACCTTGCGCTGCGCCGGGATGAATCGCTCGGGCCCGATCGCGAGCCCGATGCGGCGGTGGCCGAGCGAGACGAGGTGCCGCACGGACAGCTCGGCGCTCGCCACGTCGTCGGGCGAGACGAACGGCGCGTCGATGCCCTCGGCGTACCCGTTGACGAGCACGATCGGGATGCCGCGCGAGCGCAGGCGCGCGTAGCGCTCGCGGCTCGCCTGCGTGTCGGCGTGCAGGCCCGAGACGAAGACGATCCCGTCGACCGCATGGTCCATGAGCATCTCGACGTAGTCGTCCTCCGTGGTCCCGCCGGGGGACTGCGTGCACAGGAGCGGGGTGTACCCGTGCTCCGAGAGCACCGACTCGATGGTCTGCGCGAACGCAGGGAAGACGGGGTTCGTCAGCTCGGGGACGACGAGCCCGACGAGCCCGGCCGACCGGGTGCGCAGCGTCGAGGGGCGCTCGTAGCCCAGCACGTCGAGAGCGGCGAGCACGGCCTGGCGCGTCTCGCTCGCGACGCCGGGCTTCCCGTTGAGCACGCGGGAGACCGTCGCCGTCGAGACGCTGGCCTGGGTCGCGAGATCACTGAGACGGGTGCGCACGTGAGGAAGCGTAGGTGACACCGGACCTCCTCGTCCTGGTCGTCCGTACGGCGGGCACGGGTCCTGGTGGACCTCGACCGCCGGATCGTGGTGGGGCAGGGCGCCGCGAGGCGTTCTGCAAAGCGTTGCATGAAAGTTACCGCAAGGACTTGCACCAGCGCCACCCGCCGCTCTACCGTCATCGCATCAGGGCCACGGTCGGCACGAGCCGGCTACGGCCGCCGCACGTGCACACCTGGGAGACCACTGATGCGACGGAGCATCCTTCTTGCCGCCGCGCTGACCACGACGCTGGCGCTGGGCGCCTGCTCGTCCGGCGGGTCGGGCGACGAGACCACCGACGAGCCGAGCGGCGAGAGCAGCTCCACGGCGTCCGGCGGCTCGCTCACCATCTGGGTCGACGAGACCCGTCAGGACGCCGTGACCGATGCGGCACAGTCCTTCGAGGACGAGACCGGCACGGCCGTCGACGTCGTGCTCAAGAACTTCGACGAGATCCGCGCCGACTTCCTCGCCCAGGTCCCCACGGGCGAGGGCCCCGACATCACCGTCGGCGCCCACGACTGGCTGGGCGAGCTCACGACCAACGGCGTCGTCGCCCCGCTCGAGCTCGGTGACACGGCGGCGGGCTTCGAGGACGTCTCGCTCGCGGCGTTCACGCAGGACGGCCAGGTCTACGGCCTGCCCTACGCGATCGAGAACATCGCCCTCATCCGCAACACCGCGCTCGCGGACGAGGCACCCGCCACCTGGGACGACGCGATCGCAGCCGGCGAGGCAGCCGGGACGAAGTTCCCGATCCTCGTCCAGTCGGACGGCGACAAGGGCGACCCCTACACGCACTACCCGTTCCAGACGTCGTTCGGCGCCCCGGTGTTCGAGCAGAACGAGGACGGCAGCTACACCTCCGAGCTCGCGATGGGCGGTCCCGAGGGGCAGGCGTACGCCGAGTGGCTCGGTGAGCAGGGCGCGGCGGGCAACCTCAGCCAGGACACGACGTACGACATCGCGGTCGAGGCGTTCAAGAACGGCGAGTCGCCGTTCATCGTCGGCGGCCCGTGGATGATCGAGTCGTTCGAGGGCCTCGACCTGTCGATCGACCCGGTCCCGGCCGCGGGCGACCAGCCCGCGCAGCCGTTCGTGGGCGTCCAGGGCTTCTACCTGAGCGCGGAGAGCGACGACGCCATCGTGGCGAACGACTTCCTCGTGAACTACATGTCCACGGAGGACGCGCAGGTCGCGCTGTACGAGGCGGGTGGCCGTCCGCCGGCACTGACCGCCGCGGCCGACACCGCGGCCGCCGACGACCCGATCGTCGCGGGCTTCCGCGAGGTGGGTGCCGACGCGGTGCCGATGCCCTCGATCCCCGAGATGGCTTCCGTCTGGAGCTTCTGGGGCGTGACCGAGGCGGCCATCGTCAACGGCGCCGACCCGGTCTCCTCCTGGGACAAGATGATCGAGGACATCCAGTCCGCGATGGACGCCTGACCCGACGATCGCACCGGTGACGCCCATCCCTCGCTCGGAGGGGTGGGCGTCCCCCGATCCAGGCGCGGTCCCGTACCGCGCCGCATCCCTCGGAGGAACGATGTCTTCCCCACAGGTCACGTCGGCCGCCACCACGGCCGGCTCGAGCGGCGACGACGTGCCGCCCCGACGCCGGGGCCGCACGAGCCGTCCCGACGCGTCGCACGCGCGCAGCTACGGCCCCGGCTTCATCGCGAAGCTCGTGCTCATGGCGGTCGTCGACGCGCTCGGCGTCTACGTCGTGTGGTCCGCGTGGACCCAGGACTCCTACGGCATCCTCGCCGTGTCGCTCGCCCTGCTCGTCGCGGCGAACTGGGTGTACTTCACCCGGCGCGCGCTCGCGCTGAAGTACATCCTGCCCGGCCTCGGGTTCCTCCTCGTCTTCCAGATCTTCGTCGTCGCCTACACGGGCTACGTCGCGTTCACCAACTACGGCACCGGGCACAACGGCACCAAGGACCAGGCGGTCGAGGCGCTCCTCGTGCAGAACGAGCGCCGCGTGGAGGGTTCGCCCAGCCTGCCGCTGACGGTCGTGGAGGACGGTGGCACGCTCGGGTTCGCGGTCGTGGGCGAGGACGGCGCGGTCACGGCCGGCACCGCCGAGCAGCCGCTGTCCGCGCAGGACGACGCGACCGTGCAGGACGGGCGGGCGACCGAGGTCCCCGGGTACGCCGTCGTCGACCGTGAGCAGATCCTGGAGCGACAGGACGAGGTCACCGACCTGCGGGTCCCGGTGTCCGACGACCCGGAGGACGGCTCGATCCGCACGACCGACGCCCGCACCGGGTACGTCTACACGTCGGTGCTCGAGTACGACGCGGCGTCGGACACGATCACGGACACGTCCACCGGGGTCACGTACACGCCGAACGACGACGGCCAGTTCGAGGCCGCCGACGGGTCCACGCTCGCGGTCGGCTGGCGCGTCCCGGTCGGGTTCGACAACTTCGTCACCGCGTTCTCCGACGGTCGGTACGCCCAGCCGTTCCTCAAGATCCTCGTCTGGACGTTCGTCTTCGCGATCGGGTCGGTGGTGACGACGTTCCTCCTGGGTCTGTTCCTCGCCATCGTCTTCAACGACACGCGGCTGCGCGGGAGGCGGGTCTACCGGACGCTGATGATCCTCCCGTACGCCGTCCCCGGCTTCCTCGCCGCGCTGCTGTGGTCCGGGCTGTTGAACACCCGCTTCGGGTACGTCAACCAGGTGCTGCTCGGCGGGGCGGAGATCCCGTGGCTCACCGACCCGTTCCTCGCCAAGCTGTCCGTCCTCGCGGTGAACCTGTGGCTCGGCTTCCCCTACATGTTCCTCATCTGCACGGGAGCTCTGCAGTCGTTGCCCTCCGACGTCATGGAGGCGGCCAGGATCGACGGCGCCGGGCGCTGGCGGACGTGGCGCTCCATCACGCTCCCGCTCCTGCTCGTCGCGACCGCGCCGCTGCTCATCTCGTCGTTCGCGTTCAACTTCAACAACTTCACGCTGATCTACATGCTCACGGGCGGCGGTCCACGGTTCGCCGACGCCTCGGTGCCGCTGGGCCACACCGACATCCTCATCTCGATGGTGTACTCGATCTCGGGTGTCGACGGGTCCGCCACGAAGGACTTCGGCCTCGCGAGCGCGCTGTCGATCGTCATCTTCGTCATCGTGGGTGGCATCTCCGCCCTGGCCTTCCGCAGCACGCGCAAGTTCGAGGAGATCAACTGACATGGCCATTCCCACACCGGCCACGACGGCCGCTGCGGCCGGCTCGTCCGCGCCGTCCTCGCGCACGCTGACCGACCACCGGCGCATGAGGCCTCGTCGCTGGTTCACCGAGCTGGGCTGGCGGCACGTCGTCGGCGTCGTCGCCGTCGTGTACGCGGCGTTCCCGCTGGTCTACGTCCTGTCGGCGTCGCTGTCCGAGAACGGCACGCTCACCGGCTCCAACACGCTGTTCGCCGACGTGAGCGGCGCGAACTACGCCGAGCTCGGCACCACGATGTTCTGGACGTGGATGGCGAACACGCTCGTGATCGCGGTCGCGACGTCGGTCGGGACCGTCCTCATGGGCGCCGCGGCCGCGTACGCGTTCTCGCGGTTCCGGTTCGCCGGGCGACGGATCGGCCTGACGGCGCTGCTGATCGTCCAGATGTTCCCGCAGATGCTCGCGTTCGTCGCGATCTTCCTCCTGCTCCTCGGCCTCGGGAACGTCGTCCCGGTGCTGGGTCTGAACAGCAAGATCGCGCTCATCGCCGTCTATCTCGGCGGGGCGCTCGGCGTGAACACGTTCCTCATGTACGGGTTCTTCAACACCGTCCCGCGCGAGCTGGACGAGGCGGCGAAGATCGACGGCGCGACGCACAGCCAGGTCTACTGGACGATCATCCTGCGGCTCGTCGCCCCGATCCTCGCCGTCGTCGCGCTGCTGTCGTTCATCGCGACGTTCGGTGAGTTCATCATCGCGCGCATCGTGCTGACCTCGGAGAGCAACTGGACGCTCGCCGTCGGGCTGTACGGGTGGGTCTCGTCGCTGCGGGAGGCGAACTGGGGCCTGTTCACCGCGGGCGCGGTGATCTCCGCGCTCCCCGTGCTCGCGCTGTTCCTCTACCTGCAGAAGTACATCGTCGGCGGGTTGACCGCCGGTTCCGTGAAGGGGTGAGCGTGGCTGACGAGGTGGATGCCGGTACGCCGACGACCGGCGCGCCCGGGCCGCACCACGACGGGTCCGCGCTCTACGTCCCCGAGGGCACGCCCGCTCTCGGCGACACGGTCCCGGTCCGGGTGCGCGTCCCGCGCGGCCGGTCCGGCCCAGCCGTGCGGGACGTGTGGCTGCGCACCGTCCGGGACGGCGAGCCGCGACTGTCGCCGGCGCGGCTCGACCGGTCGGACGAGCACGAGGACTGGTACGTCGCCGAGGTCCTCGTGCACAACCCGGAGACGAGCTACCGCTTCTTCCTCGACACGCCCGGTGCGGACGGCAGCAGCGGGTATCGCTGGCTGAACGGGCGCGGCACGTGGGACCGCGACGTCCCCGACGCGGCGGACTTCCGCCTCACGGTGCACGACCCGGCGCCGGCCTGGATGTCCGACGGCGTGGTGTACCAGGTCTTCCCCGACCGGTTCGCGCGCTCCGCAGCCGCCGACGGCCGCGCCCTGCCCGACTGGGCCGTACCCGCCGCCTGGGGCGACGAGCCGCACGGGTCGGGCCCGGACGTCGGGACGCAGTACTACGGCGGCGACCTCACCGGGATCGAGGAGCACCTCGACCACCTGGTGGCGCTCGGAGTCTCCACCCTCTACACGACGCCCGTCTTCCCGGGCCGCTCCAACCACCGGTACGACGCCAGCACGTTCGACCGCGTCGACCCGCTGCTCGGGGGAGACGCGGCCTATGCGTCGTTGATCCGCGCCGCGCACGCGCGCGGGCTGCGCGTCATGGGTGACCTGACCACCAACCACACCGGCGCCGGGCACGAGTGGTTCACGCGCGCCGTCGGGCGCCCGGACGCGCCCGAGCGGGACTTCTACTACTGGACCGAGGGCCAGCCCGGGTACGTCGGGTGGCTCGAGCACGCGTCGCTGCCGAAGCTGTCCTACGGGTCCGCCGAGCTCGCGGCGCGCATGATCGACGGGCCGGACTCCGTCGTCGGGCGCTACCTGCGTGCGCCGTACGGGCTCGACGGCTGGCGGATCGACGTCGCGAACATGACCGGCCGCCACGGCGCGGAGGACCGCACGCTCGAGGTCGCGCGCACGCTGCGCGCGACGATGGCCGCGATCGACCCGGACGCGGCGCTCGTCGCGGAGCACTTCCACGACGCGTCGGGCGACCTCGCGGGCGACGGCTGGCACGCGAACATGAACTACTCGGCCTTCACGCGACCGGTCTGGACCTGGCTGTCGCCGGCGGACTCGCCCGTGCCCTACCTGGGACTGCCCGTCCGTACGCCGCGGCGGGGTGGCCGGTCGGTCGTCGAGACGATGCGCGACTTCGACGCCGTCGTCCCGTGGCGCGTCACCGCGTCGCAGTGGAACATGCTCGGCTCGCACGACACGCCGCGCCTGCGCTCGATCGTCGGCTCGCGCGAGCTCGTCGAGGTCGCGGCGACGCTCCTGCTCACCTACCCCGGTACGCCGGTGGTCTTCGCGGGGGACGAGGTCGGGCTCACCGGCATCAACGGCGAGCACGCGCGCGCGACGATGCCCTGGGACGAGCCGGACCGCCGGGACGCCGCGACGTTCGAGGTCTACCGCTCGCTGATCGGCGTGCGACGCGCGTCGGCCGCGCTGCTGTCCGGTGGTCTGCGCTGGGTGCACGTGGACGACGACGTGCTCGTCTACCTCCGCGAGACCGCGGACGAGCGTGTGCTCGTGGCCGTCGCACGCGCGCCGTGGTCGGGCGTCCGGCTGCACCCCGCGGTCGTCGGCGCGGCGCGCGAGGCGGAACGCCTCCACGGCGACCTCGACCTCGACACGCCCGACGGCGCGTGGCGTCTCGCGGCCGACGGCCCGGCCGTCGGCGTCTGGCGCCTGCGCTGACCGACCGATCACGCCGAGCCCGCAAACGGGCGCTTCTCGACAGCCTCCACGGATCCGGGTGGAGTGTGTGACGATCGCCGGCGTGACCGTCGTGCGCATCGCGATCCTGTCCGACGTCCACGGCAACCTGTCCGCGCTCGACGCGGTGCTCGCCGACGCCGGGACTCGCGGGGTGACCCGGATCATCAGCCTGGACTTTCTCCCCCGGACGCCCGACGACGGGAACCGGCGCCTACCGCGGGCTCGTCGCGACCGGGGAGCCTGCGGACCGGTCGCTACGCTGAGCGCGTGCAGACGTTCGAGCAGGGTGCGTTCGACCCGACCGTGGTCGGGACCTTCCCGCGGCCCGCCCCGGGGGAGGAGGGGACGGCGTCGTACACCGACGCGGACACGGAACGCTGGTTCGTGGAGGCGCCGAAGTCCAAGTTCCGCACGCCGTTCGAGCGCGACCGCGCGCGCGTGGTGCACTCCTCGGGCCTGCGCCGGCTCGGCGCGAAGACCCAGGTGCTCGGACCGGGCAGCGACGACTTCGTGCGGACCCGGCTCACGCACTCGCTCGAGGTCGCGCAGGTCGGTCGGGAGATGGGGCGCGCGCTCGGGTGCGACCCGGACCTCGTCGACACGGCGTGCCTCACGCACGACCTCGGGCACCCTCCGTTCGGGCACAACGGCGAGCGCGCGCTCGCGGAGGTCGCGCGCGACGTCGGGGGGTTCGAGGGCAACGCGCAGACCCTGCGGCTGCTGACCCGGCTCGAACCCAAGATCTTCACCGCCGACGGCCGGCCCATGGGCCTCAACCTGACCCGCGCGAGCCTCGACGCGAGCGTCAAGTACCCGTGGCGGTACGGGGCCGGGCCGACCAAGCCCGACGGCGGGACGACGCACAAGTTCGGCGTCTACCCCGACGACACCCCGGTCTTCGACTGGCTGCGTCAGGGGGCACCGCGCGGGGCGCGGTGCATGGAGGCCCAGGTCATGGACCTGGCGGACGACATCAGCTACTCGGTGCACGACGTCGAGGACGCCGTCGTCGGCGGGCGGCTCGACCTCGCGCTGCTGCACGACGAGGCCGAGCGCGCACGCGTCGCCGAGCACGTACGCGCCTGGTACGGCACCTGGCACGACGCCGACGCGCTCGACGCCGCCCTGCTGCGCCTGCTCGAGACCGGCGACCTGGTGACCGACTTCGACGGCTCCCGCCGGTCGCTCGCACAGCTCAAGGACGCCACGAGCCAGCTCATCGGCCGGTTCAGCGGTGCGGCACAGACGGCGACGCGGGATCTCTTCGGCGACGGTCACCTCACCCGGTACACCGCGCGGCTCCTCGTGCCGGACGAGACGGCCGACGAGATCCTCGCGCTCAAGGGCGTCGCGGTCACCTACGTCATGGCGCCGCGCGAGCAGGAGCCGCTCTACCAGCGTCAGCGCGAGGTGATCGCCGATCTCGTAGGTGTCCTCGCCGACCGCGGTCCCGTCGCGCTCGAGCCGTCGTTCGCGGCCGACTGGCGGGCAGCGCCCGACGACGACGCGCGGCTGCGCGTCGTCGTCGACCAGGTCGCGTCGCTCACCGACGTCTCGGCGATGCAGCTCCATGCCCGGCTCGTGCCGGGGCACGACTGAGCGGCGGGCGGTCAGGCGTCGCCGCGCTCCGCCATCCAGGCGTCGCTCGCGCGCTGCACGTCCGCCCCGGTCACGTCGTCGGCGACGGTGACGAGGTACCAGCGGTGCCCGAAGGGGCACCGCACCGCTGACTGCCGGAAGCCGGGGAACCAGTCCGCAGGCTCCGCGAGGCTCGTCGCCCCCGCGCCGAGCGCGCGCGCGTACGCCGCGTCGGTGTCGTCGACCGGGATCGTGAACGACGCGTGCGTCGGCGCGCCGGCCTCCGGAGCGACCGAGTCCGGCGGGAAGGCCTCGGCGACGGTGAAGGTCGAGCTGCTCGTGCCCGAGCGCAGGCGCAGGTCGGAGTGGATCACGACGTCCCCGGCCGTGATCGTGTCGATCACCTCGGCGCCGAGCGCCGTCTCGTAGAACGCGATGGCCTCGCGCGCCCCGCTCACCGTGACGTTGGGGTGCAGCGCCGACATCTCCATGGTGTCCTCCTTCGTCCGCCCGGGACCGTCCCCGGTCCGACCAATGCTCGTGTCTGCGGATCGTGGCAGTCTTGGAGGAATGCGACAGGTGTTCGAGTCGGCGCGCACGCCGCCCGCGACGGGCGCGGCGACGGCGCGCCCCAGCACGTCGACGCGGGGGATCGTCGATCCTGGTGCGGCCGCGCGAGGCTTCGAGCTCGTGCGGCTCGACCCGTCCCCGGATCTCGCCGACCTCGTGGAGCGGCACTGGGTGGTGCGCTGGGACCTCGCGACCGGAGAGTCGTTCACCCAGGTGGTCGTGCCGCACCCGACGGCGAACGTGGTCGCCGAGTCGACCGGGTACGCAGCGCACGGGATCCCGGCCGGCCTGTTCACGCGCACCCTGCACGGGTCCGGCGCGGTGGTCGGGACCAAGCTGCGCCCCGGGGCGTTCCGCGTCCTGCTCGGGTCCGACGACGCCCTGCGGGCGGGCGCGACGATCGACGCGGCGTCGTTCCTCGGCCCGACGGCGCGGGCGATCGCGGACCGTGCGGTGACGTGCGCGGCCCGGGGGGACGACGCGCGCGCGGTCGCCCTCGTCGAGCCGCTGCTGCGGGCACGGGCCGAGCGGGTCCGCGACCCGCGTTCGGCTCGCGACCTCGCACGCGTGCAGGACGTGCTGGCCGCGCTCGTCGGCGGCGCGCTCCCGCCGGGCGCCGGAGTGCGCGACCTCGCGCACGTGGCGGGGATCTCGTCCCGCTCGCTCCAGAGGCTGTTCGCGGCCTGCGTCGGGGTGAGCCCCAAGTGGGTGCTCCAGCGTCACCGTGTGCACCTGGCCGCAGAGCTGCTCGCGTCGGACCCCGAGCGGGACCTCGCGGCTCTCGCGACCGCTGTCGGCTACTACGACCAGGCGCACTTCGGCACCGACTTCGTCCGCGCGACCGGTACGACTCCCGGGTCCTACGCCCGCCGGTGCGCGGCCTCGCGCGAGGAGGGTTTCGCCTCGACCCCGACGCGGGACGTCGGCCACCGGGCACGGGCGCGGTCGCGGGCGGTCGCGGGCGCATAGACTCGCTCTCGTGGCTGGCCTGATCCGACGTGAGGACGTGGACGCCGTCCGTGACCGCGCGCGTATCGACGAGATCGTCTCGGCCCACGTCACGCTCAAGCCGGCCGGTGTCGGCTCGATGAAGGGCCTGTGCCCCTTCCACGACGAGCGCTCGCCGTCGTTCCACGTCCGGCCCGGCGTGGGGCGTTGGCACTGCTTCGGCTGCGGCGAGGGCGGTGACGTCATCTCGTTCGTGCAGAAGATCGACGGGCTCACCTTCACCGATGCCGTCGAGTACCTCGCGGACCGCGTGGGTGTCCAGCTGCGCTACGAGGACTCCGGTTCTGGTGGCCCTCAGCGTCCGCGCGAGGAGCCCGGCAGGCGTCAGCGACTGCTCGAGGCGCACCGGGTCGCCGCACAGTACTTCTCCGAGCAGCTCATGGCGCCGGGAGCCGCGGCGGCGCGGGGGTTCCTGGCCGAGCGCAGCTTCGACCGGGCGGACGCCGAGCACTTCGGCGTCGGCTACGCCCCGCAGGGCTGGGACAACCTGCAGCGCCACCTCCAGGGCCGCGGGTTCACGCAGGCCGAGCTGGTCGCGTCCGGGCTCATGAGCCAGGGTCAGCGCGGCATCTACGACCGGTTCCGAGGTCGTCTCGTCTGGCCCATCCGCGACGTCACGGGCGAGATCGTGGGGTTCGGCGCGCGCCGCCTCTACGACGACGACCAGGGCCCCAAGTACCTCAACACGCCCGAGACCAGCCTCTACAAGAAGTCGCACGTCCTGTACGGGATCGACCTCGCCAAGCGCGAGATCGCGAAGACCAAGCGGGTCGTCGTCGTCGAGGGCTACACGGACGTGATGGCCGCGCACCTGTCGGGCGTGACGACGGCGGTCGCCACGTGCGGCACCGCGTTCGGGTCCGACCACGCGCGGATCGTGCGACGCCTGCTCGGCGACACGACGGCCGGGGCCGGCAGCCAGCTCGCGTCCGGCGTGTCCGTGGGGGGCGAGGTCATCTTCACGTTCGACGGCGACGCGGCGGGTCAGAAGGCCGCGGTGCGCGCGTTCGGCGAGGACCAGCGGTTCTACGCCCAGACCTTCGTCGCCGTCGAGAGCAGCGGCATGGACCCGTGCGAGCTGCGCATGGCGCACGGCCCGGGGGGAGTGCGCGCGCTGGTCGACGGGCGCCAGCCCCTCTTCGAGTTCGTCATCCGCACGACCCTCGCGGAGTTCGACCTCGACACGGCCGAGGGCCGGGTGGGCGCGCTGCGGGCAGCAGCACCGATCGTCGCCGGCATCCGAGACACCGCGCTGCGGCCGGAGTACGCGCGGATGCTCGCCGGGTGGATCGGGACGGACACCGAGCGCGTGCGACGCGAGGTCGCCGCCGCGGGCAGGCGCCCGACGGCGGGACCGGGCCGGTCGGCGCGATCGGGCGCCGACGCGTCGCGTCCGGTGCCCGACGAGGGCGGTGGTGCGGCGTCCGACCCCGCAGTACCCGCCCCTGACCCGCGGGATCCCGTCGCGCGCCGGGAACGCCTCGCTCTGGCGGCGGTGATGCAGTACCCGCAGCACGTGCCGACGTCGTTCGACACGCTCGGCGAGGACGCGTTCGCCGTCCCCGCCTGGCAGGCCGTGCACGCGGCGATCCGTGCCGCCGGAGGAGTCCAGGAGGGAGCGACGACGGCGGACGGTCGCTGGGTGGAGGCCGTCACCGAGCAGGCCGCCGAGCCCGTGCGTGCGCTCGTGACCGAGCTCGCCGTGGCGCCGCTGCCGGAGGACCGGGAGCACGTCGTCGGGGACTACGTCGCCGGCGTCGTGCGCAGCGTGGTGGACCTCGGCCTGACGCGGCGCATCGCAGACGCCCGTGGCCGGCTGCAGCGGCTCGACCCGACCGGGGACCCCGCCGTCTACCAGGAGGCGTTCTCCGGGCTGCTGGCTCTGGAGGCCGAACGACGGACCTTGCGCGAGGCAGGCGTCGCCTGACGCGTCAGCCCGCGCCCGAGCCCGGCTCGGTCGAGGAGAGGCTCGCGGACCGACGCTCGCGGGCCGCCGTACGGTCGGTCGGCATGAGCGCGGCCAGGACGACGATCGCTGCCGCGCACACCGCGAGCAGTCCGAGGACGAGGTGGATCGCCGACATCAGGCCCGGACCGGACGGCGTCCCGTCGGTGCCGACCACCGTGCGCGCGTTGACGACGGCCCCGCACACGGCCACGCCGACCGCAGAACCGAGCGAGCGGGCGAACATGTTCGTGCCGGTGACGGCGCCTCGCTCCGTGAACGCCGCCGCCGACTGCGCGGCGATGAGCGTGGGGACGGCCGTCATGCCCATGCCGAGGCCGACACCGAAGCACACCGCCGCGACGGCGACCAACGGTGACGTCGCGCCGAGCAGGAGCGAGAGCGTCAGCGCGACGAGCACCAGCGACGAACCGACGACGGCGGTGAGGCGGAACCCGACCCGGAGGTACACGCGGCCGGCGTTGGTGGCAGAGAGCGGCCACCCGACCATCATCGCCGCGAGCGTGAAGCCTGCGAGGAGGGGGCCGACGCCGAGCACGGCCTGCGCGTAGACGGGGACGTACGTGGAGAGGCCGAGCACGATCGTCCCGACGAGGAGCGAGATGGCCGTGGAGACGCCGACGACGCGTCGGCGCAGGATCGTGAGGTCGATGATCGGGTGCTCCGAGCGGCGCGCGTGCACGACGAAGGCGACGAAGAGGCACGCGGCGGCGGCGAGCACGCCGACCGAGGCCGGGGACCACCACGCCCAGCCGGTGCCGCCCTCGAGCAGGCCCAGGAGGAGCAGCACGCTCGCGCCGCTGAGCAGGACGGCACCGAGGTAGTCGATCGGCTCGCGCCTGCCTTCGTGCCGCGTCTCGTGGTACCGGCGCACGATGATCCAGGTCGCGAGCACGCACAGCGGCACGTTGACGAAGAAGATCCACCGCCAGCTGACGAACTCCGAGAAGACCCCGCCCAGCGTGGGACCGACGACCGACGAGATCGCCCAGACCGACGCGAGGTAGCCCTGCGTCTTCGCGCGCTCCTCGAGCGAGTAGATGTCGGCCGCGATCGTGAGCGAGACGGGCATGACCGCACCGGCACCGAGGCCCTGCAGCACCCGGCCGGCGACGAGGGCGGGCATGGACCACGCCGCGCCGCACAGGACGGAGCCGACGAAGAACAGTCCGACGCCCGCGAGCATGAGGCGCTTCCGGCCCAGGATGTCGGCGAGCCGGCCGAAGACCGGTGTCCCGACGGCCTGGGCGAGCAGATAGCTGGAGAACAGCCAGGGAAGCTGCTCGAACCCACCGAGCTGGCGCGCGATGGTCGCGGACGCCGTCGCGATGATCGTCGCGTCCAGTGCGACGAGAGCGGTGGACAGCATGAGCGCGAGGAGGATCGGACCACGCTCAGAGCGCAGGCCGACCCCGGACGGGTTCGAGGGCACGCAGGTGAAAGCCCGTGGCTGCCGTCTCGTATTCCCGTGGGAACGCATCAGCCCCCGGCCTGTCGTGACAGGTCCGGGGGCTGATCGCTGGGCTCCCGCGGTAGGACTTGAACCTACGACCGTCCGATTAACAGTCGGATGCTCTGCCAGCTGAGCTACGCGGGATCGTCCACGGATGCACCGTGGCGGCCGGAGAAAACTCTAGCAGGCCTAGAGGGGTAGGCCGGACGCGGACCGCACCCGGCTCTCTGCCGCATCGACGCGCGCGGTCACCTCGGGGTCGGTCAGGTCGACGCCCAGGTCCGCGACGACCTGCGAGAACAGCCGGCCCGAGCCGTCGCGGCGCACGGCGACGCGCGCGGTCCGTCCTGCGGTGAGCGTCACCGTCTCCGACAGGACGACCGACGACTGGACCCGCTCGCGCAGCACCTGGGCCAGTGCGCTGCGTCCCTCGTCCGCGAGGCGCAGGGCCAGCGGCGGCGACCCGTCGACCCAGGTGACGGTGATCGTCGACGTCTCGGGGTCCCAGGACGCCCGGTCGACGTCGGACCAGGGTCGCGCCCAGGCGTGGGAGCCGTCGGCGTCGCAGGTCGCGAGCGTCGTTCGCGTCGCCGCCGCCCAGGACCCGTCGGCGAGCCCGGCCGCCGCGAGCACACGGTCACCGGGCTCGCGGACCACCGCTCGGCGGACGTCTGGTGGTAGAGGAGTACGTCGGAACGAGGGCACGGAACCACGGTAGCCGCTGCCGACGGCAGCTCCGGCTCCAGCACGTGCGCAGGGAACGTTCCGGGGGGACGGCGGAGGAGCTCCTGCCCGACGGCGGTGCCGGTGGGGGAGGTACCGCGAGCGGTATGCTCGCGGCGCGCCCCGTTAGCTCAGCTGGTCAGAGCAGGAGACTCATAATCTCTCGGTCGCGGGTTCAAGTCCTGCACGGGGCACCGAGCGCACCTCAGCGCACCTTCCTGCCACGTCTCGTCCTGTGGCCCCAGCTGTCGTGCTCCGGAGCTACCCGACCTGTGCGGGCTGCTCGGGTGCTGGCCGACCCGCGTGACCGGACGGGTCCGGCGTGACCGCCGTGCGGGGCCCTCCCGCCGACCTGTCGCGTCGATCGGCCTCGTCGAGGTCGCGTTCGACCGCGCGTCGCAACCGCGGCCCGAGAGGGCGTTCGACGTAGCGGTTCACCAGGTAGGCCAGTGCCACCATGGTCACGGTCACGAGGATGAACGTGACCGTCGCGGTGAGGTGCGGGTGGAGGATCTCGATCATCCAGCGGCCCCACGACGAGTGCAGCAGGTACAGCGGGTACGTGACGGCGCCGAGGACGGTCAGCCACTTCCAGGAGATCCTGTTGAGCGGCGTCAGTGCGAGCAGCGCGACGACTGCGAAGCACACGACGATCGCGGTCCAGTACGTCGAGGGGCTGAGCGTGATGTCCGTGCTGTTCGCGATCCGCAGGGACTGGATCCGGCCGGAGTACGCGCCGGCGAGGGCGACGTTCATGGCGAGCACCATCCACAGCACCGGTGACCCCCTGTCCCGGACCAGGAGGCACAGCACCATGCCGCCGGCGAAGAGCGGAGCGTCGGCGGCGATGAGCACCGTCGAGAGGATCTGTGGCCCGTGCTCGACCGACAGTGCGCCCGCCACCGGCCACAGCGTCGCGAAGGCGACGAGACGGTTGCGGGTCATGCCGCCCAGGGCGAGCAGCACGGCGATGAGCACGTAGAACCGCAGCTCCGTCCACAACGTCCAGTAGACCGACTCGACGTCGGAGAAGCCGAGCGCGCGCTGCACCATCGTGAGGTTCATCGCCGCCTCGGGGAGGTCGATCTGCTTTCGCCCGGGTGAGACGAGGGCGAAGAGCACGACGCCGAGGATCACGGACACCCAGTACGCCGGGAAGAGCCGGCCGATCCGCGATGCCGTGAAGGAGCGCACGCCGCGGCCCTGGGCAGACATGAGGATGACGAACCCGCTGACGATGAAGAACAGCTGCACGCCGAACGAGCCGAACACTGCCCAGCGCTGGGTGTCGGGGAACACCTCGTCGGTGCGCTGCCCCCACGCGTGGTGGTTGAGCGCCGCGTAGTGGTACAGCAGCACCCCGAAGGCGGCGACGAAGCGCAGGCCGTCGAGCGCCGCGAGCCGCGGTCGGGCCGGGTCGTTGCGTGTGCCGCTGGTGCTCGGGGCCGCCGGGGTGCTCGGCACCGAGGCAGGCGTCGGAGATGCCGTCGTCTCAGTCATCGCGACTGACGTTATCAAATCGTGATGTGCGCGGCGTGACGTCACGACGAAGGTGCGACGTGAAGTCACGACGAAGGTGCGAGAGGCCGTGCGGCCTGCCAGAGTGTGCGGGCCGGAATGCCCGGCGGCGCGTAGGGGCGACGTGCAGGTCGAACGAAGGAGGAATCCGTGGCAACGAAAGCGGGCACTGCGGGCAAGGCAGCCGCTCAGGACGCGCGAGGGAGCAAGACTCTCGAGATGCTCGCGCGAGCGGGGTACGCGGTCAGCGGGTTGCTCCACCTGCTCGTCGGCTTCCTCGCCGTCCAGGTCGCGACGGGCTCGGCGTCGAGCTCGGAGGCCGATCAGTCCGGCGCCCTCTCCGAGGTGGCGCAGACGCCTGGCGGGGTGGTCGTCCTGTGGTTCGCCGTCGTCGCGTTCGTCGCGCTCGGCGTCTGGCAGGTGCTGGTCGCGGCATCCGGGACGCTCGAGACGTCCGACCGGCTGAAGTCGGCCGGCAAGGCCGTGCTCTACGTCGCGCTCGCTTTCCTCTCGCTGCAGTTCGCGATGGGCTCCGGCAGCAGCTCCGGCAAGGAGGAGAGCTTCACCGCGTCGATCATGAGCAACCCGGCCGGGCAGGTGCTGGTCGGGGCCGTGGGCGTCGGCATCGTGGTGAGCGGGATCTACCACGTGGTGAAGGGCTGGCGGAAGAAGTTCCTCGAGGACCTGCGGGGCAACGCGCGCGGTCAGCTCGGGAGCGCCGTCGTCGTCCTCGGGCGCGTGGGCTACATCGCGAAGGGCGTGGCCCTCGGCGTGCTCGGCGGGCTGTTCGTGACCGCCGCGCTGCAGTCGGACCCGGAGAAGGCTGGTGGGCTGGACGACGCGTTCGGCACCATCGCCTCGCAGCCCTTCGGTCCCTTCCTGCTCGGCGCCGTCGGGGTGGGCTTCGCCGCGTACGGTCTGTACTCCTTCGCGCGGGCCCGCTACGCCCGCATGTAGCCCCGGGGATCCGCCGGTGTGCGGTGGTCGGGACGGCCCGTGAAATGATGTGGCCATGGCGATGAGAGAGATCCGCACCATCCCCGACCCCGTGCTCCGGACCCCTTGCGACGAGATCACCACGATCGACGACCGCGTGCGGTCCCTGGTCGCCGACCTCGTCGAGACCGTGGACCACGAGGGCCGCGCAGGTCTCGCCGCCAACCAGATCGGTGTGAACCTCAGGGCCTTCTCGTGGAACATCGAGGACGAGATCGGCTATGTCCTCAACCCGCGGATCGTCGAGCTGTCGGAGGACTTCCAGGACGGCGACGAGGGCTGCCTGTCGGTGCCGAACCTCTGGTACCCGACGCGCCGCGCCTGGTACGCGCGCGTCGTCGGCACCGATCTCGACGGGAACGAGGTGGTCGTCGAGGGCACCGAGCTCATGGCCCGGTGCCTGCAGCACGAGTGCGACCACCTCGACGGGTTGCTGTACCTCGACAGGCTCGACCGCGCCGTCCGCAAGAAGGCGATGCGTGCGCTGCGCGAGCAGCTCTGACCGCTCGGGCAGGTCGCGACGACCCGCCACGCCGGGTCTCCGCCTCGCGTCGCGCCGCGTCGTCGGGCATGATGGGGCCCAAGGACGCCGCGCAGGTCTGTGAACTGCTGTGACGCCTCTCAGGTGGGGACGTTGGGGAAGACGGAACCTGACCTAGGGAGGCAGACATGGCTGGTGCCATCACCCGCGGTGTACTTTTCGTGCACTCAGCACCGCGTGCCCTGTGCCCGCACATGGAGTGGGCAGCGGGGAACGTCCTCGACGTGCGCGTCTCGCCGGACTGGACCGAGCAGCCCGCGGCTCCCGGCCTCTACCGGGCGGAGTACTCGTGGCAGGGCGCGCAGGGCACGGGCGCGCGTCTGGCCTCCGCGCTGCGAGGCTGGTCGCACCTGCGCTACGAGGTGACCGAGGAGCCGAGCCACGGGGCCGACGGCGGCCGCTGGTCCCACACCCCCGACCTCGGCATCTTCCACGCCGCGACCGACGTGCACGGGAACGTCGTGATCCCCGAGGACCGGGTCCGGGCCGCCCTCGAGCAGGCCCACGACCCGTGGGCGATGCGGGAGGCGCTGCACCTCGCGCTCGGCAAGGCATGGGACGACGAGCTCGAGCCGTTCCGCTACGCGGGCGCGGGCGCCCCTGTGCGGTGGCTGCACCGCGTGGGCTGACACCACTGCCCGTGGCGACCGTGCGGGGGCGCGGAAAGACCTAGCGGAGGGTCCGCCCGGACCGGGCAGGCCCTCCGCCGTGGTTCGATCCGGGAGAGGTCAGACGCTCGCCACGACGAGCGCGACGTTGTGCCCGCCGAAGCCGAACGAGTTGTTCACGGCCACGACGTCGCCCGCGGGCAGGGGCGCCGGGGTGTCACGCACGAGGGGCACCTGCAGCTCCGGGTCCGGGTTCGTGACGTTGATGGTCGGCGGCGCGAGGCGCTCGGCGACCGCCTTGATGGTGAAGATCGTCTCCAGGGCGCCCGCTCCACCGAGCAGGTGGCCCGTCATCGACTTCGTCGCGGAGAGCTGCACGTGGTCCGCGTCCGCGCCCAGCAGAGTCCGGATCGACCGGGTCTCGGTGAGGTCGCCGACCTTGGTCGAGGTGGCGTGGGCGTTGACGTGCACGACGTCGCGGCCCGTCGCCCCGGCCTCCTCGAGCGCCCGGCGCATCGCAGCGACCTGGCCCCGGCCGTCCGGGTCGGGCGAGGTGATGTGGTAGGCGTCGGACGAGAGCCCCACGCCGGCGAGCCGCGCGTAGACGCGCGCGCCACGGGCCGCGGCGTGCTCCGCGCTCTCCAGGACGACGACGCCCGCGCCCTCGCCCAGGACGAACCCGTCGCGGTCGACGTCGTACGGACGCGAGGCGCCCTGCGGGTCGTCGTTGCGCAAGGAGAGCGTGCGCGACGCCGCGAAGGCCGCGATCGGCATCGGGTGGATGGTGGCTTCGGTCCCGCCCGCGACGACGACGTCCGCGCGTCCGGAGCGGATCATCTCGACGCCGTAGCCGATGGCCTCCGCCCCGGAGGCGCAGGCCGAGACGAGCGCGTGCGCGCCGGCTCGTGCCCCGAGCTCGAGCGAGACGTAGGCCGTCGGGGAGTTGGGCATGAGCATCGGAACGGTCATCGGCAGCATGCGTCGGGCACCGCGCTCACGCAGCAGGTCCCAGCCGTCGAGCGTCGTCCAGATCCCGCCGATGCCCGAGGACACGACGGTGCCGAGTCGGTCGCCGTCCACCTCGGGGCTGCCGGCGTCCGCCCAGGCCTCGCGAGCGGCGACCAGCGCGTACTGCGTCGACGGGTCCATGCGCTTGGTCTCCGGCCGCGACAGGACCTCGGCGGGCGAGACCTTGATCGTGGCGGCGAAGGTCACGGGGATCTCGTACCGCTCGGACCAGTCGTTGTCGAGGGTGCGCGCCCCGGACTCGCCGGCGAGGGCGGCCGTCCAGGTCGAGGGCACGTCCCCGCCGAGCGGGGTCGTGGCGCCGAGGCCGGTGACGACGACTTCTGGGGCGGGCATGGTGGCTCCTTGAGTGGGGGAACAGCGGGTGCGGGCGGGTCGGCTGGTGTCGCCGACCCGCCCGTTGCCTGCGGCAGGACCTGGGTCAGCCCTGCGCGTTCGTGATGTAGGTCACCGCGTCGCCGACCGTCGTGAGGTTCTTGACCTCCTCGTCGGGGATGCGGACCCCGAACTTGTCCTCGGCGTGCGTGACGATCGTCATCATCGAGAGCGAGTCGATGTCGAGGTCGTCCGTGAAGGACTTCTCGAGCGCGACGGCGTCCGTCGGCAGCCCGGTCTCCTCGGCGACGATCTCGGCGAGGCCTGCGAGGACCTCCTGCTCGGTGTGGGCCATGTCTTCTCCTTGTCGTGGGGCCGGATGCCGGTCCCTGTGGCGGTGCCCGGGCGATGTCGAGCGGTCTCGACACGTCCGGACGGTTCGGTGCGGGTGCACGTCCAGGTACTGCGGGGACGATTCTTCCCTACGGCAGGACGATCACCTGCGCCGCGTAGACGAGACCGGCGCCGAAGCCGATCTGCAGGGCGAGATCTCCGGAGGAGACCTGCCCCTCGTCGAGCAGGCGCCGGGTCGCGAGGGGGATGGATGCCGCGGAGGTGTTGCCGGTGTCGGCGATGTCGCGACCGATGGCGACGGTCGGGGGGAGCTGGAGCTGCTTGACCATCTGGTCGATGATCCGCATGTTCGCCTGGTGCGGGACGAACGCCGCCACGTCGCCCGGGCTCACGCCCGCCTCGGCCATCGCCTTCGCGGCGACCGGGGCCATCTGGAAGCTCGCCCACTTGAAGACGCTCTGGCCGTCCTGGCGCAGGGTCGGCCACCCGAGCGTCGGGTCATCCCGGAGCGCGGACCACGCGTGGGTCTGGCGGATGGCCTGCGCCTTGGCCCCGTCCGAGCCCCAGACCGTCGGCCCGATGCCCGGCGTGTCGGAAGGGCCGACGATCGCGGCGCCGGCCCCGTCGCCCAGCAGGAACGAGATGGAGCGGTCCGTCGGGTCGATGAAGTCGCTCATCTTCTCGGCCCCCACGACGAGCACGTGCCGGGCGGTGCCGGCCCGCACCAGCGCGTCGGCCTGCGCGATGGCGTAGGCGTACCCGGCACACGCCGCCGAGACGTCGAACGCGGCCGCGGGCGTCGCGCCGATCCGCTCGGCGAGCACGGCCGCAGCGGCGGGAGTCTGGTGGAAGTACGTCACGGTCGAGACGATCACGGTGTCGATGTCGCCGCCCTGCAGCCCGGCGCGTGCGAGCGCGTCGCGCGCAGCGGTCTCGGACAGGTCGACGACGTCGACGTCGGCGCCCGCCCGGCGCCGGGTGATGATGCCGGTGCGCTGGCGGATCCACTCGTCCGAGGAGTCGATGGGGCCCGCGACGTCGTCGTTCGTCACGACGTGCTCGCCACGTGCGGTGCCGATCGCGAGGACGCGCGAGTGTGCCGGCCCCACCGCCTGGCGCAGCGCGACGGGGCTCACGCCGACGTCTCCGTGGAGCTCTGCGTGTCCCCATCCGTGGCGGAGTGCCGCGAGATCAGGTCCCGGGCCTTGTCGACGTCGGCCGGGGACTTCACGGCGAGCGTCTCGATCCCGGGCAGGGACCGGCGGGCGAGCCCGGTCAGCACACCGCCCGGCGCGAGCTCGAGGACCGCGGTCACGCCGAGCTCGGCCAGGGTCTCCTGGCACAGGTCCCAGCGCACGGGCGACGCGATCTGCGCGGTGAGGCGGCGCACGACGTCGCGTGCCTTGCCGTGCTCGCTGCCCTCGAGGTCGATGCGGGCGTAGGGCTCGCCGTCGGCGTTCGACAGGAGCGTCACGCGCGGGTCGGCGCAGTCCCAGCCGGCGGCGACGGGCTCGAACCTCTCGAGCGCGGGCTGCATGAACGGCGTGTGGAACGCACCGGCCACCTGCAGCGGAACGACCCGGGCCTTCGCCGGCGGGTCCGCGGCGAGCTGCGTGAGGTTCTCGAGGGCGCCGGCGGCGACGACCTGGCCGCCGCCGTTGACGTTCGCGGGCCACAGCCCGGCCGCCTCGATCGCGCTGAGGACCTCGTCGGGGTCGCCCCCGACGACCGCGCTCATCCCTGTCGGCTCGGCGGCGGCCGCCTCAGCCATGAACCGTGCGCGGTACGAGACCAGCCCGACGGCGCCGGCGTCGTCCAGCACGCCGGCGACGGCGGCGGCGGCGAGCTCACCGACCGAGTGGCCCGCGGTGACGTCGACGACCTCTGCGGGGTCGCGCCCGTCGAGGATCGTGCGGAGCGCGACCAGGGACGACGCCACGATGAGCGGCTGGGCGACCGCGGTGTCGCGGATGAGGTCGGCGTCCGAGGTCGTGCCGTGCGCGAGCAGGTCGGTCTCTGCGGCCGCACCGAGTACGGCGAGCAGGTCGGGGACGCCGGGCAGCTCGAGCCACGGGGCGAGCATTCCGGGGGACTGGGAGCCCTGTCCAGGGCACAAGACGGCGAGCACCCGTCAACTGTGCCAACGCGGCACCCGATCCCGTCGTCACGACCCGCACCAACCTTGTGGAGGGCGTTTGTGCGCAACCTACAAGAGCGCCGGTCTGGTGGCGTTCAGTGTGCCGCGGCGAGCTGTCCCAGTGCGAGGGCGATCTGCAGGACGAAGGACTCGCGTGCGTCGAGCGGGTCCCAGCCCGTGATCTCGGCGACCTTGCGCAGCCGGTACCTGACGGTGTTCGGGTGCACGTACAGGGTGCGGGCCGCCGCCTCGAGCGAGCGTCCGGTGCCGAGATAGGCCGACAGCGTCTCCAGCACCGACCCGGTGGCCTCGGCGAGCGGCCGGTACGCCTGCGCGACGAGCGTGCGCCGCGCGGTCGTGTCGCCCGTCAGGACACGCTCGGGGAGCAGGTCGTCCGCGAGCACGGGCCGGGGAGCCTGCGGCCACGCGGGCGCCGCCCGGAGCCCGGCGAGCGCGGCCTGCGCCGAGCGGCCCGCCTCGTCGAGGCCGGCGACGGTCGGCCCGATCACCACGGGACCGGGGCCGAACCGCGGCAGGAGGGAGGCCGCCGCCGCCTGCAGGTCCCCCTCGCCGCCGAGCACCAGGACGAGGCGGTCCCCGTGGATGCCGACGAGGCCGTCCCCGGCGACACGGCGGGTCGCGCGGCGCAGCTCCGCGGTGCGGACCTCGTCCAGCGGCGCGGTCATCGTCCCGGCCAGCACGAGCGCCGACCCGCGGCCACCCCACCCGAGCGCCGACAGGCGGGACCGCAACGAGTCGTCGCCCTCGCCCCGCACGAGGGCGTCGACCACGAGCGCCTCGAGCCGGGCGTCCCATGCTCCGCGGACCTCGGCGGCGCGCGCGTAGACCTCCGCGGCGGAGAAGGCGACCTCGCGGGAGTACCGCAGCACGGCCTCGCGCAGGTCGCGCTCGCCGCCCGGGGCGGCGAGGCGGTCGGAGTGCGCCTCGACGACCTCGACGACGATGCGCACGAGCAGCAGGGTGTTCTGCAACGAGATCGAGCGGGTCAGCTCGGGCGGCGCGGCCGCGAAGATCTCGCTGACGCCGTGAGGCGGCGCCTGCGGGTCGGCGTACCACGACACGAACGCCGTGATGCCGGACTGGGCGACGAGCCCGACGTACGACCGGTCCTCCGCGGGCAGGTCCCGGTACCAGGGGACCTCCTCGTCGAGCCGCCGCTGGGCGGCTGCCATCAGGAGCCCGCTGCCGTCCCGCAGCCGCTGGAGGTTGTCCGCGTTCCCGGGCTGTCCTGCTGACCGGGCGGGGCGTGCGGGAGGGGGAGTGGTCGCGGTCACGGGGCGAGCATACCGTCGCGACTTGTCGGGACCCGACAAAGAGCGGGAACGCTCGCGGTGACACGGGCGCTCACGAAGGTGTGGGTCGTGGAGAGCCGATAGGGTCGGTTCATGGCCATCCTGCCTCGACTGCGCAAGCTCATCCGACGCAAGACGTCGGCGTCGACCGTGGGGACCCGTCGCCCCCGGACGGGGGAGCGTCGCGGCGACACGGTGCACGAGGACGCCCTGCGTGCGGTGCTCGTGGACGACCCGAACGACGAGCGCGCCTTCCGCGCGCTCGCCGAGCTCGTCCGACGCCGCGCCGCAGAGGGGGCTCCTGCGGACGACCCGCTGGCCGCGCCGGTGGACGACGTGGAGAAGCAGCGTGCCGCCGATCTCGCGGTGTGGGCGCTCGCCGAGGAGCTCGCCGGCCACCCGAAGGGCTGGTTCCCCCTCATCGAGCTCGGGCGGCTCTCGCTCGAGGACGACCCGGAGGGAGCGGTGCGTCGCTTCGCTACCGCGGCCGAGCGCGAGCCCACGGGCAAGGCGCTCGCGCAGTCCATCCAGGTGCTGCGCGAGGCAGGGCAGCCGGGCGAGGCGCTCGGGCTCGGCGTCGGGCACTGGCGTGCGCGCGAGCACGTGCCCGAGGCGGGCCGGCAGGTCGTGCTCGCGGCGGTCGAGGCCGATCGCCTGCTGGAGGCGCGGATGCACCTGGACGCGCTCGCGGACTATCCCGACAGCAGGGCCGTCTCCGCCATGCGGTCCGAGCTCGAGGACGCGGTGGCTGCGGCGGAGGCTCGGCGCGCCGACGCCTGACGAGCACGGCCTCGGAGCCGCGCACGACGACGGCCGCCCACCCTCGCGGGTGAGCGGCCGTCGTCGTCGCGCGGTCAGGCTGCGACCGTGATCAGGACTCGCCGCCCGCGTTGCCGGACGTGCCGGCCGTCACGTCCATCAGGCGGTACTTCTCGATCGCCTTGGCCGACGCGTCGGCCGGGACCTTGCCCTGCTTGGCCAGAGCCTGCAGGGTCCGCACGACGACGGAGGGCCCGTCGATCTTGAAGTGACGGCGGGCTGCTGCCCGGGTGTCGGAGAACCCGAAACCATCGGCACCGAGCACCGTGTAGTCACCGGGGACCCACTGGCGGATCTGGTCCGGCACGAGGTGGTCGTAGTCGCTCGTCGCGACGAACGGACCCTCGGCACCGGAGAGCTTCTGGGTCACGTACGGCACCCGGGGCTCAGCGCCCGGGTCCAGGAACGCGTCCCGCTCGGCCGCGAGGCCGTCGCGGCGGAGCTCGTTCCAGCTCGTCACGCTCCACACGTCGGACGCGACGCCCCAGTCCTCGGCGAGGAGCTGCTGCGCCTCGAGCGCCCACGGCACGCCCACGCCGGAGGCGAGGAGCTGTGCCCGGGGGCCGTCGCCCTCGCCGACGGAGACGCGGTGGATGCCGCGCAGGATCCCCTCCACGTCGACGTCTTCCGGCTCGGCCGGGTGGACCATCGGCTCGTTGTAGACGGTGATGTAGTACATGACGTTCTGGTCCCGGCCGTCGGACCCGTCGCCGTACATGCGCTCGATGCCGTCGCGCACGATGTGGCGGATCTCGTACCCGTAGACCGGGTCGTACTGGACCATCGCGGTGTTCGTGGCGGCGAGGATCGGGGAGTGCCCGTCGGCGTGCTGCAGGCCTTCGCCCGTGAGCGTGGTGCGGCCCGCGGTGGCACCGATGATGAACCCGCGCGTGAGCTGGTCGCCGGCCGCCCAGAACTGGTCGCCCGTGCGCTGGAACCCGAACATCGAGTAGAAGATGTAGACGGGCACCATGATCTCGCCCTGCGTGGCGTAGGACGTGCCGACCGCCTGGAACGCCGACGCCGAACCGGCCTCGTTGATGCCGGTGTGCATGATCTGCCCGGCCTCGGACTCCTTGTAGCTCAGCATGAGCTCGCGGTCCACGGCGAGGTAGTGCTGGCCCTGGGTGTTGAAGATCTTCGCCGAGGGGAAGATCGAGTCGAGGCCGAACGTGCGGGCCTCGTCCGGGATGATCGGCACGATGCGCTTGCCGAACTCCTTGTCCTTGATCAGGTCCTTGAGCAGCCGCACGAACGCCATCGTCGAGGCGATCTCCTGCTGGCCGGAGCCCTTCTTGAGGATCTCGTACGTCTTGTCGCCCGGCAGCTGGACCGGCTTCGGGTTCGAGCGGCGCTCCGGGACGAACCCGCCCAGACCCTTGCGCCGGTCCAGCAGGTACTGGATCTCCGGCGCGTCGGCACCCGGGTGGTAGTACGGCGGCTCGTAGGGGCTGGCCTCGAGCTCCTCGTCGGTGATGGGGATCCGCAGCGAGTCGCGCAGCGTCTTGAGGTCGGCGAGGTTGACCTTCTTCATCTGGTGCGTCGAGTTGCGGCCGGCGAAGGTCGACCCGAGCCCGTAGCCCTTGACCGTGTGCGCGAGGATCACGGTCGGCTGACCGGTGTGCGCACGCGCCGCGGCGTAGGCCGCGTAGAGCTTGCGGTAGTCGTGGCCGCCGCGCTTGAGGTTCCAGATGTCGTCGTCGGTCATGTTCTGCACGAGCGCCTTGGTACGCGGGTCGCGTCCGAAGAAGTGCTCGCGGATGAACGCGCCGTCCTCGGCCCGGTACGTCTGGTAGTCGCCGTCCGGCGTGGCGTTCATGAGGTTGACCAGGGCGCGGTCCTTGTCCGCGTTGAGCAGGACGTCCCACTCGCGGCCCCAGATGACCTTGATGACGTTCCAGCCCGCTCCGCGGAACTGCGCCTCGAGCTCCTGGATGATCTTGCCGTTGCCGCGCACCGGACCGTCGAGACGCTGCAGGTTGCAGTTCACGACGAACGTCAGGTTGTCGAGCCCCTGCTGTGCCGCGAGCTGCAGCATGCCGCGCGACTCGGGCTCGTCCATCTCGCCGTCGCCGAGGAACGCCCACACGTCCTGCTGGCTCGTGTCCTTGATCCCGCGGTTGTGCAGGTACCGGTCCGTCCATGCCTGGTAGATCGCGCTCGACGGGCCGAGGCCCATGGAGACGGTCGGGTACTCCCAGAAGTCCGGCATGAGCCGCGGGTGCGGGTAGGACGGCAGGCCGCCGCCCGCGTGCGACTTCTCCTGACGGAACCCGTCGAGCTGGTCGGCCGAGAGCCGACCCTCGAGGAACGCACGGGCGTACACACCGGGAGAGGCGTGGCCCTGGAAGTAGATCTGGTCGCCGCCACCGGGGTGGTCCTTGCCGCGGAAGAAGTGGTTGAGCCCCACCTCGTACAGCGTCGCGACCGACGCGTAGGACGAGATGTGCCCTCCGACCCCGATGCCGGGGCGCTGTGCGCGCGTCACCATGACGGCGGCGTTCCAGCGGATCCAGGACCGGTAGCGGCGCTCCAGCGCCTCGTCGCCGGGGAAGTAGGGCTCGTCGTGGACACCGATCGTGTTCACGTACGGGCTCGTCAAGGACGCGGGGACGGCGACGTTGCGCTCGCGTGCCCTCTTGAGCAGGTTCAGCAGGACGTATCGGGCGCGCGGGCCCCCACGGTCGTCGATCAGGCCGTCGAGGGACTCGACCCACTCACCGGTCTCGGCGGGGTCGATGTCCGGTACCTGGCTGAGCAAGCCGTTGATCAGCGGTCCGGTCTCGTCGTACGAAGCCACCAGCAACCTCATATCTCGTCGGATGCCGGGCGCCGGTCGTGGGGTGCACGACCATCGCCCGTCTCGGAGCCACTCCGGCACGCGGTCGTGGCCGCTGTTGGCGTCCGCGCCTCTTCGCGAGACCAGGTGGTTCTCCCCATTGTGTTCTCATCCGGGCCCGAAGTCACACCAAAGCCAGGTCAAGGTGACGTGATTTCCGCGACAGGGGGCGTCGGGACACGTCCACGCCCCACCTGCTGTCGGGCATCGCCGCGTGCGGTGGGCTACCTTTGCGGGACACGGCAGGTGACGACGCCCTCGGGTGGCCGCGCCGACGACGTGCTGACGACGCTCACGAGGGAAAGGAACGGCACGACTGTGACGGACACGGCAGGATCCCGCGAGGTCGACCGCCTGGGGTTCGCGCCCGGGAACGTGGTCCAGGAGTTCGGCTGGTCCGACGACGTCGACGACGACCTGCGGGTCGCGATCGAGGAGCGGGTCGGCGGCGAGCTGGTCGACGAGGACTACGACGACGTCACGGACGGCGTGATCGTCTGGTGGCGCGAGGACGACGGCGACCTGACCGACATGCTGGTCGACGTCCAGACCGTGCTCGACGACGGCGGCACGATCTGGGTGCTGACGCGCAAGCCGAGCCGTGAGGGGCACGTGGGCCACGACGTCATCCAGGAGGCCGCGACGACCGCCGGGCTCCACGCGACGAGCACGTTCGCCATCGCCGAGGACTGGTCGGCGACCCGGCTCGGGACGCGTGGCCGCGGTCGCTGAGGACCGGCACCCCCGGCCGGGCGACCTCGCCCCGGACTTCACGCTCCCGGACACCCATGGCACGCCGGTGCACCTGGGCGGTCATCGCGGACGCCCGGTGCTGCTGGTGTTCTACCCGTTCGCGTTCTCCGGCACGTGCACCCACGAGCTGGCCGGCCTGCGCGACAACCTGGAGGCGTTCGACACCGCCGGAGCGACGTTGCTCGGCATCTCCTGCGACTCCGTGTTCGCCCAGAAGGCGTGGGACGAGCAGCAGGGGTTCGGGTTCGACCTCCTCTCCGACTTCTGGCCGCACGGGGAGGTCGCCCGCTCGTACGGGGTCCTCGACGAGCGACGTGGGCTCGCCGTCCGTGGTTCGTTCCTCGTCGACGCCGACGGGGTCGTCCGGTGGTCGGTGGTCAACCCACCGGGTCGCGCTCGTGACCTGGACTCCTACCGGCGTGCGCTGGCGCAGCTCTGACCTCATGCCGGTCCGGGCCGCGCGACGGAACCGGTAGGCTGTGCACCGCTGTTTCGGGGGCCTGTAGCTCAGCTGGTCAGAGCGCCACGCTTACACCGTGGATGTCGGGGGTTCGAGTCCCTCCGGGCCCACCACCAGGGGTTCTGCGCACTCTGATGTGCAATGTCGTCGACCGGCCCCGTGACCGGGCGGATCTGCTCGCACCGGGAACGCCTCCTCGAGACGCAGCCGGGCCGGGTGAGGCGGTCGCCTCAGACATCCGGCGCGCCCGGGTCGACGGTCGATGAAGGAGGCTGCTGTTCCGGGACGCGGTAGGCGTACTGGTATCCGTACTGCTCGGCGGTGGCCTTGCCGCCCATCCGCAGGAACATCCCCAGGGTGAGGTCGCGGAACAGGCTGCCAGCCGCTGAGGAGACCTTGCGTGCTCCGATCTGACGTCCGAAGCGGACGATCTTCTCCGCTCGGGCCTTCCGGTCGGCGGTGAACCCCTCGAACACTGCTCGCGGTTCGGACTCCTGCTGCATCCAGTGCGCGAGCACCGCTGCGTCCTCGATGGCGAGGCTCGCGCCCTGCCCGGTGGACGGGCTGACGGCGTGCGCGGCATCGCCGATGAGGCAGGTGCGCGCGGTGTGCCAGGTCTCGAGCGACGGCATGTCGTACAGCGGCCATGCGCCCAGCGAGTGCTCGGCGGCGTCGAGGATCGCGCGGATCGGGGCGGGGTCGTTCTCGTGGAGGCGGCGGATGCCGGCCATCCAGGCGTCCTGGTCGAGGTCGGCGAGCTCGTGCCGGTCGGGTTCGTCGCGGCGGGGCAGGTTGGTGAACCAGTAGGCGACCCTGTCCTTGACGGTGTAGCCGAAGAACGCGCGATGCCCGAAGTACATCTGCTGTCCGGTCGTGTCGGGCAGGTCGGCCTCTGTCCAGCTGCCGCAGTCCACGATTCCGCCGTAGGAAGGTTCGGGTGCATCGGGCCAGGTCAGGCGCCGAACGGTCGACCAGATGCCGTCCGCCCCGATCACCACGTCCGCGGTCAGGGCACGTCCGTCCGCAAAGGTCGCCTCGATACCGTCGGGCTGGGTCCGCAGCTCCACCACTCGGGCGTCGAACAAGAACTCCGCTCCCTCGGCCTGTGCGCGCTCGGCGAGCTCGCCGTGCAACCGTGCTCGCCGTAGCACCATGCCGTGCGCGCCGTAGCGTTCGAGGTCGTCACTGCCGTCGAGCTCGGCGATCCGGCGGCCTCGGGCGTTGTAGAAGTCCATCCCGGCCGCCTCGAACCCGCCGGTCGCGGAAGGGACGTCTCCGAGGCCGATCGCGCGGAGAGCGTTGATGCCGTTCGGGGCGAGGTAGAGGAACGCGCCGCCGGTGTCGCGGTGGCTCCCGCGCGCCTCTGCGACCGTTGCGTCGTGTCCGTAGCGTCGCAGCGCGTGAGCGAGCGTGGAGCCCGCGATGCCGCCGCCGATGATCAGAGTCTTCATCGTTCCCTCTCCGGGTAGCTCGTTCGGTGGACGTCAGTCGTTCGTCTCGCCGCAGGTGCCGGAGCCGACCCGTGCTCTGCGACGACCGACCGCGCCTCCGGCTGCGCACGCGGCGCCCCATCCGAAAGATCGTTCGGCCGAACGAACAAGACGACGGTAGCATGTCATCCGTGAACCGAAGCAGTTCTGAGAAGCCAGCCAGCCGTGACGAGCTGCTGGCCGCACTGGCGGACTCGGGGCGCGAGCTGAGCACCGCGGTGATCCTGTTCCACACCAACCTGGCCCGCAGGGTCGGCCTCGGCCCGTCCGAGGAGAAGGTGCTCGAGCTCGTCCACCGCCACCGGCACGCCACGGTCAGCGAGCTGGCCGAGCACGCCGCGATGCGCAAGAACTCCCTCAGCGACACGCTCGACCGGCTGGAGGACAAGGGCTTCGTGGAACGCCGGCCCCACCCGGGCGACGGCCGCAAGGTCTCGGTGATCGGCACCGCCTCCGGCCTTGAACGCATCGGCACGCTGTTCGACGGCCTCATGTCGGGGCTCAGCGAGCTCAACGCCGACTACACGACGGAAGAGCTGGCCGTCATCGCCGAGTACCAGCATCGCGCCGCCGAGATCCAGACCGCCGCATCGCACTCGCTCGCCGGCGACGCCACGCCGTCCCGGTGACGAGCTGACCGTGAGTCGTGCTCACCCATGGCGGCATGCAGATCATCGTGGGTGGCGGCGGTGTGGGCGTGGCGAGCTGCCCGCCCAGCAGGATCGCTGCCGTGCTGTGCGAGAGTTGACGCATGGGATCCCCGCAGTCGCTCGGCGACGCCGATCGTCGGCTCGTCGCGTCGTGGGCCGCGGACTGCGCGGAGCGGGTCCTGCCGCTGTTCGAGGCCGAGGCGCCTGACGACGATCGCGCGCGCGACGGCATCGACCGCGCCCGCGCGTTCGCGCTCGGTGAGCTCGAGACGGCCGGGGAGATCCGCCGCCGCTTCGTCGCGGGCCGCGCCGCCGGGTCCGTCCGGGGCCCCGCCGCTGTGGCCGCCGCTCGGGCCGCAGGGCAGGCCTCAGGCGTCGCACACATGGGCGCCCACGCGCTGGGGGCGGCCGCGTACGCGGCGAAGGCCGCAGCCCTGGCCGCGCCCGACCGCGAGGACGCACGCGACGACGAGGTCCGCTGGCAGCTCGGACACATGGCGCCGGCCGTCCGGACGGCGCTGTCTCGCCTGCCGCTGCTGGGGGAGGACCCGTCGGGACCGCTGGGCGCAGGACTCCTCGCCTCCGGGGTGCTCGCGACGACGATCCGCGAGATCCAGGCGGAGCTGACCCACCGGGACTCACCATCGCCCGCACCCTGACACTCCTGCGCGGTCCGAGTCCTGCGGTCCGTTCCCGCCGCGTCCATCACGTCCGTCACCTCGGGGGTCGAGTCACGTGCTCGTCGTCGTGATGACGCTCGCGCTCGCGCTCGCGGTCGTCGCTCGCCGCGTCCCCGCCGTGCGGACGGCGACGAGCACCGCGACGTCGACCATCCTCGCCCTGCTCGCGGCGACCGCGGCGCTCGTGACGGTCACCTGGGTCGTGCCCGGCCTCGAGGGCGCGGGCCGGACCGCGTGGGCGGCCCTCGCCACGGTCCTGCTCGGCGGCGGAGCCCTGGCGGCGGGGGCGTGGACGACCGAGCACGTCGCGCGGCCGCTCCACGCGTGGCGGGTCGAGCGTGCCGCGAACGGACCGGACCTGCGCGACCGGCTCGTCCGCCGCGCCGCCCGCACCCCCGTCCGTGTCCGTGGTGTCCCCGTGCTCGAGGTGGCGGTGCGCGCGGGCTACCGCTCGTCGGACGTCCGCGTGCCGGGCCTCGCCGCCGAGATGTCGTACTACGGGCTCATCTCTCTCGTCCCCCTGACCACGGCGCTCGGCGCGAGCCTCGGCTACCTGCGCCCGCTGCTCGGCGACGCGCGCGTCGACGAGATCCGCACCACGATCGTCGACGGCCTCACCACGGTGTTCTCCGGCCAGGTCGCGAGCGACGTGCTTGCCCCGCTCGTCGACGGACTGCTCGCCGAGCGTCGTACCGGCTTCGCGCTCGGTGCCTTCGTCGTGGCGCTGTGGCTCGCGAGCCGCGTCTTCCGTGCCGCGGTGCGGGCACTGGACGACGCCTATCGCGTGGAGCAGCGCCGCGGCGTCGTCGCGCAGTACGTCCTCGGCATGTCCTTCGCGCTGGGCGCCGTGGCGACGTTCGTGGCGGTCGTCGCGATGATCGTCGTCGGGCCGCTGCTGGGCGACGGCGCCGCGCTGGCCGACAGGCTCGGGCTCGGGGACGCCTTCCGCGTCGCGTGGGACGTGCTGCGATGGCCCGTGGCGGTCTCCATGTCCGTGGCCTTCCTGACCCTGCTCTACCGCTATGCCCCGAACGTCGACAACACCTGGCGGCGCTGCCTGCCGGGGGCGGGGGTGGGGACGCTCGGGGTCGTGCTCGTGGCGTGGGGGTTCGGGATCTACGTACGTCTCGCGGTCCCGAGCACGCCCGGGGTCGACGAGGGGGCGACCGCCGTCGTCCAGGTGGCCGGGCAGATGCTGGGACTGGTCCTCGCGGGGGTCCTGTGGTTGTGGCTCACGAGCATCGCGGTCCTCGCCGGGGGTGTCCTCAACGCCGAGCTGGACGTCGAGCGCAGCGAGTCCGCGGCAGCCGTCGGCGAGCCGGCCCTCGACGACTGACGACCGGCGCGTGGGTGCGGTGGGGCAGACTGCGACCGTGTACCTGACCGTCGCGCGCGCCGTCGGATCCCGGGACCGGGGGGACCGGGCCGTCGGCTCGGGCACGTCCGTCGTGCTCCGACGAGCAGACGCCCACGGTCTCCCGCGCGGCGACGCAACGACGACCGGACGCGGGACGCTCGCCGAGACCGTCGGCGCGGCCGACCGTGTCGTGTGGGACGACACGAACCGGTGGTACCCGGCGCTCCTCGCGGCGGGCGGGCGGGTCGAGCGCGCGTACGACCTCCGCCTGTCCCGGGCGATCCTGCGACGGTCGGCCCTGACCGCCGGGACACCCTTCGCGACACGGCCTCCGGGGGAGTGGGACGCGCTGGGTGCCGCCCCCGCCGGTCCGGACCCGACCCTGCCGGCCCGTCCGGACGCGCTCTTCGAGCTCGGTGGGGCGACCCCACGGGGGCAGGTCGCACCGTCCGACCTCGACCCCCTGCCGGAGCTCGCGGACCAGCTCGCCGCGCTCGCCGGGGCGACCGGCCCCGACGCACCCGGCCGGTTGCGCCTGCTCGTGGCGGGAGAGTCCGCAGGTGCGCTCGTCGCCGCGGAGATGCACCACGCCGGGCTGCCGTGGCGCGCCGACGTCCACGACGAGATCCTCGCGGGCGTCCTCGGGCCGCGTCCCCGGCCGGGCGAGCGACCCGCCCGCATGGAGGAGCTCGCCCGGACGATCCGTGCCGCGATCGACGCGCCGCCCACCCTGAACCCCGACTCGCACCCCGACCTGCTCAAGGCGTTGCAGTACGCGGGGGTGGGGACGCGGTCCCTGCGCAAGGGGGACCTCGAGCGGCTCGACCACCCGGTGGTCGAGCCGCTGCTGGAGTACAAGAGGCTGCAGCGGCTGCTCACGGCGAACGGCTGGACGTGGCTCGACACCTGGGTGCGCGACGGGCGGTTCCGCACCGAGTACGTCGTCGGCGGTGTCGTCACGGGCCGGTGGTCGTCGAGCGGCGGGGGAGCGCTGCAGCTGCCGCGCCAGGTGCGCCGCGCGGTCGTCGCGGACCCGGGCTGGAAGCTCGTCGTCGCCGACGCCGCCCAGCTCGAGCCGCGCGTGCTCGCGGGACTCGCGTCCGACGAACGGATGGCCGACGCCGGTCGGGGCGTCGACCTGTACGCCGGGATCGTCGCCTCGGGGGCGGTGGCGAGCCGTGAGCACGCGAAGGTCGGCATGCTCGGCGCGATGTACGGCGGGACGACGGGCGACAGCGCACTCGTGCTGCCACGGCTGGCCCGAGCGTTCCCCGACGCGATCGCTCTCGTCGAGCGTGCGGCACGTGCGGGGGAGCGCGGCGAGTCCGTCACCACCCGACTGGGGCGGAGCTCGCCCGGGCCGGGCGAGGCATGGCACGCGGCGCAGACCGGTGCCTACGCCGCCGAGGGCGCCGACGGAGCCGAGGGCGCCGACGCATCGGCACGGGCACGCGCGCAGACCCGTGCCTGGGGCCGCTTCACGCGCAACTTCGTGGTCCAGGGCACGGCGGCCGAGTGGGCGCTGTGCTGGCTGGCGTCGATCCGACGTCGTCTCTGGGAGCTGGGGACGGGAGACGTCGCCGGTGCGGCGGCAGAGCCGTTGGCACGGCGTGCGCACCTCGTGTTCTTCCTGCACGACGAGGTCGTCGTGCACGCGCCCGAGTCCCTGGTGGACGATGTCGCCGCCGTCGTGGCGGCGGCCGCCGAGGAGGCAGGAAGGCTGCTGTTCGGCGACTTCCCGGTCGACTTCCCGTTGAGCGTCGCCGTCGTCGACGACTACGCGCAGGCGAAGTAGGCGGGCACGCCGGGTAGCCTGCCGACATGGCGTCCGACCCGAACCCGCACGCTGCGGCCCCCGCACCGTCCGCCTCTCCCATGCTCGGTGGGGTCGCGCGGAGCCTCGACGCCCTCTACCCGCCGTCGACCGCCGAGGACTGGGACGCCGTCGGGCTCGTCGCGGGCGACCCGGACGCACCCGTGCGCAAGGTCCTGCTCGCCGTCGACCCGGTCGAGGACGTCGCCGACGAGGCGCTCGAGTGGGGCGCCGACCTGCTCGTGACGCACCACCCGCTGTACCTGCGCCCCGTCCACTCGGTCGCCGCGACCACCTTCAAGGGCGCGCTCGTCCACCGGCTGATCCGGGGCGGGTGCGGGCTGTACGTCGCGCACACCAATGCCGACGCAGCGCGCCGTGGTGTCGCCGACGCACTGGCCGACGCGCTCGACCTGCTGCACCGGACCCCGCTCGTCCCCGCACCCGGTTCGGGCCTGACCGGTACGGGTCGCGTGGGCCGGCTCGCGGAACCGACGACGCTGCGGGCGTTCGCGGAGCGCGTGGCGAGCGTCCTGCCCGCCACGGTCCAGGGCGTGCGCGTCGCGGGCGAGCTCGACGCCCGGGTCGAGTCGGTCGCGGTCGTCGGCGGCTCGGGAGACTCGTTGTTCGACGCCGTGCGCGCGAGCGGGGCGGACGTCTACCTCACCTCGGACCTGCGCCACCACCCTGTCTCCGAGCTGCGCGAGCGCGCCCGGCGCGAGAGCCGCACAGGTGGCGCGCCGGGCGCGGGCGGACCCGACGGGACGGACCGGGAGGCCGCGACCCCGTATCTCGTGGACGTCCCGCACTTCGCGTCCGAGTGGCCCTGGCTCCGCTACGCTGCCCAGGACCTGGTCCGTGCGCTCGCCGAGCGGGGGACGAGCGTCGAGACCCGGGTCAGCACGACCGTCACTGACCCGTGGACGGCGCGGTTCGCGTCCGCCCCGCCGCCCCCGGAACCGACCCGCTGACCGCCCGGCCGACCACGGCCGGCCCCGGTCGCACGAGAGGAACGAACCACGTGGCCACCGCACCCCCAGCCGACCAGCTCCGCCTGCTCGACGTCCAGGAGCTCGACACGCGCACCCAGCAGCTCGCCCACCGGCGCGCCAACCTGCCCGAGCTCGCCCGGATCGCCGAGCTCGACGCGCAGGTGGCGGACCTCACCGCCTCGCTCGTCGACTCGCGCACCGCGGCCTCGGACCTGCGCCGTGAGCTGACGAAGGCGGAGGCCGACGTCGAGCAGGTCCGGAACCGCGCGACGCGCGACCAGGGCCGCCTCGACTCCGGGCAGGTCGGCGCCAAGGACGCGCAGGCGCTCGTCTCCGAGCTCGAGTCGCTCGCGCGCAGGCAGTCCGCGCTCGAGGAGGTCGAGCTCGACGTCATGGAGCGGCTCGAGGCGCACGACGCGGCGCTGGCCCGGCTGGACGCGGCGAACGCCGAGCTCCAGGCGGCCCGCGACGAGGTCGTCGCGACGCGCGACGCACGCTTCGCGGAGGTCGACGAGGAGGCGGCCCAGGTGGCCGCACGGCGCGCGGAGCTGGTCGCGGGGCTCGACTCCGGGCTCCTCGCGCTCTACGAGCGGGTGCGGGACCAGAACGGCGGCCGGGGTGTCGTCGCCCTGCGCGGTCGGTACCTGGAGGGCCTGAACGTGTCCCTCAGCCCTGCGGAGCTCAACGTCATCACGTCGGCGGCCCCGGAACAGGTGGTGCGGCTCGAGGACTACGGCCACATCGTCGTCCGCACCGAGGCCCCGGCGGAGTGAGTCGGGACGACGCGACGACGCGCGACCTCGTCGTCGAGGCCGAGGGCGGATCGCGCGGCGACCCGGGCCCCGCGGGTTACGGCGCGCTCGTGCGCGACGGCGCCACCGGGGAGGTGCTCGCCGAGCGGGCGATGTTCCTCGGGGCGACGACCGACGACGTGGCGGGGTACGCCGGGCTGGTCGCGGGCCTGCGTGCGGCGGCGAGGATCGACCCGGACGCGCGCGTGACGGTCCGGACCCGCTCGCGCCTCGTCGTCGAGCAGATGTCCGGGCGGCGGCAGATCGAGCGCGACGACGTGCGACGCCTCGCCGCGGAGGCCGCGGCGGTGCTGCCGCCCGAGCAGGTGACCTACGAGTGGGTCCCGCGAGCGCAGAACGCCGACGCCGACCGTCTCGCGACGCGGGCGACGGACACCGAGGGCAGGTTCGTCCGCGACCACCCGCGGGCCGCGCCGTCGGGTGCTGAGCCTCTCGTCGGCACGGACGAGGCCGGACCGTCGGCCTCCGGCGGGCGGACGGTGGGCGACGACGCGCGACCCGGTGCTGCGCCCGCTCTGACGGTCGTGCTGGTGCGCAGCGCGCAGACACCGGCCGGTGCCGTCGCCGGGTCCGGCAGGTCCACGGGTCCTGGTGAGTCCCTGACCGCTCGTGGTCGCACGCAGGCGGCGCGTGCCGCGGACCTCGTCTTCCGGCTCGGGCGCTCCGCATGGGCCGACCTCACGCGCCCGAGCGTGCTCGTCGCAGCCCCGACGGCACGGTCGCAGGAGACCGCGCTGGCGGTCGGCCGTCGGCTCGGGCTGAGCGTCACCACGGACGAGCGTCTCGGTCCGTCGTCCCCGGACGGGGGAGAAGAGGTCCGTGCCGTGCTGGAGGACCTCGTGCGCACCCACCTCGTGGACGCCCCGACCGGCTCGACCGGCCCGGCCGATCGCGGGGCGGTGGTCGTGGCGGACGCCGTGCAGGTGCGCGCCGCGATCGGCGTCGCGGTGCAGGCGGCTCCGGCGCGGTGGTCCCTGCTCCGCGTCCCCCCGGGCTCCGTGAGCATCCTGCGGCTGTGGGGCGACGGGACGACCGAGCTGGTCGCAGCGGGGGTCCCGGGCGACCTGTGACCCGCGGGTGGACGCGAGGACCCCGGGTCGTCGCGGTGGTCAGCGGACGACGAGCTCGAGCGTGAACCGCCCCGTGCCGTCGTCGCGCGTCGTGGCGTCGAGCAGGCTGGTCCCGACGAGCTCGTCGGCCGCCTTCGTGAGGTCGTGGACCGACGCGACCGCGCCCGGACGGCGCAGCAGGTGTCCCGTGAGCACACCCCGCGTGTGCTTCGCGTTGTGCGAGACGACTGCGCGCTTCCCGTCCGCCTCGCGCAGCACGCGCACCGCGACCCACTGCGCGGCGTCGTCTCCGACGGTGCGGGGGCGCCAGGCCGCGGCGTAGGTGGCGGACCGGCAGTCGACGACGACGTCACCCGCGGCCCGGTCGTCGAGCGCCGTCCCGAGCTCCGCGCGCCACGACGCGGCGAGGCGCCCGACGCCGGGCAGGTCGACACCCATCGACAGCCGGTAGGCGGGGATCCGGTCGGCGGGAGAGACCGCACCCCACAGGGCGGAGACGATGCGCACGTCGTCGCGAGACCGGGCTGCGGCCTCGCCCCCGATCGTGAGCGACCCGGCAAGGTCTGCGGCGGCGTACAGCACGCCGGAGTACACCCGAGCGGCCGGCGCGGCGGGCGCCGTGCGGAGACCGACGTTGCGGCGGATCTCGGCGACGAGGCCCGGGCTGACACCGAGCACGCGGGCCGCGTCGTCGCGGGCGCTCGCGGTGACGAGCGCGTCGAGCACGCGCTCGCGCTGCGCGGTGAGACCCGGGGAGGACAGGCCCGCGAGGTCGACGGGCGCGGTGCCGTCCGGGGCGGGGGTCTTCCCCTCGGACGGGGGCAGCAGCACGAGCACCGACCTACCCTACGGTCGCTAGGCTGGCTCGATGGCCCAGGTGAAGATCTACGGACTGCGTCGCGTCTGGGGCGAGCGGCGCGCACAGGTGTCGGACGCGCTGCACGCCGCGCTCGTGCGTGCCTGGCAGCTGCCGAGGAGAAGCGGTTCCACCGCTTCGTGCTCCTGGAGGACGGCGACCTGGTCGCCCCGCGCTCCGACGCCTACCTCGTCGTGGAGGTCGTGTGCTTCACCGGCCGTACCCCCGAGGCCAAGCGGGCGCTCGTCCGGGCCGTGTACGACGACGTCGCTCCCGCGCTCGGTCTCGATGCGGACGACGTCGAGCTGGTCGTCCTGGAGAGCCCGCGCGAGAACTGGGGGATCCGGGGCGTCGGCGGTGACGAGCTGGCGCTCGGGTACCGCGTCGAGGTCTAGTCCCGCTGCCGGTAGTCTGGTCCGTGCGGACGAGTCGGTCGGGCGGCCGCGTCGGTGCGGGCCGCGAGGTCCGCCCGCCGAGGAACGTCCGGGCTCCGTAGGGCAAGGTGGTGGGTAACGCCCACCCGGGGCGACCCGCGGGACAGTGCCACAGAGAACAGACCGCCCGTCCTGGCTCCGGCCGGGTCGGGTAAGGGTGAAACGGTGGTGTAAGAGACCACCAGCGGGCCGGGTGACCGGTCCGGCTCGGTAAACCCCACCTGGAGCAAGGTCAGACAGGGAGCGTTCGAGGGCTGCTCGCCCGAGCTCCCGGGTAGACCGCTGGAGGCGTGCGGCAACGTACGTCGTAGATGGATGGCCGTCACCCGCGCGGGGGCAACCGCGCGCGGGGACAGAACCCGGCGTACAGACCGACTCGTCCGCACCCTCGTCCGTCGACGCGACGGTACGCACGAACGCCGGCGGGCCCCGGCCCGCTCGTCTCGAGGAGGCTCTGATGACCCAGCACACCCCGATCGCCTACGTGATCGCCGGCTCCGAGTCCACGGGCGGCGCAGGTATCCAGGCGGACCTCAGGACCTTCCAGGAGCTGGGCGCCTACGGCGTCGGGACGCTGACGTGCATCGTCTCGTTCGACCCGCGCAACGGCTGGGCGCACCGGTTCGTGCCGGTCGACCCCCAGGTCGTCGCGGACCAGTTCGAGGCTGCCGTCACCACGCACGAGCCGTCGGTCGTCAAGATCGGCATGCTCGGCACGCCCGCGACGATCGACGTCGTCGCGGCGTCGCTGCGGTCGCGACCGTGGGAGCACGTCGTCCTGGACCCGGTCCTGATCTGCAAGGGTCAGGAGCCGGGCGCGGCGCTCGACACCGACACCGCGCTGCGCGAGCAGGTGCTGCCGCTCGCGACGATCGTGACCCCGAACCTGTTCGAGACCCGCACGCTCGCGGGCGTCGACCGGATCGAGACGCTCGACGAGCTCGTCGACGCGGCGCGCCGCATCCGTGACCTCGGCCCGCAGTACGTCGTCGCGAAGGGCGGGGTGGAGCTGCCCGGACCGGACGCGGTGGACGTCCTCGTCGACGGGGACGACGTGCACGTGCTGCGGGTGCCGAAGATCGGCGAGGAGCGGGTCAGCGGGGCGGGCTGCACGTTCGCGGCCGCGATCACGGCGGAGATCGCCAAGGGCTCGGCCGTCGCCGACGCCGTCGGGGTCGCGAAGGACGTGACGACGCGCGGCGTCGAGGACCGCATCGCCTCGAACGCGCCGTTCGACGCAGTCCTGGTCGGTGCCCGGCGCGCCTCGCGATGACCGTCGGCGACGATCACCCAGCGGACGATTTCACACCTGGGGTCGGTCAAGGAATACTCTCGTTCCCGTGAACGACCTCTCCCCACCTCCCACACCGTCAGGTACCGCCCCCGCCACCCTGGGCAGCGCGACCTCCGACGCCACGGACCGCGGGCTCGCCAGGCACGACGTCCCCGCGCCGCTGCGCGACGACGTCCGGCTCCTGGGCTCGCTGCTCGGCACCGTGCTCGAGGAGACGGGCGGCCAGGAGCTGCTCGGCGACGTCGAGCGCCTGCGCGAGCTCGTGATCCGCGCCTACGACGATCCCGCGGGCGATGCGCTCGGCGAGGCCGCGGTCCACGTCGAGTCGCTGACCATGGGACGCGCCGAACAGGTGGCGCGTGCCTTCACCTGCTACTTCCACCTCGCGAACCTCGCGGAGGAGTACCACCGCGTGCGCGTGCTGCGCGAGCGCGAGGCCGACTTCGCGACCCGCGACGTGTCCCCGGACGACTCGCTCCCCGAGGCGTTCGGCCAGCTCGTCGAGGAGGTCGGCCGGCCCGAGGCGCTGCGGCGGCTGCGCGGGCTCGAGTTCCGTCCCGTGCTCACGGCGCACCCGACCGAGGCACGACGCCGGGCCGTGTCCGGCGCGGTGCGTCGGATCGCCACCCTGCTCGACGAGCGCGACTCGCAGGGACTCGGCGGCACGTCCCTCGCGGAGAACGACCGTCGCCTGCTCGCCGAGATCGACACGATGTGGCGCACCGCCCCCATCCGCGAGCACAAGCCGTCGGTGCTCGACGAGGTCCGGACGGCGCTCGGGGTCTTCGACGCCACGATGTTCGACACGTTCCCCGCGGTCTACCGGCGCCTCGACGACTGGCTCCTGGGCGACGAGGCGGGTCGTGAAGAGCCGCTCGTCCGTCCGTTCGTGAGCCTCGGGACCTGGATCGGCGGGGACCGCGACGGCAACCCGAACGTCACCGCCGAGATCAGCAGGCAGGCTGCGGCGGTCGCGGCGGACCGAGCGCTCGCCGCGCTCGAGCAGCAGAGCCGGCTCGTGGGGCGCAAGCTCACGGTCGACCAGGAGGGGACTCCTCCGTCGGACGGGCTCCGAGCCCTGTGGGAGCGGCAGCGCCGGCTCTCCGAGGAGATCACGGCAGCGGCGTCCGCAGCGTCGCCGCACGAACCGCACCGCGCCGTGATGCTCGTGGTCGCGGACCGCGTCGCTGCCACGCGCGCGCGGGACGCGGACCTCGCCTACGCCACGCCGGAGCAGCTCGAGGCGGACCTGCGGGTCGTGCAGGACTCGCTGGTCACGGCGGGCGCGCCCCGGGCCGCCTACGGCGACCTGCAGCAGCTCGTGTGGCAGGTGGAGACGTTCGGCTTCCACCTCGCCGAGCTCGAGATGCGCCAGCACTCGCAGGTGCACGCCGCCGCGCTCGCCGACATCGACGAGCACGGACTGCACGGCGAGCTCGCGGACCGCACGCGGGAGGTGCTGGACACGTTCCGTGCCCTGGGCGCCATCCAGGAGCGGTACGGCCCGCGGGCCGCGCGCCGGTACATCGTGTCGTTCACGCAGGAGCCCGCGCACCTCGCCGCGGTGTACCAGCTCGCGGAGCTCGCGTTTGAGGGCGCCGACGAAGCCCCCGTCGTCGACGCGATCCCCTTGTTCGAGACCTTCGCGGACCTGCGGAACAGCGTCGACATCCTCGAGGCGATGCTCGAGCTGCCCCAGGTGCAGCGCCGGCTGGCCGAGAACGGGCGACGCGTCGAGGTCATGCTCGGCTACTCGGACTCGTCCAAGGACGTCGGGCCGGTCGCCGCGACGCTCGCGCTGCACGACGCGCAGAGCCGGATCGCGCAGTGGGCGCAGCGGCACGACCTCACGCTCACGCTCTTCCACGGTCGCGGCGGCGCGCTCGGCCGCGGGGGCGGCCCGGCCAACCGCGCGGTGCTCGCGCAGCCGCCGGGCTCTGTCGACGGACGCTTCAAGCTCACCGAGCAGGGTGAGGTGATCCTCGCGCGCTACGGCGACCCGACGATCGCCTCGCGGCACATCGAGCAGGTCGCGGCCGCGACCCTGCTCGCGTCCGCGCCGTCGACGGAGCGGCGCAACTCGGAGGCGACGGAACGCTACCGGGATCTCGCGTCGTCGCTCGACGCGTCGTCGCGCCGGCGCTTCCACGAGCTCGTCCGGGCGGACGGCTTCCCGCAGTGGTTCGCGCAGGTCACGCCCCTCGAGGAGGTCGGCCTCCTGCCCATCGGCTCGCGTCCGGCGCGCCGCGGGCTCTCGGTCGAGTCGCTCGAGGACCTGCGGGCCATCCCGTGGGTGTTCTCGTGGTCCCAGGCCCGCATCAACCTGGCCGGCTGGTACGGGCTCGGTACGGCGCTGAAGGAGTTCGGCGACCTGGAGCTGCTGCAGGCGGCGCACCGTGAGTGGCCGCTGTTCGCGACCCTGCTGGACAACGTCGAGATGTCGCTCGCGAAGTCGGACGAGCGGATCGCCGAGCAGTACCTGGCCCTCGGCGACCGGGACGACCTCGCCCAGGCCGTCCTGGACGAGATGCGGCTGACCCGCGAGCAGGTCCTGGCGGTCACGGGCAACGCCTGGCCGCTGGCCGGGCGGCGCGTCCTGGGTCGCGCGGTGCAGCTGCGCAGCCCGTACGTCGACGCGCTCTCGTTGCTGCAGGTGCGTGCGTTGCGCGGGCTGCGGGCAGGCGCCGAGGGTCCGGTGAAGGACGAGCTCCAGCACCTCCTGCTGCTGACGGTCAACGGCGTGGCGGCAGGTCTGCAGAACACCGGCTGACACGCACCGGCTGACGATGATCGCAGGGTGACCGCGGCCGTCGACGAGCGCCTCCCGAGGCGTCCCGTCGGCGGCCGTCGCGCGTGCGGGTAAAGCCTTGGCCACGCCGGGGCTATTTCGCGGCATCCGTGCGGTACTCTGAATGTCGCAGCCCTCTCGTGGCGGTCCCGATGTGCGACGAAGCACGACGAGACCACCGTGTGCGGGCGGCACGTCGAGCAGCCGGCGTGGTCCTGACGGTCGGAAGCCGGGCCGCGGGTCGAGGGGCAGGACGAAGAGGCGAGGCGGTGCTGGTGCAGGTTCAGGAGACAGTGCACGGGGTCGGCGACATCGAGACCGGAGGAATCCGTGTCCTCGAGGAAGAGGCCGTCAGCGTGGTCGACATGTGGGGCGAGATCGATGTCGCCCTGCGCAGCGAGGCGAGCGCCGCACTGGCGAACGCGCTCGAACGGGACGTGCCGGTGGTCATCGACACGTCCAAGGTCACCTTCATGGACTCGACCGGTATCGCGTTCCTCGTGCAGTTCTACACGATCGGTGCGGAGGAAGGGCTGTCCGTGACCCTGCGCAACCCGCCGCCCGTCGTGACGGACGTGCTGCACATGCTCGGGGTCGACGCCATCTTCGGCGCCGACCGGCACGAGGTGACCACCGCCTGAGGGTGGACCACGCCTCTCGGCCGCCGTCGCTCCTCCGTCGGTAGCAGCGCCTCAGGGGCGGGCGGCGCTCCGTCGAGCGTCCTCCGCGGCGAGCGACGCGGCGCCCACGATCCCGGCGGCGTTGCGCAGCTGTGCGGGCACGATGGGCGCCCGCAGGTGCAGCAGCGGGAGAAACTTCTCGTGCTTCTTGCTCACGCCGCCGCCGACGACGATGAGGTCCGGCGAGAGCAGGTCCTCCACCACACCGAAGTAGCGTTGCAACCGCTCCGCCCACTCGTCCCAGCCGAGCTCGTCGCGATCCTTCGCGGCGTCCGACGCCCTGGTCTCGGCGTCGTGCCCGTCGATCTCGAGGTGCCCCAGCTCCGAGTTCGGCAGCAGGTGGCCCTCCACGACCAGTGCACTCCCGATCCCCGTCCCGAGTGTCGCGACGAGGACGACGCCCTCGGCGTCCCGCGCGGCACCGTAGCGGACCTCGCCCACCCCCGCGGCGTCGGCGTCGTTGACCGCCACGACGTGGCGTCCCGTCTCCCGCGCCACCAGCGCGGGCAGGTCCACCCCGGTCCACGACGGGTCGAGGTTGGCGATGGACCGGACGATGCCGTGCGACAGCGGTGCCGGGAACGCGACGCCGATCGGCACGTGCGTCGGGAGGTCGTAGTCGGCGACGAGCTCGGCGACGACCTCGGCGACGGCCTGGGGGGTCGAGGGCTGCGGGGTCGCGATGCGACGGCGTTCGTGGGCGAACTCGCCCGTCGTCAGATCGACGGGCGCGCCCTTGATGCCGCTCCCGCCGATGTCGATGCCGAAGGCGAGGGAGTCGGAGCTCGTGGCCGGGTGCTTGTCGTGTGCGTTCATGGCAGTGTCAGGATCTCCGCTCCGTCGTCCGTCACCAGCAGCGTGTGCTCGAACTGAGCGGTCCGCGCGTGGTCTGCGGTGACTACCGTCCACCCGTCGTCCCAGGTCCGCCACTCGGACGTACCGAGAGTGAGCATCGGCTCGATGGTGAACACCATCCCCGGCTCGATCACGGTGTCGTGCAGGGGCGCCGCATCGTAGTGGGGCACGACGAGCCCGGAGTGGAACGCCCGCCCCACGCCGTGCCCGGTGTACTCGCGGACCACTCCGTACCCGAAGCGCGCGGCGTAGCGCTCGATGACCCGGCCGACGACGTTGACCTCGCGACCGGGTGCGACGGCCTTGATCCCCCGGGCGAGCGCCTCGCGCGTGCGCTCCACGAGCAGTGCGGACTCCTCGTCCACACGGCCGACGCCGAACGTCGCGTTGGTGTCACCGTGCACGCCCCCGACGAACGCCGTGATGTCGACGTTGACGATGTCGCCGTCCGCGAGCTCCGTGGAGTCGGGGATGCCGTGACACACGACCTCGTTCACCGAGGTGCACAATGACTTGGGGAATCCGCGGTACCCGAGGGTCGACGGGTAGGCGTCGTGGTCGAGCAGGAACTCGTGCCCGACGCGGTCGAGCTCGTCGGTGGTCACGCCCGGAGCGACGTGACGCCCGACCTCGACGAGCGCGCGTGCGGCGATGCGCGCGGCGACCCGGATGCGCTCGATCGTGTCGGGGTCGTTGACCTCGCTGCCGGTGAAGGGCTGCGGACCGGGACGGCCCACGTACTCCGGGCGTGGGATCGACGACGGGACGGCGCGTCGCGGCCCGACGACGCCGGGGACCAGGGGGCCGCGGGCGTCCGGGAGCGCCGTCGCGGGGGTCGGTGCAGCCATGGTCACAGTCTACGAACGCGGCGGCCGGTCCGAGCGCACGGCGGCGGTGGGAGCGGGTGATCTGAGGGAAGATCGGGGGATGAGCACACCAGACACCGAGGGATCGGGCGACGACGCCTACTACTACGACACCGCGACGGGCGAGGTCCACCAGGGCCGGGCCGGGGCGTGGACGCACCGGATGGGACCGTACGACACCCGTGAGCAGGCGCAGGACGCGCTGCGGCTGGCTCGCGAGCGCAGCGACGCCTGGGACGCCGAGGACCGTCGCGAGCGTGGCGAGTGAGCCATGCCCCGAGCACCGGCCCCGGGCGCGCCTGGGCCGGGCGGCTCGGGCTGCTCCTCGCGGGCCTCGTCGTGGGCGGGCTCGTGTTCCTCGTCGCGCTCCAGGTGCGTGCAGGCACGCAACCCGGCGCGACCGAGGCCGCCGTCTCGGCGGAGAGGCCCGACCCGACGCCCGACCCGTCGACCGTCCCGCCGGAGCCTGACTCCGCGACGGACGACGCCGGTGCCGCGCACGACCCGCCGGCGCCCCTCGACGGGTTGCGGGTCGCGATCGACCCGGGGCACGACGGCGGCAACGCGGACCACCCGCTGACGATCAACGCTCCCGTCTCCGACGGGCGCGGCGGGACCAAGGCGTGCAACACGGTCGGGACCTCGACCGACGGCGGGTACCCCGAGCACGCGTTCGCGTGGGACGTGTCCTCGCGGCTCGCGGAGGAGCTCGCGGACCTCGGGGCCACGGCGGTCCTGACCCGGCCCGACGACGTCGGGGTGGGCCCGTGCGTCGACGCGCGGGGGCGTTTCCCGCAGGAGCACGACACCGACGTGCTCGTCTCGGTGCATGCCAACGGGACCGAGGACCGTGCTGCGCACGGGTTCTTCGTGATCGTCTCGGACCCGCCCGCGCACGTGGCCCAGGGGGAACCGAGCCTCGCGCTGGCCGAGGAGCTCGTCGACGCGCTCACCGGCGCGGGGTTCACGCCGTCGGCGACCTACGACGGCGCGATCTCGCGGCGCAGCGACCTGGCGACGCTCAACCACTCGGAGCGACCGGTCGTCATGCTCGAGCTCGGCGAGATGCGCAACCCGGACGAGGGCGCGCTCATGGAGACCGAGGGCGGCCGCCAGCGGTACGCGGAGGCGGTCGTCGACGGGCTCGTCGCGTGGGCGGCGTCCGACGGCTGACCGACGCACGCCGCTCCTCGGGTCAGCGGGTGAACCCGTGCGCCTCGTCGGGGAACGCACCGCCTCGCACGTCGGCCGCATACGCCTCGGCCGCGCGGCCCAGCGCCTCGCCCAGCTCGGCGTACCGCTGGGCGAAGCGCGGCGACCAGTCGGTCATCCCCGCCATGTCCGTCCAGACGAGCACCTGGCCGTCGCACTGCTGCCCGGCGCCGATGCCGATGGTCGGCACGCGCAGGATCTCGGTGACGCGCGCGGCGACGTCGACGGGCACCATCTCGAGCACGACGGCGATCGCCCCGGCCTCGGCGACGGCGAGCGCGTCCTCGCTGAGCCGCTCCGCGGCGTCGTCCCCGCGGCCCTGGACCCGCGGCCCGCCGAGCAGGTTCTCCGACTGCGGCGTGTAGCCCAGGTGGCCGACGACGGGGATCCCCGCGTCCGTGAGCGCCCGGACCTGGGCCGCGACGCGCCGTCCGCCCTCGAGCTTGACCGCGTTGACGCCGGTCTCCTTGAGGAAGCGGACGCCCGTCGCGAGCGCCTGCTCGGGTCCGGCCTCGTACGACCCGAACGGAAGGTCCACGACCACGAGGGCGCGGCGGGCGGTACGGGCCACCGCCCGCGCGGGCGGGATCAGGTCGTCGACGGTCACGGGCAGCGTCGTGGGGTGCCCGTGCATGGTGTTGCCGATGGAGTCGCCGACCAGCAGCACGTCGATCCCTGCGGCGTCGAAGATCTGTGCGGTCACGGCGTCGTAGGCCGTGAGCATCGTGATCTTCTCGCCGCGTGCCTTCAGCTCGGTGAGGTGGTGCACGCGCACGCGGCGCGGCGGCGCGGCAGGACCGCCGGCGAGGGACGGGTCGGGCGGGGTGTGGGCGGACATCGACGGCCTCTCCTGGGTAGGGCTGGGCAAGAGCTGGTGCGTGCGTGCGGTGCTCCGGGCGTGGTGTCAGTCGAGCGGTTCGCGCCACCGGGACGTGATCGGCAGGCGCCGGTCGCGGCCGAACGCCAGGGCCGTGACCTTGGGGCCCGGGGGGTACTGTCGGCGCTTCCACTCGGCGCGGTCGACGAGCGTGACGACCTTGTCGACGACGTCGGGGTCGAACCCGCGCGCGAGCAGCTCGGCGCGGCCCTCGGCGTGCTCGATGTACGCGTCGAGGACCTCGTCGAGCAGGTCGTACGGCGGCAACGAGTCCTGGTCCGTCTGGCCGGGACGGAGCTCGGCCGACGGGGGCTTGGTGATGGACGACTCGGGGATCGGCGGGATCTCGCCGGCGTCCAGGGCCTTGTCGTTGCGCCATCGCGCGAGCTGCCACACGCGCGACTTGTCGACGTCCTTGAGCGGTGCGAACCCGCCGATGCTGCCGGCGTCGTAGATCGTCGCGTACCCGGTGGCGAGCTCGGACTTGTTGCCCGGCGCGATGACGAGATGACCCTCGCGGTTGGAGATCGCCATGAGCACGACGCCGCGCACGCGTGCCTGCAGGTTCTCCTCCGCGACGCCGTCGAGCGACATCTGGTCCTGGAACGCGGCGACCATGGGTGCGATGGGCTGGACCCGGTAGTCGGCGCCGAGCCGCTTCGCGAGATCGGCGGCGTCGTCCTTGCTGTGCTCCGACGAGTAGGTCGAGGGCATCGAGACGCCGACGACGTTGCTCCCGCCGATCGCGTCCGCCGCCATCGTGGCGGTCAGGGCGGAGTCGATGCCGCCGGACAGCCCGAGCGCGACCGAGCGGAAACCGTTCTTGCGCACGTACCCGGCGAGCCCTGCCACGCACGCGCGGTAGACCTCCTCGTCGGCGTGCAGCTCGGGGGAGACCGGACCCCGCGGGGCGGCGCCGTCGTCGGGCAGGTCCCACACGAGGAGGTCCTCGACGAACCGAGGCGCGCGGGCGACCACGTCACCGGCCCGGTCGAGCACGAACGAGCCGCCGTCGAACACGAGGTCGTCCTGCCCGCCCACGAGGTTGACGTACGCGACGGGCGCGTCGACCTCGCGTGCGCGGCGCGCCGCGAGGTCGGTCCGGACGTGGCCCTTGCCCTCCTCGTAGGGCGAGCCGTTGAGCACGGCGAGCAGGTCGAGACCGTTGCCGGCCTCGTCGAGCGTCGCCATCTCGGCGACGGGGCCGCCCTCCTGCCAGATGTCCTCGCAGATCGCGATGCCCACGCGTCGCCCGGCGACCTCGACCACGGTGGTGGTCTCTCCCGGGGCGAAGATGCGGAACTCGTCGAACACGCCGTAGTTCGGCAGGTGGTGCTTGTCGTACGCGGCCTGGACCGCGCCGTCGCGCAGCACGACCGCGCGGTTCGTCGGGAGGTCACGCGGCGACCCGGAGGCCTCGCGCTCGGCGGCCCCCGCGCCGCGCGGGTTCCCCGCGGTGCCCACGGTGCCGAGCACGACGGCGGTCCCGCCGAGGCCCTCGGCGGCGAGCTGCGCCGCGACGTCGGCGGCGGCGGCCCACGCGGCGCGGCGGAACGACGCGCGCAGGGCCAGGTCCTCGATCGGATACCCGGTGAGGGTCATCTCGGGGAAGACGACGAGCCGTGCGCCCGCGGCGGCGGCCTGTCGGGTGCGCGCCAGCACCAGGGCGGCGTTGCCGTCCAGGTCTCCCACGCACGTGTCGACCTGTGCCAGCGCGACGCGCAGATCAGCCATGTGCTCCAGCCTAGGGGACGGCACACCGGGTGTGGCGAGCCGCGCAGGACGGCTGCCGAGACGCCCGTCACGTCCGCGCCTCGGTCCGTGTCACCCAAACGTCACACGGATCAGGCAGGATGGGCGCATGGACAGGCAGCAGGAATTCGTGCTCCGCACGGTCGAGGAACGCGACATCCGCTTCATCCGGCTCTGGTTCACCGACGTGCTCGGGATGCTGAAGTCGGTCGCGGTCGCCCCGGCGGAGCTGGAGTCCGCCTTCGCCGAGGGGATCGGGTTCGACGGCAGCTCGATCGAGGGCCTGACGCGGGTGTACGAGGCGGACATGATCGCCAAGCCGGACCCGACGACGTTCCAGGTGCTCCCGTGGCGCGGTGAGCGGCACGGGACGGCGCGGATGTTCTGCGACATCCTCACGCCGGACGGCGAGCCGTCGCTCGCGGACTCGCGCAACGTGCTCAAGCGCACGCTCGCGAAGGCGGGGGACAAGGGGTTCACCTTCTACACCCACCCTGAGGTCGAGTTCTACCTGTTCAACCAGCCGGCCGACGCCGAGTCGCCGCTGCAGCCGGTCGACCAGGGCGGGTACTTCGACCACCTCGCGCGGGGGTCGACGCACGACTTCCGGCGCGCGGCGATCACGATGCTCGAGTCGATGGGCATCTCGGTGGAGTTCTCCCACCACGAGGCCGGCCCGGGGCAGAACGAGATCGACCTGCGCTACGCCGACGCGCTGACGACCGCGGACAACCTCATGACGTTCCGCACGGTCGTCAAGGAGGTCGCGCTCGAGCAGGGCGTGTTCGCGTCCTTCATGCCCAAGCCGATGGCGGACCAGCCGGGCTCGGGCATGCACACCCACATGTCGTTGTTCGAGGGCGACCGCAACGCGTTCCACGAGCCGGGCGCCCAGTTCGAGCTGTCGAAGACGGCCCGTCAGTTCATCTCGGGACTGCTGGTCCACGCGGCCGAGATCACGGCGATCACCAACCAGTACGTCAACTCGTACAAGCGACTGTGGGGCGGGGCCGAGGCCCCGAGCTACGTGTGCTGGGGGCACAACAACCGCTCGGCGCTCGTGCGCGTGCCCATGTACAAGCCGGGCAAGGGCAACTCGAGCCGGGTGGAGTACCGCGCGCTCGACTCTGCCGCGAACCCCTACCTCGCGTTCGCCGTCATGCTGGCCGCCGGGCTCAAGGGCATCGAGGAGGGCTACGACCTCCCCGAGGCCACCGAGGACGACGTGTGGGAGCTGACCGACGCGGAGCGCCGCGCGCTCGGCATCAAGCCGATCCCGCAGTCCCTCGACGCGGCCGTGTCCGTCATGGAGTCCTCGGAGCTGGTCGCCGAGACCCTGGGCGAGCACGTCTTCGACTTCGTCCTGCGCAACAAGCGCCGGGAGTGGGACGACTACCGCGCCCAGGTCACGCCGTTCGAGCTGAAGCGGTTCCTCCAGGTCCTGTGAGCGGCTCGGTGACGACCCCAGCGGCGGGACCCTCGAGCGGTCGGCGCCGGACGCTCACGAGCCGTCTCGCCCGGTACGGTTTCGCCGACATCACCCGGTCCGCGGGCCTGCTGACCGACCGGGACCTCGCGCAGCTGCTCGAGCTCGCCGGCGTCGGGGGCGCGGGATCGCGCACCGGCGACGCACCCGACGTCGACGACGACCTGCTCGCCGCGTTCGGCGACTGCGCCGACCCGGATCTCGCGCTCCTGCAGGTGGTGCGCCTCGCGTCGGCGGTGCTGCGCGACGACGAGCACGTCGACCTGGCCCGACGGTTCCTGGTCGCGGGACCGCCCCGGAACCGGCTGCTGGCCGTGCTCGGCGCCTCGGTCGCGCTGGGCGACGACCTCGTGCGTCGTCCGTCGCTGCTCCGCCTGGTCGCCGACCCGACGCCCGGGACGGGCGTCGACGCGCGTCTCGTCCGGGCCGAGCTGTTGCGGGCCGTCGACGCCGATCCCGACGCGCCCGTCCCGGTCGCGGCCGAGCCCGGTCCCGCGGCGGTCGACGGCATGCGGCGGGCCTATCGCGAACGGCTGCTGCGGATCGCCGCGACGGACCTCACCGTCGTCGACCCGCTGTCACGGATGCCCGGGGTGGGAGCCGCGCTGGCGGACCTCGCGGGGGCCGCGCTCGAGGCGGCGCTCGCGATCGCGCGCAGCGAGCTGGACGACGACGGCGAGGGGGTGCGTCTCGCGGTCGTCGCGATGGGCAAGTGCGGCGCGCGCGAGCTCAACTACGTCTCCGACGTCGACGTCGTCTACGTCGTGGAACCGGTCGACGGGTACGACGAGGCGTACGCCACGAGCGTCGGCGCGCGCCTGGCGACCGGGCTGGCCCGGGCGTGCTCGGGCACCTCGGGCGAGCCGCCCCTGTGGCCCGTCGACGCGGCGCTGCGACCCGAGGGCAAGCAGGGTCCGCTCGTGCGCACACTCGCGAGCCACGTCGCGTACTACGAGCGCTGGGCCAAGACCTGGGAGTTCCAGGCGCTGCTCAAGGCGCGCGCCGTGGCCGGGGACCGCGAGCTGGGTCTGGAGTACGAGGAGGCCGTCTCGCCCTTCGTGTGGGCCGCGGCCGGCCGGGAGAACTTCGTCGAGGACTCCCAGGCGATGCGCCGGCGGGTCGAGGACCACGTCCCGGCCGCCGAGGCGGACCGCCAGCTCAAGCTCGGCAAGGGCGGGCTGCGTGACGTCGAGTTCACCGTCCAGCTCCTCCAGCTCGTCCACGGCCGTGCGGACGAGTCGATCCGCAGCCGCGGGACCCTGACCGCGCTCACCGAGCTCGCGGCAGGCGGGTACGTGGGTCGTGAGCACGCGGCCCGGCTCGGGGTGTGCTACCGGTTCCTCCGGGCGCTGGAGCACCGCATCCAGCTCGTCCGGCTGCGGCGCACGCACCTGGTGCCGACCGACGACGACGAGCTGCGCCGCCTGGCCCGCTCGCTCGGGATGCGGGCCGAGGGTGCGCAAGGGCTCGTGGAGCGGTGGCGCGACACGCGTCGCGACGTGCGCGCCCTGCACGAGGAGCTGTACTACCGCCCGCTCCTGCCGGCGACCGCGCAGCTCTCGCCCGACGAGGCGAGCCTGACGCCCGACGCCGCGAAGGTGCGGTTCGCGGCGATCGGCTACCGGGACCCCGCCGGGGCCATGCGGCACGTGACCGCGCTGACCGAGGGTGTCAGCCGGCGCGCGGCGATCCAGCGCCAGCTCCTGCCCGTCATGCTGGGCTGGTTCGCGGACGGCGCCGACCCGGACGCGGGTCTCCTCGCGTTCCGCAAGCTGTCGGAGGGGCTCGGTGCCACCCACTGGTACCTCAAGCTCCTGCGGGACTCCGGCACCGCGGCGCACCGCCTCGCCCAGCTCCTCTCGAGCTCGCGCTACCTCGCGGACGCGATGGACCGCTCGCCCGAGTCGGTGCGGTGGCTCGCCTCCGACCGTGACCTCGAGCCGCGCGGCGCCGAGCGGCTCGTGTCCGAGACCGATGCGATCCTCACCCGTGCCGAGGAGTCGGGCCCGGCGACCGTCAGCCTGCGGGCGGTGCGCCGCCGCGAGCTCGCGCGGACCGGTGCGGCCGAGGTGCTGGGGCTCGTCGACGCCGTGAGCGCGGCGCGCAGCATCTCCGACGCCGCGGACGTCGTCCTCGTCGGTGGGCTGCGGATCGCGGAGTTCGTCGCGCGCGGCGAGCTCGGGTACGACGCGCAGGTCCCGGCGTCGGCCCCCGCCCGGGTGCTCGTCGTCGCGATGGGACGTCTCGGCGGCCGCGAGATGGGATACGGCTCCGACGCCGACGTCATGTTCGTCCACGAGCCGGTGGCAGGCGCCTCGGAGCAGGACGCCCAGAGCTACGCGACCGGGGTCGCGACGCGCCTGCGGAAGCTGTTGTCGGCCGTCGGCCCCGAGCCGGCGCTGCCGGTGGACGCGGACCTGCGACCCGAAGGGCGCAACGGCCCGCTCGTGCGCTCGCTCGCGTCCTACGCGGAGTACTACGAGCGCTGGTCGAGCGTGTGGGAGTCCCAGGCGCTGCTGCGCGCCCGGGCCGTCGCGGGCGACCTGCCGGGTCTCGGTGCCGCGTTCTTCGGCGTGGTCGACCCCGTCCGGTATCCCGTCGGGGGTCTCGATGCCGGTCAGCTCCGGGAGGTGCGGCGGATCAAGGCCCGGGTCGAGTCCGAGCGACTGCCCCGGGGCGTCGAGGCGTCGCGTCACCTCAAGCTCGGACGCGGGGGAGTGGCGGACGTCGAGTGGGTCGTCCAGCTCTTGCAGCTCCAGCACGCGCACGAGCTGGAGGGGCTCCGCACGACGTCGACCGTCGACGCGCTCGCCGCGGCGGTGGAGGCGGGCCTGGTGGCCCCCGACGACGCCGCGGTGCTCGGCGAGGCGTGGCTCCTCGCGTCCCGGTTGCGCAGCGCTCTCGTGCTGTGGTCCGGCCGGTCCGGCGGGACGGGCGCCGACGTGCTCCCGCACGACCGCCAGGCGCTGTACGGGCTCGCCCGTGTGCTCGACCTCGAGGGCGTGGAGACCGGCGCGGAGCTCGAGGACCTCTACCTGCGCACCGCCCGCCGGGCACGCGCCGTCATGGAGCCCCTCTTCTACGGCGAGGACTGACCGCGCCGCGGCGTGAGGGGCGGTCGCCAGCGGTCTGCACTGTCCTGCTCGCCGTCTCGTGGTCGCATCCGAGCACGCCGCTCACGAGCTCGCGAGGGCGCTGCAACCTCTGGCGCTGCGGATGCCGCCGTGGCACGGTGTACCGCGACGCCGTAGGCATCCGGGCGCATCGCACCGTGTCGCCCGCCTGACGAGGGGGAACAGATGATGAACACCGCACGCGCTGACCACGAGATGTACGACGCGGTCGTGGTCGGGGCCGGGTACTCCGGCCTGGCGATGCTCCACCATCTCCGTGAGATCGGGCTGTCCACCCTCGTCGTCGACGGTGCCGACGGCATCGGCGGGACCTGGTGGTCCAACCGCTACCCGGGCGTGCGTACCGACTCCGCGTACGACTCCTACGCGTTCACGTTCTCCACCGAGGTGCGCGACGAGTGGGACTGGACCGAGCGGTACCCGCGCGGCGAGGAGATCCGCGCGTACCTCGAGTTCGTCGCGGACCGGCTCGACCTGCGTCGGGACATCCGGCTGAGCACCCGGGTCGAGCGTGCGGAGCACTCCGACGCCACCAACCTGTGGACGCTCTCGCTCGCGGACGGCTCCCGGCTGCAGGCGACGTACCTCGTGTCGGCCACCGGTCTGCTGTCTCGCCCCGTGTACCCGGACATCCCCGGGATCGACTCGTTCGCCGGTCCCGCGTACCACTCCGCCCGCTGGCCGCACGAGGGCGTGGACCTCACCGGGAAGCGCGTGGGGATGATCGGGGTCGGGGCGTCCGGGATCCAGATGCTGCCGGAGCTCGCCGGGCAGGCCGCGCACGTGACGGTCTTCCAGCGCACGCCGAACTACGTCGTCGAGTCGACGAGCCCCGCGGTCACGCCGACCGAGCTCGCGTGGCTCCGCGAGAACTACGACGCGGTGTTCGAGCGTGCGGCGCAGCACCCGTTCGGGGTGCCGATGGACTTCCCTGCGCACTCCGCGCTGGACGTCGACGCGGACGAGCGGCGCAAGGTGTTCGAGTCGAGGTGGCGGTCCGGCGGCTTCCACTTCGCGATGGAGTGCTTCACCGACGTCATGACGAGCCCCGAGGCCAGCGAGTACGCGTCCGAGTTCATCCGGTCGAAGATCCGCGAGACCGTGACCGACCCTGGCACCGCGCAGGCCCTGTGCCCGACGACGTACACCTTCATGGGCAAGCGTCCGCCGACGGGTCACGGGTTCTACGACGCGTTCAACCGGGAGAACGTCGAGCTCGTCGACGTGCTCGCCACACCGATCACACAGGTCACGCCTCGCGGCGTGGTCGTCGACGGCGTCGAGCACGAGCTGGACGTGCTCGTGCTCGCTACCGGGTTCGACGCGATGACCGGGGCCCTGACGGCGATCGACGTCGTCGGGCGCGAGGGCATCACGCTGCGCGAGCGCTGGGAGCGCGACGGGCTGCGTACCTACCTGGGGATCTCGGTGCACGGGTTCCCGAACTTCTTCATGTCGCTCGGCCCGCAGACGCCGCTGTCCAACCTGCCGGTGCCGGTCCAGCTCGGTGCGCAGTGGCTGCAGCGCACGATCACGTTCGCGCGGGACAACGACGTGGACCAGCTCGAGGCGACGCGTGCGGCGGAGGAGTGGTGGCGCACGGAGACCGATCGCGCCGCCAGGGCGACCGTCATGTACACCGAGGGGCTGAAGGCGGGCGCCTGGTTCCTCGGCGGCAACGTGCCCGGCAAGCGTGCGGAGATGGCGGTGTACCTCGGCGGCGGGCAGGTCTACCAGGGCAGGTGCCGCGAGGCCGAGGCCGAGGGCTATGCCGGGCTCCGCCCGGCTGCCGAGCTGCCGTCCGCCCATGCGCTGGACGACGCCGTCGAGCGCGTCGAGGTCGCCCGCGCGGGCTGACGAGCGCCGGGGACGCCGACGTCGTGCCCGTCGACCGACCGCAACCGTGCGAGAAGGGTCACCCACCGTGGCGGCCAGCCAGTCGTGGGCCCCGAGTCGCCCGGCAGGCCGACGGACAGCGCTCCGCGATGGTCGCCGTGCTTCCGGCCACAGTTCACACACGGATGGCACACGACGACGCGAAACGGCGTCCGACGCTGCCCAACGCTGCGAAGCGTTCGTACAGGTCAGACGCCGTTTCAGACCCCTTGGCGGGGCGTGCTCAACTCCGACTGTCAGATGTCGTAGTAGAGCTCGAACTCGTGGGGGTGCGGGCGCAGCCGGATCGGGTCGATCTCGTTGGTGCGCTTGTAGTCGATCCAGGTCTCGATGAGGTCCTGGGTGAAGACGTCGCCCTCGGTCAGGTACTCGTGGTCGGCCTCGAGCGCGTCGAGCGCCTCGCCCAGCGATGCCGGGACCTGAGCGATCTGCGCGTGCTCCTCGGGCGGCAGCTCGTACAGGTCCTTGTCGATCGGCTCCGGCGGCTCGATGCGGTTCTTGATGCCGTCGATGCCGGCGAGGAGCTGCGCGGCGAAGGCGAGGTACGGGTTGGCCGACGGGTCCGGGACGCGGAACTCGACACGCTTGGCCTTGGCCGACGAACCGGTGACCGGGATGCGGATGCACGCGGAGCGGTTGCGGGCCGAGTAGACCAGGTTGACCGGGGCTTCGTAGCCGGGCACCAGTCGGTGGTAGGAGTTCACCGACGGGTTGGTGAAGGCCAGCAGCGACGGCGCGTGCTTGAGCAGGCCGCCGATGTACCAGCGGGCGAGGTCGGACAGGCCGCCGTAGCCCTTCTCGTCGAAGAACAGCGGCTCGCCGTTCAGCCACAGCGACTGGTGGGAGTGCATGCCTGAGCCGTTGTCGCCGAAGATGGGCTTCGGCATGAAGGTGACCGACTTGCCGGCCTCGAAGCCGACGTTGCGGATGACGTACTTGAACTTCATCAGGTCGTCGGCCGCGTGCAGCAGCGTGTTGAAGCGGTAGTTGATCTCCTGCTGACCGGCGGTGCCCACCTCGTGGTGCGCGCGCTCGACGTCGAGCCCGACCTGGCCGAGCGTCGCGACCATCTCGTCACGCAGGTCGGCGAAGCGGTCGGACGGCGAGACGGGGAAGTAGCCACCCTTGTAGCGCGTCTTGTACGCGAGGTTGCCACCCTCCTCCTCGCGACCCGTGTTCCACGCCGCCTCGACCGAGTCGAGGTGGTAGAAGCTCGAGTGCTGGTTCGTCGCGAAGCGCGCCTCGTCGAAGACGTAGAACTCGGCCTCGGGAGCGAAGAACGCGATGTCGGCGATGCCCGTCGACGCGAGGTACGCCTCGGCCTTGGCGGCGATGTTGCGCGGGTCGCGCGAGTACGGCTCACCCGTGAAGGGGTCGACGATCGAGAAGTTCACGACGAGCGTCTTGCGCTTGCGGAACGGGTCCACGAACGCGGTCTTGACGTCCGGCACGAGCTTCATGTCCGACTCGTGGATCGCCTGGAAGCCGCGGATCGACGATCCGTCGAACATCAGGCCGTCCTCGAAGGCGGCCTCGTCGAACTGGGCGACGGGGATGTTGAAGTGCTGCATGATGCCGGGCAGGTCGCAGAACCGGACGTCGACGAACTCGACGCCTTCGCTCCGCGTGAAGGCGATTGCCTCCTCCGCGCTGTTGAACATCCGTTTGCTCCTTGATCGGGTGATGCCCTCGGGCTGATCGGCGGCGAGCCGCTGACGTGGCGCCCACGAACTTAGGCCGTGGCCGTTTCAAAGCCGTGTACCCATTGTTTCGTCCGTGTTACGTCCGGCGTCCCTGTGTGACGTTCGTGCTACGCACGAGTCGCCACGAGGCGAGCCGCAGCCGGTGACGGGCCGGTGCGCCGTGCGAAACCCTACCGCCGCGTGCGTCGAGGCGTCGCGGGTGTCCATGCTGCGACACGGCGAAACGTAGGCTGGTGCCCGTGGTTTCACGCGGAGACATGGGGTCGTGGCTCGAGGGCTCGCCCGGAGGCGGGTCGGACGGACGAGAGGGGCGCGGTGCGCGGCTCGGGCTGCCGCCCGAGGGTCCGGGATCGCTCGCGACCCTGGGAAGACGCGTGGTCGCACTGGTCGTCGACTGGACGCTCGCGACCCTGGTCGCCTACCTCTTCTTCCGTCCCGCCGCCCACGGATTCTTCGAGGGCATCTCTGCGCTGCCGGTGTGGTCTCAGCCCCTGGTGTTCGCGATCGAGAACGTGCTGCTCGTGAGCACGCTGGGCTCGACCGTGGGACACCGCCTCCTGGGGATGCGGGTCCGGCGCGCGGACGACCCGGCCCGCATGGTGGGGCTGGGCCGCGCGGTCCTGCGCACCCTCCTGCTGTGCCTGGTCGTCCCTGCGGTCGTGTGGGACACGGACGGACGGAGCCTGCACGACCGCGCGGCTGGAACCCTGCTCGTCCGTTCCTGACGCCCGTCCGTCCTGGCACGGACGGCGGTCCGCGCGGCGGGTACGGCTCAGCGACCCTTGAGGCCCTTGCGGTCCGGCCGGGCGCGCGTCGGGTCGACGCCCTTCGGGATCGGCAGGCGTGCCGCGCCCAGCGCGCGCAGCCGCTTGGAGACCTGGGCCGTCTCCGGCTTGGTGAGGGTGGGCTTCAGCTTCTGGACCGTGCGCGGCAGCTTCGGCAGCGCGACCTGGCCCTCGCCGTCACCGACCTGGACCGTGGTGACCGGCACGTTGGGCAGCACGCGGGCGACCCGCTTGCGCTCGCTGTCGAGCAGGCGCTTGGCGCGACCCGGAGGGCCTTCGCTCACGAGGACGACACCGGCACGGCCGACCCCGCGGAACACGAGGTCCTGGGTCCGCGGGTCGATCGCGACCGGCTCCTCGTCGAACGTCCAGCCGCGCCGGATCGTGCCGAGCGCGGCCCGGGCGGCGCCCGGCTGGCCCTCGATCTGCTGGTAGGCGGCACGCTCCGCCCGCCGCGTGAGGACGAACATCGCACCGAGCGCGGCGAACGGGATCCCGACGATCAGGGTGTAGACCCACTGGCCCCACCACAGCCCGATCCCGAGCGCCACGGCGAGGATGCCGACGAACACGCCGAGCATGACCCAGGTCACTGCCGGGTCCTGCTTGCGGGTCATCTGGTACGCGGACCACACCTGGTGGTACCAGCGCTGCTTCTTGGGCTTCTTCTGCTTGCCGACCGGGTCGCCTGCGGAGGGCGCGCCGGTCGATGCGGAGTTCTTGCGGGCCATGGTGCCTCAGTCTAGTGGGGAGAGCGGGACAGCAGGCTCGCGGCCTCCTGACGGGCGGTCATCGGCTCGGCGAGGTGGGCGAGGGACTCCGGGATCGCCATGCCGCGCCGGGTCATGGCCTGGCCCCACAGGCGCCCGGCCCGGTAGGAGGAGCGCACGAGCGGGCCGGCCATGACCCCGAGGAAACCCATCTCGTCGGCCGCGTCGGACAGCTCGACGAACTCCTCCGGCCGGACCCAGCGGTCGACCGGGTGGTGGCGCAACGACGGGCGCAGGTACTGGGTGATCGTCACGAGGTCGCAGCCCGCGTCGTGAAGGTCGCGCAGGGCTTCCTTGGCCTCGTCGATCGTCTCGCCCATGCCGAGGATGATGTTCGACTTCGTGACCAGACCGGCCTCGCGCGCCCGCGTGAGCACGGACAGGGACCTGTCGTAGCGGAACGCGGGCCGGATCTGCTTGAAGATGCGCGGCACCGTCTCGAGGTTGTGCGCGAGCACCTCGGGCCGGGAGCCGTTGACCTCGTCGAGCAGCTCCGGGATCGCGTTGAAGTCCGGGATGAGGAGCTCGACGCCGGTGCCCGGGTTGAGCGCGTGGATCTGGCGGACGGTCTCGGCGTAGAGCCACGCCCCGCCGTCGGGCAGGTCGTCGCGAGCCACGCCCGTGATGGTCGAGTACCGCAGGCCCATGGCCTGGACGGACTCGGCGACGCGGCGCGGCTCGTCCGCGTCGAAGTCGGCCGGCTTTCCCGTGTCGATCTGGCAGAAGTCGCACCGCCGCGTGCACTGGTCGCCGCCGATGAGGAACGTCGCCTCGCGGTCCTCCCAGCACTCGAAGATGTTGGGGCAGCCGGCCTCCTCGCACACCGTGTGCAGGCCCTCGCGCTTGACCAGTCCCTTGAGCTCGGAGTACTCCGGACCCATCGTGGCGCGCGTCTTGATCCACTCGGGCTTCTTCTCGATGGGCGTCGCGGAGTTGCGAGCCTCGACCCGCAGCATGCGCCGGCCTTCTGGTGCGATCGTCACGGGTGTCTCCCGGTCGTCGTGTCGAGTGTGCGCCGGAGCCGACCGCGTGGCGGTCTGACGGTTCACGCGGCCCCGAGGGTGCGTGTCAGTACGACGCCGGACTGCTTTCAGCGTACGCGAGGGCGGGCGGTCGCGGGCGTCTCGCGGCGTCGGGACGGACGTGACGTCCACGACATCCCGGACGCGGCTACCGCGCGAGCGGTGCCGACTCGGCGACCGCGGCACGCAGAGGTGCGAGGCTCGCGTCGAGGGCCTCGACCAGCGCGGGTGCGACCTGCGCGGGGGTCACCGTGCGGCCGAGCTCGGCCGACAGCGACGTCACGTCGGCGTCGGTGATGCCGCACGGCACGATGTGCTCGAACCGGCCGAGGTCCGGGTCGCAGTTGAGGGCCAGGCCGTGCATCGTGACGCCGCGCGCGACGCGGACCCCGATCGCGCACACCTTGCGCTCCCGGCGCTGCGCGTCGGCCTCCACCCACACCCCGCTGCGCCCCTCCACCCGCACGGTCGCCAGGCCCAGGTCCGCGCACGCACGCATCACGGCCTCCTCGAGGGCGCGGACGTAGGCCACGACGTCGACGGGCTCGCGCAGACGGAGGACGGGGTACGCGACCTGCTGGCCCGGGCCGTGCCACGTGATCTTGCCGCCCCGGTCGACGTCGACGACGGGGGTGCCGTCGTCGGGCCGCTCGTCGCGGTGGGTGCGCCGACCGGCCGTGTACACGTCCGTGTGCTCCACGAGGATGACGGTGTCCGGGCGTGCGCCGCTCGTCACGTCGTCGTGGACCGTGCGCTGCAGCCCCCACGCCTCGTGGTAGTCCGTCAGGCCGGGCAGGGTGAGCAGGTCCATCGCGTCAGGCTAGCGCTCGTCCGCGGGTGCGCGGCGACCGTCGCCGTGCCCGGCCGGGCCCGGGAGGTCGAGGTCGGGGTCGTCGGGAGCGCTGGAGCGCAGCATCGTGAGCAGGACCTCGCGCAGCGCGCCGATCTGCTCGTCGTCGAGCCCGCGGGTCGCGAGGTCCTCCGCCGGCCGGCGTCGTGCCGCGGCGAGACCCGCGGTGCGCCCGGCCTCGGTGATGCGCACCGTGTGCCGACGCCGGTCGGCCGGGTCGGCCCCGCGCGTCACGTAGCCGGACCTCTCGAGCCGGGCGACCACGCGGCTCATGGTCTGCTCGGTGACGCCCGACGCCTGGGCGAGGGCGCGCTGCGAGAGCGGTGCCCCGATCAGGTGCATGAGCACCGGGAATCCCGCGTGGTTGAGGTCCCACGACGCGAGGTGGGCGTTCCAGTCACGCTCGATGCGGCGCGCGACGGCGAACAGGAGCCGACCCGTGGCCCAGCGGCGGGGGTCCGGGTCCGCGAGGTCCTCTCGCTCGGCGTGCTGCTCCACGTGCGTTCCACCCTTCTCCTGGTCTATCTTACTCAGCATGCTGAGGAATCGCTGGGCGGGCGCCCTTCGTGGCCTGGTCATTGTCGCAGTCATCGGTCTGTGGATGGTGATCGGTGCGCTCGGCGGACAGGCTCAGGGAAACCTGAGCTCCGTCCAGACCAACGACGACGCCGCGTTCCTCCCGGCGAGCGCTGAGTCGACCCGGGCGGCCGAGGTCGCGACCGAGTTCACCGACGACGAGTCCTTGCCCGCGCTGGTCGTGGTCACGGCCGCCGACGGCGCGCAGCTCACCGAGGCACAGCTCGACCTCGTGCAGGCATATGCCGACGCGGCGCCCGACGCGCCGCTCGCGGGGACGAGCGGCGACGAGCCGGCCACCCTGGGCGACGTGTCGATCGCCGACCCGGTCGTCGTGCCGTCCGAGGACGGTGAGGCCGCGCTGGTCGTGCTCTCGCTCGACGCCGCCGTCGCTGCCGACCGGGTCGGCGCCGACGAGGACAGCGTCAGCGAGCTCGCCGTGGGTGCGCTGCGCGACCTGGTCGCGGCCGACCCGTCGGACGGCGGGCTGGCCGGCGCCGACCTGGAGACCTCCGTGACCGGACCGGCCGGCTTCGTCGCCGACCTCGTGACCGCCTTCGGCGGGATCGACACCGTGCTGCTCCTGGTCGCGCTCGGTGCCGTCCTGATCATCCTCGCGATCGTCTACCGATCGCCGATCCTGCCGTTCATCGTGATCCTCACGGCAGTGCTCGCGCTGTGCCTCGCCGGCCTCGTCGTCTACCAGCTCGCGGCGAACGACGTCCTGACCCTCAACGGCCAGTCGCAGGGGATCCTGTCGATCCTGGTCGTCGGCGCCGCCGTCGACTACTCGCTGCTCGTCGTCGCGCGCTACCGGGAGGAGCTGCGGACCTCCCGCTCGACCGTGCTGGCGCTGCGCCGCGCGGTGCGAGCGTCCGTCGAACCCGTCGCGGCGAGCGCCGGCACCGTCGTCGCCGGGCTGCTGTGCCTGCTCCTGTCCGACCTGTCCTCGAACCGCAGCCTGGGACCGGTCGCGGCGATCGGGATCGTCGCGTCGTTCGTCGCCGCGATGACCCTGCTGCCCGCCCTGCTCCTCGTGGCGGGCCAGCGGTCGCGCGCGCTCTTCTGGCCCCGCATGCCTCGCTACGTCGGCGAGCACGCGGCGGTCGAGGGGCAGGGTTCGCCCGTCGCCGCCGACGACGGGGCGCAGGTCCGCGCGGCGCCCGACGACGACACCGTCCGGGTCGAGGACCACGGCCTGTGGTCGCGCGTCGCGAGCTTCGTCGGGCGTCGCGACCGCCCGGTGTGGATCGCGACCGCGCTCGTGCTCGCGGCGTGCGCCGCGTTCGTCCCCACGCTCGACGCGAGCGGGACGGGCGACTCCGAGGTGTTCCTCACCCAGGTCGACTCCGTCGACGGGGAGGAGGTGCTCACCGCGCACTTCGAGGGGGTGTCCGCCCAGCCTGCGACGGTCATCGTCCCGGCGGAGGACCTCGACGCCGTCGTGCAGGCCGCCGAGTCCACCGACGGCGTGGCCGCGGCGACGCCGGTCACCGACCAGCCCGCGGCGGCGCCCGGGGCGCCCGCGCAGGGAGAACCGCTCGTGGTCGACGACATGGTCCGCGTCGACGTGACGACGCAGGCGCCGTCGGACAGCCAGGAGGCGGTCGACACGGTCGCGGACCTGCGGGACGCGGTGCACGACGTCTCACCCGACGCGCTCGTCGGTGGCGCCGCGGCCGAGCGGCTCGACACCCAGCTCGCAGGGCAGCGCGACCTGCGCGTGATCGTCCCCGTCGTGCTCGCCGTGATCCTGCTGATCCTCGTCCTGCTGCTGCGCTCCGTCCTCGCCCCGGTGCTGCTCGTCCTCGCGAACGTCCTGTCGTTCGGCGCTGCCCTGGGAGTGGCCGCGCTCGTGTTCGACCACGTGCTCGACTTCCCCGGGGCCGACCCCGCCGTCCCGCTCTACGCCTTCTGCTTCCTCGTCGCGCTGGGGGTGGACTACTCGATCTTCCTCATGACCCGCGTGCGCGAGGAGAGCCTGCGGATCGGGACGCGGCGCGGCGTGCTGCGAGCGCTCGCGGTCACGGGTTCCGTCATCACCTCTGCGGGCGTCGTGCTCGCCGCGACCTTCGCCGCGCTCGGCATCATCCCGCTGCTGTTCCTCGCGCAGATCGCCTTCATCGTCGCGTTCGGGGTGCTCGTCGACACGCTCGTGGTGCGATCGCTGCTCGTCCCGGCGCTCGTGCACGACATCGGCGACCGGGTCTGGTGGCCCAGCGCCCTCGCACGGCGGTCCGCGGGCGAGCGCGCCGCGACCGGTCCAGGTCGCGGGTGACTAGCCAGACGCTGCGGTGGCGGACGGCGAGGCCGTGTCCTGGTCGGTCTCACCCATCGCGCCGGCCCGCTGGAGCACGACGTTGGCGAGGACGACGGTCATGACCGCGAGCGCGATGAGCGCGTAGCGCAGCAGGGCGCGCCGCGGGACACGGCGGGAGGTGGCGCTCAACGGTCGACCTCTCGGGCGGGGTAAGGGGACGGCGGTACCCGCGGCGATCCTGTGCGATCGCCGCGTTCCGTGCCAAATCGTACATTCTGCCGGGAGCCCGACGTGCAGGAAGCCGCGGACGCACGGATAGATTGAGGGACATGGTCACTTCTGCGCACCCTTCCGTCGGCGGAACCACCCTGCGGGTCGCGGTGATCGGCTACGGGGGAGCGGGCCGTGGCATCCATGCCCGCCTCGTGCGCGAGGCCGGGCACCGGGTGACCGCGGTCGTGGTCCGTGCGCCCGAGCGGCGGGCGGACGCGGAGCAGGACTGGCCGGACGTCCGTCTGCACGGCGACGTCGCCTCCCTGCTCGCGGACCGGGACGCCTACGACGTGGTCGTGGTCGCGAGCCCGACGGCGCTGCACGCCGAGCACGCCCGGTCGGTGATCTCGGCGGGCGTCCCGCTGGTCGTCGACAAGCCGCTCGCGCTGGACTCGGCCGCGGCACGGACCGTCGTCGAGGCGGCGGACGCCGCCGGCGTCGGGCTGACCGTGTTCCAGAACCGGCGCCGGGACCCGGAGCAGCTGACGCTGAGGCAGGTGATCGCCGCGGGCGAGCTGGGCGACGTGCACACGTTCGAGCGCCGCTGGGAGCGGTGGCGACCGGTCCCGCGGCAACGGTGGAAGGAGAACGACCCTGTCGGGGGCGGGCTCCTGCTCGACCTGGGACCGCACCTCGTGGACTCCGCGACGCAGCTGTTCGGGCCCGTGACGTCCGTGCGGGCCGAGCTGCGCGCGCTGACCACGCCGACCGAGGACGACGTCTTCCTCGTCCTGCACCACGGTGCGGGGGAGCGCGAGGTCGTGAGCCGGCTCTGGGCGGGCTCGCTCGTCGGCGCTCCCGGGCCGCGCACGCGTGTGCTGGGCACGGGCGGTGCCTACGTCGTGACCACGTTCGAGGACGACGCGTCCCCGTTCGAGGTGTTCGACGACGCGGCGCCCGAGGGCTCCGAGGGCTGGATCACTCGAGGCCGCGAGCGTGTCGCGGTGCCGCGCGCGCCGGGCGGGCACGCCGACTTCTACGCCGCCGTCGCGACCTGGGTGCTCGACGCCGGTCCCGTCCCGGTGGACCCCTGGGACGCGGTCCGCACGGCCGAGGTGCTCGACACCGCACGGCGCAGCCACGCGGAGCAGCGCACGCTCGCGGTCTGACCTGGACGCACGGTTCGGATGTCCGCCCTGTGGATAACCCGGCGCAGTGCCTCACGGCGCGATGAGATGGGCGCATGCCCGAGTCGACCCGAAGCCCAGCGCGTCCGTTCCGGCGCGGCCGCTCGCGGCCGGACGAGGCTGCCGTCCACCAGGCCCGGGCACTGGCTCTCGAGTCCGGCGGGTGGCAGCCCGCCAGACCAGCAGGTCGGTCGTCCGACGGTCCAGTGGTGGGGCCGGACGGACGCACGTGCGACGTCTCGTACGTGCCCGTGCCGCACGATGTCGTCGACCGTGAGCGGCTCGTCGAGCACCTGCACGCGCTCATGGTCGAGGACGAGCACCTCGTCACCGTGCGCGCGGTGCTCGAGTCGGGCAGCGACGAGCTCGCCGTCCTGACCGACCACCACCCGGGCCTCACGCTCGACGAGCTCGCGGCGGCGAGGCGGCCGCTCGCCGCCGGTGAGGCGGTCACTGTGCTGGTGCCCGTCGCGCAGGCGCTCGTCGCCCTGCACCGTGCCGACCGTGTCCACGGCGCGCTGGGTACGCGCTCGGTCGTCCTGGGTCCCGACGGACGTGCCGTCGTGGCCGTGCCGCTGGTCCCGGTCGCGGGCACCGAGGCGGACGACGTGCGCGACCTGGCCCAGCTCGTCGTCGACCTCGTGCCGGCGCCGGCGTCGAGCCATCCCACGTTCGAGCGGGCAGCGGACCCGCAGGAGGCGTTGCGGCTGGACGCCCTCCACGCGGAGCTGGTCGAGGCACTGCGCGACGACCCGCGGGCGCGTCCTGCGGCGGGCACGTTCGCCGCCCGGTGCTACGACGCCGCCCCACCGTGCCCCCTCGAGATGCCGGACCCGGCACGGCTCGTCGCGAACGCCTTCGCCCCGACCGGTCTGCGGCAGACGCAGGCGCCGGGCGCCGCCCGGCGCGCCGAGCGTGGCGGAGCGCGTCGCCGGGCCAGGACGGGGTCGACGAGACGGGCGCCCGAGGGTCTGCGTCGAGGTCTGGTCGTGCTGGCCGTCGTCGTCGCGGGGTGCGCGGTGCTCGTGGCGGGAGTCCGCGCGACCAGCGACGCCCCCGGGGCGGGTCCGGGAGCCGGGTCGTCGGCCACGGCGCCTGCCCCGACGTCCACGTCCGAACCGCAGACCCTCGCGGACGGCCCGGTGCTCGACCCCGAGGACCCCGTCGGCGCAGCCCGCGAGCTCACGCAGCGGCGACTCGATCTGCTCACGGGTGGGGAGGTCGAGCTGCGCCAGGTCGTCGCGGCGGGTTCTCCGGCCGCGGAGACCGACGCAGCGCTCGTCGCGGAGCTCGACGGCGTCGACGTGCTGGACGCACGCGCGACCGTCTTCGACGCCAGGCCCGCAGACCCGGAGGAGGGGGCGGACGGGGGAGCCGTGGAGGGAGCCACCGGGACCGCCGGCACCGACGGGACTGCCCGGGTCGAGGTCGACTACGCGATCACGGCGCACCGGCAGCGCACCGGTGACCAGGAGATCCAGGTCCCGCAGACGCCGCGCACGACCGTGGTGCTCACGGTGCGGTGGACGGAGGACGGCTGGCGGGTGAGCCAGGTCGGATAGCCGGCACCCTCAGCCCTCCTGGACGACCCACCGCGCCGCGTCGGACAGGTCTGGATGGGCGAAGGAGAACCCGCTCGCCTCGAGGACCGTCGGCTTCCCGCGCTGCGACCCGAGGATGTCCGTCGCGAGCTCCCCGAGGGCGACCTTCAGCGCCACGGCGGGCACGGCGAGCCCGGCCGGCCGGTGCAGCTCGTCGGCGAGCGCCCGCGTGACGGCGGCGTTCGTCGCCGGGTGCGGGGAGCAGAGGTTGACCGGGCCGTGCACCTGCGCGGTCAGCAGGTGGCACAGCGCGGCGACCTCGTCGTGCAGCGTGATCCAGCTCCAGTACTGGGTGCCCGGTCCCAGCCGGCCGCCGAGACCGAGCCGCAGCAGCGGGAGCAGCCGCCCGAGCGCTCCGCCCTGGGACGACAGGACGATCCCGGTCCGTGCGTGGGCGACGCGGACGCCGGCCTCCTGGGCGGGCTCGGTGGCGGCCTCCCACTCGCGGCAGAGCCGGGCGAGGAAGCCGTCGCCCGACGCGGAGGCCTCGGTCAGCACCTCGCCACCACGGTCTCCGTAGTACCCGATCGCCGAACCCTGGACCCACACGGGCGGGGGACCGTCGACCTGGGCGAGCCGGGCGGCGAGGAGACCGGTCGTGCGGGTGCGGGAGGTCAGGAGGAGTCGCTTGTACGCGGTGGTCCACCGGCGGTCGCCGACACCTGCCCCGGCGAGGTTGACGACGGCGTCCGCACCCTCGAGGTGCCCCGGGTCGAGCACGCCCGCGTCGGGATCCCACTCGCGCTCGTCCGCGGTCTGCGGCGGGCGGCGCACGAGGCGGCGCACGTGGTGGCCGTCCTCGCGCAGCCTCTCGAGGAGCTCCGAACCGATCAGGCCGTGCGACCCGGCCACGACGATGTCCATGGTCACCACGGTACGGGTGATCCCGGGCACGCACGCGCGGGTACGACGGCCCGGACGGACCACGGGCCCCGACCGGGGACGGTCGGGGCCCGCAGGTCAGGCAGGTCGGGGTGCCGGGAGCGTCAGAGGCCGACCTCGGCCTCGAACGCGCCCTCCTCGACGCGGTTCTTGATCGCGGTCAGGAACCGCGCCGCGTCCGCGCCGTCCACCAGCCGGTGGTCGTAGGACAGGAAGATGAAGCACGTCGAGCGGATGCCGATCGTGTCGTTCCCGTCCGCGTCGGTCACGACCGCCGCACGCTTGGTGATGGTGCCCGTCCCGAGGATCGCGACCTGTCCGACCGGGACGATCGGTGTGTCGAAGACCGCGCCGCCCGAGCCCGTGTTGGTGATGGTGAACGTCGCGCCCGCGAGCTCGTCCGGACCGACCTTGTTGGCACGCGTGCGCGCGCCGAGGTCACCGATCTTGCGTGCGATGCCGGCGAGGTTGAGGTCACCGGCGTCCTTGATCACCGGCACGACGAGACCGCGCTCGGTGTCGACGGCGATCCCGACGTTCTCCGAGCCGTGGTACGTGATCTCGTCCTCGGCGAAGGTCGCGTTCACTTTCGGGTACGCCTTCAGCGCCTCGACGGCCGCCAGCGTGAAGAACGGCAGGAACGTGAGGTTCGCACCCTCGCGCGCCTTGAAGTCGGCCTTGGCGCGGTTGCGCAGCGCCGCGACGCGGGTGACGTCGACCTCCACCGCCGTGGTGAGCTGAGCCTGGGTCGAGAGCGCCTCGACCATGCGGCTCGCCACGAGCTTGCGCAGCCGGCTCGTCTTCTCGGTCGTGCCGCGCAGCGGCGAGACGGCCGGGACCGACGGCTTCTTGGGCGCCGTGGGCGACGCAGCGGGCGCGGCGGCCGCAGGTGCGGATGCCTTCTCCTCGGCCTTGCGGGCCGCCTCGAGGACGTCCTCCTTGCGGATACGCCCACCCACCCCGGTGCCCGTGACGTCCGACAGGTCCACGCCCTTGTCGGCAGCGAGCTTGCGCACGAGCGGCGTGAGGTAGGTGCCGCCTGCCTTCGCTGCCGGTGCCGGCGTGGCGCCCGGTGCCGACGGCGCGGACTTCTCGGCCGGTGCCGGCTGCGTGGAGGACGACTCCTCCTGAGCGGCCTGCGCCGGGACGTCCGCCTCGCTCGCCGGAGTCTTCGCCTCGGTCGCCGGGGACTGCTGCTTCGGGGCTTCCTCCTGCTTCGGCTCCTCCTGCTTCGGAGCCTCCTGCGCGGGTGCCGAGCCGGAGCCGACGATCGCGAGGACGGCGCCGACCTCGACGGTCTCGTCCTCCTCGACCAGGATCTTCTGGACGGTTCCGGCGACGGGCGACGGGACCTCGGTGTCGACCTTGTCGGTCGAGACCTCCAGCAGCGGCTCGTCGACCTCGACGGTGTCGCCGACCGACTTCAGCCACCGGGTGACGGTGCCCTCGGTGACGGACTCGCCGAGCGCGGGCAGGGTGATCTCCTCGCCCTCGCCCTCGCCCTCGGAGCCCGACGTGGAGGCGGGAGCGGACCCCTGCTCGGGTTCCGGCTGCTCGGAGGGCTCGGCCTGGGCAGGCTCGGCTTCGGCTTCGGCTTCGGGCTCGGGCTCAGGTTCGGGCTGCTCCGAGTCCGACTGCGCCGGAGCGGCGTCGCCGCCTCCGGAGCCGTCCCCGATCACGGCGAGGTTCGACCCGACCTCGACGGTCTCGTCCTCCTCGACCAGGATCTTCTCCAGGGTGCCCGCGACGGGCGACGGGATCTCGGTGTCGACCTTGTCGGTCGAGACCTCGAGCAAGGGCTCGTCGACCTCGACGGTGTCGCCGACGGACTTCAGCCAGCGGGTGACGGTGCCTTCGGTGACGGACTCGCCGAGGGCCGGCATCTGCACGTTCTCAGACATGACCTGCCTGGTCTCCTTCGATCGTTGGGGTCAGTTGTGGGCGTGCAGAGGCTTGCCGGCAAGTGCCAGGTGGGCCTCTCCGAGTGCCTCGTTCTGGGTGGGATGGGCATGGACCAGGGCGGCGACGTCCTCGGGGTACGCCTCCCAGCCCACGATGAGCTGGCCCTCGCCGACGAGCTCACCGACGCGGGCACCGATCATGTGCACGCCGACGACCGGGCCGTCCTTGCGGCGCACGAGCTTGACGAAGCCGCTGGTCCCGAGGATCTTGCTCTTGCCGTTGCCGGCGAGGTTGTACTCGAGGGTCTCGACGGCGTCCGAGCCGTGCGCCTCGCGCGCGTCGGCCTCGGTCAGTCCGACGGACGCGACCTCGGGCTCGCAGTAGGTCACGCGCGGGATCGACGACTCCACGAGCGGCGTCGGCTCGAGACCGGCGATCTGCTCGGCGAGGAAGATGCCCTGCGCGAACCCGCGGTGGGCGAGCTGCAGCCCGGGCACGATGTCGCCCGCGGCCCAGATGTTCCCGACTCCGGTGTGCAGGCGCCCGTCGACGACGACGAACCCGCGGTCCAGCCGCACCCCCTGCTCCTCGAGGCCCAGCCCGGCCGTGCGTGGTCCGCGCCCGACGGCGACGAGCAGGAGCTCGGCGTCGAACGTCTTGCCGGACTCGAGGGTCACCGTGACGCCCGAGTCGGTCTGCTTGACACCGGTGAAGCGGTCGCCGAGGGAGAAGCCGATCCCGCGCTTGCGGAAGGCTCGCTCGAGCGACTTCGACAACGCCTCGTCCTCGTTCGGGACGAGGTGGGGGAGGGCCTCGACGATCTGGACGTCCGCGCCGAACGACTTCCACACGCTCGCGAACTCGACGCCGATGACCCCGCCGCCGAGCACGACGACGGACGACGGGACGCGGTCGAGGCCGAGCGCCTGGTCGGAGGTGATGACGCGCCCTCCCAGCTCGAGGCCCGGCAGCGAGCGCGAGAAGGAGCCGGTGGCCAGGACCACGTGCCGGCCGGTGAACCGGGTCCCGTCGACCTCGACGGTGTCCGGTGCGACGAGGCGACCGTGTCCCTGGACGAACGTGATGCCGCGCGACGCGACGAGTCCCTGCAGCCCCTTGTACAGCCCGGCGACCACGCCGTCCTTGTAGTTGTTGACGCCGTCCATGTCCACGCCGTCGAACGTGCTGCGGACGCCGAACCGCTCACCCTCGCGCGCGCCGTCGGCCAGCTCTGCCGCGTGCAGGAGCGCCTTGGTGGGGATGCAGCCGTTGTGCAGGCATGTCCCACCCAGCTTTCCCGACTCGACGAGCACGACCTTCAGCCCGAGCTGCGCAGCGCGCAGCGCGGTGGCATAGCCGGCGCTGCCCCCGCCGAGGACGACGACGTCGGATGATGTGCCGGGATCGGCCACGTGCGACTCCTTCAACAACGCGAGATCGAGCTCGGACGTCCACGGCACGTCGACGGACCGGGAGGGAGCGGCAGCCGCCGGGAGCGCGTGAACGTTCTCCGGGTGCCATCTTGGCACCTCGTGCACGTGCTCCCCAATCGAACGGGCCCTTCGGGGCTGTGACGATCGAGACAGCGGACGTCCGTCACCCCCGCGTCCCCGTCCTCGCAGCGGGTCCGGGTGGGCTGTACCCTGCCGGTTGTGCCACGACTTCCCCGTCTGTTCTCCCGCCGCCCGACGCCCTCGGGCGGCGGACGTCAGGACGCCCGTCGCGAGACCGTGCAGCACCTGCAGGAGTTCGTGCGCACCCGTGTGGGTGTCGAGGCCTACGTGGAGCCCCCCGCGCCGGACACGGGGTCGACGTTGCTGCTCATCGCGACCACGGGGGAGTGGACCCGGAGGCGCGTACCGGACGAGCGCACGGCGTTCGACGTCGCACGCACGCTCGAGGTGCCCGTCTACAACGTGAACTTCACGGGGTACCCGCAGCGCATGCGGGACTGGAACTCCCGCCAGCGCCGCTCCTGACGGCGCCGGCGGGAACGGGGCTCAGCGCGTGGCGCGGCCCTCGACGAATCCCAGCAGCGTGCGGACCGCGACCCCGGTGCCGCCTGCGGGCGTGTACCCGTGGGCCGACCCCTCGTTGAACGCCGGGCCAGCGATGTCGAGGTGCGCCCACGGGGTCGACCCCACGAACTCCTGGAGGAACAGCCCCGCGACGAGCATGCCGCCGAACCGGTCGCCGATGTTCGACAGGTCCGCGACCTTGGACTTCAGGGACGCACCCAGCTCCTCGGGCAGGGGCATCGGCCAGAACTGCTCGCCTGCCGCGTCGGCAGCGGTGACGACCTCGCCCCGCACGGCGTCGCTGCCCATGACGGCCGAGACCCGGTTGCCGAGCGCGACCATCTGCGCCCCGGTCAGGGTCGCGACGTCGAGCACGACGTCCGGCGACTCCTCCGTGGCGGCGGCCAGGCCGTCAGCCATGACGAGACGACCCTCCGCGTCGGTGTTCAGCACCTCGACGGTCCGGCCGCCGCGGATCGTGATGACGTCGGAGGGGCGCTGCGCCGTGCCCGAGGGCATGTTCTCGGCGAGGCACAGCCACCCCGTCACGGCGACCGGCAGGCCGAGCCGCGCGGCCGCGACGACCGTGCTCAGCACGGCGGCCGCACCCGCCATGTCCAGCTTCATGGTCTCCATGCCCTTGGCCGGCTTGAGCGAGAGGCCGCCCGAGTCGAACGTGATCCCCTTGCCGACGAGGGCCACCTTCGCCGTCGGGCGCGCGGGGGAGTAGGCCACCTTGACGAGCCGTGGTCCGCGGGACGAGCCCTGGCCGACGCCCATGAGGCCGCCGTACCCGCCCGCGGCGAGCGCCTTCTCGTCGAGCACGGTGATCTTCACGCCCTTGGCCCCCGCGTCCTTCACCGCCTGCTTGGCCAGGTCCGCGAACGCGGCCGGGAACAGGTCGTTCGGCGGCATGTTGACCAGGTCACGGGTCGCGTTCACCGCGTCCGCCACGACCTTCGCACGCTCGACCGCGGCCTTCGCCGCGGCGCTGCGCGCACTCGCGGCGAGCACCTCGACCCTCGTCGCGGGTCGCTTCGCGCCCTTGTCGTCGCCCGTGCGGTAGCGGGTGTAGGCGTAGGCGCCCAGGAGCGCGCCCTCGGCGACGGCCGCCACGTCGGCCTCGCCGTCGGTCGGGAGCGCGACGGCCACGGACGCCGGCCGCGCGAGCGAGCGCAGCGCTGCCCCGGCCGCACGGCGCAGCGACTCGGCGCCGAACGTGCCGTCGGCCGCGCGGGGACCGAGTCCGGTGAGCACGAGGACGTCCGCGGCGACGTCCGGCCCGGCCGGGATCGTCCTGACCTCGTCGGCGGCGCCGGTGATGCCGAGCGCCGGGGCCAGCGCCTCGACCTCGGCGATCACGGATCGGGGCAGGTCTGCCCCGACGATCGCGACGCCGTCCGACGTCGATTGGGCGCCCACGACGAGGACGTCGACCTTGGCGCTGGAGGGACTCTTGCTGGAGACGATCAGTTCAGCCACAGCAGCGATGCTATCCCTGACCGCGCGCAGCGGCCGGTGCGACGAGCGGCACCGTCGTCCATCGGCCCGCGGTCGACTCCGATTCCGCCCGCGCGTGCTCGTCCCGGTACTCTCGGCGCGTGGTCCTTCCCCTCCTGCTCGTGGTCGTCGCGGTCTGCGTCGTGCTCGCGGCCTGGGCCGTGGTCTTCGTCGTCCAGGACCGGGCGGTCGTCCTGCGCCAGCTGTGGGTCGCAGCGGGGATCGAGGCCCTGGTGGTCGTGCAGATGATCGTGCTGGGCGTGCTCGGAGCGACCGGGACCGCCCCGAGCGACCCGGTCCTGCTGTGGGGCTACCTCGTGACGACACTGTTCATCCTGCCCGCGGCCGCCGTCTGGGCGTTCGCGGAGCGCACGCGGTGGAGCTCGGTCGTGCTCGCCGTCGCAGCGGTCACGGTCGCGTTCCTCGAGTGGCGCGCGTGGCAGATCTGGAACGCGTGAGGACGGCGATGAGCGAGCACGCACCTGACGGACGGCGTGGCACCGGTCCGTCGGCACCGGGCGAACCGGGTCCGCGACGGACGGGCGACGGGTTCGGGCGTGTCCTCGTGGCCGTCTACGGGATCTTCGCGCTCGCCGCCAGCGCGCGCGCAGGAGTCCAGCTCGTGCGGGACTGGCACGAGGCGCCGCTCGCGTACGGGCTGTCGGCGCTCGCCGCCGTCGTGTACGTCGTCGCGACGGTCGCCCTGGCCCGCGGCGGGCCGGGACGCGTCGTCGCGCGTCGGGTCGCGTGGGTCGCCGTGGGTGTGGAGCTCGTCGGGGTGCTCGCCGTGGGCGCGCTCTCCCTCGTCGACCCCGAGGCGTTCCCGCGCGCGACCGTCTGGTCCGACTTCGGCAGCGGGTACGGCTACGTACCGCTCGTCCTGCCGTTCGTCGGGCTGTGGTGGCTGTGGCGCACCCGTGCCGCCCCGGACTCGTCCCTCGGCCCTGCTCCCGACCCTGCTCCCGATCCAGAGGAGGCCGCATGAGCCGCCGTTCCCCCCTGCTGTACTCGTTGCTCTTCGACACGGTCTTCCGGCGGATGGACCCCGAGCGCGCGCACGAGCTCGCGTTCTCGCTGATCGCCACCGCCGGTCGCGTACCGGTGCTGCGCGACGTCGTGCAGGGAGCGCTCGCGCCCTACCTGGGCCGCGGAGCCGGGGGGCCGGGCAGCGTCGAGGTGCTGGGACGGGTGTTCCCGTCGCCGCTCGGCATCGCCGGCGGGTTCGACAAGAACGCCCGGGCGGTGCGGGGGCTGACGATGCTCGGCTTCGGCTTCGTCGAGATCGGCACGGTGACGGCGCACGCCCAGCCGGGCAACGAGCGCCCGCGGATGTGGCGCGAGCTGGACGTGCGCGGCGTGCGCAACCGGATGGGCTTCAACAACGAGGGCGCGGCGGTCGCGGCCCGCCGGCTGCGAGAGCTGCGCTCGACCCCGTCGGGACGTGCCGTCGTCGTGGGCGCCAACATCGGCAGGACGAAGGTCACGCCGCCGGACCGCGCGGCGCAGGACTACGCGACGAGCGCGGGGCTGCTCGCGCCGTACGCGGACTATCTGGTGGTGAACGTCTCGTCGCCCAACACGCCGGGCCTGCGCGACCTGCAGGAGGTCGAGTCGCTGCGGCCGATCCTCCTCGCGGTGCGCGCGGCGACCGACACGGCGACGGCCGACGCCGGGGTGGCGCGGGTCCCGCTGCTCGTGAAGATCGCCCCCGACCTCGCGGACGACGACGTGGACTCCGTCGCGGCGCTCGTCGTCGAGCTCGACCTGGACGGCGTCGTCGCGGTCAACACGACGATCGGGCACGAGCGCGGGCCGGGCGGCCTGTCGGGGCCGCCGCTGCGCGTCCGCGGCCGTGCGGTCGTGGCACGCCTGCGGGACCGGCTCGGCCCGGACCGCGCCATCATCGGTGTCGGCGGCATCACGAGCGTGGACGACGCGCGCGACTACCTGCGAGCGGGGGCGGACCTCGTCCAGGGATACACCGCGTTCGTGTTCGAGGGCCCGCTCTGGGCGTCGCGTGTCAACCGGTCGCTGGTCCGTCACCCCGAGCCCGGGCCGCACGTGCGGGGCGCGGCCGAGACGCACGGGGGTGAGCGATGATCCGGGCGCAGTGGGTGTGGGAGCTTCTGGACGCCGACGGCATGGTCGTGCCGGAGCCCGTGAGCCCTGTCTTCACGGCGCAGTTCGACGCGGAGCAGTGGCTCGGCGAGACGTGGCGCGGCCTCGCGGGGGACGGCGTCGCCGTCGTCCGGCTCCTGCACGACGGTGCGCAGGCCACGCCGCCGGTCGATCTGCGCGCCGGCTGACGAGCACGAGGATCTCCGCGTCCGCTATGACGGGCGGCTCACCCCGTGAGCCGCGCCCACGCGGCCGTGAGCAGCGGGACCGCCCGCTCGAGCTCGGTGGACGGGCGGGAGAACGTCAGGCGGACCCGGTCCGGTGAGCTGTCGTCCGGGGTGAACGTCGGCCCGGCGTTGAGCAGGACGCCCTCGGCGGTGGCCGCGGCGGTGAACGCGTGCGCGAGCGGCGCGCCGAGGTCGGCCCACAGCGAGAGGCCACCGGGTGGGACCGGCACGCGCCAGGGCAGGGCGGCGCCGAGAAGCCCGCACAGCAGGTCGCGCTGCCGACGCAGCGTGACGCGCCGCTCGGCGAGCACGGCTCGCCGGTCCTCGAGCAGCTCGACGACGGCGAGCTGCTCCAGGACCGCGGTGGCGACGTCCGCCGACTGGCGCGTGCGCGCGAGACGAGCCACGAGGTCGGGGTGGGCCCGCACCCAGCCGACGCGCAGGCCGCCCCAGAACGACTTGGACGCCGACCCGACCGTGACGACGTAGGGCGAGGTACCGGTCCCGGCCAGCGGGGGTGCGGGGTCGTGCTCGTCACCGGGCGGGGTGTCCAGCGACAGGTCGGTCAGCGTCTCGTCGGCCATGACGGTGACACGGTGGCGTGCCGCCACCTCCCTGACCCCGGCACGCTCGGCCGGGGTCAGGGTGTAGCCCGTCGGGTTGTGGAAGTCCGGGACGAGGTAGACGAGACGTGGGGCGACCTGGCGCACGGTCGACTCGAGGAGCTCGACGTCGAGACCCGCCCTGCCGTCGTCGCCGCCGAGCCCGACGGGGAGCGGGACGAGTCGTGCGCCTGCACGACGCAGGGTCTCCATCGCGTGGTAATAGGTCGGCGACTGCACGAGCGCCCGGTCGCCGTTGCCGAGGAGCGTCGCCGCGACGGTCGTGATGGCGTGCTGGCCGCCCGTGGTGACGAGGATCTCGTCGGGCGTGGTCGGGGTCCCACGGGCCGTGAAGCGCGCCGCGACGGCCTCGCGCAGCACGCTCAGCCCGAGCGGCTCGTACCCACCGTCGCCCAGGTAGGCGGGGAGCCGCTCGAGCGCGCGCCCGTAGGCCGCGTGCAGGCCCGACGGCGCGACCGACGTCGCCTGGGAGAGGTCCGCCTGGACAAGGGGCACGGTCGTCGCCCGCTCGGTGCGTGCGGGCGCGTCGCCGCCGGCGGTACGCGTCGCCGGCGCCCTGTCCGCCCCACGGGGCAGGCCGACGACGGTCCCCGCACCCGTGAGCGACCGTGCGAAACCGAGGTCGCGCAGCCGTCCGTAGGCGGCGGCCGTCGTGGTGCGCGAGACGCTCAGCGCCGCGGCGAGGTCCCGCTCGGAGGGCAGCCGCGTGTGTGGGGCGAGCGTGCCGGCGAGGACGGCGGCACGCAGCGCGTCCGCGAGCGCGACGTACGCCGGGCCACCCGCGTGCCAGGTGCCGAGGAGGCGGATCGCGGCGGCGGCCGACAGGTGGCGGTGCACGTCGAGGCGCGTGCCGGGGGTGCCAGGTCGGGGAGGGGTCATGAGGTCCACTGTCGCTCGATTGGCTATAGAGATCGAGTCCAACAGGCTACGACACTGGGGCCATGTCACCCTCGCGCCGGATCGTCCAGCTGATCCTCGGTCTCCTCGCGTACACGCTGTCCATGGCGATGCTCATCCAGGCCGGCCAGGGCGGGATGCCCTGGGACGTGCTGCACCAGGGGATCGTGCGTCGCACCGGGTTGCCCTTCGGCGCCGTCGTCGTCGCGTTGAGCGGGTTCGCGCTCCTCGCGTGGATCCCGCTGCGTCAGCGCCCGGGGATCGGGACGGTCGCGAACGTCGTCGTCATCGGGATCTCGATCGACCCGATGCTCGCGCTCCTGGACCGGCTCGTCCCGCTGCCGGGGCCGCTGGCGGGCGCGGCGCTCGCGGTCGGGGGCATCGTGCTCAACGGGATGGCGACGGCGGCCTACCTGGGCGTGCGGCTCGGGCCGGGACCGCGCGACGGCCTGATGACGGGCCTGGTGGCCCGCACCCGAGGGTCCGTGCGCCTCGTGCGGACCCTCATCGAGATCGTGGTCGTCACGGCGGGGTGGGCGCTCGGCGGGACCTTCGGATGGGCGACGCTCTGCTATGCGCTCGGTGTCGGCGCGGTCGTCCAGGTCACCGCGCGCTGGTTCGCTCCGGGCGGTCTCGTCACCGCGGCGCCGGTGCGGTCCCCGGGCCGGGCCGGGGAGGCGTGCCCGGAGCCCGCGCGGTGAGAGAACCTGCGCGGGGCACCCGGTCGAGGGCCCCGCGCAGGTCCGGTGCGTCGACGGTCAGGAGGGTCGCTTCTGCGGAGCGCCCTCGGCGGTCTTGCCCGCGTCGCGCTCGACGACGTCCCCGAGGGCCTCGTCGATGCGCGTCATGAGCTCGGCCGGGATCGTGACCCCGGCCGCCTTGACGTTCTCCGCGACCTGCTCGGGACGCGACGCGCCGACGAGCGCCGCCGCGACGTTCTCGTTCTGCAGCACCCAGGCGATCGCGAGCTGGGCCATGGACAGGTCGAGCTCGTCGGCGACGGGCTTGAGTTCCTGGACGCGGGTGAGGACGTCGTCGGTCATGAACCGCTGGATCATCCGCGAGCCGCCCTTGTCGTCGGTGGCGCGCGAGCCCTCGGGCAGCGGCTGCCCGGGGACGTACTTGCCGGAGAGCACGCCCTGAGCCATGGGGGACCAGACGATCTGGGACAGACCCAGCTCGCGCGAGGTCGGCACGACCTCGTCCTCGATGACACGCCACAGCATCGAGTACTGCGGCTGGGACGAGACGAGCTGGAAGCCGAGGTCCTTCGCGAGGGCGTGGCCGGCGCGGATCTGGTCCGCGGTCCACTCGGATACCCCGATGTACAGGGCCTTGCCCTGGCGCACGACGTCGGCGAACGCCTGCATCGTCTCCTCGAGCGGCGTCTCGGTGTCGAACCGGTGCGCCTGGTACAGGTCGACGTAGTCGGTGCCGAGGCGCTTCAGCGAGCCGTTGATCGACTCCATGACGTGCTTGCGGGACAGCCCCGAGTCGTTGGGCCCTGCGGGGCCGGTGGGCCAGTAGACCTTGGTGAAGATCTCGAGCGACTCGCGGCGCTGGCCCTTGAGGGCGTCGCCGAGGACCTGCTCGGCCTTCGTGTTCGCGTAGACGTCCGCGGTGTCGAAGGAGGTGATGCCGGCGTCCAGGGCCGCGTGGACGCACGAGGTGGCGACGTCGTTCTCGACCTGGGAGCCGTGGGTGAGCCAGTTGCCGTAGGTGATCTCGGAGATCTTGAGACCGGAGTTGCCGAGGTATCGGTAGTTGGGCATGCCTCCCACCCTACGATGCCCGGAGCACCCGTCGCTCGGAGGCGACGGGTGGGCTGCGGCTACTGCGGGTAGACGCCGTGCTTCTTGTGCATCGGCTTCGGCATGCGCGCCCGGCGCAGCTGCATCGCGCGCATCACGGCGTACATCACCGTGCCCTTGGGGACGTCGCCGAACTTCGCCCGCAGCTGCTTGCGCAGGCTGCGCCACATGAGGAACGTGTCGACGATCGTGAGCAGCACGATCCCGTACAGCAGGATCACGGACAGGAACGCGAGCTCGGCCATCTGGGCCGTGAACATCGTCACGACGATGAAGACGAGCGCGATGGGCAGGAAGAACTCGCCCAGGTTCCAGCGGGCGTCGACGAAGTCGCGCGTGAAGCGCTTGACCGGTCCCTTGTCGCGCACCGGCATGTGCCGTTCGTCACCGGTCTGCATCGCGCGGTACTGGCGGTCGCGGGCCTGGCGCTGCTGCTCCCGGGCCGCCTTCGCGGCAGCGCGGCGGTCGTCCGGCACGAGCGGGCGCTTGTTCGCCGCCTGGGACTGCTTGCGCCGAGGAGTGGGACGGCCCTTGCCCGCGGCCACGTCGCCCGTCTGCTCGATCTCGGCGGCGGCGTCGACGGGGGTGGAGGTGCCCGACGTCGCGGACGCGTCGGACTTGCTGCGGGAGAACACCACCCCAGGGTAGTCCAGACGGGCGACGGTCCGCGACGTCGTGCCGGGCGACGGGCCGCCGGTCGCGGGCACTCGCCGTGACGTACCGTGCTGTGCGTGACGAACTCACCCGAGCCCACCGACGGAACGGACGTCGCGACCAGGCTGCGCGCCGTCGTCGCCGACCAGTTCTCCGCCCTGCGCGCCGACCTGGAGAACCTCGTGCGCATCCCCAGCGTCTCGAACTCCGCGTTCGAGCCCACGCACGTCGCGGCGAGCGCCGACGCCGTCGCGGCGCTCCTGCGCGACGCGGGCCTGCCCGAGGTCCAGGTCCTGCGGGCGATGACGCAGGACGGCCGCCAGGGCGCGCCGGCGGTCGTCGCCAGGCGTCCGGCCCCCGCCGGCGCTCCCACGGTCCTGCTCTACGCCCACCACGACGTGCAGCCACCGGGAGACGCCTCGACGTGGGACACGGACCCGTTCGACCCGACCGAGCGGGACGGGCGGCTCTACGGTCGCGGCGCCGCGGACGACAAGGCGGGGATCGTCGCGCACCTCGGCGCGCTGCGGGCGCTCACGGCACTCGGCGCGGACCTGCCCGTGGGCGTGACCGTGTTCGTGGAGGGCGAGGAGGAGGTCGGTTCGCCGACGTTCGGGCCGTTCCTCGCCGAGCACCGCGACCTGCTCGCCGCCGACGTCATCGTCGTCGCCGACTCCGCGAACTGGAAGGTCGGCGTCCCCGCGCTCACGACGTCCCTGCGCGGCCTCGTGGACTGCGAGGTCGAGGTCGCCGTGCTCGACCACGCCGTGCACTCCGGCATGTTCGGGGGACCGGTGCTCGACGCGGTGACGCAGCTCGCCCGGCTCGTCGCCACGCTGCACGACGACGCGGGGAACGTCGCCGTCGCGGGCCTCGGCTCCGGCGCGGAGCCCGCGGTCGACTACACGGAGGCGGACTTCCGGGCGGACTCGTCGCTGCTCGAGGACGTGACCCTCGCGGGCTCGGGCTCCATCGCCGGGCGGCTGTGGACCAAGCCGGCGATCTCGGTCATCGGGCTCGACGCACCGAGCGTCGCCCACGCGTCGAACACGCTCGCCCCGCGTGCGACGGCCAAGATCTCGGTCCGCATCGCTCCCGGGCAGGACCCCGCGACCGCGATGGCGGCGCTGCGTACCCACCTGGAGACGCGCGCCCCGTCCAGCGCCCGCGTCACCGTGCGCGACGGCGAGCAGGGCAAGCCCTTCCTCGCCCCCGCGGACTCGGCCGCGATGCAGGCGGCGCGCTGGGCGTTCGCGACGTCGTGGGGGACCGAGCCGGTCGACATCGGCATCGGCGGCTCGATCCCGTTCATCGCGGACCTGCTCGAGGTCTTCCCCGGTGCGTCGATCCTCGTCACCGGGGTCGAGGACCCCGACTCGCGAGCGCACGGCGCGAACGAGTCGGTGCACCTCGGCGAGCTCGAGAGGGTCGTGCTCGCGGAGGCTCTGCTGCTCGCCCGGCTCGGGGGACGCGTCTCCGACTGACCCCGCCGGACGTCGACCTCAGCCGTCGGTCGGACCGGAGCTCAGCCGTCGGTGAGGCCCGATCTCAGCTCGGCGGCCTCGTCGAGCACCGACCCGAGGTCGGCGCGTGCGGCGTCGTCGAGCGTCGCCACGATCGCGGCGAGCGCGTCCAGGTGCTCGTGCGCCGTGGCCTGGTCGCCCGTCCTGACGTCGAGCTCGGCGAGGTAGGCGAGCGCGCGCACGCGCTCGACGGGCGGTGCGTCGTCGCCGGAGCGACGCAGCGCGCCCGCGAGGATCTTGCGCGCCTGCACGGGGTCGCCGTGCGAGTCGGCCTGCACGACGGCGTCGTCCACCGCCCGCGCGACGGCGCCCTCGGGTCGGGCCGCGTACGCCGTGCGGGCCGAGCCGTCGTCGTCGCCTCCTGCCTCGTCGCGTGCACCGGCGGGCGGTCGACGCATGACCCGCACCCAGTTCCCGGCAGGGTCGACAAGACTGAACCCGGCCGTGCCACCCGCGTTGGCCCGCCGGCGCGGGCGTGTGATGCGCGGTACCCCGGTCAGCGGCAGCCGCCCGTACCGCGCGCGCAGGCCGGCGGCGAAACGCTCGAACACCGGCGCGGTGTCGTCGACGACCGCGAGGCACGTGCTGTAGCTGTCCTCGGGCGGGACGCCGGCCATCCCGAAGTAGTGGATCGCGAAACCGCCGCGCTGGACTGCCAGGTAGGGGTTGGGACGCAGCTGGCGGTAGGTGACCTCGAGTCCGAGGTCCACCCAGAAGTCGCGCATCGCGTCCACGTCGGGGCAGGGGAGCGCCGGCACCATCGTCGCGCCGAACGGGTCCGTACCCACCGGGCCATCGAACCATGCCTGCGCCGCACCGGGACGTCGTCGCCGCACCTCCCCCCGCCGCGGCGAACGGTCAGACGGTGCGGTGCGCGACGTCGACCGCCCGGGACCAGGCCGCGACGTCGTCCGGCAGCTCCGGCGGAACCACGTCGCGACCGAGCAGGGCGACGACGTCGGGGGCCGGCACGCGCTCGCCCGAGCCTCGTGCGAGGAACCTGCCCGCGAGGAGCCCCCGCGCGCACAGGTCCCCCTGGCGCGTGAAGACCTGCTCGAGGTAGACGACGCGCTCGTCCCAGCCGAGCACCCGCGTGGTGATCTCGAACCGGTCCCAGAGCTGGAGCGAGCGCCGGTACTTCACGGTCGACGCAGCGACGACGGGGAACCAGCCCGCTTCCTTGAGCGGCCCGAACCCACCGAGGTCGGCGATGAAGTTGCTGCGCGCCACGTCCATCATCTGCAGGTAGACACCGTTGTTGACGTGGAGGTAGAGGTCGAGGTCGCCCGGGTGGACGCGCAGGCGCGTCACCGACGGGTCGAGCACGCCCCGGCCGGGGACGGCCTTGCGCGGCATCGTGGTGGCGAGGAGGAGCTGGAGCTGGCGGGTCACCGTCGCAGATTACTACCTCGGACCAGCGGTATCAGGTACCGCCCGCGCGGTCGCCATCGAGGCTGTGCGACGCCCGAGGCGCTGCCCAGGCTCGTGTGCGAAGATGCGGCCCGTGACGACGAGCACCGCACCTCGCCCGACCGCAGCCCCCGACACGACCCGGCACCCGTGGTCCGTCCGCGCGTTCCGCGCCGTCGCGGTCGCCGAGGCCTTCTCGTGGGCGGGCCTGCTCGTGGGGATGTACCTCAAGTGGGTCGCGGGCACGACCGAGCGCGGCGTCGAGATCTTCGGCCCGGTGCACGGCAGTCTCGTCGTCGCCTACGTCGCGCTCGCCGTGCTCGTCGCGGTGCGGATGCGGTGGTCGCCGTGGACCACGCTGCTCGCACTCGCGGCGACCGTGCCGCCGTTCTGCACGGTGGTGCTCGACGTCTGGGCGCACCGCACGGGACGCTACGTCCCGCGCCGTCCGTGACCGTGCGAGGCGGTGGTCAGAGCATCTAGACCGGCGGGTCCGGGTCGTACTGGATGCCCCGCCGCACCGCACGCGCGGCGTCGTCGCTCTCGAGACGCGCGACGAGGTGCAACGCCATGTCGATCCCTGCGGACACGCCCGCCGACGTGACGACGTCTCCGTCGTCGACGAACCGCGCCTCGGTGTCGAGGACGACCGTCGGGTCGATCCGTGCGAGCTCGTCGTAGTGGTCGCGGTGGGTCGTCGCCGGCCGGCCCGCGAGCAGGCCGGCCGCGGCGAGCACGAGCGATCCCGTGCACACGCTCGCGACGAGCGGCGTGCGAGCGCGCGTCGCGCGCAGCCACTCCAGGTGCTCGCTGTCGGCGAGCAGTCGGCGAGTGCCTCGCCCGCCCGGGTAGACGAGCAGGTGCAACGGCCCGACGTCGGCCGCCGACCGGTCCGGGACCAGGCACAGCCCCTTGGCGAGACGCACACCCGCGCCGTCGGGCGAGAACGTCGACACGTGCGGCTTGAGCTCCGAGTGCCGAGCCCAGTGCGCCAGCACCTCGTACGGCCCGACGACGTCGAGCTCCTCGGCCCCGTCGAACACGAGGACGCCGACGTTCATCCCGTTGCCGGTACCCATGCCGCACTCCGTCCTGCTCCGGTCAGATCCCCGGCAGGGCGAGCATCTGGTCGAGCGCGACGCGCGCCCAGTGCGCGTCGTCCGCGTCGACGACGATCCGGTTGACCACGCGGCCCGCGACGAGCGACTCCATCGCCCACACGAGGTGCGGCAGGTCGATCCGGTTCATCGTCGAGCAGAAGCACACCGTCGAGTCGAGGTAGTGCACCTGCTTGTCCGGGTGCGCGCGCGCCACGCGGCGCACGAGGTTGAGCTCGGTCCCGATGGCCCACGAGGAGCCGGGCTCCGCGGCGTCGAGCGTCTGGATGATGAACTCCGTCGACCCCACGAGGTCGGCCGCCGTGACGACCTCGTACTTGCACTCCGGGTGCACGAGCACGTTCACGTCGGGCACGGCGGCGCGGACGTCGCTCACGTTCTTCGCAGAGAACCGCCCGTGCACCGAGCAGTGCCCGCGCCACAGGATCATGCGTGCGTCGCGCAGCTCCGCGTCGGTCAGACCGCCGTTCGGCCTGCGCGGGTCGAACACGACGCAGTCGCCCGTCGACATCGCGAGCTTGAGCACCGCGGTGTTGCGGCCCAGGTGCTGGTCGGGGAGGAACAGGACCTTGCCGGTGTCAGGACCCCCGCCCGCAGAGCGTGCTCTGCCGAACGCCCAGCGCAGCGCGACCTCCGCGTTGGACGACGTGCACACCGTCCCGCCGTGGCGACCGGTGAACGCCTTGATCGCCGCCGACGAGTTCATGTACGTCACGGGGATCGTCGAGTCCGCGATCCCGACCTCCTCCAGCACGTCCCACGCGTCCTCGACCTGGTCGATCGCCGCCATGTCCGCCATCGAGCAGCCCGCGGCCAGGTCCGGCAGCACGACCTGCTGCGCGTCGGACGTGAGGATGTCCGCGCTCTCGGCCATGAAGTGCACCCCGCAGAAGAGGATGAACTCCGCCTCGGGCCGCGCGGCCGCCTCGCGCGCGAGCTTGAACGAGTCGCCCGTCACGTCGGCGAAGTCGATGACCTCGTCCCGCTGGTAGTGGTGGCCGAGGACGAACGCGCGCTCGCCCAGCGCAGCGCGCGCGGCCCGCGCCCGCTCCACGAGGTCCGGGTCGCTCGGGGCGGGCAGGTCGCCGACGCACTCCACGCCGCGCTCGGACGCGAGGTCGCGTCCCTGCCCGAGCAGGAGCAGGGCCGAGGAGCTCGGCTCGACGAAACCGCCGCGGGCGGCGTCCAGCAAGGTGCTACCAGTGCTCACCGGTCCATGTTCCCACACGGCCACCCCTGGCCGGCAGACGGTCCACACCCCCGGGGGCTGGCACAATCCCCGCATGCGCGTCCTCGTCGTCGGCTCGCCCGGCCCCACCCTGCCCGACGCCGCGTGGCTCCCCGTCCCCGGGCCGCGCGGCCCCCGGTCGCGGTGGGGCGTCGCAGGCGACGTCCCGTCCTCGCAGGACGTCGCGCGGAGCTGGAGGCAGAGCTCGGGCGCGGGCACGGAGGCGATCACGCTCGCCGCCGTCGGGCAGCCGTTCCTGGACGCGGTCTCCCGCGTCGCACCCGAGGCGCTCGCGGGCGTCGTGGAGGTTCCCGACGGCGCGGACGTGCCCGTGGCCCTGCGCCGGTCCCGCGTCACGGGGACCGTCTACGCCGACGCGTCCCAGCTGCCGGCGGAGCGCGGCGCGGCGCGCGAGGCGGGCACGGATGCGCGCGGCGCGTCCTGGCGGGACGCGCCGCGGTCGTCGGGCGCGGTGGGCCGGCTCGTCGCGCTCGCCGTCGACGCCGCCAGGGCGTCGGACGGACGCCCGGGCCGGGTCGTCCTCGCGACAGGCGGGGCGAGGAGCCACGACGCGGGGGCGGGCATGGTGCGGGTGCTCGCCGGCGAGGTGGCCGACGGCGGCGGGGTCGGGGCGGGTCGGGCGGACGCGGCTCACGAGCTGCGGGCCGCGCGAGACGCGCTGGGAGGAGCACGCCTCGTCGCCGCCGTCGCGACCGACGTCCCGCTGCTCGGCCTGCACGGAGCGAGCGCGACGCTCGCCGACCACGGCGTCGACGGCGCCGTGGCGCAGGACCTCGAGCGCGAGCTCGGAGCCGTGGCGGCCCGCACGGCGGCGGCGGTGGACGGGATCGCCCCCGGCGGCGCGGGCTCCGTCGTCGGGCGCGACCTCCTCGCACGCGCGGACGCGAGGCTCGCCGGGCTCCCGGGCGCGGGCAGCGGGGGAGGGCTCGGGTTCGCCGTCGCGGCGCTCGGCGGCCAGCTGACACCCGCGCTGCACGTCCTCGCGCACGACGTCGGGCTGGACGCGCTCCTGGCCGACGCCGACCTGGCGGTCGTGGTGACCGCGGAGGTCGGAGCGCACGAGCTCGGTGAGGGCGCGGTCCGCGAGGTGGCGGCGCGGGCGGCGCAGCACGCCGTCCCCGTGATCGCCCTGGCGCGGACGGTCGTCGCGGGCCGGCGGGAGCAGGCCGCCGCCGGCCTGAGCGGCACGTACGCATGGGGCGGCGACGATCCCCACGCCCTCGTCGACCGGGTGGCGCGGACCTGGGCGCGCGGGTAGGCGACGGTCCGCCGCTCCGGTCGGATCTACCCGAGGGCGACCGATCCGTCCGGTCCGACGGACCACGCGGGGTTGTGCGCGACCTCCCAGACCAGCCCGTTCGGATCGGCGACGTGCGCATGGAAGACGCCCCCGAACTCTCCTTGCTGCGGGGCCTTGCGGACGGTGCCGCCGGCCGCGACCATCCGGTCGACCAGCGCGATCACCTCGGCGCGCGAGGAGAGGTTCTGCGACAGGGTCAGCCCGGACACGCTCAGGTGCTCCGCCCTGGCACCCTGGTCGCGCGCGAACTTCTCGGCCTGGAAGAACCCGAGCAGCTGCCCGGGTGCGCTCCGGTAGAAGACGATCTCCGCCGGGACGTCCAGCGTCGCCCGCCAGCCGAGCGCGTCGTAGAAGCGACGCGCCGCGTCCAGGTCGGGTGCCGCCACCGTGATGAAGTGCACGTCCTGTCCCATGCCGACCTCTCTCGTCCACCGCTGCGTCGAGCAGCCAGGGTACGAGAGGGTGCGGGCGTACACTCGGGAACAGGTCCGGCCCGCGAAGTGTTGGGACGGCTGACGAGTGACAGACGACCAGCGGTCCACGGACAGAGCCGGTCACCACCGGGGCACTGCTCCCCCCGACAGCGCGGAGACGACATGAGCGAGACCACCGAGATCGCCACCCACGGCGTCAACCTGACCGACTTTGCCGCGGACAAGGTCCGCACCCTTCTCGAGCAGGAGGGGCGCGACGACCTGCGCCTGCGTGTCGCGGTGCAGCCGGGCGGCTGCTCGGGCCTGATCTACCAGCTGTACTTCGACGAGCGCGTCCTCGAGGGCGACGCCCTCCGCGACTACGACGGGGTCGAGGTCGTCGTCGACAAGATGAGCGTCCCCTACCTCGAGGGCGCGACGATCGACTTCGCCGACACGATCGAGAAGCAGGGCTTCACGATCGACAACCCGAACGCGGGCAGCTCCTGCGCGTGCGGCGGTTCCTTCGGCTGAGCCCACGCTCCTCGAGAGCCCGGTCCCCTCGTGGGGCCGGGCTCTCGTCGTCCCTGCGGCCGGAGGCGATCGGTCATGGGGGCGGGCCGGGGCAGGGGGGCGTCACAGGTCGTGCACGCCGAGCATCGCCCGCACGCGGCCGACGGCGCCCGGCAGCGCCGCGAGGAGGCGGTCGACGTCGTCCCCGGTCGTGGAGCGGTCCAGGGCCACCCGGACGTTGCCGTGCGTGAGCACGCCCATCGCTGCGAGGACGTGGGACGGCTCCAGCGTGCTCGACGTGCAGGCCGAGCCCGAGCCCACGGCGATCCCCTCCCGGTCGAGCTCGGTGAGCAGCGCCTCGCCGTCGACGTAGAGGAACGAGAATGTCACGACGTGCGGGAGCCGGTCCGTGGGGTCGCCGACGACCTCGACGCCAGGGATCGTCGCGACCCGCTCGCGGATCCGGTCCACGAGCGCCCGACGACGCACGTCCTGCTCCACCAGGTCGCCCAGCACGGCCTGCAGGCCGACCGCGGCCGCGAAGGCCGCCGGGACGCTCACGCCGCCGGGCGCGAGCGGGTCGGGGTCCTCCGGCCAGGGGCTGCGGCGGCGCACGCGCGAACGGATCGCGAGCACCCCGACGCCGGGGGCAGCACCCCAGTCGCCCGGGTCGGCGGCGAGCGCGTCCCACGCCGGGGGGACCACGACGTGCCCGATGCCCGCGCCGGCGTCCACGAGCAGGGGTGCCCCGGTGCGGCGGAGCCCGGCGTGGACGGCCTCGACCGGCTGCCGCGTGCCGACCTCGCCGTTCGCGAGCTGGAGCGCGGCGAGCGCGACATCGGGACCCGCGGCAGCCCCGATCACCTGCTCCGGGGCGACGCGACCGAGGCGGTCGACGGGGACGACGACGCGCTCGAGGCCGTCGTGCTCCGCCGCGGCGAGGACCGCGGCGCGCTCGACGGAGCCCACGACGACCCGGTGCCCGGCACGACGGCGCCCGCCCGCGAGGGCGAGGACCGCGGTGTGCAGGGACGCGGTGTGCGAGCCGGTGAGCACGATCTCCTCCGTCCGGCATCCGAGGGACGCCGCCAGGGCCTCGCGCGCGCCGTCGAGCAGCGCCCTGGCGCGACGTCCCTCGGCGTGCAGACGACGCGGGTCGGCCCACCCGTCGTCGAGCGCCTGGAGGAACGCCTCGCGGGCCAGCGGGTGCCAGGGCGCGCGACCGGCGTTGTCCAGGTACAGCCGGTGCGGTGGGGTGGTGTGCGTCACAGGGCCTCCCGTCGGAACTGCCCCGAACGCTACCGCCGGGCCCTGCGGACGGCGCCGGAGCCGACGAAAGTGGGAAGGATCTGACAGACCTCGGCAGGCTGTGGCGAACGTGCCGGTGCGGTCCCGGTGAGGGGCGTCCGCATCCGCCGGAGGTGCGCGTCCTGGCGCACCAAGGCCCGGATCGCGCGCTAGGCTTCGTGTGTCGAGGACGAAGGTCCTGTGCTGGGTCCGTGGAGACGGGACGGTGCGGGACGTGACGTGAAAGGCCCCCCTTGCACTCGCAATCACCTAGCCGCACACGGCGCACCATCCTGCGGGCGACGGCACTTGCCGTCGCCGTCGCGGCGGTGGCGTCCGGCTGTGCCAGCGACACGGTCCAGCGTGGGTACCTCCCCGGATACGACGACGGGGAGGTGACCGACCAGACTGCCCGGATCACCTCGTTGTGGACCGGCTCCTGGATCGCCGCGCTCGTCGTCGGCGTCATCACGTGGGGCCTGATGCTGTGGTGCATCGCTGCCTACCGGAAGCGCAAGGACGACCACGTCCTGCCCGTCCAGACGCGGTACCACCTGCCGCTCGAGATCATGTACACGGCCGTGCCGATCCTGATGATCCTCGTGCTGTTCGTGTTCACCGACCGCGACATCAACGCGATCCAGGACCCGGACGCCGAGTCCGACATCACGATCGAGGTCATCGGCAAGCAGTGGAGCTGGGACTTCAACTACGTCGACGAGGACGTCTACGAGTCCGGTGAGCAGGTCACCGACGTCGCCGGGACGCTGACCGAGGACGCTGAGATCGACGGAGTCCCGGGCACGTCCGAGGAGATGCCCACGCTGTACCTCCCGGTCGACGAGACCGTGAAGTTCGAGCTCCGCTCGCGCGACGTCATCCACTCGTTCTGGATCCCCGCGTTCCTCTACAAGCAGGACATGATCCCCTACCGCGAGAACTCGTTCGTCGTCACCCCGACGCGTGAGGGGGTCTACGCCGGCAAGTGCGCCGAGCTCTGCGGTGAGTACCACTCGGGGATGCTGTTCAACGTCAAGGTCGTCGACCGCGCGGAGTTCGACGCGGCGATGGACGAGCTGCGGGACAAGGGCCAGGAGGGGCAGCTCCCGGTCGAGGGCTACAGCCGCCTCCAGGACCCGCAGTCCACCGCGGCAACCACGGAGGGTGAGAACTGATGGTCGCGCAGGTTGAGCAGATCCCCGGCCTGGCGCCGCAGCGTCAGACCCTGGGGCGGACCGTCATCAAGTGGGTGACGTCCACCGACCACAAGACGATCGGGTACATGTACCTGATCACGTCGTTCATCTTCTTCTGCATCGGCGGCCTCATGGCCCTGGTGATCCGCGCCGAGCTCTTCGAGCCGGGCATCCAGATCGTGCAGAGCAAGGAGCAGTACAACCAGCTCTTCACGATGCACGGCACGATCATGCTGCTGCTGTTCGCGACCCCGCTCTTCGCCGGCTTCGCGAACGTCATCATGCCCCTGCAGATCGGCGCACCCGACGTCGCGTTCCCGCGGCTCAACATGTTCGCGTACTGGCTCTACCTCTTCGGTGGGCTGATCGCCTCCGCCGGCTTCTTCACGCCGCAGGGTGCGGCCTCGTTCGGGTGGTTCGCCTACGCGCCGCTGTCGAACACGACCTTCAGTCCGGGCCTCGGGGGAGACCTCTGGGTGTTCGGTCTGGCACTCGCAGGGTTCGGGACCATCCTGGGTGCGGTCAACTTCATCACCACCGTCATCACCATGCGAGCGCCGGGCATGACGATGTTCCGCATGCCGATCTTCAGCTGGAACATCCTCGTCACCAGCCTGCTCGTGCTCATGGCGTTCCCGCCCCTGGCCGCCGCGCTGTTCGCGCTCGGTGCCGACCGGCGGCTCGGGGCGCAGGTCTTCAACCCGGAGAACGGCGGCGCCATCCTGTGGCAGCACCTGTTCTGGTTCTTCGGCCACCCGGAGGTCTACATCATCGCGCTGCCGTTCTTCGGCATCGTGACCGAGATCTTCCCCGTCTTCAGCCGCAAGCCGATCTTCGGCTACAAGGGGCTCGTCTATGCGACGATCGCGATCGCCGCGCTGTCCGTGACGGTCTGGGCGCACCACATGTACGTCACGGGCGCGGTCCTGCTCCCGTTCTTCGCGCTCATGACGATGCTCATCGCCGTACCGACGGGTGTGAAGTTCTTCAACTGGATCGGCACCCTGTGGCGAGGAAAGCTCACGTTCGAGACCCCGATGCTCTGGTCGATCGGCTTCCTCGTCACGTTCCTCTTCGGCGGGCTGACGGGCATCATCCTGTCGAGCCCCGCGCTGGACTTCCACGTGTCCGACTCGTACTTCGTCGTCGCGCACTTCCACTACGTGGTGTTCGGCACCGTCGTGTTCGCCATGTTCGCGGGCTTCTACTTCTGGTGGCCCAAGTTCACCGGGCGCATGCTCAACGAGCGGCTCGGCAAGGTCCACTTCTGGATGCTGTTCGTCGGTTTCCACATGACCTTCCTCATCCAGCACTGGCTCGGCGTCGAGGGCATGCCCCGCCGCTACGCGGACTACGGGCCGTCGGACGGTTTCACCTGGGAGAACCAGGTGTCGACGGTCGGGGCGTTCCTCCTCGCGGCCTCGACGCTCCCGTTCCTGTGGAACGTCTACACGACCTGGCGCAACGCGCCGAAGGTCGAGGTCGACGACCCCTGGGGCTACGGTCGCTCGCTCGAGTGGGCGACGAGCTGTCCGCCGCCACGCCACAACTTCACGTCGCTCCCGCGCATCCGTTCCGAGTCGCCGGCGTTCGACCTGCACCACCCCGAGGTGGCCGCCATGGATCACGCCGAGCCCAGCCCGACGGTGCTCGAGCGGGTGTACGGGGAGGCCGACCGTCGGGGCGAGAAGAACATCGCACTGGACCGGCTGAGCGGTGCCGAGGAGTCGAGCGGCTCCACGACGACGGTGATCATCGACGAGCCGCGTCCGGGCTCGCAGGACGAGAGCGAGGGTGAGTCGAAGTGAAGGTCGAGTTCAAGTTCTTCCTCCTGGTGACGCCGTTCTTCGCCGTCGTCGCCCTGATCTACGGGCTGTGGAGCGGGTGGGAGCCGGTGGGTTCCGTCGGCCTCATCCTCACGTCCGCCCTGGTCGGCATGATCGGTGGCTACCTCTGGCTGACGGCCAAGCGGATCGATCCGCGACCTGAGGACGACCCGGACGGACTCGTCGAGCAGGGCGCCGGAGACCAGGGTGTCTACGCACCGTGGAGCTGGTGGCCGCTGGCTATCGGGTCCGCCGCTGCCGTGACCTTCCTCGGCCTCGCGGTCGGCTGGTGGCTCGTCTACGTCGGGGTCGCGATCGGTGCGGTGGCGCTCGTCGGCTGGGTCTTCGAGTTCTCCCGCGGGCAGCACGCGCACTGAGTCACACCCGCCCGATCATCGGGCAAGAGCTTCATCGTCGGGCCCGGCACCTCTCACAGGTGCCGGGCCCGACGTGCAGGTGGGGCTCCTGTGCAGTCCACGATCGCGCGACCGGGCTCCGACGGGTCCAGCGTCTCGACCGCAGGGCTGCGCGACAGGGCGGGAGGGCTGCGCGACAGGGGCGGGACGCACCGCAGGAGACCGGGCGCTGGTGCTCGGCTGCGGATCGACAGTCGTGTGTCAACGACGGCTGAAAATGAACCCCCTGGCGACGTCTGAAAGTGGACCCCTCTCGTTGGTTGTTCAGTCGGTTGTGGCCGCGGGCGGGCGCCCGAGGTCGCGGTTCTTGAGCCGGTAGGACTCGCCCTTGAGGGCGATGACGTCGGCGTGGTGGACGAGGCGGTCGATCATCGCGGCGGCGACGGTGTCGTCGCCGAAGACCTCGCCCCAGCGCCCGAAGGGTTTGTTGGAGGTCACGATCAGGGACGCTCGTTCGTAGCGGGACGAGACGAGCTGGAAGAACAGGTTCGCGGCTTCGGGTTCGAAGGGGATGTAGCCGACCTCGTCGATGACGAGCAGCGGGTAGCGGCCCAGGCGGCGTAGCTCGTCTTGGAGCCGTCCGTCGTGGTGCGCGGTCGCGAGCCGGTCGACCCACTGTGAGGCGGTCGCGAACTGGACGCGGTGGCCCGCTTGGCAGGCGCGGACCGCGATGCCGGTCGCCAGGTGGGTCTTGCCGGTGCCGGGTGGTCCGAGGAACACCACGTTCTCGCGGGCCGCCACGAAGTCCAGGGTTCCGAGGTGGGCGATCTGGTCGCGGGCCAGTCCGCGGGCGTGCTCGAAGTCGAAGTCCTCCAACGACTTGCGGCCCGGGAACCTCGCGGCGCGGATGCGTCCCTCCCCGCCGTGGGCCTCGCGGGCAGCGACCTCGCGTTGCAGGCAGGCCGCGAGGAACTCCTCGTGGGTCCAGGACTCGGCCCGCGCCCGTTCGGCCAGCCGCCCGACCGCGTCGCGCAACGTCGGTGCTTTCATCGCGCGGGTCAAGAACGCGAGCTCGCTGGTCATGTCACGGGCCGCGGTCTTGGTGGCGGGCATCAGGCCACGTCCGTCAGGCCGAACGCGGCGTCGTAGGCGGCAAGGTCGCGCTGCTCGACTTCGTCGGTGGGCGGGGCCGGCGGACGGTGCGCCGCGGCGGTCGACATTGCCAGGGCGGCGGTCTTGTGGGCTGGGTCGGTGATCGTCTGCCAGCGTGCCCAGCACCGGGCATGCTCAGCGACGGTCTTGGTCCCGAGACGGACCGTGACGCGCTCAAGGTCGGCGACGACCTCGACGAACCGGCCGACCGCGACGGGGTCCACCGAGTAGTCGTTCGAGCCCAGGCGCACGTAGTGGTCACGAGGCAACCGGACTCGCGTGCGCCAACCCAGCGCCGGAGCCACCGGCGGCAGCGTGAGCATCGACTCACGGTCGGCCGTCCACCGGTCGGCCGGTCGACAGCCCAGCGCCCGGTGCTGACGGGCGTTCGCGACCGGCAGCCAGTCGGCCAGCTGGGCGTTGAAGTCGTCGGGCCCGGTGAACGTCCGCCCGGGCAGGAACGAGGTCTCCAGGTACCCGTTCGCGCGTTCGACCAGCCCTTTGGCTTCGGGGTCGCGCGGTCGGCATTGATGGACCCCGACCCCCAGGACCCCGCGGAACGCTTCGAAATCCTCAGTGAGCTTCGGCTTGCCAGCCCGCCAGGACCCGACCGCGGACTCGTTGTCCCAGACCAGTTCGCGGGCAACCGCGTCCATCTCCAGCAGCAGCCGCCAGTGCCCGGCGATCAGGTCCGCGGCCTGCCGCGAGGGCAGCATCGTGGCGAACATCATCCGCGAGTAGCCCGCGACCATCACCAGCACCGGCGGGGAGCCGACCTGCCCCGCCCCGAGCGGGACGTCTACCGGCGGAAACCACAGGTCGCACTGCAACCGGTGCCCCGGCTCATAGCTCGTGCGCGAAGCCGGGTCCGGCGGCAGGTAGTACGGGCGCAGCGCCCGCACCCGGTCCTTCAGGACCGTCAACGAGTGCGTCCAGCCGATCCGCTGCGCGATCACCGTCGCCGGCATCGTCGGGCACGTGACCAGTAACCCGCGGATGACTGGTTCGACCTCGTCGACCAGCGACCCCTTGGCCGCCCGCACGTACTTCGGCGGCGCGTCCCTGGCCAACGCGCGCCGCACCGAGTTCCTCGAGACACCCAGCCGACGCACGATCGCCTTGATCGCCATCCCCTCGACCCGGTTCAGCCGCCGGATCTCCGCCCAGTCCTCCACGGTCATCACCCTCCTCAGCCTGGCCGAAGGGGGTCCATTTTCAGCCGTCGCTCAGGGGTCAGTCTTCACGCGTCGTCGACACCGTGGCCCGGATCCGCTGGCGCGACCTCGGCGGATCTGTTCTCCGCGGTCGTCGCCGCTGCACCCTGGCAATCCGCTGGCCCGGTCGGATCCAGGATGGCCGCTGCAGCACTCGACCTGTCAGCGTCGGGGGGACGGCTCCGCGCAGCAGAGTCGAGCCGGTCCTCCCGGATGTTGCTACCGAGTCCCTGTTCGGCGCGCGTGATGGCGTCCGACAACGACGACGGCCCGCGTCCGCCGCACCCAGGCAGCTGGGGCGTGCGGTCGCGGGCCGTCGTGCGTCAGCGGCCGTGCGTCAGTGGCGCGGCGGCCCGTCGTTCTCGGCGTCGGGCTCGACCAGGTCGCGTCCGCCGCCCACGGCGGCGCCCGACGTGATCTCGACGTGCTCACCACCCGCGATGGCGTCGTGCTCGCCGTGGGAGTGCGCTGCCGCGAGCTCGGCCGGTGTCACGGGCTCGATCCGGTCCTCGTAGAAGAACCGGGAGAGACGCTGCATGCGCTTGTCCTGCGCATAGCCCTTGCGGCGCACCCCGCGCGAGTCCGTCGCAGGTTCGACCTCGAGCGGGGTGTGTGCCGAGTAGTTCACACGGAGCCAACGCTCCTGCTCGTCGAGAGGGCGGTGGACCTCGATGTACTCGCCGTTGGCGAACCGCACGATGCGACCGGTCTCGTGCCCGTGCAGGACCAGCTCGCGGTCCTTGCGCTGCAGCCCGAGGCAGATGCGCTTCGTGATCCAGAACCCGAACCACGGGCCCACGAAGATCAGCACGCGGAACACCCACGTGATCGTGTTGATCGACATGTGGAAGTGGGTCGCGATGAGGTCGTTCGACCCGGCGAGCGCCAGGATGATGAAGGCGGTCAGGAACGCCACGCCGAGCCCGGTGCGCACCGGGACGTTGCGCGGACGGTCGAGCACGTGGTGCTCGCGCTTGTCCTTCGTGACGGCGGCCTCGAGGAACGGATAGACGAAGAGGAACGTGAACAGGATCCCCGGGACGACCACGGCAGGGATGAGGACGTTCAGAGAGACCGTCCAGTCGCCCCACATCACGAACTCTGCGCCCCCGGGCATGAGTCTGAGCGAGCCTTCGAGGAAGAGCATGTACCAGTCGGGTTGTGCGCCGGCCGAGACCGGCGACGGGTCGAACGGGCCGTAGCTCCAGACGTTGTTGATCGCCATCGTCGCACCCATCAGCGCGAGGATGCCGAACACGATGAAGAAGAAGCCGCCGGCCTTCGCCGTGTACACCGGGAAGAGGGGGTAGCCGACGACGTTCTTGTCGGTCCGGCCGCCGCCCGGGTACTGCGTGTGCTTGTGGAGCACCACGAAGAACAGGTGGAGCGCCACCAGGGCGAGGATCAGCCCCGGGATCAGGAAGATGTGCACCGTGAACAGGCGCGGGATGATGTCGTCGCCCGGGAACTCGCCGCCGAAGATGAAGTACGACAGGTACGAGCCGATGAGCGGGATCGACTTGACCACGCCGTCCGTGATGCGCAGACCGTTGCCGGAGAGGACGTCGTCCGGGAGCGAGTAGCCCGAGAAGCCCGCGAGGAGCCCGAGGATCATGAGCAGCGTGCCCACGAGCCAGTTCAGCTCGCGCGGCTTGCGGAATGCTCCGGTGAAGAAGACGCGCATCATGTGCGTCACGATCGCTGCCATGAAGATCAGCGCGGCCCAGTGGTGGATCTGGCGCATGAGCAGCCCGCCGCGGACCTCGAAGGAGGTGTGCAGCGTGGAGGCGAAGGCGTCGGACATGAGCTGCCCGTCCATCGTGGCGGGCGGTCCGTGGTACTCGACCAGCGCCATGCTGGGCACGAAGAACATCGTGAGGAAGACGCCGGTGATGATCAGGATGATGAACGAGTAGAGGGCGATCTCACCGAGGAGGAACGACCAGTGGTCGGGGAAGACCTTGCGCGCGAACTCCTTGACCGCGGATCCGACGCTCGTCCTCTGGTCGAGGTAGTCGGCCGCCTTGCCCGCACGGGTAGTGGGTGCGTTGCCGTTGCTGCTCACTTGAGTCGCTCCCAAAAGCTCGGGCCGATGGGCTCGTGGAAGTCGCTCTGTGCGACCAGGTAGCCCTCGTCGTCAACGGTGATCGGCAGCTGCGGCAGCGGTCGCTTCGCAGGACCGAAGACCACCTTCGCACCGTCCGCCACGTCGAACGTCGACTGGTGGCAGGGGCACAGCAGGTGGTGCGTCTGCTGCTCGTAGAGAGCCACGGGACAGCCGACATGAGTACAGACCTTCGAGAAGGCCACGATACCGTCGTAGGACCATGTCTCGCCCGCGGGCGACTGGTCGGCCTTCAGGTCGCGCGGGTCGAGGCGGACGAGCAGGACGATCGCCTTCGACTTCTCGGTGATCCACTCGTGCGTCTCGCGCTCTGCCGCCTCGACGTCCGGGATGATGTGGACGACGGACCCGATCGTCACGTCGGCGGCCTTGATCGGGCGGCCCGACGGGTCGATCGCGAGCCTGGTCCCGGGCTCCCACATCGTGTGCTTGAGCTTCGAGACGTTCCAGTCACCGCCGACGCTGCTCACCAGCGGCACGGCGATCGTCAGCGGGAACAGCGCGAGCGCAGAGATCATCGCGCCCTTGAGCACTCCGCGACGACCGATGTTCGCGTCGTCAGCACCTGCCGTCAGCTCCGCGATCGCGCCCTGGCGCGTCTCGGCGTCGCTGGCGATCGCGTGGCGCTCGTCGACCTTCTCGTGGTCCGACATCAGTGCCTTCGCCCAGTGCACCGCGCCGAGGCCGATGCCGAGCAGTGCGAATGCCATGGCGAGCCCGAGGCTGAGTGTCGACGTCCGCACGCCGGCGGTGGTGCCGTCCGGCCGGAACGCGAAGTAGAAGATCAGCGAGGCGATCGTGCCGAGGATCGAGACCATGAAGAGGAGCACGACCTGGCGCTCCGCGCGCTTGGCCGCCTTCGGGTCACGGTCGGACATGCGGCTCTGGTGCTCGGGCATGCCGGGATCAGGGAACCGCTCCAGGGTGCCGTGCTCCTCGCGGTGCCCCACCTCACGGTGCGAGGACTCCGGGGAACGCGGGTTCTTGTAGTCGCTCACGAGGACTTCGCTCCGATCCACACAGCGGCGCCGATCAGCAGGCCCATGCCCACGATCCACGCCCACAGGCCTTCGCTGACGGGGCCGAGCGATCCGAGCGTGAGCCCGCCCGCGGAACCGTCACGCTGCTCGTCCAGGTAGGCGATGATGTCGCGCTTCTCCTCAGGCGTCACCGTCGCGTCGTTGAACACGGGCATCGACTGCGGACCCGTGAGCATCGCCTGGTAGATGTTGCGCTCGGAGGTGTCCCACAGCGGGGGGGCGAACTTGCCCTCCGAGAGGGCGCCACCGGCGCCGACGGCGTTGTGGCACATCGCGCAGTTGGTCCGGAACAGCGAGGCACCGCTGGACGGGTCGCCGAGCTCCGCGTCGACCTGCTCGTCCGTCGGGATGGCCGGTCCGGCTCCGAGCGAGGCGACGTACGCGGCGAGCTGCCCGGTCTGCTCCTCGTCGAACTGCGGCGGCTTCGCGATCGCCTGCGGGCCGTTCATCTGCATGGGCATCCGGCCCGTGGACACCTGGAAGTCGACCGCGGCGGCGCCGACGCCCACGAGCGAGGGCGCCGTCGACGAGCCCTCGGCGTTGGGGCCGTGGCACGTGGCGCAGTTGGCCTGGAACAGCTTCTGGCCGGTCTCGATGTCCTCGGTGCTGGCGGTCTCGGCGTTCGCCGGTGTCGGCGCGAACGCGGCGTACACGCCGCCGGTGACCAGCAGCGCCAGCAGCAGCAGCACGACCGGTGCGAACCGGTGGTGCCTGCGGGCGGCGAGTGCCTTCACGGAATGATCCTCGTCTCGCAAGGTTGGGGGAGCAGGGGCGGGAGGCGGGCGCGGCCCGCGGTCAGCAGGTCAGTACGGCAGCAGGTAGATCACACCGAACAGGGCGATCCACACGACGTCGACGAAGTGCCAGTAGTAGGACGTCACGATGCCGGTCGTGGCCTCGTGGTGCCCGAAGTTCTTGGCCGAGAACGACCGGCCGAGCAGGAACAGGAAGGCGAGCAGACCCCCGACGACGTGCAGACCGTGGAAGCCGGTCGTCAGGTAGAACACCGAACCGTAGGCGGACGAGGAGATGGTCACGCCGTGCTCGACGAGCTCGGCGTACTCGAAGACCTGACCGCCGATGAAGAACGCACCCATGAGGAACGTGAGCGTCATCCACTCGTTCATGCCCCACAGGTTCACCTGGAACACCGACCCCGTGCGCACCGGCTGGAACCGCTCTGCCTTCCACACGCCCATCTGGCACGTCACCGACGACAGCACCAGGACGGTCGTGTTGATGGCGGCGTACCCGAGGTTGAGATGGTCCGCCTGCGCGATCCACTCCTCCGCGGGCATCGTCGAGCGGACCGTGAAGTACATCGCGAACAGGCCTGCGAAGAACATGAGCTCGCTGGCCAGCCACACGATCGTCCCGACCGACACGGGGTTCGGTCGGTTGACGCTCACGTGCTGATGGGCGTGGGGGGCAGCCGTTGCGGTCGACACAGTTGCCATTATGGCCGACGACGGCCCGGTTCGTGGAACCGAGAGTCGGTGGACGGCGCGGTGAATCTCACAATGTCTCCAGATCCTCCCACCGAGACCTGCACTTGGTGACGGATCGGTACGAAGTGCCGTGAAACTGGACCCTGCTGCGGTCGCTCGGGAGCGTTCGTCCGTCCATGCTCCGCCACGCAGTCCGCCACGCCCGCGAGACCCGGGGGTGTCGGCGGACGCGGTGCCGTGCCAAGATGCCAACGGCGGCCGACGGCAGCCGTCGGACACCTCGACCGGGGTCGTCCGGCCAGCCCTGACGAGCGAAGGATGACGATGACGACGATGTCGACGTCCGTGACGGCCACGACGGAGCACGGCGAGGTCGAGACGGAGCCCTCGCCGCGCGTCCTGCTGTACAGCGACGACAGCACGGTGCGCGAGCAGGTGCGGCTGGCGGTCGGTCGGCGCCTGCGCGGGGGTGGTCCCGACATCGAGTGGCTCGAGGTCGCCACACCTGCGGCTGTCCTGACGGCAGCCGACGCCGGTGGCTGGGACCTCCTGGTGCTCGACGGCGAGGCGGACAAGGCCGGCGGCATGGGCCTGTGCCGCCAGCTCAAGAACGAGATCTACCGTTGCCCGCCCGTCCTGGTACTCACCGGCAGGCCGCAGGACGGTTGGCTAGCATCGTGGTCTCTCGCCGACGACGCGGTGCCGCGACCCTTCGACGCGATGGAGCTGCAGCGCTCGGTGCGAGACCTGCTGGACGCCGTCGGCGCCCGCTGACAGCCCGAACGAAAGGTTTCGACCTCGTGACCACCACGCCCCACGCCGGAGCCGTCCCCGACAGCGCGACAGGCGAGGCGTTCACCTGGCCGGACCTGCTGACCTCGCTCGTCGCAGGCAACGACCTGGACTCGGCGACCACGTCGTGGGCGATGGACCAGGTGATGTCCGGCGAGGTGTCGCCCGTCCGGCTCGCCAGCTTTCTCGTGGCGCTGCGGGCGAAGGGTGAGACGGTCGACGAGCTGACCGGCCTCGCCGACTCCATGCTCGCGCACGCGAGCCGCTTCACGGTCGACGGTCCGGCGGTCGACATCGTCGGGACGGGTGGCGACCGCGCGCACACGGTGAACGTGTCCACGATGGCGGCCGTCGTCGTCGCCGGGACCGGGACCCTCGTCGTCAAGCACGGGAACCGCGCCGCGACGTCGTCCTCCGGTTCTGCCGACGTGCTCGAGGCGCTGGGCCTGCGTCTCGACCACGGTGCGGGCCGCGTCGCGCAGATCGCCGACGAGGTGGGCATCACGTTCTGCCCCGCGATGGTCTTCCACCCGTCGATGCGCCACGCGGGTGCTGCACGCAAGGAGCTGGGGATCCCCACGGCGTTCAACGTGCTCGGGCCGCTGACGAACCCCGCGCAGCCGCCCGCGAGCGCGATCGGCGTCGCCGACGCCCGGATGGCACCCCTCATCGCCGGCGTCCTCGCCCGCCGGGGCGTCTCCGCGCTCGTCTTCCGGGGCGACGACGGGCTCGACGAGCTCGCCGCGACCAGCAGCGCGACGATCTGGGAGGTGCGGGCAGGCGTCGTGGCCGAGCACCATCTCGACCCGGTGCAGGACCTGGGGCTCGCGCCCATCACGGTGACCGATCTGCGAGGCGCCGACGCGGCCCACAACGCCGAGGTGGTGCACCGGGTCCTCGCGGGGCAGACCGGGCCGGTGCGCGAGACGGTGCTGCTCAACGCAGCCGCCGGGCTCGTGGCCGACGGTCGCCTTCCGGGCACGGGCGACGGCCCGCTGGTCGAGCGGCTGCGCGCCGGGTACGGGCTCGCTGCACGGAGCATCGACACGGGTGCCGCCCGTGACGTGCTCGACCGTTGGGTCGCCGCAGCAGCGCGCGACTGACCGGGCCGGGTCCCGGAGGCTCGCGCGGTCGTGCTCAGTCGTCGAGGCCGAGCGCGAACGCCTGCTCGAGGTCGATCTTCGAGTAGGCCCGGAAGGCGATGAACGTCTCGGTCCGGGCCACTCCCTGGACCTTGCTGATCCGGTCCGCGATGACGTCGGCGAGCTGGTCGTGCTCGTCGACGCGGACGATCGCCACGAGATCGGCCTTGCCGGTCACCGAGTAGACCTCGCTGACCCCGGTGAGGTCCGCCACGTCGGACGCGACCTCGGGGATGCGGGCGGGGTCGGTGTCGATCAGGACGATGGCGGTGAGCATGGTTCCTCCGGGCGGGGGTCGTCGTCAGGCGACCACTCTACGACGACGTCCTGCGCGTCGGACCCGTACCGGGCGCCGTGGACTGCAGTGCTCGCGACCGACCGCACGACCGGTCCGACGGCCGCCGCGAGGTCGACGTGGGAGCGTGCCGAGCGCACGGGGCAGGCCCAGGTCCCGTCGAGCTCGACGAGGCGCACGCCCGGGGACTCCAGCCAGGACAGGACCAGCTCCGCCTCGTGGGGATGGCAGGCCGGGGACGGTGGGACGGGTGGCTCGACGGCCTCGGCGGTCGCGACGAGTGCCGCGACGAGGGGGAGCGGGTCCGCACCGGGCGGGCTCACCCCCGTCGCGGCGAGGCGGGCGTGGCGGACCACGACGATCTCCCACCCGCCGGACCGGGTCGCACGTGCCGCAACCACTTCTCGGCACGCCGCCAGGGCACCGGTTCGTTGCGCTCGTGCGGCGCCGGCGAGGAACGCGCGGAGCCGGTGGGTCACCTCACCGGCCTGCTCGAAGCGCTCGTCGCGTGCGAGCTCGGCGATCCGCTCGCCGAGGGCGCTGACGACAGGAGCGGGGTCGGCCTCGAGCGCGGCGCGCAGCGCCTCGACGACGACGGAGTAGTCGACGTCCACGACCGGGGCCGTGCACGGGGCGCTGCACCTTCCCATCTCGTGCAGCACGCAGGCGCTGGACCCGACACCTGCGACGAGCGGGAGCCGGCGGGTGCACTGGCGGACGGGAAACGCGTCGTGCAGGGCGTCGACGGCGGCCAGCGCCTGCTGCCGAGACGCGAACGGTCCGATGTGCGTGGCGGCGGCCTGCACGTCACGGACGACCGACAGCCGAGGGTACGGCTCGCGGGTCAGCCGCACCCACGGCATGCGCTCGGGGTTGCGCGAGCGGCGGTTGTACCGCGGCGAGTGCTCGGCGATGAGTCGCAGCTCGCGCACCTGCGCCTCGAACGGCGTCGCGCACACCACGGGTGTCACGGCGTGCGCGACGCGCACCATCTCCGTGATGCGGCCCCGCTTCTCGGACCTGGTGAAGTAGGACCGGACGCGACGGCGGATCGAGGTCGAGGTACCGACGTACAGCACCTCGTCGCCCGGCCCGCGGAACAGGTAGACGCCGGGGGAGTCCGGCAGTCCGTCCGCGAGGTGGCGCTTGCGCCGCACGTCCTGCGGCACCGGGTCGGTGGCCCCGGCCAGGTCCTCGAGGTGCGTGACCCCGAGGGGCCCGAGCCGGGCGAGCAGCGCGTGCAGGACGTCGACGGTGGCGCGCGCGTCGGCCAGGGCCCTGTGCTCGGGCGTCACGGTCGCCCGGAAGAGTGCCGCGAGCGTCGAGAGCTTGTGGTTCGGCGCCTCGTCGCGCGTGACGACGCGCCGCGCGAGCGGCACCGTGTCGAGCACCTGGTTGCCCGGCCAGTCGTACCCCGCCGTCCGGCACGCCGCCTTGAGGAACGACACGTCGAACGGTGCGTTGTGCGCGACGAGCACCGCGCCATGCACGAACTCGAGGAACGAGGGCAGCACCGCCTCGATGCGCGGAGCGGTGGACACCATCGAGGACGTGATCCCGGTCAGCCGCGCGACGAACGCCGGGACCAGGTGACCGGGGTCGACGAGCGTCTGGAACTCACCGAGCACCTCGCCGCCGCGGACCTTGACCGCCCCGATCTCGGTGATGCCGCAGTCCGCGGAGGAGCCACCGGTGGTCTCGAGGTCGACGACGACGAACGTCACGTCCTGCAGCGGCGTCCCGAGGTCGTCGAGCGTCGGCTGTACCGGGATGCCGGCGACGGCCGCCGCCGGGGTGCCGGGAACCCGTGCCGTTCCGGGCGCGAGCAGCGGTCCGAGTGACATGGCGGCGACCGTAGCGGTCGCCACCGACACCGGAGCACGCGGCCCGCGCCGGGCACCGTCGGTGACGTCAGGACGTCGCCGCCGGGCCGTCCGCGTAGATCGACTCGACGTCGGCCGTGAAGTCCTTGAGCACCTCGGACCGCTTCACCTTCAAGGACGGGGTGAGGTACCCGTTCTCCACCGTGAAGTCGGTGGCGAGCACGCTGAACTTGCGGATCGACTCGGCGCGCGAGACCGCTTGGTTCGCGCGCGTGACCGCCGCGTCGAGCGCGGCGAGCACGTCAGCGTCCGTCGCGGCGTCCTCGACCGACAGGTCGCCCTTGCCGTGCATCGCCGCCCAGCCCGGCAACCCCTCGGGATCGAGCGTCACGAGCGCACCGATGAAGGGCCGCTGGTCGCCCACGACCACGCACTGCGAGACGAGCGGGTGGGCCCGGATCCGGTCCTCGAGCATGGCGGGTGCGACGTTCTTGCCGCCCGCGGTGACGATGATCTCCTTCTTGCGACCGGTGATGCGCAGGAACCCGTCGTCGTCGAGCGAGCCCAGGTCGCCGGTGCGGAACCAGCCGTCGACGAACGCCTCGCGCGTGGCCTCCTCGTTCCCGTGGTAGCCGCGGAACACGTGGTCGCCCTGGAGCAGGATCTCGCCGTCCTCGGCGATCCTGACCGCGCAGCCGGGCAGCTGGGTGCCGACGGAGCCGATGCGGGTGCTCGACGGCCGGTTCACGCTCGTGGGGGCCGTGGTCTCGGTCAGGCCGTAGCCCTCGAGGATGCGGACGCCGATCCCACGGTAGAAGTGCCCGAGCCGTTCGCCCAGGGGCGCTCCGCCGGAGACGGCGTAGCGCGCCTGACCCCCGAGCGCGTGGCGAAGCTTGCCGAACACGAGCACGTCCGCGACCTTGTGCCGCAGCCGGAGCCCGAGCCCCGGCCCGCTCGGGTCGTCCAGCGCCCGGGAGTACGCGATCGCCGTCGCGGCGGCCCAGTGGAAGATCTTCAGCTTTCCGCCCGCCGCGGCCTTCTGCTCGGACGAGTTGTAGACCTTCTCGAACACGCGCGGCACGGACAGCAGGTACGTCGGCCTGAACGTACCGAGATCGTCCAGCAGGTCCTTCGTGTCCGGCGTGTGCCCGAGCACCGTCCCGCCGGCGACGACCAGCACCCCGATGAAGCGTGCGAAGACGTGCGCGAGCGGCATGAACAGCAGGGTGCGCGCGCCGTCGTGCTTGAAGACCTCCGGGACCGCCTCCACCGCGTTGACCGTGAGCGAGCAGAAGTTCTCGTGGGTCAGCTCCGCGCCCTTGGGTCGACCGGTCGTGCCCGAGGTGTAGATGATCGTCGCGACGTCGTCGAGGTTCGCGAGCGCGCGCCGACGGGTGATCTCGTCGGCACCGACCTGCTCGCCCTCCGCTCGTAGCGTGGCGATCGCGCCGTCGTCGATGACGAGGACGTCGGTGAGCGACGGTGCCTGGTCGCGGACCTGGGCCACGGTCGCCTGGTGATCGGGTGTCTCGACCACCAGCAGCCGCACGTCGGCGTCCGTGAGGATCCACTGCACCTGCTCTGCGCTCGATGTCTCGTAGACGGGCACCGAGACCGCGCCGGCGGCCCACACGGCCCAGTCCAGCAGCGTCCACTCGTAGCGCGTGCGCGACATGATGCCGACGCGGTCGCCCGGCCCGACGCCGCGCGCGACCAGCCCCTTCGCGGTCGCGACGACCTCGGCGTCGAGCTCGCGCGCCGCGATGGGCCGCCAGCCGTCTCCTGAGGCGTCGCGCACCTCGACCATCGTGGCGGAGGGGTCGGCCGCGACGCGGGTCGCGAACAGGTCGTTGAGGTTCGACGCGGGGTCGAGCTCGACGATCCGAGGGGCGGAGATCTCGTCCATGCTGGCTCCAGTGGCAGTAGTCGACGGTGGGAGAACCCTACCCATGGGACGGGTGTGCCCGGGACCTGCCCGAGTCGGTAGGCTTCACCTGCTGTGCGCTGCTTGCGCAACGTTTCACCTGCGCGAGAAGTTCCGTCCGAGGTCGTCCCGCGGGCGACTGCACCGGCCCGCCGCGGTCGCCGGTCAGCCGCGCTGGTCGCCACTGAGGACCCCGGCGTCGGCGAAGACCTTGGGCCAGCGATACCTAGCGAGTGAGGACGGGACATGCACGCGATCGGTGTGGACATCGGCGGGACGAAGATCGCGGCGGGGGTCGTCGACGACGAGGGGCGGATCCTCGCCTCCACGCGCCGCGACACCGCCCCCGACGACGTCGCGAGCATCGACCAGGCGATCGCCGAGGTCTACCAGGAGCTGTCCGCGGACCACGAGGTCGGGGCCATGGGGCTCGCCGCCGCCGGGTTCGTCAGCCCGGACCGGACGTCCGTCCTCTTCGCACCCAACATCGCGTGGCGCGAGTACCCGCTCGCGCAGCGGGTCCGCGAGCTCCTCCCGGACGGCGGCGGTGACGTGCAGATCGTCGTCGAGAACGACGCGAACGCGGCGGGCTGGGCCGAGTTCCGCTTCGGCGTCGGGCGCGACGCCACCGACATGCTCATGCTGACCGTCGGGACCGGGCTCGGCGGCGCGATCATCTCGGAGCGCGAGCTGGTGCGCGGCAAGTGGGGTGCCGCTGCCGAGGTCGGGCACATGCGGGTGGTCCCCGAGGGGCACTACTGCGGGTGCGGGCACGAGGGGTGCTGGGAGCAGTACGCGTCGGGCACGGCGCTCGTGCGCGACGGGCAGAGCGCCGTGATCTCCCAGCCGGGCCGGGCCGCGCGACTTCTCGAGCTGTGCGGGGGCGACGAGCACAAGCTCACCGGGCCGCAGATCACCCAGGCCGCGCAGGAGGGCGACGGGCTCGCCGTCGAGCTGCTCGCCACGCTCGGCCGGTGGATCGGGGAGGGGGCTGCGTCCGTGACCGCGCTGCTCGATCCGGAGCTCATCGTCATCGGCGGCGGCGTCGGCGCCGCCGGCGACCTCCTGCTGCAGCCGGTGCGCAAGGCCTTCGCCGACCAGCTCTCGGCCCGCGGGCACCGACCCGAGGCGCAGATCGAGCTCGCGGAGCACGGCAACGAGGCGGGCATGGTCGGCGCGGCCGACCTCGCGCGCCGCTGACGGGACCGCCCGTCGGCGTCGCCGCCCGCTCGTCTCCCGGCGCGTCGCCGCGCCGCCGGGCCGGTCCGTCAGACGACCGCGCCCGGACCGCGGTCGTCGTCGCGGTGGTGCGGCATGCGCCACAGCAGGACGGCGAGGCCGGCGAGGAACAGCCCGATCCCGACCTGGGCCGCGATCACGGGGAACGGCCGGGCGACGACGAGCAGCACGAGCAGCACGAGCGGGACGCCGGCGACGACCGTCCACGCCATCGTCAGCAGCGGGTCGCGGCCCAGGACGAGCGGCGGGTCCGGCGGCACGAAGTGGCTCTCGGCCTCCTCCAGGTCCTCGATCTCCGGCGTCGTCGGCGAGTCGCGCGGGCCGCTCGCCCGCACCCAGGGTGCCCTGGGGATCGAGCCGAGCGGATCGCCCGGGGCGCGCGTCCCGGGCGCCGTCGGGCCGCGGCCCTCGCCCTCTGGCGAGCGCGCCGGGCCGTCGAGACCGGACAGGTCCGACAGCTCCGCGACGATGCCTGCCCACTGCCGGTCGACGTCGAGCGCGGGGTCGTCGTCGGGGGGGCCGGACGAGGGCGTCGGGTCCGAGGTGTCGTCGTCCCGTGGCGGACGGGGTCCGGTCGGGTCGTCCGGGCGCTCGGGGACGTCGTCGTCTCGTCCAGTGCCGTGGTCGGCATTCGGTGCGGCCATGACATTCACTCTAGAGTCGGTCGCAGGTCCCGCGCTGCGGACCACGAGGAGGAACGTTGTTCTACTGGTTCATGAAGCAGGTGATGGTCGGCCCGCTCCTGCGGCTGCTGTACCGTCCCTGGACGCGCGGCGTGGAGAACGTGCCCGACGAGGGCGGTGCGATCCTCGCGAGCAACCACCTCGCGGTCATCGACTCGTTCATCCTCCCGCTCGTGCTCGGGCGCAAGGTGCAGTTCCTCGGCAAGTCCGACTACTTCACGGGGACCGGGGTCAAGGGCCGTCTGACGGCAGGCTTCATGCGCGGCGTCGGGACGATCCCGGTCGACCGCTCCGGCGGCAAGGCGAGCGAGGCCGCCCTCGACACGGGACTGCGCGTGCTGCGTGAGGGCGAGCTCTTCGGGATCTATCCCGAGGGGACCCGCAGCCCGGACGGCCGGCTGTACCGCGGCAAGACCGGGGTGGCGCGCCTCGCGCTGGAGTCGGGCGCGCCGGTGGTCCCCGTCGCCATGGTCGGGACGGACATCGCCCAGCCCATCGGGAAGGTGATCCCGACCCCGATGCGCATCGGCATCGTCATCGGCGAGCCCCTCGACTTCTCGCGGTACCGCGGGATGGAGAGCGACCGCTTCATCCTGCGTTCCGTCGCCGACGAGATCCAGTACGCGATCATGGGGCTCTCGGGCCAGGAGTACGTCGACGTGTACGCCGCCACGGCGAAGGCCCGCATCGCGGCCGGTCACGGCGGGCCGGCCGGCCCGTCCGGCGTCGCCCCGGGCGGGCGCCCCGCCCCGGACGTCCAGGTTCCGGAACCCCCGCAGCCGCCGTCTGCGACATCAGTAGACTGAGCCCGGCGCGCCGGTCCTGACCTGATGGCCCCGTGGTCGCAGGAGCTCACAGGTGGTCGCCGAGGCCACACCGTGCTCGGCGGTCCGGTCCCGGGCGCCAGCGCATCCCGTCCTACGAGAGGTCCTGAGTTCACATGTCGGTTCGTCGCGTCGCCCTCCTCACCGCGGGCGGCTTCGCCCCGTGCCTGTCCTCCGCCGTCGGTGGCCTGATCGAGCGGTACACGGAGCTCGACCCCGAGATCGAGATCATCGCCTACCAGCACGGCTACCACGGTCTGCTGACCGGGACCAAGATCGTCGTCGACGCCGAGGGCCGCGCGAAGGCCGGCATCCTGCACCGCTTCGGCGGCTCTCCGATCGGCAACTCGCGCGTGAAGCTCACCAACGCGAAGGACTGCGTCAGGCGTGGACTGGTCGCCGAGGGCGAGGACCCGCTCCAGGTCGCGGCCGAGCGGCTCAAGACCGACGGCGTCGACGTCCTGCACACCATCGGCGGCGACGACACGAACACGACCGCCGCGGACCTCGCGGCCTACCTGCACGACAACGGCTACGAGCTCACGGTCGTCGGCCTGCCCAAGACGATCGACAACGACGTCGTGCCGATCAAGCAGTCGCTCGGTGCGTGGACCGCGGCCGAGGAGGCCGCCGGCTTCGCCGCGAACGTCATCGGCGAGCACCGTTCCGGGCCGCGGATGCTCATCGTCCACGAGGTCATGGGACGCCACTGCGGGTGGCTCACGGCAGCCTCGGCGGCCGAGTACCGCAAGTGGCTCGACGCGCAGGAGTGGGTCCCGAGCCTCGGCCTGTCGCGCGAGCGCTGGGACGTGCACGCCGTCTTCGTGCCCGAGCTCGCACTCGACCTCGAGGGAGAGGCAGCGCGGCTCAAGGGCATCATGGACACGCAGGGCAACGTCAACATCTTCCTGTCCGAGGGTGCGGGCATGCACGAGATCGTCGCGCAGCTCGAGGCGGCCGGCGAGACCGTGGAGCGGGACCCGTTCGGGCACGTCAAGCTCGACACGATCAATCCCGGCCAGTGGTTCGCGAAGCAGTTCGCCGAGAAGCTGGGTGCCGAGAAGGTCATGGTGCAGAAGTCCGGCTACTACTCGCGTGCCGCCGCCGCGAACGCCGAGGACCTGCGTCTCATCAAGTCCATGACGGACCTCGCGGTGGAGTGCGCGCTGCGCGGCGAGTCCGGTGTCATCGGCCACGACGAGGAGGACGGCGACCGCCTGCGCGCCATCGAGTTCCCGCGCATCGCGGGCGGCAAGGCCTTCGACGTCTCCCAGCCCTGGTTCGGCTCGCTGCTCGAGGGCATCGGCCAGCCGCTGGTGCCCGCGGCACCGGCAGCACACTGACGGCGAGAGCGCTCCGATGACCACCACGAGCGAGCCGGAGGTCGACCCCGGGCTGGACAACTTCCGGTCCCTGGTCGCGCTCCAGCAGCCCACCTGGCCGGACGCGAGCGCCCTGGTCGCGGCACGCGAGCAGCTCGCTGCCTCCGCGCCGCTCGTGGTGCCCGCGGCGTCGGACACGCTGCGCTCCCGCCTCGCAGCCGCCTCGCGCGGCGAGGCGTTCCTGCTCCAGGGCGGGGACTGCGCCGAGACCTTCGCCGAGGCGAACGCCGACCGGATCCGCAACAAGATCCGCACCATTCTCCAGATGGCCGTCATCCTCACGCACGGCGCGAGCATGCCGGTCGTCAAGATGGGCCGGATGGCGGGGCAGTACGCGAAGCCGCGCAGCTCGGACGACGAGACGCGCGACGGCGTCACCCTGCCCGCCTACCGGGGCGACATGATCAACGGGCACGCCTTCACGCCCGGGTCGCGGGTCCCGGACCCGCAGCGGCTCGTCGACGCCTACCGGATCTCGGCCGCGACGTGGAACGTCGTGCGCGCGTTCACGACCGGCGGCTTCGCGGACCTGCGGCAGGTCCACGAGTGGAACCGCGGGTTCATGCGCAACCCGGCGTACGCGCGGTACGAGCGCACGGCGTCGGAGATCGATCGCGCGATCCGCTTCATGGACGCGTGCGGGGCGGACTTCGACGCGCTGCGCACGGTCGAGTTCTTCGTGAGCCACGAGGCGCTCGTGCTCGACTACGAGCGCGCGCTGACCCGGTTCGACTCGCGCACGGGCGACCCGTACGACACCTCGGGGCACTTCCTGTGGATCGGAGAGCGCACGCGTCAGCTCGACGGGGCGCACGTCGACTTCCTCTCCCGGATCGCCAATCCCATCGGGGTCAAGCTCGGTCCGACCACGAGCCCCGACGACGCGCTCGCACTGGCGCGGCGGCTCAACCCCGACGACGAGCCGGGCCGGCTGACGTTCATCACACGCATGGGTGCGGGTCGCATCCGCGAGGCGCTGCCTCCGCTGGTGGAGGCCGTCGCGCGCGAGGGCATCACCGTGACCTGGGTGACGGACCCGATGCACGGCAACACGATCACCTCGGACAGCGGGTACAAGACTCGACGCTTCGACGACGTGCTCGACGAGGTCCGCGGATTCTTCGAGGTGCACCGTGCCGCGGGCACCGTTCCCGGGGGGCTGCACGTCGAGCTCACCGGTGATGACGTCACCGAGGTCCTGGGCGGGAGCGAGGAGATCGACGACGCGGGCCTCGCCCTGCGGTACGAGACGCTCGTCGACCCCCGGCTCAACCACCAGCAGTCTCTCGAGATGGCCTTCCAGGTCGCGGAGATGCTGCGGCGCTGAGCGAGCCCGGCCGGGCGACGGGCAGGCCGCGAACGCGTCCTGACGTCTGTGCACGATGACCCGTCAGAACACGTTGATGACGATCGTCGAGCCCTTCGGCGCCGTCTCGTCGTCCCCGCCCGGCGGGTCCTGGGCGTAGACGATGTTGAGCGGGCTGATGCCCTGCGGGTGCCGGACCTCGACCTCGAACCCGGCGTCCTTCAACGCCTTCTCCGCCGACCTCACGTTCTGCCCGTACGTGTCCGGCACCTCGACGAGCGGTGGCCCGAGCGAGATGACGATCGTCACGGGGTCGGTGCGGTGCGCGTCGGTTCCCTGGCCGGGATCCTGGCTGATGACCCGGCCTGCCGCGACGTCCTCGGAGTGCTCCTCCGTCACGTCGACCACGAGACCCTCGTCCTCGAGCGCGGCGACGGCGTCGCCCTTCTCCGACCCGGTGACCTGGGGGACCACGACGGGTGCCGGGCCGGAGGAGACGGTCAGCACGACCGCCGTGTCGTGCGGGATCTCGGCACCGGCCTCGAGCGACTCACCGTCGCCGTCGCTGACCGCCATCACCTCGCCCGCCGGGACGGCGTCGTCCGCCGTGGCACGGGGCTCGGCGACCACGATGTCCGCGCCCTCGAGCGCGGTGGTCGCCACGACCTGGGTCGACCCCACGAGGTCGCCCGGCACGGTGAGCATCCGCACGCCCTGCGAGACCACGAGGCGGACGTCGCCGTCCTTGCGCACCGCCTCGCCGGCCGCGGGGACCGTCGCGACCACCTCTCCTGCCGGGACGTCGTCGTCGTAGCGTCCCTCGACCGAGTGACCGAGCTCGATCGCCTCGAGGTCGGACTCCGCCTCGGCCTGGGGTACGCCGGTCAGATCGGGCGGCACGGTCGTGAAGGCCCCGGGACCGGACGTGAACCACCACGCGGCGCCACCCCCGCCGGCCGCCAGGACCGCGAGCACGACCAGGGTCCAGACCACCGCTCGCGTCCCGCGCCGTCGTCGGGCCGGGACGGGCCTCGGCCGAGGTGCCGGGCCGGGGCGGGTCGTCGGCGGGGTGAGATGTCCGACGGAGAGCGGCTCCGTCAGCCCTGCCGCCTCGCGGTCCTGGGCACTCAGGGCGGTCAGGGACGCCGTCGGCACGAGGCCGTCGGAGCCGGACGCCGTCCCCGCCGTCGCGATGACGCGCCCGTCGGCCGCAGGTGGCGTCGCCCGCCGACCGAGGTCCGCGGGGGAGAGCCCTGCTCGTGCCCTGCGCACGAGCGAGAGCGCCGCGCCCGCGTCGACGGGCCGGTCGGCGGGGTCACGCGCGGTGAGTGCGCACACCAGGTCGTCGATCTCGGCCGGGATCCACGGCGCGGACTGCGACGGTGCAGGAACGTCGTTGTTCACGTGCTGGAACGCGACCTGGATCGGGGCGGAGCCGACGTGCGGGACGGTCCCGAGGAGCATCTCGTAGGCCAGGACACCGAGGCTGTACACGTCGCTGCGTGCGTCGCAGGTCCCGGTGCTGATGAGCTCCGGGGACAGGTAGGCCACCGTGCCGAGGAGCGTCCCGGTCGTCGTGGACGTGACCTCGTTCACAGCCCGGGCCAGGCCGAAGTCGGTGAGCTTGACCCGCCCGTCGGTGTCGATGAGGACGTTCTCGGGCTTGACGTCGCGGTGGACGAGCCCGGCACGGTGCGCGGCGGCCAGGGCGTCGAGCATGTCCGCGAGGAGGTCGAGGGCCTGTCCGAGCGGCAGGGTCCCTTCGGTGAGCAGCACGCGCCGCAGGTTGGAGCCGGCGACGTACTCCATCGTCAGGTAGCTGGTGTCGCCGTCGAGACCCTGGTCGTAGACCGCGACCAGGCCCGGGTGCGTCAGACGCGCGGCCGCGCGGGCCTCGCGCCGGAACCGCGCGACGAAGTCCGCGCCGCTCGTACCCTCGGCGAGGTGCGGGTGCATGATCTTCACCGCGACCCGGCGGTCGAGCCGCCGGTCGTTCGCGAGGTAAACCGTCGCCATGCCGCCACGGGCGATCCGCGACACGACCTCGTAGCGCCCGTCGACCAGGCGGCCTACGAGCGGGTCGGTCGTCACGGTGGTCACGGCCCGATTCTAGGCGGCGCACCGCGTTTCGGTGGCGAACCCGGGCGCGGGTGTCGCCAGGGCGCCGCGGGACGCACGTAGGCTAGCGCCGTGGACGATCCTCAGACGAACGCAGCAGTCGCGGGCCCCGACCGTGCCGACCTCGACGAGCTCGTGGGCGAGTGGCTGTCGCTCCCGGACGTGGCCCAGGCCCTGGGGACCGACGTCACGCGGGCCCGCAGCATCGTCCAGGACCGTCGCATCGTCGGTGTGCGCCGCGGCGAGCGCCCGACCTTCCAGGTGCCCGCCAGGTTCCTGGTCCCGTTCCACCTGATCGACCCCTCCCACGCACGCCGTCCCGACGACGACGGCCGGCTGGGCGTGCTCGCGAGCCTGCAGGGCACGATCGTCCTGCTCGCGGACGCCGGGTTCGACGACGCCGCGATCATCGAGTGGCTCTTCACCCCCGACGCCGAGCTGGGGGAGTCCCCGCTCGACGCCCTGATCGCGGGCCGCAAGTCCCACGTGCGACGCGTGGCCCAGACGCTCGCCTGATCGGGGACGGCGGGGACGGCGGGGACGCCGGGGGACCCGGCCGCCGGCCGCCCTACGCCCTGCGCCGCACCGCGGCGTCCGCGAGCTCGCGCAGGACGCCCGCCCCGGGCTGCCCGAGGGCCGCCGCGTCGAGCGCGTCCTCCGCCTGCCGGGTGAGGTCGTCGATCAGGGCCTCGACCTCGTCGAGCGCGCCCGTGGTGACGATGACCTCGCGGATCCGCTCGACGGTGACGGCGTCCAGGTGCGGGTCTCCGAGGTGGGTGCGCAGGAGCTCGCGACCGGAGGGGTCCGCGCGATCGAGCGCTCGCAGGACCAGCACGGTCCGTTTGCCCTCGCGCAGGTCGTCACCGGCAGGCTTTCCTGTCACCCGCGAGTCGCCGAACACCCCCAGCACGTCGTCGCGCAGCTGGAAGGCCTCGCCGAGCGGCAGCCCGAACTCGCGGACCGCGCGGATCGCGACCTCGTCCGCCCCGGCGAGGGCGGCGCCCAGCGCGAGAGGATTCTCGACGCTGTAGCGCGCGGACTTGGCGCGGATCACGGCCCGTGCGCGCTGCTCGAGCTCGGCGGTGCCGGCGTCCCAGGGCAGGACCTGCGCATGCATGTCGAGGTACTGCCCTGCGGTCACCTCGGTCTGCATCCGCCCGAACACGCCGCGCGCGCCCGCTCTGATCGTGCCGGGCAGCCCGGCCGTCGCGTCCCCGAGCTCGCGATGGCTCGCGATGAGCGCGAGGTCCCCGAGCAGGATGGCCGTGCTCTGCCCGTAGCGGTCCCCGTCCCCTGTCCAACCGCGGTCGCGGTGCAGCGCGGTGAACGCGCGGTGCGCCGTCGGGCGACCGCGACGCGTGTCCGAGGCGTCCATGACGTCGTCGTGGAAGAGCGCTGCGGCCTGGAAGAGCTCGAGCGCCGCGCCCGCTCGCAGCGCGACCTCGCGCATGCCGTCGTCCTGCCGGTCGCCGCCGTACGCGCGCCAGGACCAGTAGCAGAAGGCCGCGCGCAGCCTCTTCCCACCGCTCAGCAGCTCGCTCGTCGCGTCGACGAGGGGCGCGCAGTCCGGGTGGGTCGCCGCGAGCTCGGCGGCCAGCTCACCGACGCACCGGGACAGGGCGTCGTCGACCCCGGCGCGCACGCCTTCGCGGTCGAGGAGGGCGGCGCGACCTCCGGAGGGGTCGAAGGTCGGCGGGTTGGGCGTCGGCACACCCGCAGCCTAGGCGACGTGCGTCAGTCCGACGCGACCTGGCCGCTGATGGTCACGAGGCGCTCGTCGCCGTCGTCGAACACCCCGACGGCGACCGACTGGGCCGCTGCGTCGTCCTCCTGGGGGCCGAGGAACGTCGTGAGCGCGGTGAGCGCGCTGGCCTCCTTGCTGGGCGAGACGGTGAACCCGGCCTCGTCCAGGGCCGCCGCGTAGTAGTCCGTGACCTCGTCGACCTCGTCCGGCGTGCGCAGGTTGAGGGTGATCTGCACGACGCCGTCGCCGGGCGCTGCCGAGCTCGCCAGCACCTCCGCGCCCGGGGGCACGGGGACGACGTCGGCCGGGAAGCCGTCCGCGAGGTCACCCACGCGTGACGTGGCGTCGTACTCCGGCAAGGGGGTGCCCTCCGTCCGGGACCGGTTCTCGTCGGTTCGGGACGTCGCTGCGTCGGGGGTGGGATCGTCGGCCGCCGAGGGCGAGCACGCGCCCAGGCCGCCCGCCAGGGCGCACACCGCGACGAGCGTGACCGCTCGCGAGACGCGCCGACGCGCGGCAGGGCGAGGCGGAGTGTCCTGGCGGGTCGGCACGTCGCACACGGTAGCCACCGCTGGACCGTTGAACCAGCAGCGTGCAGCGAAGACCACAGACCCGGCGCCCGTGCGCGGACCGGGTGCGTCCGTCCACAGGCCGCCGGCGGCCCTCGCGAGCGACGTCTCGTGCAGGCTGAGATGGTTCCCATGACGACACTGATCCGGGCCAAGGGCCCCCGCGAGCTCCTCGCCTACGTCCCCTTCCGACTCGGCTACCGCCCGCAGGACTCCGTCGTCCTCGTCGGGCTGCGCGCCCCGCGCGGCCGCGTGGGCCTCGTGGTGCGGGTCGACGTCGGCGACCTGGCCGACCTGCACGACGGGCCGCAGGTGGCGCGTTCCGTCGTCGGGCACCTCGTCGCGGACGGGGCCGAGCGCGTGGTGCTCGCCGTCTACTCGGAGGTGCCGCTGCGCGGGCCCGCGGCGACCGCCGTCCGCGAACGCGCGGCGGTCGAGCACGCGCGCGAGGCGTGCGAGTCCCTGCTCGGCCCCACGGAGGCGTGGGCGGTCTCGCCGACGGGGTGGGCGAACCTCGACTGCACGGACGCGTCGTGTTGCCCGCCCGCCGGCCGCGCGCTGCAGGACCTGGAGTCGTCCGAGGTCAGTGCCCACATGGTCCTCGCGGGCGCGGGCGTCGCGGACTCCCGGGAGGACGCGATGCGCATCCCGCGCGCGACGCCGACGGCTCGCCGCCGTGCGGGTCGGGCGGCCGGCGCGGCGCGGGAACGGAGGGAACGGGCGCGCACGGAGGACGAACGCCGTGCCTGGCGCGAGAGCTCGCTCGGCGCATGGCGCGCTGCCGTCACCCAGGTGGGCGCGACGCCAGGACCCACCGACCTCCCGGGGGCGCTCGTCGGACGCGTCCTGGCGGGGCTCGAGTGCGTCCCCGTGCGCGACGCCGTGCTCGTCTCGCTGGTCGAGGCGACCGGGGAGCTGGCGGACGAGACGGTGCGGGGCGGCGACGTCGACGACGGGACGGCCGACGCGATCGCGCGGGTCGTCGACCCGGTGCTGGGTGCACGACCCGACCAGCACGTCGTCGAGACCGCCCGCAGGGTGCTGGAGACCGCGGCGGGGCACGCCGTCCGTGGTCGGGCCGCACCCGCGCTGACTCTCCTGGCGTTCGTGGCGTGGTGGGAGGGGGACGGCGGTCGGGCGTCGCAGCGGCTTCGCGAGGCACTGGCGCAGGATCCTCGGTACCGGCTCGCGCTCCTCCTCGCGAGCGCCGTCGACGCGGGCCTGCCGCCGGGCTGGGTGCGGTCCGGTGGATGACCGATGCTGGGGCGGGCGTGGTTCGGGTACGGTCGGCGGGTACGCGACCGGTACCGTCCGGCCGCTCGCCACCGACGCTCTCTCCCGCGGAGGACTGCCATGACCGTCGTCGTCGCCCAGCTGAGCACCCCCGAGGGGCGCGAGGCGCTGTCCACCGCGGCGGCCGAGGCGGTGCGCAGGCACGTCGACCTCGCCGTCGTCGTGGCCGACACGCAGGACCCGAGCGACGCCGACGCGGACGGCCTCGACGAGGTCACGGCTCGGGTGGCCGACGGCGGCACGACCCTGGTCCGCCACCCGGCGACGGGCGACCTGGCGGAGGACCTGGTCGCCGTCGCCGAGAGCACCGGGGCAGAGCTCATCGTGATCGGGCTGCGTCGTCGCAGTCCGGTCGGCAAGCTGATCCTCGGGACGAACGCGCAGCGCATCCTCCTCGACGCACCCTGCCCCGTGCTCGCGGTCAAGCCCGAGCGCCCCTGACCCCGTACGCCCGTCACCCCGCACCCCGCAACGGGCCCCCGCGGGTGAGGGCTCGCGAGGGGAATAGCCCGGCCGGACGACGCGTTGGATCGACTGACACTCACCGGGAGCCTGCAGCGCATCGTCGCACCGGCCCCGCGACGCGCTCGACGGCGTGTCGTCGGGTCATGAGTCGTGTCGCGGCGTCCGCTGCCGGGATCGTCGGTACAATAGAGGTGTCCACCCCGAGCCCGTGAGTCGCACGTCGGTCCGGACCGTGTTCGACCCAGGTCCGTCCCCGTCCTCAGCTCATCGCTCCGCTCCGGTGGTACCACCGCCCCCAAGATTGCCGAAAGGTCGGTTTGTGGCGCCCTCCACGCAGATCCCCGCACTCCCGCGCGAGTTCGAGCACCCCGCCCTGCAGGACCTCCTGCGGCAGGGCAGCGCGAACGGCCGGGTCGACGCCGAGAACTTCCGCACCGCGTGCGAAGAGGCATCGGTGAGCGACGCCAAGCGCCTCAAGGCCGTCTTCCGCGCGCTCGCCGGGGCTGGTGTCGACGTCGACATCCCCACGAGCACGCCGGTAGCAGCCGCCGCCGCGTCCCGTTCCGGCACGACGGCCCGTGCCGCGGTCAAGCCAGCGTCCACGTCGCGGGCGAACGCCCGCACGACGAAGGCCGCCACGAGCGACACCGGCGGCGACGCGCCCGCCACCGAGGAGGGCGAGGCGACAGCCGCCGCGCCCGCTCCGGTGCGCAAGGCCCGCACGAAGGCCGCGCCGCGCGCGGCCGCGGCCAAGACCGGTGCCCGGGCCAAGAAGGCGTCGACCACCCCCGAGGTCGTGCCCGACGGCGTCGTCGTGGACGAGCCCGAGGACGAAGCACCCACCGGCCCCCAGGTCATGAACCCCGGCCCCGAGGGCTCCGACGAGCGTCGTGGCTTCGTCGTGTCCGACGCGGACGACGACGACGCTCCTGCCCAGCAGGTCGTGACGGCCGGTGCGACGGCGGACCCGGTCAAGGACTACCTGAAGCAGATCGGCAAGGTCGCGCTCCTGAACGCCGAGCAGGAGGTCGAGCTCGCCAAGCGGATCGAGGCCGGCCTGTTCGCCGAGGACCGGCTCGCGAAGGAGGGCGACGACCTCGAGCGCAAGCTCAAGCGCGAGCTGCAGTGGATCGCGCACGACGGCAAGCGCGCGAAGAACCACCTGCTCGAGGCGAACCTGCGCCTCGTCGTCTCGCTCGCCAAGCGGTACACGGGCCGCGGGATGCTGTTCCTGGACCTGATCCAGGAGGGCAACCTCGGTCTGATCCGTGCGGTCGAGAAGTTCGACTACACCAAGGGCTACAAGTTCTCGACGTACGCGACGTGGTGGATCCGTCAGGCGATCACGCGCGCGATGGCCGACCAGGCGCGCACCATCCGTATCCCGGTGCACATGGTCGAGGTCATCAACAAGCTCGCCCGCGTGCAGCGGCAGATGCTGCAGGACCTGGGCCGCGAGCCGACGCCCGAGGAGCTCGCCAAGGAGCTCGACATGACCCCGGAGAAGGTCGTCGAGGTCCAGAAGTACGGCCGCGAGCCCATCTCGCTCCACACGCCCCTCGGCGAGGACGGCGACTCCGAGTTCGGCGACCTCATCGAGGACTCCGAGGCCATCGTCCCGGCCGACGCGGTGAGCTTCACGCTCCTGCAGGAGCAGCTGCACCAGGTGCTCGACACCCTCAGCGAGCGCGAGGCCGGCGTGGTGTCCATGCGGTTCGGCCTGTCCGACGGACAGCCCAAGACGCTCGACGAGATCGGCAAGGTCTACGGCGTGACGCGCGAGCGCATCCGCCAGATCGAGTCCAAGACGATGTCGAAGCTGCGGCACCCGAGCCGCTCGCAGGTGCTGCGCGACTACCTGGACTGAGCCGGCAGGAACTGCCCGCAGCACGACGAACGCCCCGGACGGCCACCACGGCCGGACGGGGCGTTCGTCGTCTGCAGGTCTGCAGGTCTGCGGGGGCTCGCGTTCGTGCTCGGTGGCTCCGGAGCTCACGTCCCGTATCCACACAGAACGAGGCCCGGGCCGATTCGGCCCGGGCCTCGTGAGGTCGTCGAAGGGTGCGCTCAGCGATCGGCGCCGGTGCCCGCGCCGTGCTCGGCGTGCAGCTTGTCGGTCTCGTCCTGGACGTGGGTCGCGACGTCGGTGTAGGCATCGGCGTGCGCCCGTGCGTGGTGGCCGCAGAACAGCAGCTCGCCGGTCGGCAGGACGACACGGACGTACGCCTGGGCACCGCAGCGGTCGCAGCGGTCGGCCGCGGTCAGCGGTTCGGTGGTGGTCGTCGTAGCAGTCACAGAACCATGAAACCATCCCGCACGCGGTCCTCGGTGCCGAACAGGGGGTGGTTCGCTACCCGCGTAGCGCGCGCGAGCCGGGAATACGCCGGACGCAACGGCGTGGCGTCACGTCGGCATGGTGAGACAGGAGAGTGGGCGGCCTCGTCTAGGCTGTGCGGCGTGACGACGACCTCCGCTGAGTCCAGCTACACCGCTCGGCACCTGTCCGTGCTCGAGGGCCTCGAGGCGGTGCGCAAGCGCCCGGGCATGTACATCGGCTCGACCGACTCCCGGGGCCTCATGCACTGCCTGTGGGAGATCATCGACAACTCGGTGGACGAGGCCCTGGCCGGGAACTGCTCGCAGATCCGTATCGTGCTGCACGCCGACTCGTCGGTGACGGTCGAGGACGACGGGCGGGGCATCCCGGTCGACATCGAGCCCAAGACGGGGCTGTCCGGAGTCGAGGTGGTCTTCACCAAGCTCCACGCCGGCGGAAAGTTCGGCGGCGGCTCCTACACCGCGTCCGGTGGGTTGCACGGTGTGGGCGCGTCCGTGGTGAACGCGCTGTCCGCACGCCTCGACGTCGAGGTCGACAGGGGCGGCAAGACGCACCGCATGACGTTCCACCGTGGTGAACCGGGTGAGTTCACGGACCCGAAGGCCGGCCCTGGACCCGAGTCGCCGTTCGTCCCCTTCGTGAGCAGGTCGGAGCTCGCCGTGGTGGGCAAGGTGCGGCGCGGTGTGACCGGGACGCGCGTGCGCTACTGGGCGGACCGGCAGGTCTTCCCCAAGAACGCCGTGTTCTCGTACGACGAGCTGGTCACCCGTGTCCGTCAGACGACGTTCCTCGTCCCCGGCCTACGGGTCACGGTGCGCGACGAGCGCGGTGTGGCCGGGACCCCGGGGGAGGGCGGGCCGCACGAGGAGACGTTCGTCCATGACGGCGGCTCGGTCGACTTCGTCGACTTCCTCGCGCCGGACACCCCGGTGACAGCGACGTGGCACCTCACGGGCAGCGGCTCCTTCACGGAGACCGTGCCCGTCCTGGACGACCGTGGTCACATGTCGCCGCAGGCCGTCACCCGCGAGTGCGAGGTCGACGTCGCGATGCGATGGGGTGCTGGCTACGAGACCGAGCTCCGCACGTTCGTCAACATCATCGCCACACCGAAGGGCGGGTCTCACCTGGCGGGGTTCGAGCAGGGACTGCTCAAGGTGGTGCGCAAGCAGGTCGAGACCAACGCGCGTCGCCTCAAGGTCTCCACGAAGGACTCCGCGGAGCGCATCGAGAAGGACGACGTGCTGGCCGGGCTCACGGCGGTCGTCACGGTCCGGCTCGCGGAGCCGCAGTTCGAGGGACAGACCAAGGAGGTCCTCGGGACGGCACCGGTGCGCGCCATCGTCTCTCGCGTCATCGAGACGGAGCTCACCTCGCTGCTCACCTCGACCAAGCGGGACGAGAAGACCCAGGCAGCGATGCTCCTGGACAAGATCGTCGCCGAGATGCGCGCCCGCATCACGGCGCGCAAGCAGAAGGAGATCTCGCGACGCAAGAACGCGCTCGAGACGTCCTCCCTGCCTGCCAAGCTGGTGGACTGCCGCAGCGACGACGTCGACCGCAGCGAGCTGTTCATCGTCGAGGGCGACAGTGCGCTCGGCACCGCGCGCCTCGCGCGCAGCTCCGACTTCCAGGCGCTGCTGCCCATCCGCGGCAAGATCCTCAACGTCCAGAAGGCGTCCGTGAGCGACATGCTGCGCAACGCGGAGTGCACCGCGATCATCCAGGTGCTGGGCGCCGGGTCGGGACGCTCGTTCGACCTCGACGCCGCGCGCTACGGCAAGATCGTCCTGATGACCGATGCCGACGTCGACGGTGCGCACATCCGTACCTTGCTGCTGACCCTCTTCTACCGGTACATGAAGCCGCTCGTGGAGGCCGGTCGGGTGTTCGCCGCGGTGCCGCCCCTGCATCGCATCGAGGTGATCGGCGCCGGCCGGCGCAAGAACGAGTACATCTACACCTACTCCGAGGCCGAGCTCGCGGCGACGCTGCGCAAGCTCGACAGGTCCGGGCGGCGCTACAAGGACGAGATCCAGCGGTACAAGGGCCTCGGCGAGATGGACGCCGACCAGCTCGCGGAGACCACGATGGATCCGCGCCACCGCACGTTGCGCCGTGTGACGGCCGAGCACGCCGAGGCCGCCGAGCACGTCTTCCACCTCCTCATGGGCAGCGACGTGGCTCCCCGCAAGGAGTTCATCGTGGCCGGCGCGGCCGGGCTGGACACGGCGCGCATCGACACCTGAGGCCACGCCCTCCGGGGCTCGATCGTCCGGCAGGCGGGCAGACGGGCCCGTCCGGTCGTGCCCACCTAGACTTGCCGTCGTGATCCCCCGTACCCATCGCGACGCACGTCCGCGCGCCGCCGCCCTGCTCACCGCCACCCTGCTCGCCGCGGGCCTGCTCGCCGGCTGCTCCGACAGCACCGAGCCGGGCGCGTCGGCCTCGACCGAGACGACGCAGGACCAGCAGGACGAGACGTCCTCGGACGCACAGGACGAGTCGCCCGCACCCGTCGACGACGACGCGACCTCGACGGGCGACGCGTCCGAGGGGCTCGGCTACCCCGGCGAGGACGGGCGGACCGCGCTCGAGCTCCTCCTGGAGGCCGACCCCACCGCCGAGGTCGTCGGCGAGGGCGAGGAGGCGTACGTCGTCGGGATCGGTGGACACTCGGCCGACGAGGCGAAGAACGAGTTCTGGGCGCTGTACTTGAACGGTGAGATGGCGCAGGTCGGCGCCGGAGTCCTCGACACCACGACGGGAGACGAGATCGAATGGAAGCTCGAGACCTACTGACCCGCTGGTGGCGGCCGGCGATCGTCGTCGCCCTCGCCGCGCTCGCGGTCGTGTGGCGGCTCGTCCGTCAGGACCTGGGCGGCCCGCCGAACCTCGAGCTGATCACGTCCGCCACGTTCGTCGCGACGGTGCTGCTGCGCACCCGCTGGGCCTTCGTCGTGCCGCTCGCCGTGACGGTGGTCTCCGACCTCGTGCTCGGCAACACGTCGATCGCGCTGTTCACGTGGAGCGCGTGGCTCGTCATCGGGCTCGCCTCGTACCTGGTGCGCGACACCCACGGCTGGGGGCGCATCGGTGCAGGCGCGGCGTTCGGCGTCGGCGGCTCGCTGTGGTTCTTCGTCTGGACGAACCTGGGCGTCTGGTTCCAGGGCCGTGGCACGTTCTACCCGGCCGGCTGGGACGGGCTGATGGCGAGCTATGTGGCGGGCCTGCCGTTCCTGCGCACGATGCTGGTCGGCAACCTCGTCCTCGTCCCGCTCGCCGCGGTGGGCACGCTCCTCGTGGAGCGGCTCGAGGCTTCGCACGGCCTCGCCGCGCTGCCTGCCCGCACAGCCTGACGCCTGACCTGAGCCGCCGGGTTCAGGATCCCGTCGCGGGCCCCGACGGTCCGCAGTCGACCTCATGAACGGGGCGTGACCGAGGCCCTCGGCCGCCGTCCGTCCGCCGGATCGTCACGGTGCTTCCTCGTGGTCGTGCTCGACGCCGCGGTCGGGTGCGCCCATGTCGCCCGTCCCGGGCATGCCGGCTGCGAGCCCGTAGCGCAGGAGAACCGTGCCCGTGGGGCTTGCCGCCGGTGGTTCGAGGAGGGCGAGGTTGGTGGGCACCGCGCCGCCGTCGAACACGGTCTTGCCGACCCCGAGCACGATCGGGTGGATCCAGAGGTCGAGCCGGTCGAAGAGCTTGTCGCGCAGCAAGGACTGCACCAGGTTCAGGCTGCCGACGACCTTCACGTGCTCGTGCCGGTCGCGGACCTCGCGGGCCGCGACGGCCAGGTCTGGGCCGAGATGTGTGCTCCCGGCCCAGGACAGGTCGGGTGTTCCGCGCGAGGCGACGTACTTGGGGATGCGGTTGAACAGCGCGGCGAAGTCGTCGTCCTGACCGCCCTCCTGGCGGGGCCAGTACGCGGCGAAGATGTCGTAGGTGCGGCGTCCGAGCAGGAGGGCGTCCGTGCCCTCGTAGGCTGCGTCGATCTGCGCCCCGGCGACGTCGTCGAGCAACGGCGCCTGCCAGCCACCGAACGGGAACCCGTTCTCAGGATCCTCCTCCGGCCCGCCGGGCGCCTGCCCGACGAGGTCGAGAGTGGTGAACAGCTCGATCTCGATCGATCCCATGGTCTGCTCCGATGCGTCCGTCATCACGGTCACGGGGCAGACCTGGGAGGACTCGAGAACTCATCGCCCGTGAGCTTCGTCCGTTTCCGCGTGGGCTGAGCGCAGCTACCGTCGTCCTGATCTCAGACGCTGTAATACTTGGCTTCGGGATGATGCAAGATAAATGCGTCCGTCGACTGCTCCGGATGCAGCTGGAGCTCGTCGGACAGCACGACACCGAGGCGCTCGGGGCGCAGCAGCTCCACGACCTTGCGACGGTCCTCCATGTCCGGGCAGGCGGGATACCCCAGCGAGAACCTCGCCCCGCGGTACTCGAGCTTGAACATCCCCTCCGCGTCGTCAGGGTCCTCGTCGGCGAACCCGAGCTCGGAGCGCACGCGCGCGTGCCACATCTCGGCCAGGGCCTCGGTGAGCTGCACCGACAGCCCGTGCAGCTCCATGTACTCGCGGTACCTGTTCTCGCCGAACAGCTTCGCCGTCGCGGCCTCGACGCTCGTCCCCATGGTCACGAGCTGGACGGGCAGCACGTCGAACCGGCCGGTCTCCTCGACCCACGAGCGCGGCTTCACGAAGTCCGCGAGGCACAGGAACCGGTCGCGGCGCTGCCGGGGGAAGGTGAAGCGCAGCCGCTCGGTGCCCACCGGACCGCCGGAGCCGCCGTCGGGCCCTTCGTGGTGCGCGACGACGACGTCGTCGCCCTCGGACCACACGGGGAAGTAACCGTAGACGACCGACGGGTCGACGACCCCCTCGGTGCGGATGCGCTCGAACCACTCGGCCAGGCGCGGGCGGCCCTCGGTCTCGACGAGCTCCTCGTAGCTCGCCCCGTCCTCGCCACGCCCCGGCTTGAGACCCCACTGGCCCATGAACGTCGCGCGCTCGTCGAGGAACGTCGCGTAGTCGGCGAGCTGGACGCCCTTGACCAGGCGAGTGCCCCAGAACGGCGGGTAGGGGACCGGGTTGTGCTCGGCGACGTCGGACCGCGCGGGCAGGTCCTCGTCCGGGGTCTCGGTCACGGTCACGGTGGCGTGGCGGCGCTTCTTGAGCGCCGGCAGGCCCACCTCGTCGCGGTCGGCGCCACGCGCGACACGCACGAGCGGTTCCATGAGCCGCAGGCCCTCGAACGCGTCGCGCGCATAGCGGACCACGCCCGGGAACTGGCCGGCGAGGTCGTCCTCGACGTACGTCCTGGTGAGCGCGGCGCCGCCCAGCAGCACGGGCCAGCGCTCGGCGTAGCCGCGCGAGGTCAGCTCGGCGAGGTTCTCCTTCATGACCACGGTCGACTTCACGAGCAGGCCGGACATGCCGATCACGTCGGCGTCGTGCTCCTCGGCGGCCTCGATCATCGCGGAGATCGGCTGCTTGATCCCGATGTTCACGACCGTGAAGCCGTTGTTCGTCAGGATGATGTCGACGAGGTTCTTGCCGATGTCGTGCACGTCTCCGCGCACGGTCGCGAGCACGATCGTGCCCTTGCTCCCGCTCTGGCCCTCGACGCGCTCCATGTGCGGCTCGAGGTGCGCGACCGCCGTCTTCATCACCTCGGCCGACTGCAGCACGAACGGGAGCTGCATCTCGCCACGACCGAAGAGATCCCCGACGACCTTCATGCCCTCGAGCAGGTGGTCGTTGACGATGTCGAGCGCCTTCATGCCCTCGGCGAGCGCGGTGTCGAGGTCGGCCTCGAGGCCCTTGCGGGCGCCGTCCACGATGCGGCGCTCGAGCCGGTCGCCCAGCGGCAGCGCCTCGAGCTCGGCCGCGCGGGCGTCCTTGAGCGCCGCCGAGTCGACGCCCTCGAACAGCTCGAGCAGTCGGGACAGCGGGTCGTGCGTGAGGTTGCCCTCGTCGTCGTACACGCGCCGGTCCCACACGAGGTCGAGCGCGGCCTCGCGCTGGGTGTCCGGGATCTGCGCGAGCGGGAGGATCTTCGCGGCGTGCACGATCGCGGAGTCCAGGCCGGCCTCGACCGCCTCGTGCAGGAACACCGAGTTGAGCACGGTGCGTGCCGCGGGGTTGAGGCCGAACGACACGTTGGACACGCCGAGCGTCGTGTGGATGCCGGGGTAGCGACGCGTGATCTCGCGGATCGCCTCGATCGTCTCGATCGCGTCGCGGCGCGTCTCCTCCTGCCCGGTCGCGATGGGGAAGGTCAGGGCGTCGACGATGATGTCGTCCACCCGCATGCCCCACTCGGACACCAGGGTGTCCACGAGCCGCGACGCGATCGCCACCTTGTGGTCGGCCGTCCGGGCCTGGCCTTCCTCGTCGATCGTCAGCGCGACCACCGCGGCGCCGTGCTCGACGACCGCCGGCATGACCCGTGCGAAGCGGGACGTCGGGCCGTCGCCGTCCTCGAAGTTCACCGAGTTCACGACGGCGCGACCGCCCACGAGCTCGAGCCCGGCTGCGATCACCTCCGGCTCGGTCGAGTCGATGACGAGCGGCAGCGTGGACGCGCTCGCGAGCCGCGACACGACGCTCCGTACGTCCGCGACGCCGTCGCGCCCCACGTAGTCGACGCACACGTCGAGCAGGTGCGCGCCGTCCCGCGTCTGGGCGCGCGCGATGTCGACGCACTCGTCCCAGTTCTCGGCGAGCATCGCCTCGCGGAACGCCTTCGAGCCGTTGGCGTTGGTCCGCTCGCCGATCGCCAGGAACGACGCGTCCTGGTGCAGGTCGGTGTGCGAGTACAGGCTCGCGACGCCGTTCTCCCGCTCGGGGTGGCGCTCGGCCACGCGTCGCCCGCGCACGGCCTCGACCACGAGGCGCAGGTGCTCCGGCGTCGTCCCGCAGCACCCACCGACCAGGCCCAGGCCGAACTCGTCCACGAACTGCGTGTGCGCGGCGGCGAGCTCCGGCGGCGTCAGGGGGTAGGACGCCCCGTCCTTGCCGAGCACCGGGAGCCCGGCGTTGGGCATGCAGGTCACCGGCACCTCCGCGTGCCGGGACAGGTGGCGCAGGTGCTCGCTCATCTCCGCGGGGCCGGTCGCGCAGTTCAGGCCGATCGCGTCGACCTTCAACGCCTGCAGCGTCGTCAGCGCCGCGCCGATCTCCGACCCCATGAGCATGGTGCCGGTGGTCTCGACCGTCACCGAGGCGATCACCGGCACCGAGCGACCGACCTCGCGCATCGCCGCGCGCGACCCGTTGACCGCGGCCTTCGTCTGGAGCAGGTCCTGGCTCGTCTCGACGAGGATCGCGTCCGCCCCGCCGTCGAGCAGCCCTGCCGCCTGGAGCGCGAACGTGTCGCGCAGGTGCGCGTACGTCGTGTGCCCGAGGCTCGGCAGCTTGGTGCCGGGTCCCATCGAGCCCAGGACCCAGCGTGGGTGGTCGGGGGTGGAGTACGCGTCGGCGCGCTCGCGCGCGATACGGGCGCCGGCCGCCGCGAGCTCGCGGATGCGGTCGTCGATGTCGTAGTCCGACAGGTTGGACCAGTTCGCGCCGAACGTGTTCGTCTCGATCGCGTCCACGCCGACCTCGAGGTACTCGTCGTGCACCTCGGCGATGATGTCCGGGCGCGAGACGTTGAGGATCTCGTTGCACCCTTCGAGACCTCGGTAGTCCTCCATGGACGGGTTGCGGTCCTGGATCATGGTGCCCATCGCGCCGTCGGCCACGACGACGCGGGTGCGCAGCGCGTCGGCGAAGGCCTGGGAGCGGGCGTCGGCAAGAGCATCAGACATACCCGCAGGGTAGTCGGCGCGGCCCCCGCCGGGACGGGCCGTCCCACCCGTCGGGGAGCACACGGGTGCGCGGCCCGACGTCCGGGAGGGAGACCGGGTGGCGCGCAATGCGCGTGCCTGACGGCGCGAGCTGGCCTAGCGTGGGCGCATGTCCTTCCTCGCGCCGATCGCGCAGCGCGCCGCGGCGCCCACAGACCTCCCGCCCGTGACCGCCGGCGGGCTCGGGTGGCGTCCCGCCGCGCGCGCCGACGCAGCGGCCCTGCTCACGCTCAAGAACGAGATCGCGGCCGCCGACGACGAGCCGTACCGCGAGACGATCGCCGAGGTCGAGGACCTGTTCACCGGTGCCTGGCGTGACGTGGAGCGCGACTCGCTCGTCGGCGTCGACCGCGCGGGGTCGCTCAGGGCGTGGGCGTTCGTCGACACGGCGCCGGGCGACGTGACGACCGTGCGGGCGTTCCTGAACGGCGGGGTCCACCCGACGCACCGCGGCATGGGGGTCGGCCGCGAGCTGTTCGGCTGGGAGGTCGCGCGCGGACGCCAGCTCCTGGCGGCGAGCGGCAAGGAGATCCCTGGGCGCATCGCGGTCTACGCCGAGGACACCGACCCGCCGGCCAAGCTCCGCCTCTACGAGCGGTACGGCTTCACGGCCCGCCGGTTCTACTCCGACCTGCGCCGCGACCTCGCCGGCCCCGTTCCGGACGTCGCGCTCGACGGCGCGCTGCGCGTGGTGCCGTGGAGCGAGGAGCTCGACGAGGCGACACGGCTCGCGCACAACGACGCGTTCCGCGACCACTGGGGCAGCGAGCCGCGCGACGCGCAGTCGTGGGCGCACGGCCGCAGCGAGTTCGCCCCGCACTGGTCGTATCTCGTGGTCGACGACGCTCCCGACGTCGAGGCGCTCCTGGCCGACGAGCACACCGATCCGCACACCGCCGCGGCGCTGCGCGCGGGCGGTCCGCTCGTCGTCGGCTACGAGATGGCCAGCCGCTACGACGAGGACTTCGGCGTCCGCGGCTACACGTTCGGCTACACGGAGCTGCTGGGCGTACGCCGCGCGTACCGAGGACGCAAGGTCGCGGTCGCGGCGCTCGCCGCGGGCATGCGCGCGTTCGCCGCGGACGGCATGCAGTACGCGGTGCTCGACGTCGACACCGAGAACCCGTCGGGTGCGCACGGGCTGTACGCGAGCCTGGGGTACGAGAAGGTCTCCGGGTCGCGGATGTACTCGATCGAGCTGTGACGCGCGTCGTCACAGGGACGACGCGCTCAGCGCGTCGCAGTCCTGCAGCGTGCCGCCCTCGTACCCGATCGTGAACCAGCGCTGACGCTGCTCGCTCGACCCGTGCGTCCAGGCCTCGGGGTCCACGCTGCCCGTCGCGGACTCCTGGATGCGGTCGTCGCCGACGGCGGACGCCGCGGACAGCGCGTCGGCGACCTGCTGGTCGGTGATGGGCTCGAGGAACGTCACGCCCGTGTCGGGGTCGACCGTCGTCGCGGCGTGCCCGGCCCACATGCCGGCCAGGCAGTCGGCCATGAGCTCGATCCGCACCGAGTCGGACTCCGGTCCGGTCCCGCCGCGCTCGGCGGTATCCATCGCGCCCGTCTGCTGTTCGATGTGGTGCCCGAACTCGTGCGCCACGACGTACATGCGGGCGAGGCCGCCGTCGTTCGCGCCGAAGCGCGAGGTGAGCTCGTCGTAGAAGTCGAGGTCGAGGTACACGGTCTGGTCGGGTGGGCAGTAGAACGGCCCGACGGCGCTCGTCGCCGCGCCGCAGCCGGTGGAGACCTGGCCGGTAAAGCTCACGACCTCGGGCAGGACGTACTCGACGCCGGCCTGCTCCGGCAGGGCTGACGCCCAGAAGGCGTCGAGCGACTGGGCCGTCGCGCTGAGCTCGCACTCGCGGTCCGTGTTCGCCTCCTGCGCCGTGCAGTCCCCGACGACCTGCTCCTGGCCCGGTCCGAGCGCCTCGGAGCCGCTCCCTGCGCCGTCGCTCAGGCCGGTGAGGTCGATCCCGGTCTGACCGCTGAGGAGCACGAGCGCGAGGGTCACGAGCACCGCACCGATCCCGCCGCCCGCGATCATCGGACCCTTGCGCCGGCCACCGCCCTTGCGCACGCGCCCGCCCTCGAACGAGCCACCTTCCTGGAACGTCACCGGCACAACCTAACCCCGTGCACCCGCACCGGCCCCCGGTCCGAGCGGCGCGGTCGCCCCGACCCGTAGACTCGGGGTCGGCCCACCGCGGGCCGGTCCTGCCCGTGCGCCCCGAGCGCCGAGGCGACCGGCCGCCGTCGGGCCTCCCCGAACCCCCCGAGAGGACCCCCTGTTGATCACCGCCCACGGCGTCGAGCTGCGCTTCGGCGCCCGCGTCCTGCTGCACGAGGCCACGTTCCAGATCGCCTCGGGCGACCGGATCGGCCTCGTCGGTCGTAACGGTGCCGGCAAGACGACGCTGACCAAGACGCTCGCGGGGGAGACCCTGACGACGGCGGGGAAGATCACGCGAGGCGGCGACATCGGCTACCTCCCGCAGGACCCGCGCACCGGCGACCTCGACGTCGTCGCGATGGACCGGGTGCTCTCGGCGCGCGACCTCGACAAGATCGTGCGGCAGATGCGCGAGACCGAGGGTGCGATGGCGAGCATGGACACCGAGACGCACGAGGCCGCGATGGAGCGTTACCCGCGGCTCGAGGAACGGTTCCAGGCCGCGGGCGGGTACGCGGCGGAGAGCGAGGCGCACCGCATCACGAGCAACCTCGGCCTGGACGACCGCGTCCTCGCCCAGCAGCTCGGCACGCTCTCGGGCGGCCAGCGCCGCCGCATCGAGCTCGCGCGCATCCTGTTCTCCGGCGTCCAGACGCTGCTCCTCGACGAGCCGACGAACCACCTCGACGCCGACTCGATCATCTGGCTGCGCGACTACCTCAAGGCGTACAGCGGCGGGTTCGTCGTGATCTCCCACGACAACGACCTCCTGCGCGCGACCGTGAACAAGGTCTTCCACCTCGACGCGAACCGGGGCGAGCTCGACCAGTACAACCTCGGCTGGGACGCGTACCTCAACCAGCGCGAGACGGACGAGCGCCGCCGTCGCCGCGAGCGGCAGAACGCCGAGAAGAAGGCCGGCGTGCTGCAGGCCCAGGGCGAGAAGATGCGCGCGAAGGCCAGCAAGGCCGTCGCGGCGCAGAACATGATGCGCCGGGCCGAGAAGCTCATGGCCGGCATCGAGGGCGAACGGCAGACCGACAAGGTCGCCAAGCTGCGGTTCCCGAAGCCGGCCCCGTGCGGTCGTACGCCCCTGACCGCGGCCGGGCTGTCCAAGGCGTACGGGTCGCAGGAGGTCTTCGCGGGGGTCGACCTCGCGATCGACCGGGGGAGCCGCGTCGTGGTGCTCGGGCTCAACGGCGCGGGCAAGACGACGCTCCTGCGGATCCTGGGCGGTGTCGAGAAGCCGGACACGGGCGAGGTCCTCCCGGGCCACGGTCTGAAGATCGGCTACTACGCCCAGGAGCACGACACGCTCGACATGGACGTGACGGTCGTGGAGAACCTGCGCCACGCCGCCCCCGACCTCACCGACACCCAGGTCCGCTCGACCCTCGGGTCGTTCCTGTTCTCCGGCGACGACGCGGACAAGCCGACGAACGTGCTGTCCGGCGGGGAGAAGACGCGGCTCGCGCTCGCGACGCTCGTCGTGTCCGCCGCGAACGTGCTGCTGCTCGACGAGCCGACCAACAACCTCGACCCCGCCTCGCGTGCCGAGATCCTCGGTGCGCTCAAGACGTACGAGGGCGCCGTCGTCATGGTCACGCACGACGACGGCGCGGTCGAGGCGCTCGAGCCCGAGCGCGTCCTGCTGCTGCCCGACGGCGACGAGGACCTCTGGAACGACGGCTACGCCGAGCTCGTCTCGCTCGCCTGACGCACCCGGCCAGGCTCGTCGGCGGGCACCGCGCCGATCTGCGCGTCGACGAGCGCGTCCTCCTCCTCCTCGGCGGTCGGACGTCGGTCGCGCGGGACCCTGCGGCCGCGAGCCGCCTCCGGGTCGTGCGCTGCGATGAGGTCGCCCGCGGTCAGTGCGGCGTCCTCGCCGCGGGCGTCGCGCCGGTCGCGGCGCACGAGCAGCCAGAACCCGATCAGCGCGCCCAGCGCGAACACGCACCACTGGAACGCGTACGACAGGTGTGAACCGGGGTCGGTGTCCGGCTTCGGCAGCGCCTCGAGCCGTTGCTCGGGTGCGGGATCCTCGGTGCGCAGCTGCCCGTAGGCGCCGACGGTCCGTCCGTCTGCCCACGCGCCGCCGTCGGGCCCTGCGGCGAGCACCTGGTCGGTGCTGATCGCCTGCACCTGACCGCCAGGTGCGTCCCGGCCCGACGCGGGCTCGTCGGGCCGCAGCGTGACCGTGGCCTCGACCTCGCCCGGGGGAGGAGCCGGCAGGGCTCCCGGTGTGACGGCGTCGACCCCGAGCGGGACGAACCCGCGGTCGACCACGACCACGAGTCCCTGCGGTGCGGACGACGTCGGCTGCGTGACGAACGGCACGAGCACGTGGAAGCCGGGCGATCCGTTCACGGGGCGGTTGCGCAGCAGCACCGTGTCCTGCGGCTGGTAGGAACCCTCGAGCGTGACGGGGCGCCACTGGTCGTCGGGGTCGAGGCCCTCGCCCGGCGCGGCCAGCAGGTCGGAGACGGGCACCGCGGCAGCGGAGTAGTTCTCCTCGATCTGCGAGATCTGCGCCTCGCGCGACTCGTACCTGTTCCACTGCCAGCGGCCCGCGAGCAGGCACAGCGCGATGAGGACGACCACGCCGACGGCGAGCGTGACCCACTCCCGGCGGGTCCGGGGCTCGTACGGGCTCTCGGCCCGACGCGGCACCGGACCCGGCATGACCGGGAGCGGCCCGGCCGGGGGCGGTTGCGCTCCGGGCGGGGCGTCACGGGTCACGACGGTTCCCGTCGTTCGAGCTCCTCGACCCCGACGGTGCTGCGCCAGAACGAGCGGGCGCCGAGGAAGGTCTCCAGGTGCTCGCGGTGCGCGTCGCACGCGAGCCACACCTTGCGGCGCTCCGGCGTGTGGATCTTCGGGTTGTTCCACAGCAGGCCCCACGCGGCGGCCTCGCGGCAGCCCTTGGCGCTGCACACGAGCTCGTCGTCGGGGACGGTGTCGGCGACACCGAGGACGTCGATCATGCGCGGCCTCCTGGTGACGCGTCGTCGGGAGGCCGGCGGTCGTCGGCGGGCGGGCGGTCGGCGTCCGGCATGATCGTCCGGTCCGGACCCGTGGCGGCGGAGGGCAGCGCCCGGTGCTCCATCGGGGACGAGTCGTAGTGCGACTGGTCGCGTCCCGCGTTGGCGCCCAGGACCGCGATGTACGGCAGCACCACCGCGGCGGCGATGAGCACGAACTTCAGCCAGACCGGGCCGACCGCGATCGCGCCGAGGAAGCACAGGAGCCGGATCCCCATCTGGATCAGGTAGCGGCGGGTGCGCCGTGCCTGGTCCTGCCCCAGGGGCGGCTGCACGTTCGAGATGCTCGGGACCGGCTGGTCGCCCGGGCGCTGCGTGCCTCGTGTCCTCACGCACCCAGTCTACGTTTTGTGGGGACCCGACAATCGCCCGGGCGTGTTCGTGACGGTCCGTGCGCGCACCCCGCGGCGCGCGCACGGTAGCGTCGGTGAGACCGTCACCAGCGATCGAGGAGTCGTCCGTGCCCGAATCCACCGCGCCCGCCATGCCCGCCGGGCGCACCGTCGTCGTCACCGGGGCCGCCCGGGGTATCGGTCGCGCCATCGCGGAGCGTTTCGTCGCCAACGGGGACCGCGTCGCCACGGTGTACCGCGGCGGTGACCTGCCCGACGGCGTGTTCGGCGCCGTCGGGGACATCACCGACACGGCCGCGGTCGACGCCGCCTTCTCCGCGATCGAGGCCGAGCTCGGACCGGTCGAGGTGCTGGTCGCGAACGCGGGCGTGACACGCGACACGCTGCTGCTGCGGATGAGCGACGAGGACTTCGAGTCCGTCATCGACGTCAACCTGACCGGCACCTTCCGCTGCGTGCGACGTGTGACGAAGGGCATGATCCGGATGCGACGCGGGCGCATCGTGCTCGTGTCCTCCGTGATCGGCCTGTACGGCGGGGCGGGCCAGGTCAACTACGCCTCGTCCAAGGCAGCGCTGGTCGGGATGGCCCGTTCCGTCACCCGCGAGCTCGGCTCGCGCGGGATCACCGCGAACGTCGTCGCGCCGGGGTTCATCGACACCGCGATGACCGCCGAGCTGCCCGCCGAGCGTCAGGAGACCTACAAGGCGCAGATCCCGGCAGGTCGCTTCGCCGACCCCGACGAGGTAGCGGGCGTCGTGCAGTTCCTCGCGTCCGACGACGCGGCCTACGTCTCCGGAGCCGTGATCCCCGTCGACGGCGGTCTCGGCATGGGCCACTGACGCACAGACCGCTCGAACCTCCCGAGGCGTGTCCTCGGGAGCGCCCGCACCGCTCTCTTTCAGTACGCTCACCCCAGCGCGCCCGCCGACCGGGCGCAGGACGGAAGGAACCCGATGGGTCTGCTCGACGGCAAGAAGCTCCTGATCACCGGAGTGCTCACCGACTCCTCGATCGCGTTCCACGCGGCTCGGCTCGCGCAGGAGGAGGGTGCCGAGGTCGTGCTGTCCTCGTTCGGCCGCCAGATGAAGCTCACCCAGGCGTTCGCGAAGCGACTGCCTGCGCCGGCGCCGGTGGTCCAGCTCGACGTGACCGACGACCAGGACCTCGCCGAGCTCGCGGGCCGGGTCGCCGAGCACGTGGACGTCCTCGACGGCGTCGTGCACTCCATCGGCTTCGCGCCGCAGTCGGTCATGGGCGGCAACTTCCTGGCCGCGGAGTGGGCCGACGTGGCGACCGCGCTGCAGGTCTCCACGTTCTCCTACAAGTCGCTGGCCACGGCGGCGAAGCCGCTCATGACGGGCGGGGGAGCGGTCGTGGGACTGACGTTCGACGCGCAGTTCGCCTGGCCCGTCTACGACTGGATGGGCGTGGCGAAGGCCGGCCTCGAGTCCGCGAACCGCTACCTCGCGCGCGACCTCGGGCCGGAGGGCATCCGGGCCAACCTCGTGTCCGCCGGGCCGATCCGCACGACGGCGGCGAAGTCGATCCCCGGCTTCGAGCAGATGGAGGACGGCTGGCCCCGTCGGGCGCCGCTCGGATGGGACCAGACCACCGCCGAGCCGGCGGCCCGCGCCGTCGTCGCGCTGCTCTCCGACTGGTTCCCGGCCACGACCGGCGAGATCGTGCACGTCGACGGCGGCTTCCACGCGATGGGCCAGTGACCGCATGATCGCGACCAGTGCTCACGCGGAGGGTGGCGCCCGACGACTCGTCCTGCTGCGTCACGCCAAGGCGGAGCCGGCGGGGAGCGTCGACGACGTCCTGCGGCCGCTCGCGCTCAGCGGACGACGGCAGGCACCGCGGGTCGGCGAGGCGCTGCGCTCGTCGGGCCTCGTCCCCGAGAGCGTGCTCTGCTCGTCCGCGCTGCGCACCCGCCAGACCTGGGAGCTGCTCGCGGCACACCTGGGCGACGTCGAGCCCGACGTGCTGACCAGCGACGTGCTGTACGCCGCGGAGGTGGGCGACGTCCTGGACCTCGTACGCGCGACGGACCCGCGGGTGCGCACCCTCCTCGTCGTCGGGCACGAGCCGACGATGGCGGCCACGGCCACCTACCTCGCGGACCCGGCCTCGGACGACGGCGCGCTCGCCCAGGTGCGCGTCGGGGTCCCGACCGCGACCTACAGCGTGCTGGAGTCCGCGGCACCCTGGCAGGAGTGGGACAAGCGCGGGTCGCTCCTGACCTACGTGGGCCGACCGTCCTGAGCGATCACGCGCGAGCGGCGTCCGCGCGGTCGACCACGTCGAGCACGGCGTCGAGCCGGGGCCCGTCCACCGCGTAGGGGGCCTGCGCACGCACCAGCGGCTTCGCGGCGAACGCGATGCCGATCCCGGCGGCGCCGATCATGTCGAGGTCGTTCGCGCCGTCGCCCACCGCGACGGTGTCGCGCACGTCCAGCCCGAGCTCGGCGGCGCGCTCGCGCAGCGCGCTGGCCTTGGCTGCACGGTCGACGACCGGACCGCTCGTGCGGCCCGTGAGCCTGCCGTCCGCGACCTCGAGACGGTTCGCGCGGAACCAGGTGATGCCGAGCTCCGCCGCGAGCGGGCCGACGACCTCGGCGAAACCACCGGAGACGAGCGCGACCTCCCAGCGGCGTCGTCGGGCCTCGGCGACGAGCTCGCGCGCGCCCGGCGTGAACGTCGCGCGCCGGCGCACGTCGTCGAGGGCGTCGATCGGGACGCCGGCGAGGGTCGCGACGCGCTCGCGCAGCGACGCCGCGAAGTCCAGCTCGCCGCGCATCGCACGCTCGGTGACCGCGGCGACCTCGTCGCGGGTGCCGGCGTGGTCGGCGATGAGCTCGATCACCTCCTGCGAGATGAGGGTCGAGTCGACGTCCATGACGAGCAGGCGGACGGGTCGGGTCGGGTCGGGTCCTGGCATCGGGTCGCAGACGTCCTCGGCAGCGGGGCTGTGGGCGGGTGCAGGGGTCACTCGACGACCGTGCCCTTGGGCACGACGGTGATGCCGGACTCCGTGACGGTGAAGCCGCGCGCGCGGTCCTGCTCCGGGTCGAGCCCGATGCGGGCCTGCTCGCCGACGACGACGTTCTTGTCGATGATCGCGCGGTGGACCTGGGCGTGCCGGTGCACCTGCACACCGTCCATGAGCACGGAGTCGGACACCGAGGCCCACGAGTGCAGGTACGTGCCGGGCGACAGGACCGAGCCGACCGCCGTCGCGCCGGAGATGATGACGCCCGGGGAGACGATGGAGTCCGCCGCGTGCCCGAGCCGCCCACGCCCGGCGTGCACGAACTTTGCCGGCGGCAGACCGGTGTAGCCGGTGTGCAGCGGCCACTCCCCGTTGTAGAGGTTGAACACCGGCGTGACCGCGATGAGGTCCTTGTTGGCGTCGTAGTAGGAGTCGATCGTCCCGACGTCCCGCCAGTAGTCGCGGTCGCGGTCCGTCGATCCCGGGACGTCGTTGCGGATGAAGTCGTAGACCCCGGCGGTGCCCTTCTCCACGAAGGCAGGGACGATGTCGCCGCCCATGTCGTGGCGAGAGTCCGCGTTCGTCGCGTCGGCCGTGACCGCGGCGACGAGCGCGTCCGCGTTCATCACGTAGTTGCCCATCGACGCGAGGATCTCCTGCGGGGAGTCGGCGAGACCGACCGGGTCCGCCGGCTTCTCGCGGAAGGCCGCGATCTTCGTCGGGTCCTTCGCGTCGGTCTCGATGACGCCGAACTGGTCGGCCAGCGAGATCGGCTGGCGGATCCCCGCGACGGTCAGCTCCGCACCGGACTCGACGTGGGCGTCGACCATCTGCGAGAAGTCCATGCGGTAGACGTGGTCGGCGCCGACGACGACGACGATGTCGGGACGCTCGTCGTCGATGACGTTGAGGCACTGGTAGATCGCGTCGGCGCTGCCGAGGTACCAGTGCTTGCCGACGCGCTGCTGCGCCGGGACCGGGGCCACGTAGTTGCCGAGCAGCGGGGACATGCGCCACGTCTTGGTGATGTGCCGGTCCAGGCTGTGCGACTTGTACTGCGTGAGCACGACGATCTGCAGGTACCTCGAGTTCACGAGGTTGGACAGCGCGAAGTCGACCAGGCGGTAGTTGCCTCCGAACGGCACCGCGGGCTTGGCCCGCGAGGCGGTCAGGGGCATGAGGCGCTTGCCCTCGCCCCCGGCGAGGACGATGGCGAGGACTCGGGGTGCGGCGACCATGTCCCGAACCGTAGACCCTGGGAGCGGGGGCGCGCAGCACGACCCGCATCATGGGCTGTTCCGCTAGCGTGTGCACGGTGAGAGTCGACCTGCTGACCCGTGAGTACCCGCCCCACGTCTACGGGGGTGCGGGGGTCCACGTCGCCGAGCTGTCCGCGGTCCTGCGCGAGCACGTGGACGTGCGCGTTCGCTGCTTCGACGGTCCCCGCGCGGAGGCCGCCGGGGTGACGGGCTACTCCGTCCCGGCCGTGCTCGGCGGGGCGAACGCGGCCCTGGGTACGTTCGGCGTCGACCTCGAGATGGCCGCCGACGTCGCCGGTGCCGACCTCGTGCACTCCCACACCTGGTACGCCAACCTCGGTGGTCACCTCGCGGGCCTGCTGCACGGGGTGCCGCACGTGCTGTCCGCGCACTCGCTCGAGCCGCTGCGGCCGTGGAAGGCCGAGCAGCTCGGCGGCGGCTACGCGCTGTCGTCGTGGGCCGAGCGCACCGCGTACGAGGGTGCCGCCGGGGTGATCGCCGTGTCCGCGGGGATGCGCGAGGACATCCTGCGCGTCTACCCGCGCGTCGACCCGGAGAAGGTCCACGTCGTGCACAACGGGATCGACCTGGCCGGGTGGCGACGCCCGGACAGCGAGCACGACGTCGCCGCGGCCGACCGCGTGGTGCGGGACCTCGGGATCGACCCCGAGCGCCCGGCCGTCGTGTTCGTCGGGCGGATCACGCGCCAGAAGGGTCTGCCCTATCTGCTGCGGGCCGCGCGGGCGCTGCCGCCCGAGGTCCAGCTCGTGCTGTGCGCCGGCGCGCCCGACACCCCGGAGATCGCGGCCGAGGTGAGCGGCGCGGTGGCGGCGCTGCAGTCCGAGCGCAGCGGCGTCGTGTGGATCGAGCAGATGCTGCCGCGGCCCGAGCTCGTGGCCGTGCTCGCCGCCTCGACCGTGTTCGTCTGCCCGTCGGTCTACGAGCCGCTCGGGATCGTCAACCTCGAGGCGATGGCCGTGGGTCTGCCCGTGGTCGGGACCGCGACCGGCGGCATCCCGGAGGTGGTGGACGACGGTGTGACCGGAACCCTGGTCCCCATCGAGCAGTCCGACGACGGCACGGGCACCCCTCTCGACCCGGACCGGTTCGTCGCCGACCTCGCCGCCGCGCTGACGGCCGCCGTGTCCGACGGGGCGCGCGCCGCCGAGATGGGCCGCGCCGCGCGCCGCCGGGTCGAGGAGCACTTCGCCTGGGACGCGATCGGCGAGCGCACGCTCGAGGTCTACCGCGCGGTGCTCGAGCGGTCCTGACGCTCGGCGTCCGATGCGCGCACGATCGTCCGACAGGTCCGCGAGGGCCTGTGGACGAGCTCCCGTTCGCGCCGGCCGGCGCTGCTAGCGTGCGGACCGTTCCCGGCGACATCGCCGGGGAGCACGAGGAGCGGGGGCGGGATTGAACGGGTACTCGATCGATCCGGACGCGGTGGCGTGGCACGCCGACTCGTTCTGGTCCTACTCGGGCCTGGTGGTGCGGACCTCGTGGGCCGACGTCGGGGAGTGCCTGGCACCGGAGGTGGAGTCTTCGATCACGCAGCTGCGGGAGTGGTTCGAGGCGTCGTGGTCGAGCACGGACTGGGAGCTCGTGGAGCTGGCCGACAGCACCGCCAGGTCCGCCCGGGTGCTGGGCGCTGCGGACGACGACGCGTCGTCGGCGGCCGCGGACGCCGCGGCGTCGCTGGGAGCATGCCCGGTCGCGTTGACGGTGAGCCCCGCGACGGCGGGGAGCTCACGAGCGCTCGGCTCACGGACGACGTAGGGAGGGTCCGCCCGTCCACAGCGTCGCGGCACCGATCGCCCGGCGGGCCGCGTGGTCGACCTCGCGGAGCGCGGTCGAGCGCTGGTCGGCCTGCCACAGGTTGACGGCGCCCCCGTCGTCGGCCGCGGCGAGGTCGACGATCGCGCGCAGCCGCACGGCCTGGGCCAGGACGCCGACGGCGCGCGGCTCGGCGCCGTCGGGCAGCTGCCACACCGGGGCCGCGGCCGAGCGCAGCCCGGCGATCGCTCCCGCTGCGTCCTCCCGCCAGCGGGCGACGTCCAGCGAGTCGAGGGCGCGGGTCGCGACCAGCAGCGCGGTCCGCAGCTCGCGCTCGGAGTCCGCGAGAGAGCCGACGGCGCCCTGGACGCGCGTCGACCACGCGTCGACCCGCTCGACCTCCCAGGTCACCAGGTGGCCGGGTTCGAGCTCGCTGCCGAACGCGGTGACGCCGGGGACCAGGGCCCACGACCCGGCGGGCGTCGTCACCAGGACGCACTCGCCGACGTCTGCCGCGGCGGGCGCCACGGGCAGCGGGACCCCGTTCACGTCACCCGGGACCGGCGCGAGCGCGACGACCTCGCGGACCTCGCCGGACCAGGCGTGCACGAGGTCGGCGAGCCGCAGGTCGCCCAGAGCGCCCGTCACGACGTGAGGTTCGTCGTCGCGCTGCACGGCACGCAGCAGCCGCGTCGCCCCGTCGTCGGGCGCGAGGCGGTCCGCCGCACGGAGCCACAGGGCCAGCAGGGCGCTGCGGGGGAGCGCGCCGGGGTCCGTCGCGGAACCCTCGCCCGGCCCCGGGGAGGAATGGGTGTCCACGACGGCCAACCTATAGGGTCGGTGACCATGAGCGCCGTTCTCGACCTGAAGGGTGTCACCGTCCGACGGGGCACCACCACCATCCTCGACGCGGTGGACTGGCAGGTGAACGACGGTGAGCGCTGGGTCGTCCTCGGCCCCAACGGGGCGGGCAAGACCACGCTCCTGCAGATCGCCTCGGGGCGCATGCACCCGACGTCCGGCTCCGCCGAGCTGCTGGGCGAGCGCCTGGGCAAGGTCGACGTGTTCGAGCTGCGCCCGCGCATCGGGCTCGCCTCCGCGTCCCTCGCCGAGCGCATCCCGGGCGACGAGACGGTCCGCGACGTCGTGCTGACCGCGGCGTACGGCGTCACCGGTCGCTGGCGCGAGCGCTACGACGACCTCGACACCGGGCGTGCCGACGACCTGCTCGCGGCGTTCGGGGTGTCGCACCTCGCCGAGCGGACCTTCGGCACGCTCTCGGAGGGCGAGCGCAAGCGCACGCAGATCGCCCGCGCGCTCATGACCGACCCCGAGCTGCTCCTGCTCGACGAGCCGGCGGCGGGCCTCGACCTCGGCGGACGCGAGGAGCTCGTCGGCGCGCTCGCGGAGCTCGCGTCCGACCCGCGCTCGCCGGTGCTCGTCCTGGTCACGCACCACGTCGAGGAGATCCCGCCGGGGTTCACCCACCTCGCGCTCGTCAAGGACGGCACGATCCACCGGGCGGGGCCGGTCGCCGAGGTGCTGACGGCCGAGAACCTGACCGAGGTCTTCGGCATGCCTCTCGTGGTGGCCCACGGCGGAGGTCGCTGGATGGCGCGCTCGGTGCGTCGCCGCTGAGCTCCACGCCCTGGCGGTACGCGGCGCCGAAGGCGTGCGTCGCGCGCAGATCGTCGGTAAAGTCCGTGTAAAGTCGCACTCAGAGGACGGAGGTCTCGCCATGGACTGGTTGTGGTGGGTCGGGGCTTCGCTCCTCTTCGCCCTCATCGAGATCATCTCGCTCGACCTCGTCCTGATCATGTTCGCCGGCGGGGCGCTCGCCGCCGCCGGTGCGAACGCCGCCGGCGCGCCGCTGTGGCTGCAGATCCTGGTGTTCGCCGTCGTCAGCATCTTGCTGCTCGTCGCGCTGCGGCCGTACCTGCTGCGCTCGCTGCGATCGCGCACGCCGCTCGCCGAGACCAACGTCGCCGCCCACGTGGGTCGCACCGCGCTCGCGGTCGACCGGGTGACGGAGCTCGGCGGTCGCGTCAAGCTGGTCGGCGAGGTGTGGACCGCGCGCACCGAGCAGGACGCGCCACCGATCCCCGCGGGGGCCGACGTCCGGGTCGTGCGCATCGACGGCGCGACCGCCGTCGTGACCGCCCTGCCCGCACAGCACCCGACCGTCTAGCGACCGATCACCGGGCGCCCGCGCACAGCGGGACGTCACCAGCAGCCGCCACCAGTCACCGCCACAGGAGGATGTCGATGGACGACACCAGCCCCGCAACGATCCTCGGAATCATCGTCCTCGTCCTCGTCCTGATCTTCGTGATCGTGGCGCTCGTCAAGGCGGTGCGCATCGTTCCGCAGGCGGTGGCGCTGATCGTCGAACGGCTCGGCCGGTACTCGCGCACGCTCGAGCCGGGCCTGCACCTGCTGGTGCCGTTCGTCGACCGCGTGCGTGCCTCGGTGGACCTGCGCGAGCAGGTCGTCTCGTTCCCGCCCCAGCCGGTGATCACGTCCGACAACCTCGTCGTGAGCATCGACACCGTCATCTACTTCCAGGTCACGGACCCCAAGTCCGCGGTCTACGAGATCGCGAACTACATCACCGCGATCGAACAGCTCACCGTCACGACGCTGCGCAACGTCATCGGGTCGATGGACCTCGAGCAGACGCTGACGAGCCGCGACCAGATCAACGGCCAGCTGCGCGGGGTGCTGGACGAGGCGACCGGGCGGTGGGGCATCCGCGTCAACCGCGTCGAGCTCAAGTCGATCGACCCGCCGGCGAGCGTGCAGGGGTCGATGGAGCAGCAGATGCGCGCCGAGCGGGACCGCCGCGCGGCGATCCTCACGGCCGAGGGCGTCAAGCAGTCCCAGATCCTCACCGCGGAGGGCGAGAAGCAGTCCGCGATCCTGCGCGCCGAGGGCGACGCGCAGTCGAAGATCCTCACCGCGGAGGGCGAGGCCCGCGCGATCCTCCAGGTGTTCGACGCGATCCACGAGGGCGACGCCGACCCCAAGCTCCTCGCGTACCAGTACCTGCAGATGCTGCCGGAGATCGCCAACGGCACCGCGAGCAAGCTGTGGGTCGTGCCCACGGAGTTCACCGCCGCGCTGGGCTCGATCGCCAAGGGTTTCGGCGGGGTGCCGGGCATCAGCGGTGGTGGGGTGCCCGGGGGAGCGGCCCCTGAGCAGGACGCCGAGGCGGCGGAGGAGAGGGCGGAGTACCGCCGCGAGCGCGAGCGCGACCGCGTGCGGTTCGCCACACCGTCGCTCACCGACCCGTCGGAGGCGCTCGCCGAGGCGCGCCGCCTCGCCGAGGCGGCCACCGCCGACGCGACGAGCGCCGGCACGCGGTCCGGGTTGCCGTTCGACCCGGGCTCCGCGCGCGGACAGTACCCGGCCGGAGAGCACCAGGCGGGTCGGCCCGAGCCCGGGTCCGCGACGCCGCGGCCGCTGGGCGGGCAGTCGTCGTACGCGCCCCCGCCGCCCCCTCCGGACGACGAGCCGGTGACGGACCCGCCCGACGACGAGCCGCCGACCGAGCAGCCGCCGTCGTTCGATCCCCGTCGGTAGCCTGCGGGCCACGCTTGCGAGTGAGCACTCACTCACTTAGTCTGTCCGGGTGACCGAGACGACGAGCACCGGAGCGCGGACCGAGCGGGCGCGCCCGCTGTCCCGTGCGGAGCGCAGGGACGCGATCGCCGCTGCGACCATGCCCCTGCTCGTCGAGCACGGCACCGCGGTCACCACGCGGCAGATCGCGGAAGCGGCGGGTGTCGCGGAAGGCACGTTGTTCCGTGCGTTCGAGGACAAGGACGAGCTGTTGCGCGCCGCAGTGGTCCTCGCCCTCGATCCGCAGCCGCTGGTCGACGCGATCGCCGACGTGCCGGGCGCGGACCTGCGCGAGCTCGTGCGCGGTCTGGCGCACCTGCTCGCCGAGGCGCAGCGGGTCGGGATGCGCGTCTTCTCGGTCGCGCACCAGGTGCTGGGCGCCCGTGCCGCCGCGCCGGGAGCGGGCTCGCGCGCGAAGGTCGAACGGCTGCGTGTCTCGCGGCACGGTGTGGACGAGCGCCAGCGCGCGAACCGCGCCGTCGTCGTGGCGCTCGAGGCCCGGCTCTCGCCCCACGAGAGCGAGCTGCGCGTGCCCCCTCCGGTTGCGGCCGCCGTCGTCTCCTCGCTGGTGTTCGGCACCGCGGTCCCGCACCTCACCGGCGGGGCAGGTCTGGAACCCGACCAGGTCGCCGACCTCCTCCTGCACGGCATCTCCGAGCCCACGGGCACCGACCCGTCCCCCTGACGGCGGCAGCACCAGCACCCCACTGCCGCTGGACACCCGCCACCTCTCCGAGCACCACTGCGCCGAGCACCACTGCGCCCGTCGTCGACAGGACCCCCATGCTGATCAGACTCCTGAGGACCTACCTGCGTCCGTACGCGACGCCGATCGTCGTCGTCCTGGTCCTCCAGCTCGCCCAGACCATCGCGACGCTCTACCTGCCGAGCCTCAACGCCGACATCATCGACCAGGGTGTGACCCAGGGCGACACGGACTACATCCTGCGCACCGGTGGCGTCATGCTGCTGGTCAGCCTCGCGCAGGTCGTGTGCGCCGTCGTCGCGGTGTACTTCGGTGCCCGTGTCGCGATGTCGTTCGGCCGTGACGTGCGCGCCGGCCTCTTCACGAACGTCCAGCGCTTCTCCGCCCAGGAGATGGGCCAGATCGGCGCGCCGTCGCTGATCACGCGCACGACCAACGACGTGCAGCAGACGCAGATGGTCGTGCTCCTGTCGTTCACCATCATGGTGATGGCACCCATCATGCTCGTCGGCGGTGTCGTGATGGCGCTGCAGGAGAACGTCCAGCTGTCCGGGCTGCTGCTCGTCATCGTCCCCGTGCTGGGCGTGAGCGTCGGCCTGATCGTCGCGCGGATGGTCCCCTACTTCCGCACCATGCAGAAGCGCATCGACGCGATCAACGCCGTGATGCGCGAGCAGATCACCGGCATCCGCGTCATCCGCGCGTTCGTGCGCGAGCGCCACGAGGAGCAGCGGTTCGACGTCGCCAACGACGCCCTGTTCGACACGTCGCTGCGGGCCGGCAAGCTCATGGCGCTCATGTTCCCGACCGTGATGCTCGTGATGAACGCCTCGAGCGTCGCCGTGCTGTGGTTCGGCGGGCGCCAGATCGACGCGGGCCAGATGGAGGTCGGTGCGCTCACGGCCTTCCTGTCGTACCTCATGTACATCCTCATGGCCGTGATGATGTCGACGATGATGTTCGTCATGGTGCCGCGGGCGGCCGTGTCTGCCGAGCGCATCACCGAGGTGCTCGACACGCAGGCGTCCGTCGTCGAGCCGGCGCGGCCCGTCGCGCTGGGCGCCCGGGCAGGGGTGATCGCGTTCGACGACGTCGAGTTCCGCTACCCCGGCGCGGAGCAGCCCGTGCTGCACGGCGTGTCGTTCACGGCCGAGCCCGGCCGGACCACCGCCATCATCGGGTCGACCGGGGCGGGCAAGTCGACGCTCCTCAACCTCGTCCCGAGGCTGTTCGACGCCACCGCGGGGTCGGTCCGGATCGACGGGACGGACGTCCGGGACCTCACGGGCGCCGACCTCGGCTCGCTCATCGGGCTCGTCCCGCAGAAGGCCTACCTGTTCTCCGGGACGGTCGCGGACAACCTGCGCTACGGCCGGCCCGACGCGACCGACGAGCAGCTGTGGGCCGCGCTCGACGTCGCCCAGGCGCGTGACTTCGTCGAGTCCCTCGACGACGGGCTGTCGACGCCGGTCGCGCAGGGTGGGACGAACTTCTCCGGCGGACAGCGACAACGGCTCGCCATCGCGCGAGCGGTGGTGCGGGACCCCGTCGTCTACCTGTTCGACGACTCGTTCTCCGCGCTCGACTACGCGACCGACGCGCGGCTGCGCGCCGCGCTCGCCCCGCGCACGCGCCGCTCGACGGTCCTCGTCGTCGCGCAGCGGGTCGCGACGATCCGCGACGCGGACCAGATCCTCGTGCTCGACAACGGCCGCATCGTCGGCCGGGGGACTCACACCCAGCTCCTCGAGTCGAACGAGACCTACCAGGAGATCGTCTACTCCCAGCTCTCGGTCGAGGAGGCAGCATGAGCGGCACGAGCCAGGACAGCGGCACCAAGGACGCCTCCTCCACCCGGCTGAAGAGCCGCCCGCAGGGCGGCGGGCCGGGCGGGCCCGGCGGCGCGATGGGCATGCCCGGCGAGAAGGCTCTCGACTTCCGCAGCACGCTGCGCCGCTTCGCGGGCGGCCTGCGCCCGGAACGGGTGAGCATCGCTGCCGTCTTCGTGCTCGGTGTCGCGTCGGTGGCGGGCGCCGTCGCCGGTCCCAAGCTGCTCGGCAACGCGACGAACGTGATCTTCGCCGGCGTCGTCGGCTCCCAGCTGCCCGCAGGGATCTCGCAGGAGCAGGCCGTGCAGGGGCTGCGGGAGCAGGGCCAGGACCAGGTCGCCGACCTCGTGTCGGGAATGGTGGGCCTCGTGCCCGGCGAGGGCATCGACTTCACCCGGCTCGCCAGCGTGCTCGCGTGGGTGCTCGCGGTGTACGTCGGATCGTTCCTGTTCGGCTGGCTCCAGGGCCGGATCACCGCGATCGTCGTCCAGCGCTCCGTCTACCGGCTGCGCGGCGAGGTGGAGTCCAAGCTCGGGCGGCTGCCGCTGTCCTACTTCGACCGCAACGCGCGCGGCGAGATCCTCTCGCGTGTCACCAACGACATCGACAACATCTCGCAGACGCTCACGCAGACGCTGTCGCAGCTCGTCACGGCGGTGCTCACGGTCGTCGGCGTGCTCGCGATGATGTTCTGGATCTCCCCGCTGCTCGCCGTCGTCGCGCTCGTGACCGTGCCGCTGTCCGTGATCGTGACGACGCAGATCGCCAAGCGCTCGCAGCCGCAGTTCATCCAGCAGTGGGCGGCCACCGGCCGTCTCAACGCGCACGTGGAGGAGATGTACACCGGTCACACGCTGGTGAAGGTCTACGGCCACCAGCAGGCCGCGATCGAGGACTTCGACCGGGAGAACGACGAGCTCTACCAGGCGAGCTTCAAGGCGCAGTTCATCTCCGGGACGATCCAGCCGGCCATGGGCTTCCTCGCCAACCTGAACTACGTGGTGGTCGCCGTCGTGGGCGGGCTGCGGGTGGCCTCGGGGACCATGACGCTCGGCGACGTCCAGGCGTTCATCCAGTACTCGCGCCAGTTCACGCAGCCGATCTCGCAGATCGCGTCGATGATGAACCTGTTCCAGTCGGGCGTGGCCTCAGCGGAGCGGGTCTACGACCTGCTCGACGCCGACGAGCAGACGCCCGACCCGTCGCCGTCGACGTCGGTCGGGACGGTGCGGGGGCGGGTCGCGTTCGAGGACGTCTCGTTCTCCTACGTCCCGGAGGTCCCGCTGATCGAGCACCTCGACCTCGCGGTGGAGCCCGGGCAGACGATCGCGATCGTCGGCCCGACGGGAGCCGGGAAGACCACCCTGGTCAACCTGCTCATGCGCTTCTACGACGTGAGCTCCGGACGGATCACGCTCGACGGCGTCGACACGCGGGAGATGACCCGTGACGCACTGCGTTCGAGCATCGGGATGGTCCTGCAGGACACCTGGTTGTTCACGGGCACGATCGAGGAGAACTTGCGCTACGGCGTGCGCGACGGCGTCGAGGTGGACGAGGACACGTTCCTCGCTGCGACGCGGGCCACGCACGTCGACCAGTTCGTGCGCAGCCTGCCCGACGGGTACGACACGGTGATCGACGACGAGGGCGGCAGCGTCTCGGCAGGGGAGAAGCAGCTGCTGACCATCGCGCGCGCGTTCCTCGCGGACCCGGCGATCCTGGTCCTCGACGAGGCGACGAGCTCCGTCGACACGCGCACCGAGGTCCTGGTCCAGCAGGCGATGAACGCCCTGCGGTCCGGGCGGACGTCGTTCGTGATCGCTCACCGGCTGTCCACGATCCGCGACGCGGACGTGATCCTCGTCATGGAGCACGGCGACATCGTGGAGCAGGGCTCGCACGACGAGCTGCTGGCGGCCGGCGGCGCCTATGCACGGCTCTACGAGAGCCAGTTCGCGGCGCCCGTCGGTGCCGAGGCGGTCGACTCGGTGGACTCCGCTGCGGACCCGGCGGGCCGGCAGGCAGGCGGCTGACACGGACCCGCGCGCGCCGTCCACCGGGTGTGGACCGGCGTGCGCGGGTGCGGGACGACCGCGGGGCCGGCGCTCAGGCGAGCGAGAGGAAGAGCTTCTCGAGCTTCTCCACGTCGAGCATCGGGTCCTCGCCGTCCGCGGTCGGCTCGGTGAGGCACTGCCGCATGCCGGACGCGATGATCGCGAAGCCTGCGCGGTCGAGCGCGCGCGACACGGCCGAGAGCTGCGTGACGACGTCCTCGCAGTCCCGGCCCTCGTCGATCATGCGCACGACGGCGGCGAGCTGGCCCTGTGCGCGCTTGAGCCGGTTGACGACCTTGTCCATGTCGGTGCGGTCGAGCTCCACGGGTGTTCTCCTGCGTTCGTCTCGGAGTGGAGGCAGTGCGCTGCTGCCTGGGCGTCGGGCCGTCGGCGGCCGGTGTCAGCCACAGATGCAACGCCGCTCGGGCGGCACCTCGGCCATGACCTCGTCGGCGTGCATGCCGCAGCCGGTCCAGGTGATCTTGCCGCACGCGCGGCACAGGGCGGGACTGCACACGGTGTCTCTCCTGGGGGTCTCGGGGTCTCGGTGCCGGTGGTCGGTGGGCCGTGGCGCGTGGCGGCCGCCCGATCGACGTCCTCGTGCAGGCTCAGGGTCGCACGGAGCCGCCCGCGGCCTGCCATGCACCGAGGCCGCCGGACAGGCTCGTCGCGGCGTACCCGAGGGCGCGGAGCTGGCGGGCCGCGGTGCGTGAGCGCATGCCGGACGCGCACACGACGACGACGGTCGCGCCGTCCTCCAGGCGCTGCGGCCCGACCGTCGGGACGTCGGCGAGCGGCACGTGCACGGCCTGGGGCGCGTGCCCGGCGCGCCACTCGTCGCGCTCGCGCACGTCGAGGAGCGTCGCGCCGTCCCGGACGAGCTGCACGCCGGTCGCGGCATCGACGGTGGGGCGGACGCCGCGGTCGTCGGTGGCGCGGGTGAAGAGGCGGCGGAGGCGGTCGATCATGCGGGAGCTCCTTCGGGTTCGCGCGCGGCGCGCGGCGTGGTGATGAGGGTGAGCCAGCCGCCGGAGAGGTTGCGCGCGTCGAGCCCGGCGGCCAGCAGGACACGGGTGGCGAGGTAGGAGCGCACGCCGGTCGCGCAGTGCACGGCGACGGGACGCCCGGCCGCGGCCTCGCGCACCTCGTCGATCCGGTCGCGCAGCTCGGTGTGCGGGACGTTGAGGGCGCCGTCGAGGTGACCGGCGGCGTGCTCGGCGTGCGACCGGACGTCGAGCACGAGCGACGTCGCGCCGACCTCGTCGAGATCTGCTGCGTGCCACTGCGGCATCGTGCCGTCGAGCACGTTCTGCGCGACGAACCCGACCATGTTCACGACGTCCTTCGCCGCGCCGTAGGGCGGGGCGTACGCGAGCTCGAGCTCGGCGAGGTCGTCCGCGCCGAACCCCGCGCGCAGTGCCGTCGCGAGGACGTCGATGCGCTTGTCCACGCCCGCGCGCCCCACGGCCTGGGCACCGAGCAGGCGACCGTCGGGAGCGAAGCTCGCCGTGACGTGCACGGGCTCGGCTCCGGGGAACCATCCCGCGTGGTGCGACGCGTGGACGCGGACCTGCTCGTGCGCGACACCGGCAGTGGCGAGGGTCGTGTGGTTCGGCCCGGTCACCGCGGCGGTGAGGCCGAACACACGCACGATCGCGGTGCCGAGCACGGGTGCCTGCGGCGTGGTGGGGTGGCCGAGCATCGCGTCCGCGGCTCGTCGCCCTTGCCGATTGGCCGGACCTGCGAGCGGGACGGGACCGGTCGTTCCGGTGACGGCGTGCACGACCTCCGCGGCGTCGCCCACCGCCCACACGTGCGGGTCGGACGTGCGCTGGTCCGCGTCGACCCGGATCGTCCCGCGCTCGCCGAGCGCGAGCCCGGCGGCCTCGGCGAGGTCGCTCGCCGGCCGCACGCCGACGCTCACGAGCACGACGTCCGCGTCGAGCGCCGTGCCGTCCGCGAGCTCGAGCACGACGGCGTGGTCCGCGCCCGCCGGCTGCGTCACCACGGCGGTGGCGGAGATCCCGAGATGCAGCCCGACGCCGTGGTCGCGCAGCTCCCCCGCGAGCAGTGGTGCGAGATCGGGCTCGAGCGGCGGCAGGACCTGGTCCGCGCGCTCGACGACGTCGACCGTGAGCCCGCGAGCGACGAGGGCTTCCACCGCCTCCAGCCCGATGAACCCCGCGCCGACCACGACGGCCCGCGTCGGCGTGGTACGCCCCGCAGCGATCTCCGCCTCGAGACCCGCGAGCCGTGTGGTGAGCGCGTAGAGGTCTGCGATCGTCCGTAGCGTGTGCACCGCCGGGTGGCCGAGGCCCTCGATCGGGGGGAGCACGGTGGTCGCTCCCGGCGCGAGCAGGAGCGCGTCGTAGGCGAGCTCGTAGGTCCCGCCGTCGGCAGCGACGGTGACCGTCTGCCCGACCCGGTCGATCGCGGCGGCGCGGTGCCGGGTCCGGACGTCGAGGTCGAGGCTCGCGCGCAGCGACGCCGGGTCGTGCAGCAGGAGGGCGCTGCGGTCGGGGATCTCGCCGGACACCTGGTACGGGAGCCCGCAGCCAGCGAACGAGACGTGGTCGGACTGCTCGAGCACGACGATCGACGCGCGCTCGTCGAGGCGGCGGGCGCGCGCGGCGGCGCTCATGCCGCCCGCCACCCCGCCGACGACGACGACACGGCGCGCGCCGTCGGTGTCGGGCGGTCGGGTCGTCGAGCCGGGTGTCGAGGAGATCATGCCGGCAATAATACCCCGGGGGGTATTGGTTGTCACCAGGCTGTGGGCTGAGAGGTCCATCACGGGACGACGTGGCAGGCGGGTGCGGCTGCTCACTGCGGACGAACAGGCTCGCCCGGCACGTTCTCGCCGCGCGAACCTCCCTAGGTCGTAGACGTTGTCGCACGACAGATCCGGGGTGCGTGCGACCGGGACGTGAGAGGTGAGCACGGTGCCGGACGGACGCGCGAACGAGCAGATGGTCCTCGAGCTGCGGATCCACGGCGTGGCGAACACGCCTCCGCACGGCATGCTCGACCTGCCGCCCGGCGAGGTCGAGCAGTGCGACGGGGACGGTCTCGGCAGCTTCTGGGTGCCGACGCCGACCGCCGACGCGAGAGACCGCGTGACCGCCGGCGGGTCGGGAGGGGGCAGTCCGGGGGACCTGCACGCGATCCGCGCCGACGTGCGCCGCGAGGCATACTCGTGGGGCGCCATGGCTCGCCTCGGCGCGTTCCCGCTGTCGGGGCTGCTCGGCGCGGCGGCGCGCGGCGTCACGCGAGCGCTGTGGGCGCTCAACGTGCCGTTCGGGCTCGCGAACGTCGCGTACTGGGCGCGTCGCGTGCCCGGGGCGGAGGACGGCGACGTGCGTCGCGCCCCGGCCCGGTGCGAGGACGAGACCGTGGAGCGGGCACGACCCGAAGCGACGGCGGCGGCCGTCCGGATCTTCGGGCTCGCGCTCACGCTCCTGCTCACCGCCGCGGTGACGACCGTCGCCGTGCTCGTCGTCGGGACCCGGTGCATGGGCGTCGTGGCGCCCGGGGCGACGACGGTCGAGGTCTGCTCGCGTGTCCCGTCCCTGCTCGACGGGCTCGCCCGCGTCGACCACGGCGACCGGGTCGTCCTGCTCTCGCTCGTGGCGGTCGCGGTCGTCCTGCTCCTCGTCGTCGTCGCGCGGGCGGGCCAGGTCCGGTTCGACGACCGCGTCTCCGTCGCGCGCGCGGGCCAGGTGCGGGTCGGGGCGGGGACCGGGCCGCTGCTGTACCGGGCGGGATTCTGGAGCCGGCGAGTCGCGGGCCCGTCGGCACTCCTGGCGCACCTCGCCGGCGCCATCGGTCTCGTCGCCGTCCTGCTCGTCTGGACGGACGACCGGTCCGGGGCCGCAACGGTCCTCTTGGTGGCCGGTGCCGTGGTGCTCGGGCTGTCGGTCGTCGTCGTCGCGCTGCGCATCGACGACGACGGGACCCAGGTGACACCGCCGCGCTGGAAGGGCGGGCTCGCCGTCGGCGCCCTCGTCCTCGCGGTGGCCGCGTGGGTCGCCGCCGCGCTGCTGAGCGCGGGACGCGCACCCGGGTCGGCGATGCCGTCGTACGTGGGGATCGACGTCGCGCCCACGGTGCTCGGCGCCGCCCTCACGGGGATCGCGGCGTCGGGACTCGTCTGGCGCGGGCGTGCCCCGACCTTCGCGTGGATCGCGGTGCCGGTGGTCGTGACGGCGTGCCTCGCGGTCGTCGCGGTCGCGCGCGTGGTCGACGGCGCCGGTGCGGTCGCCGCGTACGGCGACGCGACGACGGCGGTCTTCGTCTGGACCGCGGTCGTCGCGCTCGCGGTGCCGCTCGCCGTCGCGCTCGTCCCGACCCTCTCCCCGGTCCGTTGCCGCGGACCCGAACGCTGGGCGGGCTGGTCCGGGGCCGGGCCCGGTGTGCTCCTCCTCGTTGCGACCGCGACGGCAGCGGTGCTCACGAGCCTGCTCGTGCTCGGCGTCCAGGTGTACCTGAGCGGGGGACGGGACGCGCGCCCCGACGCCGAGGGGAAGCTGAGCGTAGCGATCGTGCGGACCGTGCCGGGCGTGGAGGACCTACCGGTGCCGTCGGCGTACACCGAGTTCGGTATCAGCGCGGTCGTGCTGTGCCTCACCGCCGTCGTCGGCCTGCTGGCGCTCGCCGGACCGGGCCTGCGAGACCTCGTCCGGCCGTGGACGACCTGGATCGGCCGCGCCTCCGGGACGGAGGCCGACACGACGGGACCGACCGCGTGGGCGGTGTCGAGCATCGAGGCCGCCGAGCGTGACCGCACCGAGGGGACGCGGCAGCGCGTCGCCGACATCCCCGTCGCGCCGCGACGTGCCGTCCGCGCCCGGCAGGTCGCCGCGGTCACCCACCGTGCCGAGATCGCGATCGGGGTCCTCGCGCTCGCGTCCTGGACCACGCTCGTCGTGACGATCTTGCTCGGCCGGACGGGTGAGTCCGTCGCGGGCGTGTGGGCCGTCGGCTGGGACGAGCTCGCCGGCATCGCCGTCCCGGCTGTCGGCGCGCTCGCCCTCGCGCTCGTCGCGAGCTTCGTCGCGGCCGGGTCGGAGGGCGTCACGCGCCCGTGGGGCCTGCTGTGGGACCTCATGTGCTTCCTGCCGCGCAGCGCCCACCCGTTCGGACCGCCGTGCTACGCCGAGCGGACCGTCCCGGAGGTGGCTGCGCGCGTGGAGGCCTGGCTCGACGGGGAGGACCTGCCGCCCGCCCAGCGCCCGACGGCGTCCCCGCGGCGCCGCGTCGTCCTCTCCGCGCACTCGCTCGGCGCCGTCATCGCGGTAGCGGTCGTCCTCGGCCGCGCCGGAAACCCTGCGCCACGCACCGGCACCCACGTCCCCCCGCTGGACGCGGACGGTGACGGGCGGCTCGGACTCCTGACGTACGGGGTCCAGCTGCGGCCCTACTTCGGCCGGTTCTTCCCGTCGCTGCTCGGTCCGCAGGTGCTCGGCACGCCCCCGTGCGCCGGCCCGGCGTGGCGTGGCGACCCGTGGCGGTCGCAGACCGCCGACCCGCGGGTCGCCCTGCTCGAGGCGGCGCGCCGCGCGCCGCGCCGCACGCGGCCCGCCACCCCGGCGGGCGGCGCACTGCGCGCCCACGAGGCCCTGCGCAGGGCGGCGGTCGCGCGCGACGCCGACGCACGACGGGCCAGGAGCCGACTGCGGTCCGCGATCGCGCGCGGGCTCCCCGCGTCCCGGCTCGACGAGCTCCGCGTCGACGTCGTCACCGCGAGGACGGAGCTCGAGGCCGCGCAGGTGCCGCTCGATGCGGCCGAGGACGCCGTGACGCGCGCCGTCCTGTCGGGACGGCACGGGCTCGTGGACAAGGCGGAGACGGCCGAGCGCGCGTACCGCGCCACGAGCAGGTCCGGGGACCCGACGACGGAACGTCTCGAGGCCGACGCCGCCTGGTCCCTCGCCTGGCGAGGCGCCGGCAGCGGCCCGTTGGACCCTGCGGCCCCGACGCTGGTCCGGCTCCTGCGGCGCGGCGGACGCCAGCCCGCCTGGGTCAACCTCTGGCGGCGCACCGACTACCTCGGCTTCCCCGTCGTCTCCTACTCCGTCAACCCCGTGGACCGCGGGGCGGACGAGGTCGACCGCGGCGCCTACCTGTTCACCGTCGCCTCCCACAGCACCTACTTCCGGGCCTGGGCGTACCACCGGGCCTTCGACTCCGTCCTCGATCGGCTCGACACCCCGACACCCGGCGCCGCTGCCCAACCCGTCCGTCGGGTGGGAGCGGGGGCCGGCTGATCGGGGAGAATCGGTGCCGTGAGTCCCGAGCCCTGGTCCGTCGTCCACGTCACCGACCCGCAGGACGAACGGCTCGCGGACTACGTCCGCCTGACCGACGTCGCCCTGCGCGCCAAGCACGAGCCCGAGAAGGGTCTGTACATCGCCGAGAGCTCGACCGTGATCCGGCGCGCGCTCGCCGCGGGCCACCGCCCGCGCTCGTTCCTCATGGCCGAGCGCTGGCTCGCCGACCTCACCGACGACATCGCCGACCTCACCGCCCGCTACCCGGTGGACGACGCGCCCGGCGGCACGGGCGAGCCCGTCGCCGTGTTCGTGGCCGAGCCAGACGTCCTCGAGGCGATCACCGGGTTCCACCTGCACCGCGGGGCGCTCGCGGCCATGCATCGCCCGCCGCTGCCGACCGTCCACGAGCTTCTCTCGGGCGCGCGCGGGGGGACCGGCGCCCGACGTGTCGCGGTGCTCGAGGACCTCGTCGACCACACGAACGTGGGCGCCGTGTTCCGTTCCGCGGCCGCGCTCGGCGTCGATGCGGTGCTCGTGTCCCCGCGCTGCTCGGACCCGCTCTACCGACGGTCCGTGCGCGTGAGCATGGGCACGGTGTTCCAGGTGCCGTGGACGCGGTTCGCGACGTGGCCGGGTGGGCTGGACACGCTGCGCGCGGACGGCTTCACGGTCGCCGCGCTCGCGCTCGCGGACGACGCCGTGAGTCTGGACGACGTCGTCGCGGAACCGCCCGAGCGGCTCGCGCTCGTCCTCGGCACCGAGGGCCACGGTCTCTCGCGCAGTGCGGTGGAGGCCGCCGACCGCGTCGTGAAGATCCCGATGGCCGGGGGAGTGGACTCCTTGAACGTGGCGGCTGCCTCGGCGGTTGCATTCTGGGCCACACGGGTGAAATGACTCTGCCTCAGCGCGCTCGCGCCGCAGTACGTGGTAAGAATAGTGCGTGCAAGAGATGACAAGTGTGCCGTCGAGGGCTCTATCGGACATCGACTCCTTCGGAGCGATCGATGCGGATGCCGACGAGTTGCTAGATGCCTGCTTCCAGGATCACGATGCTTATCTCTCAGTGCGAGATATGAGGAGTTTCCTCATTGTTGGCAGGAAGGGCTCGGGAAAGACCGCGATCTATAAGCGACTTGTCGACGGAGCGGACTCGAGCACGTTTCCCGTCGGCTACTCATTTGATGATTACCCGTGGGCCCATCATGACTTGCAGGCGGAGAATGGCGTTCCCGAGGAGCGACGGTACATCCACAGTTGGCGATACCTGATCCTACTTGGACTCGCCAAAGTGCTCCTGAATGACGATCAGAGTCAGCCATGGTCCGACGAGTCTCAAGAAGCAATGTCGGCACTCGAAGCGTTTGTTGTCGATTCCTACGGATCTCGCAATCCTGACTTTAGCCAACTCTTCAGCCCTGAAGAGGAACTGCACTTTAAGGGCGGACTGAACTTCAAGGCTTTCAAGTTGGATGTCGAAAAGCTCAAGGTTCGTGAACTTCCGATACATATCCAGTCGGTGAATCGGGCAATGCAGGAGGCCGTGCTTACGGCGCTTAATCCTGCGAACAAGTATCTAGTTTGCTTTGATCAGCTCGACCTAGGATTCTCGGTCCAAGATTCTCAGTACTCCCAGCGCCTAACGGGCCTAATTATTGCCGCAAGGGATCTCTTTGTTAGCGCACGTCGACAAGGTAAGAAACTCAATCCAGTCGTTCTGCTGCGTGACGACATCTACCAAGACCTGCAGTTCGAAGACAAGAATAAGGTAACTGAGAACTTTTCCTCGCGAGTCCTTTGGAGTGAATCCGGAAGCGGCTTGACTCTTCGCGGGCTGATGGAGAGTCGGTTCAACGAAACCCTTGGCGAGGGAGTGCGCAAGGTTCCCTGGGAAGATGTATTCGATGAGTCAAGGGAGATGCCAGGCCGCCAAAGCAAGTATCGACACATCTGTGATCGCACCTTCTTGCGACCGCGCGATGTCATTAAGTTCTGCAATGAAGTTCTCCGCACTCATCAATCGGCGTCATCCAAATTTGACAACGAATCAGTCCATGCGGCCCGAGACGCCTATTCGGACTATCTGTTGAACGAACTTGACGACGAAATGGCAAAACATGTCCCAAAGTACCGCGGTCTTCTCGAGGTTCTAAAGTCGGTGGGCTCGGAGAAGTTTAGTCTCGAGGAGTTTGCCGCCTCGCTCAAGTTGAGGCACGATGTAGGAGAAGTGGCCCCTATCGCGGCTCTTGGAGATTTGTTTGAGTTTTCGGTGATTTCGTATCTCAAGCCAGGAGGGCGCGGCGGTGGTTCCGAGTATGTCTGGCGGTACAAAGACCCTCGTGCCCGGTTTGACTCCACGGTGGTCGCCTTTCGAGTCCATCCAGGCCTAAAGGAAGCGCTCGGTCTGACCAGGTAGGGCCGTAGGTCGGACGGGAAGAACGTCGGCGCTGTGTTCCCGCGCTGCGCCGACCCGCTCTACCGGCGCTCGGTGCGCGTGAGCATGGGCACGGTGTTCCAGGTGCCGTGGACGCGGTTCGAGACGTGGCCGGACGGTCTCGACGCACTGCGCGCGGACGGTTTCACGGTCGTCGCGCTCGCGCTCGCGTTCGCCGACGACGCCGTGCGCCTCGACGACGTCGTCGCCGACCCGCCCGAGCGTCTCACGCTCGTCCTCGGCACCGAGGGCCATTGGCTCCCGCGGTGTGTGTTCGAGGCAGCGGAACGGGTCGTGGAGACCCCGATGGCCGGGGGAGTGGACTCGCTCAACGTCGCCGCGGGGTCGGCGGTCGCGTTCTGGGCGACGCGCGTGTCCTGACCCGCGGATCGCCGTGTCCCCGCGAGCGCGAGTGAGCAGTCGGGAACGACCGGGCGCGTCCGCGCGTTTGGGCACGTGTCCGTACGTCGTACGAGAAGAGGTCCCGTGCCGGTCCAGTCCTCCCCGTTCTTGCTACCCCCTCGCAGCCAACCACTCATCAGACTGCGACCCCGCACGACGCCGCGGCGCACGCCGTCGCGGCCGAGGAGCGGCACCTCGACGCCGCGCTCGCGCGCAGGGTCGAGCTCATCGACGAGCTGGACGCGCAGCTCGCCGCACCCGCAGAGGCGGGCACGGCCCGGGCCGGGAGCGAGGACGTCGTCGACCGCTCCTGTCGGGCCGGGCTGCGCCGCCGTCGGTCCGAGCTCGCGCTGGCCGAGAGCTGGCTCGTCTTCGGCCGGGTCGACACGCTCGACGGCACGACGCGGCATGTCGGCCGCGTCGGGATTGGCGCCCCGGACGACGGCGCGGACCCCCTCGTGCTCGACTTGCGCGCGCCCGGGGCGCGAACCTTCTACACCGCGACCGCACGCGAGCCGCAGGGACTCGCGCGCCGCCGTCACGTGCGCACCGCTGGCGACCGGGTCACCGGCGTGGACGACGAGCCGCTCGACGGCGCGGCGACCTGGGACGACGGCGAGGACGAGCTCGTCGGCGAGGGCGCGCTGCTCGCCGCGCTGTCGGAGCGGCGCACGGGGTGCATGGGCACCGCGGTCGCCACGCTCCAGGCGGAGCAGGACGGGATCATCCGCGCCCCGGCCGACCAGGTGCTCGTCGTACAGGGCGGCCCGGGGACGGGGAAGACGGTCGTCGCGCTGCACCGCGTCGCCTACCGGCTCTTCACCCACCCGCACCTCGCGGCGCGCGGCGTCCTGCTGCTCGGCCCGTCGTCGCGCTTCCTCGAGTACGTCGCCCAGGTGCTGCCCGCCCTCGGCGAGACGCGGGTCGTGTCGGCGACGTGCGACACGCTCGTCCCGGCCGTGGTGCCCGAGCGTGACGAGGCGCGGGACGTGGCCGAGATCAAGGGTCGAGCGGTGTGGCAGGACGTCGTCGACCAGTACTCCGACTCCCTGGTCCCGGCCGCGCGAGCGCTCGCCGGGCGGGGTCGACGGCGAGCCGCGCACGCTCGACGCCGACCGGGTCGCTCGCGTCCTGCGCGCCGCCCGGGCCGGGGGCCGCAGCGTGCTCGCCGCGCGCCGTCGGGCAATCGATCTGCTGCTCGACGCTCTCGTGGACGAGGTCGCGGCACGCCACGCGGAGCGGCTCGAGCGTGTGGAGGAGGGCTTCGAGGACGTGCTGGGTCAGCTCGACGCCAGGCTCGCCGCGAGCGACGACCACGCGCCGACGACCGGCGCGCGTGGCGGTTACGTCGACGGCGAGCTCACGGAGGACGACCTCGAGCGCCTGCGTGGCGACCTCGCACGCGACGCCGCGGTCGCGGCCGTGCTCGACGCGTGGTGGCCGGTTGTGGAGCCGCGCACGGCGCTCACCGCCCTGCTGTCCGACGTCGCGCTGCTCACGCTGCTCGCGCCCGGGCTCATGCCCTCCGAGATCGCACGGGTCGCGGCCGAGCCGGCCACACTCGCCCCGAGCGACGTCCCGCTCCTCGACGCCCTCGCCGACGCGCTGGGGACGCGGGACGAGCAGGTCGGGCCGGGCGACCAGGGCGACTTCCTCGCGCTGCGCGCGGCGACGCGGCGCGACTGTGTCTACGGGCACGTCGTGGTCGACGAGGCGCAGGAGCTCTCTCCCATGCAGTGGCACATGGTGGCGCGCCGGTGCCCGACGCGGTCCGTGACGACCGTCGGGGACGTCGACCAGACCGAAGCGCCGCACCGCCACACCGACTGGGCGGACGCTGTCGGGCCGGTCTTCGGCGAGCGCTGGCATGGCGCCGACCTGACGATCTGTTACCGCACGCCGCGCGAGGTGATGGCGCTCGTCGGACCCGTGCTGCGCGTCGCGGGCAGCCGCAACGCGCCACCGCGTGCCGTGCGCGACGCCGGGGTCGAGCCGCGCGACGTCGTCGTGCTCGCCGCCGCGTCGGATCTCGCCGAGCGTCTCGGTGCGGCGGCTGCCGCACAGGTCGCCGCGGGGCTGGAACGGCCTGTACGTCGCGATGACACGGTGCACGCAGGAGCTCGTGCGCGTGCATGTTGGCCGCGCCGGGTGAGTCAGCCGAGCGGGCACCGCATGAGGTAGTTGACCGTCTCGGCGTCGCACGCCACGCGGGTCCGGCTCGCCGCTGGCCCCGCACCCCATGCCGTCTCGTCCACCTCGGCCGGGGTCCACGCGGCGAGCTGCTCGGGCGTGTAGTCCCGGCTCGCGGCCCCGTGCACGGCACGACGGAAGACGGTCAGGGTCGCGACGGCGTCGGGCGCGGCGAAGTCACGCAGGTGCACGCCCCGACCGTATCTCGCGCCCTGCCGTGTCCTACGGCTCGGGTCGCGGCGCGGCAGTCTCCGCTCGGCGCTCGACCTCGCGCAGCACGACGCCGACGAGGCGTGGGTCGCCCAGCGGCTTGAAGTGGCCCGCGAGCGGGAGCTCGATGTTCGTCGCACCCGGGAGCGCGCCCGACTCCGGGATGTGCGGGTCGAACCGCGGGTAGACCGCGGTGATCCGCACGTCGACGGCGCGCTCCGCGACGAGGGCGAGCAGCTCGGCGTCGGTGGGGGAGAACGCGCGCAGCGTGCGGCCCACGAGGTAGCGCGCCCAGCGGGACCCGAGGAACGGCGTCGCGACCGCGACCATCCCCGCGACGCGGCCACCGGCCTCGGAGAGCATGACCTTCTTCCCGATCAGGCCGCCCTTGCTGTGCGCGACGAAGACCACACCGCGCAGGTCGGTCCGCTCGAGATACGTCGCGACGAGGTTCGCGGCCTCGGCGACGGGGCGGCGGTTGTAGCCGAGACCGGGCACGGCGTGCACCGGGTGCCCCGCGGCGGCGAGCGGCCCGGCCACCGGCCGTAGGAACTGCCAGGTCTCGTAGACGCCGGGCAGGAGCACGACGGGCGCGCGGTCGCCCGTGCCCGTCGGCACCGGTCGTCCGTGGTGGAGCCCGTGCTCGACCTGTTGCGCTCCCGCGTAGGCGTAGTCGGCGGCCCGGGCGCGCAGCCGCCGGGCCCGAGCGGTCAGGCCGGCGCTCACCGAGGGTGCCGCGCGCCGGGCCGGCCTGTCGTCCACCATGCCCCGGGTCTACACCACCAGGCGGCGGCCGGCACGTCGCGATCGGTCCGGCCCGCGATCGGTCCGGCCCGCGAGCGGCCGGAGACGTGATCGGGTGACCTCCGTCGCAGCGGTCGGGGGTGGTGGGCATTGGCGAGCGTAGATTAGCCTCACCTATGTGAGTGCACCCTCAGCCCCGACAGGTTACGCGGTACCCACCGCGCTCGCGGGTCACGACCTGCACCTGTCCTACGACTCCCGCACCGTCGTGCACGGCGCGGCACTCGAGCTCACCCCCGGCGCGGTCACCGCACTCATCGGCCCCAACGGGTCCGGCAAGTCGACGTTGCTCCGCTCGCTCGCGCGGCTGCACCGCCCCGATACCGGGAACGTCGTGCTCGACGACGGTACGGACGCCCTGGCCCTGCACCCCAAGGACTTCGCGCGGCGCGTCACGCTGCTGTCGCAGAGCCGGCCCACGCCGTCGGGCGTGGCCGTGCGCGACGTCGTCGCCTACGGACGCCACCCCTACCGCGGGAGGTTCCGCGCGAACGACCCGGACGGCACCCGTGCCGTCGCCCGCGCGATGGACGTCACGGGCATCACCACGATGGCCGCGCGCGGTGTCGACGAGCTGTCCGGCGGCGAGCTGCAGCGCGTGTGGCTCGCGACGTGCCTCGCGCAGGACACGGGCGTGCTCCTGCTCGACGAGCCCACCACCTACCTCGACCTGCGCTACCAGGTCGAGCTCCTGGACCTGGTGCGCGACCTCGCGACCGAGCACGGTGTCGCCGTCGGGGTCGTGCTGCACGACCTGAACCAGGCCGCGTCCGTCGCCGACCAGGTCGTGCTGCTCTCCCAGGGGTCCGTCCGTGCGACGGGCCCCGCGGACGACGTGCTCACGACCGAGCTGCTCAGCGACGTGTACGGGATCCACGTCGACGTCTACGCCCACCCGCTCACGGGTCGCACGTGCTGCGAGCCCCGCGGGCGGCACACCGCGCAGGCGCACGCCGCACTGCACGCGTGACCGCCGGCCCACCGGTGCTTCTCTGACCACACCTTGCCCGTCCGCCCGGCGGACCCGACACCACGATCGAAGGACACCCATGCGCTCCTCCCGTCCCCGTCCGCTCGCCACCGCAGGGGGCGCGCTCGTCGCGCTCGTGGCCACGTTCGCGCTCGCCGCGTGCGGCACGACCGAGGACCCGGCCTCCGGGTCGACCCCCGACGAGACCACCGACGCCGCGGCGTCGGGACCCGTCACCTACACCGACGAGCGGGGCGAGCACACGCTCGACGCACCCGCGACGAGCATCGTCTCGCTCGAGTGGGGCCTGACCGAGAACCTCGTCGCGATCGGCGCCGACGTCGCCGGCCAGGCCGACGTCGAGGGCTACAACGCGTGGAACACGGTCGCGCCGATCGACTCCGCCACGCCCGACGTCGGGACGCGCGGCGAGCCGAGCCTCGACGCCATCTCGGCGCTCGAGCCCGACCTCGTCGTGACGACGACCGACCTCCCCGAGAACGTCATCGCCCAGATCGAGGAGATCTCGCCCGTCCTGACGCTGCGCGGCTCCGACGGCGAGGACCCGCTGGGCTACATGCGATCGACGGTCGAGGCGCTCGGCGAGGTCACCGGCAGGCAGGACGACGCCGCGGCCGCGCTCGAGGACTTCGACGCGAAGGTCGCCGAGGGCACCGCCGCGCTCGAGGATGCCGGCCTCGACGGGGCCGAGTTCACCATGGCCGACGGCTGGGTCACCAACGGCACCGTCTCGATCCGCATGTACACGCCCGGGTCCTTCTTCGGCGCCGTCGGCGAGGAGATCGGGCTGACGAACGCGTGGACCGAGGGCGGCGACCCCGACTACGGGCTCGCGCAGACCGACGTCGAGGGCCTCACCCAGCTCGGTGACGTCCAGTTCGTCTACATCGCCAACGACACCGACGGCGGCGACCCGTTCGTCGACGGTCTCGAGGACAACGCGGTCTGGGAGCAGCTGCCGTTCGTCGAGGCCGGCGACGTCCACCGCGTGCCCGACGGCATCTGGATGTTCGGCGGACCGCTGTCCGGCGCCGCGTACGTCGACGCGCTGGTCGACACCCTGACCGCGTGACGAGGCGGGCGGGGACCCGATGAACCACGAGCGCACGGCGACGGATCCGGACGTCCTCCTCCTGGTGGACGAGCCGGTCGGCGTCCACGACCCGTCCGACGACGTGGCGGCCGTCGCGCCGCAGACGGAGCGCGGTGGCACCGGGCGCACGTCGCGCCTCGGCGTCGGCGTGGCGTTCGTCGGCATCTCGGTCCTCGCCCTGGTCCTGGCCGCGGTGCACCTCACGCAGGGCACCGCCGCCGTCGGGCCGCTCGACCTCCTGCGCCTCGTCACGGGGGACGGCGCCGACCAGACGGCCGCCGTCCTCGTGGCCTCGCGCGTCCCGCGACTGCTCGCGGGCGTGCTCGTCGGTGTGGCGCTCGGCGTCGCGGGCGCCGTCCTGCAGTCCGTCGCGCGCAACCCGCTGGCCTCGCCCGACACCCTCGCCGTCAACGCCGGTGCCTACGTCACCGTCGTGGCGGTCGCCGCCTTCGGCGTGTCCGTCCCGTTCTACCTGCAGAGCGGTCTGGCGTTCCTCGGCGGGCTCGCCGCCACCGGCCTCGTCCTCGTCGTGGCGCGCGGCGGGTCGGACGGCCCGACCCGACTCGTGCTCGCGGGATCCGCGATCATGCTCGCGCTGCACTCGGTCACGATGCTCCTGCTCACGCTGTTCGAGCAGGAGACGACCGGCCTGTTCGCGTGGGGGAGCGGGTCGATCGTGCAGTCCGGCACGCGCACCGTCGCGTTCGCCGCGCCCGTCGTCGTGGTCGGGGTCCTCGCCGCGCTGCTGCTCGCCCGCCGCCTCGACCTCCTCGGGCTCGGGGACGACGCCGCGACCGTCCTCGGGATCGACGTCCGCAGCACGCGTGCCGTGTCGGTCGTGGTCGCCGTGCTCCTCGCCGCGATCGCGGTCACCGTGGCCGGGCCGGTCGGGTTCGTCGGCCTCGCCGCGCCCGTCCTGGCACGGCTCGTCGGGCGACGCGTCCCCGGTCTCGGTCGCCACGCGCTCCTCCTGCCGTTCGCCGGGCTCACCGGGGTCGTGGTCGTGCTCGGGGCCGACGTCCTGCTGCGCATCTGCTTCCCCGGGACGCTCTCGATCGCGGTCCCGACCGGTGTCGTCACGACCGTCCTCGGGGCCGGGCTGCTCATGTGGCTCGCCCGCCGGCTGCGCGACTCCGGCCCCGCTGCCCAGGCCGCGCGCGGGGCGCTCGGCCGCCCCCGGTCGCAGCGGACCGTCGTCGTGGTGGTGGCCGCGCTCGCGGTCCTGCTCGTCGCGGCCGTGGTGACAGGTCTGCTGCTCGGCGACCGCGTCGTGCTGCTCGGTGACGTCGCGAACTGGTGGGAGGGGGTCGCCGGGCGGCAGGTCGACTTCGTGCTGAGCCAACGCGTGCCCCGTGTCCTCGCCGCGGTCCTGGCGGGCGCGGCGCTCGCGCTCGCGGGATCGATCGTCCAGGCGGTCTGCCGCAACCCGCTCGCCGAGCCAGGGCTGCTCGGCGTCACCCCCGGCGCCGGCCTGGGCGCGATCCTCGTGAGCCTGCTCGTGCCCGGGATCGGCATCTGGCCCGTCGCGGGTGCCGCCGCCGTCGGGGCGTTCGCGGTGTTCGGGCTCGTGTACGGGCTCGCGTACAAGGGCGGGCTCGGCTCGGACCGGCTCGTGCTCATCGGCATCGGTGCCCAGGCGGGCGTCATGGCGCTCATCACGCTCGTCGTGGTGGTCGTCGCGCCGTGGGACGTGAACCTCGCGCTCACGTGGCTCTCCGGGTCGACCTACGGACGCACGCTCGACCAGCTGCTCCCGGTGACGGGTGCGCTGCTGCTGGTCGTGCCGCTCGCCGCGGTCTACCGGCGCGAGCTCGACGTGCTGTCGCTCGACGAGGACACACCGCGCGTCCTCGGCGTCCCCCTCGACCGCACCCGGCTGCTGCTGCTGGGCTCCGCGGCGCTCCTCACGGCGGCCGCCGCGTGCGCCGCGGGCGCGCTCGCGTTCGTCGGGCTCGTCGCGCCGCACATGGCGCGCGCGCTCGTCGGGGCGCGGCACTCGCGCGTCGTGCCCGTCGCCATGCTCCTGGGGGCGCTGCCCGTCTCGGTGGCGGACACGCTCGGGCGCTTCCTCATCGCGCCGGCACAGATCCCCGCCGGCATCGGCACGGCGCTGCTCGGTGCGCCGTACTTCGTCTACCTGCTCTGGCGCGGGCGCGCTCGCGCGGCGTGACGCGGATCACGGGACTCGGTGCGGTATGCCCGGTCCTGGAGGTTGACCCGGACCGCGGGGGCTAGGTTAGCCTCACCTGTGTGAGTAGCACCGTCACCACCCCTCGGACCTCGTCCCGTCCCGGCGTCGCGCGCGCCGCCGCGAGGAAGCCCTGGCGGTTCTTCGACGTCACGGTGGTCCGGGTCGAACAGCTTACGCCGAGCTTCGTGCGCTTCACGTTCACCGGCCCCGAGCTCGACCGCTTCGCGGACCCTGGCCTCGACGTGCGGATCAAGTTCGTCCTGCCGGCTCCCGACGGCGGGTACGCCCACCTCGTGCGCGATCCCGACGACTGGTACGCCGCCTGGCGCGCGCAGCCGGAGGAGCGGCGCAACCCGCTGCGCACCTACACGACCGTCGCGGTGCGCCCCGAGCTGCGCGAGGTCGACGTCGACGTCGTGCTCCACGGCGACGCCGGCCCGGCCTCGCGGTGGGCGCTCACGGCCCAGGTCGGCACGCCGCTCGTGCTGCTCGGCCCGGACGCGACGTTCGACGGGCCTGTCGGTGGTCTCGAGTTCCGGCCCCCGGCACGCGCGCACGCGCTCCTGCTGGCCGGCGACGAGACCGCTCTGCCCGCCATCGCGGCGATCTGCGAGGACCTGCCCGCGGACGCGTGGGGCGAGGTCCACGTCGAGGTCCCGCACGCCGACGACGCGCGGGAGCTCGTCGCGCCACCGGGCGTGCAGGTGACGTTCCTCGCGCGGGACGGAATGCCGGCCGGAGCGGCCGGGACCGGCCAGCACGGCGACCCGCACGAGGGTGGCCACGGCGCCGCGCACGGCACGCTCCTCGTGCCCGCGGTCAAGGCGGCGGCCGAGCGGATCCTCGACGCGGGCGTCCTGGGCGCCGACCCGCCCGTGCAGTGCCGCACCGCAGCGGGCCTCGAGGACGTCGACGTCGACACGTCGATCCTGTGGGAGGTCCCCGGCTTGCTCGAGGAGGAGACCGTCCTGTACGCCTGGCTCGCGGGCGAGGCCGGGGCGATCAAGACGCTGCGTCGTCACCTCGTCGCCGAGCTGGGCGTGGACCGTCGTGCGGTGGCGTTCATGGGCTACTGGCGCGTGGGTCGCGCGGAGAGCTGATCGCCCGCGGCTGGTCGCACGGCCGCACGGCGCCGGGGAACCCGGTCCGCCGCAGCTCAGCGGGCCGGTGGTCCGTGTCGTCGGACGTCACCGGGTTCGCGGTGCGGTCAGCGGGGGGCTCCGGGTGTCGCGAGCGCAAGCTCCTCGACGACCTCGACGCCCGGCAGGCGGCCGAGCAGGGCGCCCGGGAGCAGCAGCTTCGAGCGCCGTACGCCGCTGCCGACCAGGGCGGGCTCGCCGTCGCTCACCACACGCGAGTCGACGAGCACGCGCCATCCGGGCGGTAGGCCGATCGGCGTGATGCCGCCGTACTCCATGCCGGACTCGCTCGTCGCGCGGTCCGTCGGCAGGAACGACGCCTTGCGCACGTCGAGAAGCTTGCGGATGCGCGTGTTGACGTCCGCGCGCGTGTGGGCGCGCACCACCGCGGCCGCGATCCGTTCGTCGCCCGCACGCGACCCGCCGACGACGACGCAGTTCGCCGACGCCGCGACCGGGAGCGCGAACGCCTCGTTGAGCGCCGCGGTGTCCGCGAGTTCGGGGTCGATCTCGGTCACGGCGACCTGCGCCGCGACGGCCGGGTACTCGGCCGCCCAGCGGCGCAGGACGTCGGCCGTCACCGGAGCGACGAGATCGAGGTGGTCGAGCGCAGGCTCCCATGTGAGGGAGCCCAGCATGGGCAGGTCCACGTCCACGTCCTCGGTCACTCCGTGCTCATTCCGCGATCCGATAGGTCGTGGTGAGCGTTGCACGCGCGAGCGTGTGGAACAAGGCGTTGAACGCGACGGCCGTGGGCGTCGCGTCCGGGTTGAGGCTCGCGGTCTCGGCGAGCGAGTCGACGTCGAGCGCGTGCACCGCGAGCACGTACCGGTGCGTGCGGTCCCCGGGCGGAGGCGCGGCGCCCGTCCATCCCGGGGCTCCGCCGTCGTGCCGGACGTGGAACGCGCCGTCGGGCAGCTCGGTCCCGTCGGGCGCACCCGCGCCCCGGGGCAGGGACGTCACGGACGCGGGCAGATCGGCGACGGTCCAGTGCCAGAAACCTGCGGGCGTCGGGGCGTCGGGGTCGAAGCAGCTCACGACGAACGACCGTGTGGCCTCCGGGAAGCCGGACCAGCCGAGGGCGGGGGAGACGTCGTCACCCTCGGCGGCGTGCGTGGTGGGCATCGGCTCACCGTCGGTGAGGTCGGTGCTCGTGATGGTGAAGGTGGGTACGGGCGGGAGGCTCGCGTACGGGTCGGGGGCGGTCGGACGGGAGTCGAGGTTCACGTCAGCCATGGCCCCATCGTGCCCAACCGCGCGTCCACAAGCATCTCGTCGACCATGCGCCTGCGCCCGGGCGACCATGGCTCTGCTGCCCATGATGGCGCGCTGACGGGCCTCAGCCGCATGTTCACCGGGGTAGGGGTCAGGCAAGCTGAGGCTCAGGTGGAGGGTGAGGGTTCGGGCGACCCTCTGGCAGTGGTCGAGGGTTGGGGTGGGCATCTCGGGCGAATGTGGCGGGTCGACCGGGGCGGAGTTGACACCCCTGCCGTGCGGTCGAACACTGGAGAGAGTCGAACATGTGTTCGAACGTGCGACGTCTGATCCACCGGGCGGCGCGGACGGCGAGGGCGTGGACCGGGAGGCGAGATGACGGTTCTCGTCGCACGTCCCGTCGACCCTGCCGATGCTGCCGATCCTGCCGGGCGCGCCGCCCGGGCGGAGCACGCTCGCTCCCTGCTGCGGCGTGCCGAGGAGCGCGCGGGCCTGCGGGCCTCCCGGGCGCGGACCGCATCCGCGACCGCCGCACCGCTCACCGTCCAGCACGGCACCCCGACACCCACCCCGCTCGACGTGCCCCGCGAGCCCGACGAGCGGTCCTGGCCCGTGCACGGCGCGCTTGCTCCCCTCCTGCCGTCCGGTGCGATCCGGCGCGGGACGGTCCTGGCGGTGCAGGGGTCGACGAGCCTCCTGCTCGCCCTGCTCGCGCGCGCCTCGGCCACGGGTGCGTGGACGACGATGGTCGGGTTCCCCGGCGTCGGGCTGCTCGCCGCGGCGGACGCCGGGATCGACCTCGGCCGCCTCGCGCTCGTCCCTCGTCCCGGGCCCGACGCCGCGGCTGCGGTCGCGGCGCTCGTCGACGGCATGGACGTCGTGGTCGTCGGGCCGCAGACAGCGCTCGGCGACGCGGACCGGCGGCGCCTCGCCGGACGCGCCCGGGAGCGTGGCGCGACGCTCGTCGCGGCGACGCCGTGGTCAGGGGCGCACGTCGCGCTGACCGTGACGGGCGGGTCGTGGACGGGGGTGGACCACGGCGCGGGCTGGCTGCGGCGTCGGACCCTCACGGTCGAGCGCGCCGGACGGTCCGGTGCCGCCCGTCCGGTGCGCGTGGAGGTCGAGCTGCCGCTCGACCGCTCCGACTGGCCGGCCTACCTGCGCGAGCAGGAGGCGCCGGGTGCCGGAGCGCCAGGGGCAGACGCGGTCGGGCGGACAGAGCTGCCCTCCGCCGCGGCGCCGCAGCTGAGGCTCGTGGGATGAGGTGCGTCCGATGACCACGCGCACCGCCGCCCTCTGGGTGCCCGACTGGCCGGTCCTCGCCGCGATGGCGGTGCGCGACATCCCCGCGCACGTGCCCGCTGCCACGCACGACGGGCGCCGCGTCGTCGCGGTCTCCGCCACCGCCCGCGCGCACGGGGTGCGCCGGGGGATGCGCCGGCGTCGGGCCCGCGAGTGCTGCCCCGACCTCGAGCTCCTCGACGTCGACGACGCGCGCGACGCCCGCGAGTTCGAGCCCGTCGCGCTCGCGGCGGAGACCGTCGTCGCCGGCCTCGAGATCACCCGGCCCGGCCTGCTGCTCCTGCCCGCCGTCGGCGCGAGCCGCTACCACGGCTCGGACGAGGCGCTCGCCCGCGCTCTCGTGACCCGCGTGGTCGAGCGCACCGGGCACGAGTGCCAGGTCGGCGTCGCCGACGGGATCCTCGCCGCGGTGCTGGCCGCGCGCGAGTCCGTCGTCGTCGCCCGCGAGGGCTCCGCCGCGTTCCTCGGCCCGCGCCCTGCGCGCGACCTCGTCCACGTCGCCGCTCGCCCGGACGTCGTGACCGCGCTCGACGCCCTCGTCGGCCTCCTCGACCGGCTGGGCGTGCGGACGCTGGGGGCGCTCGCCGCGCTGCCGCCCGCGACCGTCGAGGGCCGGTTCGGCGCGCTCGGGGCGTGGGCGCACCGGCTCGCCCGCGGCGAGGACCTGCGCCCGCCCGCCCGGCGCCGCGTCGAGCAGGACGTGGCCGTCCAGGCCGATCTCGACCCGCCGGCCGAGCGCGTCGACGTCGCGACGTTCGCCGCCCGGCGCCTCGCGGAGGACCTGCACGACCAGCTCGTCACGCGCTCGCTCGTCGCCGGGCGCCTGCGGATCACCGCCCGGACCGTCGAGGGCGACGACCTCGAGCGCACGTGGCGTCTCGACGGTCCTGCCGGCGGGCTGAGCCCCGCCCGCATCACCGACCGGGTGCGCTGGCAGCTCGAGGGCTGGCTCACGACGTCGTCCGTGCAGGCCGCTCGTGCTGCCCGCGGGCGCACGGGCCGGCGTCGCGCGGTGGGCGGGGTCTCGCCCGGGGGCACGGCCGAGGTGCCCGGCGTCGCGCCGCTGGCCCACCTGGCGCTGACCGCCGAGGAGGTCGTCGCCGCCGGGGCGCAGCAGCCGCGGCTGTGGGGGGCGTCCAGCGGGGAGGACCAGCGCGCGCACCGCGCGCTCAGCCGCGTCCAGGGCCTGCTCGGCGGTGACGCCGTCCTGCAGGTGGCGACCCAGGGCGGACGCGACGTGACCGACCGCGTGCACCTCGTCCCCTTCGGCGAGGACGTCGTCCGTCCCCGCGACCCCGCCCAGCCGTGGCCCGGGTCGCTGCCCAGCCCGGCGCCCGCCGTCGTGCTCGACCCGCCGCCGGACGCCGTCGTGCTCGACGCCGCGGGGCGGCCCGTCGTGGTCGACGCGCGGCTCGCGATGAGCGGCGACCCCGCGACCGTGCGGTGGGCGGGCGACGCAGGCGACGGTGATGCCGGGAGGAGAGGTGCCGGGACCGGGGGAGCCGGGACGGTCGGCGGCTGGGCCGGGCCGTGGCCGCTGGCCGAACGCTGGTGGACGACCACCCCCCGGCGGCGGGTCCACCTGCAGGTCGTGCTCGACGACGGCCGCGGGCTGCTCCTCGCGAGCACCCGGGGCCGCTGGACCGTGGAGGGGGTGTACGACTGATGCCCGCCCACCCGCCCCCGCGGCCCCGGTACGCCGAGCTGCACACCCACTCCGCGTTCAGCTTCCTCGACGGTGCGTCTCACCCCGAGGAGCTCGCCGCCGAGGGCGCGCGCCTCGGTCTGTCCGCGCTCGCGATCACCGACCACGACGGGCTGTACGGTGTCGTGCGCTTCGCCCAGGCCGCCGCGAAGGTGTCGCTGCCGACGGTCTTCGGCGCCGAGCTGCACCTGCCCGTCCCCTCGGCGGGTGGCGCCGGAGTCGCCGGGCCCGGCAGGCCGGTCGCACGCGGGGGGCGGGTGTCGTCGGGCGTCCCGGTGCTCGACCCGCCGACGGGCGTGCCCGACCCGCGCGCCACCCACCTGCTCGTCCTCGCGCGCGGACCGCAGGGCTACCGCAACCTGTCGAGCGCGATCGCGACCGCGCACCTCGCGACCGGGACCAAGGGCGCCGCGGACTTCCGGCTCGACCGGCTGGGGGAGCAGGCGGACGGCCAGTGGCTCGTGCTCACCGGGTGCCGCAAGGGCGCGGTGCGTCGTGCGCTCGTCACCGAGGGGCGGGCCTCCGCGCGGCGCGAGCTCGACCGGCTCGTCGCCACGTTCGGCGCCGGGAACGTCGCGGTCGAGATCACCGCCACCGACGACCCGCGCACCGCCGACCTGCACGCCGCCCTCGCCGACCTCGCGGCCGACGCGCGGCTCCCGCTCGTCGCGACCACGGCCGCCCACTACGCCGGTCCCCGCGACGCCGACCTCGCGGGGGCGCTCGCGGCCGTGCGCGCCCGGTCGTCGCTCGACGACATGGACGGCTGGCTGCCCGGCGCTCCGACCGCGCACCTGCGCTCGGCCACGGAGATGCTCGCGCGCCACCAGCGGTACCCGCAGGCCGTGGCGACCGCCGCCGCGCTGGGCGACGAGTGCGCGTTCGACCTGCGCCTCGTCGCGCCGGACCTCCCGCCCTACCCCGTGCCGACGGGACACACCGAGGCGACGTGGCTGCGCGAGCTCGTGCGCCGCGGCGGCGAGGACCGCTACGGCCCGCGTGGGAGCGAGCGCGTCCCGGGCGCCTGGAAGCAGATCGACCACGAGCTGCGGGTCATCGAGGACCTCCACTTCCCCGGGTACTTCCTCGTCGTCTACGACCTCGTGGAGTTCTGCCGCGTGCACGGGATCCTCGCGCAGGGGCGCGGCTCGGCCGCCAACTCCGCGGTCTGCTACGCGCTCGGCATCACCGCGGTCGACGCCGTCAAGCACGGGTTGCTGTTCGAGCGCTTCCTCGCGCCCGAGCGGGACGGCCCGCCGGACATCGACGTCGACATCGAGTCCGCGCGCCGCGAGGAGGTCATCCAGCACGTCTACGCGACGTTCGGCCGCACGCACGCCGCCCAGGTCGCGAACGTCATCTCCTACCGTCCGAAGTCCGCCGTGCGGGACGCGGCCCGGGCGCTCGGGTACGACGTCGGGCAGGGGGACGCGTGGAGCAAGTCCATCGAGCGCTGGGGATCGTTGCGCGGCCCCGACCCGTCGTCGCCGGCCGCGGACCGCAAGGCCAGGGAGAGTGCGATCGCGAGCAAGACCGCCGAGAAGGACGCTCAGGTCACGGCGTTGTGGGGGCCGCGCCCTGACCGTGCGCACACCGGGCACCGGGACACGTGGTCGCCCGACCTGGGCGGTCGGGCGGCGAAGCCGCGCGTCGTCGACCCGCTCGCCCAGGACGCCGGTGAGCGGCTGCGAGCGGACGACACGCACGACGTCGTGCCCACGCACCGGCCGCCGTCGGCCGCGCAGGACGGGGAGATCCCGGAGCACGTGCTGGACCTCGCGGACCGCATGCTGAGACTGCCCAGGCACCTCGGGATCCACTCGGGCGGCATGGTCATGTGCGACCGCCCTGTGATCGAGGTGTGCCCCGTCGAGTGGGCGCGCATGGAGGGGCGCACGGTCCTGCAGTGGGACAAGGAGGACTGTGCGGACGCGGGGCTCGTGAAGTTCGACCTGCTGGGGCTCGGGATGCTCACGGCGCTGCGGATCGCGTTCGGGTTCGTCGCCGAGCACGAGGGTGCCCGGCTGGAGCTGCACACGTTGCCCGAGGACGACCCGGCGGTGTACGACCTGCTGTGCGCCGCGGACACCGTGGGCGTGTTCCAGGTGGAGTCGCGCGCCCAGATGGCGACGCTGCCGCGACTGCGGCCGCGCTGCTTCTACGACATCGTCATCGAGGTCGCGCTCATCCGGCCCGGTCCCATCCAGGGTGGGTCCGTGCACCCGTACATCGAGCGGGCGCGCGGGCGGGAGCCGGTGACGTACCTGCACCCGCTGCTCGAGAAGTCGCTCGCCAAGACCAAGGGCGTGCCGCTGTTCCAGGAGCAGCTCATGCAGATGGCGATCGATGTCGCGGGCTTCTCCGCGGCGGAGTCCGACCAGCTGCGGCGTGCGATGGGGTCCAAGCGGTCGGTCGAGCGCATGGAGGCGCTGCACGGGCGGCTCCTGGCCGGGATGGCGGCGAACGGTGTCGCACCCGACGTGGCCGAGCAGATCTACGACAAGCTCAAGGCGTTCGCCGACTTCGGCTTCCCCGAGTCCCACGCGTACTCGTTCGCCTTCCTCGTGTACGCGAGCTCGTGGCTCAAGGTGCACCACCCCGCAGCGTTCTACGCGGGCCTGCTCGCGGCGCAGCCGATGGGTTTCTACTCGCCGCAGTCGCTGGTCGCGGACGCCCGCCGCCACGGGATCACGGTGCTCCGCCCGGACGTCAACACGTCGGGCGTGGAAGCAACGGTCGAGCATGTGGATACCTCCGCCGAGCATGTGGTCAGATCCCGTGCCGGGGCCGGGACAGGAGACGACAGCATGTTCGACGCAGGGGTGGTGGTCGATACCGCGTTCGGGGCGCAGCCCGATCTGGCGCTGGGGGTGCGGCTCGGGCTCTCCGGCGTGCGCGGGCTCGGGGCGTCGGCTGCCGAGCGGATCGTCGCGGCGCGGGACGGGGGTGGTGGGGACACGCATGCCGACGGGCCTCGACCGTTCCGGGACCTGCGCGACCTCGTGCGGCGCGTCGACCTGACGACCGCCCAGCTCGAGGGGCTCGCGACCGCGGGGGCGACCGACTCGCTCGGGGTGTCGCGGCGCGAGGCGCTGTGGGCCGCCGGCGCCCTGTCCCAGGAAGGGCCGGACACCCTGCCCGGCGTCAGCGTCGGGGTCCGGGCGCCGACGCTGCCCGGCATGAGCGACGTCGAGACAGCGGCCGCGGACGTGTGGGCGACCGGCGTGTCCACCGGCTCCTACCCGACCCGGTACGTGCGCGACGGTCTCACCGCCGCGGGCGTGCTCACCGTCGCAGGGGCGGTGCGCGTCGCCGCGGAGATCGAGCGGGCGGACCTCGCCGAGCGCGCGGGGCAGCCGGTGGGGGACCGGCCGGGATCGCGCGTCGGCGTCGGCGGGGTCGTCACGCACCGACAGCGTCCCGGGACGGCCGGGGGCGTGACGTTCCTGTCCCTCGAGGACGAGACCGGGATCCTCAACGTCGTGTGCTCGCCCGGGCTCTGGCGGCGGTGCCGCAAGGTCGCGCGCTCGGCCGCAGCGATGGTCGTGCGGGGACGGCTCGAACGGGCCGACGGCGCGACGAACCTCGTCGCGGAGCACCTCGCCCCGCTCTCCCTGCAGGTCACGACGACGTCGCGCGACTTTCGCTGAACCTGCGGCGTGCGGTCGCGCGACGACCGCCGCCGCAGGTCCCCGCCGCATCAGTCTGCCGTGCTGGTCTCTCCCTCCTTGTGACGGGTGCGAGGAGGACGGAGCCATGGCGCACAGGACGGGACGGCGCGGGCGAGGAGGACACCTCGGCCACGGGGCTGTCGCGGTGGCGTTCGGGACCGCCCTCGTGTGCGCTGTCTCGGCGTGCAGCTGGGGTGGGGACGACCCCGCACCGAGCGGCACGATGTCGGGCACGGCCGGATCGGAGTCCACGGACGAGACGACCACGGGCGGCAGCGGCGGCGGAGGCGGGGCCGGTGGTGGTTCGCCGGTCGTCCTGAGCACGGCGGCACAGCAGGACGGGAACAACTTCCTCGAGGTGCGCGCCCTGTTCGTCGCCGAGATGACGCAGGCCTGCGGGGGAACCCTCTGCGTGACGGTCGTGAGCTCGCCGAGCGAGCCGGGCGACACGTGCACGTACGCCGGGTCCGATCCCCCCTGGAGCGAGGGCCTGCTCGTGGAGCGGGAGTCCGTCGTCGTGCTGATCGCGGACTGCGACGGCGATCCCGACCCCGAGACCGGAGAGGAACCCATGGACGACGAAGGCGGCGGGACGACGTCCGAGGAGGACTCGGGAACTGCACCGTGAGCGAGATCGACCGGCCGAGGGGTCCCGGGGACGAGTCGGGGGCCACGCGTGACGCGGACCTCGGCTCGGTGGGCACGGACGTCCCGCGGCTCGCACGGATCGCGACGCAGGTGCTCGCACCCGCCGCGCTCCTCACCGCGCTGCTGTACTTCTTCGGCCGCCAGCGGGTGACGTTCTTCTTCTACTACTTCGGCGTCGACGTCACGTCGCTGCAGCTCACCCAGGCCGACTATCTCGTCCAGGCGCAGGACGGCTTCCTCCTGCCGCTGGCGGTCGTGGCCGTCGGCGTCCTGATCGGGCTCTGGGTGCGTGGCGCGACGACCCGCGTGACCGGAGGTCGGCGCCTGGGTCGGCGCGGGCTGCTGCTCGTGGGGCTCACGGGCGCGATCCTCGTGGTCTTCGGGATGTTCCAGGCGGTGTGGCCCGGTCGAGGCCTGGCCGACGGCGTCCCGACCTGGCTCGCCCCGGTCTGCCTCGCGCTCGGCGTCCTGACGACGGCGGCCGTCGTGCGGGCCTGGCGCGCCGAGATGCACCGCTCGACCCCCGGGTGGAGGCCGCCGAGCGTCGCCGCGCGGCTCACCGAGTGGGCGGCGGTCTTCGTGCTCGTCGCCGTCGCCCTGTTCTGGGCCGTCGCGAACTACTCGGCGGAGGTCGGCGAGCGGCGGGGACGGCAGTTCGAGGCGGAGCTGGCGACGTACCCCGGTGTGGTCGTGCGCAGCACGACGGACCTGCAGCTCGTCGCGCCGGGGGTCGAGCCGCACGTCTGCGCACCGGAGGGTTCGGCGTTCCGGTACCGGTACGACGGTCTGGTCCTGATGCAGCAGGCGGGAGGCACGTACTTCCTCGTCCCGCGGGACTGGACCCGCACGGCGAAGGACTCCGCGGTCCTCGCCGTCCCGGTGACCGACGACGTCCGGCTCGACTATCTCCCGCCCGACCCGGCGGGATCAGCACCACGCCGTGGTCCCGTCGCCCACGACTGCGGGGAGTGCTGACGCGGCGTCAGCGGTCGTCGTCGGCGCGCACCTCGACGCACACCTCGAACGTGGAGCGTGCCCGGCGCAGCAGGTAGCGCGCGGTGCCGGACTCGCGCTCGTTCGCGTTCTCGTCGCGGTAGCTCCAGCGCACGCGCGCCCACACGAGCGAGTCACCCACCTCGGCGACGTCCTCGACCAGGGCCGCGGCGGCGACGAGCCCTCGCTCGCGCATGCCACGGGCCGCCGTCTGTGCGGCGTCCCGGACGGTCTCCGGCTCACCGACGGCCTCGGAGCCCGACCCCGAGACGACCAGCGCCGGGAACGCGTAGCTCTCGGCGATGGCGTCGAGGTCGCCCGTGGAGGTCGCGACCGCGAACGAGGTGAGGAAAGCCTGGACGTCGTCGCTGTCGTAGGACTCCATGCCCACCGTTCTACCCCGCGCGGCCTCACCACGCCTGGGCGAGGAGCGCGGCGAACAGCTCGTCGGCGTCGGCGTCGAGGCCACGGCCGGTGAACCACGCGGCCATCGTGCGGCAGTCACGCAGCAGGAGCTCGGTGCCGAACGGGTTCGCGACGAGGTCGACGACCTGCGGCAGGTCGATGATCACGAGCCGGTCGTCGTCGGCGAGCACGTTGTACGGGGACAGGTCGCCGTGCGCGTAGCCGAGTCGTGCCAGGACGGCCATGGCGTCGCGGAGCTGGTCCCACCACGACGCGAGGAGGTCAGGATCCGGCCGGGTGCGCGCGAGCCGTGGCGCGGCCTCGTGCACGCCCTCGTCGCTCGTGCCGACGAACTCCATGAGGATCTCGGTCCCGTCGATCTGCACCGGGTAGGGGACCGGGACCCCTGCGGACCAGAGCTCGCCGAGCGCGGCGAACTCGGCTGCCGCCCACTGGCCGGCGGCGACCTCACGACCGTAGGCGGACTTGCGGTCCAGCGCGCGGCGGTCCCGCGTGCGGCGCACGCGGCGGTCCTCGGTGTAGAGCGTGTCGCGCCGGAACGAGCGGTGGTCGAGGCCCCGGTAGCGTTTGGCAGCGAGCACCGACCGCTGTGCCGGGTCGTCGGGGACGGCGCGTTCCACGACGAGCACGTCGGCCTCCTTGCCCGTCTTGAGGACGCCGAGCTCGGTGTCGACGGCGGCGTAGGCGGTGACGACCCAGTCGGGTCGGGGCTCGGGGCCGCGCTGTCCCTTCTGGACGGACGACCAGGTCGACCACCGCTGGTCGTCGCCGATCGTCGCGTCCAGCGCGCCGAGGACGACGTGGGGCAGGGGGTCGTCCGGGACATCTGGGGCGCGCGCGGGAGTCATGGGGAGGGAGACGTACGGGTCGGACAGGTCGTGCTCGGGCACGGCGGCTCCTCGGGAGGGGAGCGCGCAGGTCGCCGTGCACCGCGGGGTGCGGGCAGGCGACGGCCGGCTCAGCGGCCGGTGGCGCTCCGGGGGGTGGTGGACACGCAGGAGTAGGTCGTCCAGCTCATGGTGTTCCTCCCTCCTCGGATGCCCGACGGCGCGGGCGGCACTGGGCTCAGCCTGGCACCGGCGTCCTGTCGCGGGCAAGGGAATTTCCGACGGTCACCAGCCGGCCAGGGCGAACGTGGCCGACAGGTTGGCCGCGGCGTCGTGCACCGTCGTCGAGAGCCTCGTGTACGTCCCGAAGGTGTCGAAGCCCATCTGGTCGAGCGCCGACCACGTGAACCCCACGGTGGCGTACAGACCGACGGCGGTGGCGAGCAGCCACTCCCGCACCGACCCGGTGCTGCCCAGGAGGGGAACGGCGAAGCTGCCGCCGGGGCGCCACACGTCGTCCAGGACGAGAGAGCGCCGCACCCGGCGCGGCGCGCGGAACCTGACGGGCCACAGCAGGGGAGCGCCGTTCGTCGTCAGGACGTCGCCGAGGACGTGCACGGTCACGCCGAGGCCGACCGCGACGGGGAGCCAGTTCCACTCCTCCGGCGCGAACAGGGCGACGAGGGCGGCCACGGTGAGCGACGTGAGCCAGGGCGCGAGCCGTCCTCGCCGGGTGAGCCTGAGCGCCTTGAGGGCGAGCGCGATGAGCAGGACGGCGAGCACGCCGCCGCCCACGTAGACCGTGCCGAAGGACTCCGTCTGGATCGTGAGGAGGCCCGCTGCCCATGCGAGCGCGGTGAAGACGGCGATGCCGAGGAACGAGTGGGTCCCGTTCCGGTGCCCGCCCGAGACGGCCTCCACGGCGTCGGACACCCACTCGCTGACGGGCGGCAGCGAGTGCGCGAACGTGCCGTTGTGGTGGTCGGCGTCGGGCAGGACGGCGGCACCGGCGCACACGACGGCGCCCGTCATGACGCCGACGGACGAGACGGGGTGCAGGCCGAGCGCGAAGGGAGCGGTCGAGGTCACGGCGATCCAGGCTGCGGCACCTGTCGCGGCGTGGTTGGCACCCATCATGACGAGACGTTCTCCTCGTGAGGTCTGTCCGGAACGTCCGAAACCTTAGCGGGCGCGTCCGACATGCCGAGGCACCACCTCGTGTTCCGCCGTCCTTCAGACGGACGGTCCGTGCGTCTGGATGAAGTCCAGTGCGGTCTGGGCGACCTCGCCCCAGCCGTGGTCGATGACCAGGGAGTGGCCGCGGTCGGGGATCTCGACGAACTCCGTGACCGCGGTGTTCTTGGCGTGCTTCGTGTACGCGGCGTGCGAGATGGCGTGCGGCACGGTGTGGTCCTTCTCGCCGGAGACGATCAGGAGCGGGCCGCGGTCCGCGGCCGTGAAGTCGACCCTGGTCTCGCTGAAGGGGTTCAGGTTCGCCACGGCGGCCTGGAAGATCGGGACGCCCGATGCTGCGACGTGGAAGTCCTCGTACAGCTGCCGGGCCTCGACCTCGTCGAGGGTGTTGGCCCAGCCGTACGTGAACTCCTCGAAGGTCAGGGTCACCGATCTGCGGGCGTTCGCCGGGTTGCCGAGCACGGGGGAGCCGGACTTGAGCGCCGACGCGGGCAGTGGCAGGACTCCGCGCCCGGGTGCCGGGTCGATCGCCACGGTCACGGCGGCGACGCCGTCGCCGGCGATCTTCTGGGCGATCAGCCCGCCGAACGAGTGGCCGACGACCGCGGGCTCGGTGCCGAGCTTCTCGATGGCTGCGAGGTAGTGGTCGGTGACCGCCTGGACCATCTTGCGGGCGAACAGCTCGGGGTGCTCGCGGGCCGCGGCGACCGTGTCGGGGTCGTCCGGCCAGCCGGGTGCGACGGTGCTGTAGCCGTTCTCCTCGAAGAGCCGGCGCCACCGGTCCCAGCTGCTGGACAGGAGCCACAACCCGTGCACGAACACGACCGGCGTCCTGCCGCTGTCGTTCGCTCGGGCGATCTCCTCGAGCTCAGCCGTGGTCAACGTGGTGCTGGTGCTCGGCGGCTGTGCCATGGCCCCCTCCTCGGTGATGGCGTCCACGGTGCGCGGATGCCGCACGGCTCTGCGTTCGGCCCGTGACGTCCTATCCTCCCGCCGAGCGGCGCTGCGCGCCATGCCACCGTCGGCCGGGTCTCCTGCGGCCGGCCACGTACGCTCGGCCCATGGACCGCCATGTCGTCTCTGCCGCCGCTCTCACCGGTCTGCTCGCAGGAGCCGGAGTCCTCCACGTCGTCCGACCGCAGGTCTTCGAGCCGCTGATCCCCGACGCGCTGGGCTCGCCCCGAGCCTGGGTCGTGGGCAGCGGGATCGCCGAGATCGCGTGCGGGGCGGCCGTGGCCGTGCCGGCGACGCGCCGCCTCGGAGCGGTCGCCGGCGCCGCTCTGTTCGTCGGGGTGTTCCCCGGCAACGTGAAGATGGCCCTCGACTCGCACCCCGGCGCACGCGCGTGGGCGCGACGGCCCGCGATCGCGTGGGGGCGCCTCCCGCTCCAGGTGCCGCTCGTCGCGTGGGCGCTCGCGGTGGCCCGCCACGCGACGAGCGGGACGACGACGCGCCCGGCGTGAGCAGCACCTGCGACCAGCCGTGCTTCCGCCCGGCGTCCAGACCGCGGGCGGCCGCGTTCTCACGACCCGTGTCGTGGCAGGCGCACGGTGAACGTCGTGCCCGTCGGGCCCGGTTCGTCCGCGGTGGCGGAGGTGACGTCGATCCTCCCGCCGTGCGCGGCGACGATCGCGTCGACGATCGCGAGGCCGAGGCCCGTCGACCCACCCGTCCGGTTCCGCGCGTCGTCGCCGCGCGCGAAGCGCCGGAACAGCACGGGACGCAGCGCGGGACCGATGCCCGGCCCCGCGTCGGACACCTCGACGACGACCTCGTCCGACTCGTCGCGCACCCGCACGTCGACACGGGTCCCCGGCGGGGTGTGCGTGCGCGCGTTGGCGAGCAGGTTGGCGAGCACCTGGCGCAGGCTCGCCTCGTCGCCCGTGACCTCGAGGTCGACGTCCGTGTCCTCCTCGCCGGGCAGGAGGAGGCCCCAGTCGTGGTCCGGTCCGGCCGCGTGGGCGTCGGTGACCGCGTCGACGGCGAGGACGGCCAGGTCGACCGGTGCACGGTCGAGCGGGCGTCCCGCGTCCAGCCGGGCCAGGAGCAGCAGGTCCTCGACCAGCCCGGTCATGCGCACGGCCTCCGACTCGATGCGGTCGAGCGAGCGTGCGGTGTCCGGCGGGACGACGTCGGGGGACCGGCGCACGAGCTCGGCGTACCCGCGGATGGAGGCGAGCGGGGTGCGCAGCTCGTGGCTCGCATCGGCGACGAACCGGCGCACCTGGGTCTCGGACTCGTGCCGCGCGACGAGCGAGGACTCGACGTTCTCGAGCATGCGGTTGAGCGCGGCGCCGACCTGCCCGACCTCGGTGCGCTCGTCGGTGAGATCGTCCGGGACGCGGGGGATCGCACCGATCTCGCCCTGCGCGAGATCGAGCTCCGACACGCGGCCGGCGGCCGTGGCGACCTCGTCGAGCGGTCGCAGCGAGCGGCGCACGAGCCAGGTGCCGATCGCTCCGGCGGCGACGAGACCCACGAGGCCGATCGCGACCTCGACGAGCACGTACTGCTGCACCGTCGCGTCGACGTCGGCGGTGCTCTGCGCGACGACGATGAGCGAGCCGTCGCGCGTCGTGGCGGCGACGGCCCGGTAGCCCCCGAGGCCCGGCAGCTCGACGTCGTGCGGGAGGCCGTCGACCGGGACGTCGCCGAGCGCCGCCAGCTGCTCGTCGTCGAGCGACGTGAACCCACCGGCCTGGTTGGCGAAACCCGCGATGGCGACGTCGTCCCCGTCGTAGCGCACGACGACGGTGCCCGGGCCGATCCCGAACGGGAACCTCGACGGGTCGTCCGTCCCGTCCGGTCGATCGCCGGGCTCGGCCGGGTCCGTCGGCTCGGCCGGGTCGTCGACCCCCGGGGTGTGGTCCCCGCCCGGTGGTTCGGAGACGCGTTGGCTCGTCTCGACGAGCTCGTGGTCGAGCTCGTCGACGAGCTGACCCCGCAGCGCGAGCGTCGACGTGGTGGCGAGCACGACGGTGAAGAGCAGCAGCACGCCGACGAGCACGACGACGAGCCGACGGCGCAGCGCCGTCGGGCGTCGACGGGCTGCCTGCCGCGCGGCGGCCGGCTCAGCCATGCGGGCCGCCCGGTCCGGCGGCAGGCTTGAGGACGTACCCCACCCCGCGCAGCGTGTGGATCATGGGCTCGCGCCCCTTGTCGATCTTGCGGCGCAGGTAGGACACGTAGAGCTCGACGATGTTGGCCTGCCCGCCGAAGTCGTAGTTCCACACGCGGTCGAGGATCTGCGCCTTGGACAGCGCACGGCGGGGATTGCGCATGAGGTAGCGCAGCAGCTCGAACTCGGTCGCGGTGAGCGTGATCTCCTCGCCCGCGCGTCGCACCTCGTGGGAGTCCTCGTCGAGCTCCAGGTCTCCGACGACGAGCACGGCGTCGTCTCGCGCCGTCGAGGCGCCGCCGCGGCGCAGGAGGCCGCGCAACCGGGCGACGACCTCCTCGAGGCTGAACGGCTTGGTCACGTAGTCGTCGCCGCCCGCGGTGAGACCCGCGACCCGGTCCTCGACCGCGTCGCGCGCGGTGAGGAACAGGACGGGCACGTCCGCGTCCCGCTCTCGGATCCGGCGCAGGACGGTGAGGCCGTCCATGTCGGGCAGCATGATGTCGAGCACGACGACGTCCGGCCCGTTCTCGCGTGCGGTGCGCACCGCGGTGTGCCCGTCGAGCGCGGTCGACACGTCCCAGCCCTCGTAGCGCAGCGCGGCGGTGAGGAGCTCGGCCAGGTTGGGCTCGTCGTCCACGACCAGGACGCGGACCGGCGATCCGTCCGGGCGGGTGAGCCGAGGCGGGTCCGCCGGGCGGCCGGAGGTGTGCGGCGCTGTCGTCATGGCGCCAGCATGGCTTGCGTGCTGCCGTGCTGCCTGTGGTGAACCTGTGCCGGGCCTGTGCGGTCGAGCGTCCGGATGAGAGTCTTTCACCCGCCGAAGACTGCGGCGGTGTCCTTGACTTATGGCGCGCTGTCATCAAAACTCGCCAGATCGGCACGATGGTCGTGCCGATCGTCCGAACGTCTTTGCACACCGCGGTGCACCCGGACCTCAGTGCCGCGACCTGCAGGACACCCGGCTCTCGTGCTCGATCCGAGAAGGAGACGCAGGCATGAAAAAGTTCAATCGCAAGATCAATCGAGGGTTGGCAGCGTTCGCAGCGTTCCCTCTCCTGGCAACCGGCCTCGGCGTAGCCGCGGCAGCGCCCGCCGCGTCCTCCCCGGCACCGACGTCGCTGTCGGTACCGTCGGCCAGCGTCCTCGCCGAGGACTACAAGATCCTCGTGGTCGGCAAGACGCTCGGCTTCCGGCACTCGCACATCGACAACACGACCAACACCCTCATCGAGCTGGGCGCTGAGAACGGCTTCACGGTGGACGTGTGGGACCCGCCGAACGACTCGTCGGGTTGGTGGGGCGCCGGTTCTCCCGGTCAGCCTGACCTGACGATGGACAGCACGCCGTTCACCAGCGCCGAAGACCTCGCGCAGTACGCGACGATCGTGTTCGTCTCACCCGTCGACAACACGAACGACATGAACCCGGACAAGCCACGTCTGCTGGACGACACGGAGCTCGCCGCCTTCCAGGGGTACATCCGCGGCGGCGGCGGGTTCGTCGGACTGCACGCCGCGACCGACACGATGCACACCGTCCCCTGGTACAGCGAGCTCACGGGAGGCGGGGCACGGTTCGCCAGCCACCCCGCGCAGCAGCAGGCCACGATGCGCGTCGAGAGCCCGGCGCACCCCTCGACCGAGCACCTCCCGGCCGCCTGGGACCGGTTCGACGAGTGGTACAACTACACGCAGAACCCCCGCGAGGACGTCCACGTCCTCATCACGCTCGACGAGTCGACGTACTCCCCGGGAGGCAACGCGATGGGTGCGGACCACCCGCTGGCGTGGTGCCACAACTTCGAGGGCGGACGCTCCTGGTACGAGGGCGCCGGTCACACCGACGCGTCGTGGACCGACCCCGCCTTCCGGCAGCACGTGCTCGGTGGCGTCGAGTGGACCGCGGGGGTCGTCGAGGGCGGCGGAAACTGCGTAACGTTCGGCGAGGTCGACGGTGTCGTCGCCGAGCTCGACACGACGACCCACGGTGACGCCGAGGCCGTCGCAGGCATCACCGGTCACCTCGACGACGCGGAGGCCGCCGCGGACGCCGGCGACCACGCCGCCGCGCTCACGGCGATCGCGGCCGCCCAGGCGCTCGTCGCCGATCTCTCGGACGAGGCCGGTGACACCGCTCTGCTCGTCACCAAGCTCGCCGACCTCACGGACTGGCAGAGCGCGCTCGACGAGGGCGGCAGCGAGGTGGACCTCGCGTTCACCGCGCAGGCGCAGGTGCGCGACCTGGCCGGGAGGGACTACCTCGCCGTGCGCGTCGCGAACGAGGAGGACACGCCGGTCGACGTGACCGTCACCACGCCGTACGGGGAGCGGACGTTCGAGGACGTCGCGCCCGGGGCGAACGCCTACCAGTCGTTCTCGACACGTCAGGCCGGGGTTCCCGCGGGCGACGTCACCGTGACGGTGAGCGCCGAACGTGACGGTGACGAGGTCGTCGAGGAGGCGCTCGTCCCGTACGAGGGCACCGACTGACAGCGAGACGATCGCACCGGAGCAGCTCTGAGCAGCCGGGAGCAGCCGGGAGCAGCTCGGAGCAACACCGCGAACGCCGGTCCTGCCATGAGGCAGGGCCGGCGTTCGCGTGCGACCGCCGGCTGCGACGTGGTCGCACCACGGGTCCGACCACGGACGTCCAGGGCGCGATCGGCCGCAGCGGGGCCGGACGGTGGATCCATCGCCATCGACCCGACGGTGGCTCGCGAGAAGGAGTCCCTGATGTCCGTTCCCACGGTAGAGATGATGTCCCCCGCCGCGACGACAGGCGTCCGGTGCGGGAGGGTCGGTCCGGACGCAGGCCTGGAGATCTTCCTGTCGCAACGCGCCCTGCTGGGTCGGATCGCCTGCCGCATCCTCGGCGACGCGACGGGCGCGGAGGACGTGGTGCAGGAGGTATGGCTCCGCTGGCAGCGCACCGACCGCAGCGCGATCGAGAATCCCGCGGCCTTCCTGACCACGACCACCACCCGCATGGCGATCAACGTGGTCCGCTCCGCGCGTCACCGGCACGAGGCGCCGGGCGCGGCGCCGTCCTCCGAGCCCGCCGACCCGGCACAGGACCCCACGCTCCGGGCCGAGCGGGAGGAGTCCGTGTCGCGGGGCCTGGCGCACCTGATGGCACGGCTCTCGCCGCGCGAGCTCGCCGCCTACCTGCTGCGCAAGGGCTTCGAGTACCCCTGCCTCGACGTCGCCGTCCTGCTGGGGACGAGCGCGGCGAACGTGCGGCAGCTGGTCCGGCGCGCGCAGGTCAAGATCCGGGGCGACCGTCCGAGCGCGGTCGATCCCGCGGCCCACCGGCTCCTCGTGCACGCGTTCTCCACCGCGGCGGCCACGGGTGACCTCGAAGCGCTGGAGCAGGTCCTGGTCCCGCGGATCCGGCTCGCCCCGGTACGCACGCTCGCGTCGACGGGTCCGGCGTCACCTCGGCCCGGCCGGCAGGTGCCGGCCCGCGCCGCGTGATCAGCGCGGTGGCCCTGGGCGAGGGGCGTGAGTACGCTCGCCCCAGTGCCATGGAACGGCCATGGAAGGACGCGCGGGAGCACCTGGACGCGGACGTGGATGCGCAACGAGTCTCAGGGCCCCCGGCGGGCCGCAGCGCCGGCTCGCTGCTGGGGCGCGACCGCGAGCTGACGAGGCTGCTGACGCTCGTGGACCGGGCCCGCGAGGGTGGTAGCGGCGCGCTCGTCGTCAGCGGTGGTGCCGGGGTCGGCAAGACCGCGCTGCTGGACCGCGTCGTCGACCTGGCAGGGTCAGGGGTGCGCGTCGAGCGGATGGTGGCCTCGGAGAGCGAGATGGAGCTGCCCTACGCCGGTCTGCAGCTCCTGTGCGGACACCTGATGAGCGAGGTCGACCACCTCCCGGGACCGCAGCGCGAGGCGCTGGAGACGGCGTTCGGGCTGCGCGGGGCGAGCGCACTGAACCCCTTGGTCGTGGGGCTGGGTGTGCGAGGTCTCCTCACCCGTGCAGCGGCCGACCGCGCACTGCTGTGCGTCGTGGACGACGCACAGTGGCTGGACGACGTCTCGGCCCGCGCGGTGGCGTCCGTGGCTCGCCGCCTGGGCTCGGAGGGGATCGCCGTCGTGGTGTCGATGCGTACGGTCGACGAGCAGTTCGCGGACCTCCCGCAGCTCGCTCTGCAGGGGCTGGGGTACGCGGACGCACGGGAGGTCCTGCGCCTCGGTCTGCCGGGCGTCCTCGACCGGCGCGTGCGCGACCAGCTCATCACGGAGTCCGGCGGCAACCCGCTCGCGCTGCGGGAGCTGCCGGGCACGCTGAGCCCGGCCGAGTTGGCGGGCGGGTTCGCCCTGGCGAGCTCCCTGCCGCTGGAGAGCCGCATCGAGCTGAGCCTGCTCGCGCGGCTCGAGTCGCTGCCCGCGTCCACCCGGACGCTGCTGCTGCTCGCCGCCGCGGACCCGACCGGCGACACCGGCCTGCTCTGGCGGGCAGGAGCCGTCCTCGGCCTGGACCCGGAGGACCTCGACGCCGCGCAGCAGGCGGACGCGCTCGTCGTCGGCGCGCGGGTCACGTTCCGGCACCCGCTCATCCGGTCGGCGGTCTACCGGGCGGCGACGCCCGAGGACCGGCGATCCGTCCATGCGGCGCTGGCCGACGTGACGTACGCCGACCGCGACCCGGACCGACGCGCGTGGCACCGCGCCGCGGCGACCCTGCGGCCGGAGGAGGGCGTGGCCCGGGACCTCGAGCAGTCCGCCGGTCGCGCGCGGGCACGCGGGGGCGTCGCCGCTGCAGCCGCTTTCCTCGAGCGGTCCGCCGAGCTCTCGCCCGAGCCGGGGTCGCGCGCGGACCGGCTGATCGCGGCGGCCGGGGCCAAGCACGACGCGGGCGCGCCCGACACGGCCCTGCGGCTGCTCGACAGCGCGCGCGACCTGCCGCTGACCCCGTTGCAGGAGGCGCTGGTGGGCCGGCTGCGCGCACGCGCGGGCTATGCGCTGCGCCGTGACCGGAGCGCTCCGCTGCAGCTGCTGCGGGCCGCGCAGGCGCTCGAGCCGCACGACCGTGCGCTCGCCCGCGACACCTACATGGAGGCGCTGTCGGCCGCCGTGTACGCCGGGCGGCTCGGCGAGCCCGGTGCCGTCGAGCAGGTCGCGGACGCGATCCTGGCGGCGACCGCCGACGACCGGTCCGAGCGCGCGCAGGACCTCATCCTGCGAGGTCAGGCGCTGCTGTCCACCCGGGGGCAGGAGTCCGCGCTCCCCATCGTCCGACGAGCGGTGCGTGCGTTCCTGGGGCACCCGCCGGATGCGCTGGAGCTGCACTGGATGTGGTTCGGCGGCAGGGCCGCCCAGGACATCTGGGACGCCGAGGCGCTGCGCACGCTCGCGGAGCGGCAGGTGCGGCTCGCCCGGGCGGGAGGCGTCCTGACCGTGCTGCCCATGGCCCTCAGCCTGCTGATGGTCGCGCGGACCTTCGACGGCCACCTCGACGAGGCCGAGGCGATCTGCGACGACATCGACACCATCCTGTCCGTCACCGGCCAGCCCCTGCCGCAGTACGGCCGGGTCTTCGTCGCCGCGTACCGCGGGCAGGTCGAGGAGGTCGAGCGCGGTGCGGCACGCCTGCGGGCGGACGCGTACGCGCGAGGCGAGGGCTACGCCCTGACCGTCGCCAACCTCGCGGAAGCACTCGTCTACAACGGTGCGGGGCGCTATCGCGAGGCGCTGGTCGCGGCACGGGAGGAGCTGCCCTACTCCCACGAGCTGGGTCACGCCATGCGCACCCTGCTCGAGGTGGTCGAGGCGGCTGCCCGGACCGGCGAGCGCGCCGTCGCGGAGGAGGCGTTCGAACGGTTGGTGAGCGTGACGGAGCCGGTCGGCGACAGCGAGTGGGCGCGGGCGTTCGTCGCTCTCGCCGAGGCCCAGCTGCGCGACGGTGACGAGGCGGAGTCTCTCTACCGAGAGGCGATCGACGGCTTCGACCGCGTGCGGGTGCCGATGCTCAAGGGCCGCGCCCAGCTGGTGTACGGCGAGATGCTGCGCCGCCAGAACCGACGGGTGGATGCTCGCGTGCAGCTGCGCGCGGCGTACGCGGTGCTGTCGTCGTGCGGCATGGAAGGCTTCGCCGACCGCGCCGCCCGGGAGCTCAGGGCGACGGGTGAGACCGTGCACGCGCGCTCGTCGGACCGGTCCGACGACCTCACCGACCAGGAGGGCAACGTCGCCCGGCTCGCGCGCGACGGACTCACGAACCGGGAGATCGGCGCGCGGCTCTTCCTCAGCGCGCACACCGTCGAGTGGCACCTGCGCAAGGTGTTCGTCAAGCTCGGGATCAGGTCGCGAACGGAGCTGAGGACCGCGCTGCCCGAGGCCGACTGAGCACGGGAGAACGGGCCGGGTGCGAGGAGAGGACGAACCCTCTGATCGGCCCGGACAACGACGAAGCGGGCCCAGGTATCCCTGGACCCGCTGCGTCGTCGCTGTCTCAACGAGTGTCCGGAGGGGGACTTGAACCCCCACGCCCGATAAAGGGCACTAGCACCTCAAGCTAGCGCGTCTGCCATTCCGCCACCCGGACGAGTGGACCGTTCCGGCGTTCCCGCCGTTCCGGTGCGGGGAAAAACATAGCATGCCCGGGCCCTCGATCCGGAATCGCGGTCGTGGTGCGGGGCGGGGCGACGGCGACTGGGGCACACTGGGCGAATGGTGACAGGTACGAGGCGGGAGCCCGCGTGAGCGACGAGCCGGAGGGCGACGAGACCGGCGCCCAGGACGCAGAGCGTCGAGCGGCGCCGGCGTCCGCGGGGGCCTCGCGAGCGGGCGGCAGCACCGACCGGCCCGCGGCGTCGCTGCGCCACCTCGCGGGTGCGTCCACCGCGGCCCGGAAGGTGGCCGGGGCCCGGCGCAACCCGTCCGTCGTGGGGTACGACGAGACGGTCCCTGCCTGGCTGCGGACCACTGCGGGCTGGTCGTGGCGCCTGCTCATGGTCGTGGCGGCGGTCGCGCTCGTCTTCTACGCCACCGCGCAGGTCCAGCTCGTGTTCATCGCGGTCTTCCTCGCGCTGGTCATCTCGTCCGTGCTGCGTCCCGTGACCGACTTCTACGCGCGCGTCATGCCGCGCGGGCTCGCGACCGGGCTCGCGCTCCTGACCGCGCTCCTGTTCTTCGCCGGGCTGCTCACCTATGTCATCTCCTCCGTCGCAGGGCAGTGGGAGAAGCTCGCCGGCGAGTTCACCGACGGCATCGACCAGATCCTCGACTTCCTCGAGAACGGGCCGCTGCCCGTGTCGATCACCGCGGACGACGTGGACGGGTGGATCGCGAACGGCCAGGAATGGCTCTCCGAGCACGGTGGCGACATCGCGAGCCAGGCCGCGGCGAGCGCGGGATCGGTGTTCGAGGGCTTCGCGGCGATCGCGCTCGCGATCTTCTGCACGGTCTTCTTCCTCGCCCGGGGGAAGGACATGTGGACCTGGTTCCTCAACCAGCTCCCCGCCCGCTCGCGCGAGAGCTGGAAGGTCGCCGGCGGGGCCGGCTGGTTCACCTTCTCGGGCTATGCGCGCGGGACCGTCATCATCGCCCTCACCGACGGCATCCTCGCGGGCATCTTCCTCGCGATCCTCGGCGTCCCGCTCGCGGCGCCGCTCGCCGTCCTGGTCTTCATCGGGGCGTTCATCCCGATCATCGGTGCGCCGCTCGCGATGATCATCGCGGCCGTGGTGGCGCTCGCCGCCGACGGTTTCGTCACGGCACTGATCGTCACGGTCGGCATCGCCCTCATCGGCCAGTTCGAGGGCCACGTGCTGCAGCCGCTGGTCATGGGGTCCCAGGTCTCGCTCCACCCGGTGGTCGTCGCGATCTCGGTCACGGCGGGCACGCTGCTCGCGGGGATCCTCGGCGCGGTCGTCTCCGTCCCGCTGGTCGCGGTCGCCTGGTCGATCTTCACCAGGCTGCGGCACAAGGACCCACCGATGGACGACGACGTCCCCACCGCGAAGGAGATCGCGCTCGCCTCACGTCAGGGGCGGGACGACTGACGCGCCGACGTCCGCATCGAGGTGCAGCCGTACGTGCACGACGTCGCCCACGTCCTTGCCGGTCCGGCGCCGCACGGCCCGCAGCACCGCGAGCAGGTGCGGTCCGCCGTAGGGCACGAGCGACGCGCGGTAGGTGACGTCGTCGAGCTGTGCCACGACGGGGACCCGCCCTCGCGTGCCGAAGAGCAGGTCGGCGTCGAACGGCAGCTCGACGAAGGCCCCCGTGCGCGTGCCGGCGGCGGTCACCACGGCGTCGAACTCCACGGCGCCGGGATCGGTCCACGTGGGCATGTCAACCGACGGTAGCGGACCGGCCCCACGAGGGGAATGCCCCAGCGGCCGGCACACCGCCGTCGTGCGCGCTGCCGGGCTCCGTGGCGACACTGGACCATGAGGATCGGCATACCCACCGAGGTCAAGAACCACGAGGACCGCGTCGCGCTCACCCCTGCCGGCGCCCACCACCTGGCGCGGGCAGGGCACGAGGTGCTCGTGCAGTCGGGCGCCGGCGTCGGGTCGCACCTCGCGGACGAACAGTACGAACGCGCGGGTGCCCGTGTCGTGGCCACGGCGGACGAGGCCTGGGGCGGCGCCGACCTGGTCTGCAAGGTCAAGGAACCCGTCGCGAGCGAGTACCGGCACCTGCGCGAGGACCTGGTCCTCTTCGCCTACCTCCATCTCGCCGCGGATCGCGCCGGCACGCGAGCGCTGCTCGACGCCGGCACGACGGCGGTCGCGTACGAGACCGCCCAGGCGCCCGACGGCTCCCTGCCGCTGCTGGCGCCGATGAGCGAGGTCGCGGGCCGCATGGCGACGCAGGTCGGCGCGGCGCTGCTGGAGCGGCCCGCCGGCGGACGAGGTGTCCTGCTCGGCGGCGTGCCGGGGACGCAGGCCGGTCGCGTCGTCGTCCTCGGGGGCGGGACCGTCGGGCGCAACGCGGCACGGATCGCCGTGGGGATGCGGGCCGAGGTGAGCGTCGTCGACCTGTCGTTGCCCGCGCTGCGGGAGGTGGACGAGGAGTTCTCCGGCCACGTGCGCACCGTGGCGTCGAGCGCGTACGCGATCGAGCAGGAGCTGGAGTCGGCAGACCTCGTGATCGGCGCGGTCCTCGTCCCGGGAGCACGCGCGCCTCGGCTCGTGGGCGACGACCTGGTCGCCCGCATGCGCCGGGGAGCGGTGCTCGTGGACGTCGCCGTCGACCAGGGCGGGTGCTTCGAGTCGTCCCGGCCGACGACGCACGACGACCCCACGTTCGCGGTGCACGGCACGACCTTCTACTGCGTCGCGAACATGCCCGGTGCCGTGCCCGTCACGAGCACCCACGCCCTGACGAGCGCGACGCTCGGGTACCTGACGGCGCTCGCGGACGGCGGGACGACGGCGGTGCGCGACGTCCCGGTCCTGCGGTCCGGCGCCTCGACGTCTCACGGCGTGCTGCTCAACCGGGCCGTCGCCGCGGCGCACGGGCTCGAGAGCTCCGCGGTCGGCGACGTATTGGGCTGACGGGGCGGGGCGCCGCGTGGCACCGTGTGCCCATGCAGCCCTTCACGCTCGACGACGGTGCCGTCCACCTGGCGACACCCACCCTCGACGACGTCGAGGCCATCACCGCCGCGTGCCAGGACCCGGACGTCGCGGCGTGGACCGTCGTCCCGTCTCCCTACACGCGCGAGGACGCCGTCGGGTTCGTCCAGGGGTACGTGGCGACGGGCTGGGAGGAGGGCCGCGTCTTCACGTGGGCGGTCCGCGAGTCGGCGGGTCCCTCCGGGATCCCGGGCCCCGAGGGACCGCGCCCGCTCCTCGGCATGTTCGGCCTCGGTGCGGACGACGCCCCGGCCGGCCAGCGCTCGGCGGAGCTCGGCTACTGGATGACACCCGCCGGTCGCGGGCGTGGCCTCGCGACCGCCGCCGGACGGCTCGTCGTGGACTGGGCGTTCGACCCCGAGGGCGGCGACCTCGCCCGGCTGTCGTGGGAGGCCTACGTCGGGAACTGGCCCTCGCGGCGGTTGGCGTGGCGGCTCGGCTTCCGCGTCGAGGGCACGGTGCGCGGCCACTCGGTGCAGCGCGGCGTGCGCCGTGACGCCTGGGTCGCCACGCTGCTCGCGGGCGACCCGCGCGAGCCCGTCGAAGCATGGCCGGCCGACGTGCCGGCCGGCCTGCCGGCGGACACCACCGCGTCGGCCGGGTGAGGATGGGGGCATGACGTCTTCGCACCCTGCGCACACCGACCTCGACCTCGATCCCACCAACCCGTTCGCTGCGCCGTCGGGCCTCCCGTACGAGCTCCCGGACTACGCCGCGATCCGCGAGGAGCACTACGCGCCCGCGCTGCGTGCCGCCATGGCGGCACAGCGCACGGCGGTCGAGGCGATCGCCACGAGCACGGACGCGCCGACGGTCGCCGGCACGCTCGAGGCGCTCGAGCGCTCGGGGCGTGCGCTGTCGCGGGTCGCGCACGCGTTCTACAACCAGCTCGGCGCCGACGCGACGCCCGGCCTGGAGGACATCGAGGAGGAGCTGGCGCCCGAGTACGCGGCGCACCACGACGCGATCTACATGGACGCACGCGTGCACGCGCGCCTGCGCGGGCTGGACGAGGCCGCCCGCTCGGGCGAGGTCGTGCTCGAGGCCGACGCGGCCTGGCTGCTGCAGACCCTCCTGACGGACTTCCGCCGCTCGGGCGTCGAGCTCGACGGCCCCGAGCAGGAGCGGGTGCGCGAGATCAACGGCCGGCTCACGAGCCTCGAGGCGTCGTTCGGTCGCAGGCTGCTGGCGGGTGCGAACGCGGCCAGCGTCCTGGTGACCGACCCGGCCGATCTCGAGGGGCTCGCCGACGACGCGGTCGCCAACGCCGCGGCTGCCGCGGCGTCGCGCGGGCACGACGGCGCGTGGCTGCTCGAGATGCAGCTGCCCACCCAGCAGGGTGTGCTCGCGTCGTTGACCCGCCGCGACGTGCGCGAACGCGTGCAGCGTGCGTCCGAGGCGCGGGGTGCTACGGGCGACGAGCACGACACCCGCGAGATCGTGCTCGAGACCGTACGGCTGCGCGCCGAGCGCGCGCGGCTGCTCGGGTACGAGCACCATGCCGCCTATGTCGCCGAGGACGCGACCGCGAAGACCACGCCTGCCGTGAACGCGATGCTCTCGCGGCTCGCCCCGGCCGCCGTCGCGAACGCGCGACGTGAGGCCACGGACATCGAGGCCGCGCTGCGGTCCGACGAGGCCGGCGCCACCCTGCGGGCGTCGGACTGGTCGTTCTACGCCGAGCGCGTCCGCAAGGACCGCTACGCGCTCGACGACGCGCTGCTGCGTCCGTACCTCGAGCTCGAGCGCGTGGTGCACGACGGCGTGCTCCGGGCCGCGCACCTGCTGTACGGGATCTCGTTCGCCGAACGGACCGACCTCGTCGGCTACCACCCCGACGTGCGCGTGTTCGAGGTGTTCGACGCGCCGACCCCGGGGGAGCGCGACGAGGGCATGGGCCTGTTCCTCGCCGACTGGTACACGCGCGAGGCCAAGCGCGGCGGCGCGTGGATGAACAACATGGTCGACCAGAACCACCTGCTCGGGCAGCGTCCGGTCGTGGTGAACAACCTCAACATCGTCAAGCCGCCGGCCGGGCAGCCGACGCTGCTCGGGTGGGACGAGGTGATCACGCTGTTCCACGAGTTCGGCCACGCGCTGCACGGGCTGTTCTCCGACGTCCGGTTCCCGTCGCAGTCGGGTACCGAGGTCCCGCGCGACTTCGTCGAGTACCCGTCGCAGGTCAACGAGATGTGGGCCTGGGAGCCCGAGGTCCTGCGCTCGTACGCGGTCCACCACGTGACGGGCGAACCGGTCCCGGCGCAGTGGGTCGCCACGATGCTCGCCTCGCGCCGGTTCAACGAGGGATTCGCCACGACCGAGTACCTCGCCGCGGCCCTGCTCGACCAGGCGTGGCACCAGCTGGGCCCGGACGACGTCCCGGCGTCGGTCGACGAGGTCGTGCCCTTCGAGGAGGCCGCACTGGGACGGGCGGGTGTCGCCTTCGGACCCGTGCCGCCCCGCTACCGCACGACGTACTACAACCACGTGTTCGGCGGCGGCTACTCGGCCGGGTACTACTCCTACATCTGGTCGCAGGTCCTCGATGCGGACACGGTCGACTGGTACGGCGAGAACGGCGGCCTGACGCGCGAGAACGGCGAGCGATTCCGTCGCGCCCTGCTCGCGCGCGGCGGCTCGCAGGACCCGCTCGTCTCCTTCCGCGACCTGCGCGGCCGCGATGCGGACATCGCGCCGCTGCTGGCACGCCGCGGCCTGGACGTCTGACCCGTGCGAGGCAGCGCACCGGCACCGCGAGCCAGTAGCGTTCAGCCATGACCTCCGCCCGGCCCGACACCGCTGCCCCCGTACCCACCGCGCAGGACGAGGTGGTCGGCATCTGCCAGGACCTCCTGCGTCTCGACACGTCGAACTACGGTGACGGGTCCGGTCCGGGCGAGCGTGCCGCCGCCGAGTACGTCATGGGCCTGCTGCACGACGTCGGGCTGGACCCCGAGATCTTCGAGTCCGAGCCGGGCCGGGCGAGCGTCGTCGTGCGCCTCGAGGGCCGGGACCGCACGCGCCCTGCGCTCGTCCTGCACGGCCACCTCGACGTCGTGCCCGCGCAGGCGGCGGACTGGTCGGTGGACCCGTTCGCGGGCGAGGAGCGCGACGGCCTCCTGTGGGGGCGCGGCGCGGTCGACATGAAGGACATGGACGCGATGATCCTGGCGGTCGTTCGACAGCTGGTGCGCGAGGGGCGCAAGCCTGCGCGCGACGTCGTGGTCGCGTTCTTCGCGGACGAGGAGGCGGGCGGCGTCAAGGGTGCCCGCTGGGCGGTGGACCACCGGCCCGAGCTGTTCGAGGGTGCGACCGAGGCGATCAGCGAGGTCGGCGGCTTCTCCGTCGACGTCGACGGTCGCCGCGCCTACCTGGTGCAGACCGCGGAGAAGGGGCTCGCGTGGCTGCGGCTCGTCGCGGACGGCCGTGCGGGGCACGGGTCCCAGGTCAACGACGACAACGCGGTGACGCGGCTGGCGGAGGCCGTCGCACGCATCGGGAGCCACCCGTGGCCCTACACGCTGACCCCGACGGTCGACAAGCTCTTGCGCGGTGTCGCGGACCTCACCGGCCTGCCGTTCGACGCCCAGGACCCGGAGTGCATCGACGCGCTCGTCGCCGCGCTCGGTCCTGCGTCGCGCTTCGTCGGGGCGACGGTGCGGCACAGCTCCAACCCCACCCGCCTCGACGCCGGCTACAAGGCCAACGTCATCCCGGGCCGGGCCGAGGCCACCGTCGACGTGCGGCTGCTGCCCGGCCACGAGGACGAGGGGATCGCCGCCCTGCACCTGCTGGCGGGCGAGCACGTGCGCGTCGAGGAGATCCACCGCGACACCGCGCTCGAGGTCCCGTTCGCCGGCGACCTCGTCGACGTCATGGTCGACTCGCTGCTCGCCGAGGACCCGGGCGCGGCCGTGCTGCCGTACACGCTGTCCGGCGGGACGGACAACAAGTCGCTGCACCGCCTCGGCATCACGGGCTACGGCTTCGCGCCCCTGCGGCTGCCGGCAGACCTCGACTTCGCGGGCATGTTCCACGGCGTCGACGAGCGCGTACCGGTCGACGCCCTGCGCTTCGGCGTCCGCGTCCTGGACCGCCTCCTGCGCGCCTGCTGACGGCCGTGGTCGTCACCCGTGGGTGAGCAGGCCCGCGACCGACGAGCGCAGCTGGCGGACGTAGCCGCCGCCGAACAGCACCGCGTGCACGGCCACGGGGTAGACCTGGTGCAGCGCCACCCGGTGACGCCAGCCGCGAGCGAGCGGGTGCACCTCGGCGTATCCCGCGAGCGTCTGCTCCAGGTGCGGCGCGCCGAACAGCGCGAGCATCGCGAGGTCGGACTCCCGGTGGCCGCCGTGGGCGGCGGGGTCGATCAGCACGGCCTCCACTCCCGGCGCGCCGTCGAGCGAGGACCACATGACGTTGCCCGACCACAGGTCGCCGTGCAGCCGGGCCGGCGCGTCGTCGAGCATCGGACGCGCCAGCACGTCGAGGCGGTCTCCCAGGTCTCGTAGGAGGTCGGCGTCGTCACGCGTGAGCGAGCCACGGGCGAGCCCCTGCTCCGCGACGGGCAGGAGCCGGGCCTCGGCGTAGAACGTCGGCCAGTCCGGCCAGGCACCCGTCACCATCGGCAACGGGTCCTCCAGCGGCCCAAAGAAGGCGTCGCCGTCCCACTCCGGCGGGGCCACCCCCCAGCCGGGCGCGCCGGTGTCGTGCAGGACGGCGAGCCGTCGGCCCAGCTCGCGCGCCGCAGCGGGCGTGGGCGGGGTGCTCGCGACGCGCTCGAGCGTGAGGTGGCCGGCGCCGACGTCGCGCACCTCGACCACGCGCGGACCGCCCGCGACCGACAGCCACGCGAGACCGGCCGCCTCGCACGCGAAGAATCCGTCCGGTGCGTCCGGACGCGCCTTCGTGTGGTCGCCGCTCACCGACGCGCGCTCAGAGGGTCGACCGCACGCGGATGATCTTGCGCCGCAGCCACACGCGGCGCTCGCCGCCCACGTACAGCAGGGTGCGGGCCAGCTCCCAGCGCCCGTACTCCGCCTCGTCGGTCAGGAGCCGTCGTGCGTCCGAACGACTCGTCGTCCGACCGATCGTCACGACCCGGTACTCGTACTGCCCGTTGTCCGCCCACCCGGAGCGACTGCTCGACGTCGACCTGCTGTGCACGCGCCACCGCCCTTCCACCGACCGGTCGGTGGCGGCCGATCGCCCCACGGGGAGGGGAGGGTCGGTCGCCACCTGTTTCGACTGCCCATTGTGCACCGCTCGGGGCTACGGTCAGGGTATGACCGCTGATCCGCGCGCCGCGCTCGACCGCTTCGTCGCGGCCCTCGAGGCCCACTACAACGCCGTCGTCGCACGGCGCAAGGACGACGACCCTGCGGTGGACGACGCCTACGACGTGCTCGCCGACGCCTTCGAGGTCTACGACGACTCGCTCGGCGAGGTCTACGGGGAGGCGACGCCGTTCGACCTCGCGGACGACGACGAGGACGAGGACGACGACGACGGCCTGGACGACGACGACCGTTACGACGTCGTGGACGACGACCAGCTCGCGGGCGACCCCGCCCGCTGAACCCGGCTCGTCACCCGTGACCTGTCACCAGCGCTCCGGGTAGCCGGTCTCGACGTCGCTGACGTCGTCCAGCGCGGTCCGGACCGCCTCCGGCAGCACGAGCTCCGCCGCGTCGAGCGAGGCCCGCAGCTGGGCAGGGGTCCGTGCACCCACGATGGCGCTGGCGACCGTGGGACGCCCCAGGAGCCACGCGAGCGCGACGTCGAGCGGCGCACGCCCCAGTCCCTCCGCGGCCGTGACGACCGCCTCCACGATCCCGGACGACGCATGGTCGAGGTAGGGCTCGACGAACCCGGCCAGGTGGGGCGAGGCACCGCGCGAGTCGGCGGGCAGCGCCCGGCGGTACTTGCCGGTCAGCACGCCGCGCCCGAGCGGGGACCACGCGAGCAGACCGAGCCCGAGGGCCTGCGCCGCGGGCACCACCTCGCGATCGACGCCCCGCTGCAGCAGCGAGTACTCGAGCTCGACGGCCGCGAGACCGACGTCGTCGGTCCCGGCGAGCAACGTCGCGGCCTGGGCGGTCGCCCACGCCGGGTGGTTGGACAGCCCGACGTAGCGCGTGCGTCCCGACGTGACCGCCTGCCGCAGCGCGGACACGGTCTCGGTGAACGGGGTACCGGCGTCGGGCGCGTGGACGAGGAAGAGGTCGACATGGTCGGTGCCGAGCCGGGCCAGCGACTCGTCGAGCGAGTCGAGCAGCGCGCCGCGCGATGCGTCGACCATCGGCCCGGACGACGTGTGGCGCACTCCCGCCTTGGTGCACAGGTGCAGGTCGCGACGGTCGACCCTGGAGCCGAGGAGCGTGCCGAGCAGCGACTCGGCGTCGCCGCCGGCGTAGGACGCCGCGGTGTCCACGAGCGTGCCGCCGGCGTCGACGAAGTCCGTGAGCTGCTCGGCGGCGTCGAGCTCGTCGGTGTCCCGGGCCCACGTCATGGTGCCCAGGCCGAGCGCGGAGACGCGCAGACCGGTGCGGCCCAGCTGGCGGAGTTCCATGGGAGCCGAGAGTACCGGCGCGCGCGCCGTGGCGTCGGTCGAAGGGACGGCCTGGGACGCGGGGTGCGGGCACTTCACCCACGGTGCCCGGATCGGGTGGATCGCGCTGTATCGTGACCGCTCGTGAATGCGTGGGAAGCCGTCCTGCTCGGCCTCGTCCAGGGACTGACCGAGTTCCTCCCGATCTCGTCGAGCGCGCACCTGCGCATCGTGGGCGAGCTGATCGGGTCCCAGGACCCCGGTGCGGCATTCACCGCGATCACGCAGATCGGGACCGAGACCGCCGTGCTGCTGTACTTCCGGCGCGACATCGTGCGCATCTGCGTCGCGTGGTGGCGCTCGCTGCGGGGGGACCACGGGACGGACTGGCGCTCGCGGCTGGGCCGGGCCGACCACGACGCCGCGATGGCGTGGTTCATCGCGCTCGGGTCGATCCCGATCGTCGTGCTGGGGCTGCTGTTCCAGGACGCGATCGAGAACACGTTCCGCAACCTGTACCTCACCGCCCTGATGCTCGCGGTCTTCGGCCTGCTGCTCGGATGGGCGGACCGCGTCGGCGCCAAGCGCCGCACGCTGGGCGAGCTGAACCCACGCCAGGCGGTCGCGTTCGGGTTCGCCCAGGCGCTCGCGCTGATACCCGGAGTGTCCCGCTCGGGCGGGACGATCACGGCGGGGCTGCTCCTGGGCTTCACCCGTGAGGCGGCGGCCCGGTACTCGTTCCTGCTCGCGATCCCGGCGGTGCTCGGGTCCGGGTTCTACCAGCTCTTCAAGTCGGCGGGCGAGCCCGCCGCCCCGGGGACGCCCGGTGCGGGCGCGACGCTGATCGCGACGGTCGTCGCTTTCGTCGTCGGGTACTTCGTCATCATCGCGTTCCTCAAGATCGTCTCCACGTTCACCTACACACCGTTCGTGGTCTACCGGCTCGCGCTCGCGGTGGTCGTCGTGCTGCTCCTGCTGACGGGTGTGCTCGAGCCGGGCGGTACGACGGCCCCGACCCCGTGACGTGCGTCCGGACGGTGTGGGGTTGGTCACCTCCGCGGCCTCACGTGCAGGTCGGTGCCACGCCCGGGCGCAGGACGGACCGCGGGACGCGAGGCCGCACTGCCGCGGGCCGCTAGGGTGAACGGGTGCACAGCTGGCCCGCCCCGCAGATCCCCGAGCTCCCCGGCCGCGGCCACCCCGTCCGGGTGCACGACTCCACGACCGGCGAGCAGGTCGTCGCGGCGTCGGCCACGGACCGTGCCTCGCTCTACGTGTGCGGCATCACGCCCTACGACGCGACGCACATCGGCCACGCCGCGACGTACGTCGCGTTCGACCTGCTCGTGCGCGCGTGGCGCGACGCCGGCCACGAGGTGCGCTACGCGTCCAACGTGACCGACGTCGACGACCCGCTGCTCGAGCGGGCTGCCGCGACGGGCAAGGACTGGCGCCAGATCGCCGTCGAGCAGACCGCGCTGTTCGCCGAGGACATGACGGCGCTCGGCGTCGTGCCGCCCGACGTGTACGACGGGGCCGTCGAGAAGATCCCGGCCGTCGTGGACGCGGTGACCCAGCTCCTCGACGCCGGCCTCGCCTACCGCGTCCCCGTCGAGCCTGGTGCCGGCGGCGAGGACCCCGGGCTCGGGGACGTGTACGCCGACCTCTCGGGCGATCGGGCGTTCGGGTCGGTGTCCGGGTTCTCGCGCGACGTCATGGAGCACCTGTTCGCCCAGCGCGGAGGCGACCCCGGTCGCGACGGCAAGAAGGACGCGCTGGACCCGTTGCTGTGGCGGCGCGAGCGCCCCGGCGAGCCCGCGTGGGACGGGGGCGTGCTCGGGACGGGCCGGCCCGGGTGGCACGTCGAGTGCGCGGTCATCGCGCGCGACGGGATCGGCCTGCCGTTCGACGTGCAGGGCGGGGGAGCGGACCTGCTGTTCCCGCACCACGAGATGTCCTCCTCGCACGACCGCATGCTGTCCGACGGCGCAGCGCCGCGCGTCCACGTGCACGCGGGCCTCGTGGCGTTCCAGGGCGAGAAGATGAGCAAGTCGCTCGGCAACCTCGTCCTCGTGTCGAACCTGCGAGCCGCCGGGGCCGACCCGATGGCGATCCGCCTCGCGCTGCTCGCGCACCACTACCGGGGCGAGTGGGAGTGGACGGACGACGACCTGCCGACCGCCGTGCGGCGCCTCGAGACGTGGCGTGACGCCGTGTCCGGCAACGGGGGACCGGACGCCGGCTCGATGCTCGACGCGGTCCGCGCCGCGCTCGCGGACGACCTCGACGCGCCGGCGGCGCTCGCCGCGGTGGACGCGTGGGCTGCGGAGTCGCTGCGCCCCGGTCGGGACGTGTCCGGTGACGTCGAGGGGGCGCCCGGCGTGGTGGCGCGATCCGTCAACGCCCTGCTCGGGGTGCGGCTCTAGGAACCACGCACCCCGCGGCGGTCAGAGCCTGGGACCGCCACCCTTGCCCTCTCCGGGCGTGCCCGGGTCGCGCCGGCGCAGGTAGCGCTCGAACTCGCGCGCGATGGCCTCTCCGCTCGCCTCGGGCAGCTCGGCGGTGTCCTTGGCCTCCTCGAGCTGCTGGACGTACTCGGCGATCTCCGGGTCCTCGGACGCGAGCTCGTCGACGCCGTGCTGCCACGCCTCGGCGTCCTCCGCGAGCTCGCCCAGGGGGATCGGCTCCGACAGCAGCTCCTCGACGCGCGCCAGGATCGCGAGCGTCGCCTTCGGCGACGGCGGGTGCGCGACGTAGTGCGGCACCGCGGCCCACAGCGAGACGGACTGCAGCCCACGCTCGGCCGCGGCGTGCTGCAGCACCCCGACGATCCCGGTCGGCCCCTCGTAGGCGGTGGGCTCGACGTCGAGCACCGCCTGCAACCCGACGCTCTCCGACGTCGCGGTCATGGGGATCGGCCGGGTGTGCGGGACGTCGGCCAGGAGCGCGCCGAGCGTCACGACCGTGCGCACGTCGTGCGCACGAGCGATGTCGAGGAGCTCCCGGCAGAACCGCCGCCACCGCATCGAGGGCTCGATGCCCTGCACGAGCACGACCCGGCGGCCGCTCGGCGCCAGGGTCGCGGTCGCGACGGTCGTCGTGGGCCACTCGATCTCGCGCCGGCCCTCGTCGTCGGTCGTGAGGATCGGCCGGCTGACCTGGAAGTCGTGGAACTCCTCCGGGTCGAGCTCGTCGACGTCCTGCGCGCCCCAGACCTCGTGCAGGTGCTCCACCGCCGAGGTCGCGGCGCTGCCCGCGTCGTTCCAGCCCTCGAACGCCGCGATCATCACGGTCTGACGGGCTGCGTCCTGCGGGTTCTCGCTCATCGCCCCAGCCTATGCGGCCGTGCCCGACGGCGGCGGGCCAGGTTCGCGGACGGCGTACCCCGGGCCGCCGGGTCCTGGCCCGTCCGGTCCCGGGGCGCTCCACCCGTACCCTGGAGGTGCGAGGGTGTGCTGTCGCCCGCACCCTCACCTCACCCGACCCCACCGTCGCTGGAGCACTTCTTGACGTCCGTACGCCCTGAGAACTCGTCCCCCGTGCTGCCCCAGGCCGTCCTGTGGGACATGGACGGCACGCTCGTCGACACCGAGCCGTACTGGATGGCGGCGGAGCACGAGCTCGTCGCGGCGCACGGGGAGTCGTGGTCGCACGAGGACGCGCTGATGCTCGTCGGCAACCCGCTCACCGTCTCGGCGCAGATCCTGCGCGAGCGCGGAGGAGTGCGGCTGCCCGTCGAGGACATCGTGCGGTTCCTGCTGGGCCGCGTGGTCGAGCAGGTGCGCGAGCGCGTGCCGTGGCAGCCGGGTGCGCGCGAGCTGCTCGCCGCGCTCGGAGACGCGGGCGTGCCGTGCGCGCTCGTGACGATGTCCTACCGCGAGCTCGCGCAGCCGGTGGCGGACCGCACGGGCGCGTTCGACGTGATCGTGTGCGGTGACGAGGTGGAGCGCGGCAAGCCGGACCCGCAGCCGTACCTCCTGGCCGCCGAGCGGCTCGGGGTCGACGTCACCCGTTGCGTCGCGATCGAGGACTCGCCGTCGGGCATCGCTTCGGCGCTGGCCTCCGGCGCGGCGACCCTCGGGGTCGAGGCGGTCGTCCCGGTCGAGGCCGCACCCGGCCTCAGCCGCGCGCCGTCGCTGGAGCGCGTGGACCTCGCGACGCTCGCGCGCATCGTCGCCGGCGATCCGGTCGACCTGCTGGCGCCGTCCGAGCTCAGCCCGCGCTAGCGGCGCCGCGGCGCCGTCGGACGACCCGCGGCACCCGTCCGGCGCCGGGTCGAGCCCGCCACCTGCTGCCGAGCGTGGACCGAGAGCACCGCCGTGAGCGCGGACGTCACCGGCACGCGCACGCGAGCGCATAGGCTCGCCGGGTGGACGGATCCCAGCCCTCGGCGCCCCGCGCCTCTGGCCGACAGCAGCAGCCCGCGCGCCCCGGGCAGACCAAGGGCTGGGTGATCGGTCGCGTCGCAGGTGCGCCGGTGATCCTGACGCCGTCGTGGTTCGTCGCGGCCGTGATCCTCACCGTCCTGTTCGCGCCGACGGTCCAGAACCTCGCGCCGCGGCTCGGACGGGAGATCTACCTCGTCTCCTTCGCGTTCGTGCTGCTGCTCTTCGCGTCGGTGTTCCTGCACGAGGTCGCGCACGCGCTCGTCGCGCGGGCGCGCGGTCAGCACGTGACCGAGCTCGCGGTGACCCTGTGGGGCGGGCACACCGCCTACTCGGGGTCGTCCGCGCGACCCCTCGACGGCTTCCTCATCTCGGTCGTGGGCCCGCTGACGAACCTGGCCCTCGCCGTGGTCTTCTGGTTCAGCTTCCAGGCCCAGCCCACGTTCACCGTGCCTGCGCTGCTGCTCTACGCCGGCGCGTTCTCCAACGCGTTCGTCGGGTTCTTCAACCTGCTTCCCGGGCTCCCGCTCGACGGCGGTCAGATCCTCGAGTCCGCCGTGTGGGCCGTGACGGGCTCGCGCACCCGGGGCACGGTCGCCGCGGGCTGGGTGGGCCGAGTCGTCGCGGTGGGCGTCGTCGCCTGGGCGCTGCTGTGGCCGCTGACCGTGGGGGTGCGGCCCGACCTGTGGACCGTCGCCTGGGCGGCGTTGATCGGCGCGTTCCTGTGGTCCGGTGCCGGGCAGGCGATCCGCGCCGGGCGGTCGCGCGAGGCCGTGTCGGGGCTGTCGGTACGAGGGCTCGCGAGGCCGGCGGTCCCCGTCGCGTCCGACGCGTCGGTCGCGGCCGTCGGGCGCGAGGTCGCCCGCGCGGGCGGCCCGCACGTCGTCGCCGTCGTGGTCGACGCCGCGGGCCGCGCCCTCGGGTACGTCGATCCCGGCGCCGCCGCCGCCGTCCCGCCGGACGCGGCGGAGACGACGCCCGTCGCCGCCGTCGTCGTCCCGCTGCCCGCCGGCGCGAGCGTCGACGCCGGTCTCGTCGGCCCCGACCTGCTGGCCGCCCTCGCCCAGGTCGGGCGCCAGGCGTCCGTCGTCGCCGTGACCGACGCCGGACGTCTCGTCGGGGTGCTCGAGGTGAGCACGGTCGTCGCGGCGTTGCGCACCGCCCGGCAGGGCTGAGGACGGGTGCGGGCCCGGCCCGTAGGATGGTCGCCCGTGACCGACGAGAGCTCTGCACCCGTGCCCCAGCTGCCCACCGACCCCGGAGCGGCACGGCCGGGTGCGACGGGAGCAGACCTCCGCCGCGGGCCGCTGCGCGTGGGCGACAAGGTGCAGCTCACCGACCCGCGAGGGCGCCTGCACACGATCACGCTCGCGCCCGGGGCGACGTTCCACACGCACAAGGGCTACCTGCGCCACGACGACCTGATCGGCCGGCCCGAGGGCACGGTGGTGCGCAACACCGCCGAGATCGAGTACCTCGCCCTGCGGCCGCTGCTCTCGGACTACGTGCTGTCGATGCCGCGCGGCGCAGCCGTCGTCTACCCGAAGGACGCGGGGCAGATCGTCGCGATGGCCGACATCTACCCGGGCGCGCGCGTCGTCGAGGCGGGCGTGGGATCGGGCGCGCTGACGCTGTCGCTCCTGCGCGCGGTCGGCGACTCGGGCTCGCTCCACTCGATCGAGCGGCGCGAGGACTTCGCCGCGATCGCGACCGGCAACGTCGAGAAGTTCTTCGGCGGGCCGCACCCGGCGTGGGAGCTGTCGGTCGGCGACCTCGCGGACGTCCTGCCGACCGTCGCCCCGGACGGCACCGTGGACCGCGTCGTGCTCGACATGCTCGCGCCGTGGGAGAACCTCGACGCCGTGGCGCGCGCGCTCGTGCCCGGCGGCGTGCTCGTGTGCTACGTCGCCACCACCACCCAGCTCTCGCGCGTCGCCGAGGGGCTGCGCGCCGACGGCCGGTACGCCGAGCCCACCGCGTGGGAGACGATGGTCCGCGGCTGGCACCTCGAGGGCCTCGCGGTGCGCCCGCAGCACCGCATGATCGGGCACACGGGGTTCCTCATCAGCGCACGCCGGCTCGCGGACGGCGTCGCACCGCCCGAGCGCAAGCGCCGTCCTGCCAAGGGCTCCTACCCCACGGGCGAGGAGCAGTGGTCGCCCGAGGAGCTTGGTGAGCGGCCCGTGTCGCCGAAGAAGATCCGTCGCGTCCGGCGCGACGTCGGCCAGGCACCCGAGCAGCCGGGCGGGCAGGCTCCCGCGCGGACCTCCGGGCAGGCCGAGCAGTCCGAGCACGCCGAGCCGTCCGAGCACGCCGACCGTGGCCCCGAGCCCGACGCGCCCGTGTCCGACGCGTGACGGTCACGTAACGATCCGCTCCTCCACGTCTCAGCACGGGTGTCATCGATGCCCGTGGCGAAGAATTGTGCCTAAGGTCGACACCCGGCGAGAGGGGAGACCCGATGAGCGAGACATTCGGCCGTAGCGACGACCTGGGCGCAGGAGGTGCGTCGCGCGAGGTCGCGCTCCTGTCCGCGAAGAACGAGCGCCTCGCCGAGGCGCTGCGCGCCGCACGCGACCAGATCGTGGACCTCAAGCGCCAGATCGACGACCTGGCCAAGCCCCCGGGCACGTACGCCGTCTTCCTCGGCGCCCACGAGGACGGCAGCGTCGACGTGTCCGCGTCGGGCCGCAAGATGCACGTCGGGGCGAGCCCCTCGATCGACGTCGCGCGGCTGCTGCCCGGCCAGGAGGTCAAGCTCAACGAGGCGATGACCGTCGTGGGAGCGGGCGCGTACGAGCGCACGGGGGAGATCGTCACCGTCAAGGAGGTCCTCGACGCAGAGCGCGTCCTGGTCGTCGGGCGCGCGGACGAGGAGCGTGTCGTGCGGCTGGCCGGCTCGGTGCCGCCGGACACGCTGCGCGTGGGGGACTCGCTCACGGTCGACACCCGCAGCGGCTTCGTGTTCGAGGTCGTGCCGAAGTCCGAGGTCGAGGAGCTCGTGCTCGAGGAGGTCCCGGACATCGACTACGCCGACATCGGCGGGCTGGGACCGCAGATCGAGCAGATCCGCGACGCCGTCGAGCTGCCGTTCACGCACCCGGACCTGTTCCGCGAGCACGGGTTGCGCCCGCCCAAGGGCGTGCTGCTCTACGGTCCGCCCGGGTGCGGCAAGACGCTCATCGCGAAGGCCGTCGCCAACTCGCTCGCGCACACCGTCGCGCGGGCACGCGGCGAGGAGCTGGCGCCGGGAACCGCCGCGAAGAGCTTCTTCCTCAACGTCAAGGGCCCCGAGCTGCTCAACAAGTACGTCGGAGAGACCGAGCGGCACATCCGGCTCATCTTCGCCCGAGCCCGCGAGAAGGCGTCCCAGGGGACCCCGGTCGTCGTGTTCTTCGACGAGATGGAGTCCCTGTTCCGCACGCGCGGCACGGGACTGTCGTCCGACGTCGAGACGACGATCGTCCCGCAGCTGCTCGCGGAGATCGACGGTGTCGAGCGCCTCGACAACGTCATCGTCATCGGGGCGTCGAACCGTGAGGACATGATCGATCCCGCGATCCTGCGGCCCGGCCGCCTCGACGTGAAGATCAAGATCGAGCGGCCCGACGCCGAGGGGGCCAAGGAGATCTTCGCGAAGTACCTCACCGACGACCTGCCGATCCACGCGGACGACCTCGCCGAGAACGGGGGCAACACGCGTGCTGCGCTCGACGCGATGATCCGGTCCGTCGTGGAGCGGATGTACTCCGAGGAGGACGAGAACCAGTTCCTCGAGGTCACCTACGCCAGCGGGGACAAGGAGATCCTGTACTTCAAGGACTTCAACTCCGGTGCGATGATCCAGAACGTCGTCGACCGCGCCAAGAAGTCCGCGATCAAGGACCTCCTCGCCACCGGGCGGCGCGGCATCCGGGTCGAGCACCTGCTGTCCGCGTGCGTCGACGAGTTCAAGGAGAACGAGGACCTGCCGAACACGACCAACCCCGACGACTGGGCACGCATCAGCGGCAAGAAGGGCGAGCGCATCGTCTTCATCCGCACGATCGTCCAGAAGAAGGGCGAGGGCGGCTCGCCGCGCACGATCGACACCGTCACGAACACCGGCCAGTACCTCTGAGACCTGCACCCGCCGCACCGTCCGCACCGTCCGTGGACGGTGTCGCCGCGCCCTCGCGGGTCCGGCATAGGGTGGCCGTGTGAGCGTTCGACGGGTCATGGGCATCGAGACCGAGTACGGCGTGCTGCAGCCGGGGCAGCCCATGGCGAACCCGATGCTCATGTCCAGCCAGGTCGTCACGACCTACCGGGCGCTCGCGGCGCGCAGCGACGGTGCGCGGGGCAGGGCCCGGTGGGACTACGACGACGAGGACCCGCTCCAGGACGCGCGCGGGTTCCATCTCCAGCGCGCCTCCGCCCACCCGTCGCTGCTCACGGACGACCCGACGGCGCCGGCGCCGTCGGGCCCGGTCGCGGCGTCGGCCGGTGCTGGGGGTGCTGGGGGTGCCGTGGCCGGTGCGGGGGCCGAGGGCGCCGGGACCGCGGGCCGGCCGGCGGGCACGCTCCAGGAGGTCGCGCGTCCGACGGCCGAGGAGTACGACGACCCGAGCGCGGCGAACGTCATCCTCACCAACGGCGCGCGGCTCTACGTCGACCATGCCCATCCCGAGTACTCGTCCCCCGAGGTCACCGTGCCGCACGACGCGGTGTGCTGGGACGTCGCGGGGGAGAGGGTGATGCTCGCGGCGTCGCGCGAGCTCGCGAACGCCCCCGGCGCGGCCCCGGTGGTGCTGTACAAGAACAACGTCGACGGCAAGGGCGCGAGCTACGGCACCCACGAGAACTACCTCGTCGACCGTGATGTGCCGTTCGGCGTGCTGGTGGAGATGCTCACGCCGTTCCTCGTGACCCGGCAGGTCTTCTCCGGCTCGGGACGCGTCGGTCTCGGTCCCACGGGCGAGGCCGACGGCTACCAGATCTCCCAGCGCGCCGACTACGTCGAGGCCGAGGTCGGCCTCGAGACGACCCTGCGCCGTCCGATCGTCAACACGCGCGACGAACCGCACGCGGACCGTCTGCGGTGGCGCCGTCTCCACCTGATCATCGGCGACGCGAACCTGTTCGAGACCGCGACCTATCTCAAGACGGGCACGACCTCGCTCGTGCTGTTCGTCATCGAGCACCTCGACGAGCTCGGTCCGGGCGTCCGGGCACGCCTGGCGTCGCTGCGGCTCGCGGACCCGGTCGCGGACGTCCAGCGGGTGAGCCGCGACCTCGACCTCACGCGACCTCTGCGGCTCGCCGACGGTCGCTCGCTCACCGCCCTCGAGATCCAGCGCGAGTACCTCGCGGTCGCCGCGGACGCGGCGGGCGGTCCCGCGGCCGGCTCGGCGGGCGTCGACGCGCCGACGCGCGACGTGCTCGACCGCTGGGAGTCGGTGCTCACGCGGCTCGCCTCCGACCGCGACGCGTGCGCCCGGGACGTCGAGTGGGTAGCGAAGCTGCGGCTGCTGGACCGGCTGCGCGAGCGCGACGGCCTCGACTGGGGTCATGCGCGGCTCGCGACCCTGGACCTGCAGTGGTCCGACGTGCGGCCCGAGCGCGGGATCTACCACCGACTGCTCGCCGCGGGCGCGGTCGACCGGATCGTCACGGAACGTGAGGTCGGGGCGGCGGTGCACCACGCTCCGGAGGACACGCGGGCGTTCTTCCGCGGCGAGGTCATGGCGCGCTACGGCGACCAGGTCTCGGCCGCGAGCTGGGACTCGGTCATCTTCGACGTCCCGGGAGCCCCGTCGCTGCAGCGCGTCCCGATGATGGACCCGCTGCGCGGCACGCGCGCCCACATCGGGTCGCTCCTCGACGCGTCCGACGACGCGGCGACCCTGCTGGCGGGTCTCGCGTCCCCGAGTTGACGCGCAGCAACTAGGCTGGAGGTACGACGGCGCCGGGTTCCCTCGCGGACCGGGCGTCGCGTGCGAGCAGTACCGTGTCCGCCCTGGTGGCGGGCCACGTAGCGGCAAGTAGCGGCAGCAACAGCAGTGACGGCAGAGTCGGCAGATCCACGGGACGCAGCGCGGCCGGTGGGCGAGGAGGCAGTGATGGCGGGAACGGAACGCACCCACGCGTCGCACGAGGACCGGCGTCCTGACGACGAGCCGGACGCCCCGGCCGCCCCGGCCGCGCCGCAGAGCCAGGCGCGCGACGCCGAGGTGGACTCGCTCCTCGAGGAGATCGACGAGGTGCTCGAGACGAACGCCGAGTCGTTCGTCCGCGGGTTCGTCCAGAAGGGCGGCGAGTGAGAAGGGTGGCCCAGTCCTGATGAGCACGGACCTCCCCGGGCGGCTGCCCGACGCGTTCACGACCCCCGGGTCGTCGTCGTTCCTCGACTTCCTCCACGGTCATGCACCGGAGCTCCTGCCCTCGCACCGCGCGACGGGCGCCACGGGCTCGGCCGCCGGCACGGACCCGCGCGGTGCGTCGCTCGCGCCGCACGCGACGACGATCGTGGCGTGCACGATCGGTGCCGACGCCGCAGGTGGCGTGGTCATGGCCGGGGACCGGCGCGCGACGATGGGCTCGATGATCGCGCACCGGGAGATCGAGAAGGTCTTCCCCGCGGACGAGTTCTCGGCGGTCGGCATCGCGGGCACCGCGGGCATCGCCGTCGAGCTCGTGCGGCTCTTCCAGCTCGAGCTCGAGCACTACGAGAAGATCGAGGGCGCCCTGCTCTCCCTCGACGGCAAGGCCAACCGGTTGTCGACGATGATCCGTCAGAACCTCGGGCTCGCGCTGCAGGGTCTCGCGGTCGTCCCGCTCTTCTGCGGGTTCGACCTCGACCAGGGCCGGGGCCGGATCTTCTCCTACGACGTCACCGGCGGGCGCTACGAGGAGCGCGACCACCACAGCGTGGGGTCCGGGTCCGTGTTCGCCCGCGGTGCCCTGAAGAAGCTCTGGCGACCGGGCCTGCGCCGCGACGAGGTCGTGCGGGTCGCCGTCGAGGCGCTGTACGACGCCGCGGACGACGACTCGGCGACGGGCGGGCCCGACACGGTGCGCCGGATCTGGCCCGTGGTCTGCGTCGTGGACGGGGCCGGCTACGTGCGCGTGCCGGACGCGGAGCTCGGGCCCGTCGTGGACGAGATCGTCGCGGAGCGCCACGCCGCCGCCGGCGGAGCGGACGGGGGTGCACGGTCATGAACATGCCGTTCTACGTCTCGCCCGAGCAGCTCATGAAGGACCGGGCGGACTTCGCCCGCAAGGGGATCGCGCGCGGCCGGTCCGTCGTCGTGCTCGCCTACGACGACGGGATCGCGTTCGCGACCCAGAACCCGTCGCGTGCGCTGCACAAGATCTCGGAGATCTACGACCGGATCGCGTTCGCCGCCGTCGGCAAGTACAACGAGTTCGAGAACCTGCGCGTGGCCGGTGTCCGGTACGCCGACCTGCGCGGGTACTCCTACGACCGCTCGGACGTCAACGCTCGTGGTCTCGCGAACGCCTACGCCCAGACCCTGGGAACGGTGTTCACCACCGAGTCCAAGCCCCTCGAGGTCGAGCTGGTCGTCGCCGAGGTGGGTCCGACGCCTGCGCGGGACCAGGTCTACCGGATCTCCTACGACGGCTCGGTCGCCGACGAGCAGGGCTTCGTCGTCATGGGCGGCCAGTCCGAGCGACGCGGGCAGGTCGTCGCCGAGGCCTGGGAACCCGGCATGTCGCTGCCGGCCGCGCTGCGGCTCGCGGTCCGGGCGCTCGGCGCGAGCGAGGACCCCGAGGCGGAGCCCGAGGACATCGACGCGTCGCAGCTCGAGGTAGCCGTCCTGGACCGGACGCGTCCGCGGCGCGCGTTCCGGCGGCTGACGGGCGGCGTCCTGGAGTCCGTGCTCGAGCCGGACGGGGAGTAGGTCATGGACCGCAGGATCTTCGGGCTCGAGACCGAGTACGGCGTCACGTGCGCCGCCGACGACGGCCGCGGGCTGTCGGCGGACGAGGTCGCCCGGTACCTGTTCCGCAAGGTCGTGGCGTGGGGCCGCTCCTCGAACGTGTTCCTGCGCAACGGCTCGCGGCTGTACCTCGACGTCGGCTCCCACCCCGAGTACGCCACGGCCGAGTGCGACGACGTGCGCCAGCTCGTCGCGTACGACCGCGGCGGCGAACGCATCCTCGAGGGCCTCGTCGCCGACGCCCAGCAACGCCTGGAGCACGAGGGCCTGCCGGGCCGCATCCACCTGTTCAAGAACAACACGGACTCTGCGGGCAACTCCTACGGGTGCCACGAGAACTACCTCGTGCGGCGCCAGGGCGACTTCGCCCGGTTGTCCGACGTGCTGGTCCCGTTCCTCATCACGCGTCAGGTGCTGACCGGGGCCGGGAAGGTCCTCTCGACGCCGCGCGGTGCGGTGTACTGCCTGTCGCAGCGCGCCGACCACATCTGGGAGGCCGTCTCGAGCGCGACCACGCGGTCGCGGCCGATCATCAACACGCGCGACGAGCCGCACGCCGACGCGGAGAGCTATCGCCGCCTGCACATCATCGTGGGCGACTCGTCCATGGCGGAGACGACCACCATGCTCAAGGTCGGCTCGACCGACCTGCTGCTGCGGATGATCGAGGCGGGGGTGCCCATGCGCGACCTCGCGCTGGAGAACCCGATCCGGTCCATCCGCGAGATCAGCCACGACATGACGGGCAAGCACCCGGTCCAGCTCGCGAGCGGGCGGACCGTCACCGCGGTCGACCTGCAGGGCGAGTACCTGCAGCGGGTCAAGGAGTTCGTCGAGCACGAGGCGTCGCAGACCCCGGTCGTCAAGCAGGTCCTCGACCTGTGGGAACGCGGGCTGCGCGCCCTCGAGACCGACGACCTGTCGCTCGTGGACCGCGAGCTCGACTGGGTCATCAAGTACCGGCTCATCGAGCGCTACCGCGCCAAGCACGGGCTCGAGCTCGACGACCCGCGCGTCGCGCGTCTCGACCTGGCGTACCACGACATCTCGCGCACCGAGGGGCTCTACAACCTTCTCGCGGCCCGTGGCATGGTGGAGCGCGTGACGACCGACCTCGAGGTGTTCGAGTCGACGGCCGTCCCGCCGCCCACGACGCGCGCCAAGCTGCGCGGCGACTTCGTGCGCGCCGCACAGGAGGCCCGGCGGGACTACACGGTGGACTGGGTGCACCTCAAGCTCAACGACCAGGCGCAGCGCACCGTGCTGTGCAAGGACCCGTTCCGCAACGTCGACGAGCGGGTGGAACGACTCATCGAGTCGATGTGACGTGCAGGGACTGATGTGACGACCGTGCTCCCCACGGCCGACGGACCTCTGGGTGCCGCGCGGCCGCACCGCCGCCGCGCCCGCCGCTACCGGGCGTCGACCCGTGCCGCGGCGCTCGCGCTCGCGACGGCACTCGTGCTCGCGGCGTGCCAGGAGCCGGAGGACGTGCGTGCGACGCCGCTCAACACGGCGGTGGAGGTCTCGGGCCGGGCGGGCGTGACCCCGGAGGTCTCGTTCACCGCGCCGCTGGACGTGCCGGAGACGCGGTCCGAGGTCGTGTGGCCGGGGACGGGACCTGAGCTCGCCGACGGCGACCCGCTGCTGCTGAACATCTACGCGCAGGACGGCCGCGACGGGTCGGTGATCCAGAGCACGTTCGCGGACGCGCCCCAGTGGTACACGATGAGCGACGGGTCGGTGGGCAGCGAGCTCGCCGACGCGCTGGACGGGCAGCGCGTGGGAGCACGCCTCCTGCTCGTCGAGTCCGACGAGAGCGAGGGCACCCAGGTGCCGGTCGTGATGGTCGTCGACGTGCTCCCCACGGGACCGACGGGCGAACCGGTGGACCCGGTCGACGGTGCGCCCACGGTGACGGACGGTCCGGACGGCGAACCGGTGGTGACGATACCCCCGGGCACCGACCCGCCGGGCGACCTCGCCGTCGTCCCCCTCGTGCGCGGAACCGGCGCGCAGGTCGAGGCGGGCCAGGTGGTGACCGCGCGTTACACCGGTGTGCGCTGGTCCGACGGCACGGTGTTCGACAGCACGTGGACCGACGGGGGTGCGCCGACGTCGGTCATGATCGGCATCGGTGAGGTCGTCGAGGGCTGGGAGCAGGGCCTGCTCGAGCAGTCGGTCGGCAGCCGAGTGATGCTCGTCGTCCCGCCCGGTCTGGGGTACGCCGACACGTCGAGCCCGCTCGCCGACGAGACGCTGGTGTACGTCGTGGACATCCTCGACGCGCACTACCCGACGACCGAGGAGTCCGCCCGGGCGGACGAACGACCCCCCGACGAAGGAGCAGACCCATGACCGTCGCGACCCGCGTGATCCCGTGCCTCGACGTCGACGCCGGGCGAGTCGTCAAGGGCGTGAACTTCGAGAACCTGCGCGACGCCGGCGACCCGGTCGAGCTCGCGGCGCGCTACGACACCGAGGGCGCCGACGAGATCACGTTCCTCGACGTCTCCGCGTCGTCGGGCGAGCGCGAGACCATGTACGACGTGGTGCGCCGCACCGCCGAGCAGGTGTTCGTCCCGCTCACGGTCGGCGGTGGCGTGCGCTCCACGGACGACGTCGACCGGCTCCTGCGCGCGGGCGCGGACAAGGTCGGGGTGAACACCGCGGCGATCGCCCGTCCCGGGCTGATCGCGGAGATCGCCGACCGGTTCGGGAGCCAGGTCCTGGTCCTGTCCGTCGACGCCCGCCGGACGACGGGCGAGACGCGCACGGACTCCGGCTACGAGGTCACGACGCACGGGGGCCGACGTGGAACGGGCATCGACGCGGTGGCGTGGGCCGAGCGGGCCGCGGAGCTCGGCGCGGGCGAGATCCTCCTGAACTCCATGGACGCGGACGGGACGACGAACGGGTTCGACCTCGCGATGCTGGCCGACGTGCGGTCCGTGGTCCGGGTCCCGCTGATCGCGAGCGGGGGAGCCGGCGCCGTCGAGCACTTCACCGCGGCGGCCCGTGCCGGGGCGGACGCGGTCCTCGCCGCGAGCGTGTTCCACTTCGGGGCCATGACCGTGGGTGCCGTGAAGGACCGCATGCGGGCCGACGGCGTCACGGTGCGCTGATCGCTCGTCGTCGTCCTCGGCCCTCCGTCGGGCCTCCGTCGGGCCTCCGTCGGCACGGGGCCGGACCGAGAACGGCACGGGGGGTTCACCCGGGGCGATGTCCAGGAGTCCGTCGCCCCCGACCGTGCGAGAATCGTCGCACCCCGAACGAAAGACGAGGTCCGTCCGTGCCTGCCCGCACGACGCGCTCCACCAGAGCCGACGCCCGCCCCGCCCGCACCGCTCCCACCGACTCCCTGCCCGACCCGTTCCCCGTCCGCCGCCCGCACGGCCTGACCGGCTCGCGCCTGCGACGCTCGCTCACCCTGATGTGGCGCGGCCTGCGCGACGAGTGGCGCACCTACGCGCTCGGGGTCGGCGCGTCGGCGCTGTTCGGCGCCCTCACTGTCGCCGTGAGCAGCGCCGTCGGCACCGCGACGGACGAGGTGGTCGTCCCGGCTCTCGCGGGCGACGAGGCGGCGCGCGACCGGATCTGGGTCGCCGGGCTCGCGCTCGCCGGGATCGCCGTCTCCCTCGCGCTGAGCGTGGCCGCGCGCCGGATCTTCGCGGGCAACGGCTTCGCGGCCCTGCAGGCGCGGCACCGCACGGTCGTCACGCGCCAGTACCTGCGTCTGCCCATGTCGTGGCACCGCGCGCACCCGGCAGGACAGCTGCTGTCGAACGCCAGTGCGGACGTCGAGGCGTCGACCGGGGTGTTCAACCCGTTGCCCTTCGCGCTGGGCGTCGTCGTCATGATCGGGGTCGCGGCGGTCATGCTGTTCCGCGCGGACGTCTGGCTGGCGTGCGCCGCGCTCGTGGTCATCCCGCTCGCCATCGCGGCCAACGTCGTCTTCCAGCGCTACATGTCGCCCGCGATCACGCGCGCGCAGCAGCTGCGGGCCGAGGTCGCCGACGTCGCGCACGAGAGCTTCGAGGCAGCGCTGCTGGTCTCGTCCCTCGGCACGCAGGACCGCGAGGAGGCGCGCTTCGCCGGGCGGACGGACACGCTGCGGGCCGCGAACGTGCGCGTCGGCCAGGTCCGCGCGTACTTCGACCCGGTGATCGAGATGCTGCCCGCGCTCGGCACGCTCCTCGTGCTGGGCGTCGGCACGGTACGTCTCGCGAGCGGGGCCGTGGAACCGGGCGACATCGTCTCCGCGGCCTACCTGCTCACGGTCATGGCGGTGCCCGTGCGCGCGTTCGGCTGGGTGCTGGGCGAGCTGCCGCGCGCCCTCGTCGGGTACGAGCGCATCAGCCGCGTGGTCGACGCCGGTGGCGTCCTGCGGGCGGGCACGGACGCGTTGCCCGCGGGGCAGCACGGTCTCGCGGTGCACCTCGACGGCGTCGGGGTCGACGTGCGCGCGGGCGGGCGGTCCGTGACCCTGCTCGACGACATCGAGCTCGACGTGCCCTCCGGCGCGACGGTCGCGATCGTCGGCCCGACGGGGGCGGGCAAGACGACCGTGGTCTCGCTCCTGGCCCGGCTCTCGGACCCGACGCGCGGACGCGTGCTGCTCGACGGCCGCGACGTGCGCGACGTGCGCGAGCAGGACCTGATCTCCGCGGTCGCGCTCGTCGCGCAGCACGCGTTCGTGTTCGAGGACACGGTGCGCGCGAACGTCTCGCTGTCGGACGTCGGGCAGGGACCGGACGACGCGCAGGTGTGGGAGGCGCTGCGGCTCGCCCGCGTCGACGACGTCGTGGCGCGCCTTCCCGACGGGCTCGACTCCCCGCTGGGGGAGCGCGGCGCGAACCTGTCGGGGGGTCAGCGGCAGCGCCTCGCCATCGCGCGCGCTCTCGTGCGGCGCCCGCGCCTGCTCGTGCTCGACGACGCCACCTCCGCCGTCGACCCTCGCGTCGAGCAGGAGATCCTCGCCGGGCTGCGGCGCGAGGGTGCCGCCCGGCCGACGGTCGTCATGGTCGCGTACCGCATGTCGAGCGTCGCGCTCGCCGACGTCGTCGTGCACGTCGCGTCCGGGCAGGTCGTGGACGTCGGGACCCATGCCGAGCTGGTCGCCCGCGACCCCGGCTACCGCGAGCTCGCGACCGCCTACGCGCGCGAGGCGGAGCGCCGCGCGCGGGACGAGGAGGACGAGGTCCCGGGCGACGACGTGCACCCCGGCGTGCTGCCGGCCGAGACCGACGACGAGGCCGGGGACCTCGCCGTGCAGGAGGACCGTGAGGCGACGGAGGCTGCGCGGCGCGCAGAGGCGGGGGCGCTGGAGGAATGAGCACGACGACGCAGGCAGGGGCGCGGATCGCCTCCGCGAGCTCCTTGGGGGTCCTCGCGACGCTGCGCCGCGGCGTGCAGGTCTCGCCGGAGATCCTCGACGGGCTCTGGGTCACGCTCGCCCTGGCCGTCGCCGCCGCCCTGGGGCGTGTCGTCGTGCCGATCGCCGTCCAGCAGACGATCGACACCGGGATCGGGGCCGAGAGCGGCCCGGACGCCACCCGCGTGGCGGTCCTCGTGAGCGTGGCCGCGGTGCTGCTCGTGGGCGCCGGGCTGTGCTCGGCGCTGGTCAACGTGCGGCTGTTCCGCTCCACGGAGGCCGGGCTCGCGTCGCTGCGGGTGCGCGCGTTCCGGCACGTCCACGACCTGTCGACGCTCACCCAGGGCACCGAGCGGCGCGGTGCGCTGGTCTCGCGCGTGACGAGCGACGTCGACACGATCTCGTTGTTCGTCCAGTGGGGCGGCATCATGCTGCTCGTCTCCGTCCTGCAGATCGGGGTGGCGACGGTGCTCATGGCGATCTACTCGTGGCAGCTCACGATCGTCGTGTGGGCGTGCTTCGTCCCGCTGTTCCTGGTCCTGCGGCCCGCCCAGCGCCACGTGAACCAGGCCTACACCGACGTGCGCGCGCGGGTCGGCGCGATGCTCGGCGCGATCTCGGAGTCGGTCGTCGGCGCCGAGACCATCCGCGCCTACGGTGTCGGGGCCCGCACGGCGCGGCGCATCGACGCCGCGGTCGACGCGACCCGCGGCGCCATGGTCCGGGCTCAGAAGCTCGTCGCCGTCGTGTTCTCGTCCGGCGTCCTGGTGGCGAACCTCGTGCTCGCCGTCGTCGTGGTGCTCGGTTCCTACCTGGGCGTGGCGGGCGACATCAGCGTCGGGCAGCTGCTCGCGTTCCTCTTCCTCGTCCAGCTGTTCACCGGGCCGGTGCAGATGGCCACCGAGATCCTCAACGAGCTGCAGAACGCGGTCGCGGGGTGGAGGCGCGTCCTCGCGGTGCTCGAGACCCCGCTCGACGTGGTCGATCCCGGGGCCGACGGGGTGGTGAGCCCGCGCGGACCCGCGCACGTGCGCCTGGAGCGGGTGCGGTTCGCCTACCCGGACGGGCCCGAGGTCCTGCACGGCGTGGACCTCGACCTGCCGGCCCGTACGTCGGTCGCGGTCGTGGGGGCGACCGGGTCGGGCAAGACGACGATCGCCAAGCTCGTCACGCGGCTCATGGACCCCACGGGCGGCCGGGTCCTGCTCGACGGCGTCGATCTGCGCGAGGTCCGGGGCTCGAGCCTGCGCGAGCGCGTGGTCCTGGTGCCGCAGGAGGGCTTCCTGTTCGAGGGCACGGTCGAGGAGAACGCCGCGTACGGGCTGCGGGACGGGTCCGCGTCCGACGACGAGCGTCGCGCCCGGGTGGCGGCGGCCGTCGCACGGCTCGGGCTCACCGACTGGGTGGCGGACCTGCCCGACGGCGCGGGCACCCAGGTCGGGCAGCGCGGTGAGTCCTTGTCGGCGGGGGAGCGCCAGCTGGTCGCGCTGCTGCGCGCCTACCTGGCCGAGGCGGACCTCTTGGTGCTCGACGAGGCGACGTCCGCGGTCGACCCGGCGGCCGAGGTGCGGATCGCCCGTGCCCTCGCGACCCTCACGGCGGGCCGTTCGACGCTCACGATCGCCCACCGGCTCTCGACGGCCGAGGCGGCCGACCTCGTCGTCGTGGTCGATGCCGGGCACGTCGTCGAGGTCGGCTCGCACGCCGAGCTCGTCGAGGCGGACGGCGTGTACGCGCACATGCACGCGGCGTGGGTCTCCCAGACCCGATGACAGGTGCCGGTCGTCCGCGACGGACCGTTCCCGCCGCCGACGCGCGAGACGTGACGGCGGCACGGGCCGTCGTCTGGCAGGATTCTCGGGTGCCCGACTCGACCCCCGACACCCCGCCCGCCCCGACCGCCGGGCTGCGCCCCGACGTCGCCGCCCGGCTCAAGTGGGACGACGCCGGCCTGGTCGCCGCGATCGTCCAGCAGCACGACTCCGGCGAGGTCCTGATGCTCGGCTGGATGGACGACGAGGCGCTGCACCGCACGCTCACCAGCGGCCGGGTGACGTTCTGGAGCAGGTCGCGCAAGGAGTACTGGCGCAAGGGGGACACGTCGGGCCACGCGCAGCACGTGCGGTCCGTCGAGCTCGACTGCGACGGCGACGCGCTGCTCGTGCGCGTGCACCAGGTGGGTGCCGCGTGCCACACGGGGACCCGTACGTGCTTCGAGGCCGGCGGCGACCTCGGTGCCGTGGTGGGGGAGCAGCCGACGGCCGACGGCACCGCACCGTCGGCGACGCCGTCCCCGGAGGAGGACCAGTGAACCCGACCGACCCGTCCGTGCCCGCCGCACCCGTCACCGTGCCGCCCGGCGGCCCCGCGTGGGGCGAGACGTGGCCCGCGCGCGACGGGTTCCGTGCGCTCGCGCCGTCGCGCCGCGTCGTGCCGGTCGTCCGGCGCCTCCTGGCCGACGACGTCACGCCCGTCGGGCTGTACCGGACCCTCGCGGACGGGCGGGCGGGCACGTTCGTGCTCGAGTCGGCCGAGTCCGACGGTACCTGGGGTCGCTGGTCGTTCGTCGGGGTGACGTCGCGGGCCACGCTCACCGCCCGGGACGGTCGCGCGGTGTGGTCCGGCGACGTACCGGTCGGGATCCCGACCGAGGGCGACGTCGTCGAGGTGCTCGACGCGACCCTCGCCGCGCTGCGCACGCCGCCGATCGACGGGCTCCCGCCGCTCACCGGCGGGCTCGCGGGAGCGATCGGGTGGGACGTGATCCGGCACTGGGAGCCGACGCTGCCGTCGCGGGCACCGGACGAGCTCGGCGTGCCGGAGCTCACGCTGTGCCTCGCGACGGACCTCGCCGTCGTCGACCACAGCGAGGGCTGCGTGTGGCTCGTCGCGAACGCGATCAACTTCGACGACACCGACGAGCGCGTCGACGAGGCGTACGCGGACGCCGTCGCCCGTCTCGACGCGATGCAGGCTCGGCTGGTGCGCGAGCCCACGCACGTCGTCTCGGCCGTGGGCGCGGCGCCCGAACCGGAGCTCGAGTTCCGCTCGACGCGCGAGGAGTTCGAGGCGTCGGTCGTCGCGGGCAAGGAAGCGATCCGGGACGGGGAGGTCTTCCAGGTGGTGCTGTCGCAGCGCCTCGACCTGGACTGCCCGGCGCCGCCCCTGGACGTCTACCGGGCGCTGCGCACGATCAACCCGAGCCCGTACATGTACTACTTCCAGCTCGTGGACGCGGACGGGCACGACTTCGCCGTGGTCGGGTCGAGCCCGGAGACGCTGGTCAAGGTGACCGACGAACGGGTCGTGACCTTCCCGATCGCGGGCTCGCGCCCGCGCGGCGCGACACCGGAGGAGGACGTCGCGTTCGGCGAGGAGTTGCTGGCGGACCCGAAGGAGCGGGCCGAGCACATCATGCTCGTCGACCTGTCGCGCAACGACCTGGTCAAGGTGTGCGAGCCCACGTCCGTCGAGGTCGTCGAGTTCATGGTGACCAAGCGGTTCAGCCACATCATGCACCTGTGCTCGACGGTCGTGGGCACGCTGCGCCGTGACGCGTCGGCCCTGGACGCGTTCCGCGCGACCTTCCCCGCGGGCACGCTGTCGGGCGCGCCCAAGCCGCGCGCGATCGCTCTCATCGACGAGCTCGAACCGGCGTCACGGGGCATCTACGGGGGCACGGCGGGGTACTTCGACTTCGCGGGGAACATGGACATGGCGATCGCGATCCGCACCGCCCTCGTCCGGGACGGTCGTGCGAGCGTGCAGGCGGGCGGCGGGATCGTCGCCGACTCGGTGCCGGCCCTGGAGTACGCGGAGTCGCGCAACAAGGCGGCGGCCGCCGTGCGCGCGGTCCAGGTCGCGGCCCGGCTGCGGAGCCTCGGATGACCGGTCCGAGCCGGCGGACGGCGATCTGGACGTTGCTGCTGCTCGGCGGGGCGACCCTCGCGGCGGCTGCACCGACCTGGATCAGCACGACCGGGTCGACCGTGCTCGAGCCGGTGGTGGACGTCGCCGTCTCGGGGACGACGGCGGCACCCGGGGTCGGCGCCGCGGCCCTCGTCCTCGTCGCGGCGGCGCTCGCGCTCGGTCTCGTGGGCCGGGTCGGGCGCTGGGTCGTGCTCGCCGTCGCGGCGGTCAGCGGCGTGGTGGTCGTCGCGACCGCGCTCGGCGTGGTGCTCGACCCGGTCCCGGCCGCGCGGTCCGCGGTCGCCGAGGCGACGAACGTCACCGAGCCGACGTCCGAGGTCGTCGTGAGCGCGGCACCCTGGGTCGCCGTCACCCTCGGCGTCGCGACCGTGCTCGTCGCGCTGTGGGCGGCGGCCGGTTCCCGTGCCTGGGCAGGAGCGTCGACCCGCCACGAACGGCCGACGAACCGCGCCCCCGCCCCTGAGACGACGGACCACGACACCTGGGACGCCCTGACCCGGGGCGCCGACCCGACCGACACCGACGACCCGAACGACACCGACGGGACGGCGGCTCCCGCCGGACGCTGATCCACCTCCCGCGCGCGACGACGAGCGGTCGGGGAGCGGTCCGATATCCTGGACGCACTTCATGACGAAAGGCATCACCCGCATGCATGACATGGCCGAGAACACGCAGCCGACCGAGGTCTCCTACCTGCCCCCGGCAGCGCCGCCCACGAACCACGGCGACACCGTCGCGGCGTGGACCGCGATGACCGGTGTGATGATCGGTGCACTCGTCGGGGCGATCGCCTTCGTCGTCGCCGCCGTGTGGCTGTTCTGGGTGGGCATCGGCATCATCGTCCTCGCACTGCTCGTCGGCGTCGTCCTGCGCAACATGGGGTACGGGCAGAAGAAGGTCACCAGATGACCCAGCCTCCGGGACCTGACGGTTCTCCGGAGCGCCCCGGCCCGCACCGGGCCGAGGACCAGCCACCACAGGGTCAGCCACCACAGGACCAGCCACCCCACGGCCAGGCGTACCCGCAGGGGTACCCGGCGTCCGACGCGGCCGGTGTCCCGCCGTACGCGGCGGCCCCGCCCGGGTACGGGTACGCGCCGACGCCGTACCCGCGCAACGACCTCGCCGTCTGGTCGCTCGTGCTGGGCATCGCCTCGTACGTGCTGAGCTGCGGACTCTTCACCGGTATCCCGGCGGTCATCGTCGGGTACAAGGCCCGCGGCGCGGTGCAGGCCGGCGAGGCGAACAACGGCGGCATGGCGACGGCGGGGATCATCCTCGGCTGGGTGGCGATCGGCCTCTCGGTCGCGGCCGTCGTCCTCCTCGTCCTGTTCGTCCCCGCGTTCCTCTACACCGTCGGCTCGACGATCCCCGACCAGCCGTGACCGCCGAGGCCCGGACGCGGGAGCGCACGCGTCGCGACGTGGCGGCGCCCGCCGTCCTCGGCGCGATCGTCGCGGGGGCCACCGCCTACGTCGCGCTGGTCGACCCCAACAGCCCCGGCCACTACCTGACGTGCCCGTTGCTGCTGCTCACGGGCCTCGAGTGCCCTGGCTGCGGTGCGCTGCGTGCGACGCACGACCTCGCTCACCTGGACCTGGCCGGGGCGTGGTCCATGAACCCGTTGTGGGTGGTGCTCGCCCCGACGCTCGTCCTGATGTGGGGCTGGTGGATGGCGCGGGCCTGGACCGGTCGTCCCGTCCGGCCGCTGCCGGTGCCGGTGGCCTGGGTGGGACTCGGCGTCCTCGTGGTCTTCGGCGTGCTGCGCAACGTCCCCGCGCTCTCCGGCTGGCTCGGTCCGGCGGCGTGAACGGCGCGGCCGCCGTCCGGGCGACCGTCTCGTGAGATGAGCCGTGTCCGCCCCTCCTCGCCTGCGGCCCTACGATGGCTGGTATCTCGTCGGCACGGGCGTGGCAGCGACGGGTCGCGCCGGGAAGACGACGACGCAGGACCAGGACGAGCACGGGAGTGATGGGACGATGACGGTTCTCGACGACATCGTCGCGGGCGTGCGCGAGGACCTCGCGGCGCGACAGGCGACGACCTCGCTGGACGACCTCAAGGAACGTGCCTCCCGCGCGCCCGGCGCGCTGGAGTGCGTCAGCCGCCTCAAGGCGGACGACGCGATCGCGATCATCGCGGAGGTCAAGCGCTCCAGCCCGAGCAAGGGTGAGCTGGCCACGATCTCCGACCCCGCGGAGCTCGCGGGGGAGTACGAGAAGGGTGGCGCGTCCGCGATCTCGGTCCTGACCGAGCAGCGTCGGTTCCGCGGCAGCCTGGCCGACCTGGACGCCGTCCGCGGAACGGTCGACGTCCCGGTGCTCCGCAAGGACTTCATCGTCACGCCCTACCAGATCTGGGAGGCGAGGGCGCACGGGGCCGACATCGTGCTCCTCATCGTCGCGGCGCTCGAGCAGACCGTGCTCACCTCGCTCGTGGAGCGCGTGCACTCGCTCGGGATGACGGCGCTCGTCGAGGTGCACACCCTCGACGAGGTCGGCCGGGCGCTCGACGCCGGCGCGCGTGTCGTGGGCGTCAACTCGCGGGACCTCAAGACCCTCGACGTGGACCGCTCGACGTTCGCACGCCTCGCTCCCGCCATCCCCGACGACGTCGTCCGCGTCGCCGAGTCCGGGGTGCGTGGTCCGCACGACGTCATGGACTACGCCCGCTCCGGAGCTCACGCCGTGCTCGTGGGCGAGGCGCTGGTGACGGACGACGCACCGCGAGCGTCCGTCGCCGACCTCGTGGCGGCCGGTGCGCACCCGTCGCTGTGGTCCGTGCGGCCCTGAGGTCACGACCCGCCAGGGTCCCCTCGGGCGCCGCGCCCCGGTCCCAGCCCACCCCATCACGCAGGAGGTCCGGCCCCGTGCCCGACTCGACACCCACCCACCCCGCCCCCCGGAGCCCGTCGGTGCGCGCCGAGCTCACGCAGTCGCTCGCGGACGCGGACGGCCCCTACTTCGGTGAGTTCGGCGGGCGCTACGTGCCCGAGGCGCTCATCGCCGCGCTCGACGAGCTCGAGACCGAGTACCGCAAGGCGTTGGACGACCCGGCGTTCACGGGCGAGCTCGCCCGGTTGCACCGGGAGTACACGGGCAGGCCCAGCCCGCTGACCGAGGTCACGCGGTTCGCCGAGCACGCCGGCGGGTCGAGGGTCTTCCTCAAGCGCGAGGACCTCAACCACACCGGGTCCCACAAGATCAACAACGTGCTCGGGCAGGCGCTGCTCGTCAAGCGCATGGGCAAGTCCCGGATCATCGCGGAGACCGGCGCCGGTCAGCACGGCGTCGCCGCAGCGACCGCCGCGGCGCTCCTCGATCTCGAGTGCGTCGTCTACATGGGCGAGGAGGACACCCGTCGTCAGGCCCTGAACGTCGCGAGGATGCGACTGCTCGGAGCCGAGGTCGTCCCCGTGACCATCGGGCAGCGGACCCTGAAGGACGCCATCAACGAGGCGCTGCGTGACTGGGTCGCGCACGTCGAGGACACCCACTACCTGCTGGGCACCGTGACCGGTCCGCACCCGTTCCCGCAGATGGTCCGGGAGTTCCACCGCATCATCGGCGAGGAGGCGCGCACGCAGATCCTGGACCGGGTCGGCCGGCTCCCGGACGCGATCGCCGCGTGCGTGGGTGGCGGGTCGAACGCGCTCGGCATCTTCAACGCCTTCCTCGACGACGCCGACGTCGAGCTCTACGGGTTCGAGGCCGGCGGCGAGGGGATCGAGACAGGGCGGCACGCGGCCCGCTTCAGCGGCGGCGCTCCCGGCGTGCTGCACGGCGCGCGCTCGTACCTGCTGCAGGACGACGACGGCCAGACCCTGCCGAGCCACTCGGTCTCCGCCGGGCTGGACTACCCGAGCGTCGGTCCCGCGCACTCCTGGCTGCACGACCTGGGGCGCGCGACGTACCAGCCCGTGACGGACGCCGAGGCCATGGACGCGTTCCGGCTCCTGTGCCGTACCGAGGGGATCATCCCGGCCATCGAGTCCGCGCACGCTCTCGCGGGCGCGCTGCGGGTCGGCCAGGAGGCTGCGGCCGCCGGGCGCACGGATCACGTGATCCTCGTGAACCTGTCCGGCCGCGGGGACAAGGACGTCGCGACCGCCGCCCGGTGGTTCGACCTCGTGGACGACGACGCGATCGCCGAGACGGCGACGGGCACGGAGGGACAGCTGTGAACGGCGTGCAGGAGGAGAACCGCACCTCGGTCGAGGTGCGCTCGCGCACCGGCGACCGGCTCGCCGAGCTGCGGGCCGAGAACCGTGCCGCACTGGTGGGCTACCTGCCCGTCGGGTTCCCGACCGTCGAACGCTCGGTCGAGGCGGTGCTCGCGCTCGTCGACTCGGGCGTCGACGTCCTCGAGCTGGGTATCCCGTACACCGACCCGGTGATGGACGGTCCCGTGGTCCAGGAGGCGGCCCAGGGCGCCCTGGACGCCGGGACCAGGGTCTCCGACGTCTTCCGCGTCGTGCGGGCCGTGACCGAGCACACCGGCGGCACCGTGCCGGTCCTGGTCATGACCTACTGGAACCTGGTCCTGCGGTACGGCGTGGACGAGTTCGCGCGTGACCTGGCCGCCGCGGGAGGCGCAGGCCTCATCACCCCCGACCTCATCCCGGACGAGGCCGGAGAGTGGGTCCGCGCCGCGGACTCGTACGGGCTCGACAAGGTGTTCCTCGTCGCGCCCAGCTCGACGCCCGAGCGGCTGCGCCGGACCGCCGGTGCGTCGCGCGGGTTCGTCTACGCCGCGTCGACCATGGGGGTGACCGGGGTGCGCACCGAGGTGGGATCACGGGCCGAGCAGCTCGTGGCGGACACCCGTGCGGCCGGCGCGCCGTTCGTGTGCGTCGGGCTCGGCGTCTCCACGGCAGAGCACGGGGCGCAGGTCGCGAGGTACGCCGACGGCGTCATCGTCGGGTCGGCGTTCGTGCGCACCCTCCTCGGAGACGCTCCCTGGGAGGAACGGCTCACGTCGCTGCGCGCCACCGCGTCGTCGATCGCCGCAGGCGTTCGCACGGCCCGCACCGAGGAGGTCGACGCGTGATCGCCGCGGACGTCGTCGGGCAGGTCGCGCAGGTGGGCGCGGCTGTGCTTCCCGCCGCGATCCCGAGCCCCTCGGAGCACACCTGGTACCTGGGACCGCTACCCGTGCGTGCCTACGCGCTCGCGATCCTCGCCGGCATCGGCGTCGCGCTGTGGCTCACGCGCCGTCGCTGGGCGCAGCGCGGGGGCGATCCGGACGACGTCCTCGAGATCGCGTTCTGGGCCGTGCCGTTCGGCATCGTGGGCGGCCGGATCTACCACGTCTTCTCCACCCCCGAGCCCTACTGGGGCGCCGGCGGCGACCCTGTCCGCGCGCTGTACGTCTGGGAGGGCGGGCTCGGCATCTGGGGCGCGGTCGCGCTCGGCGCCGTCGGTGCCTACATCGGGTGTCGTCGCCAGAAGGTCCGTTTCGCCGCGTTCGCGGACGCGCTCGCGCCGGGGCTGCTGCTCGCGCAGGCGGTCGGTCGTCTCGGCAACTGGTTCAACCAGGAGCTGTTCGGCTCTCCGACGACGTTGCCGTGGGGTCTGCGGGTCGACGACTCGGTCGCGGCCGCAGCGGGATATCCGCCGGGCACCCTGTTCCACCCGACGTTCCTGTACGAGATGGTCTGGAACATCGGTGCTGCCCTGCTCCTGATCTTTCTGGACCGTCGGTTCCGACTCGGTCATGGTCGGGTATTCTGGCTCTACGTTCTCGTCTACACGCTCGGTCGGGTGTGGATCGAGATGTTGCGTATCGACGAGGCCGAGACCTTCGGGGTTCTCGGCGTGGACATCCGCTTGAACGTCTTCACGTCGATCGTGGTCGGTCTGGGTGCCTTGATAGCGTTCATCGTTGTCGGGCGCCGCCACCCCGGTCGCGAGGAGTCGGTCTTCCTCGAGGAGCGCCCCCACAGCACGACCGAGGAGTCGGCCGACGACTCGGCGAAGGATTCCGGCACGTCCCACGACGAGCCGGACGACGTGTCCGGATCGTCGCCCGACGAACCGGACGAGGACGAGGAGCCGAACGGCCCCGACGAGTCCGAGCAGGCAGGTGCCGCGCGACCAGACCCCGGTCGCTGAGCACCCGTCACCCCCAGGGTCGAGGGAGCCGGGCGACAGCCAGGCTTCTTCCGCCGTGTCCGCAGGGCCGATGATGTCCCGCCCCCAAGCAAGAACGACGAGTCCGGCCGTGCGCCGGACGCCTGTGAGGACGGTGTTGATGAGCACGCCGCAGTATCGAGAGGCGTACCGGACCCCCGCCCTGGCCACCCCGCCGACGGCGCACGGCCTGTACGACCCTGCCGCCGAGCACGACGCGTGCGGCGTGGCCTTCGTGGCGACCCTGCGGGGCACGCCCGGTCGCGACATCGTGGATGCCGGCCTGACGGCGCTGCTCAACCTCGATCACCGCGGAGCGGTCGGTGCGGAGGAGAACAGCGGCGACGGCGCGGGGATCCTCACGCAGATCCCGGACGCGTTCGTGCGGGACGTGGTGGACGCCGAGCTCCCGCCCGCAGGGTCGTACGCCATCGGGATGGCGTTCCTCCCGCAGGACGTCGACGAGTGCGCGTCGGTCGTGCGCAGCTTCGAGTCGATCGCCGCGGAGGAGAAGCTCGAGGTCATCGCGTGGCGCGACGTCCCGGTGACCGCCGACCTGGTCGGCCCGTCGGCACGCGCCTCGATGCCGACGTTCCGCCAGGTCGTCGTCGTCGACCCCGCGCGCGAGCTGTCCGGCCTCGACCTGGACCGGCGGACGTACCGGCTGCGCAAGCGCGCGGAGAACGAGCTGAGCCTGTTCTTCGCCTCGCTCTCGGCGCGGACCCTCACGTACAAGGGCATGCTCACGACGGCCCAGCTCGAGCCCTTCTTCCCCGACCTGTCCGACCCGCGCTACGCGAGCGAGCTGGCCCTCGTGCACTCGCGCTTCTCGACGAACACGTTCCCGTCGTGGCCCCTGGCCCAGCCCTTCCGGATGATCGCCCACAACGGCGAGATCAACACGGTCCGTGGCAACCGCAACTGGATGGCGGCGCGCGAGGGGACCCTCGGCAGCGAGGCCGTCGGCGACCTCGCCCCGCTGCTGCCGGTGTGCTCCGACGGTTCCAGCGACTCGGCGAGCTTCGACGAGGTCCTCGAGCTCCTGCACCTGTCGGGTCGCTCGCTCCCGCACGCCGTCCTGATGATGATCCCGGAGGCGTGGGAGAACAACGTCGACATGGACCCCGATCTCCGGGCGTTCTACGAGTACCACGCGACGCTGATGGAGCCGTGGGACGGTCCGGCGTGCCTCAACTTCACCGACGGCACGCTCATCGGTGCGGTGCTCGACCGCAACGGGCTGCGCCCCGGGAGGTACTGGGTGACCGAGGACGGGCTCGTCGTCCTCGCGAGCGAGGCCGGCGTGCTCGACCTCGACCCCGCGACGATCGTCCGCAAGGGTCGGCTCGAGCCGGGGCGCATGTTCCTCGTGGACACGGGCCAGGGCCGGATCATCGAGGACGAGGAGATCAAGTCCCAGCTGGCCGCCAAGCACCCGTACGGCACGTGGGTGGCGGAGAACTCCGTCTATCTCGACCAGCTCCCGGAGCGCGAGCACATCGCGCACAGCCCGGCATCCGTGCAACGTCGTCAGCGCGCGTTCGGCTACACGGAGGAGGAGCTCAAGGTCATCCTCACGCCGATGGGCGACACCGGTGCCGAGCCGCTCGGGGCCATGGGGACGGACACCCCGATCGCGGTGCTCTCGCAGCGCCCGCGGCTCCTGTTCGACTACTTCACCCAGATGTTCGCGCAGGTGACCAACCCGCCGCTCGACGCGATCCGCGAGGAGCTCGTGACGTCCATCGGCGGCGCGATCGGCCCCGAGCCGAACCTGCTCGTCGACACGCCCGCGCACGCACGCAAGCTCGTGCTCCCGTTCCCCGTGCTCGACAACGACCAGCTCGCCAAGATCATCCGGGTCGACAAGGACCCACGGCTGGCCGGCGTGTTCCGCTCGGTCACCGTGAAGGGGCTCTACAAGGTCGCCGGAGGAGGAGAGTCGCTCCTCGCGAGGCTCGAGGAGATCTTCGCCGAGGTCGACGCCCACGTCGCCGCCGGTGCGAGCTTCATCGTCCTCTCGGATCGCGACTCCGACTCCGAGCGCGCGCCCATCCCGTCGCTCCTGCTCTCGAGCGCGGTCCACCACCACCTGCTGCGCCGGCACACGCGGACCCAGGTCTCGCTCGTCGTCGAGGCGGGGGACGTGCGTGAGACGCACCACGTCGCGCTGCTCATCGGGTACGGAGCCGCTGCGGTCAACCCCTACCTCGCGATGGAGACCGTCGAGGACCTCGCCCGCCGCGGGTATCTCGCGGCGAACCCCGAGAAGGCGGTGGCCAACCTCATCAAGGCGCTCGGCAAGGGTGTGCTCAAGGTGATGAGCAAGATGGGCATCTCGACCATCTCCTCGTTCCGCGGCGCGCAGGTCTTCGAGGCCGTCGGGCTCTCGCACGACCTCGTGCACGACTACTTCGCCGGCACGACGTCGCGTCTCGGGGGCATCGGTCTGGACGTCGTCGCCGCCGAGGTGGCTGCGCGCCACGCCGAGGCGTACCCCGCGTCGGGCAACCACCAGGCCCACGTGCGGCTGACCACGGGCGGCGAGTACCAGTGGCGCCGGGACGGGGAGGACCACCTCTTCGACCCGGACACGGTCTTCCGCCTGCAGCACTCCACCCGGACGCGACGCTTCGACATCTTCCGCCAGTACACGCAGCGCGTCGACGAGCAGTCGACGCGGCTCATGACCCTGCGCGGTCTGCTCGAGCTGCGCGAGGGCGACCGGCCCGCCGTCCCGCTCGACGAGGTCGAGCCGGTGAGCGAGATCGTCAAGCGGTTCAACACCGGCGCGATGTCGTACGGCTCGATCTCCGCCGAGGCCCACGAGACGCTCGCCGTCGCGATGAACCGCCTCGGCGGCCGGTCGAACACGGGGGAGGGCGGCGAGGACTCCGAGCGCCTGTACGACCCCGAGCGTCGCTCGCGGGTCAAGCAGATCGCCTCGGGCCGGTTCGGCGTGACGAGCGAGTACCTCACGAACGCCGACGACATCCAGATCAAGCTGGCGCAGGGTGCCAAGCCCGGCGAGGGCGGGCAGCTCCCGGGGCACAAGGTGTACCCGTGGGTCGCCAAGACCCGGCACTCGACGCCTGGCGTCGGCCTGATCTCGCCCCCTCCGCACCACGACATCTACTCGATCGAGGACCTCGCGCAGCTCATCCACGACGCCAAGAACGCGAACCCGTCCGCACGGATCCACGTCAAGCTCGTCTCCGAGTTCGGCGTCGGCACGGTGGCGACGGGCGTGTCCAAGGCGCACGCGGACGTGGTCCTGATCTCCGGGCACGACGGCGGGACGGGCGCCAGCCCGCTCACGTCCCTCAAGCACGCGGGCACACCCTGGGAGATCGGCCTCGCGGAGACCCAGCAGACGCTCGTGCTGAACAACCTCCGCGACCGGATCGTCGTCCAGGTCGACGGTCAGATGAAGACCGGTCGGGACGTCGTCGTGGCTGCGTTGCTGGGGGCCGAGGAGTTCGGCTTCGCGACCGCACCGATGGTCGTGTCGGGCTGCGTCATGATGCGCGTGTGCCACCTCGACACCTGTCCCGTCGGGGTCGCGACGCAGAACCCCGAGCTCCGCTCGCGGTTCACGGGCAAGCCCGAGTTCGTCGTGAACTTCTTCGAGTTCATCGCCGAGGAGGTGCGCGAGTACCTCGCGCGCCTGGGCTTTCGCAGCATCGAGGAGGCCGTGGGTCGTGTCGAGACCATCGACGCCCGCAAGGCCGTGGACCACTGGAAGGCGCAGGGTCTCGACCTGCGCCCGGTCCTCGAGCAGCCGCGCCCGGTCGAGGGGTCGTCGTTGCGCAACACGACGACGCAGGACCACGGTCTCGACAGGGCGCTCGACAACCAGCTCGTGTCGCTCGCCCGCGACGCCCTGGAACGGCGTGAGCCGGTGCGCATCGATCTGCCGGTCCGCAACGTGAACCGCACGGTCGGCACGATGCTCGGTCACGAGGTGACGAAGCGCTATCGCGGCGAGGGCCTGCCCGACGACACGATCGACGTGACCCTCACGGGGTCGGCAGGACAGTCGTTCGGGGCCTTCGTCCCCCGTGGCATCACCCTGCGCCTGTTCGGAGACGCGAACGACTACGTCGGCAAGGGCCTCTCGGGCGGCCGGATCATCGTCCGGCCCGACCGCAACGCCGTCCTGACCGGATCGAGCAACGTCGTGGCGGGCAACGTCATCGGCTACGGCGCGACCACGGGAGAGATCTTCCTGCGGGGCCGCGTCGGCGAGCGCTTCGGCGTCCGCAACTCGGGTGCGACGCTCGTCGTGGAAGGCGTGGGCGACCACGGTTGCGAGTACATGACGGGCGGTACGGTCGTCGTGCTCGGGCCGACGGGACGCAACTTCGGGGCCGGCATGTCGGGCGGGACCGCGTACGTTCTCGACCTGCGCGAGGGTGCACTGAACACGAGCGCGCTCGCGACGGGGGAGCTCGGCCTGAGCCCGCTCGAGGACGACGAGACCACTCTCCTCGAGGGGATCGTCCGCAGGCACCACGAGGAGACCGGCTCGCCCCTGGCCGCCGAGCTCCTCGCCGACTTCACGGCGGCCGCTGCGCGCTTCACGCGCATCCTGCCGACCGACTTCGCACGGATGCGCTCGGCGCTCGACAAGGCCGAGGCATCCGGTCTCGACCCGGCGGCGCCGGGCGTGTGGGACCAGATCTTGGAGGTGGCCCGTGGCTGACCCCCGCGGCTTTCTGAAGGTGCGCGAGCGCGAGCTCCCGCCGAACCGTCCCGTTCCCGTGCGCCTGCGGGACTGGAAGGACGTCCACGCCCATCTCGACGAGGGCCAGGTCTTCCTCAAGGAGCAGGCAGGACGCTGCATGGACTGCGGCATCCCGTTCTGCCACCAGGGCTGCCCGCTCGGGAACCTCATCCCTGAGTGGAACGACCTGGTCTACCGCGAGCAGTGGGCCGACGCGATCGACCGGCTGCACGAGACCAACAACTTCCCGGAGTTCACCGGGCGGGTGTGCCCGGCGCCGTGCGAGTCGAGCTGTGTGCTCGGGATCAACCAGCCGGCCGTGACGATCAAGAACGTCGAGGTCTCCATCATCGACGAGGCGTTCGCGCGCGGCCTCGTCACCCCGCAGGTGCCGCAGCGGCTCACGGGATCGACGGTCGCCGTCGTCGGCTCCGGTCCTGCCGGTCTGGCCGCCGCCCAGCAGCTCACCCGCGCGGGGCACACGGTCGCCGTGTACGAGCGGGACGACGCGATCGGCGGCCTGCTGCGCTACGGCATCCCCGACTTCAAGCTCGAGAAGCACCACATCGACCGGCGCATCGCGCAGATGGCGGCCGAGGGCACGCGGTTCCGGCCGGGCGTTGAGGTCGGCGTGGACGTGACCTGGGACGACCTGCGGGCACGGTACGACGCCGTCGTGGTCACGACCGGCGCCACGGTGCCGCGCGACCTGACGGTCCCCGGGCGCGACCTGGCGGGCATCCACTTCGCCATGGAGTTCCTGCACCAGGCGAACACGGTCGCGGGCGGCGGCGAGGTACCCGGACAGATCACGGCGACCGGCAAGCACGTGATCATCATCGGCGGCGGGGACACCGGTTCGGACTGCCTCGGGACGTCGCTGCGCCAGGACGCCGCGAGCGTCACGACGCTGGCCATCGGCAAGCAGCCGCCGCACGAGCGCGCTGCCGGACAGCCGTGGCCCACCGACCCGATCCTCTTCGAGGTCTCCTCGTCGCACGAGGAAGGGGGGGAGCGCGCCTACCTGGCGTCGACCGTGGAGTTCGTGGGGGACGAGGACGGCCGGGTGCGCACGCTGCGCGTCGCCGAGACCGAGTACCTTCCCGACGGCCGCCGCGTCCCCAAGGAGGGGACCGAACGGGAGATCCCGGCAGACCTCGTGCTGGTCGCGATGGGCTTCACCGGGCCCGAGACGGACACGATCACCGCGCAGGGTGCCGTGGCGCTCACGGCACGCGGCCTGGTCGAACGGGACGACGACTACGCGTCGAACCTTCCCGGCGTCTACGTCGCCGGTGATGCCGGCCGTGGGCAGTCCCTCATCGTGTGGGCGATCGCGGAGGGCCGCGCTGCGGCGGCGTCGGTCGACACCTACCTGCAAGGAGGGACCGAGCTGCCCGCGCCTGTGCGCGCGAGCACGGTGTCCTTGCGCGCGTGACGTGCACCCCGGCGCCGGGTGTCCTGCGCCGGGTCGACGAGCGGGGCATCCTAGGGAGGGGCACCCGCGACGTCCGGCCGGCGGTCGGGCGAGAACTAGAGGCTGGAGATATGCGCAGAGCAAAGATCGTCTGCACCATCGGACCTGCGACCGAGTCGAAGGAGCAGCTCCGTGCGCTCGTCGACGCAGGCATGGACGTGGCCCGGATCAACCGCAGCCACGGCAGCGCCGAGGAGCACGAGGCCGTCTACCACGGCGTGCGCGAGGCCGCGAAGGCGTCGGGACGTTCGGTGGCCGTGCTCGTCGACCTCCAGGGGCCGAAGATCCGCCTGGGGCGGTTCGCCGGCGACGAGAAGCACTGGCTGAACGAGGGCGACACGTTCACCATCACGACCGAGGACGTGGTGGGCACGAAGGAGCTCGTGTCCACGACCCACAAGGGACTGCCGGGCGACGCCCGGGTCGGTGACCCGCTCCTCATCGACGACGGCAAGGTCCTCGTGCGCGTCACCGCGGTCGACGGCCCGCGCGTCGTCACGCAGGTCGAGGTGGCCGGCCCGGTGTCGAACAACAAGGGCATCAACCTGCCCGGCGTCGCCGTCTCCGTCCCCGCGCTGTCGGAGAAGGACCGCGACGACCTGCGCTGGGCCCTGCGGCTCGGCGCCGACATCATCGCGCTGTCGTTCGTCCGCTCGGCCGCCGACTTCGACGACGTCAAGCAGATCATGGACGACGAGGGGCGCGTCGTGCCCGTGGTCGCCAAGATCGAGAAGCCGCAGGCGGTCGACAACCTCGCCGAGATCGTCGACGCGTTCGACGGTGTGATGGTGGCCCGCGGCGACCTGGCGGTCGAGCTGCCGCTCGAGCAGGTGCCGCTCGTCCAGAAGCGGATCGTCGAGCTCGCGCGCCGCAACGCCAAGCCGGTCATCGTCGCCACACAGGTCCTCGAGTCCATGACGAACAACCCGCGCCCCACGCGCGCCGAGGCGTCCGACTGCGCCAACGCGGTGCTCGACGGTGCGGACGCGGTCATGCTGTCCGGCGAGACCAGCGTCGGTGAGTACCCCATCGTCACGGTGGAGACGATGGCGCGGATCATCACGGCGACCGAGGAGGCCGGGCGGGAGCGGATCGCGCCCCTCGGGTCGACGCCGCACACTCGCGGTGGCGCCATCACGCGCGCTGCTGCGGAGATCGGCGAGATCCTGGGCGTGAAGTACCTCGTGACCTTCACCCAGTCCGGCGACTCGGCTCGGCGCATGTCGCGCCTGCGCTCGTCCATCCCGCTGCTGGCGTTCACCCCGCAGGAGCACGTCCGCAACGTGCTGTCCCTGACGTGGGGCACGCAGTCCTACCAGGTGCCGCGGGTGGACAACACCGACGCGATGGTCGGTCAGTGCGACACGACGCTGCAGGCCAACGGCCTCGCCGAGGTCGGCGACCTCGTCGTGGTGGTCTCCGGAGCGCCCGTGGGTCAGGCCGGGACGACCAACTCGATCCTCGTGCACAAGATCGGTGACCGGACCGACTCGCTCTGACGGGTGCGCCCGGTGACGGGCCGGACCTGACGACGACGCCCGGGTGAACGTGCCTCGCAGCACGGGACCCGGGCGTCGTCGTGCGCCGACGTCGTCGTGCCGACGTCGCCGGGCGATGCGTCCTACCGGGTGATCACACGCGGGCCGGGGACCGCGGGCCGACGGGGTCGCGTCGCGTCGCTCGGGCGAGCTTGTCGAGCAGTGCGTCGAGCACGACCGCGCGGTCGAACTGCAGGGCGTGCGCCCGGGCTTCGCGGGCCGTGGTCTCGCGGGCTCGCGGGTCCAGGGCGAGCACGGCGTCGAGGGCGCGCGCGATCTCCTCCGGGGAGCCTGCCGGGACGACGGTCGCGTACGGTCCGACCGCCTCGCCGATCCCGCCGGTGTCGGTCGTGACGACGGGCCCGCCTCCCGCGAGCAACGACTCGACGAGTGCGATGCCGAACGTCTCGACGAACTCGGGTCGCGGCTTGCTCGGCAAGACGTAGGCGGCGCTTCCCGCCATGAGGTGCGGCTTCTCCGCGTCGTCGACGTCGTCGAGGAAGGTGATGCGCGGCGCCGCGGGAGACGCCGCGGCCTGCGCCCGGAGCTCCGCCTCCTCCGGTCCTCGGCCGGCGATCACGAGTCGCGACCGAGACCTTGCCGCCGACAGCGTGAAGCCTTCGATCAGGTCGTCGACGCCCTTCGCTGCGGCGAGCCTCGAGAGGTAGAGCACGTAGCCGCCCGGGACGAGGCCGCGCGCGGCGAGGACGGACGTGGTCTCCGCGGAGTCGAGGCCGGTGTACGCGCTCGTGTCGATCGCGGGGTAGGAGATCTGGACCCGCTCTCGGCACTGCTCGGCGAAGAACGTGCCGTGCCGGTCGTCGATCTCCTGGGCGCACTCGACGATGAGGTCGCGCGTGTACCGCGAGACGGCGACGCACAGGTCGCTCGCGAGGTAGTCCGACAGGACGTGCGCGGCCGCGCCGAACCGCTCCTCCTCGACGCACGAGCGGACCACGTTCGTCACGTCCGAGCCGACCGCCTCGGCGACGGTCGTGACCTCGACCGGCAGCCCGGTGCTGCGGGCGACGCGCAGCGCCTCCGTGACGGCACCGGTGTGCGGGCTGAGGTAGAGCGACAGGCAGACGGTCGGCACCCCGTCGGTGAACAGCTCGACGAGACGCCCCGTGAGGCCGGCGACGTAGCGCCCGTCGGGCACCTTGTAGTCCCCGACGGGCTCGGGACGTTCGACGCAGATCCCGGGGCTGTACGGCAGCACCGTGTCGAGCGGCTTGAGGGGGAGGCCGGCCTCGCGCAGCCTCTCCAGGGGCCAGGTCAGGATCCGTACGTCGGTGAACCCACGGTGGAGCGCGGCCTCGGCGAGGTTGCGGGCCTCTCCGGAGTGCCCGCAGATCACGGGGTCCGCGCGCACCACGACGACGAGGCGCCGGTCGTGCCGGCTGCTGCTCTGGTTCATGGCGTCTCCCTGGTCGTCGGGTCGTGCTGCGGGGGGTAGGACGGCGGTCGGTCGGCAGGTGCGGTGCCCCAGCCGCTCGGTGCGGGTCCCAGCTCGATCAGCAGGCGCCCTCCCTCGCGGACCCGCGACGCCGGGAGCCACGTCCGGTCGAGCGGACGACCGTCGAGCCAGGCGGCCTGGACGTGCTGGGGAGGCGATCCCGGGCCCGGTTCGACGAAGCCGGTGGTCTCGATCGTGAGGATGCCGCCGGGCACGTGCAGCCGTGACTCGACGAACGACGGTGCGTTGACGAGGAACAGCGACTGCCCGGCGACGGGGAAGAGCCCGAGGCTGGCCCAGACGTACCACGAGCTCAGACCGCCGGAGTCGTCGTTCCCGGGGAGCCCGCCAGGACCGGTGCCGAAGCGCTGGTGCACCGCGGCGTGGACGACCTCGGCCGTGCGATCCGGCCGGCCCGCGTAGTGGTAGGCCCAGGGAGCCTCCATGTCGGGCTCGTTGTTCAGACCCTCGAACCGGCCCAGCGCGTACCCGGCGGTCATCTCCTCGACGCCGGGACGTTGCGCGGGCTGCACCACCGCGTCCGCCCCGTACCCGAAGAACCGGTCCAGGAGCGCGACGAACGCGTCGTCGCCACCGGCGAGAGCGATCCGGCCCGACATGTCGTGCACGAGGCGGAAAGAGTAGTTCCACCGGCCGCCCTCGTAGTACGTCGAGTCGAGCAGCAGCCCTGTCTGCGGGTCGAACGCGTTCCTCCAGCCGGTGGCGAGCACGGCGAGCTCGTCGGCGAGGTCGGCGTCGCCGACGCGTCGTGCGACCCGCTCGGTGCACCAGTAGCCGTAGGCGAGGTCCAGCGTGTGGCTGATGGGGTGCGCGACGCCGGTGAGCAGGTAGTCCTCGCCGTACGTGCGTCGCAGGTCGTTGTGCATGTGCACGAGCGCCCAGTCCCAGTCGAGCCCGCACTCGAGCGCGCACAGGTCGGCGAGGAACACCTGGGCGAGCGCGCTGGCCTGCCGCGAGAAGCGGTCCGCTCCTCGGGCCATGCGGTACCCGATGGGGAAGTTGCCCTCCTCCTCGCAGATCCGCAGCAGCGACGTCGCCAGGTCTGCGGCCCGCTCGGGCCAGAAGGTCGTGAGCAGAGGGAGCTGGGTGCGGTAGATGTCCCACATCGTGGAGATGTCGAACGCGAACGGTCCACCCGTCGGCCAGAAGGGGCTCTCGTCCGGAGCGAGGCACGGCTTGAGCAACGAGTGGTACAGGGCGGTCGCGAAGACGGTCCGGCGTGCCTCGTCCGGACAGTCGACCTCGATGCGGCCGAGGTCGTCCTGCCATGCCGACGCGGTGAGCGCGCGCCTCTCCTCGAACGCCGCAGGGCCGGTGCCACGGTCGGTCGCGAGGTTCTCGCGGGCCTGCTCGGTACCCCGCAGCGAGAAGCCGACGTGAAGCTCCACGACCTGGCCCTCGGTGGTCGGACCGGCCCACATGAGCCCGAAGGGCCGCAGGGTCGTCGGGCGGATGTCTCCGAGGTCGAGGCGCGTGCCCCCTGGCATGAGGCGGCGGTCGTACCAGAGCATCTGGCGCCAACGACCCGCGTCGCACTCGAGGTGGAGAGCGAGCGGTGCCCCCTCGACGACGATCTCTCCGTAGGCCGCGCCGGGGCCGTTCGTCGCGAGGTGCGCACGCAGGGGGACGGTCGCGCCGTGGGGGATCGCCAGCCCTCCGAACGACAGGTCCACGACGATGCGCGCGTCGTGGTGCTCGGGAAAGGTGAACCGGTGGACGGCGCTCTTGGGGCCGACCGTCGTCTCGCACCGGATCCCGTTGCCCAGGGTCGCGGCGTAGTACCCGGGCGAGGCGACCTCGTCGAGCAGCTCCCACGTGCGGCCGAGCGCGTCGAGGGGCTCGAGCATCGGCGTGACGCGCGCGTAGTTGTAGTACTTGCGGATGGCACCCGTGCCCGACTGCTGGAAATGGGTGATCCCCGACGCGACCTGGTCCTCCACCAGCAGCGTCGGCACTCCCTCGGTGCTGATGTCGTAGCGGCCGTAGCCCGTCGGGTACGCGCCCGAGTACGCGCAGGCCGAGACCATGCCGAGCGGGTGGCACGCCCCGGGGTGGGTGTTGCCGACCTGGGGCTTGGGCGCCCACCACGTCGCGGCGAGGCCGGTCGGCGCCGGCAGCGCGGTGGCTGCGGTGCCGATGAACGGATCGACGTGGTCGAGCACGACGGCCCCTCTCCGTGCGTCCGGCGGGCCGGCGGAGGTCCGTCCCGTGCTCCGGACGCTACGAGCCGGTTGTGTCCGCTCGGTTTCGGCCGCGTGTCGAGTCCGGGACGAGGTCCGCGCCGGGAGCGGGTGTCGTCGGCCGTCCCGGGACACGCGCCCGCCCGGTCACCTCACGTTCGCGTGCCGTCCACCTCGGCCGGTTACCATCCGGTCGGACCGTCCCCGAGAACCCGGAGCAGAGTGCCCCCGCCGTCACCGCCCGACCCGCTGCTCGCGGCCGTCCGCGCGCCGGCACCGAGGTCGTTGCTCGACGTCCTCGACGACACGGCGGCCGCGCATCCCGACGCGCCCGCGATCGACGACGGCACCGCGCTGACGTACGCCGGGCTGCTGCGGGAGGTCACCGCGCGCGCCGCTGGACTCGTGGCCCTGGGCGTCGGCCCGGGCGACCGGGTCGGTGTCCGGGCGACGTCGGGTCGTGCGGACCTCTACCTGTCGATCCTCGCCGTCCTGCGAGCCGGTGCCGCCTACGTGCCGGTGGACAAGGACGACCCGGACGAGCGCGCCGAGCTCGTGTTCACCCAGGCGCGGGTACGCGCGGTGGTGGGCGACGACGCCCACCTCGCGGTACCGCCGGACCTCGAGCCGAACCTGCGCGCGGGTGCTCGTCCGTCGCCGGCGGACGACGCATGGGTGATCTTCACCTCCGGCTCGACCGGCACGCCCAAGGGCGTGGCCGTCTCGCACCGCAGCGCGGCGGCGTTCGTCGACGCCGAGGCGCGCCTCTTCCTGCAGGACGCGCCGCTCGGGCCGGGCGACCGGGTGCTGGCGGGGCTCTCCGTGGCGTTCGACGCGTCGTGCGAGGAGATGTGGCTCGCGTGGCGGTACGGCGCGTGCCTGGTCCCCGCACCGCGCGCGCTCGTGCGTACCGGTGCGGACCTCGGCCCGTGGATCGCCGAGCACGGCATCACGGTCGTGTCCACGGTCCCGACGCTCGCCGGGCTGCTGCCTCCCGAGACGCTCGCGTCCGTGCGCCTGCTGATCTTCGGGGGAGAGGCGTGCCCGTCGGAGCTCGCGGACCGGCTCGCCGTCCCCGGCCGGGAGGTGTGGAACACGTACGGCCCGACCGAGGCCACGGTCGTGGCGTGCGCGGCACCGCTCGGGGGCGAGGGCCCGGTCCGCATCGGGCTGCCGCTCGACGGGTGGGACCTCGCCGTCGTCGGGCCCGACGGGTCGCCGGTCGCGGCGGGGGCCACGGGCGAGCTGGTGATCGGCGGGGTGGGGCTCGCCCGCTATCTCGATCCCGCCAAGGACGCCGAGAAGTACGCGCCGCACCCCGGTCTCGGCTGGGACCGTGCCTACCGCAGCGGCGACCTCGTCGTGCGCGACGACGCGGGCCTGCTGTTCGTGGGCCGCGCCGACGACCAGGTGAAGGTGGGCGGACGGCGCATCGAGCTGGGTGAGATCGACGCGGCCCTGCTCGGACTGGACGGGGTCTCGGCCGCGGCGTCCGCCGTCCGCCGCTCGGAGGCGGGGAACCAGGTCCTCGTCGGCTATCTCGTCCCGGAGGCAGGGCGCCCGGACGCACTCGACGCGCGCACGTGCGTGGACCTGCTCCGCAGCACCCTGCCCGCGGCCATGGTGCCGTTGCTGGCCGTGGTCGCCGAGATCCCGACGCGGACGTCGGGCAAGGTGGACCGGGACGCCCTGCCCTGGCCGCTGCCCGACGGCGCGCTCCTCGTGGCAGAGTCGCGGGCGACCGACGACGGCCCGCCCCTGACCCCGACCGAGGAGTGGCTGGCCGGGGTGTGGCAGCGGGTCCTCGGTGCCACTCCGCAGGTCGCCGACGACGACTTCTTCGAGCTGGGTGGAGGAAGCCTGACGGCGGCACAGGTGGTGTCGGCGCTGCGGGAGCGCGTGCCCACCATCACGGTCGCCGACCTGTACGACAACCCGTCCGTCGGGGAGCTCGCAGCGTTCGTCGACCGCGCGCCGAGCGGATCGGGCACGGCGGCAGGCAGGGTGGCAGGGCGGCCCGGTACGGGCACCGCTGACGCCGCCGGCGCAGGCTCTGCGCCGGCGGTGCCGGTGCCGCGCCCTGCCCAGCTCGTGCAGCTGCTCGCACTGGTCCCGCTGCGCACCCTCGTCGGGTTGCGCTGGCTCACCGCGGTCGCCGCGCTCGGCAACGTGCTCGCCGCGACGACCACGCTGCCGTTCGTGCGCCCCGTCTCGTGGTGGTGGGTCCTGCTCGGCTGGCTCGTCCTGGTCAGCCCACCCGGTCGGCTCCTCGTCTCGGCGCTCGGCGCACGCCTGCTGCTGCGGGGGGTTCGGCCCGGACGGTACCCGCGGGGCGGGAGCGTCCACCTGCGGCTCTGGGCGGCCGAGGCGCTCGTCGGTGCGAGCGGAGGTGTGACGGTCGCAGGCGCGCCCCTGGTGGGCCTGTACGCGCGGCTGCTCGGCGCCCAGGTCGGGCGCGGCGTCGAGCTGCACTCGCTCCCGCCCGTCACGGGCATGCTCCGGCTCGGCAAGGGCAGCTCGATCGAGCCGGAGGTCGACCTGTCCGGGCACTGGCTCGACGGCGACACGCTCCACGTGGGACGCGTCCGCGTCGGTGCGGGGGCCACTGTCGGGGCACGGTCGACGCTGCTGCCGGGTGCGCGCGTGGGCAAGGGGGCCGACGTCGCTGCCGGCTCGTGCGTCAGCGGTCGGGTCGGTGCGAACGAGTACTGGGCCGGGTCACCGGCGGTGCGCGTGCGCACCGAGGTCAAGCATCCGTGGCCGGACGAGCGGCCCGCCGAGCGCACGGGGTGGGTGGCGGCCTACGGGCTGAGCGGTCTCGTCCTCAGCCTGTTCCCGGTGGCCGCGGTCGTCGTGGGTCTGCTCGTCCTGGTCGCGGGGACGGACGTGCTCGGCGCGGACCGCGGCACTGCGGCGCTGCTCGGCGCGCTCGCGCTCTGGGTGCCCGTCGCCACGCTCGCCGCCGCGACGACGTACCTCCTCCTCGTGCTCGGGTGCGTGCGCCTCCTCGCGCTGGGGCTGCGGGAGGGCTATCACGCCGCCCACAGCCGCCAGGCCTGGCAGGCTTGGGTCACGCAGCGGCTCATGGACTCGGCACGTACGCCGCTCTTCCCGCTCTACTCGAGCGTGTTCACGCCCACCTGGCTGCGCCTGCTCGGGGCGCGCGTGGGCAAGGACGTCGAGGCGTCGACCGTGGTCGGTCTGCCGTCGATGATGGACGTCGCGCGCGGCGCCTTCCTGGCGGACGACACGATGGTCGCGCCCTACGCGCTCGGCGGCGGGTGGGTGCGCGTCGCGCGGGCGCGCGTGGGCAAGCGGGCGTTCCTCGGCAACTCCGGGATCACCGCACCGGGCCGGTCGGTCCCGAAGAACGGTCTGGTCGCCGTGCTCTCCGCGGCGCCGGCCAAGGCGAAGGCCGGCTCGTCCTGGCTCGGCAACCCGCCGACGCGCCTGCGGAGGGTCTCGCAGGGCGATGCGGACGAGACCCGCACGTTCGACCCGCCGACCCGCCTGCTCGTGGCCCGTGGCACCTTCGAGGTCCTGCGCTGGGCCGGGCCGGTCTGCTCCGCGTACCTCGCGGTCGCCGTCCTCGTCGCGCTCCAGGGCATGGTCACGGCCTGGGGACTCCTCGTCGCGGCGCTGCTCTCCGGCGTGGTGCTGCAGGTCGCCGGTGCGGTCGCGGCACTCGTGACGACGGGCATGAAGTGGGCGCTCGTCGGTCGGTTCCGATCGGGCGACCACCCGCTGTGGAGCTCGTTCGTGTGGCGCAACGAGCTGCAGGACACCTTCGTGGAGACCGTGGCGGCACCGTGGTTCGCCGACCACGTCGACGGGACCCCGCTCCTGAACGCCTGGTTGCGCACCCTCGGCGCGCAGGTCGGTCGCGGGGTGTGGTGCGAGACGTACTGGCTGCCCGAGGCGGACCTGGTGCGTCTCGGGGACGGTGCCGGCGTCGGCCGTGGCTGTGTCCTGCAGACCCACCTGTTCCACGACCGGGTGATGAGCCTCGACACGGTCGTGGTGGGAGCCGGGGCCTCGCTCGGCCCGCACGGGGTGATCCTGCCCGCCTCGGAGATCGCGACCGGTGCGCGCGTGGGCCCGGCCTCGCTCGTGATGCGGGGAGAGCGGGTGCCGGCCGGCACCCGCTGGCACGGCAACCCGATCGTCCCCTGGGCGTCCGGAGGTATCCGTCCCGCGCAGCGGTGAGCTGACCGGGTGTCACGTACGATGCGGCAACCGTCGACAGCTGGAGGAACGTTCCCACCGTGGCCCATCGTCACCGCTCCGCCGACGCCCCCGACCCCTACGCGCCCCACCGTGGGACGCGTGCGCTCCACGTGAACCGGTACGGGCTCGATCTCGCCTACCGGGTGCGCACGAACCGACTCGACGGTGTCGCGACGCTCGACGTCGTGCTGGACCGTGACGTGGACGTCGTCGAGCTCGACCTGGTGCACCTCAAGGCGACGCGGGTCGCGGTGGACGGAGCGCGGGCGGGGTTCACGCACGGTGGTGGCAGGCTGCGGGTCAAGCTCGGGAGGACCGCGGTACGCGGCACCGCGCTGCGTCTGCAGATCACCTACGGCGGGCGTCCTCGCCCGTCGATCGGACCGTGGGGCGACGTGGGCTGGGAGGAGACCACGGAGGGCTCGCTCGTAGCGGGACAGCCGGACGGGGGACCGACGTGGTTCCCGTGCAACGACCATCCCGGTGACAAGGCCACGTTCGAGATCACGATGACGACCGACGCCGCATACACGGTCGTCGCCAACGGGCCGCTGCTCGAGGTCTCGCGCCGGGCCTCGACCCGGACCTGGGCGTTCGGGCCGACGGCGCCCATGTGCACGTACCTCGCGACGGTCGTGGTCGGGCGCTTCGACGAGATCGCGCTCGGGCACCGGCAGGTTGCCGCTCTCCGTCGCCGCGCGGCCACGGTCGACCAGAGCGCGTTCGCGCACGCGTCGCAGCGGCCGGCCGTCCGTCACGACCTCGGGCGTCACGGCGAGCTCGTGCGCGCGTTCGAGCGGATGTTCGGCCCGTACCCCTTCGCCGAGGGCTACCGCGTCGTCGTGACGGAGGACGAGCTGGAGATACCGCTCGAGGCGCAGGGGCTGTCGATCTTCGGAGCCAACCACCTCGACGGCGACGGGACCTGGGACCGACTGATCGCCCACGAGCTCGCGCACCAGTGGTTCGGCAACAGCGTGTCGGTCGGGCGGTGGCGGGACATCTGGCTGAACGAGGGCTTCGCCTGCTACGCGGAGTGGCTGTGGTCCGAGGAGGCCGGCGGCGACGGCGCCGAGGTCCACGCGCGAGCGGCCCACGCACGCCTGTCCGATCTCGCACAGGACCTGGTCGTCGCCGACCCCGGCCCGGAGCTCATGTTCGACGACCGGATCTACAAGCGCGGCGCCCTCACCCTGCACGCCGTGCGCCGGTCGCTGGGCGATGACGACTTCTTCGGCCTGCTGCGCGGTTGGACCGAGTCGAACCGGTACGGGTCGGTGACCACCGACGACTTCCGTGCGGCCGTCCGGTCGCGCCGCGACGACCTCGACGGGTTGCTCGACGCCTGGCTGTGCGAGCCGGACCTGCCGGACCTGCCGGACCCAGCGGACCCGGCGTAGGCCAAGGTCCGGGCCGCTACGGGTGCGGTCGGTATCGCCGCAGGTCAGGAGGGTGCCCCGGGTGGGATTCGAACCGACTATCTAGGGGGGTCACTGGTAGACAGTGGCCCCCCTTAAACCTGGGTTGACCTGGGGTAACGCCCCCACTGAGTAGACACAGGCAGACACGCGGGTACTCTCGTTGTTCCACGTAGGTTCCACGAGAGGGCTGGGTTACATGCCGCGCAGGTCGGGTTTCGGGTCGGTCGAGAAGTTGCCCAGCGGGAGGTTCCGAGCCCGGTACGCCGTCCCCGGCAGCGCACCCAAGGTCTGGGTGAAGGCACCCCAGACGTTCACCACGAAGCGCTCCGCTGACTCGTGGCTCGCACGGCAGCGCGTCGACATCGAGGACGGCGTGGTGCGCCCTCAGACCGTCGCGTCGAGGGTCACCCTGGCCGACTACGCGGAGGAGTGGATCACGAACCGCAGGAGCGCACGAGGCGGCCCCCTGAGGGCCTCTACCGCTCGGACCTACCGCATCTACCTGACCAAGCACATAGAGCCCGTCCTGGGGTCCCTGGCGCTGCCAGAGGTCACCCGTGACCGGGTGCGCGCGTGGTACGCCGGGATGGACAACGACCGGCCGACCGTGAAGGCCCGCACCTACGCGTTCTTGAAGTCGGTGTGCGCGTCCGCCGTGGAGGACGACCTCATGCCCGCCCAGCCGTGCACGATCCGTGGGGGATCGCAGACCACGGCCAAGGTGAAGGTCCAGACCGCGACCGTCGCGCAGGTGTCCGAACTCGTCGCGGCCATGCCTGAGCACCTGTCTCTGTCGATCCTCCTGGGGGCGTGGTGTCAGACCCGCTCGGGTGAGGTCCTGGAGTTGCGCAGGAAGGACGTGACGGGCCAGACGGTCCGGATCGAGCGCGGGGTCACGTTCGTCCACGGGAGGGCCGTTGTGGGGGAGCCCAAGACCGGCGCGGGCGTCCGGACGGTCGCGGTGCCTCCGCACGTCTCGGAGGCCATCGAGGCGCACCTGGACCGCTGGGTGAACGACGACGCCGAGGCACTCCTCTTCCCGGCGCACCCGGGGGAGCGGCAACACCTCCACCTCTCGACGTTCGGGTACTTCGTCAAGGAGGCCGTGAAGCGCACGAGCCTGCCTGCCTCGTTCCGGTTCCACCACCTCCGCCACACGGGCCTGACGCTGGCCGCGCAGACGGGCGCGACGGTCGCGGAGTTGCAGGCGAGGGCTGGGCACTCGACGCCTCACATGGCCCTGCGCTACCAGCACGCCGCCTCGGAGCGGGACCGGGCGCTCGCAGATGCCCTGTCGGTCCTCGCACAGGGGTAGGCACGACATCCCCTCCGAGCCCCAAGGTCGCCGTTACCAAACTGTGACCTTGGGGCTTCGTCATTCCCGAGCCCTTCCAGAAAGGCGCAAGATGCCGGGGCAAACTTCCCTCTGATATTGACGCGCACGCGGACCTAAATGCAGATCAATGTGATACGCACTTCGATATTGCTATTTCCGTGTACGGATTCCTTGGGTCTACGTTTCATTCATGCCGGTAGACAGCCGGTGATAAGCAGAAACAGCCCGGCCCGTGCGACTCCCTGGCAGGTGAGCACGGACCGGGCCTAGAGGCCACAAGGAGGCCCCTGTGATGAACGCTACCGCCCCCGCCACCCCCAAGTGGATGTCTCGACGCGAGACCGCCGACCTCCTCGGGGTCACGCCCCGGACCGTGGACCGCTACATCGGCCGTGGCTACCTCCACGCGACCAAGTTGGGCACGCAGATCATCCGCATCGAGACCGCCTCCGTCGAGGACTTCCTCCGCCGTGGCGAGGTGACCCGATGATGCGCCTCGCAGTGGTCGCGGTGACCGTGCTGCCAGCCAGCCTCGGAGGTGCCTTCCTCGCCATCGGCTGGGCGCCTGCGGGAGTCCTGGGCATCGTCGTCTCCGTCGCCCTCGTCGCCCAGATCCTGCGCAAGGACGGACCGGGCGAGTGAACGCGGAGACGCGCCGCTTCGAGTGGGAGCGCGCACTCCTCGCGGCCGACAAGCCGACGATCCCGAGCACCGCCCGGCTCGTGGGCCTCGTCCTCGCGACGAGGGTTGACCCGGACCTCACGATCCCTGCCGAGTTCAGCCCGTCCCTGGGGCGTCTCGCGAGGGACGCCGGGTTGGGCAAGACCTCCGTGGCGGATCACCTGAACACCCTGGAGGCCAAGGGCTGGGTCGTGCGCGACCGCCCATCGACCGAGGCCGCGATGAAGTCGCACGAGCGGACCAGATACCGGCTCGTCATCCCCGACCCTGTCCGGGAGGCGGACAGCCCCCCTGTCCGGGAGGCGGACCGGTCCGGGAGGCGGACAGGGGGTGGTCCGGGAGGCGGACAGGACCCTGTCCGGGAGGCGGACACAACCAGTACCTCTTCCATCTCCTCTTCCATCTCATCTCCTCCAGTAGGTACTAGGTCTAGGGAGGAGGAGGCCGTGACGGATGAGAAGCCCGAGCCGCCCACATCCGTCACGGCCCCGCTCTTCGACACCACGCAGGCCGTCGCGGGGTATGAGAGGCCGAGACTCGCAGCCGACGACTGGAGGCCCACCACCCGGGAGTTCGAGGACGCCCTGGTCGACTTCCCCGACCTGGGCAAGGTGGACAAGCCCGGAGTGAAGCGGCTCACCCGTGAAGCGCTGGACACGCTCGCGGACCTCCCAAGGCCCCCAGACTTCGCCCTCGCGGCAACCGACCGCACATCACGCGACCACCGCCGCGTCCACGGGTTCTGGCGCTCCTACGTCGAGAACCACGTCCACGAGTACAAGCCCACCCCCTGGTACGAGAAGTAAGGATCAAGACCATGCAGACCATCGACATCACGGGTAAGAAGTTCGGCACCCTCACCGTCCAGGCGCGAACCGACAACCGTCACCGCAAGGCGTACTACCTCTGCACGTGCACCTGCGGGGCATCCGTCATCGTGCGCGGCTCGTACCTCCGAGACGGCACCACGGCAGGGTGCGGAGACCACAAGGCGCACCCGTACACCCGCCGCACGGACGGGACCTACGCCGGGTACTACGTCGCCCACGCCGCGCTCCGTGAGCGGATGGGCAGCGCGTCCACGTACCTCTGCGCAGGCGACGACAACGAGTGCCCGAACGACGCGCACGACTGGGCATACCTCGGATGCGACGAGGAGGTGGCAGGCCCCGGAGGCATCGGCACCCGCTGCCCTCGCGTCTGCCCCTCGGAGTACGCACCGCTCTGCCGAGCGCACCACATCGAACTCGACCGACGCGAGAAGGTGGCCGCATGAGCACCCGCCGAGTCACCACGCCCGAGGCCATCGCCTACGTCCTCGTCATCGCCCTGTCCATCGCGCTCGTCTTCGCGCTCCTCGGTCGACCCGCACCCGAGCCGCTGGCCGAGCCCGAGCCCACCACGAGCACCGAGCCGACCACCACGGCCACGTCCGCCGCGATCCCCCTCGCGCTACACCCCGAGTGGGGAGGCTGGGACACGCAGGTCCAGGAGTGCGCGTTCCATGACGGCATCAGCGCCTACGCCGTCGTCCGGTTCTCCGACCGCACACAGGACGACCTTGGCATCCTCGACGCCACCTACACGGTCGAGTGCTACGGCGACCCATCGTGAGCACCCCACGAGGCGCACGGAACGGGGCCTCTCGCAGGCGTAGGCCCCGTTCCGGGGCATCGACCCCCGGATGGTCAGGATGGACCGTCACAGAGGCACGAGCGCGATGGAAGGCCCGCCTGCCCCTGGCGTGCTGGCAGTGCCGACGCCCCGTCCTGCCAGCCCAGCGCTGGGTGGTCGAACACATCGTGCCCCGAGCCCTCGGAGGGAACGAGCGCGACCTCTCGAATCAGTGGGTCTCGCACCGCTCATGCAGCGACGCGAGTGGCGGGAAGGTCAAGGCCCAGCGCAACCAAGCTAGGCGAGGAACCACCAAGTCCAGCGCACCATCCAGCGCCGACTCAGTCAGCCTCATGCAGGAAGGAGAAGGACTCACATGGTGACCGAGACCATCAACACCGACGTTTTGAGTCAGACCTCAGAACCCGACCCGCTTTCCCCTTTCTTTCCCTCTCTGAACGGGGTGACCAAGTGGGAGTGCCTGGCGGTCTCGGACTTCCCGGTGATGCCGGACGTGACGGCGTACGAGGTGGGGTCTGAACTCCTCGGGTTCGACACGACTCCCCAGGGCTACGTCATCGCGGGCGTGGTGGAGGCGAGGAACGAGGAGGATCGTCCCCTGTACCGGTACGTCCCGATCCAGGTGCCGCGTCGATCGGCCAAGACCACGAGCACCTCGTGCGTTGCGCTCGGTCGCATGGTCGCGACACCGGGCTACCGGGTGATGTCCACCGCGCAGACGGGCGACATCGCGCGTCGGATGTGGCGTGAGGTGGTGCAACTCCTGGACGCGCACTACGCCTCCGTGGACGAGGGCTCCCGCCCGTACAAGGCGCGCATCGCGAACGGCTCGGAGGTGCTGACGTGGGAGAACGGCTCTACCTGGCGCCCTGTCACGCCGTCCCCGCTGTCGTACCGTTCGCAGGCCGCTGACCTCCTCATCTTCGAGGAGTCGGGTCACATCGCTCCCGAACTCGCGGCCGAACTCCGCGCGGGTGCCTTCCCGACGATGGACACCCGACCGCAGGGACAGGTGTGGATCATCGGCACGCCGGGGCCGACTCGTGCGGGTCTCCTGTGGGACGGCCTCGTGAAGGGTCACGCAGGCAGGGCGCGGTGGGGCCTCGTGGACTTCACCATCGGGGACTCGCGCTCCATCACGCACGAGGACGGCTCCCTGGACCTCGACCTCCTCCAGGAGGTGCACCCGGGCCTGCGCTCCGGCCTCACGGACCTGGACATCATGGAGGAGCGGTTCGAGGGCATGTCCGTCCTCGACTTCGCGGCCGAGTACGCGGGCCAGTGGCCTCCGGACGCCTCGACCTCCGCCATCGACCTCGACGCCTGGGCAGCCTCCGCCCTGACGCCGCTGCCGAGCCTGGAGGACATCAAGAGGTTCGGCCTCGCGTTCGACGTCGCGCCAGACGGCTCCTCCGCTGCCCTGTGCGCAGCGTGGAGGGACGAGGACGGGGTGGCGCACCTCGGGGTCATCGAGCACCGCGCGGGCGTCTCCTGGCTCGCGGACGTCGTCCACGCCATCGCGACCAAGTACCGGCTCCCGGTCGCGTACGACGGCATCGGCGCGAACCACGGACCCGCCCAGGAGATCGAGCGCAAGAGGGGAGTGAACCTCGTGCGGCTCGGGATGCACGACGTCCAGGCAGCCGCTCAGGGCGTCGTCTCGCACCTGACGGACGGACGCCTGCGGCACTACTCCCAGGGCAGCCTCACGGGTGCGGCGGAGGGGGCCTCGTGGCGCTCCTCGGAGGGTGGACGGCTCTTCGGTCGCCGCAGGTCCACCGCCGACGCCTCGCCTCTCGTCGCGGCCTCCCTGGCGCTCGCGCAGTACGACGCCCTGCCTGCCGAGTCGGGACGGCTCCGGATCGCTGTCGCACGCTCGTCGTAGGCTCCTACCAGGAGAAGTGGCCCCCGCATCCCAAGGGTGCGGGGGCCTTCCTGTGCCCCGAGGCCGGCTAGGTATCTGACACACGAGCGCATCGACGTCAGCATCTACCTGACAGATCAGGTCTCATCTGTCAGAATCAGTACGTGGCATGGAACCCGTTCAAGCGCGTGAGCAGCCTCCTGGAGTACGGAGGCGCGAACGGCCGTCCTCAGTCCACCCCCGAGGCCATCGCCTCCCCGTGGAGCACCGGCTCCCTCCAGTCCATCGTCTGGAGCGACGTCTTCGGCGGGTCCTACTCTCGCGTCACCCGCGCCGAGGCCATGCGCGTCCCCGCCATCGCCAAGGGTCGCGGCCTCATCTGCGGCACGCTCTCCCGTCAGCCCCTCGTGGCGTACAAGAACGCCGAGCGGCTCTCCGCCCAGCCCGCGTGGCTGTACCGGACGAACACGGCCGAGTCCCCGTACGTGCGGATGCTCTGGACCCTGGACGACCTCCTGTTCGGTGGGACGTCCCTGTGGACCGTGGAGCGCGGGGCGCAGGGCCAGATCACGGACGCCCTCCGTGTCCCGCCCGAGTGGTGGGAGATCGACCCGGACGGCCGCATCCTCGTGTACGGCAAGCCCGTGAACCGGGACGAGGTCCTGTACTTCGAGGGACCACAGGACGGCCTCCTGGACATCGCCTCCGAGGACATCCGCGCAGCGCGCGACACGACCAAGGCGTGGTCCTCTCGGGTGAAGGCCCCCGTGCCGATGGTGGAACTCCACATCAACGACGCCAACAAGCAACTCTCCCAGGAGGAGTCCGACAACCTCCTCGCGTCCTGGAACGACGCGCGGGAGAACGGTGGCGGAACCGCCATCACGCCCGCCGAGATCGACGTCCGGACTCACGGAGAAGTCGCCACCGACCTCTACATCCAGGGGCGCAACGCCTCCCGCCTGGACTTCGCGAACTACATGTCCGTCCCGGCATCGCTCCTGGAGGGCTCCACCGCCACCGCGTCGCTCACGTACTCGACACAGGAGGGCGCACGGAACGAACTCCTGGACTACACGCTCACGTACTGGGCCTCCGCCATCGAGGCCCGCCTCTCGATGGACGACGCCGTCCCTCGCGGCCAGCGCGTGGCCTTCGATCTCTCGTACTTCACCCGCACGCCGCAGCCCAGCGGCCCGACGCCCACCGAGGACTGACATGGCTTCCAAGATCATCCACCGCGTGGACCGCCCCGGAGGAGTCCAGGCCGTCTACCGGCAGGACGAGACCGGCCACGTCACGCGGACCGTCGAGAAGGCGCGCAAGGCGCGCGCACCCAAGCCCGAGCCGACCCCCGAGCAGGAGGCCACCGCATGAGCACCATCAAGGCACAGGGTCGCCTCCTCAAGGCGAACGCCGCAGACCGTGTCCTGGAGTACCTCCTCCTGCCCTACGGGGAAGAGGGGCGCACCTCCGCAGGCCGCGTCACCGCGTCCGCAGGCACCCTCGACGTGCCGGACGAGATCGTGGCGAACATGGAGCACGACGGCACCCGGCCCGTCGCCAAGTCCGCGTACCTCCGCGAGGAGGACGACGGCCTCCGTGCCGGGTTCCATGTCGCGGAGACCACCGCAGGCAACGACCTCCTCGTGGAGGCAGCCGAGGGCCTGCGCACCGGCATCTCCGTCGAGATCGACAACCCCGTCATCCGCGCAGGACGCCTCCTCTCGGGGGCGCTCACCGGGGCCGGGTTCGTCACCACGCCCGCCTTCCCGTCCGCCCTCCTCGTCGCGTCCGACGCGGGCGAGATCGAGGACGAGACCGAGGACCAGCACGACACCGAGGGCACCGAGCCCGAGGCGAACAACACAGAGGAGGAGGCCGACGTGCCTACCGAGACCGAGAACACGACGGCCACCGTCCCCGCTGGGAGCCTGGCCGCGCGCCGCAACGAGAACACCGGGCCGAAGACCCCCAACGACCTGTTCCGCCTCATGGCGAACGCCCACAAGACCGGTGGCACCAAGGGCCTGACCGCCGCGCTGTCGGACATCGTGCCGGGCGACATCCTCGGTCAGGAGCAGCCGCAGTACGTCGGCGAACTCTGGGACGGCAAGGCGTACGAGCGCAAGATCGTGCCGCTGTTCAACCACGCCAACCTCACGTCCTACAACGTGCAGGGCTGGCGCTGGGTGACCCGCCCCGCCGTCGCGGCTTACGCGGGCAACAAGACCGCCGTGCCGTCCAACGCGGTCGAGACCGAGCAGGTCTCCATCTCCGCCGAGCGCATCGCCGGGGCGCACGACATCGACCGCAAGTTCCGCGACTTCAACGACGCCGAGTTCTTCGCCGCGTACTTCGCTGCGATGACCGAGTCCTACGCCCGCGTCTCGGACACCTCGGTCGCAGCCGACATCCTCGCGGTCGCCACGGACGTCACGGCCGACGCCGTGCCCACGGACGTCCCCACGGGCCTGTCGTACATCGTGGACGGGGCGCTCGCCGTCCTCGCCGCGACGGACACCATGCCGACGTTCGCGCTCGTGCCGCTCAACCTCTGGAAGGGGATGCTCCTCACCCCCCGGGACAAGACCCTGGAGTACCTCAACTCCGCGCTCGGGTTCGAGGAGGGCTCCACGGGAGGCTTCCGCATCCAGCCGTCCACCGTCGTCACGGACGCCGTGCTCGTCGGCACCAAGTCCGCCGCGACCGTGCACGAACTCTCCGGCTCGCCCATCCGGGTCGAGGCCGTGGACGTCGCCAACGGCGGCATCGACGCGGGGCTCTTCGGGTACTACGCCACGAACATCCACGACGCCGAGGGTCTCGCCCTCGTGACGCCCGACGAGGGCTGAGCATGAGCGAGCCCACCGCCTGGGAGGTCCAGCCGTACGACGGCTGGGCCTCCCTGGAGGACGCCCGCTCACAGTGGTCCGACGCCCAGGCGATGCCGGACGACGAACTCACGGGCTACCTCCAGACGGCCTACGAGCAGTGCGTGGAGTTCGCTCCGGCCGTCGTCGGCACCGTCATCCCGGCGCGGCTCGTCCAGGCGCAGGTCATGCAGGCCCGTGCCGTGTGGCGATCCCTCACGTCGGGTGACCAGGACACGCAGGGGCCGGACGGCTACACCGTCACCGTGTTCCCGATGGACTGGACCGTGAAGGCCCTCCTGCGGCCCGAGCGAGGGGTCCCGGTGGTCTCGTGAGTGCACGTACTCAGATCGTCGCCTTCCTGACCGAGGCCCTCCCCGCCGAGTGGACGGTCCTGCCGTTCGCCCGCGACCTCGGGAACCTCACCAAGCCCACCGTCTCGGTCGAGATGTCGCGGGTCGACCAGGGGCCGTCCCAGGGCCTCTGGAGCGCCACGTGCACGATCACGCTCGTGGCCCCCTTCCAGGACTACGAGGCAGCGGAGGACTTCCTGGAGGACGGCCTCCTCGTCACCCTCGGGGTGCTGGACGGCATCCCCAACATCGGCCTCGGTGCCGAGCGCGTGGTCATCGCTGAGAAGCACCACGCCTACCAGGTGAACATCACGTACCCGCTCGCCAAGAGCGACGACTCGGAGGAGTAGCAACATGGCAGTCATCGAGGTCCAGCCCCTCGTCCTCAAGGACGTGATCCTCATCATCGGTGGGGAGACGGGCGACGACTACCGCAAGCACGTCGACGCGGTCACGTTCACCCCGTCCTCGTCCACGATCACGTGGACCGGCCTGGGACTGAACACGCACACGGACGCCGCCATCGCGACGTGGACCGCCGTCCTGAACTACGTGCAGGACTGGGAGACGACGGACAGCCTCTCCCGGTACCTGTTCGAGCACGAGGGCGAGACCGTGGAGATGGAGTTCGCACCCCGCAGCGGCTCCGGCCCCTCGTTCACCGCCAACGTGGCCATCACGCCCGGCGCCATCGGCGGCACCGTCAACACCTACGCGACCACCTCCGTGACGCTCGGGTCCGACAAGCCCGTCCTCGTCCCGGCAGCCTGACCGATGGGTCGAGTCAACGTCTCCGGAGTGCGGGAGGCGCGTCTAGCCGCCACCGCACTCCGGAACGTTGACCGGGACCTGCGGCGCGAGATCAACGCGCAGACCCGCACCGTCGTCAACCCCGTGTGGAAGGGAGCCGTCGAGGCTCACGCCCGCACAGGGCAGGACACGCGCATCCTCGCCAAGGGCACCCGCGTCGCCACAGGGGCCAAGCCCCGGCTTGTCGCGGCCTCGTCCAAGCGGGCGTTCAGCGGGGGCCTCGTGCCCGCCTACGACTGGAAGTCGTGGGAGTTCGGTACCAAGGCCAAGGGCGTGAAGACCCGCTACCGCCGCCGCTCGCGCAACGGGGGCTCCCACATCGTGCTCCGTCGCACCCGCAAGCAGGTGCCCTCGCGCAACGCCAAGGGCCGCGTCCTGTACCCCGCCGTGGACGAGGTGCTGCCTCGTGTCGCGTCCCTGTGGTCCCAGACCGCCGTCTACCTCACGTTCAAGGCCCTGAAGGGGGACTGACATGGCCTCCGGGTTCAACTTCGAGATCGGTGCCGACACCTCCGGGTTCAAGAAGGGCACCGACGAGGCCGCCGAGGCGGTCGACGACCTGTCCTCCGCACTCGCGGACATGGAGCGCGACGGGTCCAAGAGCATCGACGACACCGCCGCCGCGTGGGGCACGTACGAGGACGCTGCCGACGACGCGGCCAAGGCTGCCGGGGACGCCTTCGACAAGATCGAGGACGACGCCACCGACGCGGGGGAGGCGATCAAGCGCGACCTCACGGACGGCACCGACGAGGCCGGCAAGAGCGCGGGCGACCTGGAGGGCAAGTTCCGCGACGCCCTCACCAAGGTCGAGGACACGGTCAAGACCTCCAGCGAGAAGGCTGCCAAGAGCGTTGGGGACGCCTTCGAGGACAACGCCATCACGGCGGACGACGTGTTCAAGGCCGACCTCAAGGCCGAGTTGGTCTCCAACATGGCCGAGGCGGGCGCGGAGGTCGCGCGAGGCTTCAAGGACGGGTTCGACTCCGAGGACGCCGAGACGATCCTGGACGGCCTCACGGACACGATGGTCAGCGTGGGCACGCTGGGGGGGCCTGTAGGGGCCGCTGCCGGTGTCGCGGGGGCCGCCGTGGTCCAGGCGTTCGCGGGGCCGTTCATCGAGGACGCGCAGGAGACCGCCGAGCAGTTCGAGGAGACGCTCACTACCGCCTTCGACAACATCGTGGAGGCCGGGTCGGAGATGGGCCGGGAACTCACGATCCAGGCGAACACAGATGAGATCTGGAAGGACACGGAGAAGCGGAACGCCTCGGCCGAGAAGGCTACCGAGATCGGCGTATCCCAGGCCCTCGTCGTGCGCGCGCTGGCCGGGGATCAGGAGGCGCTGAACGCGGTGCAGGAGGCAGGGGCCAGGAAGGTCGAGGGGCTGAACAGCACCCTGGAGACGGCCCGTGAGTCGATGTTGAAGGGCAGCCTCACGACCGAGCACTTCAACGAACTCCAGGACGAGACCAACGTGGCCCTGGGGGAAGTGAACGACGGCCTGGGCTACGTCAGCGACTCGTACAAGAACAACGCGGACGCGATCGACGCCGCCGACATCGCGGCGCAGGGGAAGATCGAGACCGACAACCTCGCGGCCGAGGAGTCCATCCGGATCGCCAAGGCGCGGGCACTGGAGACCGGCGAGACGCAGAAGCTAGCCGTGACCATCGACGGCGTGACCAAGAACATCGAGGTCATGCCGGACGGCAAGGTGGTCGAGGTCACGGACGAGGGCAGCGCCAAGGACACCCAGAAGAAGATTGAGGACATCGACGGCAAGGACGTGCCAGTCAAGGTCTACCTTGACGACGCCTCCGCCTGGGCACGGCTCAACGAACTCACCCGCCGACGCTCCACGACCATCGCGGTCGAGTACAAGCGCTACGGCCAGTACGCGATCTAGGAGGCGGACGTGTCCACGACCATCACGGACGGTACGACCGTCGTCATACCAACTCTCGTCCTCGACTACTCCTACGAGCGCGAGGCCCGGACCATCGTCCACACCGTCCTGGACCGCTCGGACCCGGACATCACGCTCCGCCCTGTGGGCCTGAGGACCGGCACCCTGACGATGTTCTGCCTCACGCGCGCGCTCGCGGTCGACGTCGAGGACATCCACCGCACGTTCGGCCTCCTCACCCTCACCTCCGACGAGGAGCCCACGGCGGACATGTTCTACGTGGCGACAGGGCGTATCGGCTCGTCCTGGGACCCCGAGCACAACCGCTGGACCGTAACGGTCGACTACGCGGAGGTGCTCCCGTGACCGTCTCCCGCCTCGTCTACACGGTCGAGATCGTCGGCACGGACTACCGGGTCTCGCCCGAGGAGGGCATGGTCACCCTCGACGAGTCCTGGACCCCCTACGCGCAGGCGGGGGTCACGATCCCTCTGCCGAGCGACCCGGCGATCCTCGACGCCCTGGACCCCCGCCTCGGGGCTCGGGTGCGCATCACCATGTCCCAGCGCTTCGGGTCCGCGTTCACCATCGCGGACCTCACGGCAGGGTCCGGCTCGTCGACCGCCGCGTGGACGGCCGACCTCAACGGTGCACCCCTGTCGGAGTGGACGGGTCGCTACTCCTCGCCCTTCAACTCCACGGGCTCGCGTGCGTCGCGCACCCGCCGCCTCGACCTCGGGGTGCGGGCACGGTCCGTGAACTACGAGCGGGGCACGGTGGACATCGACCTCGCCTCTGACGAGGCGCTCCTCCTCGACCTCGCCCGCGTCGACACCACAACGGCCTTCCCCGTCACGTCGACCGTCTACGGGGCCGTGGCGCTCGTCCTGTCCGCCATCGGCGCCACCGCCGCCTTGGAGGTGCCGGACGCCGCCCTGGAGGCGGACTCGGCAGGGTGGGAGCCCGGCCAGGTGGCATGGGACTACGTGAAGCCCCTTGTGGACGCCGCAGGGATGCGCCTGTACTGCGACGAGGGCCGGGACTGGCACCTCACCAAGCCCCTGTACCCGACGGGGCAGGCGCTCACGTTCAGCGGCTCCAACGCCAAGTTCCTCCAGGACGACATCTCCCGTGATGAGCAGTGGTTCGACGCGGTCGTGGTCACGTACCGGTGGACCAACTCGGCAGGGGATGAGCAGGTCCGGTACGACACGGCGCAGGACGGCGAGGCGACGCGGGTCAAGTCCCTCACGTACGACCGCCGCTACCCAGGCCCTGGGGGTGCACGGTCGATCCTCGACCGCGCACGGGGCCGAGGGCGTATCGAGTCGATCTTGTCGGTGGCGAACCCCGAGGCGACACCGGGGCAGGCGCTCACGGTGAACCTCGACGACGCCCCGATTCAGACCGGCATCACCACGAACGTCTCGTGGAACTTCGGGGCCGACGAGATGCGGGTCCGGTCGCGCGACCTCACAGACACTCCAGAGTCCGCCTGGGTGCTCATGCCCCTGGGCTGGGCGTGGGAGGACATCCCTGAGGGCATGTCGTGGGACGAACTTGAGTGGACCAACGAGGAAGAGGAGGGCTGAGCCTTGGCCAACGGAGACGCCGCATCGGCGGCAGGTCTCGCGGTCTTCGCGAGCACGCAGGACGCGCGGCAGGGATACGACAACGACAACATCCGGGGCGACGAACTCGGCAACCACATGACCAACGGCGGGCACCCGTGGTCCAAGATCAGCGACAAGCCCGCCACGTACCCGGCCGCGACCGGGAGCGTGGACACCGCGCAACTCGTGAACGACGCCGTGACGGGTGCCAAGATCGCGTCCAACACGATCACGGCGGGGAACATCGCGGCTAACGCGGTCGGCTCGTCCGAACTCGCCTCCAACTCTGTCGACACCAACCACATCGACGGGCGCGCCATCGGCACCGACCAGATCGGCCTGGGAGCGATCTACGGCGGGCTCATCCCCAACGGCGGCATCGAGCCCGGGAAGTTGGCCTACGAGACCGTGAACACGGGGCAACTCGTGGATGGGGCCGTGACCGCCGACAAGATCGACTCTTCGGTGGACTTCGACGAGGCCGACCGGGTGACCAGTGGCGCCTACTCGCGGCAGGCAGGCGGGTCGCGCTACGCGATGTGGATGGACGGGGACCGCCTCATCGGTCGCGCCACGTCCTCGCGTCGCTACAAGTCGGAGATCGAGGCGCACGACATCGACCCCGAGGTGGTCTTGTCGCTCCAGCCCGTCACGTACCAGCACCAGAACGACCCTCAGGGCGTGCGGGAGTTCGGCCTCATCGCGGAGGACGTCCACGACGCGGGCCTCCCGGAGATCGTGACGTGGTACGCCGACAAGATCGACGGCATCCGCTACGACCAACTCGGAGTCGCGCTCCTGTCGGTCGTGAAGGCGCAGGCCGCGCAGATCAAGGCACTCAGCGCGCGCCTGGACGCCCTGGAGAACCCCACCGAGACCGAGGAGGTCTAACCATGCCCATCGACTCCAACGGCATCTGGCAGTACGAGGAGACGGACGCGGAGGCGACCGCCTCGGACCTCCTGAACCTCCTGGCCACCTCGACCTCTGACGCGGTATCGGACGTCAACGTGCGCGTGGACGGGCTCACCCCGGACACCGGCAGGTTCGACCTCACGCCCTCGGACGGGATCACGGTGGTCAGTGAACTGAACGCGCGGCGCGTCGGGGACGTCGTGGAGATCACGGGCTACGTGAGCGGCCCCTTCCCTGCGAACACCAACACCTACATCGTCGACACGGAAGGCGTCCCCGAGGCGCTCCGGCCGACGGGGACCGCCCGGTGGGGTACGGCCTACCTCGCGGGGAACCTGACCGGGTCTGCGCTCGTGCGCGCTGAGGGCTCCGTGGGGCTCGTCAACCCTCCTGGGGCGTCGGCGGCCAGCGCTCAGTTCTCCATCATCTACACGGTGACGTCGTGACTCCCGCAGACCTCCCGGACCCCACGCAGGTCCTCACCTGGCCCCAGGCGCTCGTGGCCGTCGTCATCATCCTGTGCGTCCTCGTCTGGCCGGGTGTCCTGGCGTGGATCAACTCGCGTTCCACGAAGGCGTTGATCGAGGACGTGCGGCACGAGGTGAACCCGAACTCAGGCAAGTCCATGAGGGACTCGACGAACCGGACGGAGGCAGCGGTGCAGGAGATCCAGTCGACGCTCGGGGAGCACGTCAAGTACGCGGAGGAGCGGGACGTGGAGTTGGACCGCCGTCTGGAGGCCCTGGAGGCCAAGCCTCGGGGGATCTTCCGTAGGCGCTAGTTCCACGTAGGTTCCACGCCGTGATGTTCTCGCAGGTCACAGGGGTGCCCCGGGTGGGATTCGAACCCACACTGGATCGGGTTTGAGCCGAACGCCTCTGCCGGTTGGGCTACCGGGGCCGGCGCGCCGACGAGCTCGCGACGCGCGAGCTCCATCGAACCACATGCGACGGTGGAACGAGAATCACACCACGTCGTGTCGAAACGCGGGGGCGACACCGACCCGGGCCCACTACGATGAGTGACGTGAGTGACGAGACAGCGCAGCCCGAGGACAAGCAGCCGCTCGAGCTGCCACCGATGATCGAGCCGGAGCCCGAGGCGAAGAAGGAGCCCGTGGCGCCCGGCGGCCGACCCCGGCGCACGGCGGTGGTCGCCGAGGACGAGGCACTGATCCGCCTCGACGTCGTCGAGACGCTCCGGGAGTCGGGCTTCGACGTCGTCGGTGAGGCCGGGGACGGCGAGACCGCTGTCCGGCTCGCGCTCGAGCTCAAGCCCGACGTGGTGGTCATGGACGTCAAGATGCCCGAGCTCGACGGCATCTCGGCGGCCGAGCGCATCGGCAAGGCCCACGCGGCGCCGGTCGTCCTCCTCACGGCCTTCTCCCAGGCCGAGCTCGTCGAGCGGGCCCGCGACGCCGGCGCCATGGCCTACGTGGTCAAGCCGTTCACGCCGGCCGACCTGCTCCCCGCCCTCGAGATCGCGATCTCCCGGTACTCGCAGATCAGTGCGCTCGAGTCCGAGGTCGCGGACCTCGCGGAGCGGTTCGAGACGCGCAAGCGCGTCGACCGGGCAAAGGGCCTGCTCATGACCAAGATGGGTCTGAGCGAGCCCGAGTCGTTCCGCTGGATCCAGAAGACCTCGATGGACCGCCGCCTCACGATGCGCGAGGTCGCGGACGCCGTGATCGAGCAGGTCGGCGGAGCCTGACCGGCGTCCTCGTCCGGTGCGCTGAACTGGACCTTTGTCAGGAGCATTTGCGGGGCGCTATGGTCTTGGACCAGCGTCCAGATTCTCCGGTGGGCTCCGTGCAGCGATCAGCTCGCCGGGCAGGACAACGCACGACGGCGCGGGTGGGTGTGCCGCGTCGGTGCGACGCGTTCAGCGCGAACTGTTGAGGAGGATGTCGATGCGCCACGTAGTGGAAGTCCGGCCCGCGGTCGGCGACGACCTCGTCGCGATCGCGTCGTTGTGCTCGGAGGCTCGTCTCGAGTCGGCGACCGGCGCCCAGCTGTGCGCGCCGGAGTCCGACCGGCTCGTGCGTCATCTCTCCGTCCTTCTCGCCCTGCCCGGCGGCAACGTCCTCGTCGCCCTCGTCGAGGGCCGGCCGGTCGGGTTCGTCCTCGCGCGGGTCCTCGAGCCCCATCTGTTCGCCGACGAGCCGAGCCTCTACGTCGAGGCCGTGTACGTCGGGCAGGACGCGCGCCGCCGAGGCGTGGGGCACGCGCTGCTGAGCGCGACCGCCGACGTCGCTGCCGACGCCGGTGCCACGCAGGTCTACTCCGTCCCGATCCCGGGCTCGCGCGGTGTGCAGCGCTTCCTGGCTCGGCTCGGTTTCGCCCCGGTCGCGGGCCATCGCGTCGTGTCGACCGCGGTCCTGCAACGTCGTCTCGCTGCGGACCTGGTGCCCTCGCGCAAGGGTGCTCGCTCCCTGGAGGACCTCATCGCGCGACGTCGCCGCGCACGCACCGAGGGGCTCAGCGGCCCGGTCGACCTGCGGGAGTTCCAGGCGGAGCTCGGGCGTCGCGCCGCCGCCGCACCCGCCGACCCCCAACCGGAGAGCCTGCCGGGCTGACACCCCTCGGGCGCTCGACTCGGGCGCCCCGACCGAGGGCGCACGCGGCCTCAGGGCACGTCGAGGAGCATGCACGTCAGGCGAGCGGTGCACACGCGCCGCCCGTCGTCGTCGGACACGACGATCTCGTAGCTCACCGTGGTGCGCCCGGTGTGGAGCGCGCGTGCCTCGCCGTGGACCCAGCCCTGACGTACCGCGCGGTGGTGCGTCGCGTTGATCTCGATCCCCACCGCCGCGCGCGTCCGGCCACCGTGCAGCTGCGCGGCGATCGACCCGAGCGTCTCGGCGAGCACCACCGAAGCACCGCCGTGGAGCAGACCGGCAGGCTGGGTGTTGCCCGCGACGGGCATGCGCCCGGTGGCTCGAGCCGCCGTGAGCTCGCCGAGCTCGATGCCCATCCGCTCCAGCAGGGTGCCGTCGAGGTCGAGCGGCAGCGCGTCGGCGGCCCGGTCCGGGGAGCCGGTGGCGGGAGGCGGGGTGCGGGCGTCGTCGGCTCCGTGCGTGTCGGTCATGGGCGATAGGTTGGCATCCGTGACGACCTCCGCGCGACCTCGACTGCTGCTCATCGACGGCCACTCGATGGCCTACCGCGCGTTCTTCGCGCTCCCGGCCGAGAACTTCTCGACGACGACGGGTCAGCACACGAACGCCGTCTACGGGTTCACGTCGATGCTCATCAACCTCCTGCGGGACGAGGAGCCGACGCACGTCGCCGTCGCGTTCGACGTCGGGCGCCGGTCGTTCCGCACCGAGATCCTGCCGAGCTACAAGGGCACGCGCGAGTCGACGCCCGAGCCCTTCCGCGGCCAGGTGCCCCTGATCAAGGAGATCCTCGAGACCCTGCGGATCCCGACGCTCGAGCGTGAGGGCTACGAGGCCGACGACATCTTCGCGACCCTCGCGACGCAGGGTGCGGCGGCCGGGATGGAGGTCCTCGTCTGCTCGGGGGACCGCGACTCCTTCCAGCTCGTCGGCCCGGACGTCACCGTGCTCTACCCGAAGAAGGGCGTCTCGGAGCTCGCGCGCATGGACCCGGACGCGGTGCTCGGGAAGTACGGCGTCCCGCCCGAGCGGTACCCGGAGCTCGCCGCGCTCGTCGGCGAGACGTCCGACAACCTTCCCGGCATCCCGGGCGTCGGTCCCAAGACGGCGGCCAAGTGGATCACCGCCTACGACGGGCTGGAGTCGCTGCTCGAGCGCGCGGACGAGGTCAAGGGGAAGGCCGGCGAGAACCTGCGCGCGCACCTCGAGCAGGTCCGTACCAACCGGCAGCTCAACGCGTTGCTGCGTGACCTGGAGCTCCCGCTGGGGCCGGACGACCTGATCGCCCAGCCGTGGGACCGCGAGGCGGTGCACCGCGTGTTCGACGCGCTCGAGTTCCGGGCCCTGCGCGAACGGCTCTTCGCGATCGCCCCCGAGGGCGAGGTCGAGACCGAGGCGGGCTTCGAGGTCGAGCTCGCCGACGTCCTGCCCGGCGGGCTGGGGACCTGGCTCGCGGCGCACGGCGAGCGGCGTCTGGGCGTGGAGGTCTCAGGCAAGGCCGTCCCGGGAGGCGGCGACGCCTGGGCCCTGGCTGTGTCCGACGACGCGGGTTCCGCCGTCGCGTTCGAGCTCGCCGACCTCGGCTCGGCCGACGACGAGGCGCTCGCCGCCTGGCTGTCGGACGCCAGCCGGCCGAAGATCGTGCACGGTGCCAAGGCCGCGTGGCACGAGCTCACCGCGCGGGGCTACACCCTGGCGGGCGTCGCGTTCGACACCGAGCTCGCGGCCTACCTGTGCCATCCCGATCAGCGCGGCTACGACCTGGGCGACCTCGTGGTGCGTCACCTGCACCGTGAGCTGCGCGCGGACACCGAGGCGGGCGGCGACGCGCAGGGAGCGCTCGACCTCTCCCTCGACGGTGGTGGCGAGCGGGAGCGGGAGGCCGTGCGCGCGCTCGCGGTGGCGCAGCTGGCCGACGTGCTCGCGGGAGAGCTCGCGGACCGGGGCGCCACGGGGCTGCTCGGCGATCTCGAGCTACCGCTCGCGGGCGTTCTCGCGCGGATGGAGCAGCGCGGGATCGCCGCCGACGTCGAGTACCTGCGCGAGCTCGAGCAGCACTTCGGCGACCTGGTCGCCACGGCTGCGTCCGAGGCGTACTCCGTGATCGGTCGTGAGGTGAACCTCGGGTCGCCGAAGCAGCTGCAGGAGGTGCTGTTCGACCAGCTCGGCATGCCGAAGACGAAGAAGATCAAGACGGGGTACACGACGGACGCCGCGTCCCTCGCTGATCTCTTCGTCAAGACGCAGCACCCCTTCCTCGAGCACCTCCTCGCGCACCGCGACGCGTCGCGGCTGCGCCAGACCGTCGAGGGGCTCCTCAAGTCGGTGGCGGAGGACGGTCGCATCCACACCACCTTCCAGCAGACGATCGCCGCGACGGGCCGGCTGAGCTCGACGGACCCGAACCTGCAGAACATCCCGATCCGCACCGAGGCGGGTCGGCGGATCCGCCGGGCGTTCGTCGTGGGGGAGGGCTACGAGACCCTCCTGACGGCGGACTACAGCCAGATCGAGATGCGGATCATGGCGCACCTGTCCGGCGACGAGGGGCTCATCGAGGCGTTCCGCTCCGGCGAGGACCTGCACAGCTACGTCGGGTCGCGCGTGTTCGAGGTCCCGGCCACCGAGGTCACCGCGGCGATGCGCTCGAAGATCAAGGCCATGTCCTACGGGCTCGCGTACGGGCTCTCGGCGTTCGGGCTGTCGCAGCAGCTGACGATCGAGGTCGGCGAGGCGCAGAAGCTCATGGACGACTACTTCGAGCGTTTCGGCGGCGTGCGCGACTACCTGACCGGCGTGGTGGACGAGGCGCGGGCCACCGGGTACACCGCGACCATCCTCGGTCGCCGCCGTTACCTGCCCGACCTCACGAGCGACAACCGCCAGCGGCGCCAGATGGCCGAGCGCATGGCGCTCAACGCGCCGATCCAGGGGAGCGCGGCGGACCTCGTCAAGGTCGCGATGCTCCGCGTCCAGCACGTCCTGGACGAGCGTGCACTGCGCTCCCGGCTCCTGCTCCAGGTGCACGACGAGCTCGTGGTCGAGGTCGCGCCGGGGGAGCGAGACACCGTCGAGGAGCTGCTGCGCGCCGAGATGGGTGCGGCGGCGCAGCTCGACGTGCCGCTGGACGTGTCGGTGGGCGTGGGCGCGACCTGGCACGATGCCGGTCACTGAGCCGCTCGGAACCGCGGCGGATCTCGGCCGACGGCGCGACTCAGTCCGGCCGGTAGGTGCGGAAGATGGCGGTGCCCGGTAGGTAGGCGCCCCGCACGGGCCCCCAACCGCCCCACACCTGCGCGTTGTCGGCGGGCCACGCCGGCTCGACGACTCCGGTCAGCGCGAGTCCCGCGGCCACGACGTCGCGCACGTGGTCCCCGAGCGTGCGGTGGTACTCCGCGTACACGACGTGCCCGGCGGCGTCGGTCTCCACGTAGGGCCGACGGTCGAAGTAGGACCTGTCGGCGGTGAGGCCGCGCAGGCTCGGGTCGTCGGGGAACGACCACCGCACCGGGTGCGTCACCGAGAAGGTCCACGTCCCGCCGGGGCGCAGCACGCGCGCGACCTCGCGATGGATGCGCGCGGCGTCCGGCACGAAGGGGATCGCGCCGAACGACGTGAACGCGGCGTCGAACGTGCCGTCGGCGAACGGAAGGCTCCGGGCGTCGGCCTGGACGAGCGGGACGCGCGCACCCGTCTTGCGGTCGAGCGCCGCCGCCACGTCGAGCATGCCTGCCGACACGTCGGTCGCCACGACGTGCGCGCCCTGCCCCACCAGCCACCGTGAGCACTGCGCCCCGCCGGCGCCGACCTCGAGGACCCTGCGCCCGGTGACCTCTCCGAGCAGGCGCGCGTCCTTCTCGCGCAGGCCCTCGGGGCACCAGCAGAAGTCGGCGGCGCCGAGGAAGTCGCCGTGCTCCCCGGTGTACTCCTCGGCGTTCGCGTCCCACCACGACCGCCCCGCACGGCCTCCCTCGGCGTCGGGCACGTCGTGGTAGCCCGCGTGCGCCGTCCGCCCCAGCGCACTCGGGGGAGGTCCGGAGCCGTCCGACGGGAGCGAGGAGGTCATCCGGACATTGTGTGCCACGCCGTCGACGACCGGATGGCAGGACGGTGCGCGACCGGGGCGTCCTGTCTGACTAGGGTTGGTGCCGAACGCGGCGCCGCGGGGGCAGCGCCTCCCGTCGTGCCGGAGCTGCGCGGGCGACGACACGGAGGACCAGATGCGCATCGGACTTCTCACGGGCGGCGGGGACTGCCCCGGGCTCAACGCGGCGATCCGCGCCGTGGTCAAGCAGGCGACGGGGGAGTACGGGCACACCGTCATCGGGTTCCGCAACGGGTGGCGCGGCGTCGTCGACGGGGACGTGCACCCGCTCGGGCGCCAGGACATCCGCAACGTGCTGCCCGTCGGGGGAACGCTCCTCGGCACGGCCCGCTTCCACCCGAGCACGGAGGACGGCAGCATGGACGCCGTCCTGACGACGTTCGAGGCCGAGCGTCTCGACGCGCTGATCTGCATCGGCGGCGACGGCACGCTGCACGCGGCGAGCCAGGTCGGCGAGGCGGGCGTTCCGATCGTCGCGATCCCCAAGACGATAGACAACGACGTCGAGGGCACGGACCTGTCGATCGGGTTCCACACCGCGGTCAACATCGCGACGGAGGCGATCGACCGCGTCCACACCACGGCGGAGAGCCACAACCGCGTGATGGTCGTCGAGGTGATGGGTCGCCACGCCGGGTGGATCGCGGTCAACGCGGGGATCGCGGGCGGCGCGGAGGTGGTGCTCGCGCCCGAGGAGCCGTTCGACATCGAGCAGGTGGTGAAGTTCCTGCGGCACCGGCACCGGGCGCACGCGAACTTCTCCATCGTGGTCGTCGCCGAGGGCGCCGTGCCGCGCGCGGGGTCCTCGATGAGCTTCACCCAGCAGCTCGGGAGGTTCGGCGAGATCGTGGCGGGCTCCGTCGGGGACCGCGTGAGCGCGGAGATCGCGGAGCGCACCGGCTTCGACACGCGGCTGACCGTGCTGGGTCATGTCCAGCGTGGCGGCGAGCCGACGCCGACCGACCGGATCCTCGGCAGCAGGTTCGGCGTGGCGGCCGTCGACGCGGTGGGCGCGGGGACGACCGGGGTGATGACCGCGCTGAGGGCGGAGCGGATCGAGCTGGTGCCCCTCGCCGACGTCGCGGGTCGGCCGAAGCGGGTCCCGGACGAGATGTTGCGCGTCGCGAAGGCGCTCGCCTGACCTTCCCGTCGGGCCTCTCGGGGCGTGCCGCCGGCCGGCCCGCGGTCGCGCGCGCACGGCGTTGCCGTCGCGCGGTTGCACGCGTACGATGGACGGCGGTGCCTTGCGCCCACACATCCCTTGTCCCCCGACTTCCCTGTCCGCATCGGAGCATCGAACTCAATGACCATCTCTACCCCCGCGAAGTCCGCACCTCAGGTCGCCGTCAACGACATCGGCACCGAGGAAGACTTCCTCGCCGCAGTCGACGCGACGATCAAGTACTTCAACGACGGCGACATCGTCGAAGGCACGATCGTCAAGGTGGACCGCGACGAGGTCCTTCTCGACATCGGCTACAAGACCGAGGGCGTCATCCCCTCCCGCGAGCTGTCCATCAAGCACGACGTGGACCCCGGTGAGGTCGTCAACGTCGGTGACGCCGTCGAGGCCCTCGTCCTCCAGAAGGAGGACAAGGAAGGCCGTCTGATCCTGTCCAAGAAGCGCGCGCAGTACGAGCGCGCCTGGGGCACGATCGAGAAGATCAAGGAAGAGGACGGCGTCGTCACCGGCACCGTCATCGAGGTCGTCAAGGGCGGTCTCATCCTCGACATCGGCCTGCGCGGCTTCCTGCCCGCCTCGCTCGTGGAGATGCGTCGTGTCCGCGACCTCCAGCCGTACGTCGGCAAGGAGATCGAGGCCAAGATCATCGAGCTCGACAAGAACCGCAACAACGTGGTGCTCTCGCGTCGTGCGTGGCTCGAGCAGACGCAGTCCGAGGTCCGCTCCACCTTCCTGCAGACGCTGCAGAAGGGCCAGGTGCGCCCGGGCGTCGTCTCCTCGATCGTCAACTTCGGTGCGTTCGTGGACCTCGGCGGGGTCGACGGTCTCGTGCACGTCTCCGAGCTGTCCTGGAAGCACATCGACCACCCCTCCGAGGTCGTCGAGGTCGGCCAGGAGGTCACGGTCGAGGTCCTGGACGTCGACTTCGACCGCGAGCGCGTCTCGCTGTCGCTCAAGGCGACGCAGGAGGACCCGTGGCAGACGTTCGCTCGGACCCACGCGATCGGTCAGGTCGTGCCGGGCAAGGTCACCAAGCTCGTCCCGTTCGGTGCGTTCGTGCGCGTCGAGGACGGCATCGAGGGCCTCGTGCACATCTCCGAGCTCGCTGTCCGTCACGTCGAGCTGCCCGAGCAGGTCGTCAACGTCGGTGACGAGGTCTTCGTCAAGGTCATCGACATCGACCTCGAGCGTCGCCGCATCTCGCTGTCGCTCAAGCAGGCCAACGAGGGCATGGACCCGGAGTCCGAGGACTTCGACCCCGCGCTGTACGGCATGGCGGCGGACTACGACGAGCAGGGGAACTACAAGTACCCCGAGGGCTTCGACCCCGAGACCAACGAGTGGCTCGAGGGCTTCGAGACCCAGCGCGAGGCGTGGGAGGCCGAGTACGCCAAGGCGCACGAGCGCTGGGAGGCGCACCGCCGCCAGGTCTCGGACGCCGTGAAGGCGGACCTGGACGCGGCGTCGGGCGACTCGGGCTCGTCGTCCTCCTCGTCGTCCAGCTCGTCGTCGTCCTCGTCGTCGAGCAGCAGCAGCGGCACGTCGTACTCCTCGGCCCCGCCGGCCGAGGCCGCCGGCACGCTCGCGTCGGACGAAGCTCTTGCCGCGCTCCGCGAGAAGCTCACCGGCAACTGACCGACCGGTCCTGACGAAGGCCCGCCACCCTCCGGGTGGCGGGCCTTCGCCGTCCCCAGACCCACACCCTGTCGAGCATGCGCCTGCAGCCCGTCAGGAGCTCGCGTCGGGCGACAAGGACATGCTCGGCGGGGGTGAGGCGCATGGTCGAGGTGAGCTGAGGTGTGGTCAGGGGGTGGGGAGGGGGGCTTCTGTGAACTGGGTGTTGTAGAGCTCCGCGTAGCGGCCTCCGCGGGCCAGCAGCTCGAGGTGCGTGCCGGTCTCGACCACGCGCCCTTCGTCGAGCACCACGACGAGGTCCGCGCCGCGCACCGTCGACAGACGGTGGGCGATGACCAGGGACGTCCGGCCGCGCAGCGCCTCGTCGAGCGCGGCCTGCACCGCGGTCTCGGAGGTCGAGTCCAGGTGCGCGGTCGCCTCGTCGAGCACGACGACGGCGGGTGCCTTGAGGAAGACGCGTGCGATCGCGAGGCGTTGGCGCTCCCCGCCGGAGAGCCGGTAGCCGCGGTCTCCGACGACCGTGTCCACGCCGGAGGGCAGCGCGGCGACGACGTCCCACACGTGGGCCCGTCGCAACGCGGCCTCGACGTCGTCGTCGGACGCGTCAGGGCGGGCGTAGCGCAAGTTCTCGGCGATGGTGTCGTGGAAGAGGTGCGCCTCCTGCGAGACGACGCCGACGGCGTCGCGCAGGCTCGCCTGGGTCACGTCCCGCAGGTCGCGGCCGGCGATCCGGACGCTGCCGCCGGTGGGGTCGTACATCCGGGTGACGAGCTGGGAGACCGTCGTCTTGCCGGCACCGGACGCGCCGACGAGCGCGACGGTCGCGCCGGCGGGGACTGCGAACGACACGTCGTGCAACGTGCTCGTCGTGCTGCCCGACGTCGGGGCGGCGACCGACTCGAGCGATGCCAGGGAGACCTCGGCGGCCGTGGGGTAGCGGAAGTGGACGTGGTCCAGCTCGAGCCCGGCGCCCGCGCGTGCGATGTCCGTGCCCAGGTCGTCTGCGTCCGAGGAGTCGGACACCGACGGCTCGAGGTCGAGCACCTCGAGCACGCGCTCAAAGCTCACGAGGGCCGTCATCACGTCCACCTGGACGTTCGACATGGCCGCGAGCGGGCCGTACAGGCGCGTGAGGTACGCCGTGAGGGCGACGACCGTACCCACCGTCAGCGTCCCCGCGATCGCCATGACGCCACCCAGGCCGTAGACGATCGCCACCGCGACGGAGGCGACGACGGTCAGCCCGACGCGGAACACGGTGCCGTACATCGCCTGGCGGACGCCGATGTCGCGGACGCGCCGTGCCTGCGCCGCGAAGTGCTCCGACTCGCGCGACGGCTCGCCGAAGATCTTCACGAGGTGGGCGCCCGCGACGTTGAACCGCTCGTTCATCGTCTGTGCCGCGTCGGCGTTGAGCTCGTAGCTCTCACGCGTGATCGCGGAGAGCTTCTTGCCCACGTGGCGTGCCGGCAGGACGAACACGGGCAGCAGCGTCAGCGCCAGGAGCGTCAGCTGCCACGACATCGACAGCATCGCCGCGAGGACGAACACGACCGTGAGCAGGTTCGAGAAGAGGTTCGAGAGCGTCGAGGTGAACGCCTGCTGCGCACCGAGCACGTCGCCGTTCAACCGCTGGACGAGCGCGCCCGTGCGTGTGCGTGCGAAGAAGGCGAGCGGCATGCGCTGGACGTGGTCGAAGACCGCGGTCCGCAGGTCGACGATCAGGCCCTCGCCGATCCGGGTGGAGAACCATCGCTGTGCCACCCCGAGGCCACCCGACAGGACGGCGAGGCCCGCGACCACGAGCGAGAGGGAGATCACGACGTCGGACCTGCCCACGGAGATCCCGTCGTCGATGATGCGCTGGAACAGCAACGGGGTGAGAGCGCCGGCCGCGGCGTCGAGCGAGATGAGCCCGAGGAACACGGCGAGCTGGGCGCGGTACGGGCGTGCGAACTCCAGGACGCGGCGCAGCGTGCCGCGGGCCAGCCGTCGCCGTGTCACGGAAGAGTCCTGGCGGTAGGAGCGCAGCCCGGGGCCGCCTCCCGCCATCGAGTGCGAGGTGAACGTCACGAGTACCTCCGTGGGGTGCGGCGTCGTCGCTTCGGGTGCGCGCGGGGCGTGAGAGAGCATAGTGAGCCTAGCTCACTATGGTGGTCGTCCGGCACTCTTCGATCGCCGGTACGCTCAGGGCGTGACGATCGACACGACGTCGGGAGCGCCTGACGACGCGACGGAGTTCCTGTCCCTGCTCCACGCCGCGCTGCACGCGGTGCGGCGCGAGGCGGGCGAACGACTCGAGCCCGAGGGGACCACGCCGGGTCAGTTTCGCCTGCTGCGCCATCTCGCGCACTGCGACGGCCCGTGCCGGCTCGGTGCCGTCGCCGGTGCGCTGGACGTCACCCCCCGTTCGGTGACGACGAAGGTCGACGACGCGGAGGCCGACGGACTGGTCCGCCGGCTGCCCGACCCGCTCGACCGCAGGGCGACGCTCGTCGAGCTCACCGCTGCCGGCAGGGACCTCGTCGCGCGGGTGTCGACGGCACGGTCCTCGGGGGCAGACGCGCTCCTGGACCACCTCGGGGCCGGTGACCGAGCGGAGCTCCTGCGTCTCCTGCGTCTGGTCCTCGCGTCGTCCCGCCGTTCCTGACCGGGAACGGCGGACCGTCGCCCGCGGCACGCCACGCGCGGGACTGGCAGGATGGGACCATGTTCCGCATCGGTCTGACCGGAGGGATCGCGGCCGGCAAGTCCGTCGCGCTCGAACGACTCGGCGAGCTGGGGGCGGTGGCGATCGACTACGACGTCCTCGCCCGTGAGGCGGTGGCGCCGGGCACCGTGGGGCTCGACGAGGTGGTCCAGCTGTTCGGCACCGACGTCCTGACCGCCGACGGGACGCTGGACCGCGCATCGCTGGGCCGGACGGTGTTCGCCGACGACGCGGCACGCGCTGCTCTCAACGCGGTGGTCCATCCCGAGGTGCGACGGCTCGCCGCCGAGCGCGAGGCCGCGGCCGCCGTGGCCGACCCGCGGGCCGTCGTCGTGCACGACGTCCCCCTGCTCGTGGAGACCGCGGACCCGGCCCGGTTCCACCTGGTGGTGGTCGTGGAGGCGCCGGAGCCGGTTCGCCTCGAGCGGCTGACGCTGGGGCGCGGGCTGACGGAGGACGAGGCTCGCGCTCGGATCGCGGCCCAGGCCGACGCAGCAGCGAGAGCGGCCGTCGCAGACGTCGTGCTCGACGGCGGCGGCCCCGTGCCCGCCCTCCGTGACCAGGTCGACGAGCTGTGGGCACGGCTGCGCGCCGAGGTCGACGCGGAGGCGGTCGCCGAGGCGGAGGAGCACGAGGGATGAGCGTCCTCGTGAGCGGGTTCGACCCGTTCGGGGACGACGCGACCAACCCCTCGTGGGACGTCGCACGGCTCCTGGGCGAGCGAGGTCCCGAGCTCGTCGGCACCGACGTCGTCGCCGTGCGCCTGCCCGTCACCTTCGCCGGCGCCTGGCCGATCCTGTGCGCGGCGGTGCGCGCGCACGCGCCGGACGTCGTCCTCGCTCTCGGCCTCGCGGCCGGGAGCACGCAGGTGCGTCTCGAGCGGGTGGCGATCAACGTCGCCGATGCGCGCAGACCGGACAACGACGGCGCCGCCCCCGTCGACGCGCCGGTCGTCGACGGCGGTCCGGTCGCCTACTGGTCGGGCCTTCCGCTCAAGGCCGCTCTCGTCGCGCTGCGAGAGCTCGAGGTGCCCGCGACCGTGTCCGCGACGGCCGGGACCTACGTGTGCAACGCGACCTTCTACGCGCTCATGCACCACGTCGCCACGGCCGGGCTCTCGTCGCGCGCCGGGTTCGTCCACGTGCCGCGCGCGACGGACCTCGCGCTCGAGGACCAGGTGCGGGCCGTCGCCCAGGTCGCGCGGCTCGCGCGCACGGGCGCAGCCGAACCCGTGCTCGCGGCCGGCGCCGAGAGCTGAGACCGGCGCCGGCCACCGCAGCCCGCCGCCCCGGCACACGACATGATGTCGGTGGTGCGGCGTAGCGTGGTGGTATGCGCCCAGTGACCGACCTGCAGCGAACCGTCGCGCCCTTCGAGGTGGTCTCGGAGTACACGCCGTCGGGCGACCAGCCCACGGCGATCGACGACCTCTCCCGGCGCATCCGGGCCGGGGAGAAGGACGTGACGCTGCTGGGTGCGACGGGGACCGGGAAGTCGGCGACGACGGCCTGGATGATCGAGCAGCTGCAGCGACCCACCCTCGTGATGGCGCCCAACAAGACGCTCGCCGCCCAGCTCGCGACGGAGTTCCGCGAGCTGCTGCCCCACAACGCCGTCGAGTACTTCGTCTCGTACTACGACTACTACCAGCCCGAGGCGTACATCGCGCAGACGGACACCTACATCGAGAAGGACTCGTCCATCAACGACGAGGTCGAGCGGCTGCGCCACTCCGCGACGTCGTCCCTGCTCACGCGGCGCGACGTCATCGTCGTGGCCTCGGTGTCGTGCATCTACGGGCTCGGCACCCCCCAGGAGTACGTCGACCGCATGGTGCGCCTCGACGTGGGCATGCAGGTGGAGCGCGACGACCTGCTGCGCCAGTTCGTCACCATGCAGTACTCCCGCAACGACCTGGCGTTCACCCGGGGTACGTTCCGCGTCCGCGGGGACACCGTGGAGATCATCCCGGTCTACGAGGAGCTGGCCATCCGGATCGAGTTCTTCGGCGACGAGATCGAGTCGATCCAGACGCTGCACCCTCTGACGGGAGACGTCGTCCGGTCCGAGCAGAGCATGCACGTGTTCCCCGCGACGCACTACGTCGCCGGGCCCGAGCGGATGGAGCGCGCGATCTCGTCGATCGAGACGGAGCTCACCGGGCGACTGGAGGAGCTAGAGAACCAGAACAAGCTGCTCGAGGCGCAGCGGCTGCGCATGCGCACCACCTACGACATCGAGATGATGCGCCAGATCGGCTCGTGCTCGGGCATCGAGAACTACTCCCGGCACATCGACGGGCGCGAGCCCGGGACCGCACCGAACACGCTGCTGGACTACTTCCCGGAGGACTTCCTCCTCGTCATCGACGAGTCGCACGTGACCGTGCCGCAGATCGGCGCGATGTTCGAGGGCGACATGTCTCGCAAGCGCTCGCTCGTGGACCACGGGTTCCGGCTGCCGAGCGCGATGGACAACCGCCCGCTGCGCTGGGAGGAGTTCGTCGAGCGCATCGGGCAGACGGTCTACCTCTCCGCGACGCCCGGCAAGTACGAGCTGTCGATGTCCGACGGCGTGGTGGAGCAGATCATCCGCCCCACGGGGCTCGTGGACCCCGAGGTCGTGGTCAAGCCCACGACCGGCCAGATCGACGACCTCCTCCACGAGATCCGTGAGCGGGCCGAGCGCAACGAGCGGGTCCTGGTGACGACCCTGACCAAGAAGATGGCCGAGGACCTCACGGACTACCTCCTGGAGAAGGATGTGCGCGTGCGCTACCTCCACTCGGAGGTCGACACCCTGCGCCGCGTCGAGCTGCTGCGCGAGCTCCGGCTCGGCGAGTACGACGTGCTGGTGGGCATCAACCTGCTCCGCGAGGGCCTCGACCTGCCCGAGGTGTCGCTCGTCGCGATCCTCGACGCCGACAAGGAGGGCTTCCTGCGCTCGCCCACGTCGCTGATCCAGACGATCGGCCGCGCGGCGCGCAACGTCTCGGGGCAGGTGCACATGTACGCCGACAAGATCACGGTGGCGATGGCCGCGGCGATCGAGGAGACGGACCGGCGGCGCGAGAAGCAGGTCGCCTACAACCTCGAGAACGGCGTCGACCCGATGCCGCTGCGCAAGAAGATCTCCGACGTCACCGACATGCTGGCCCGCGAGGACGTCGACACCGCCGAGCTGCTCGCCGGCGGCTACCGGCAGCCCGGGAAGGGCGCCAAGAGCAAGGGATCGGTCGCCGGCGGCCTCAAGGAGGGCGCCACCTCCGGCAATCGGCTCGCGGTCGGGGCGGCCAGCGACCTGGCCCAGCTCATCCAGGAGCTCAGCGACCAGATGCACGCCGCCGCCGGCGAGCTGCAGTTCGAGCTCGCCGCCCGTCTGCGGGACGAGATCGGCGGGCTCAAGAAGGAGCTCCGGCAGATGCAGGCGGCGACCGCCTGACACGGGGACGTGCGGTCGAGTCGCGGGGCGTACCGGTCCGGATGGCCTATGCTGGCTGTTCGTTGAAGGGGAGTATTCCTCCGCGGTGATGTCGTCATCACGGTCGGCGCAGTCGTCGGCCCGGTGTCACCGGCCCCGCAGCCATCCGAACCGCATCCGCGTGGATGCTCACCGGTGCTGCGAGGCGGAAGAGACCTTCGGTACTCAGTGCTACTCGTACCGGAGGTCTACGCATGGACGTTCCCGTCTGGGTCTGGCTCGTCACCGTGGGGGTGATCGTCGCGATGCTCGCGGTCGACTACGTCGGCCACGTGCGCACCCCCCACGCCCCGAGCCTGCGCGAAGCCACCTGGTGGTCGCTCGGCTACGTCGCGGTCGCGGTGGCCTTCGGGTTCCTCGTCTGGGCCGTGTGGGGCGGGACGTACGGCGGCGAGTACTTCGCCGGGTACATCACCGAGAAGAGCCTGTCCGTCGACAACCTCTTCGTCTTCGTGCTGATCATGACGAGCTTCCGCGTGCCTCGGCTCTACCAGCAGAAGGTCCTGCTCATCGGGATCACCATCGCGCTCGTGCTGCGGACGATCTTCATCTTCGTCGGCGCCGCGCTCATCGAGAACCTCAGCTGGATCTTCTACGTCTTCGGCGCGTTCCTGCTCTACACGGCGTGGGCGCAGGTGCGCAGCGGTCAGCAGCACGACGAGGAGTTCTCGGAGAACGCCGTGCTGCGGCTCACGCGCCGCCTGTTCCCGACGACGGACGACTACGTCGAGGACCGGATGACGACCCGCATCGACGGGAAGCGCTACATCACCCCGATGCTCATCGTCATGATCGCGATCGGGTCCGCGGATCTGCTGTTCGCCGTCGACTCCATCCCCGCGATCTTCGGGCTCACGCAGGAGACGTACCTCGTCTTCGCGGCGAACGCGTTCTCGCTGCTCGGCCTGCGCCAGCTCTACTTCCTCATCGACGGGCTGCTCGACCGTCTCGTGTACCTCGCGTACGGCCTTGCGGCGATCCTCGGGTTCATCGGGGTCAAGCTGGTGATCCACGCGATGCACACCAACGAGGTGTCGTTCATCAACGGAGGTGAGCACATCACCGCGATCCCGGAGATCTCGACCCCCGTCTCCCTCGGCTTCATCGTCGTTGTCCTCGCGATCACGACGGTGGCCAGCCTGCTCAAGGACCGGTCCGACCGCCGCCGGACCGTCACCGACGGGACCGATCGGAAGGACGCGCACTGATGGTCCACGAGCTCCCCCTGTGGTTCGAGTGGGCGTCGCTCTCGGCGCTCGCCGTGCTGCTCCTGGTGGACCTCTTCGTCGTCGGGCGACGCCCGCACGTCCCGTCGATGCGCGAGAGCGCGCTGTGGGTCGGGTTCTACGTCGCGCTCGCGCTGGCGTTCGGGGGACTGGTCGCGGTCGTGGGCGGGGCCGCTCCGGCGGGCGAGTTCTACGCGGGTTGGCTCACCGAGTACAGCCTCAGCGTCGACAACCTCTTCGTCTTCGTCATCATCATGTCCCGGTTCGCGGTGCCGCGGGACCAGCAGCAGCGGGTGCTCATGGTCGGGATCATCGTCGCGCTCGTGCTGCGCGGCGGGTTCATCCTCGCTGGTGCGGCCATCATCGAGCAGTTCCTGTGGGTGTTCTACTTCTTCGGCGCGTTCCTCGTGTACAGCGCGGTCAAGCTCGTCACCGGGGGCGACGAGGCCGAGGAGTATCACGAGAACCGCGCCGTGCGGCTGCTCCGGCGGGTGCTGCCCATCGGGACGCGGTACGACGGCGGTCGGCTGCGTTCCGAGGAGGACGGACGTCGCGTCCTCACACCGCTGGTCGTGGTGTTCTTCGCCATCGGCAGCACCGATCTGCTGTTCGCGTTCGACTCGATCCCTGCGATCTTCGGCCTGACGCAGGACCCGTTCATCGTGTTCACGACGAACGTCTTCGCGCTCATGGGGCTGCGCCAGCTGTACTTCCTGCTCGGCGGGCTCCTCGAGCGGCTCGTCTACCTCCCGATCGGTCTGGCCGTCATCCTCGGGTTCATCGGTGTCAAGCTGATCCTCGAGGCCCTGCACGACAACACGGTGCCGTTCATCAACGGGGGGGAAGCCGTCGAGGCCGTTCCCACCGTGCCGATCTGGCTCTCGCTCGCGGTCATCATCGGGACGCTCGCCGTGACGACCGTCGCGAGCCTGCTGCGGACTCGCGGCAGTCGCACGGGCGAGGACGCACCCGCGGGCGAGCGGGCGAGCACGCCGGACGAGCGCGGCTGAGCGCCGGGCCGCGCGCCAGCGGGGCTGTCGGCCCGGCGTCGGGCCCCCTTCAGACCCGGTCCGCCCAGTCCCCGATGACGGGCGACCACGGGCGGACCCGGCGCTCGGCGACGAGACCGGCGCGGACGAACGGGTCGGCGTCGAGGATCTCGGCGACTGCGGTGGCCGACGGCCCCTCGAGGACGAGGAGGGCCCCCGCACCGGTGTCCTCGTGGGCGGGCAGGGGGCCCGACGCGAGGAGGGACCGCTGCCCGTGCAGCGTCCGCAGGAACTCGCGGTGCTCGGGGCGGCGTGCGTCGAGGGCCGCGGGGTCGTCGACGTAGAGGTAGGTCACGGCGTGGATCGGCATGGCGCCATTGAACCAGCGGCGGGGCACCCGTGGCGACGTGCGGACGTGCCGGCCGCCGGGCTGCCGGACGCCTCGTCGTCGCCGGCGGGCTGACCGGAATCGGTCACCAGCCCCGTGCGCGCCACGCGTCGACGTGCGGGCGCTCGGCGCCGAGCGTCGTGTCGTCACCGTGCCCCGGGTACACCCAGGTGTCGTCGCCGAAGCGGCGGAAGACCCTGTCGACCACGTCGTCGAGGAGCCGAGCGAAGCGGACCGGGTCCCGGTCGGTGTTGCCCACGCCGCCGGGGAACAACGAGTCGCCGGTGAACAGGTGCACCCGGTCGGCGACCGCGTACGGACCGGTCGCCGTCCCGGGCTCGCGGTACGCGAGCGCCACCGAACCGGGGGTGTGACCGCGCAGCGCGATCACCTCGAGCACCACCGCACCGACGTGCACGACGTCGCCGTGGCGCAGGTTCCGGTCGGCCCGGACCCCGGTCGCGGCTTCGACGGCCGGAGCGTCCTGCACACCGACAGCCGCCTGCGCACCCGTCCTCGCGACCACGTCCGCCAGCGCCCCGACGTGGTCGCGGTGCGCATGGGTCGTGACGACGACCGTGAGCGCCCCGTCGCCCGGTGCGTGCCGCTCGAGGTCGAGCAGGCGGTCCGGTTCGGCCGCGGCGTCCACCAGCAGACGGTCGCCGCTGCGCCGGCAGGTCAGGACGTAGGCGTTGTTGGACAGGGGCCCGACGGCGAGCTTGCGGATCTCGACCTCGTCGAGGCGGCGCACGTCCGGGGGCCCGCCCACGACGACCGTGCCGGTGTAGCGGGTGTCGGCCGTCCCCGTGCGGTTCGCGTCCTGGTCGGTCATGGTGTTCATTGTGGCGTCCGCCCCTGCCCGTGCCCGTCTCGGCAGGACGAGCCGCGGGGGGTCGAACACGTGTGCGAGCGTGGGTGGTGGGACGTACGATGCTCCGGTGACCAATCGCCTCGTGATCTCCGGCGCCCGTGAGCACAACTTGCGGGACGTCGAGCTCGACCTTCCTCGTGACAGCCTCATCGTCTTCACCGGCCTGTCGGGCTCCGGGAAGTCCTCGCTCGCGTTCGACACGATCTTCGCCGAGGGCCAGCGCCGCTACGTCGAGTCGTTGTCCGCGTACGCCCGCCAGTTCCTCGGGCAGATGGACAAGCCCGACGTCGACTTCATCGAAGGGCTCTCGCCCGCGGTCTCGATCGACCAGAAGTCGACCAACCGCAACCCGCGGTCGACCGTGGGCACCATCACCGAGGTGTACGACTACCTGCGCCTGCTGTTCTCCCGCGCGGGGACGCAGCACTGCCCCGTGTGCGGCGAGCGCGTGACCGCGCAGACGCCGCAGCAGATCGTCGACCGCCTCCTCGAGCTCCCTGAGGGCACGCGCTACCAGGTGCTCGCACCGGTCGTGCGCGGGCGCAAGGGTGAGTACTCGGAGATGTTCGCCGAGCTGCAGGCCAAGGGCTTCGCGCGCGCGCGCGTCGACGGCGAGGTGCACTCGCTCACGGACCCCCCGACCCTGGAGAAGAAGCTCAAGCACGACATCGAGGTCGTGATCGACCGCCTCGTCGCGCGCGACGGGGTGCAGCGTCGCCTCACCGACTCCGTCGAGACCGCGCTCGGCCTCGCCGGAGGGCTGGTCCTCGTCGAGCTCGTGGACGCCGAGGCCGACCACCCGGGCCGTGAGCGCAGGTTCTCGGAGAAGCGCGCGTGCCCCAACGACCACGAGCTCGCGCTCGACGAGATCGAGCCACGGACGTTCTCCTTCAACGCGCCCTACGGTGCGTGCCCCGAGTGCACGGGGATCGGCTTCCGCCTCGAGGTGGACCCGGACCTCGTGATCCCGGACGAGGAGAGGTCGCTCCGCGACGGCGCGGTGGCGCCGTGGGCGCAGGTCTCCTCGGAGTACTTCGAGCGTGTGCTCACGGCGCTCGCGGACGACCTCGGGTTCTCGATGGACACGCCGTGGCGCGCGCTGCCCGAGCGGGCGAAGAAGGCGGTGCTGCACGGGCAGAACCACCAGGTGCACGTCCGGTACAAGAATCGCTGGGGCCGCGAACGGCAGTACTCGACCGGCTTCGAGGGGGTCATGACGTTCCTCGAGCGCCGTCACTCGGAGACCGACTCGGACTGGTCGAAGGAGCGGTACGAGGCGTTCATGCGCGAGGTCCCGTGCCCGGTGTGCAAGGGCGCGCGGCTCAAGCCGGAGGTGCTCGCGGTCAAGGTCGGGGGCCGGTCCATCTGGGACGTGTGCCGTCTGCCGCTGCGTGAGGCGGCGCAGTTCTTCGGTGCGCTCGAGCTCGGCCAGCGCGAGCGCGCCATCGCCGCGGAGGTCCTCAAGGAGATCGACGCGCGGCTCGGGTTCCTCCTCGACGTGGGGCTCGACTACCTCTCGCTCGAGCGTCCGGCCGCGACCCTGTCCGGAGGCGAGGCGCAGCGGATCCGTCTCGCGACCCAGATCGGGGCCGGGCTCGTCGGGGTGCTGTACGTCCTCGACGAGCCGAGCATCGGCCTCCACCAGCGGGACAACCGTCGGCTCATCGAGACCCTGACGCGGCTGCGCGACCTCGGGAACACGCTCATCGTCGTCGAGCACGACGAGGACACGATCCGGACCGCGGACTGGATCGTCGACATCGGCCCGGGTGCCGGCGAGCACGGCGGGCGCGTGGTGCACTCCGGCGACTACGCGGGGCTGCTCGCCGCCCCGGAGTCCGTGACCGGCGCCTATCTCGCGGGTCGTCGCAGCATCCCGTTGCCCGCTCAGCGGCGCGCGGTCGACCCGAACCGTCAGGTCACGGTCGTCGGAGCCCGCGAGCACAACCTCACGGGGATCGACGTGAGCTTTCCGCTGGGGACGCTCACGGCTGTGACGGGGGTCTCCGGGTCGGGCAAGTCGACGCTCGTCAACTCCATCCTCTACACCGTCCTGGCGAACGAGCTCAACGGAGCGCGCCAGGTCCCCGGGCGGCACACCCGGGTGACGGGACTCGACCAGCTCGACAAGGTCGTCCACGTCGACCAGGGGCCGATCGGTCGCACCCCGCGGTCGAACCCCGCGACCTATACCGGCGTGTGGGACCACGTGCGCAAGCTCTTCGCCGAGACGACCGAGGCAAAGGTCCGTGGGTACACGCCGGGCCGGTTCTCGTTCAACGTCAAGGGTGGGCGGTGCGAGGCGTGCTCGGGTGACGGGACGCTGAAGATCGAGATGAACTTCCTCCCGGACGTCTACGTCCCGTGCGAGGTGTGCCACGGCGCGCGCTACAACCGCGAGACGCTCGAGGTGCACTTCAAGGGCAAGACGGTCGCGGACGTGCTGGACATGCCGATCGAGGAGGCGGCGGACTTCTTCGCCGCCGTGCCGGCGATCGCACGGCACCTGCGGACGCTCGTCGAGGTCGGGCTGGGCTACGTGCGGCTCGGCCAGCCCGCGCCCACGCTCTCCGGCGGCGAGGCCCAGCGCGTCAAGCTCGCCAGCGAGCTCCAGAAGCGGTCCACCGGCCGCACCGTCTACGTGCTGGACGAGCCCACGACGGGGCTGCACTTCGAGGACATCCGCAAGCTGCTCGCCGTCCTGCAGTCCTTGGTCGACAAGGGCAACACGGTCCTCGTCATCGAGCACAACCTCGACGTGATCAAGAGCGCCGACTGGGTCGTCGACATGGGTCCCGAGGGTGGCTCCGGCGGTGGGACGGTCGTCGCGGAGGGAACGCCCGAGGAGGTCGCGCGCGTCGCGGCGAGCCACACCGGTCACTTCCTGGGCGAGCTCCTCGACCAGCACACCCCGGTCCCGGTAGGGGAGCTGGTCGCGGTGGGCGAGCCGAGCGCGCCCGCCTCGCGGTCGGCCAAGGGGTCGCGCTCGCGCGGGGCGGCCGCTGCGGCCAGGTCGGGCAAGCGCGGCAAGGCGTCCGCCGCCTGAGCCTGCAGCGGGACCTACTCGGTCGTGCGCCTGGCCGGTGCCGGCTCCACGAGGACGCGGAAGTTCACCGAGCGTGCGAGGAAGCAGTGGTCGTGCGCGCGACGGTGCAGCGCGGCGAGGGCCGCGTCGTCGGCCCCTGCGGCGTCGTCGACCACGACGCGCGGGTGCATCGTGACGTCCGTGAACTGGCCCTCCCCGCCCGACTCGACACGCATGCTCCCCGTCACGTCGTCGACGTACTCGCGCACGACGACGCCGGAAGCCGCCGCGAGGTGGAGGAACCAGAGCATGTGGCACTGGGACAGGCTCGCGACGAACAGCTCCTCGGGGCTGTAGCGTCGCGGGTCGCCCCGGAAGGCGGGATCCGCGGAGCCCGCCAGGGGCGGCCGGCCGTCGAGGAGCACGTCGTGGTCGCGTGCGTAGGCGGTGTACGACCTCGTCCCCGTGTGCCCGGCACCGGTCCAGCGCACCGTCGCGGAGTATCCGTGCTGAGCGCTCACGAGGCCGTCCTCGTCAGCGGGGTGGTCCCCGGGGTCGTCTCCATGGGCACACCCTAGCCAGGTGTGGCGTGCACCACACCCGCGCCTCTGCCCGGGCACCGTGGCGCTGGGAGGTCGGCGGGGTGTGGGCGGGCTGACCTAGGCTGGACGCATGGCCGACCCCGCGACGTACCGACCTGCGCCGGGGGAGATCCCCACCTCGCCGGGCGTCTACAGGTTCCGTGACGAGCACGGCCGGGTGATCTACGTCGGCAAGGCGAAGAACCTGCGCGCACGCCTGTCGAGCTACTTCCAGGACGTCGCGAACCTGCACCACCGCACGCAGACGATGGTCACCACCGCCGCGTCGGTCGAGTGGACCGTGGTGGGCACCGAGGTCGAGGCCCTCGCGCTCGAGTACTCGTGGATCAAGGAGTTCGACCCGCGCTTCAACGTCAAGTACCGCGACGACAAGTCGTACCCCTACCTCGCCGTGACGATGGGGGAGGAGGTCCCGCGGGCACAGGTCATGCGCGGGGCGAAGCGGCCGGGGACGCGCTACTTCGGCCCGTACGGCCATGCGTGGGCGATCCGCGAGACGCTCGACCTGCTGCTGCGCGTCTTCCCGGTCCGCACCTGCTCGGCGGGAGTGTTCAAGCGCGCGCACCAGACCGGCAGGCCGTGCCTGCTCGGCTACATCGACAAGTGCTCCGCCCCGTGCGTCGGCCGGATCACGCGCGAGGACCACCGGGCGCTGGCCGAGGACTTCTGCGACTTCATGGCGGGCGACACCCAGCGGTTCGTGCGCCGGCTCGAGCGCAAGATGAACGAGGCGGCGGGCGCGATGGAGTACGAGGCGGCTGCTCGGCTGCGCGACGACATCACCGCGCTCCAGCGCGCCACGGAGAAGAACGCCGTCGTGCTCGGCGACGGGACGGACGCGGACGTGTTCGCCCTCGCGGGCGACGAGCTCGAGGCCGCGGTCCAGGTGTTCCACGTCCGGGGCGGACGCATCCGCGGTCAGCGGGGCTGGATCGTCGAGAAGGTCGAGGACGTGACCGACGCCGAGCTGGTCGAGCACCTGCTGCAGCAGGTCTACGGCGCCGCCGAGGAGGCTGCCGCGGTCGACGCGCGCACGGGAGCGGGCGCCCGCGGGGGAGCGCGCGACGTCGTGCCGCGCGAGGTGCTCGTGCCGACGCTGCCCACCGACCTCGACCAGGTGGCGACGTGGCTCACCGGCCTGCGCGGCGCGAAGGTGGACGTCCGGGTCCCGCAGCGCGGCGACAAGAAGGAGCTCGCGGCGACCGTGCGGGCGAACGCCGAGCACGCGCTCGCCCTGCACCGCACGCGCCGCGCGGGCGACCTGACGACGCGCAGCCAGGCGCTGCGCGAGATCCAGGAGGCGCTCGACCTGGACACCGCGCCGCTGCGGATCGAGTGCTACGACGTCTCGCACAACCAGGGCACGTTCCAGGTCGCGTCGATGGTCGTGCTCGAGGACGGGCTCGCGCGCAAGAGCGAGTACCGGCACTTCACGGTGCGCGGGCCGGACGGCGAGGGTGCCCGCGACGACACCGCCGCGATGTACGAGGTGATCTCCCGTCGCTTCTCGCGCTACCTCGCCGACCGCTCCCGGTCGGGCGAGCCGGAGGTCGACGCCGGCCCGGTCCCCGCCCCACGCAGCGGCGAGGTCCCGCCGGACGCGCCGGTCGAGCGTGCGGGACGGTTCGCGTACCCGCCCAACCTCGTCGTGGTCGACGGCGGCCCGCCCCAGGTCGCCGCGGCCGCTCAGGCGCTCGCCGACCTGGGGATCGACGACGTCGCGCTCTGCGGTCTCGCGAAGCGGCTCGAGGAGGTCTGGGTGCCGGGGGAGGACTACCCCGTGATCCTGCAGCGCGCCTCGCAAGGTCTCTACCTGCTGCAGCGGGTGCGCGACGAGGCGCACCGGTTCGCCATCACCTTCCACCGCAAGAAGCGCAGCAAGGGCATGACGGCCTCGGCGCTCGACGGCGTGCCCGGTCTCGGTCCGGCGCGCCAGGCGGCGCTGCTCAAGCACTTCGGCTCGGTCAAGCGATTGCGGGCGGCGAGCACGGACGAGATCGCCGCGGTTCCCGGCATGGGCGCGCGGACAGCGGCGACGGTGGTCGCGGCCCTGGGTGGTGACGCACCGTCGGGCGCTGACACTCCGCACGACCCGGGGAGTGCCGTGACGACGGGTCCTGCTGGCATGCTGGAGCCATGAGCAGCGAACCTGCGCCGAACACCGTCCCGAGCGGCATCCCGGCGATCGAGGCGGCGACCCACTCGCCGGAGCGCCAGGAGTCCGAGGTGCTCATCATCACCGGCATGTCCGGCGCGGGGCGCTCGCGGGCGGCAGCGGTGCTGGAGGACCTCGACTGGTACGTCGTCGACAACCTGCCGCCTCGCATGATCATCCCCCTCGTCGACCTCATGACCCGGGCCGGCTCGAGCCTGGAGCGCATCGCCGCCGTCGTGGACGTGCGCGGGCGCGAGTTCTTCCGCGACCTCGTCGAGGTGCTGGACCACCTGCGCCAGAGCGGGGCGTCCTACCGCATCCTGTTCCTCGACGCCTCGGACGAGGTGCTCGTGCGCCGCTACGAGCAGGTGCGCCGCCCGCACCCCCTCCAGGGTGAGGGTCGGATCCTGGACGGTCTGGGGGAGGAGCGCCGTCTCCTGGCGAGCCTCCAGGAGCGCGCGGACGTCGTCATCGACACGTCCGAGCTCACCGTCCACGACCTCGCGCGCGAGGTGCGTGCGGCGGTCGCCGACGGGACGCCGGACGCGTTGCGGATCAACGTGCTCTCCTTCGGTTTCAAGTACGGGATCCCGCTCGATGCCGACCACGTCGTGGACATGCGGTTCCTCGCCAACCCCTACTGGATCACCGAGCTGCGCCACCTCACGGGACGCGACGCGCCGGTCCGGGACTACGTGCTGGGCCGCCCGGGTGCCAGCGACTTCATCGACCGGTACGTGCACGCCCTCGAGCCGGTCCTCGCGGGATATCTCGACGAGGAGAAGCGCTACGTGACGATCGCGGTCGGCTGCACCGGGGGCAAGCACCGGTCGGTGGCCGTCAGCGAGGCCATCGCCGCCCGGCTGCGCGCACAGGGCCACCGCGTCACGGTGACCGCGCGCGACCTCGGCAAGGAGTGAACGCGGCCATGGTCACGGGGCGTTCGCCCGCAGTCGTCGCCCTCGGCGGTGGCCACGGCCTGTCCGCCTCGCTGTCGGCGCTGCGGCTCATGTCCGACCGGCTGACGGCGATCGTGACGGTCGCGGACGACGGCGGCTCGTCCGGGCGGTTGCGCTCGGAGCTGGGCGTCCTGCCGCCGGGAGATCTGCGGATGGCGCTCGCGGCGCTCTGCGACGACTCCGAGTGGGGGCGTACCTGGAGCGCGTTGCTCCAGCACCGGTTCACGTCCGAGGGAGATCTCGACAACCACGCGGTGGGCAACCTGCTGATCGTGGCGCTCTGGGAGATCCTCGACGACCCGGTGAGCGGGCTGGACTGGGTGGGTCGGCTGCTCGGGGCGCGGGGACGTGTGCTGCCGATGGCGTCGGTCCCGCTCGGTATCGAGGCCGACGCGCGCGTCGGTGACCGGCTGACGACGGTGGTGGGGCAGAGCCACGTCGCGGTCACTCCGGGCATCGAGCAGGTACGTCTCGTCCCTCCGGACCCGCCGGCCTGCCCCGAGGCGGTCCAGGCGATCGAGGCGGCCGACTGGGTCGTGCTCGGCCCCGGCTCGTGGTTCTCCTCCGTCATGCCGCACCTGCTCGTGCCCGAGCTGGCCCGGGCACTGCACACCACGCGCGCGCGGCTGTGCGTCACCCTCAACCTGGAGGCCGAGACGGGCGAGACCGCCGGGTTCTCCGCGGCGGACCACCTGGACGTCCTGCACAAGCACGCGCCCGAGCTGCGGGTCGACGCCGTCGTCGCCGACCCGTCCGCCGTCGAGGACACCGACCAGCTCGCGCGGACCGCGCGTCGCACGGGTGCCCGGCTCCTGCTGCGCCAGGTGAGCCGAGGCGACGGCACGGCGCGTCACGACGCGCTGCGCCTCGCGGCCGCGTACCGGGACGTGTTCGACGACGTCCTCGGCGACGTGGACGACCGGACGGGCTGAGCACGGCGGTCAGCAGACGGTCGGCAGGGCTCGTCCCGGTCATCGATGGCAGGATGGCGCCATGGCGCTCACGGCACAGGTGAAGGACGAGCTCGCACGGGTGCGGGTGGACAAGACGTCGTGCCGACGGGCCGAGGTGTCGTCCATGCTGCGGTTCTCCGGCGGGCTGCACCTCATCTCCGGGCGGATCGTCATCGAGGCCGAGCTCGACACCGCGATCGCGGCCCGCCGGCTGCGCGAGACGATCTCCGACGTCTACGGGCACACCAGCGACCTGATCGTCGTGTCCGCGGGCGGGCTGCGCAAGTCCAGCCGCTACGTCGTGCGGGTGGTGCGCGACGGCGAGTCGCTCGCCCGCCAGACGGGCCTGCTGGACCAGCGTGGCCGGCCGGTCCGGGGCCTGCCGCCCCAGGTGGTCTCGGGCGGGGTCGACGAGGCGGAGGCCGCGTGGCGAGGTGCCTTCCTGGCGCACGGCTCGCTCACCGAGCCGGGCCGGTCCTCGGCCCTCGAGGTGACGTGTCCCGGACCGGAGGCGGCGCTCGCGCTCGTCGGGGCCGCTCGTCGCCTGGGCGTGCCGGCGAAGGCACGTGAGGTCCGGGGCGTGGATCGTGTCGTCGTCCGGGACGGGGACGCGATCTCGGCGCTCCTCGTGCGGCTGGGCGCGCACGACGCGGTCCTCGTCTGGGAGGAGCGGCGCACGCGCCGGGAGGTCCGCGGTACGGCGAACCGGCTCGCGAACTTCGACGACGCGAACCTGCGGCGTTCCGCGCGGGCGGCCGTCGCGGCCGGAGCGCGGGTCGAGCGTGCGTTCGAGATCCTCGGTCCCGACCTGCCGGACCATCTGCGCGAGGCCGGCGAGCTGCGTCTCGCCCACAAGCAGTCCTCGTTGGAGGAGCTGGGTCAGCTGGCGGACCCGCCCCTGACGAAGGACGCCGTCGCCGGTCGTATCAGGCGCCTGCTGTCGACCGCGGACAAGCGTGCTGCGGAGATCGGCATCCCGGACACCGAGGCGGGACTGAGCCCGGAGCTGCTCGACCTGTGAGCGCAGGCTCGCGGGAGGACGGTCCGTCGGACGCGACGGTCTTGAAGGGTGGGACCCAGGTCACACGCAGGCGACGGGTTGGTATAGGCTCGGGAGCGTCAGGTGACAACGACGTGCTCCTTCGCTGACACCCTCGTGTGCGCGAGTGGTCCCGGCTGTCGCCGAGACGTCCCGCGAGCACGGAAGGTGCTGAGCCGTTCTACGGTCAGCGGGGCACGAGCGTGATCACCACCCGCGTACGCCGTCGTACGTGATCGTTCGGCATCAACCGTGTGCGTCGGGTAACCGGCGCGCCCTGAGGAGGGCATTGTGACCATCCGCGTCGGTATCAACGGCTTCGGTCGGATCGGACGGAACTTCTACCGCGCCATCGTGGCGTCGGGCGCAGACATCGAGATCGTCGGGGTCAACGACCTCACGGACAACAAGACGCTCGCGCACCTGCTGAAGTACGACACCGTCCTGGGTCGTTTCCCCCTGAGCGTGGACTTCGACGACGACAACATCGTCGTCGACGGCAAGAAGATCCGTGCGCTCGCCGAGCGCGACCCCGCGAACCTGCCCTGGGCCGAGCTCGGTGCGGACATCGTGATCGAGTCGACCGGCTTCTTCACGGACGCGACCAAGGCGAAGGCGCACGTCGACGCCGGCGCGAAGAAGGTCATCATCTCGGCCCCGGCCAAGAACGAGGACGCGACGTTCGTCGTCGGCGTGAACCACGAGCAGTACGACGCCGCCGCGCACCACATCATCTCCAACGCGTCGTGCACCACGAACTGCCTCGCCCCGCTGGCGAAGGCGCTCAACGACTCGATCGGCATCGAGCGTGGCCTCATGACCACGATCCACGCCTACACGGGTGACCAGAACCTCCAGGACGGTCCGCACAAGGACCTGCGCCGCGCCCGTGCGGCCGCGCAGAACATCGTGCCGACCTCGACGGGTGCCGCCAAGGCCGTCGCCCTCGTGCTCCCGGAGCTCAAGGGCAAGCTCGACGGCTACGCGCTGCGCGTGCCGGTCATCACGGGCTCGGCGACCGACCTGACCTTCACCGCCTCCAAGGAGGTCACGGTGGACGAGGTCAACGCGGCCGTCAAGGCTGCGTCCGAGGGCCCGCTCAAGGGCATCCTCGAGTACGTGGACGAGGACATCGTCTCGAGCGACATCGTGACCAACCCGCACCAGAGCATCTTCGACTCGAAGCTGACCAAGGTGACCGGTGACCAGGTCAAGGTCGTCTCCTGGTACGACAACGAGTGGGGCTACTCGAACAGCCTCGTCGCGCTGACCCAGTACGTGGGCGCGCGTCTCTGACGATCACGCCTCGACGCGTGAACCCGACGACGTCCGCGTCCGCACCGCCGAGACCGGCGGGCGCGGGCGCGGGCGTCGTCGTGCGCTGACCCCACCGGACGCCATCTGCCACCTGGAGTGCTCATGAAGACCATCGACGACCTCGGCGACCTGCGCGGCAAGCGCGTGCTGGTCCGCTCGGACTTCAACGTCCCCCTCGACGGGACCACCATCACCGACGACGGCCGGATCCGTGCGGCGCTGCCGACACTGAAGAAGCTGACCGGCGCCGGTGCGCGGGTCGTCGTCACGGCCCACCTCGGCCGCCCGAAGGGCGAGCCGGACGCGAAGTACTCCCTCGCGCCCGTCGCGGGCCGCCTCGGCGAGCTCCTCGGCGTCCCGGTCCACCTCGCGAAGGACGTCGTCGGCGACTCCGCCCGCGAGACCGTCGCGTCGCTCGCCGACGGCGAGGTCGCGCTGCTCGAGAACATCCGCTTCGACGCCCGCGAGACGTCCAAGGTCGACGACGAGCGGGCCTCGCTCGCGACCGACCTCGCGTCGCTCGCCGACGCGTTCGTCTCCGACGGGTTCGGTGTCGTGCACCGCAAGCAGGCGTCGGTCTACGACGTCGCCCGGGTCCTGCCCGCAGCCGTCGGCGAGCTCGTCCTCAAGGAGGTCGACTCGCTCAAGCGCGCGACCGAGGAGCCGGCGCGTCCCTACGCCGTCGTGCTCGGCGGCTCGAAGGTGTCCGACAAGCTCGGCGTCATCGCGAACCTGCTGACCAAGGCCGACCGCCTGCTGATCGGTGGCGGCATGGTCTTCACCTTCCTTGCCGCACAGGGGCACCAGGTCGGCAAGTCGCTGCTCGAGGCCGACCAGATCGACACGGTCAAGGGCTACCTGGACGACGCGGAGAAGAACGGCGTCGAGATCGTGCTGCCCACCGACATCGTCGCCGCGGACTCCTTCGCGGCGGACTCGCCGCACGAGGTCGTCGCCGCCGACGCCATCCCTGCGGACAAGATCGGTCTCGACATCGGCCCCGCGTCGGCCGAGCTGTTCGCCAGCAAGATCGTCGACGCGCGCACGGTCGTGTGGAACGGCCCGATGGGCGTGTTCGAGTTCGACGCGTTCGCCGGCGGTACCCGGGCGGTGGCGCAGGCGCTCGTCGATGCGACCGCCCAGGGCGCGTTCTCGATCGTCGGCGGCGGCGACTCCGCCGCCGCGGTGCGCACGCTCGGCTTCGACGAGGCCGGCTTCAGCCACATCTCCACCGGCGGTGGCGCGAGCCTCGAGTTCCTCGAGGGCAAGGACCTGCCGGGGATCTCGGTCCTCGAGAGCTGACCGGCCGGGCAGCCTCCCGCCCAGAACCATCACGACGTGCCGCTCACGGGCGGCCGTCCGACGAAGAGAGAAGACGACGTGGCGAACACCCGTACCCCGCTCATGGCGGGCAACTGGAAGATGAACCTGGACCACCACCAGGCCACCCACACCGTGCAGAAGCTGGCCTGGACCCTCAAGGACGCCAAGCACGACTACTCGACCGTCGAGGTCGCCGTGCTGCCGCCGTTCACCGACCTGCGTTCCGTGCAGACTCTCGTCGACGCGGACAAGCTCGACGTGAAGTACGGCGCGCAGGACGTGTCGGCACACCTCGAGGGCGCGTACACGGGCGAGATCTCGGCGACGATGCTGGCCAAGCTCGGCGTCACGTACGTCGCGATCGGGCACTCGGAGCGCCGCGAGTACCACGCCGAGACGGACGCGCTGCTCAACGAGAAGATCCTCGCGGCCGTCGGGCAGGGCCTCGCGCCCGTCCTGTGCGTCGGGGAGGGTCTCGACGTCCGCAAGGCGGGCGAGCAGATCCCGCACACGATCGCCCAGCTCCAGGGCGCCCTCGCGGGCATCCCTGCCACCCAGCTCGAGAACCTCGTCGTCGCGTACGAGCCCGTGTGGGCCATCGGTACCGGCGAGGTCGCCACGCCCGAGGACGCGCAGGAGGTCTGCGGTGCGATCCGTGGCGCCCTCGGCGACCTGTACGACGGCGAGCTCGCCGACGCGACCCGGGTGCTCTACGGCGGGTCCGTGAAGTCGTCGAACGTCGCGGCGATCATGTCGCAGCCGGACGTCGACGGCGCGCTCGTCGGCGGCGCGAGCCTCGACCCCGAGGAGTTCGCCAAGATCGTGCGCTACCAGGCGCACGCCACGGCCTGACACCTGCACCATCCCGGGCCCGTGCGGACCTCCTGGACAGTGGTCCGCACGGGCTCCGGACGCGGGGTTGGCCCCGACCGCCCCCCGTCACCTACTCTTGACCCCTGTGCGGCAGGTCACGCCTGCTCATGACAACCGGTCGATCGGCAACGTGCGGTCGGCCCCGACGCCAAGGACGAACTCGTGGACGCGCTGCGCATCATCCTCCAGGTCCTGCTGGTCATCTCCAGCGGGTTCCTCATCCTGCTCGTGCTCATGCACAAGGGGAAGGGCGGGGGGCTGTCCGACATGTTCGGTGGCGGCATCTCGAGCTCCGTGGGGAGCTCCGGGGTCGCAGAACGCAACCTCAACCGCATCACGGTGACGTTCGCGGTCATGTGGGCCGTCGTCGTGGTGCTCCTGGGGCTCATCCAGAAGGTCAGCTGACAGACGCCACCGAGCGGCGTGGACCGGTCTGCGAACCCGCGGCCGGTGACGGATCCAGTGCCGACGAGGGCACGACGACGGGGGAGTGCACGTGGCAGGTGGAAGTGCGATTCGCGGGTCGCGTGTCGGGGCAGGGCCGCTCGGTGAGACGGAACGCGGCGATGCGGCGCCCCGGGTGCGCGTGTCCTACTGGTGCGCGAACGGTCACGAGACACGTCCGAGCTTCTCGTCCGAGGTGCAGGTCGAGATTCCCGAGACCTGGGACTGCCCGCGCTGCGGTTTTCCCGGCGGACAGGACCAGGACGACCCGCCGGCACCGCCGCGCAACGAGCCCTACAAGACACACCTCGCCTACGTGAAGGAGCGCCGGTCCGACGCGGACGGCGTCGCACTCCTCGACGAGGCGCTCGCAGCCTTGCGAGCCCGGCGCGGCGGATGACGGTGCCGTCGATCTGAGATCGCACGACGAGGGGTGCACGTCGATGACGACGTGCACCCCTCGTGATGCGTACGCGGCTGATGCGGACCGCGACGGCTCAGCGGCCGGCGGCCGCCGCGTCCAGGAGCCACAGCGTGCGCTCGGTCCCGCGCACCGCCGCGGCGGGTGTCAGGTGCTCGTCCGCTCCGGCGAGGGCGGAGGCGACGGCCTCGGCCTTCTCGGCGCCTGCCGCGACGACCCATGCCTGGCGCGCAGCGTGCAGGGACTCGAACGTCAGGGTCACGCGCTCGGGTGGCGGCTTGGGAGATCCGTGCACCCCGGCCGTCGACGCCCCTGCGACGTCGAGAACGGCGTGGCCGGGGAACAGCGAGGCGACGTGCCCGTCCGGGCCCATCCCGAGCAGGAGGACGTCGAAGGCCGGGACGACCGCGTCGGCGTGCGCGTGCTCGGCGAGCTGGGCCGCGTACCGGCCCGCGGACTCCTCGGGCGTCGAGGCGTCGTCCGAGGCCGGCATCGCGTGCACGTTGGCCGCCGGGAGCTGCGGGAGATGGTCGAGCAGCGCCGCCCGCGCCTGGGTCTCGTTGCGGTCCGGGTGGCCGCCGGGGAGGAACCGCTCGTCACCCCACCACAGGTGCACACCGGTCCAGTCGACCGCGTCCCTGACGAGGTGCTCCCGGACGGCGGCGAGGCTCGCGATGCCGACGGTGCCGCCGGTCAGGACGAGGTGCACCGGCCGCCGCAGCGACTGCAGGTCGAGCAGCCGCGTGAGCAGCCGGGAGGCGACCCCGGCGGCGAGCACCGTCGCATCGGGGTGCACGACGACCAGGCGGGCGTGAGCGTGGTCCGGTCCGTCGACGGCGCTCATGCGTCGGCGCCGACCTTCGAGAGGCCCTTGGTCAGCACGTCGCCGTAGACCTCGTCCTCGTCGAGCCGCCGCAGCTCCTCGATCAGGGCCTCGCTGAGCCGGCGGATCGGGAGCGCGACACGGCGGTCGGGCTTGCTCGGCTCGCTGATCGTGACCGTGCGTCCGTCGGGCCGGTCCAGCACGATCGGTCCGCTCTTGCGCTCGAGCGTCACCTTGGTGATCGCCTCGGCGCCCTCGCGGTCGACGATGGTGGCGGGGCAGCGCAGTCGGCGTTCCAGCCACGCCCCGAGGAGGCTCAACGAGGTGTGCTGGCCGCGTCCCTCGATCGCGACGGCGGTGACCGGTTCGTACGGGGGCTGGTCGAGCGCGGCGGCGATCAGCCCGCGCCACAGCGTGACCCGCGCCCAGGCCAGGTCGGAGTCGCCCGCCGCGTAGTTCGAGGCGAGGGTCGCGAGCGCGCGGGGCGGGTCGTCGGACTGGATCGAGTCGGTGATCCGGCGCTGCGCCATCGCGCCGACCGACTCCTCCGCCGGTGCGGCCGGGGGCTCGCCCGGCCACCAGACCACGATCGGCGCGTCCGGCAGGAGCAGAGGCATGACGAGCGTGTCGGCGAGATCCGTCAGTGCCGGTGCGGCACGCAGGACGACGACCTCGGACGCACCGGCGTCACCGCCCACGCGGATCTGGGCGTCGAGCCGGCCGACGGGCCGGTCCGGGGACGGTGCGACGACGATCACGCGGCACGGGTGCTCGCGGCTCGCGTCGTTCGCGGCCTCGATCGACGACTCGACATCGGTCTCCTCGCAGATCGCGACGAGCGTCAGGACGCGACCGAGCGCGATCGCGCCGCCCTCGTCACGCAGGCTGACGAGACGCTTGTTGACGGCGTTGGTCGTCGTGTCGGGCAGGTCGATGATCATCGCGGGTTCCTCCCCGGTCGCGTGCTCGTGCAGGTGCTCACCGCGCCCGTGCGGGCGGTGCGGCGGGACGTCCGGGTCACGGGCGCCGCCACGTGCGTCCGTCGCGGGCGAGCATGTCGTCCGCCGACTCCGGGCCCCAGGTGCCGGATCGGTACTCGTCGGGTGCGCCGGTCGCCGCCCAGTGGGACGTGATCGGGTCGAGGATCTTCCAGGAGAGCTCGACCTCCTCGCGGGTCGGGAACAGCGGGGGGTCGCCGAGCAGCACGTCGAGGATGAGCCGCTCGTAGGCCTCGGGGGAGGACTCGGTGAAGGAGTGGCCGTAGCCGAAGTCCATCGTGACGTCCCGGACCTCCATCGCGGTCCCCGGCACCTTGGCGCCGAAGCGCATCGTGACGCCCTCGTCGGGCTGGACCCGGATCACGAGAGCGTTGTTGCCGAGCTCGGACGACTGGGACGACTCGAACGGCAGGTGCGGCGCCTTCTTGAACACGACCGCGACCTCGGTCACGCGTCGTCCGAGCCGCTTGCCCGTGCGGAGGTAGAACGGCACACCCGCCCAGCGGCGGTTGTCGATGTCGACACGGATCGCCGCGTAGGTCTCCGTGTGGGAGTCCGCTGCGATGCCGTCCTCGTCGAGGAAGCCGCGGACGTCCTCACCGCCCTGGTTGCCGGCCGCGTACTGACCGCGGGCGGTGTGCTTGCCCAGCTCCTTCGGCAGCCGGACCGCCGAGAGCGCCTTGATCTTCTCGGCGCGCAGCGCCGGCGCGTCGAACGAGCCGGGCTCCTCCATCGCGACGAGCGCCAGCAGCTGCAGGAGGTGGTTCTGGATGACGTCGCGGGCGGCGCCGATCCCGTCGTAGTACCCGGCCCGGCCGCTGATGCCGATGTCCTCGGCCATCGTGATCTGGACGTGGTCGACGAAGTTCGCGTTCCAGATCGGCTCGAACATCTGGTTCGCGAAGCGCAGTGCGAGCAGGTTCTGGACCGTCTCCTTGCCGAGGTAGTGGTCGATGCGGAACACCGAGTCCGGCGTGAAGACCTCGGACACGACGGCGTCGAGCTCGCGCGCGCTCTCGAGATCGTGGCCGAACGGCTTCTCGATGACCACCCGGCGCCACGCGTCGCCCTCGGACCGGGAGAGACCTGAGCGTGCGAGCTGGCGGCACACGAGCGGGAACGCACCCGGGGGGACCGAGAGGTAGAACGCGTGGTTGCCGCCGGTGCCGCGCTCGGCGTCGAGGTCCTCGACCGTCTGGCGCAGCCGTTCGAAGGCGTCGTCGTCGTCGAAGGAGCCCTGGACGAAGCGGATGCCCTCGGCGAGCTGGCGCCACGTCGCCTCCCGGAACGGGGTGCGTGCGTGCTCGCGGACCGCGTCGTGGACGACCTGGGCGAAGTCCTCGTCCTCCCAGTCGCGGCGGGCGAAGCCTGTCAGTGCGAAGCCGGGCGGCAGCAGGCCGCGGTTGGCGAGGTCGTAGACCGCCGGCATGAGCTTCTTGCGTGCGAGGTCACCCGTCACGCCGAAGATGACGAGACCGCACGGCCCGGCGATGCGGGGAAGGCGCAGGTCGCTCGGGTCGCGCAGGGGATTGTGATCTGCCGTGATTGTGGCCGGTCTCACCTGATGGCACCGTTTCGGTCGAGGAGCGGGACTTCTGGGGCGATTCGGATCATAGGCGCCGTCGTCCGGGAAGGACACGGATGCCCGACCGTCGGACGAGAGGCGCGCGGCGTCACGAGCCGGCGACCTTGCGCAAGCCGGTCGCGGTCGTCTCGAGGAGCTCCGTCCAGCTCTTCTCGAACTTGTCCACGCCCTCGGCCTCGAGGCTCGTGGTCACGTCGTCGACGGAGATGCCCAGAGCGGCGACCGCCTCGAGCGTGCGGCGGGCGTCGTCGCCCGTGCCACGCACCGTGTCGCCGGCGAGCGTGCCGTGATCGGCGAACGCGTCGAGCGTCTTCTCCGGCATCGTGTTGACGACGCCCTCGGTGACGAGCTCGGTGACGTACATGGTGTCCGGGTACTCGGGGTTCTTCACGCCGGTCGACGCCCACAACGGTCGCTGCGGGCGGGCGCCCGCCGCAGCGAGCCCACGCCAGCGGTCACTGCCGACGAACTCCTCGTAGGCCTCGAACGCGAGCCTGGCGTTGGCGATCGCCGTGCGGCCGCGCAGCTCGAGGGCCTCGGGCGTGCCGATCTCCGTGAGGGCGTCGTCGACCGCCGAGTCGACTCGCGAGACGAAGAAGGACGCGACCGACGCCACGGGAGCGAGGTCGGTCCCGGCGTCACGGGCCCGCTCCAACCCGGTCGCGAACGCGTCCATGACCGCGCGGTAGCGTTCGAGCGAGAAGATGAGGGTCACGTTGACGCTGATGCCCTGGGCGAGGGTGCGCGTGATCGCGTCCAGGCCCTCGACCGTGGCGGGGATCTTGATGAACACGTTCGGCCGGTCGACGATGCGCCACAGGTTCTCCGCCGTGGCGACGGTCGCCTCGGTGTCGCGCGCCATGCGCGGGTCCACCTCGATCGACACGCGCCCGTCGACCGTGTCCGTGGCGTCGTACACCGGCCGCAGCACGTCGGCCGCGGCCCGGACGTCGTCGGTCGTGATGCGTTCGACGGCCGTCTCGACGGCGGCGTCGTCCGTGCCGACCTCGGAGGCGATCTCTGCGAGCTGGGCGTCGTACGCGTCACCCTTCGCCAGGGCCGACGCGAAGATGGTGGGATTCGTCGTGACACCGACGACGCCGCGGGAGCTGACGAGGTCGGCGAGGTTGCCGGTGCGCAGCCTCTCGCGGGAGAGGTCGTCGAGCCAGATGGACACCCCGGCGTCCACGAGCTCGTCGATCGGTGCGGGGACGGTGGTCTGCTGCGTCATCGGAAGTCCTCTCGTCGTGCTTCGACGTCACGAGTGCGTCGACGTCCGTCCCGGCGTTCGTCGGCCGTCGACGACGGCCGTGCTCCGAGGTGGGGCGCCGGGACGGAGCCCCACCTCGGAATCTATGGTCGGTCAGGCGACGTCGCCAGTGCCGCCCTCGACCGGCTTCGCCGAGCCGCCCGGGGTGTCGCCCCCCCGCGCCGCGGCGATCGACTCGCGCGCGGCGTCGGCCACGGCCTGCGCCGTGATGCCGTACTCGCGGTAGAGCGTCTTGTAGTCGGCGGAGGCGCCGTAGTGCTCGATGCCGATGATGCGGCCGGCGTCGCCGACGATCTCGCGCCAGCCCTGGGCCACGCCGGCCTCGACGGACACCCGCGCGCGCACGGCGGAGGGCAGGACCGACTCCCGGTAGGCCTCGTCCTGGGCGTCGAACCACTCACGGCTGGGCATGGACACGACGCGCGCAGCGATGCCGTCGGCGGCGAGCGTCTCGCGCGCCTCGACCGCGAGCTGCACCTCGGAGCCGGTGCCGATGAGCACGACGTCGGGCGTGCCGTTCTCCGCGTCGAGCAGGACGTAGGCGCCCTTGGCCGTGCCGGCAGCGTCGGCGTAGCCGTCCTCGCCGCGCGGGAACGTCGGGACGCCCTGGCGCGTGAGGATCAGGCCGGCAGGCCGCTCCGTGGTCTCGAGGATGGTCCGCCAGGCCCACGCCGTCTCGTTGGCGTCCGCCGGGCGGACGACGTCGAGGCCGGGGATCGCGCGCAGCGCGGCGAGCTGCTCGATCGGCTGGTGGGTGGGCCCGTCCTCGCCGAGACCGATCGAGTCGTGCGTCCACACGAACGTCGTCGGGATCTGCATGAGCGCGGCCAGGCGAACGGGCGGGCGCATGTAGTCGGAGAACGTGAGGAAGGTGCCACCGTAGACGCGCGTCCCGCCGTGCAGGACGATCCCGTTGAGGATCGACCCCATGGCGTGCTCGCGGATCCCGAAGTGCAGCGTCCGGCCGTACTTGTCGCCGGGGAACTTCTTGGTCGCGTGCTCGGCGGGCACGAACGACGGCTCGCCGTCCATGGTCGTGTTGTTCGACCCGGCGAGGTCGGCCGACCCGCCCCAGAGCTCGGGCAGGACGTCCTTGAGCGCGGTCAGGACCGTGCCCGACGCCGCGCGCGTCGCCACGGCCTTGCCGGTCTCGAACGTGGGGAGCGAGTCCGTCCAGCCCTCGGGGAGCGTCTGCGACACGAGCCGCTCGAGCAGTGCGACGCCCTCGGGGTTGGCCGTCTGCCAGGCCTCGTAGGCGGTGGCCCACGTGCCCTCGGGGTCCCGCTGCCGGTCCCCGACGGCGCGCGTGTGCGCGAGCACGTCGTCGGCGATCGCGAACGTCGCCTCCGGGTCGAGCCCGAGCTCGATCTTGAGGCCGCGCACCTCGTCGGCGCCCATCGCGGAGCCGTGGATCCCGCCGGTGTTCTGCTTGGTGGGAGAGGGCCAGCCGATGATCGTGCGCAGGTCGATGATCGAGGGCCTGCCGGTCTCGTCCTTCGCGGCCTGGACCGCGGCCGCGAGCGCCTCGACGTCCTCGGTGTAGCCCGTGCCGCCGTTGGTCCAGTCGACGCGCTGGGTGTGCCACCCGTACGCCGCGTAACGGGCGAGGACGTCCTCGGTGAACGCGATGTCCGTGTCGTCCTCGATCGAGATCTTGTTGTCGTCCCAGATGACGACGAGGTTGCCGAGCTGCTGGTGACCGGCGAGCGAGGACGCCTCCGAGGTCACGCCCTCCTGGAGGTCGCCGTCGGACGCGATGACGTACACGTGGTGGTCGAACGGCGACGTGCCGGGAGCGGCGTTCGGGTCGAGCAGCCCGCGCTCGCGGCGGGCGGCGATCGCCATGCCCACGGCGGACGCGAGGCCCTGGCCGAGCGGGCCGGTCGTGATCTCCACGCCGTTGGTGTGCTTGTACTCCGGGTGGCCGGGCGTCTTGGAGCCCCAGGTGCGCAGCGCCGCGATGTCCTCCATCTCCAGGCCGTAGCCGGCGAGGAACAGCTGGAGGTACAGCGTCAGCGACGAGTGCCCCGCGGAGAGCACGAACCGGTCACGGCCGGCCCAGTGCGCGTCGGCCGGGTCGTGGCGCATGACCTTCTGGAACAGCAGGTAGGCCGCGGGAGCCAGCGAGATCGCCGTCCCCGGGTGGCCGTTGCCGACCTTCTCGACCGCGTCGGCGGCGAGCGCCTTGATCGTCTTGACGGCCTGGTCGTCCAGGTCCGTCCAGTCCAGGGGCGTGTGGGCAGGGGACAACGCGTTCACCGAACCTCATTCCCGTCCGGAGCCCGTTGCTCCGGAACGTCGCGACAACTCTCGACGCAACCGTCGGACATCGTCCGCCGCGTGGCGGCAGCAGGGCGCTCGTGCGCGGCAGGCGGCACGGTTGCAACCACCAGCCTACCCGCGTACCTGCGACCCGGCAGGGCTGACCACGTGCTGGATCATGGACGGAGCCGGGCGGATCTCACACCGCCACGTCGATGTCCCTGGCGCCCCGGACGGCCTCGGAGACGTACGATGACGTGGACTCATCGGGGCGACCTGCGGCCCGCCCCGGACGGACCTCACAGCGGAACGGAACCTCGACGCGCGTGCACACCACGAGCCAGCCACCGATCGACGGCACCGCCGACCCGACGCGCACCACGACGCGCGAGGGGACCGGGGGAGCGTCTGCCGGTCGTGACGGGGGCCCGGCGCACGAGCGACGGGTGAGCGCCCGGGACCGCGTGGGGGCCTTCGTCGCGCTGACGAAGCCGCGCATCATCGAGCTGTTGCTCGTGACGACGCTGCCGACGATGATCCTCGCCGCCGGCGGGCTGCCGGACCTGTGGCTCGTCGTCAAGACGCTGGTCGGGGGGACGCTGGCGGCCGCCTCGGCGAACGTCTACAACTGCTATCTCGACCGTGACATCGACAAGGTCATGAACCGCACGAAGCGGCGGCCGCTGGCCACCGGCGAGGTCACCCCCCGCGCGGCGCTCGTCTTCGCGACGGTCCTGGGCGTGGTCGCGCTCGTCTGGTTCGCGTGGCTGGTCAACGTGGTCTCGGCCTGGCTGACGTTCGGGGCGATCGCGATCTACGTCGTCGGCTACACGATGATCCTCAAGCGCCGCACCCCCCAGAACATCGTGTGGGGCGGGATCGCGGGCTGCATGCCGGTCTTCATCGGCTGGTCGGCGGTGACCGGGTCGCTCAGCTGGTCCGCGGTGGCGCTGTTCCTCGTCATCTTCTTCTGGACGCCCCCGCACTACTGGCCCCTGTCGATCAAGTTCCGCAGCGACTACGCCGAGGCGGGCGTCCCGATGCTCCCGGTCGTCGCGGACGACCGCAAGGTCGCGCGCGAGATGATCCTGTACGGGCTCGCGATGGTCGCCTCGTCGCTCGCCCTGTGGCCGCTGGCCGGCATGACGTGGGTCTACGGCGTGGTGGCCCTCGGCCTCGGGGCGTGGTTCATGACCGAGTGCGTGACGATGCTGCGCCGCGCCAAGGACCCCTCGCTCGGGAAGCTCGGCGCCATGAAGGTCTTCCACGCGTCGATCACCTACCTGACGCTGCTGTTCGTCGCGGTCGCGGTGGACGTCTTCCTGCCCCTGTGACGTGAGCCGGTGACGTGAGCGGTCCCGAGGTCGCGGTGCCCGACGGGCTCGAGCGCGCCGCGCGCGAGTACCTGGCGCACCTCGCGGTGGAGCGCGGGCTGTCCGCCAACACGGTCGCGGCCTACCGGCGTGACCTCGCGCGCTACCTGGCGTACCTGGCGGCCTGTGGCAACCACGCCGTCGGGGAGGTGTCCCCGCGCGACGTCGCGGCGTACGTCGACGCCGTGCGCACCGGGTCCGACGGGGGCGCGGTGCTCTCCGCGTCCTCGACCGCGCGCTCCGTGGCGGCGGTCCGCGGGTGGCACCGGTTCTGCGCCGCGGAGGGCATGTCCGGCACCGATCCGGCCGTGGACGTGCGCCCGCCCGCGCAGGGTCGACGCCTGCCGAAGGCGATCTCGACCGACGAGGTCGCGCGCATCATCGAGGCCGCGGGAGCGGGTGAGGGCCCGGCACCGGTGCGCGACCAGGCGCTCCTCGAGCTCGTGTACTCCACGGGTGCGCGCATCAGCGAGGCGGTGAGCCTCGACGTCGACGACCTGGACCTGGGGACCGGCGCGGTGCGCCTGCTCGGCAAGGGCGGCAAGGAGCGGGTCGTCCCCGTCGGCTCGTTCGCCCGACGGGCGCTCGACGCGTACCTCGTACGCGGTCGTCCGACGTTCGCCGCGGCCGGTCGGGGCACGCCCGCGGTGTTCCTCAACACGCGGGGGGCGCGGCTCTCGCGCCAGAGCGCGTGGGCCGTGCTGCGCACGGCGGCCGAGCGCGGGGGAGTCTCCCACCCCGAGCGGATCTCGCCCCACACGCTGCGGCACTCGTTCGCCACGCACCTGCTCGCGGGTGGCGCGGACGTCCGGGTCGTGCAGGAGCTCCTGGGCCACGCCTCGGTGACCACGACCCAGATCTACACGCTCGTGACCCCGGACACCTTGCGCGAGGTCTACACGGCGTCGCACCCGCGCGCGCTGGGCTGACGGGTCCTGGCAGGACGGAGATGCGGCGCGCGGGTGCGAACGCGCGAGGGGCGGCAGGTCCTGCGATACCGTGGCGGACGTGAGCAGCCAGGCCGAGACCCAGGACCCGACGAGCGGCGTCGGCTCCGCCCCCGTCACCGACGGCACGCGCACGCCGACGGAGCGGCGGGTCGACGTCGTGGGGCGGCCGGTGCCCGACTTCCCGGTTCCCGCACCGCTCGACACCCACGGACCCGGGCGCATCATCGCGATGTGCAACCAGAAGGGCGGCGTCGGCAAGACGACGACGACGATCAACCTGGGTGCGACGCTCGCCGAGTACGGCCGTCGGGTCCTGCTCGTCGACTTCGACCCTCAGGGCGCCGCGTCGGTCGGCCTCGGGGTCAACCCGCACGAGCTCGACCGCACCGTCTACAACCTGCTCATGGAGCGCGGTGCCGACATCCACGAGGTCCTCGTGGGTACGGACATCGAGGGTCTCGACCTGCTGCCGGCCAACATCGACCTGTCCGCGGCCGAGGTCCAGCTCGTGGGCGAGGTCGCGCGCGAGTCGGTGCTGTCGCGCGTGCTGCGCCCGGTGGTCGACGACTACGACGTGATCCTCGTCGACTGCCAGCCGTCGCTCGGCCTGCTCACCGTCAACGCCCTGACGGCTGCGCACGGCGTCCTGATCCCGCTCGAGTGCGAGTTCTTCGCGCTGCGTGGTGTGGCCCTGCTCGTGGAGACCATCGAGAAGGTCCGCGACCGTCTCAACCCGCGGCTCGAGGTCGACGGCATCCTCGCCACGATGTTCGACTCGCGCACCCTGCACTCGCGCGAGGTCGTCGCCCGGGTGCACGAGGCGTTCGGCGACACGCTGTTCCACACCGTGATCGGACGCACGGTCAAGTTCCCGGACGCGTCCGTCGCGGCCGAGCCGATCACCGTCTACGCACCGTCGCACCCTGGTGCCCAGGCCTACCGGCAGCTCGCGCGAGAGCTGATCGCGCGTGGCGACGCCGCCTGAGACGCAGACCGACCCGCCCGGTGCGCCCGTCGTCACGGCTGCCCTGCCCGAGCACGGCGCCGGTACCGGGGCGTTCGAGGTCCGGCTCGACAACTTCACGGGTCCCTTCGACCTGCTCCTGTCGCTCATCACCAAGCACCGGCTCGACATCACCGAGGTCGCGCTCGCGCGGGTGACGGACGACTTCATCGCGTTCATCCGGACCGCCGAGGAGGCGGCACGGCGGGCGCGTGCGGCGGGGGAGGAGCACCCCGGCTGGGACCTCGGCACCGCGAGCGAGTTCCTGGTCGTCGCTGCGACGCTGCTCGACCTCAAGGCTGCGCGGCTGCTCCCGTCCGGCACGGTGGAGGACGCGGAGGATCTCGCTCTCCTCGAGGCCCGCGACCTGCTGTTCGCGCGGCTCCTGCAGTACCGCGCGTACAAGGACGTCTCCGCGGTGGTCGCGACCCGGCTGGCGGACGAGGGGCGCCGCTTCCCGCGCGTCGTCCAGCTCGAGCCGCACCTCGCGGCGCTCCTGCCCGAGCTCGTGTGGAGCGTGGGGCCGGACCAGCTCGCCGCGATGGCGGCCCGCGCTCTCGCGCCGAGGCCCGCGCCGCCGGGGGTCGACCTGGCCCACCTGCACGCCCCGGCCGTGAGCGTGCGCGAGCAGGCGCACCTCGTCGTGGACCGGGTCCGGCGCGGGGGGACGACGACGTTCCGCGCGCTCGTGGCCGATGCCCCGGAGACCGTGACGGTCGTCGCCAGGTTCCTGGCGCTGCTCGAGCTGTTCCGGGAGGGCCTGGTCGGGTTCGACCAGGTGAGTCCTCTCGGCGAGCTCACCGTCCGCTGGACCGGCGGCGAGGAGACGGACGACGCGGTCCCGGGACGGATCGGGCACGAGTACGACGACGACGCGGAGACCGACGTCCCGCAGGACGCGACGAGCGACGAGGGGGACCCCGCGTGAACGAACAGACCGACGCCACCGACGCCACCGACGAGCCCGTGGTCGACGTGCACCGGGCACCGGGTGGGCTCCCGGCCGCGCTCGAGGCCGTGCTGGTCGTGGTGGACGAGCCCGTCCCCGCCGTCGACCTCGCTGCCGCGATCGGCGTGCCGACGGACCAGGTGACGGCCGCGCTCGCGGAGCTGGCGTCCCAGTACCGCGGCGAGCGTGGCGGGCCCCCGCGGGGGTTCGAGCTGCGGGAGCTCGGGGGCGGGTGGCGGATCTACTCGGCGCCCGTGCACGCCGAGCTCGTCGGTCGGTTCGTCCAGGGGGGTCAGACCGCCCGGCTGACGCAGGCGGCGTTGGAGACTCTGGCCGTGATCGCGTACCGTCAACCGGTCAGCCGGGGGCAGGTCTCCGCGGTGCGCGGAGTGAACGTCGACGGCGTGGTGCGGACCCTCGTCGCACGAGGTCTCGTGGCCGAGGTCGGGCAGGACCCGCTCGGGGGTGCGAGCCTGTTCGGGACGACCGGGTACTTTCTCGAGCGCATGGGCTTCACGTCGATCGACGAGATGCCCGCGCTCGCACCGCACCTGCCGGACATGGACGAGCTCGACGGAATCGACGGGATCGCCGACCTGCGACGCGCACCGGCGGACGCTGGCACGGACGAAGGATGAGAATGAGCACACCAGACCGGCGCCGCGGCGCGAACGACGGGCGCCAGCGCACGGGAGGCTCCGGGGGCCGGGGTGCGCAGGGCAGGTCGCAGGGCAAGCCTCAGGGCAGGCCGCAGAGCAAGCAGGGCGGCGCACGCCGCCCGTCCGGCAGCACCGGCCGCCAGGCACCGGCCGAGCCGCCTCGTGACGTCCACGACCCCGACGGCATCCGGCTGCAGAAGGTCCTCGCGACCGCCGGACTCGGCTCGCGCCGCGCGTGCGAGGAGCTCATCTCGGAGGGGCGTGTCGAGGTCGACGGCGTGCAGGTGCGTGAGCTCGGCGTGCGCGTCGACCCGGCCACCGCCGTCGTGCACGTGGACGGGATGCGGCTGCAGCTGGACACGTCGCTCGTCACGCTCGTGCTGAACAAGCCGCGCGGCGTCGTGTCGACGATGCACGACCCGGAGGGACGTGCGTCGCTCACGGACTTCGTCGCCGACCGCACCGAGCGGCTGTTCCACGTCGGGCGGCTCGACGCGGACAGCGAGGGCCTGCTCCTGCTCACCAACGACGGGGAGCTCGCCAACCGCCTCACCCATCCCGCCCACGAGGTCGCCAAGACCTACCTGGTCACGGTCCAGGGCACGGTGAGCGGCAACCTGCAGAACAAGTTCCTGCACGGGATCGAGCTCGACGACGGGGTCGCCAAGGCGGACGCGTACCGCGTCGTCGACCGGCTGCCCGACCAGACGATGATCGAGATCGTCCTGCACTCGGGTCGCAACCGGGTCGTGCGCCGGATGTTCGACGAGGTCGGGCACCCGGTGACGCAGCTCGTGCGCACCCGCGTCGGACCCGTCGCGCTCGGCAACCTGCGTCCCGGCACCACGCGCGTCCTCGGCCGCACCGAGCTCGGCACGCTCATGTCCGCCGTCGGGCTCTGAGCACCGGTCTCCGGCCGGGCCTCGACCGCTCGAACCAGGCCCACCGGGCCGCACACCACGAAGGAGCACCACCTATGCCGGTCCGGGCCATCCGGGGCGCGACCCAGCTCGACGTCGACGAGCGCGGTCACCTCTTCGAGCGCACGCGCGAGCTCGTGCAGGCCGTCCTCGACGCGAACGACGCCGACACGTCGACGCTCGTCTCGATCTTCTTCACGTGCACGCCGGACCTCGTGTCCGACTTCCCGGCCGCGGCCGCGCGCGAGATGGGTCTGGGCGACGTCCCGCTGATGTGCGCGACCGAGATCGCGGTCCCCGGGGCGCTGCCCCGCGTGGTGCGCCTCATGGCGCACGCGGACCTCGAGGTCGAGCGTTCCGCCGTGCAGCACGTGTACCTGCACGGGGCCACCGCGCTGCGCAAGGACCTCGCCCAGTGAGCGCGCGGGACGAGGTGTCCACGGACGCGCCGCTGACGGTCGCCATCGACGGACCGTCCGGGTCCGGCAAGTCGAGCGTCGCCAAGGGTGTCGCGCGGCGCGTCGGCCTGGCCTACCTCGACACGGGTGCCATGTACCGTGCGGCGACGTGGTGGTGCCTGCACCGCGGGGTGGAGCTGAGCGACGGCGCGGCCGTCGCGCACGCGGTGCGGGTCATGCCTCTCGTCATGGGCCTGGACCCTGCGGCCCCGACCGTGCACGTCGAGGGGGTCGACGTCGGCGAGCAGATCCGGACGACGCAGATCAGCACCGCCGTCAGCGCCGTCGCGACGAACCTCGACGTGCGGGCCGAGCTCCGGCGCCTCCAGCGCGCGGTGGTCGATGCCGAGCGCGAGCCCCTGGGCTTCTCGGGCGGACGCGGGGTCGTGGCCGAGGGGCGCGACATCACGACCGTCGTCGCGCCCGACGCCGAGGTCCGGGTCCTGCTGACCGCGAGCGAGGAGGCCCGCCTCGCGCGCCGCTCGCTCGACGTGCACGGCACGGCCGACGCCGCGGCCGTGGCGGCGACGCGGGACCAGGTGCTGCGCCGCGACCGTGACGACTCCACCGTCTCGCAGTTCCAGGTCGCGGCCGACGGCGTGGTCACCGTCGACTCGTCCGACCTCGATCTCGAGCAGACGATCGACGCGGTGCTCGTCGTCGTCGAGCAGGTCACCGGTCGGACGGTGGACCCGCGCCCGGCGCCGTGAGCCCCACGGGCCACGTCCCGTCGGCGGCCGGACCGCGCTGGTCGCGCTGGGTCGGGCGGTTCCTCGCGCGCGTCGTGTGGGCCACGCGGGTGGAGGGCACCGAGCACGTGCCCGACGACGGCCCGGTCGTCCTCGCCGCGAACCACACGGGCGTCGTGGACGGGCCGATCGTGCTCGGCGTCGCCCCGCGCCCCTTGCACGTCCTCGTCAAGGAGGAGATGTTCGTCGGTCCGGTCGGCTGGGTGCTGCGCGCGGCCGGGCAGATCCCGGTCGACCGCGACGGTGGCCGGCGCGCGCTCGCGGCAGCACGTGCCGTGCTGCGCCGCGGGGACGCGGTCGGGGTGTTCCCCGAGGGCAACCGCGGCCGCGGGGACGCGACGTCCGCGCGGGCCGGGGTCGCGTGGCTCGCGCTGAACGGCGGCGCCCGGGTCGTGCCCGTCGCGGTCCTGGGCACGCGCCGCACGGGTGAGGGCGTGAACCACGTACCCGGCCTGCGGCGTCGGCTCGTCGTGCGGTTCGGCCCGCCGCTCGACGTGCAGCGCGCGCCCGGTGCGAGCGGGAAGCAGGCGCTCGAGGACGCGAACGAACGGATCCGGCACGCGCTGGCCGTCCTGGTGGCCGACACCGTCGCGGACTCGGGCGTCGCGCTGCCGCTCGACGACCCGAACCGGGAACGGCCGCCTTCCCGGCCCTGACCCCGGCGTCGGCGCTCCGGACGCGGGAGCGCGCCGCCCGCGGTACGTTCGCACGGTAGCGCGGGGCCACGACCTCGCACGGGCACCGGCCGGGAGACGAGGCGGGCGAGACATGGCGAGCGATGGCGACAAGCCCACGACCGTCGACGCGTACCTGGAACGGCTCGCCCCGCACGCCCGGGACGTCGTCGGGCACCTGCGTGGCGTGATCCACGACACGGTGCCCGGTCTCGCCGAGCGCATCAGCTACGGGATCCCGACGTTCACGCGCGAGGGGCGCAACCTCGTCCACCTGGCCGGGTGGGCGCACCACGTCTCGCTCTACCCCGTGCCCGCCGCCGCGGACGATCCCCAGGGCGACCTGGGCGGTCGCCTCGCACGCTACCGCGACGGCAAGGGCACCCTGCGGTTCTCCCTCGCGGAGCCGGTGCCCGACGACGTCGTGCGGGACGCGGTGCTGGCGCTCGCGGCCGAGCGGGGCGGGCCCACGTCGTGAGCGTGAGCCCGGTTCGGAGCGAGGGCTTTCGCCTGGGACAATGGGTGTCATGACCACTCCCGACCACGCCCAGCCACCCGTCGCACCCGACGAGACCGACGCCCTGGGCGATGCCGGGCTCACCGAGACGCCGGCCGACGACGAGGCGCGCGAGCGGGCGCTGCGCGCGGGGCTCGAGGACTACGAGCTCGACGAGGGCGACGCCGCGCTGCTCGACGCCGCCGAGGAGGACCTCGAGCTGGACGACGTCGAGGCACCGCGGCCGGTGCTCGCGATCATCGGCCGGCCGAACGTCGGCAAGTCGACCCTCGTCAACCGCATCCTCGGCCGCCGTGAGGCGGTCGTCGAGGACAAGCCCGGTGTGACGCGCGACCGCGTGAGCTACCCCGCGGAGTGGGCCGGGCGGGAGTTCACGCTCGTGGACACGGGCGGCTGGGAGGTCGACGTCGCGGGCATCGAGTCCAAGGTCGCCGAGCAGGCGGAGGTCGCGATCTCGCTGGCCGATGCCGTGCTGTTCGTCGTCGACGCGACCGTGGGCGCGACGGCCACGGACGAGCGCGTCGTGCGCCTGCTGCGCGCGTCCGGCAAGCCGGTCGTGCTGTGCGCCAACAAGGTCGACGGGCGCGCGGGAGAGGCCGACGCCGCCTCCCTGTGGAGCCTCGGCCTCGGCGAGCCGTACGCCGTCTCCGCGCTGCACGGGCGCAGCACGGGCGACCTGCTCGACGCCGCGATGGCCGCGCTGCCGACCGAGTCCGCGCACGGCGGGCTGCGGCCGTCCGGTCCGCGCCGTGTCGCGCTCGTCGGGCGCCCGAACGTGGGCAAGTCGTCGCTGCTGAACAAGATCGCGGGCGCCGAGCGTGTCGTCGTGCACGACGTCGCGGGCACGACCCGCGACCCGGTCGACGAGCTCGTCGAGATCAAGGGTGTGCCGTACTGGCTCGTCGACACCGCGGGGATCCGCCGCCGCGTGCACCAGACCAGCGGCGCCGACTTCTACGCCTCGCTGCGCACGCAGGCCGCGATCGAGAAGGCGGAGGTGGCGGTCGTGCTGGTCGACGCGTCCGTGCCGATGACGGAGCAGGACACGCGGGTCATCTCGCAGGTCGTCGACGCAGGGCGTGCGCTCGTCATCGCGTACAACAAGTGGGACCTGATGGACTCCGACCGCCGCCCGTTCCTCGAGCGCGAGATCGAGAAGGACCTCGTGCAGGTCACGTGGGCGCCGCGCGTGAACGTGTCCGCGCAGACCGGGTGGCACACCGACCGCCTCGTGCCCTCGATCGAGCGCGCGCTGGGCTCGTGGGACAAGCGGATCCCGACGGGACGGCTCAACGCGTTCCTCGGTGAGCTCGTCGCCGCGCACCCGCACCCGCTGCGGGGCGGCAAGCAAGCACGCATCCTGTTCGCGACGCAGGCGTCCACGCGCCCGCCGCGGTTCGTTGTGTTCGCCACGGGGTTCATCGAGGCGGGGTACCGCCGCTTCATCGAGCGTCGCCTGCGCGAGACGTTCGGGTTCGAGGGCACCCCCATCGAGATCAGCGTGCGCGTGCGGGAGAAGCGCAAGCGGTGAGCCGGGGCGGCACGGGCACCGCGGCGCGCGGTCGCGTGCTGCGGCTGGGCGTCGTGCGCGACACCGCCGCGGTGCGTCACCTCGTGACGTTCCTCGTCGTCGCGGTCGCGACCGTGCTCCTCGTGCGGTTCTTCCTCGCCGCGTCCGGGTACCCGCAGGTGGGCGGGGGCGGGCTGCACGTCGCGCACGTCCTGTGGGGCGGGCTGGGCATGGCGCTCGGGATCGTCGTGCTGCTGTCGTTCGTCGGACCCGTGCTGCGCTCGCTCGGCGCGGTGCTGGGCGGGATCGGGTTCGGGCTGTTCGTCGACGAGATCGGCAAGTTCGTCACGGCGGACAACGACTACTTCTACGAGCCGACGGCGGCGCTGATCTACGCCACGGTCGTGGTCCTCGTGCTCGTGGTCGAGGCGCTGCACGGGCGCCGGCGGCATCACGCCGCGGAGTACCTCGCGGTGGCGACGGACCGCGCCGTCGCCGGCGTCGCGGGCGGGTTCACGGACACGGCCCGCGAGGAGGCCAGGTCGCTCGTCGCGCTCGGCCGGGACGAGCCGGGCGCCGCGGAGGTCGAGGCGCTCGTCGAGGCGGTGCCGCGGGACGACGTCGACGTGCCGGACCCGGTCCGCGCGCTCGTGCGGCACGTGTCCTCGTGGTTCACCGCGGCGCTCGAGCGGCGCTGGACGGCGGTCGTGGTCGTCGCCGCCGTCCTGGGGACCGCCGCCGGGTCGCTCGCCGCGGGCGTGCGGGTGCTCGTGCACGACGTCGACGTGCCGCCGTGGGTGGGGATCGGCATCGTCGTGGGGGTCGCGGCGACGACCGCGTGCGTCGTCGTGGGTGTGCTGCTCGGGCGCGGCGGCGGCGCGGACGACCGCCGCAGCGCCGCGGTGTGGGTGCGCCGCGGCGTCCTGGTCTCGCTCCTGCTCACCCAGCTCCTCGTGTTCCGGGCGCTGCAGTGGGTCGGCGTCGCCGGCCTCGTCGTCGACCTGGTCGTGCTGGCCGCGCTGGGCGCCGCGCTCGGTCGGGACGACGAGCGTCGGCGCGGCGCCCGGGGTCGCGTCAGCGCATCGTCGTGACGGGGAAGCCGTCCATGTCGTCGAATGACCGCTTCTCACCGGCCGTCGCCCGCACGAACGAGTATCGGTAGGGGCGCCGGTCACGAGGTGCCGAGGCTTGCCCGAAAGGCTGTCCGACAGGACCTCGTGTGCTGCGGTGTCACTCGATACGGTCGCGGCAGCCCGGCGGTACTGCCGGTCACACGGGAGAGGTCGCCATGCCCTGGGAGCGAGAAGATCTGCAGCGCCGGACCCTGGCGGGCCGGGTACCGGGCGACCGGCCGCGCGGACGGGCGACCGGAGCCCCTCGTCCAGGTGCGGCGCAGCAGGTCGGGTCCGCACCCCGCCCGCTCTCTCCTGCGGGCGTCCTGCAGCTCCAGCGCGTCGTCGGCAACGGTGCCACGGCCGGGCTCGTGACCGGGGACCACGGGGTCACGGTCCAGCGTGACTACAGCCCGGAGGAGATCGCGGCGATCACGAGGCTGCAGGCACTCGTCAGGGCACGTCGAGTGCGTGCGCAGGTTCGCGTGCGCCAGGAGGCGCCCGGCATCGTCGGCGTCCGGGTCCGCAACAGCGACCCGCGGGCCCTGGGGGACATCAGCGGGACCCCGTTGGCCGCGGTGCGCCAGCACCTCAGGGACGACACGGAGTACAACCAGCTGAGGGTGCTCGGCGGGGCGACGCAGGGCGCGGTCGTCGGTCCGGGGACCGGCGAGGGCGGGAAGCTCGCCGGCGCGCTGGCCACCGGGCTGCCGCAGGGGACGGCAGTGATCAACGGCGGGTACTTCGCGCACACGGAGAAGATCCTGAGCGAGGAGAACTGGTCCGGCCCACGGGTTGACGAGCAGACTCAGGACGCGACGACCGAGGACCCGGAGGTCGCCAAGTACCTCGCCTATGTCAAGGCCGACGAGAAGAGCAACCAGCTCAGTCCGGTCGGCAGCACCGGCCGTCCGGTCGGAGAGACCAGCCACCGGAGCGACCCGCTGCCCATCCCGTCGGAGTACGCCGAGCACTACGGTCAGGTGAATGTCGGCGGTCGCGTCGGGCTCAGCAGCGGGCCCGTGCTGACCCATCAGGGCGTGCCCCGGCACTTCCCCGACGACGACCGCTTCGCGTACCGGCTGCGCCTGGGCGACGACGTGCTGGACAACCCGCGCAACCGGCAGGCGGGGGCGCTCACGCACGTCGGCGACCCGAACGCCCGCGCCGCCGTCTCGACGCAGGGTCGAGACGTGCTCATGCACACGGTCGTGGACCCGAGGATGCGGCCGGGGGACGGGGTGACCATGGCGCAGTGGCAGACGATGACGATGATGGGGGCGGGTGGGCACGTCGCGGGCCGTCCGCCCCTGTCCACCCTGAACCTCGACGGTGGCGGCTCGGTCTACATGGGGATCACCGGACCGGGTGGCGTGCGCGTGGTGGCGAAGGGACAGCGTCCCAGCGAGAAGGTCGAGCGTCCCGTGGGCAACATCATCGCCAGCCTGCCCACGGTGGGGGCGCAGGAGCAGCCCGTGCCCGTGACGGCCGACGACGACCGCCCCGCCGAGGGGTCGGCCGTCGTCGGGCAGTAGTGGACGGGCTCCGGTCAGTCGAGCGGACCGTAGAGTGCAGGGCTCGTGCGCGCGTGCGTCGCCTGCTCGAGCGCGAACGCCAGACCGAGCAGCGGGCCCTCGTCGAAGTCCCGTCCGAGGAGCTCGAGGTTCACCCCGGCGCCGGTGATCGTGCCGTCCGCCTCGGTGGCCACGCCCATCGGCACGGTCACCGCGGGCATCCCGGTGTTGGGGCTCAGGCGCAGGTTGGTGCTCTGCGTCCCGTACGGGTTGCCGCTCGGGTAGACGAGCGCGTCGAGGTCCAGGTCGTCGAGCATCCCGGTGACGAGCGTCTTGCCCTCCGCGAGGACCTTCGTGTGGGTCCCCTCGGGCCCGGCCCACTCCTGGTACGTCTCCTCGGTGACGGCGGCACGGGACTCGTACGTGCGCTGGCGCGACGGCACGAACCGCCCGGACGCGACGATCCCCTCGAGCGTGCGCGCCTCGACCTCGGGAGCGAGGTGGCTGTCCACGTAGTCGGCGAGGTCGTGGCGGAACTCGGGCGTGCTGCCCGAGCCCTCGCCCAGGACGCTCCCGAAACCGTCGGGCAGCACCTCGGTGGAGGTGGCCGGCGGGGTCACCTCGACGACGGTCGCCCCCTGGGCCTCGAGCGCGGCCCGGGTCTGCGCCCACAGCCGCAGCGTGGTCGTGTTGCTCCCGAGCATCGACGGCACGTACCCGATGCGGGCGCCGTCCAGCGCGTCCGCGTCGAGGAACTGGGTGTAGGACGCCGGGACCTCGCCCTCCTGACGCGACGTCACCGGGTCGGCGGGGTCGACGCCCACCACGGCGTCGAGCGCCACGGCCGCGTCGGTGACGCTGCGCGCCATCGGGCCGCCCGTGTCCTGGCTGAGGGCCAGCGGGATGATCCCGTCGCGCGACGCGAGCCCGACCGTCGGCCGCACGCCGACGAGCTGGTTGTACGACGACGGCACCCGGATCGAGCCCCCGGTGTCCGTGCCGAAGCCGAGCCCGGCCAGGTTGGCGGCGATCGCCGCCCCCGTCCCGCCGCTCGACCCGCCGGCCGTGCGGCTCGTGACGTACGGGCTGGCGACCAGCAGGCTCTCCCCGGCGTCCTGGAAGGAGGAGAACTCCGACGCGAACCCGTACGCGAACTCGTCGAGGCTCGCCTTCGCGAGCAGGACGGCGCCGTCGGCGCGCAGGCCCGCCACCATCGTGGCGTCGGTCGCGGTCTGGTTGTCGTCCCAGCACCCGCAGCCGCCGGTCGTGGGCATGTCCTTCGTGTCGTAGTTGTCCTTCACGGCCACCGGGACACCGAGCAGCATGCTCGTCATGCCGTCGGCGGCGCGGATCGCGTCGGCCTGCGCGGCGGCGTCGAGCGCCACGTCGCTCGTCGTGACGATCGAGTGCAGCGGACGCCCACCCTCGGACGTATCGACGAGCGCGTTGTCGTAGGCCGCGATCCGGTCCAGGTACTCCTGAGTGATCTCGACCGACGTCGTGGTGCCGGCGTTCATGGCGCCCTGCAGGTCGACGACGGACGCCTCGACGAGCTCGAACGGGCCGTCGTCGTACAGCATGCGCTGCGAGACGGCGGCGAGGTCGGCGACCGTGATCGCGCCGTCGCCGTCGGCGTCCGCCGGCGCGACCTCCTTCCAGCCCTCGTCCTCGCTCGTCAGGCCGAGGGCCGCGGCGACGACCTCGAGGTCGTCGGCCGTGACCTGCAGGTCGCCCGTGAGGTCGAGCTCGGTGTAGTACGGGGCGAGCAGCGCGCCGGACCCTGCGGGCTCCGGTGCGGCGACGGCGCTCGGTGCGGCGGCGAGCGCGGCGACGAGACCGGTGAGGGTCAGCGCGGCGACGCCCCCGGCCGCGCGGCGGTGCGTGGTGGTCACGGGGCCGTCCTTCGGGGAGCGGGTGGGTGCGGTCTGGTGTCGGCGCGCGCTCATCGGGACGCCACCGCCTTGCGTCGGGCCGCGAGGATGCCTGCACCGGTCGCGACCAGCAGGACGGCACCGCCGACGAGCATCGCGGCGTTCGCGCCGGTCGAGGCGAGCGGTCCGCCGCCCGCACCCGCGGTCGTGGTCGACGTCGGGTCCGTCGTCGGGTCGGCCGAACCGTCGTCCGTGCCGTCGTCGCCCGCCGCGGCAGGGTCGGTCGGCTCGTCGGTCGCGTCGTCGGTCGGGTCGTCCGTCGGTACGACCTCGGCCGCGATCGTGGTCACGGCGCTCGCGGCGTCGGTCAGCTCGTCCGTCTCCTCGTCCGCCCCGACGATCGACACGACGGGGACCGCGAAGGTCGCGGCGCCGTCGGACAGCGTCGTGAACGTCAGGGTCGCGAGCGTGACGTCGCCCTCGAGCCCGGGGGAGGCGCCGAGGCGCGTGTGCGCGACGGCGAGGGTGCCGGCGCCGTCGTCGGACGTGTCGGAGAACCCGCCGTCCGGCGTGACCGCGCTGTCCTCGACGAACGCGACGAGGGCGGGGTCGTAGGAGACGGCGAGGTCGTAGGCGTAGAGGTCGGCCGCGTCGGTGACGGCGACGGTCACGTCGATCTCGGCGCCGATCTCGGCCTCCGCGGGCGCGTCGACCGCGACCTGCGCGACGGACGGGGCGGCGTGCGCCGCCTGGGTGGTCAGCAGGCCCGCGGCGAGCGCGAGGCCGCCGGCGAGCGCGACGCGTCGTCGGGCCCGACGGCGCGTGGTGGCGTGGGTCATGGGGGAGCGGTTCCTTCCTGGAGCGGCTGCACCGCACCCGTCGGAGGGTGCGTCGCCAGGAGCGATGCTCACAGGAGGCTGTTTCCCGATCGTTTCCTGCATGTAAGGCCCAGTCGCTCCGTGCGTCGAGCCCGGACTCCGACCTCGCAGACGGGCGCGCGATGAGAATCGGGGACCCGGCCGGTCGGCCCCTCATGTCGCTGACGCGGATCCACAACCTGTCCATCTCCCTCGACGGCTTCGCCACCGGCGAGCCGCAGTCCCTCGAGGCTCCGTTCGGCCATGCCGGCCAGCGGCTCCACGAGTGGATGTTCGCCACCCGGTTCTGGGACGCCGGCGGGACCGCCGGCGTCGACGACGCGTTCGCCGTGCGCCACGAGGACGGCATCGGCGCCGAGATCATGGGCGCCCACAAGTTCGGGCCGCCGGGCTGGCAGGACGACCCGGGGTGGACCGGCTGGTGGGGGCCGAACCCGCCGTTCCACACCCCGACGTTCGTGCTCACCCATCACCCGCGACCGTCGCTCGAGATGGAGGGCGGCACCACGTTCCACTTCCTCGCCGCGTCGCCGGCAGCGGCGCTCCAGGAGGCACGCGCAGCTGCCGGCGGCCAGGACGTCCGGATCGGCGGTGGGCCGAGCGTCGTCCGCGACTTCGTCGCTGCGGGTCTCGTCGACCACATGCACCTCGTCCAGGTGCCCATCGTGCTGGGGCGCGGCGTGCGCGTGTGGGACGGGCTCGAGGGCCTGGAGGACGACTACGCGGTCGAGGCGGTCTCCTCGCCCAGCGGCGTCACGCATCTCACGTTCACGCGGACCGGCCCCGGGCGCGGTGATCCCTCCTGACCGGGACGGGTGCGGAGCCCGCGCTGGGCCGACCGACGAGGCCTGGTGTATCGTGGAGGTCGCGCTCATGTCGCAGGGTTGTTCTCCCGCGACGTACTTCGGTCCTCAGCATCGGAGCAAGGCCGTGCGCGCCCCAGGCAGCAGACGCTGCCGTCGACGATCTCCGCCCACCGAGCGCGGAGCGAAAGCAGAGACATCACCTCCACCATCCTTGAACGACCCGAGACCACTGCTGTCCCGGGTGCATCCGGACCAGACCTCGTGCTGCGCCATGCCGACGACGACCTGTGGGTCGCGACGTCGAACGGCGAGTACGCCGGTCTGGTCACCCGACGCCCCGACGGCTTCCACGTCCACGACCGCTACACGCGGCCGCTGACCGTCGTCGCGGCACTCGAGCACGCGCACCGGCATCTCGCCGCCCCGCGTGCCGACCGGGCGGACTCCCGCCCCCACCACCGTCAACGCCTTGCGAGGCACGACAACCGAGCCCGTGTTCGCGGGCCGGTCGCATCAACGAGAGAAGACATCATGGCTACAGGCACCGTCAAGTGGTTCAACGCCGAGAAGGGCTTCGGCTTCATCGCCCCGTCCGACGGCTCGGCCGACGTGTTCGCCCACTACAGCGAGATCGCCGCCACCGGCTTCCGCTCGCTGGAGGAGAACCAGAGCGTCACGTTCGACGTCACCCAGGGCCCCAAGGGCCCGCAGGCGACGAACATCCAGACCGCGTGATCGCGCGTCCTCCGTGCTCGCGCGGAGGACGCCACCTCAGAAGGGCCGTGCTTCCGCGCGGCCCTTCTGTCGTCCCCAGGGGTGTTCCCGCGCGCTGGAGCTGCCCGGTCTAGGCTGCTGTCGTGCAGGTGACGTGGCCGCAGGCCCTCGCGTGGCGACTGCGACGGCAGCTCCTCGACCCGGTGGGCGAGGAGCCGGTGGCGGTCGTCGTCGGTCGCCTGGGCGCGGTGCCGGCGGCGTCGGACGCCGAGCTGGCGGTCCGCGTGCGGCAGACGACGTCCCGTCCCGGCGAGGTAGCGCAGGCGCTCGCGGCCGGCGAGCTGCTCGCGGTCTACGCGTTCCGTGGCGCGACGCACCTCGTGACACCGCAGGACGGCGGGGCGTACCTCGCGGTGCGCGCGGCCGGGAGGATGTGGGAGCGCACGAGCTGGCGAACGTACTACCGCCTGGAGCCGAGGGACTGGCCGGGCCTGCGGGAGGCCGTGCGTGACGCGCTCGCCGACGGGCCGCTGACGCGCGACGAGCTGGCGACGGCCGTGACGCGGCACGCCGCCTACGCCCACCTGGGCGACGCGCTCACCGACGCGTCGCACACGTTCCTCAAGCCCTTCGTGTGGCAGGGCGACATGTCCTTCGGTCCGTCCCGCGACGGCGAGGTGACCTTCGTGCGCCTGGACGCGAACCCGCGCTGGACGCCCTGGCCCGATCTGGACGCCGCGGGTCACCACGCGCTCCTGGCCTACGTCGGCACGTACGGACCGGTGACGCCGGCGCACGCGCAGTACTGGCTCGGGGAGGGCCTCGGCGCGGGCCGCGCCCGCGTCCGGCGCTGGTGGCACGAGCTCGCGGGCCGGTTCGCCGACGTCGACGTGGACGGCGAGCTCGCCACCGTGCTGCGCGAGCACGCCGAGGAGCTGGCGGCGACCGAGCCGTCGACGAGCGTGCGCCTCCTTCCTGGCCACGACCAGTGGGTCCTGGGGCCCGGGACGGCGGACGCGCACGTCGTCCCGTCCGCGCAGCGGCAGGCGGTGAGCCGCGGGGCGAACCTCGCCGTGGTCGGGGGAGTCGTGGCCGGCACGTGGGCGGTCCGGGGCGACGCTCTCGAGACCCGGTGGTTCGACGACACGCGCCCGGCGCCGGACGGGCTGACGGACGAGGTCGAGCGGATCGCCAGGATCCTCGGCAGTCCGCTGCGGAGCGCCACGCGGACCGACTGACCCGTCGCCGCCGAGTCCGCGTGGGCTCTGTCGGAAGTGCTGTCCCGGGCTCCGGTCAGCAGGTGAGGGCCTGGTGGGCGACGGTCTGCGACGCCTCGCCGTCGTCGTCACCGTCGCTCGCGGTGACGGTCACCGTGCCCGCGGCGAGCCCGTCGCGGGCGGCGAACGCCTGGTAGGCGTTCGAGCCCGCGGCGACGTCCGCGAAGGTCTTGGCGCCGTACGCGGTGGCGACCTCGACGTCGAGGGGCACGTCCTCGTCGTTGGTCACGCGCACCGCGAGGTACGGCCGCCCGCCGAGGCAGCGCGGCTCGACCTGCGTGGTGATCGCCGGGGTGGCCCAGGCCGGGCTGACGTAGATCGTGTACGACGCCGAGGCGTCGTCGCCCACGCCGTTGCTCGCCGTCACCGTGAAGCGGTACGCGAGGGCGGTCGTCGCGCTCCCGCTGATCTCGCCGGTCGTCGTGTCGAGGCTCAGGCCGGGCGGCAGCGTTCCGCGCGTGACGGCGAACGTCGGCGCCGGGTAGCCCGAGGCGGTGAGGGTGAACGAGTACGGCTCGCCGACGACGGTCCCGCCCGGCATGCCGGACGTCAGCACCGGGGCGCCGGCCGAGGCGAGCAGGTCGAGCGAGATCGAGTCGGCGATCGCCTTCTGTCCGGCGACGTTGGCGTGGACCCCGTCGCCCGTGTCGTACGCCGGGAGGATCGAGTTCGGGTTCGCGGGGTCGCGCAGGACGGCGTCGAAGTCGAGCACGCCGTCGCACGTCCCGCTGCAGTCGCCGCCCTCACGGACGAAGTCGTTGACCGTCGCGCGGTACTCGTTCATGAGGTTCGTGTACCCGGGGCGCGGGGTGATGGGCGTGACGTACACCTTGATGCCTGCGTCGTGGAGCTGGTCGAAGATCAGCCGGTAGCTCGACAGGATGGCGCTCGCGGAGCACCCGTTCGCGAGGTCGTTGGTGCCGTAGTAGAAGATGACGCCGGTCACGCCGCTGAGCGCCAGGACGTCACGGTCGAGCCGCGACACCCCGTCGAGACCGCCGCCGCCGCACGCGGGAGCGCTCGTCGTGCCGCTGATGCCCGCGTTGACGACGGCGAGCTGCCCGGACGCGGGGAGCTCGTCGACGACGCGGCGCGCGAGCTCGTCGGTCCAGCGCTTGTCCTGGCCGAACGCGTCGCAGCCAGGACCGCAGTTCTCGCTGCCCACGCCGTCGACCACCGAGCTGCCGTACGCGACGATCGTCCCGGCGAGATCGGTGTCGTAGACGTCGACCGCGCTGACGAAGTACGTCCACGGCAGGTTCTCGGTGAAGGACGCGCCCGAGAGCTCGCCGTTGCGGTTGCCCGAGCCCGCAGCCGCGCCGTAGTTGTTGCGCCCCGCGCGGTCGTGCAGGCTCGCGACCGTCGGGCGCGCCAAGAAGAACGTCGTGGCGAGCTCCTGCTGGGCCGTCGTCTCGATGCTCGTCGGGTCGCTCCACACCTCGCCGCCGACGGGGATCGTGACGCTCTCGGCGCCGTCGAACGTCAGCACGCGGCTCGTGCCGTCGACGATCGCCGGGCCGCCCGCGCTCACCGCGAGGGACGTCTGGTCGATGATCAGCGGGCGCGTCCCGTACTGGTTCTGCAGGCGGATCCGCACCGCGTCGCCGCCCTGGGTCAGTCGCGTGACCATGCGCATCGACTGGTTGTCGAAGTTCTTGCCCGACACGCGCTGCTGGGACTGCGCCCAGCTGGTGAACCAGCCGTCGTCGTCGGCCTCGTCGACCTGAGGTGCAGCGGCAGGCTCGACGGCCTGGACGGTCGGTGCCGCCGCGATCTCGGCCGTTGCCGTCGACGCCGGGGCGGCGGTGGCGAGGCCTCCGGTGAGGGCGAGGCTGGTCGCGAGGGCGAGGAGCGTAGCGGGGCGATGCGGCGTCATCGGAGCACCTGATTCCTGGCGTGCACGCGGTCGGAGCGTCGGACGACCGTGTCCGCGCGTGCCTCACCATCGAGGTTGATAGCGTTGTCAGCGCCGACCGTAGCAGCGTGCCGACGCCGGAGCCACCGGGCCAGCGGATGAAATGCCCCGGGTTGCCTCGGACTCCTCGGCGTGTGGCAAGGATCATGCGGCCGCCGCGTCAGACGGGCCCCTCTCGTGCGCCAGACAGATGCATCATGTATCTATGCCACGTACCACCAGCGGCTCCGCCACGGAGCAGGCCTTCCGCCACGTCAAGCGCCTCGTCCTGGACGGGAGCCTGCCCGGCGGGTCGATGACGAGCGAGGGCGAGATCGCCGACCAGCTCGGCGTGAGCCGCACGCCCGTGCGCGAGGCGTTCCTGCGGCTCGAGGCCGAGGGGCTGCTGCGCCTGTACCCGAAGCGTGGGGCGCTCGTCGTGCCGATCGCACCGGGCGAGGTGGACGACGTCCTCGACGCCCGGCTCCTCGTCGAGACCCATGCGGCGCTCGGCGTCGCGCGTCTCCCGGACAGCGAGCTCACCGCGCTCGTGGCCCTCCTGCGCGACCTCGTCGTCGCCCAGGAGGCCGCCGTCGCCGACCGCGACGTCGCCGAGTACGCCACCCTCGACGCGAGGTTCCACGCCGAGATCGTCGCCGCCGGTGGCAACGACCTCCTCACGGCCTTCCACACGAGCCTGCGCGAGCGCCAGCAGCGCATGGTCGCGCACAGCGTCCGCCGGAGCGAGGGCCGCGCCGCGGCGTTCGTCGTCGGGCACTCCGCGCTCGTCGACGCGCTCGAGGCCCGCGACACCCGCACCTACAAGCGCCGGATCCAGCGCCACCTCGACGACGCGCGGACCGGCCTGTGAGCGCCGCGACCCCGACCCGGACCGACCCCGGCGGGACGGCCCGGGTGGGGAACCCGCGCGTCGGGCACCGGGCGTGGCTGCCCGTCGCGCTGGTCATGGCCGCCGTCGCGTGGGGCGGCAACGAGTTCACGCCGCTGCTCGTCATGTACCGGGAGGTGGGGGACTTCTCGGCCGTGACCGTCGACGCGCTGCTCGCCGCGTACGTGCTCGGCATCGTGCCCGCACTGCTGCTCGGCGGGCCGCTGTCCGACCGGTACGGGCGCAGGCCCCTGCTCCTGCCCGCCGCGCCGGTCGCGCTCGCCGGGTCGCTCGTGCTCGCCGCGGGCGCGCAGTCGGCGGCGCTGCTCGCCGTCGGGCGCGTGCTGTGCGGGGTGGCGCTCGGTCTCGTCATGGCCGTCGGGACGACGTGGGTCAAGGAGCTCAGCGACGCCGCGGCGCGCGAGTCCGGCGCGGGTGACGGCGCCTCCGGCGCCCGGCGCGCGGGCCTCTCCCTCACGCTGGGGTTCCTCGTCGGGGCCGGAGTCGCCGCGGCCCTCGCGCAGTGGGCGCCCTGGCCGACGCACACCGCCTATCTCCTGCACGGGGCGCTCGCGGCCGTGGCGGGCGTGTGGGTGCTGCGCGTCCCCGAGACCCGTGCGGTCGCGGCCTCGATGCCCGACGGCGCGGGTCGCGGCCGGCTGCGCGACGACCTACGCGTGCCCGCGGTCGCGCACCGACGGTTCCTGCGCGTCGTCGTTCCGGTCGCACCCTGGGTGTTCGGGTGCGCAGGCAGCGCGTACGCCGTGCTGCCGGGACTCGTCTCGTCGAGCGCGGGGAGCTCGCCCATCGCGTTCTCCGGTCTCATGACCGTGCTGGGGCTCGGGTGCGGCGTCGGTATCCAGGTGCTCGGCCGGCTCATCGACACCCGGCACAGCGCGCGGGCGTCCGTCGTCGCGATGTCGATCGTCGTGGTCGGCATGGGGCTCGGCGCCCTCGCCAGCGCGCGCCTCGACCTCGTCACGGCGCTCGCCGCCGCGATGGTGCTCGGAGCCGGGTACGGGCTCGCCCTGGTCGCCGGGCTCAGTGAGGTGCAGCGCATCGCCGGGCCCGACGACCTCGCCGGGCTCACCGCGGTGTACTACTCGCTGACCTACCTCGGGTTCTGCGTGCCCGTGGCGCTCGCGGCACTGTCCGTGCGGTGGACGTACCCGCAGATGTTCCTCGGCGGGCTCGTCATCGCGCTCGTCTGCTTGGTAGTCGTCGCGTTCGCCTGGCGGGCGCACCTGCCGACGGGGGAGCGGAGTGCCGTTCCGGCGACCGCAGACGAGAGCGACCGCACAGCCCCGACCGGGGCAAACGGTGCGCTGGAGCCGACGCGGATGGGGTAGAGTATCCGAGGCTTCACGGGGTCCGGACGGTACGGAAGTTCGTACGGAACCGACCCCGGGGATCCAGCCACGGGCTGTGGCGCAGCTTGGTAGCGCACTTGACTGGGGGTCAAGGGGTCGCAGGTTCAAATCCTGTCAGCCCGACCGTGCGATGTCGCAGGACATCCCGGACAGCCGGACCTACGTTCTTGTAGGTCCGGCCGTTTGTTTTCCGGGTGCGGGTCCGGATGGGCGTCCGGTGGGTTGTTAGTCCTTGGTGGGGTCGAGGACGAGCTCGCGCAGGAGTTCGTCGGTGGGGGCGTCGACGACGCGGATGTCGAGGTCCTGGACGAGGAGCAGGTGACGTGATCACCTGGCCGTGCGGCGAGCCAGCAGCGGTCGAGTTCGCGACCGGGACGACGCTCCCCGACTCGGCTCCGGGCGGTATCGACCACCCGGAGTCCGGTGTTCAGAGCGAGGCGGACTCGTCGCGCACAGAGGTCGTCGGCCCGTGGCCGGTGTAGACGACGGTTCCTGCGGGCAGGGTGAGCAGACGACGTCGGATCGAGTCCTTGATGACGCGTTCGTTGGAGAAGGACCGGCCGGTCGCGCCGGGGCCGCCCTGGAACAGCGTGTCACCGCTGAAGAGCACCGGTGTGTCGAGCCCTTCGCGTATGAAGAGGCATGTGGAGCCAGGGGTATGGCCGGGAGTGTGGATCGCCTCGACGGTGAGCCCCGCGACCGCGATCGTGTCGCCGTCCCACAGCTCGTGCGTGGGGGAGTGGTCGGGGTGCGCGCGGTGCCACAGTGCGAGGTCGGCCGGGTTCAGGTACGTCGAGGTAGTGAGGCGCGACGCGGCCTCCAGCGCCTCCGAGACATGGTCGTCGTGGCCGTGCGTGAGCACGATGGCGACGACGCGTCGCTCGCCGACCTGCTGGACGATCGCGTCGACGTCGTGGGCGGGGTCGATGACGAGGCACTCCTCGTCGTCGCCGACGATCCAGACGTTGTTGTCCACGTCCCACGAACCACCGTCCAGCGTGAAGACGCCGGACGTCTCGATGTGCTCGATCCGTGCGCTCACAGCTCGACCACCGATCGCAGCACGGTGCCGTTGGACATCTTGTCGAACGCCGCTTCGACGTCGCCCAGACCGATGCGCTCGGTGACGAACGCGTCGAGGTCGAGGCGGCCCATCCGGTACTGGTCGACGAGCATCGGGAAGTCGCGCGACGGCAGCGCGTCCCCGTACCACGCGGACTTGAGCGAGCCGCCACGACCGAAGATCTCGTCGAGGGGGAGCGTGATGGTCGTGCCCGGTTCAGGCACACCGACGAGGACGACGCGGCCGGCGAGGTCGCGGGCCTCGAAGGCCTGGCGGTAGGTCGCGGGGATGCCGACGGCGTCGACCACGAGGTCGGCGCCGAACCCACCGGTGATCTCGCGGATCCGGGCGACCGCGTCCTCCGTCGTCGAGTTGACGGTGTGGGTCGCGCCGAGCTTCCGGGCCGTCTCGAGCTTGTCGTCCGCGACGTCGACGGCGACGATCGTCGTCGCACCGCCGAGCCTCGCGCCGGCGACCGCTGCCGTGCCCACGCCACCGCAGCCGAAGACCGCGACGGACTCGCCGCGCTCGACCTCACCGGTGTTCAGCACCGCGCCGATGCCCGCCATCAGGCCGCAGCCCAGGAGCCCGACGGCGGCGTTCTGCTCGTCCGCCAGGTCGCCGTCGATCGGGGTGCACTGCCCCGCGGCGACGAGCGTCTTCTCCGCGAAGGCCCCGATCCCGAGCGCCGCGGTGAGCTCCGTGCCGTCCTCGAGCGTCATCTTCTGCGTGGCGTTGTGCGTGTCGAAGCAGTACTGCGGCTGCCCCTTGCGGCACGCGCGGCACTGCCCGCACACGGCACGCCAGTTGAGGATGACCTTCTGGCCCACCGTGACCTCGCTCACACCGTCGCCGACGGCCTCGACGATCCCGGTCGCCTCGTGGCCGAGGAGGAACGGGAAGTCGTCGCTCACACCCCCCGCGACGTAGTGCTTGTCGGTCTGGCACACCCCGGACGTGAGGACTGTGACGAGTGCCTCACCCGGGCCGGGGTCCGGGACAAGAATCGTCTCGACGGTGACCGGCGCGTTCTTGCTGCGCGCGACGACACCCTGAACGCGGTGAGTCAACTGTCCTCCTCGAATCTCGGCCGGGGAGCTCCCGCACCGTTCGACACGCCTGAGCCTATGTCGAGGACAACCCGCTCGCCGAGCTCCCCGAACCCCCACGCACCCCGCGCATCGCGTCGCGGTGAACCAGAAGGCTTGGCTCCTCGCCCAGCACCTCGGCACGGGGCCTCGTCCGGGCGTCGGCAGGGTCCGCCGCGGCCTAGGCTCGGGGTATGCCCACAGTCCTCCTCGTCCGCCACGGCCGCACCACCGCGAACGCCGGCGGGATCCTCGCCGGGCGCGCCGGGGGAGTGCGCCTGGACGCCGTCGGTCGTGGGCAGGCGCTCCGGACGGCCGAGCGTATGGCGGGCGTGCCGCTGGACCGAGTCGTCACCAGTCCGCTGGAGCGGTGCCGGCAGACCGCGCGCATCCTCCTGGAGCACCAGGCTGACACGCCGGCGTCGACGACCGACCAGGGCATCACGGAGTGCGACTACGGGCAGTGGCAGGGTCGCTCGCTGAAGGACCTGGCCGCCGAGCCACTGTGGAAGGTCGTGCAGACGCAGCCGTCGGCCGCCACGTTCCCCGGCGGCGAGTCGCTCGCGGCGATGCAGGCCCGGAGCGTCGCCGCGATCCGGCGGCACGACGCCGAGGTCGACGCGCAGCACGGCCCTGGTGCGATCTGGGCGGCGGTCTCGCACGGTGACGTGATCAAGTCCGTGCTCGCCGACGCGCTGGGCATGCACCTGGACCTGTTCCAGCGGATCAGCGTCGGGCCGGCGTCCGTCTCGATCGTGCGGTACGGCCCGCACCGGCCGGAGGTGGTGGCGACCAACACCGACTTCGGTGACCTGTCGTGGCTGCGCGTGGCCGCGCCGGTCGGTGACGCGCCCGTCGGGGGTGGCGCCGGGCCGGGACCTTCCGACGACCGGGACGCCCCGCAGTCCTCCTGAGAGAGTCGGAGACGTCCTGACGGAGGGCGCGTGCGCTCGTAGAGTGAGGGCATGCCCACTCTCGTCCATGAGTTCGACTGGCCCGACCGCGTCGTCGTCGGGACCGTCGGGATGCCCGGGTCCCGCACCTTCTACCTGCAGGCACGCTCGGGCACGCGCACGGCCAGCGTCGCCCTGGAGAAAGAGCAGTCCGCAGTCCTGGCTGAGACGATCGGGCGCCTGCTCGACGAGCTGATGGCGGACCCGGACAACCGGTACAGCATCCCCGCCGACGTGCCCGCCGAGCTGATCGACGACGACCCCCTGGACCAACCGGTCGAGGAGGAGTTTCGCGCGGGGTCGATGCGGCTCAGCTGGGACCCGCGCACGGCGCAGGTCGTCGTCGAGGCGTACCCGCTGGTGGAGGGCGACGAGCCCGACCAGGAGGACGACCAGCCCGAGCCCGCCGAGGTGCTGGTGGTCCGGATGCCCGTCGGGACGGCGCGCGCGTTCGCGCAGCGCACCCGCGTCGTCGTCCGCTCCGGCCGCCCGCTGTGCCCACGGTGCGGTCAGCCCATGGACGCCGACGGGCACGAGTGCGTGCTGCCCGACGACGCGTGACGTCGCCTGACGCCGATCTCGACGAGGCGTCGCTCGAGATCGTCGGACGCATCCGCGTCGCCTCGAACGCGACGTTCCGGGCCCGGATCGGTGCCGTCGACGTCGTGTACAAGCCCGTGGCCGGAGAGAACCCGCTGTGGGACTTCCCGGACGGCACCCTGGCCGGCCGGGAGGTGGCCGCCTACCTGGTCTCGGAGTCGCTCGGCTGGGGGATCGTGCCGCGCACGTGGCTGCGCGACGGGCCGTCGGGTCCGGGGATGGTGCAGCTCTGGCAGGACGTGGACCTGTCGCAGTCACCGGTCGACGTCGTCCCGACGGACGCGGTGCCGTCACACGGCGTGCGGACGGTGCTGGAGGGCGTCGACGAGGACGACCGGCCCGTGACCTTGGTGCACGAGGACACGTCGGCCCTGCGCCGCATGGCGGTGTTCGACGCCGTGGTCAACAACGCCGACCGCAAGGGCGGGCACGTCCTGCCCCTGGCGGACGGACGCCGCCTCGGCGTCGACCACGGCGTCACCTTCCACGTCGAGCCAAAGCTGCGGACCGTGCTCTGGGGCTGGGTCGGGGCGAGCCTGAGTACAGACGAGCTAGCGGGCGTCGCGCGCATTCGGGCGGACCTCGGACCGGAACTCGGCGGCGAACTGCCACGCCGGCTGGCTGGCCTCCTGACGGCGGACGAGGTCACGGCGCTCGCGGATCGGTGTGATCGGTTGCTCAGTGCGGCAGGTTTCCCAGCTCCATCGGGAGACACCCCTCCCGTCCCTTGGCCGCTGTTCTAAACAGGTTCGTCAACCCAGCGCGTGCGGTCGCGGACGCCTGATCGCGCGCGGATCATGAACGTCCATCGCCGAGGATGCTGTCCAAGTTGGGGACGACGACCGTGCGTAGCGAGGACCCAGTGCGTATGCGACTGCTCGACGGCGCGTAGGGCGCACAATCGAGGCGTTCCGACTCCTCAAGAGTTCGCCCGACTAGCATCGATCGATCTGTGTCAGACTCCTACCCATGACGGCTGGTCCTGCGCCACAACCTAGTAGCGATGCGGAAGATCTGCGAGCGACCTATGCAGCGCTCTTGGCACGTCACCAGCAAGCTGACTCGCGAACGTGGCAGGTGGTCGCGACCTCCATCGCGACTGAAGTCGCGCTATGGATCGGCCTAGGCCAAAATGTAGACACTGCACTTTACCTGCTTATAGGTTTGGGTGCGCTCATGGTAGGAGTGGTTTCTATTCTCGCCATTCGATACACTGAGCTTAGCTCCATGCTCGACCGGCAACTGCTAGGCGAGTACGAGGAACAGTTCAGAATCCCCGCTCATCTGCGCCCGCACTATGACAAGCGTTTCGAAGATCGGATTTGGGAGGTAAGTGCCCAGCTCCCGGTTGAACGGCGAGAAAGACTCTTCAAGCGGCGGATTGCGAAGCAACGGCCGCCAGAGCCCCACACTGGCGAAATTCCGCCGCTCTGGCGGTTCGACATGTTATTGAGTGCACTCGGCCAGCCGTCGATAGTCTTTACCGCGGCTCTCGCAGTTGCAGGAAGCGCCGGATTCGGTCTTGGTATCTTTCGGGCGAGCGGATCGCAAATCCTTTCGGTCTCCATCACGATCCTGTCTTTGATTTTACTCGCGTTGCCTTGGTTTGCGTCTATGCAGTCGGCGATCGGACGCTTCCTGCGGCGCGCAATTGCTAAATTGATGCCGTGAGCCTTGGTCCCGCGTTGCCCAGGATCGGCACATTGTTCACACTCGACTACTTGGGTGGCCCACCATTGGAGTTGGCGGCTTCGTCGATACTCTAGTGCTCGATTCAGCGTGCGAGTGCCACATCATGCTGCCACGGATCGGTTTCGTGTGAGTTCGGCCTTGGCGTGACTTCCACGTCGAACCAAAGCTCGGCACAGTGCTGTGGTTCGGTTATGAACTGCCTACGCGCCGATGAACTGGTGGTTGCCGCGCGCGACCGGGTGGGATCTCGACGGCGTCTGGCGCCTGCTTGGACGGCTCCTAACGGCGGGCCAGATCAGCGCGCTCTCGGTTCGGTATGACCGATGCTGACTGCAGCGTGAGTGCCCACTCCCTCGCGAGAAGACGCTCGCGCTCCCATGGCCGCTGATCCAGCCGTTTATGCGGTTCAGCTGCCGTGCGAGTCCGCAGCGTTGAGCGTCGCGACGACCTGGTCGTAGTCGCCGCGCGCCTCGCCGTGGCGGAGGAACTTCACGCGCTCGACGAGGATCTCGTACGCGTCCGGCTGGGTCCGCAGCAGGTCGACGACCTCGCTGACGAACTCGTCGAGCGGCATGGCGAACGAGCTCTCGCGCTGGCCGGGCATGAGGTCGGTCGCGACGGAAGGCGGTACGAGCTCCGTCACGCGGACGCTCGTGTCGGCGAGCTGGAGGCGAAGCGCCTCGCTGAGCATGTGGATCGCGGCCTTGGAGGCGTCGTAGCTCGGCGTCGCCTTGAGCGGGGCGAACGCGAGGCCGGACGACACGGTGACGATCGTGGCGTGCGGGCGCGTCTGCAGGTGCTCGACGAAGGCGCCGACGAGGCGGATCGGGCCGAGCACGTTGGTCGTGAACGTCTCCTCGGCGGTCGCGAGGAAGCCCTCGGGGTGGTGCCAGTCCTCGACGCGCATGATGCCGGCCATGGCCACGAGCGTGTCGAGGTCGGGGTGGCGCTCGAGCACCTCCTTCGCGGCCGACGCGATGCTCTCGGGGTCGGTCGTGTCGATGCGCACGGTGTCGATACCGGGGTGCTCGGTCGCGATCTGTTCGAGGAGATCGGCGCGCCGCCCGCCGACGACGACGGTGCTGCCCTGCTCGTGGAGCGCGACGGCGAGCGCGAGGCCGATGCCGCTCGTCGCTCCGGGGATGAAGACGGTGCTGTTCGTGATGTCCATGCCCCGATCCTCGACGGATTCCCGCCGCCGCGGCAGAGACGGTCGAACGGGGGACCGGCGATCCCTGGCACGGGCCGCGCCCAGCCCGGACGATGGGACGCATGGACCGTGCCGCGCTCGCCGACTTCCTCCGCCGCCACCGCGAGGCGCTGCAGCCGGGCGACGTCGGGCTGGGACCCGGGCTGCGGCGTCGGGCACCGGGGCTGCGCCGCGAGGAGGTCGCGCAGCTCGCGCTCATGTCGACCGACTACTACACGCGCCTGGAGCAGCAGCGCGGCCCGCAGCCGAGCACGCAGATCCTCGCGTCGATCGCCCGCGCGCTGCGCCTGACCGACGACGAGCGCGACTACCTCTACCGCGTTGCGGGCCACGGCGTCCCGGACCGCACGGTCGACACCGGCCACGTCGCCCCCGCGCTGCAGCGCGTGCTCGACCGCCTCTCCGACACCCCGGCGCTCATCCTCGACCCGCTCGGACGGACGCTCGTGCAGAACGACCTCGCGCGCGCCCTCTACGGCGACGCCACCGCGCGTACCGGGTGGGAGCGCAGCGAGATCTACCGCTGGTTCGCCCACCCCGAGACCGCGCGCGCCGTCTACCCGGCCGACGACCGGGCGCGGCAGGGGAGGGCGCTCGTCGCGAGCCTGCGGGCCGCGCTCGGGACGCTGGGGCCGGCGTCGGGCGCTGGCGATCTCGTCACGGCGCTGGGGCGGACGAGCCCGGAGTTCGTCGAGCTGTGGGCGCGGCAGGAGGTCGCGCGGCGCTTCACCGACCACAAGGTGCTCGTGCACCCCGAGGTGGGCGAGATCGAGATCGACTGCCAGGTGCTCCTCACCGAGGACCAGCTGCAGGCGCTGCTCGTCCTCACGGCGACGCCGGGCAGCGCGTCGGCCGAGAAGATCCGGCTGCTCGGCGTGCTCGGCACCCAGGACCTCGCCGTCGACGACGCGGCGCCGCGTCACGCAGCACGGTGAGACCGACGAGTTTCGTCGCTGCCGCCGGTCTGGTCGTCATGCACCCGATCGAAGGAGAAGTGCGATGCGCGACGTGACCTACTCGATGGGAATGTCGGCGGACGGCTACATCGTCGACCCCGACGGGCGGTTCGACTGGTCCGCTCCCGACGACGACGTCTTCCAGCACTTCACGGACGAGCTCCGCGACGTCGGGGCTCACCTGCTCGGACGTCGGCTGTACGAGACGATGCTCTACTGGGAGGAACCTGACGAGGTCGCGTCGTTCGGCGAGGCGGAACGCACGTGGGCCGAGCTCTGGAAGGCCGTGCCGAAGATCGTCTTCTCCACGACGCTGTCGGCGGTGAAGGGCACCAACACCCGGCTCGCCACCGGTGGTCTGGCCGCGGAGGTCGCTCGGCTGCGTGACGGGCCGGGGGAGGGCGACATCGCGATCGGCGGTGCGACCCTCGCCGCCGAGGCGGCCGCGCTGGACCTGATCGACGAGTACCGCGCGATGGTCCACCCGGTGCTGGTCGGCGGCGGCACCCCATACTTCCCGCAGCGTGAGCGGCACGTCGACCTCCGCCTGGTCGAGACCCGGACGTTCGCGTCGAGGATCGTGCTCCACCGCTACCGGGTCGAGCGGCAGCCCTGACCGGCCCTGATCGGGACGGACAGGTCACCCGAGGCGGGGACGAACGGCGCATCTCGGCGCGGCTTGTTACCGTGCCGTGAGTGCTCTCGAACTGGAAGCGTCAGCGCGCCGCGCGGCGCCTCAAGCCCGGTGACGGTCACTCCCTGCCGCGATTCCGGTGGTGGCAGCTGTTCTCGCGCACCATCTTCCATCTCCGGCTCGCCGGCGAGGACGGGCGACCGCAGACGTGGTCCGTCGATGTCCGGCTCTGGGGCGACTCCGATGACGGCGAGGTGCGCGCGCGGCTGTACCGGGACGGTCGGCACGAGGCGACGTCCAAGCTCCCGGCCGAGTTCCCGGTCACGGGCGGCGCCATCGAGGTGGTCACCAGCGGCTACGGGCTGAAGCGTTGTCACGTCGTCCCGGACGACGGCGGCCCGGCACGCCAGCTCGTCCCGGACCCGGCCTCCGCCGAGGGGCGCCGCGCCCGCCTCGAACGCGAGCACCCAGGGATGAGCAGGACGATCGGGTTCGTCACCTGGTCGGTCCTCGTCGCCGCGCTGGTCCTCGGCGTCCCCCAGCTCGTGGAGCAGATCTCGCACATCCCGCCCGTCGCGGAGGACGTCGGCACCTTCACCTCACCGGTCCACCTCTCCGCGACGGTCAACGTCGCGCTCGTGGTCGCCACCCTGCTCGCGAGCACCGAACGCGCGTTGCGCCTGCGCTACCACTGGTTGCTCGACGGCGGGCTGTTCGACGGCGACGACTGAGGCGTGGACGTGGTCGCGCACTCGTCGCGGCTCCAGGTCAGCCGCGCGTGCTCTCGACCAGCTCGAGGTCGCCGGGGAGCCACGTCCTGTCGAACCAGGGCTCGAGCGGCCCGTACAGGCGCAGCAGGGGGAACCAGGACTTCCCGGGCGCGGTCTCGACCCAGTTGCGCTCGCGTCCTTCGGGCGGCTCCGGGCCGAACCACAGGACGATGCTCCCGTCGTCCTCCGTCGCGACGGTCCCGGTGAGGCTCATGACGCTCGGGTGCGGGTCGGACGTCTGCAGGAGCGACCGGGTCTGGGTGTCGTAGATGTCGACGGCCCAGAAGTTCTCTGCCGGTGGGTTCGGTGTCAGCACGAGCCGGTACGTGCGGGCACCGTCGAGGACCGCGCCGGCCGCGTCGTGCGCGGTGTAGGCGTAGGCGGAGCCTGCACCCACCTGGGCGTGCGCCATGGCCGGAGTGATGACCGTCGCGAGGAAGTGGAACTGGGTCCTGGCGTCGAGCAGGCGCGCACCGTCGGCGAGGAACTCGTACGAGCCGCCGAGGAACCCGTTGAGCCAGCGCGACCCGGGCGCGATCGGCGCCTCGGGGTCGCGCGGCGAGTACACCAGCGCGCGACTCATCGCCGCGGCGGTGCGCGCCGCGGTGTCGAGCGTCGCGCGACGCTCTGGGCTCGGCGTGAACGGCCGGCCGTGCTGGATGCCCACGGCACGCAGCAGGCCCGCGCGTTCCGGGTCGAGGGCGCCCGGCGGTTCCTCCGCGACGATCTCGGCGACCTCGTCGAAGAAGGATGCGTCGTTGGCGTGGACCGTGTTGACTCGGGCGCCGGCGATGTTCACGAACTCCGTCTCCGGCGGGTCGTCGACGTCCGCGAGCGGGTAGACGCGCGTCGTTCTCATCGCCGGCACGCCGCCCAGCGCGCGCAGCACGACCCAGTTGGTGAAGGTCGGCGTGCGGTACACGTGGTAGCCGTCCGGGACGCCGCCGTCGTGGTCCGGCGGGAGGAACAGGTACCGACCGCCCTCTCCCCGGTCCGGTCCGGCGATACCCATGTCGGCGACGTACCGGAACCAGAAGTCGTCCACGACGCACAGCGACTGCTGCGGCGGCTCGATGACGAACGGCCCCGTCTCGTGCAGGTCGAAGAAGAACGTCCCGTACGTCGTCTCCGTGTTGGCGGTGAGGAAGACGCCGTTCGAGTCGGCGCGGGGTTCGGTGTAGCCGATCTGTGTCGACCGCACGAGGCCGAGGCTGCGGAAGCCCTGGCGCATCGCGACCAGCGATGCGCCGGGGATCGTGCTGAGGTATGCCTCGATGCCGCGCACGAGGTCGAGCGACGCGTACAGGCGCTCGACGGACTCCGGCGTCGGGACACCGTCCACGAGCTCGAACCGTCCGAGCGGGGTGTCCAGGGGTGACGGCGTGCTCACCGCCGACAGGACCGCCGCCAGCGGATCCTCCTTCAGGTGCTCGGCGCGCTCGGTCATGGCAGGCCCTTCGTCCGCGGGTGCGACCAGCGTCCCGTCGACGCGCGGTCACCGTCACCGTAGGACTGCCGAGGCGCCCGGGCGACCGGGGCCGATCCGCGCACGACCCGTGACGACGCCGGCCCTGCACCCAGCGAGGGGGAGCAGGCCGTGACAGCCTGACCAGGGCACGTCCGACGAGAGGGAGTCACGATGGGGCTGGGCACGCGACGAGCGAAGGTGCGCGAGAGTCAGCGGGCGGACGACCGGCAGCCCGCGCCCAGCCCGCCTCCGGGGGTCTCCGCGTTGTGGGCGGACGGTGTCGGTCGCGCCGGTACGCGGTCGGTCCAGGTGCTCGCGATCGTCGCCCTGGGCGCCGTCGCCGTGTTCGCCGTGACCCGCCTGACACTCATCGTGATCCCCGTGCTCCTCGCGCTGGTGCTCGCCGCGGCGATCTCGCCGCTCGTGAGCCTCTTGCGTCGCAAGGGCGTGCCGTCGTTCCTGGCGACGGTGCTCTCGCTCGTCGCGCTGGTGGCCCTGCTCGCCGGGGTCGTCTGGTTGGTCGCTGCCGCCGTCGTGAACCAGTGGTCGCGGCTCAGCGACCAGGCCATCGAGGGTTTCGACGAGCTCCAGGCCTTCGTCCAGGACCTGCCGTTCCAGATCACCGACGAACAGATCCAGTCGGTGCGGGACTCACTCGTGGGACTGCTCCAGTCCGACGCCGTGGGCGCGGGTGCGATCGCCGGCGTCTCCCAGACCGTCGACTTCGTCGCGGGCTTCCTGGTCATGATCGTCGTGCTGTTCTTCTTCCTCAAGGACGGACCGCAGATCTGGGAGTTCCTCCTGCGTCCGTTCGACGGCCCGCGGTACGAGCGAGGACGGCGGATCGGCGACGCGACGGTGACCACGCTCGGCGGCTACGTGCGCGGCACCGCGATCGTCGCGGCGGTGGACGCCGTCGCGATCGGGATCGGGTTGGCGATCGTCGGGGTACCGCTGGTCATCCCGCTCGCGGTGCTGGTGTTCCTGCTGGCCTTCATCCCGCTCGTCGGGGCGACGCTGGCCGGGATCCTCTCGGCACTGGTCGCGCTCGTGGCGCTCGGGCCGCTCGAGGCGCTGATCGTGGTCGCCATCGTCGTCGCGGTCAACCAGCTCGAGGGCGACCTGCTGCAGCCGGTCGTGATGGGGCGGACCCTGCGGCTGCACCCGCTGGTGATCCTCGTGGCCCTGACCGCCGGCACCGTCCTGGCGGGCCTCACCGGGGCAGTGCTGGCCGTCCCGGTCGCGGCGTCGATCTGGAGGGCGATCCAGGTGTGGGACGGCGAGGACCTGCCCGCGCGGTTCGCGCGGCCCAAGGACCGCGAGGTGGCGGACGCCGCCTCGACCGGCCACGCACCACCCCGATGAGCCCCAGCGGTCCGCACGGCCGGCGCCGCGTCGGCCTGAGACGATGTTCCGAAGAGAGACCCGCTGCGAGGAGGAACCGTGCGTGTCATCAGCGTGATCGCCGACATCCCGGTGGCCGACATCGACGCCGCCAAGGACTTCTACGCGGAGTACCTCGGCCTGAGCGACGAGGAGTTCGACCTGGGCTGGGTGGCCCGCTTCACCTCGCCGGAGTCGGGGGCGAACGTCCAGCTCGTCACCCGTGATGCGACCGCTCAGGAGAATCCCGTGGTCTCGGTCAAGGTGGACGACGTCGAGGCTGCATTCGACGAGGCCCGCAGTCGCGGGTACGAGATCGTGCATCCTGTGACCACCGAGCCCTGGGGTGTCACCCGGTTCTTCGTCCGGGCTCCGGACGGCACCGTGGTCAACATCGTCCAGCATCGGGACTAGCGCTCACGCGGACGGGGCGGCGGTGCTACCCGCCGAGCCCGTCGCGTCGGTGGATCCGGCCGCCCTGGTCCAGCTCGAGGACGGCATCGATACCGAGCCGGTCCAGGAACCGGTGGTCGTGGCTCACGACCAGGAGCGCGCCCCGGTAGGCGTCGAGGGCCTCGGCGAGCTGCTGGACGCTCGCCACGTCCAGGTTGTTCGTCGGCTCGTCGAGGACGAGCAGCTGGGCGGGCGGATCGGCGAGGAGCAGCCGCGCGAGAGACACCCGGAAGCGTTCACCGCCGGAGAGCGTCGCGACGGGCCGGTCGACGCCGCTCCCGCGCAGCAGCAGCCGGGCGAGCTGGTTGCGCACCGTCCCCGGCGGTGTCCCCGGAGCGACGTCGCCGACGTTCTCGAGGGCGCTGCGGGCGTCGTCGAGCGCGTCGAGCCGCTGCGGCAGGTACCCGACCCGGTCCGTCAGGAGCGTCCCGTACGGGCGTCCGGGAGCCTGCTCGCCCGCGTGGACGAGCTGCTCGACCAGGGTCGTCTTCCCGGACCCGTTGGGCCCGACGAGCGCGACCCGTTCGGGACCCTGGACGACGACGGTGCGCTCGCCGTCGTGGATCTCCGCGAGCCGGCGACCGCGGGGCACGTCCGGGTCGGGCAGGGTGAGATGGATGTGCTCGTCGTCGCGGACCCTCGCGTCCGCCGCGTCGACGACGGCCTGCGCGGCCTGGACCTTGTCGTCCAGGGTCGTGCGCATCGAGCCCGCTGAGGCCTGCGCCTTGCTCGCGCGGGCGCCCGCGAGGATCTTGGGGATCCCGCCGTCCCTCTGGGTCTTCTTCCCCGTGCGTTCGCGGCGGGCGAGCTTGGTCTCGGCCTCGACGCGCTGGCGCTTCTCGACCTTCAGCGCCTGCTGCGCGGTGCGTGCCGCCTGCGTCGCGGCCGCCTGCTCGTTCTCCTGGTGCTCCGCCCAGTCGCTGTACGGTCCGCCGAACACCTCGACGGTGCCCGCGTGCAGCTCGGCCGTGGCGTCCATGTGCTCCAGGAGCTCGAGGTCGTGGCTGACGACCACGAGCGTGCCCGGCCAGGTGTCGACGAACCCGGCGAGCCGGGCGCGGGTGGGCCGGTCGAGGTTGTTCGTCGGTTCGTCGAGGAGCGTGACGGCTGGTCGTCGGATGCGCAGGCCGGTGATCGCGATCAGCATCGCCTCGCCGCCCGAGACCTCACCGACACGCCGGTCGAGGTCGGCGGCGCCGAAGCCGATGTCGTGCAGCGCCTCGTCGGCGCGGGACTCGATGTCCCAGTCGTCGCCGACGGCGTCGAAGTGCCGCTGGTCGACGTCGCCCGCCTCGATCGCGCGCAGGGCAGAGAGCACGTGGTCGACGCCGAGCAGCTCGGCGACGGTGGTCGTGTCGGTGAGGGTGAGCGTCTGGGGGAGGTACCCGACGTCGCCGACGACGTCGATCCGGCCGGAGGTCGGCGCCAGCACGCCGGCGATCAGGCGCAGGAGGGTGGACTTCCCGGCGCCGTTGCGGCCGACGAGGCCGGTGCGCCCGGTCGTGAACGTGCCGTTGAGCCGGTCGAGCGCGACCGTCCCGTCGGGCCACTCGAAGGTCAGGTCTCGGAAGGTGATGGCGGATCTCGAGGACATGCGTGGTGCTCCTCGTGCCGGTGACGGCGAGGTCGGCGACGTGATGGACGGGTCGGCCGGGCTGGGCCGCGCCGTCCGCGACGAAGTCCCCGAGAGCGATCGAGAGCGATCACGAGCGCCGGGAGGGTCGCGGACCGGAGTGCGTCGTCGGTCCGGGGGACCGTGACGAGGGCAGGGGCCATCACCGAGGGGCGCGCTCGTGCGCGCCGACGCTGGGTGAGGGCCACCGGCAGCCCGGTGGCTAGAGTCTGTCGACCTCGATATCCACGTGCCCAGGCTAGCAGCCGCGGGTCTTGGCCCTGGTGGGCGTTGCGCCGGGTCGCTCGACCATGGCGCCGCACGCGGCGGCTCAGGACACCTTGCCCTGGAGGAGGCGACGCCAGTAGATCGTCGGCTGCAGGTAGCGGTCGAACAGGAGCAGGCTCGCGCGCGGACGGGCGAGGTCCACGAGCCGCGACGTCGGCTCGGGGACCCCGTCGCGGTCGAACTCGGCGAGCAGGAGCTTGCGGCGCGACGTGGTGACGGGCGCGACGGAGTAGCCGTCGTAGTGGCGCATCGGGGTGCGCCTGCGTCGCGCCTGGATGTTGCGCGCCACGACGGGCACCTGGCGGCGCAGCGCACCGCCGGACGGCATGGTGTCGACCGCCGCGGCGTCCCCGAGGCCCCAGACGCGCGGGTGGCGCACGTGCTGGAGCGTCCGGGTGTCCACGGCGACGAAGCCGTCGCTCGCCGCGGTGGCAAGGCCGCTGTCCGCGATCCAGCCCGGTGCGCGGTGCGGGGGAGCGAGGTAGAGCGCGTCGTAGTGGGTCGTGTCCAGGCCGTGGTGCGAGCGCAGGCGTGCGGTGCGGTCGGTGGCGTCGACGGACTCGAGCGTCGTGCTCGTGCGTACCCGCACGCCGTAGTCCTCGGCGGCGGCCCGCAGCTCGCGGTCGGCGCGCGGGTCGTCGACGAGCCGCGGCGCCTCCACGACGAGCTCGACGTCGATCGCACCCAGCACGCCCGTGCGGCGCCAGTGGTCGGTGGCGACGAAGAGCGGCTTGAGCCCGACGGGAGAGCAGGGCACGTGCCGTGCGGAGAGGAAGAACACCGCGCGTCCGGCGGTGAGCGACGAGAGCATCGACCACGTCGTGGCCGCGAGCTCCGGCAGGTAGCTCGTCGACGCGGACGGAGTCCCGACGGCCTCCTCGCTGCCCGGCACGGCGTCCCAGTCGACCTCGGAGCCCGGGCACACCACGAGGTCGCCGTAGCCGAGCTCGGTGCCACCCGCGAGGCGCACGACCGAGCGCTCGGGGTCGACGGAGACCACGCGGTCCGCGTACCGCACGACCCCGTCGGGGACGACGTCGTCCTGCGGGCGCGAGAGGTCGTCGAGCGTCGCCATGCCCGCGGCGACGTACGACAGCAGCGGGCGGTACCGGTGCACGTCCTCGGGCTCGACGACCGCGACGTCACGGCAGCCGTCGCGTCGGACGCGGCCGGCGAGGGAGAGTCCCGCGTTGCCGCCGCCGAGGACGAGGACGTCGTGCTGCCGGGTGGGGCTCATGGAGGATCGCCTTCGCGTCGGGTACGGGTCCCGCCCACGCTACGAGGCGTCGCGCCCGCTCGCCGCCCGGTACGCGGCAGGGCCCGCCGAGCACGACGACGGCTGCGGCGACGGACTACCTCCAGCGGTCGCGCCACCGTTCCCACGGCGGCGAGACCGCCCAGTTGAGTCGTAACGTCCGCCACGCGCGGTCCATGCGCCGCCGACGCTGGAGCCGTCCGCGCAGCGACCGTGCCGAGCACCCCACGCGCCAGCCCCGGTCCAGGCGCGGGGTGCGGCGAGCGCCGAGCCGGAACGCGAGGTCGAGGTCGTCGTGCACCTCGGCGTCGTCGCGCACCGCGTGCTCGCGCACCGCCGACCACGTCGTGGTGCGCACCGCCATGCACGAGCCCCACAGGGCGGTGTGCCCGAGCGCCAGCAGGCCCAGGACGTAGTACGTGCCCAGGTAGGCGATGGAGACCACGGTCCGCAGCCCGCGCGGCAGGTCGTGGAAGACCCCGGTCCCGGTCAGTGCGTCGAGGTCCGGGTCGCTGGTCATGCGCCGGACGATCGTGGCGACCCAGTAGGGGTCCGGTCGCGAGTCCGCGTCGAGCCTGCCGATGATCTCGCCCTTCGCGGCGTCGTACCCCGCGGCCGCGGCGGACGGGATGCCGACGCGCGGCTCGTGCACGACGGTGGCGCCCCACCGGTGCGCGACGGCGGCCGAGCCGTCCGACGACCCGTTGTCGACGACGACCACCTCGAGCGGCGCGACCGTCTGGCCCGCGAGCAGCGCGAGACAACGGTCCAGGGCGACGGCGTCGTCGCGGACGGGGATGACCACGGAGACCCGCAGCGCGTCGTCGGGCCTCATCGGCGTCCGCCCGCGGGCGGACGCGTCGTCAGCACCAAGCCCGCGAGCGCCGACCCGACCAGCCCTGCGGCGAGGTCGACGACCGTGTCGGTGTAGCCGACGCCGATGCGGTCGTCGAGGTAGGTGTGCCCGGCCCACTCGCCGATCTCCCACAGGATCGCGACCACCGCGCCGAGGCCGGTCGTGAGCACGACCGTGGCGAGGCGCGGGCCGCCGGATGCCGCGACCTCGGGACCGGGCACCACACCGCGTCGGACGACGAGCACCACGGACATGACCGCGATGAGTCCCGTGCACGCGGCGTGCACGGGCAGGTCGAGCCAGGGGAGCGCGCGGTACCAGTCGAGCTGCGCGGCCCACGCGGCGACGAGCAGCGCGAGGCCGTACGCGACGTCGAGCACGGTCGGGGCGCCGAGCGCGCGGGGGATCACGACTCCGCCCAGGACGAGCAGGAACAGGGCGGCCGCGACCCCGCCGAGCGCGAGGAACGCGACCACGACGCTGACCAGCGCCGCCACGCGCACCACGTCACCGGGGACGAACCCGCCCAGACGGGCACGCAGCCCCGAAGGGCCGGTCGATCTCGCCATCCGCACTACCACCTGCTGCGTCGTGCTCACCGCTGCCTCGACGGCGCCGAGGAGGTGCCGGAAGTCTCACACCGCGCGCACCCGCTCGCACGGGGTCGGACGCCCTCGGGGCGAGGGGCGGCCGGAGCGGCCGCAGCGGTCGCGGACGCCGATGGCGAGCCGGCTCCGCCGCGGTGCTCACCTGCGGAGGGCTCAGATCGTCCGCACGGGGACCTCGCCCGCGTCCTGCGCGGAGGTGCCGAGCGTGGCGGCCGGGACGGACCGGACGGTGAGCAGGTCCCCGGTGGCGAGGTCGCCGTCCCCCGAGCGGTCGACGTGGACGCGCACCGTCGCGTCGGCCGGGACGTCGTCGACGTCGATCGCGAACGCGAGGTGGCCGCCTGCGACCACGTCCACACCCCGCAGCACCACCTCCGCGAGCCGGACGGAGGAGACGTCCTGGAGCGTGGTGTCCTCGACCGACACGTGCACGGTCGCGACGCCGGCCGCAGCGTCGTCCGGGACGGTGACGGTGCCGAAGAGCGTGCTCATGCTGCCACCATCGCACGGTCGCGACGTGCGAGCGTCGTGACGACGGCGTCCGTGATCGGCAGTCCGGTGAGGTCCTCGCAGAACTGCCACAACCCGGCCGGGTTGACCTCGAAGAACACGTGCTCCCCGTCCGGCCGGCGCCGAAGGTCCACCGCCCCGTACACGAGCCCGAGGCGGTCCATGAGCGCCCGCACCCGGCGCAGGACGTGGTCGGGGAGCGTGATCGGGCGGACCGCCGCCTCGTCGAGCACCATGCGCATGTCGCTGGGCAGGCTGGTGCCGGTCGCGTCGATCTCGGTGGTGAACGCCTCTCCGTCGACCATCGTGACGCGCAGGTCCACGCCCGGGACGTACTCCTGGAGGATCGTCGGTGCGAACCGCACCTGGTCGAGGCGCTCCACGTCGGCATCGTCGAGCACGTGCGTCTCGCGCCAGGCGTCCGCCCGGGCGATGAACGCCTTCGTCACGACCCGACCCGGGCCCGTCGCGGCGACGAACTCCCGTGCCCGTGCCGGGTCGCGCGTGACGACGGTGCGCGCCAGCGTGAGGCCCAGGTCCGCGGCGACCGCCCACTGCCAGGGCTTGTGGTGCGCCGCGGCGTCGGAGGTCGGGTCGTTGACCCACCGCAGCGGGAGGGCGGCGACCACGCCCTCGAAGACCTCCGCGAGCTCGCTGCTCGCGAACTCGGCCGCGGCCGGGTCGGTGATCGAGGGGTCCACGGGTGTTCCGCGCAGCCGCCGCCACCAACCGGTCGTCGCGTGCCGCAGGTCGTGGGTTCCGTCGGGCGTGACGAGCCGGAGGTCCGCGGGGACGCCCGTGGCGTGGCCGAGCTCGAGGGACGTGGTGGACCCGAGGGTCGACGTGTCCAGGAGCACCACGTCGTGGCCGAGCGCCCGCAGGCGCTCGACCACGACGGCGGTGTGGTCGTCCTGAGGAAAGCTGACGACGAGGATCACCGTCAGATCCCGGCCTCGGTGGCGGCCTGCTCGGCGAGGGCCGCCACGGACTCACGGACCGCCTCGAGCGCGGTGGTGATCTCCGCGAGCGCGACGGCGAGATCTGCCGCGGTCAGGCCGGTCGTCCCGTCCTGGTCCATGCCGTTCTGCTGCGCGACGGCCGCCTGGTAGCGGCTGACGAAGTCGCTGTCCCGCCCGAGGACGAACGGGAGGGAGCGACCGAGCGCAGGGTTGATCACGAGGCTTCCGGGCCGGAGCGGCTCGACGACCTCCCGGATGGTCGGCTGCACGTCGCGCAGCGGCTTGACCGGGTCGCGCAGCGGCTTGACCGGGTCGCGAAGCGGCTTGGCGACCTCGCGGACCGGTTCCTTGACGGACTCTCGCAGGATCTCCTTGATCGTGGTCACCGGGTCGAGCACGGGCTCCTTGACGTTGTCCTTGAACGTCGTCTTGGGCCAGGCCAGGCCCGGGTACATGACCTTCAGCCCGGCGACGTCGCCGGCGGACAGGGAGTCGCGCTGCCCGATCACCGTGCCCGCGGGGACGCTGCCGATCGGCACGAGCGTCGGCTGCCCGTTCTTCGAGAACGCGGTGGTGGGGTAGTGCATGATCGAGCCGTAGTCGTAGGCGCCGAGGTCGTCGCCGTCGCTGATGTGCTGGTTGAAGTTGTGCTCCTTGCCCGACTCGATGTTCACCCAGTTCACCTGCACGAACGCGTCGCGGTCCTCCCGCGACTGCTCGTGCCACAGGCCGAACGCGTGCCCGATCTCGTGGATGGTGTTGCCCACGGTGCAGCCGGAGCCGAGCGTGATGTCCTGCCGGCTCGAGCGGCGTCCGACGGCCGAGCTGCAGCCGCCTCCGTCCACGAACCGGACGTAGTCGCTCTCGCCGTTGCGGGGGACGAGGCGCAGCGGGGTCTTGGCGTGCCAGTGCGCGATCGCGTTGTGCACGCGGGACGGGTTGGACAGGCCACCATCGATCTCGTAGGGGATGACCCCGTTCGGCCAGCGGAACTGCGCGCCGCTGATCCCGACGGCCTGGAGGATCTCCGCACCTTCTTCGTCCGAGGTGAGGGTGGCGACGTCGCGCGCCTGGGCTTGCGCCACGGTGCCGATGACGATGTCGCCCTCGACGACCGCGAGCCCGTCGACCTCTGCCCACACCATGGGCAACGACGCGAAGCCGTACCCGTCGACCAGCGCGGTCCCGCCGACCGGTCCGGTGGCCTGCTCGCACGCGGGGTGCTTGCCCGGTGGCGGCTTGGTGCCCGACGTCGTGCGTCTGCTGCGGGTGGAGCCCGACGATCCGCTCCCCGTCGTCTTCTTCTCGGCCATCGGATCTTCCTTCCTCGATCCACGGCGCGTGTGGCCCCGTCGTGGGCGGAGCACGGCGCTCCTACGGAGAGGGAGGGGACGACGCCGCCCGGTGATGCGGCCCGGGATCGTCCGACCGCCCGGCGACGGGCCGTCGACGCGCCGAAGGCCTCAGCCGCAGGTGTCGCAGACGCCCGTGGCGGGGAGCGTCATGAAGCACGTGGGGCACACGGGCGCCGGCCGCTCCGGCTCGGACGTGCGGCGCGCGGCCGTCGTGCGAGGTGCCCGAGGCGTGGACGGCGCGGCGCGGCGCGCGCGCGGTGCCGGAGCCGGCGGCGCGGTGACAGGTCCGGTCGCGTCGAACCCACGCTTGCGCAGGATCGTCACGGCGTCGACCGTGCTGCCCGCCAGCTCGTCGGCCGTGGCCGTGCGGCCCGTCGCGAACTTGTGCGCGACGCCGAGGACCGCCCGCGCGTCGTACTCGTGGCCTTCGTGCTCGAGCGACTCCCGGACCGTCCGCGTGAACCCGTAGACACCCAGGAAGTTCTGGGCCCCGCGGTCGTCGTACTCGGCGATCGCGGCGAGGATGTGCTGGCGGGTCACGGCGGAGAAGGTAGCCATCCCACGAGCCTAGTCCGGCCCCGGAGGGGCCCAGGACCCGGATGCGCGACGGGCCCGTGTGGGGAAGGACACGGGTCCGGCACCTGCCCCGGTGCCGCGTCGGTCAGGGCTGATCCTCCGGTGGACCGGAGGCGCGCCCGCCGAGCGCGGCCCGCACCCGCGCTCTGCGGGCGTAGTACTGCGGGCCGAAGCGACGGCGTGCCCGCGCGAGACGGCCGGGACGTCCCGCGTACCGCCGCCGTGCCCAGAACGAGGAGGGCTTGGCGAGCCGGATCGCCCCGACGGTCGCGACCAGCGGCACGACGATGCCGATCAGCCCGGTCGCGAGCTTGCCCTTGAGCAGGCACACGAACGCGAGCGCGAGGTGCGCGACGACGACGACCGTGTAGAGCGTCCAGAAGGACGAGCCGCCGGACGACGCGTCTGTCGTGACCCCGACGGGCGAGCCCGAGAACAGCAGCGCGGCCCCGAGCGCGCCGCCGACGAGGATCGCGTCGATCGACCGCTGCCCCTCCTCGCTCCAGTACACGTCGTCCAGGTAGAACCACAGCGCGAACTCGTCGAGCGCGAGCGCAGCGCCCGCTCCGAACAGGAGGGCGAGGAGCTCCGTCCACGGGTGCCCGGGGGAGTAGCGGAACTGGAGCATCCCGGTGAGGAGCACGAGCAGGATGCCCCACACCTGGTGGTGCACGTGCACGCCACCGATCGTCAGGTCGCCGAGGAGGCGCCGGCGCGGCCGTGCCCCGGTCGGCGCGGGCTCCTGCTCGGTCGAGGACCGCGCCCGGATCCGGCGCGTCACCGACCGCACGACGACGAACGTCACCACGAACCCGACCAGCGCGGCGAGCGCGGGCGAACGACCGGTGTCGACGACGTGCACCGTGAACCAGTCCACCTGCCCACCTCCGCGCCACGGTATCGTCGCGTCCATCCTCGAGGGTGATCGGCCGCGGGTCGACCGGGAGCCGGAGGTCGGCTGCTAGCGTGACCGGCGGATCCCACGGCGACCTCGCCGCGGTCGAGGACGGGAGAACCGATGACCACGCCGGCGTCGGACCCGACCGAGGAGCCGACGATCGCGGCCGAGCACCGTTCTCCGCAGGACCCTGCACGGAGCCGGACCGTCCGCCCGGCCCGGACGATCCTGCTGCTCGTCGTGGCGCTCGCCCTGCTCGCCGCTCCGGCCTGGGTCCTCGCGACGACGGGCGACGTCGTCCGGCACCAGCACTGGGCGCTCGGCGCGCTCCTCGCGACGAGCGCCGGGGCGGGCCTCGTGCTGGTAGCACTCACGCTCCGGCGTGCCCGGCGACGCCGGGACCCCTGCGATGCGCCCGAGCGTGGTCGCCGGGTGTGGTCGAGCATCGGCGAGGGTGCGTGCGTGGTCCTGCTCGTCGGGATCGCCGCCGCCGTCGTGTGGGTCCGGCCTTTCCCCGCGACCGACCGGGCGCTCGCGGACCTCGAGAGCTCCGCCACCGTGGAGGTGCTGGAGACGGCGGGCTGGGTCGCGTTCGTGCCCAGCGACGACGCGGCGGCGACGGGTCTCGTGTACTCCCCGGGGGCCCGGGTCGACGTGCGGGCCGCGGCGCACGTGCTGCGTCCGCTCGCCGAGGCCGGCTACGTCGTGGTCGCGCTCAAGGAGCCGCTCGGGATCGCCGTCGCCTGGCCCGGCCAGTCGGGCACGGCGATCGCCGGGTTCGACGACGTGGACCGGTGGGCGGCGGGCGGCCACTCCCTCGGCGGGGTCGTCGCGTCGTCGTACGCCGCCGGGCACGAGGACGTCGTCGGCGCGCTGCTCCTGCACGGGTCCTACCCGGCGGGTGACATCAGCGGCGCGGACCTGCAGGTCACGTCGGTGTGGGGGTCGCGCGACGGACTGACGACACCGGACGCCGTCGAGGCCTCGCGCGCGGACCTGCCCGGCGACGCGACGTTCGTCGAGGTCGTCGGTGGCGTGCACGGGTTCTTCGCCGACTACGGGCCACAGCCTGGCGACGGGACGCCGACCATCACCCGCGACGACGCGCAGGCACAGGTCGTCGCCGCGAGCATCGACGCGATGGATCGGCTCGCCGCCGACCGGGGCTGAGCCGGCCGCGCCGAACCCTCCGGTCGGCGGTCGTCCGCACGGCTGGACACGCCGCACCGCGGACCTCCACCCGGCGGCCGCGAGCCTGCGGGCAGGGCATACTGTCCTCGCCGCGGGGTCCTGCCCGCGGGGGACGCCCCACCGGGCCCGCACCTCTCGGAGGCCCCAGATGGCCACGCAGTCCACGCCGCCCGTCGTGCCGGTCCCCGGCGAACTGCGACTCCCGCCGGGCGCGCGGCGCCGGTTCCTCGGCGTGCTCGTCCCGCCCGCCCAGCGCCGGGGGCTCGACGAGCTGTCCGACCGGCTCGACCTCGACGCCGGCGACGTACGGGCCAAGCGCTCGGCGTTCTGGGCGATGCTCCTGCTCTCGGGCCTCATCGCCGTCTGCGGCGTCGTCACGGACTCGACCGCGACGGTGATCGGGGCCATGATCATCGCGCCGCTCTCGACGCCGATCCTCGGCATCGGGCTGGGAGTCGTCACGGGTCAGGGCCGCCTGGTGGGTCGCTCGGTCCTGTACGTGGTGACGGGGCTCGCTGCCGTCGTCGCGCTGGGGTGGCTCGTCGCGCTCGTCGTGCCGGACACGACGAGCGTCCTCGCGAACTCGCAGGTGACGGGGCGCACGTCGCCCGGGCTGCTGGACCTCGTCGCCGCGTTCGCGACAGGGTTCGCCGGCTCGATCGCCCTCGCGCGCAAGGACCTGGCCGACGTGCTGCCGGGCATCGCCATCGCCATCTCGCTCGTCCCGCCCCTCGGTGTGGTCGGGGTGTGCCTCGGCGCGGGTGCGCCGTCGCTCGCGGCAGGCGCGCTGCTGCTGTTCTGCTCGAACGTCGTCGCGCTGGTCATCGCGTCCACTGTCGTGTTCACCGGTGCCGGGTACGCGGGCGACGCCGCCCGCGCGCGCCGCCTCGCCGACCCGACTCCGCGGCGGCGGCGCGCCTACCTCGCCGCGGCGGTCGCGCTGCTGGTCGTGGCGATCCCGATGGTCGCCAACACCGTCCAGGCCACGCTCGCGGACCTGTGGGCCGGCCAGACACGGGATGCGGCCGAGGCGTGGCTGGCGGACGACCCGGACGCCACCGTGGACGACGTGTCGTGGAACGGTACCGACCTCGTGGTCTCGGTCCGCACGCCGAACGATCTGCCCTCGGTGAGCCGGCTGCAGGACGCCGTCGACGACCTCGTGCCGTGGGACCCGGAGGTCGTCGTCGTGCACACCGTCGGTGAGCGTGTCGTCGGAACTACGGGGTGACGACGGTGAGCTGAGACGGCCGAACCGGCGGCAGGACCTCGCGCGAGACCCTGCCGCCGGTGCCGACGTCTCATGGACGTCGACGGTCGGCGTCCCTGACCGCGACACAGCCTGGACTCGTGAAGCGGCCTCGCGGCGCCGAGGGCGACCTGGATCAGGCCGCCGGGGTGCCCTGCGAGAGCTGTGCGAGGTGATCCCACTCCTCCCACAGCGCGAGCCGACGCTCGAGCTCGGGACGGATGAGCGCCAGCCCGTTCGCGCCGAACAGCACGCGCAGCGGCGGATTATCGGCGTCGGCAACGGCCAGGAGCGCCTGCCCGGCTGCGGCGGGGTCGCCCGGTGCGATGCCGGTGCCGGCAAAGCCCGCCATGACGCCGGCGCGCGCGTTGTCGTACTCGGGCAACTGTGGCGCAGCGGATCCGAGCTCGCTCGGGAAGGTGAGCGGCTCGACGAGGGTCACGTGGATCCCGTACTCAGCCACCTCACCGCTCAGCGCCTGGCTGAGCGCCTCGAGCGCCCACTTGGTGGCGTGGTAGCTGCCCATGGTGGGCAGCGACACCACTCCGCCCATCGACGAGATCTGGATGATCCGGCCGCTGCGCCGGGCACGCATGGCGGGAAGCACCGCCTGCGACGCGTAGAGCGCACCGAAGTAGTTGACCTCCATCTGCGCGTGCGCCTGCGCGGAGGTGACCTCTTCGATGGCTCCCATCACGGCCTGGCCGGCGTTGTTGACCAGGATGTCGATCGCACCGAACGCCTCCACTGCGGCCGCGATCGACTGGTGCACCGCGGTCTCGTCAGTCACGTCGAGCGCTAGCGGGTGCACCAGGTCGCCGTAGCCCTCGACGAGGAAGTCCAGCGACCCGATCGAGCGAGCGGTCGCGGCCACCCGGTCTCCGCGGGACAGCGCAGCGCTCGCCCACTGGGCGCCCAGCCCGCGCGATGCGCCGGTGATGAACCAGGTCTTGTTCGTCGTCATCTCGGTCGATCTCCTTCATCCTCTGTTCCGGAGATACGTCTCCGTTACGAAAAAGCTAGCATAGCGGAGGTCCACCTCCGATTCAGCCGTGCCCCGAGGAGCCTCGTGAACGCGCACCCGACAACTCCGCCGACCAATCAACGTGCGCGACGCAAGGACGCGATGCGCAACCGGGCGGCGCTCATCGCCGCAGGAGCTGAGCTGTTCGACGCCACTGGCCCTGTCCCGACCCTCGACGACATCGCCCGCCGGGCCGGCGTCGGCGTCGGCACGGCATATCGGCACTTCCCGAACAAGTACGTGCTGGCGCAAGCGGTGCTCGCCGAGACCATGGAGACGATGCTCGCGGCGGCCGAACGTGCAGCCCGATCCGATGACGCGATCACCGGCTTCTTCGACTTCTTCGCGGCAGTTCTCGAACCGCAGTCGAGCAAGCGAGCGCTGGCCACCCTGCTGCGCTGGGTACCCGACTCGGAGCCCGACGCCCGTGCCGTACAGAGCAGGGTGGAAAGGTGTATCGACACCCTCCTGCAGCGCGGTCGGGAGCAGCAGACGATCCGCTCCGATCTCACCGCGACCGACGTCGGCGTGCTGATGTCGGCGATGACTCACGTGATCGAAACGTTCGGCGGCACCCACCCCCGGCTCTGGAGGCGACTGCTCCCGGTGGTGGTGGACGGCATCCGGTCAGACTCCCCCACGCCGCTGACCGGGGCGCCGCTGAGCACCTCTGACTTTCTGCGTCAGCTCAGCGGGCAGTAGCCGTCGTGGGCGGGAGGTCTCCGTCCAACCACGAGAGCCCCGTAGGTGCAGCACAGGTTGACCACGGGGAGGTCGAGGAACCGCGAGGTTCTGGCAGGAGCTGAGCGAGCCCTCGCCCACGCCCAAGACGCCCTGGTGGGACAGGGTGCTCAGTGCGACGTGGGAGCCTGCCTCAGGCGACGTCGAGGTCGGCGTAGAGCGCGGCGTGGTCGGACGCGGCGTGCTGGGGTGCTGACATCGTGTCGTAGTGCTCGAAGAGGGTGCCGTTCGTGCCACCCCACACACCGCGCCGGAACACCGAGCCGCCGACGGTGCGCTCGAACAGCGCAGGGGAGAGCAGGACGTAGTCGATCTTCTGTCCTGCGGTCCCGTTGGCGTACGTGCCCGGCCGGCCGTCGCCCACGAACGCGGGGTGCGTGGTGACGTCGCGCAGGTCGGTGCGTTCGAGGAGCGGACGCAGCGGCACCGAGTCCGGGGTGTCGTTGAGGTCGCCCACCACGACGACGTTCTCCTGCCCCCGCGCCCGCAGGTCGCGGTAGATCGCCGCGACCCGGGACGCCTGCCGTCGGCGCGTCGCGTCGGACTCGCGCTGCGTGCCGTACCCCTTCGACTTGAAGTGGTTGACGAGGACGGTCAGGCGCGTCCCGCCTGCCGTCTCGACCGCGTACTCCGGGCAGTCGCGGCCGAAGATCAGCCGCCCGCTGCTGTCGCGGTCGTCGACGTGCGTGCGGATGTCGCGCAGGGTTGCGCGCTTCGTGGTGAGCAGCCCGACGTCGATCCCGCGGTCGTCGTTGCCGTCGATCACCATGACGTGCGGGTACACGGGGCGACCCGTCCGGGTCACGACGCCGGCGTCCGTGAAGTGCTTGAGCGCGACGCGGCTCTCGGCCTCGACCACGGCGAGCACGTCCGCGTCGACGTCCGCGATGACCCGCGCGGTGTGCGCCATGGCGAGCTCGTCCACGCGGTCCTTGACGAGGTCGACCCACCCGACCCAGTCGCCCCGCCCGCTCGCCACGACCCGCGTCTCGGCCGTGCCGGCGGACAGCGAGCCGGTGCGCTTGAGCAACCGGCCTCGTACCTGGCGGAGCACCGCGAGGGCCGCCGAGTCCGACCGCAGCAGACCGAGCGTGGCGAGGTGGGCCAGGATCTGCTCGCGCACGTCCGGGGTGTACAGCTCCTCCTCGAGCAGACCCCCGAGCCGGGCGTGCGCGTCGAGCACGGTGCTGCCGCCGGCCCCGATCTGCCCGCTCATGGCGCGCGGGCGCTCGAACAGGTTCTCCACGTTGAACGTCCCGACCCGGATCGTGGCCATGGCAGGCTCCTTCCGCCTGCCGGGAGAGAGCGTGGACAGGACGGGATCGGGACGTCCGCGCGGCGGAGGGGTCGGGCCACGGGATCACCGGTGCCGGGCCGCCCTGCCTGGTGGGTCGCGACGTGGACGGGCCCGCGGCGGTTGACCTCTCGCCCGCAGGCCTCGCGCGCCGACCGGTCCGTGGCACGGGCCGAGGAGCGGTTGCGGGCGGCGCTCGCGGACTGATCGCGTCAGGGCACCGCACGCCCGTGCGGGCCCGGGGCCGAGCCGCGGGGGTACAGGTCGCGGAACGCCGGCTCGTACGGCCTGCGCAGCAACCGCATGCCGGCCTCCTCGGGCGTGCGCCCGCCCTTGACCGCGTTGCACGGCTCGCACGCCGCGACGGCGTTGAGCCACGTCGTGGCGCCACCCTGGCAGCGGGGCACGACGTGGTCCATCGTCGTGGCCGTCCCGTCGCAGTACGCGCAGCGGCCGCGGTCGCGGCGCAGCAGCGACGCGCGCGAGTAGGGGACACGTCCCTGGCGCTCGTACACCCACTTGGTGTGCACGTAGCGCACGAGCTCGACCGACCGGGGACGCTGGTACGGGCCGAACGTCTCGCCCTCGACGGACTCGAAGACCTCGGCGACCCGGCGGTGCAGCATACGGATGGCGTGGCGGAGCGTGACACGGCCGAGCACCTGGGTCCTGCCCAGGTTGTAGATCACGACCTCGCTCATCCGGTCCGCTCCTTCACGCGCCACCGGGGCCGGTGCGTCACCGCCCCGGCCCGACGCTCTGCAGGCTAATCCGCCGCGGGCGTCACGTCCACGGTATAGAGGTGGTCGGTGTCGTCCGGCGGGGCGGTCAGGGTCGCAGGGCGACCTTGAGGGCCTCGCGGCTGTCCATGAGGCGGTAGGCCTCGGCGGTGTCGTCGAGCGGAAGGACGGCGTCGAAGACCTTGCCCGGCTCGATCTCGCCCGCGAGGACCTGCCCGATCGCGGCCTCCTGGTAGGCGCGGACGGGAGCGGGGCCGCCGGCGAGGCGCGCGTTCTTGCCGAACAGCGAGCCGAACCCGACCGGCGCCTTCTCGTACTGCGGGACGCCGACCCGCGAGATGATCCCGCCGGGTCGCACGATGCCGTAGGACTGCTCGTAGGCGGGCATGAGCCCGACGGCCTCGAGCACGACGTGCGAGCCCTCGCCGTCGGTCAGGTCCATGACCCTCGCGACGCCGTCCTCCCCGCGCTCGGCGACGACGTCGGTCGCGCCCCACTCGCGGCCGAGGTCCGTACGCGAGGTGTGGCGGCCCATGAGGATGATCCGCTCGGCGCCGAGCTGCCTCGACGCGAGCACGGCGGAGAGCCCGACCGCACCGTCGCCGACCACCGTGACGGTCGTGCCCGGCCCGACCTCGCCCATGAACGCGGCGTGGTGCCCGGTGAGGTAGACGTCGGAGAGCGAGAGCAGCGACGCCAGGAGGCCGTCGTCGGCGGTGGCGGGGTCGACGTCGGGCACGACGACGAGGCTGCCGTCCGCGAGCGGGATGCGGGCGAGCTCTGCCTGCAGGCCTCCGGTCTCGGGGGAGCCGTACCAGCCACCCTGGGGGCAGGCGGTCTGGAAGCCTTCGCGGCAGAACACGCAGGTGTTGTCGGAGAACGCGAACGGCGCGACGACGAAGTCGCCCCTCCGGACGTTCGTCACGGCGCTGCCGGTCTCCTCGACGACGCCGACGAGCTCGTGGCCCATCGGGTTGCCCTGCTGGGACGCGGGCATGGAGTGGTACGGGTGCAGGTCCGACCCGCACACGCACGCGCGCACGACGCGGACGATCGCGTCCGTGGGCTGCTGGAGGACGGGGTCCGGGACGGTCTCGACGCGAACGTCGCCGGCGCCGTACATGAAGGTGGCTCGCATGGAAGTACGCGGTGCCTCTCTGTGGGTGTGAGATCTCTGTGGTGTGGCAAGACCTGGTGCAGGAGAGCTGTGGTGGGAAGGTGCTGGTCAGCGGCGGCGGGCGGCGGGGGTCAGCTCGTGGGTGCCGGAGCTGTTGTCGTCGGGGTTGATCGCGGCGGGGCGGGTACCGGGCTCGTGGTCGTGCTCTCGACGGTAGGCGCCGTCCGGCGACGACGGAAGGTTCTGCCGGTACTCCGCTGTGCAGGACCGGGGTTCCGCCAGGACCTCCCACGTCGCGTGGTCCTGTCCTGATCGACTCTCCTGTCGTGGGGCTGCGGTCGGAGATGTCGGTGGTCACGTGAGGGCATGGACACACTTGACCGCAGGACGATCTGCGCTAGGTTAGGCAAGCCAATCCTTAGAACACGACCCGGATGCCGCGGGTGCCCGGGCCTCACCCTGCACCGAGGAGCTCTGTCATGCCCTCAGCACGTCCCTTCGTCGTGCCCGCGAACCAGCGCGCGGACACGACGAGCCTGCTCACGAGCGCGGGCGCCGCGACCTACGCGAGCACGCTGCACGACGTCGTCGACGACGTCGCCGCGCGCCTCGCGGCCGTGACCCAGCCGTGGTCGGGAGCGAGCCGCGAACAGCTCGGGGCGCTCGTCGACGCGGTCGACCTGGACGCCCCCGGAGCCGGGACCACCGCCGCGCTGCGCGAGACCGCGGAGCTGTACGCGACCCACGCGGTGTGGTTCCACGACCCCGCCTACGCCGCGCACCTGAACTGCCCGGTCGTGCTGCCCGCGGTCGGCGCGGAGGCGATGCTCGCCGCGATCAACACGTCCGTGGACACCTACGACCAGTCGACCGTGGCGACCCTCATGGAGCGCCGCCTCGTCGCCTGGACCGCCGCGCGCGTGGGGTACCCCGCCGGGGACGGCGTCTTCACGTCCGGCGGTACCCAGTCCAACCTCCAGGCGTTGTTCCTCGCCCGGGAGCACGCGATCGAGCGCGAGCTCGTGGGCGGCGCACCGGGACGGGGGAGCGTCCTGCCGCGCCTGCGCGTGCTGACGAGCGCGTCCAGCCACTTCAGCGTCGAGCGGTCTGCGTTCCTGCTCGGTCTCGGGGAGGACGCCGTCATGGCGGTGCGCACCGATGGCGACGGGCGCCTCGACCCGGAGGCGCTCGCAGGCGCGCTCGCCGACGTGGACGCCGCGGGCGACGTCGTCATGGCGGTCGTGGCGACCGCCGGGACCACGGACCGCGGGTGCGTCGACCCGCTCGCGGCCGTCGCCGACGCGTGCGACGTCGCCGGCGTGTGGCTGCACGTGGACGCCGCCTACGGGTGCGGCCTGCTCGTGTCCCGGACGCGGCGCCACCTGCTGGCCGGGATCGAGCGCTCCCGCTCCGTGACGGTCGACTACCACAAGGCGTTCTTCCAACCGGTGTCCGCGAGCGCGCTCCTCGTGCGCGACCCGCGCGACCTCGCGCGCGTCGCGTGGCACGCCGACTACCTGAACCCCCGCGAGAACGCCGAGCCGAACCAGGTCGACAAGTCCCTGCAGACGACGCGGCGGTTCGACGCGCTCAAGCTGTGGGCGACGCTGCGCGCGCTGGGCCCGGACGGGATCGGGGCGATGGTCGACGATGTGTGCGACCTCGCCGCGGCCGTGCACACGGACCTCGCCGACGACCCGGAGCTGCGCGTCGTCGGGCGGACGGACCTGTCGACCGTGCTGTTCCGGTACGAGCCCGCCGGGCTCGCCCCGGAGCACGCGGACCGGCTCGTGCCCCTCGTGCGCCGTGTCCTGTTCGAGTCCGGGCGGACGCTGGTCGCGAAGACCGTGATCGACGGCGTGCCGTGCCTCAAGCTCACGCTCCTCAACCCTGCCGTCACGCTCGCCGACGTGCGGCGCGTCCTGGACCTCGTGCGGACCACCGCGCAGGCGCTCGTGGAGCAGGACGAGATGCTCAGCGACGACACGGGGGCGGGCCGATGAGCGCCGCCCCCGTGCACGACCTCGTCGGCGTCGGCATCGGGCCGTTCAACCTCGGCCTCGCGGCGCTGTCCGCGCCGCTCGCGGACGTCGACGCGGTCTTCTGCGACCAGGCGCCGGAGTTCCGCTGGCACCCGGGCATGATGATCGAGGGCGCGACGATCCAGGTCCCGTTCCTCGCCGACCTCGTGACGATGGCCGACCCGACGTCGCCGTACTCGTTCCTCGCGTTCCTCAAGGCGACGGGACGGCTGTACCCGTTCTACGTCCGCGAGTCGTTCTACCCGCTGCGCGCCGAGTACGACGCGTACTGCCGGTGGGTCGCCGCCGCGCTGCCGTCGCTGCGCTGGTCGCGGCGCGTCGTGGCGGTGACGCACGACGACGCCGCGGACGCGTTCGTGGTGCGGGCCGAGGTGCTGGACGCCGACGGCGCCGTCGTCGGCAGCGAGGAGCACCGGGGCCGGCACGTCGTGCTCGGTGTCGGCACGAGCCCGGTCCTGCCGCCCGCGCTGCGCGACCTCGCGGCGCAGGTCGCGGCGGGCGAGCACCCCGGCGCCGGCCCGCTCGTGCACAGCGCGCAGTACGTGCCGCAGCGCGCGTCGCTCGCGGCGAGCGGGTCCGTCACCGTCGTGGGCAGCGGGCAGTCGGCCGCGGAGGTGTACCGCGACCTGCTCGACGGCGTGCACGGCCGCGAGGGCGGCGGCGGGTACCGGCTGGACTGGGTGACGCGCTCGCCGCGGTTCTTCCCCATGGAGTACACGAAGCTGACGCTCGAGATGACGTCGCCGGAGTACACCGACCACTTCCACGCCCTGCCGCTCGAGCTGCGCCAGCTCCTCGGGCGCGAGCAGCGCAGTCTCTACAAGGGCATCAGCGGCGACCTCGTCGACGAGATCTACGACACCCTGTACCGGCTGAGCCTGGACCGCCCGGTCCCCACGACGCTCCTGACCGACACCGAGGTCGTCGCCGCGCGGTACGAGCCGGGGGCGGCGTCGACGCCCGACGGCCCCGGCGACTACGTCCTGCGGCTGCGGCACGCCCAGCTGGGCCGCGAGGTCGAGCGTCGCACGCGGTCGATCGTCGCCGCGACGGGGTACGCGGCGTCGGTCCCGACGTTCCTCGACCCGGTGCGCCACCTCCTGCGCTTCGACGAGCTCGGCCGCCTCGACGTCGCCCGTGACTACACGGTCGACGCCGCGCGGCGCGTGCACGTGCTCAACGGCGAGGAGCACACGCACGGGATCACGGCCCCGGACCTCGGGTTCGCGGCGTGGCGCAACGCCGTCGTGCTGCGCACCGTCACCGGTCGCGAGGTCTACCCGGTCGAGGAACGCATCGCGTTCCAGCAGTTCGGCCTGCCCGACGACGAGCACACCCGCCCGGTCGGGCCGCCCGTGGCGGCGTCGGCCCGGGCGGGGGAGGAGACCCGATGACCACGACCACCGAGACCCGGAGCGTGGTGCCGACCGTCGAGCCCGTGCCGTTCGCCGTGCGCGTGCGCCTGGGCGACGCTCGCGCCGACGTCACCGTCGAGCCGCTGGACGCGGTGCGCGACGCCGCCCTGGTCCAGCGCTGGCTCGCGCACCCCCGCTCGGCGTTCTGGCAGATGGGCGACCTGGACGTCGACGCCGTGCGCACCTACCTCGCGGACGTCGCCGCGGACCCGCGCCAGCACGCCTGGCTCGGGCGCGTCGACGACGAACCCGCGTTCCTCGTCGAGACGTACGACCCGGCGCGCGTCACGCTCGCGGACGCCCCCGCCGCCGTCGAGCTGCTCGAGGCGGGCGACGTGGGCATGCACCTGCTCGTCGGGCCCCCGACCGACGACGGCGCCCCGCGGCGGGGCTTCACGTCCGCCGTCATGAGCGCTGTCGTGCGGTTCTGCCTGGCGGACCGGGCCGCGGGCGGGCGCGGCGCGCGCCGCGTCGTCGTCGAGCCGGACGTGCGCAACACCGCGATCGCCGCGAAGAACGCCGCCGCGGGGTTCCGCGTCCTGCGCGAGGTCGAGCTGGCGGGCAAGCGCGCCCACCTCGCGGTGGCGACACGCGCCGACCTCGACGCGAGCCCGCTCGGCGACGGCCTCGACCCGGCGCCGCACCTGCGCCCGGCGCTCGCCGACCGTGCGCACCGTCACCTGGTCGCGAAGACGATCGCCGAGCTCACGCACGAGCGGCTGCTCGCGCCGCGGACCGTCGTCGGGCCGGCCACGGCCGACGGCCCCGGGCGGTACGTCCTGCCCGTCGCGGGCGGAGCGGTCGAGTACCGCTTCACGGCCCGACGCTTCGCGCTCGAGCACTGGGTGCTCGACGAGGCCTCGATCCGCCGGGTCGTGCTCGGCGGGTCCCGCACCCCGGGTGCGGGCCCTGCGGCGGCCGCAGCGGACCGCGAGGTGCGCGTCGACGCCCTCGATCTCGTCGTCGAGCTCCAGCCCGACCTGCGCGTCCCCGACGAGCTGCTCGCGACCTACCTCGAGGAGGTCTCCTCGACGCTCGCGAGCGCGACCGCCAAGCTCGAGCGGGACGAGCGGGCCGGCGGGCCGAGCGCGACCGACCTGCTCGACGCGTCGTTCCAGCAGGTCGAGGCGGCGATGACCGAGGGGCACCCGGGCTTCGTCGCGAACAACGGCCGCATCGGGTTCGGGCTCGCCGAGTACCGCGCGTACGCACCGGAGAACGGCGGGCGGGTGCGTCTGGTCTGGCTCGCCGCGCGCCGCGCGCACACCCACCTGGCGCTGGGTGCCGGACTCGACGAGGCGACGCACCACGGCCGCGAGCTCACCGCCGACGAGCGCGCCGCATTCGCCGACCGGCTCGCCGACCGAGGCCTCGACCCGGCCGACTACCTGTACCTGCCGGTGCACCCGTGGCAGTGGGAGCACCGCGTGTCGATCACGTTCGCGCCCGACGTCGCGCGCGATGACCTCGTGCCCGTCGGGCTCGGCGCCGACGAGTACCAGCCGCAGCAGTCGATCCGCACCCTGTTCAACCTCACACGCCCCGAGCGCCACTACGTCAAGGTCGCGCTCGCGGTCCAGAACATGGGGTTCCTGCGCGGACTGTCGCCCGCCTACATGCGTGCGACGCCCGCGATCAACGACTGGGTCGCGGACCTGGTGGCGTCCGACCCCGAGCTCGGCGCCACCGGGTTCTCGATCCTGCGCGAGCTCGCGTCGGTCGGGTACACCGGGGACGTCTACCACCGCACCGCCACGCCGTCGCCGCACCGCAAGATGCTCGCCGCCCTGTGGCGCGAGAGCCCCGTGCCGCGCACCGCACCGGGCGAGCGGCTCGCGACGATGGCCTCGCTCCTGCACCGTGATGCCCACGGCGCCGCGTTCGCCACCGCGCTGGTGCGCGCGTCGGGCCTCGACCCCGCGGACTGGGTCCGGTCCTACCTGCGCGCGTACCTGCGTCCGCTCGCGCACGCGCTGCTCGCGCACGACCTCGCGTTCATGCCGCACGGCGAGAACCTGATCCTCGTCCTGCGCGACCATGTCGTGGTGCGCACGATCATGAAGGACGTCGGCGAGGAGGTCGTGGTCCTCGGCGAGCGAGGGCTGCCGCCCGAGATCGAGCGCGTGCGTGCCGTCGTCGACGACACCGAGAAGGCGCTGGCGATCTTCACCGACGTGTTCGACGGCGTGCTGCGCCACCTCGCCGCGATCCTCGCCGGGGACGGCGTGCTCGCCGAGGACCGGTTCTGGGCCCTGGTCGCGGACTGCCTCGACGACCACCGCGCCGACCACCCGGACCTCGCCACGGGGGTCGACCTACGAGCCCAGCGCTTCGCGCACTCGTGCCTGAACCGGCTCCAGCTGCGCAACACGCTGCAGATGGTGGACCTCGCCGACCAGTCCGCGTCCCTGCTGTACGCGGGCACGCTCGCCAACCCGGTCGCGCGGGGGCACCGGCCGTGAGCGGTCGACCGGGGACGTTCGAGATCCACCGCGACGCGTGGGGCGTGCCGCACGTGCGCGCGGACCACGAGCTCGAGCTCGCCCGCGGACAGGGGTACGTCACCGCGCTCGACCGCGGCTGGCAGATCGAGGTCGACCGGTGGCGCGCCGAGGGCCGGCTCGCCGAACGGCTCGGGGAGGCGGGCCTGCCCTGGGACCGGCTCGCCCACCGCGTGCGCCTCGCCGACACGGCCCGCCGCGCGTACGCGGCCCTGGCCGCAGACGACCGTGCCTGGGTCGACGCCTACACGGCCGGCGTGAACGAGGGGCTCGAGCGCGGGCGTGACGTGCCCGAGATGCACGTGCTCGCCGACCCCTCGTGGCCCGGCGGCGGCCACCTGCCCCCGCACGAGCCCTGGCCGTCGTGGGCGCCGCTCGGCGTCTTCCTCGTCGCGCACGTGCTGTTCTCGGGCTTCGGGCACGTCCTGTGGCGCGAGCACGCCGCACGCACCCTCGGCGCCGCCGTCGCCACGGAGCACCCGGACGTCAGCGTGGACCACGTCCTCGACCTGCTCGCCGTCGACGGCGGCCCCACCGCGGGCTCCAACGCCTGGGCGCTCGCGGGCGGCCGCACCACGAGCGGTGCGCCGCTGCTCGCGGGAGACCCGCACCGCCTCCTCGAGCTCCCGGGCGTCTACCAGCAGGTGCGCCTGGCGTGCGACGCGTACGACGTCGTCGGGCTCGCCTTTCCCGGCGTGCCCGGCGTCCCGCACTTCGGTCACACCGGCCCCGCCGCGTGGGGGATCACCAACGCCTTGGCCCACCAGGTCGACGTCCTGGCCGAGCGGCTGACCCGCACCCCCGGCGGCGACGTCGAGGCGCTCGGGCCCGACGGGCCCGAGCGGGTCCGCACCGCGACGGCCACCGTCCGTGTCCGCGCAGCGGGCGGCGGCGTCGCGCACCGGGTCGAGACGTGGGAGACGGCGCGCGGCGTCGTCGTCACGGGCGGCCCCGACCCCGCGGACGCGGACCGTACCTACGCGCTGCGCCTCGCGGCGCGGGTCGACGCCGACCTGGGCGTCGCGTCGTGGCGGCAGCTGCTGCGGTCCCGCTCGGCGCACGACGTCGCGGCAGCGTTCGCCGGGTGGGTCGAGCCGGTGAACCGCGTGCTCGCCGCCGACCGGGACACCGTGCTCAGCCTCACCGCGGGCCGTGTCCCGGACCGCGACCCCGCGGAGCGGAGGCTGGCGGTGCCCGCCTGGAGCGAGGCGGCGCGGCCGCGACCGTGGACCACGCTGCCCGCACCGGTCGTCGTGGAGACCGTGGCCGTCGACGCGAACGAACGGCCCGCGCGCGCAGAGATCGCGTTCGGCCACACCTACGCCCCGCCGCACCGCGCGCAGCGCGTCCGCGCGCTGCTCGACGACGCCGGTCCCCTCGGGCCCGGGGACCAGCGGCGCGTGCACGGCGACTCGCACCTCGGCAGCGCCCCCGCGCTCCTGGCGTGGCTGGACGAGCACCCGGAGACAGCGACGGCGGTGCCGGACGACGCGCTCGCCCGGGCCGCCGGCCGCCTGCGCGCGTGGGACCGGCACATGGACGCCGACAGCCTCGACGCCGGTCTCTACGCGGCCTGGCGGTCCGCGCTGGTGCGCCGCGTGGCGGCGCACCCGGCCCTCGCGCCGCTGCACGCGCCGCACGGCCTCGACCCCGTCCTCGCGCCCTGGCTCTCGGTCGTCGCCCGCGTGGGCGACGCGCTGCCCGCGCTGCTCGGCTCGACCGTGCTCGACATCGACGGCCGGGCCGAGGCGTGGGCGGCGCTCGCCGACGTCGTGGCTGCGGCTGCGGTGGCGGACGACGACGCGACGTTCGACGGGCGCGTGCCCGGACCGGGGACCGACGTCGGGACCCGCTGGGGTGCGGGGCACCAGGTGCTCGGGCTGCACGTCCTGCTCGACGTGCCCGGCCTCGACCCGGGCTCGGTGCCGCGGGTGTCGTCGGTGCCGCTGTCCGGGGACACCGACACCGTGCGCTGCACGGCGAGCACGCCCGGGGTGAGCGACACGTGCGTGCGCGGCTCCGTCGCACGCTGGGTCTGGGACCTCGCCGACCGCGACGCGAGCCGCTGGGGGGTGCCGTTCGGTGCGAGCGGGGACCCGCGCTCGCCCCACTTCGCCGACCAGCACGCCGACTGGGCGCACGCCCGCACCGTGCCGGTCGTCATCGACTGGTCCGCGCTGACCCGTGAGGAGATCCGATGAGTGCCGCGTCCCAGGACGTCACGAGGACCCCGACGCCCGCGGACGTCGTCCCGCCCGCCCCGGAGGAGGTCACCGCGCCGGCGGCGCCGGGCCCCGCGGTCCTGCTGCGCACCGGGGAGCCAGGCCGGCTCGTGCTCCGGCTCGACCTGCCGGTCGGGCGTGTCGAGGTGCACGCGCTCGACCCCGCCGGGGACCTCGACGTCGTGCACGCCTGGGTGAACGAGCCGCGCGCGAGCTTCTGGGGGCTCGCCGGGCTGAGCCGCGACGAGCTGCGGGAGCTCTACGCGTACGTGGCGTCCCTGCCCACGCACCACGCGTTCCTGGTGCGCTGGGACTCCCGGCCGGTGGCGCTCCTGCAGACCTACGACCCCGCCCACGATCCCGTCGGCGCGGCCTACGCGGTCCAGGACGGTGACGTGGGCGTGCACTTCTTCCTCGGTGCCCGCGGTCCGCGGCGCGCGCCGGTCTGGACGGTGCTGGGCGTCGCGCTGGTGGAGCTGGTGGTGTGCGGCACCGCGGCGCGGCGGGTCGTGGTCGAGCCCGACGCGGCGAACGACGCGGCGCTGCGCCGGCTGCTGGCGTCGGGGTTCACCCTCGGGCCGTGCGCCCGGGTGGGGGACAAGGACGCGCGGCTGGCGTTCCTGGACCGCTCCGGTGCCCTCGCGCTGCACGAGCGCTCGTGGGCGGCGCTCGACCGGGACTAGCGGGCCAGGCGCTCGACGATGTGGGCATACAGCGGCGGGGCCGCGGCGGCGAGGGGCACGATCGCGCGGCGCAGCGGGCTCTGCGCCCAGGTGACGAGGCCGGACGTGAGCAGGCGGTAGTCGCGCGTGACGCGCTTCCACGCGCGCTCGTAGGCGGCGGGGTCCTCGAGGTGGCGGACGGCGGCCTCGGCCTGGGCGAGGCCGACGCGCACGCCCTCGCCCGTGAGGGCGTCGACGTACCCCGACGCGTCACCGACGAGGAGCACGTGCCCGACGGCGCGGCGCCGGGTCCGCTGGCGCAGCGCACCCGCCCCGAGGGTCTGGCCGACGGAGGGGACGCCGGCGAGGCGGTCCGCGAGCTCGCCGAACGCGTCGAGGTCCGGTCCGGTGCCGCGGGGACCGAGGACGGCGACGCCGACCAGGTCGTCCGCCACGGGCGTGACGTACGCCTCGGTGTGCGCACCCCAGTGCACCTCGACGAGGTCGGACCACGGCGCGACGCGGTAGTGGCGCCGCATCCCGTACCGGGCCGGTGCGCGGCCCGGCGGCAGGTCCACGCCGAGGTGGTGCCGCACGGTCGAGTGCAGGCCGTCGCACGCGAGGACGTGGCGTGCCCGCACGGTGACGTCCTCGAGGCGGACGTCGACGCCGCCGGGGTCCTGGCGCAGGTCCCGCACCCCGGCGCGCCGCACGAGCACGCCCTCGTCCAGGGCTCGCGAGCGCAGTGCGGCGTGCAGCGCGGTCCGTCGCACGCCGCGTCCCGTCCCGGCGGCGAAGGCGTGGTCGGCGTGGCGCGTGGCGTCGCGGTAGCTGATGCCGGTCAGCGGGTGGCCGGGGGGGTCGACGCCGAGGGCCTGCACCGCGGTCAGCGCGCCGGGCAGCAGCCCTTCGCCGCACGCCTTGTCCAGGTCGCCGTCGACGGCCCCCGCGCGCCGGTCGAGGACGAGCACGTCGTGCCCGGCGCGGCGCGCGTGCAGCGCCGCGGCCAGGCCCACCGGCCCGCCGCCCACGACGAGGACGTCGACCTGCTCCCCGGCGGCCGGGCTCACCGCGGTCCGGTGCGGGGGGCGGAGGCTGCCTCGGTGGACGCGCCGCCGGTGCCGCGTGCCGCCAGGAGGGCGCGTTCCTCGGCGGGGATGCGGAACCGGGCGAGCAGGACCGCGTTGAGCACGGTGAACACGAGCGCGGTGACCCAGGACGTGTGCACGAGCGGCAGCGCGAACCCCTCGACGACGACGGCGACGTAGTTCGGGTGGCGCAGCCGGCGGTAGGGGCCGCGGGCGACGAGGTCGAGGCCGGGCACGACGACGACGCGCGTGTTCCACCGCGGGCCCAGTGTCGCGATGCACCACCAGCGCAGGCCCTGGCTCGCCAGGACGAGCGCGAGCATGGGCCAGCCGAGCCAGGGCAGGAACGGCCGGTCGGCGAGCCACGCCTCGCCGACGCACGCGACGAGCAGGCCCGTGTGCAGGGCCACCATGGCGGGGAAGTGCCCGCGCCCGGACTCGACGCCGCCGCGCGCGAACGACCAGCGTGCGTTGCGCGCCGACACGACGAGCTCGACGACGCGCTCGAGGGCGGTCGCGCCGACGAGCGCGACGTACCAGGCGAGGCTCATGCGACGGCCCGCAGGGCGGTCGGGACCCCGTCGAGGCGCAGGAGCACGAGCTCGGTGCTGACGCCCGGGCCGAATGCCATGAGCACCGCGGCCGACCCCGGCGGTGCGGTCGACGTCGCGAGCGTCGCGGCGAGGACGTGCAGGACCGACGCCGAGGACAGGTTCCCGGTCTCGCGCAGGGACGTCCGGCTCGCGTGCACGTCCTGCTCCGCCAGGCCGAGCGCGTCGCGCACGGAGTCGATGATCCGCGGACCACCGGCGTGCACGACCCATGTCGCGACGTCGTCGGGAGTCAGGTCGTGCTCGACGAGCAGGGTCTTGACGTCGCCCAGGAGGTGCGCGCCGACCAGCTCCGGAAGGCGTGGCGAGAGCACGACCTGGAACCCCGCGTCGCCCACCCGCCAGCCGAGGTCGTCCGCGGTGCCGGGGTGCAGCGTCGAGCGCGAGTCCACCACGCGCGCCGTGCGTCGGGCCGGCGCACGGGGCGCCGGGCGGGCGAGCGCGTGCTCGTCCCCGACGACGACGACCGCTCCTGCCCCGTCCCCGAACAGGCCGGACGCCGCGAGGTTCGCCGTCGAGTCGTCGCCGTGCTGCAGCGTCAGCGAGCACAGCTCGACGGCCACGAGGAGCGCGACGTCACGGGGGCGCCCCCGCAGCAGGTCGTCCACGCGCGCGAGCCCGACGGCGCCCCCCGCGCACCCCCACCCGAACGACGGCGTGCGCCGCACGTCGGTGCGCATGCCGAGGCGCTGCGCGAGCAGCACGTCCAAGGACGGCGCGCCGATACCCGTGACGGACGTGACGAGCACGTGGTCGACGTCGCTCGGTTCGAGGCCCGCGTCGTCGAGCGCCCGCCGCGCGGCCTCCTCGGCGAGGTCGGCGCCCACGCGCAGGAACGCGTCGTTGGACGCGCCGAACGTCGTCAGCCCGGCGTACCGGTCGAGCGGCAGGGCCAGGTGGCGGCGCGCGACGCCCGCGTTGGTGTGCAGCCGCCGCGTCAGCGCGACGCGCACCGGGTCCTGCGTGAGGAGCGGTGCGATGACGTCGCAGATCTCCGACTGGCTGTGGGCATGGTCGGGCAGCGCGGTCCCGACCGCGACGAGGCGCGACATGTCCGCATCGTCCCACCGCCGCGCGCCGCCCGCGCGGGGGAGCGGCCGCGCGGGCGCCGGGCCGGGGACCAGGCCGGCGCCGGGCCGCGCTGCTAGCGTTCGCGCATGCCGACGCCGCCGGATCCTGCCGCTGGTCACGGCCGTGGGGCACCGGGCCGCCCCGGCGCCGGACCGCACGCGCTGCGGGGGCTGGGCGGGCTGGCCGTCGCGAGCCACGCCGCGCCCACGGCGTTCGTGACGGTGTTCGCCGGGGCGCTGTCCGCCGCGATCGGGGCCGGTGCTCCCACGACCGCGCTCGTCGTCGCGGCCGTCCTCGCGGGACAGCTGTCGGTGGGCTGGTCCAACGACTGGCTCGACTCCGCACGCGACCTCGCCGTGGGCCGGTCGGACAAGCCGGTCGTGCAGGGCGTGGTCCGCGCCGGGACGCTGCGCGCGGCGGCGCTGACCGCGCTGGGCCTGTGCGTCGTGGCCTCGCTCGCGACCGGCGTCGTGCCGGGCCTGGTGCACCTCGTCGCCGTCGCGGGCGCGTGGGCCTACAACGCGGGGATCAAGGCGACCGTGTGGTCCTGGGTGCCGTACGCGGTCTCCTTCGCGCTGCTGGCGGTGTTCGTCGTGCTCGCCGCTCCCGGGGACCGGGTGCCCGCCGGCTGGGTGGCGCTCGCGGCCGGGCTGCTGGGGTGCGGCGCACACGTGGCGAACACCCTGCCCGACCTGGACGACGACGTCGCGACCGGGGTCCGTGGTCTGCCGCACCGCCTCGGCCGGCGCCGGTCGAGCGTGCTCGCGCCCCTCGTGCTGGGTGCGGCGGTCGCGGTCGTCGTGCTCGCACCGACCGGCTCGCCCGGTGTCGCGGCGTGGACCGTCGGCGCGCTCGCCCTCGTGGCCGCCGCTGCCGCGGGAGCCCTCGGCGTCCTGCGGCCGGCTTCCCGCGCGCCGTTCGTGCTGTCCATGCTGGTCGCCGCGCTGTGCGTCGTGCTGCTCGTCCTCGCGGCGCCGGAGGTCGCGGTCGCACCCTGAGCCGGGCCGGGGCCCGGGGGTCGCGCCGCAGGCCCCGGCGCGGGGCCCCGCCGCGGGTCCCGGCGGTCCCGGTGCGCTGCCCGACGGCGCGCCGAGGGTGTGGGCGGGCGGTGGCAGGATGGCGACATCCCCGTCCCGTCCGAGAGGTCGTCGCCACCCCGTGCCCGCATCCTCGTCCGCGCCCCCGCCTTCGTCGTCCACCGCACCCGCGGCCCCGACCACGCCCGCCACGTCGGGCGGCGGCACCACCTCGCGGCACGCCCCGTCGACCGTGTCGGCGCTCGCTCGCCTGTACCCGTTCGCGCGTCCGGCGCTCCCGCGCCTCGTCGCGGGCATGGTGGCGGCGCTGTGCGCGAGCCTGGCGGCGCTCGCGATCCCGCGCGTCCTGGAACGCGTCGTCAACGGTCCGCTCGCCGCCGGCGCCGCCGAGCACGACACGGGTGCGCTCGCGGGTGCGGTCGCCCTCGTGGCGGGGCTGGGTCTGCTCGAGGCGATGTTCATCGCGGTTCGACGCGGGTTCGTGATGCTGCCCGGCACGCACGTCGAGGCGCGCATGCGCGACGCGCTGTACCGCCACCTGCTGGAGCTGCCGGTCGCGTTCCACGACCGGTGGGCCGGTGGCCAGCTGCTGTCGCGGTCGATGAGCGACCTGGGGCTGCTGCGACGCTGGCTCGTCTTCGGGCTGCCGACGCTCGTGGTCTCGACCACCACGATCCTGGTCGGGGTCTCGATCCTCATCGTCACGGGCGGCGTGCTCGGGCTCGTCTACCTGGCCGGCGCGATCCCCGTGACCGTCATCGCGTTCCGCTTCTCGCGCCGGTTCCGGGCGATCTCGCGGCTGTCGCAGGACCAGTCCGGCGACCTCGCCACGACGGTCGAGGAGTCCGTGCACGGCATCCGGGTGCTCAAGGCGTTCGGCCGCGGCCGCGACGCGCTCGACGCGTTCACCGACCAGGCGGACCGCCTGCGGCGCACGGAGATGGCGAAGGCCTCGACCCAGTCGACCGTGACCTCGGCCCTGACGGCGATCCCCGAGCTCACGCTCGGCGTCGCGCTCGTGGTGGGCGTGGTCCAGGCCGCGAACGGGCAGATCAGCGTGGGTGCGCTCGTCGCGTTCTTCGCGACGGCCGCCGTCGTGAACACGCCCGTCGTGGACCTCGGCATGACGCTGTCCATGACGCTCAACGCCCGCACCGCCGTCGACCGGTACTTCGAGGTGCTCGACACCCCGAACACGCTCACCGACCCCGCGGCACCCACCCACCTCGACTCCCCGCGCGGCGACGTCGAGCTGCGGGACGTGACCTTCCGGTACGACGACGCCCCCGACGCGGTCCTCGACCACGTCGACCTCACCCTCCCGGCCGGTACCACGACGGCGCTCGTCGGCCTCACCGGATCCGGGAAGAGCACGCTCGCGATGCTCGTCCCGCGCCTGTACGACGTCACCGACGGGTCCGTCCTGCTCGACGACGTCGACGTGCGCGACCTGGCCCGCCACGAGCTGCGCACCCACGTCGCCGTCGCGTTCGAGGACTCCACGCTGTTCTCCGCGTCGGTGCGCGACAACGTCCTGCTCGGCGCCCCCGAGGGCCTCGACCCGCCCGCGCGCGAGGCGCTCCTCGCGGAGGCGCTCGACGTCGCGCAGGCGGCGTTCGTCCACGACCTGCCGCACGGCGTCGACACCACGATCGGCGAGGAGGGGCTGAGCCTGTCCGGGGGGCAGCGGCAGCGCCTCGCGCTGGCCCGGGCCATCGCCGCCCGGCCCCGCGTCCTGGTCCTCGACGACCCCCTCTCGGCACTCGACGTCGCGACGGAGGAGGCCGTCGAGAAGCGCCTGCGGCAGGTGCTGGCCGGGACGACGTCGCTCGTCGTGGCGCACCGGCCCTCGACGGTCGCCCTCGCGGACCGGGTCGCGGTCCTGCAGGACGGGCGCATCACAGCCGTGGGCACGCACCACGACCTGCTGACGCACGACCCGCACTACCGGCACGTCATCTCCAACCTCGAGGCGGACGCCGCGGCGCACGGCCTCGGGGAGCACGACGACGAACCGGCGCCCGCCCCGGGCCGGACGGAGCACGCATGAGCACCCGAGACCGCACCGCGGCCACCGACGCGACCGTACCCACGGCGCCCACGGCACACACGTCCCAGCGGGGCGTCGCGGGCGAGGAGGACTCCCAGCTCGGTCGGGACCGCAACCGCGTCGTGCGCGCACGGTCGCGTGCGCTCCTGGGCGACCTGCTGGGCGCGCGCCGCAAGGCGCTCGCGGGGGCGGCCGTCCTCGTGGTCGTCTCGACCGCGGGCCAGGTCGCCGGACCTGCGCTCATCGCGGCCGGGATCGACCGGGCGCTGCCCGCGCTGCGCGACGGCGACGCCGCGCCGCTCGTGGTGGTCGGCGTGCTCTACGTCCTGGCCGCGCTCGCCGCCGGGATCGCGATCGGTGCGTACGTGCGCGCGGCCGCCCGCATCGCCCAGGCCGTCCTGCTGGACCTGCGCCGTCGCGTCTTCCGCCAGACCCAGCGGTTGTCGCTCGAGTTCCACGAGTCCTACACGTCGGGCCGGATCATCTCCCGCCAGACGTCCGACCTCGACGCGCTGCGCGAGCTGCTCGACGGGGGCCTCACCGGCGTCGTGTCCAGCGTCCTGTTCATGACCTTCACGGCCGTGGGCCTGTTCCTGCTCGACCCCACCAGCGGGCTCGTGCTCGCCGTCGCCGTGGTGCCCGCGGCGCTGCTCACACGCTGGTTCCAGAAGCGGTCCCAGGTGTTCTACCGCGCCTCGCGCGTGGCCTCCGCGCGACTGATCGTCCACTTCGTCGAGACCATGACCGGCGTGCGCGCGGTCCAGGCGTTCCGTCGCGAGTCCGCCGACGCGCACACCTACGCCGGACTCACGGAGGACTACCGCGCCGCCAACGCCCGCACGTTCGGCCTCAACGGCCGCTACGACCCCGGTCTCGTCGTCATCGGCAACGTGACCGTCGTCGTCGCGCTCGCCGTGGGCGGGTGGCGTGTCCTCGACGGCGCGATGGACGTGGGCGTGCTCGCCGCCGTCCTGCTCTACACCAAGAGGTTCTTCGGCCCCATCCAGCAGCTCGGGATGTTCTACAACTCCTTCCAGTCCGCGTCCGCGGCCCTGGAGAAGATCTCGGGTCTCCTCGAGGAGGAGCCGACGGTCGCCGAGCCGCACGACCCGGCCCCGCTCCCGGACGCGCGCGGTGCGCTGCACCTGGACCACGTGCGGTTCGGCTACGGCACGGGCCGCACCGTCCTGCCCGACCTCGACCTGCAGATCCCCGCCGGGCAGACGGTCGCGATGGTCGGCACCACCGGGGCGGGCAAGTCCACCGTGGCCAAGCTCGTCGCCCGGTTCTACGACGTGAGCGCGGGGGCGGTCCGGCTCGACGGGACCGACGTGCGCGACCTGGCGTCGCGCGACCTGCGCCGCGCCGTCGTCATGGTCACCCAGGAGGCCTACCTGTTCAGCGGCACCGTGCGGGAGAACATCGCGCTCGGCCGCCCGGGCGCCACCCAGGCGGAGATCGAGGCCGCAGCCCGGGCGGTAGGTGCCCACGAGTTCGTCCTGCGCATGCCCGACGGGTACGACACCGACGTCAACAAGCGCGGCGGGCGCGTCTCGGCCGGCCAACGGCAGCTGCTGTCGTTCGCGCGGGCCTTCCTCGCGGACCCCGCGGTGCTCGTGCTCGACGAGGCGACCAGCTCGCTCGACCTGCCGGGGGAGCGGCTCGTGCAGGAGGGCCTGCGCACCCTGCTCGCCGACCGCACCGCGATCATCATCGCCCACCGCCTGTCGACCGTCGCGATCGCGGACCGTGTCCTCGTCATGGCCGACGGCCGCATCGTCGAGGACGGCACACCGGACGAGCTCGTCGCGACCGAGGACGGGCGGTTCGCCGAGCTGCACGCGGCCTGGCAGGCCTCGATGGCGTGAGCGGACCGACGTCCCGGCGTCAGTCCGCCGCCGGGGTCGTCAGCCCCGCCAGCACCGCCCGGGCCGCGGGCGGGGGCCTGTCCCCGTACGTCACGGCCAGCACGCGGCGTCCAGCACCGGGCAGCACCCGAGCCCGGACGCGCGGGTCGCGATGGGCACGCAGCGCCAGCGCAGGCAGGAGCGAGACGCCCGCACCGGCAGCGACCAGGGACTGGACCGCGACGTAGTCGTCCGTCTCGAACGCGATGCGTGGCGTGAACCCGGCGCGCTCGCAGCGGCCCACGAGATCGGCGCGGCACCGGTCGCAGCCCGCGATCCACTCGGCGTCGGACAGGAGCGTCAGGTCGAGCGACGCGTCCTGGGTGCGGGACGTCACCAGGTGGAGGGGCTCCTCGAGGACGGGGACCGCGACCAGACCCTCCAGGTCTGCGGGGGAGCGGTCGTGCTCGAACACCAGGGCCACCTCGACCGCCCCGCGGCGCAGCGCCGCCAGCGCCTCCGGCGGCTCCGCCTCGACCAGACCGACGCCCAGACCGGGATGCTCCGCGGCGAGGCGGGCCACGACGTCGGGCACCAGCGTCGCCAGGGCCGACGGGAACGCGGCGAGCCGGACCCGACCGGCCGCCAGACCCACGAGGGCCTCCACCTCCTCGCGCGCCGCGCCCACCCGGCCCAGGATCTCCTCCGCGCGGCCGGCCAGGAGCACCCCGGCCGGGGTGAGACGCACACCCCGCCCCGCGCGCTCGACGAGCGGGACCCCCACCTCCGCCTCGAGCCGAGCCAGGTGATGGCTCACCGAGGGCTGCGCATAGTGCAGCGCCCGCGCCGCACCCGTCACCGATCCCTCGCGCGCCACCGCCGCCAGCACTCGCAATCGCGTCAGGTCCACGCCGCCACGCTAGCAACACATAGACCAGGTCGATGCATTCACCGATAACAGGCATTGGACCTATCGGTCCGCCGGGAGGATCGTGGACACCATGACCTCGAACGCAGCGCCGACGACCGCGACGCAGCCCACGGCGACGCGCCCGGCCGTCACCCCCTCCCCGGCGGCGACGCCGGCGAGCGGGGACACCCTCGTGCCGCCGACCCTGCGCGACGTCCTCGACGCCCGCCGCACCCTGGCGCCCCACCTCGAGACCACCCCGGTCCGCAGCTACGCACCGCTCGACGCCGCCACCGGCGCCCACGTCGTCGTCAAGCACGAGAACCTCCTCCCCACCGGCGCGTTCAAGGTCCGCGGCGCCCTCAACCTCCTGCTGCGCACCACCCCCGCCGAGCGCGCCCGGGGCGTCGTCGCGTTCTCCACCGGCAACCACGCCCAGGCCGTCGCCTACGCCGCCCGCGCCACCGGCACGCCCTGCACCATCGTCATGCCCACCGACCCCAACCCGACCAAGGCCGCGGCCGTCCGCGACCTCGGCGCCGACCTCGTCCTGCACGGGCACACCTTCGACGACGCCCGGGCCCACGCGACGGCGCTCGCGGGCCGCACCGGCGCGCGCCTGGTCAGCGCCGCGAACGAGCCGCACCTCGTGGCCGGTGTCGCCACCGCCTACCTCGAGCTGCTCGAGCAGGCTCCCGACCTCGACGTGGTCGTCGTGCCCGTCGGTGGGGGCAGCGGTGCGGCGGCCGCGTGCCTCGTCGCACGCGCGCTCGCACCCGACCTCGAGGTGATCGCGGTCCAGTCCGACGCCGCGCCGGCGGCGCACGACTCCTGGCAGACCGGCGAGCTCGTGAACCGACCGATCACCAGCCGCGCCGAGGGGCTCGCGACGGGCTGCGGGTTCGCCCTCACCCAGGCCGTGCTCCGCGAGCACCTCGGCGACTTCGTCCTCGTCACCGACGACGCGATCGACCACGCCGCAGGCCTGTTCCTCACCGGCGCACGCACGGTGGCAGAGACCGCCGGAGCGGCCGGTCTGGCCGCCGTCCTCGCCGACCCCGACCGGTTCTCCGGCCGCCGCGTCGGCGTCGTGTGCACGGGCGGCAACGCGAGCCCCGCCGAGCTGCGCCGCGTCCTCGCCGCAGCAGCCCCCTGAGCACCACGACGGAGATCCCCGCTCGCGTGCGGCAGCAAGCCGGTCGGGGAGCACCTCGAGGACGGGACTCGCTCTCGACCCGGCGTCGGCATCGCTCGGATCGCGTGCCGGGACCACCGACCCGGTCGTAGGCTCGACGCATGGCCCGGTACCTGGACGTGCACCCTGACAACCCCCAGCCCCGCGCGATCGCGCAGGTCGTCGCGATGCTGGACGACGGCGCCCTGGTCGCCTACCCCACCGACTCCGGCTACGCACTCGGGTGCCGCATGGACAACCGGGACGGCACCGAGCGCATCCGTCGTCTCCGCAACCTCGGGGACAAGCACCACTTCACGCTCGTGTGCGCGGACTTCGCGCAGCTCGGCCACTTCGTCATGGTCGACAACTCCGCGTTCCGGGCCATCAAGGCCGCCACACCCGGGCCGTACACGTTCATCCTGCGCGCCACCTCCGAGGTCCCACGCCGCCTCGCCCACCCCAAGAAGCGGACCGTCGGCGTCCGCATCCCCGAGGACGCCGTCGCCCAGGCGATCGTCGCCGCACTCGGCGAACCCATCCTCTCGAGCTCGCTCATCATGCCCGGCTCGTCCGAGGCCATGACCGACGGGTGGCAGATCAAGGAAGATCTCGACCACCTCGTCGACGCGGTGGTCGACGGCGGGGAGCGCGGCAGCGAGCCCACCACGGTCGTCGACGTGTCCGACGGCGTCCCCGAGGTCGTGCGCGTCGGTGCGGGCGACCCGTCGCGGTTCGAGTAGACGGCCCCGGGTCGGCGTCGAGCGACGGTCCGCGTCGAGCGGCGCCGAGCCACAGCAGGACGCTCACGCCACGGGACCGAGCAGCGATCGCAGCCGAGCCAGGTCCACCGGGTCGACCAGCACCGCGAGCTCGTGCCGCACCCACCACGCCCCCGAGGCGCGCCTCTCCGTACGCGTCGAGAACCGGTACCGGAACAGGCGCGCGCGCACCCACCGCGGCGCCACGCCCGCGAACGGGTCCGCACCCAGCAGCCGCAGCGTGCTCGCATCACCCTCCAGCAACCTCAGCAGCAGCACCTCGAACCACCGGGTCCCCGGCGAGCCCAGGGCGAGGAACCACATCTGCCAGTCCAGCCGCAGGTGGTACGGGGCCACCTGCGGCGGTCGACGGTGCACGTCACCCGGCTTCCCCCGGAACGCGTACTCGACCCAGTCGCCCGACCCGGGCGTGGCGGCCACCGACCCCTCCACCACGACCTCGTCCCGACGCCGCGACACCGTCCCGAACGCCCCGTAGGCGTTCACGAGGCGCAGCGGGTCGAAGCTCGCGTTCATCAGCTGACGCCGCGCCACGAGGTTGCGGGCCGGGCGGTAGCTCAGCACCAACAGGAGGGCGGCGGCGCCGAGCGCCACCACGACCAGCGACGAGGGACCGCCCGGCCCGCCCGCGACGTCGGGCACCCCCGTCGCGGCGCCGGGCGCCGGGACGACGCCCAGCCGCTCACCCACCCACGCCCAGGAGCCGTCGCTCACCAGCGCCGCGCCCAGCACGATCGTCAGCCAGTTGAGCCACGCGAAGTTCCCCGTCGCGACCAGCCACAGCTGTGTCACCACCACGACCGCCCCGGCGACGCTCGCGGCCGGCTGCGGAGCGAAGAACGCGAACGGCACCACGAGCTGCGTCACGTGGTTCCCGGCCACCTCGACGCGGTGCCACCACCGCGGCGCCCGGTGCGCGTGCCACGAGAACGGACCCGGCAACGGCTGCGTCTCGTGGTGGTAGTCCAACGCCGTCAGGTCCCGCCACGCGCGGTCGCCGCGGACCTTGATCAGGCCCGCACCCAGCTCCACCCGGAACAGGCACCACCGGGCCAGGAGCAGCACCAGCAGCGGGGGAGCGGCGGACCCACCGGCAGAACCCAGGAACGCGACGAGGAACGACACCTCGCACAGCAGCGACTCCCACCCGAACCCGTAGAACCGACCGCCGACGTTCACCACCGACAGGTAGACCACCCACAGCGCGAGGAACGCGAGCGTCGTCACCCACCACGCCCCCCGCTGCGGTAGGCCCGCCACGAGCAGGCACGACAGGCCCACCCCGCCCCAGGCCAGCGAGACCACGAACCCGTCGGAGCCCCGCCACCGCAGCACGCTCGGCGCGTCACGCCACGACGACCGACCGACCACCACCGCAGCAGGGGTGAGCCCGCGCGCACCGAGCAGCGGGCGCCACTGGCGCACCACCACGACGAACGCCACCGCGAGCAGGGCCGCCGTGCCGCGCTGCAGCACCTCGCGCGCGACGTCGTAGTCACCCGCCCAGAACCACGTGCCGAACCAGTCGCCGACCGTGGTCGGCCCGCCGTCGTCCACGCTCCCACCGTAGGCATGTGACCCGCGTCTCACCCGACATGTCGGCGCGCGATCCCACCGCTCGCCCTAGCATCGAGCCATGAGCAGCCCGTCGACGAGCACCGGCCTGAACCAGTCCATCGACCGCATGCGCGACGCCGGGGTAGCACCCGCCGCGATCGACGTCTTCTCCCGCTTCTACCGGCTCCTCGAGTCCGGCGAGACCGGTATGATCGCGGAGTCCGACGTCGAGCCCCTGACCGACGTCGCACGCCGCGACGAGATCGACCTCCCCGACGACCAGGCCCGAGCGGCGCTCGAACGCACCGCGATCATCAAGCTCAACGGCGGCCTCGGCACGTCGATGGGCATGGACCGCGCCAAGTCGCTGCTGCCCGTGCGCGACACCGACCCGCAGCACCCCGGCCCCCTCACCTTCCTCGACGTCATCGTGGCGCAGGTCCGTGCCGCACGGAGCGCGACCGGCGCCACGCTGCCGCTGCTGCTCATGAACAGCTTCCGCACCCGCGACGACACCCTCTCCGCGCTCGCCCCCTACGACGACCTGGCCGTCGACGGGCTTCCGCTCGACTTCCTGCAGAACCGCGAGCCCAAGCTCCGGGCGGACGACCTCACCCCGGTCGACTGGCCCGCCGACCCCGGCCTCGAGTGGTGCCCGCCCGGCCACGGCGACCTGTACACCGCCCTCTACGCCTCCGGCGCCCTCCAAGCGCTCCGGGACGCCGGCTACCGGTACGCGAGCATCTCCAACTCCGACAACCTCGGCGCCGCGCCCGACGCGACCATGGCGGGCTGGTTCGCGGCCTCCGGCGCGCCCTTCGCCGCGGAGGTCGCGCGCCGCACGCCCGCGGACCGCAAGGGCGGGCACCTCGTCGTGCGGCGCAGCGACGGCCGCATCGTCCTGCGCGAGACCGCCCAGACCCTCGACGCCGACACGGACGCCGCCGCCGACATCTCGCGCCACCGGTACTTCAACACCAACAACCTCTGGTTCGACCTCGAGGCGCTCGCGGCCGAGCTCGAGCGCACGGGCGGCGTGCTCGAGCTGCCGCTGATCCGCAACACCAAGACCGTCGACCCGACGGATGCGTCGTCACCCGAGGTCGTGCAGATCGAGTCCGCGATGGGCGCGGCGGTCGAGGTGTTCGGCGGCGCGGTCGCCATCGAGGTGGGTCGCGACCGGTTCCTGCCCGTGAAGACCACGAACGACCTGCTCGTCCTGCGCTCGGACGTGTACGAGCTGGACGACGCGTACCGGTTCGTCGCGCAGACCGACGCGCCGCTCGTCGACCTCGACCCGGCGTACTACAAGTCGGTCGCGGGCTTCGAGGCGAGGTTCGACGACGGCGCCCCGTCGTTGCGCGGCGCACAGTCCCTGACGGTGCGCGGGGACTGGACGTTCGGCGCGTCCGTGGCGGTGGTCGCGGACGCGAGCCTGACCGACCGGGGTGGTGCGGCGCGCGTGCCGGACGGCACGGTCGTCGGACCGGACGGGGTGAGCGACTAGCGACGGGTGCCCGTCGCCTGTCGCTGGTCAGCGGTCGAGGTCGACGACGCGCTCCTCGCCCCGGCGAGCCGTGAGCGTCCCGGCGGACGCCGCCGCGACGTCGGCGTCGAACCGGTCCAGGACGGCGGGCGCGACCTGGAGCGAGAACCGGGCGACCTCGTCGTAGGAGACGCCCGCGAGGACGGCGTCGTGCGACGACGCCCAGGCCTGCAGCACTCCGTGCAGGCGGCCCGACTCCGCGTGCGGCACCTCGAGCGTCACCTCGGTCCGGACGCCGCGGCGGACGAGACGGGCGGAGTCGAGCGCGCCCGAGGCCGCCGACGAGTAGGCGCGCACCAGTCCGCCCGTCCCCAGGAGCACGCCGCCGAACCAGCGCGTCACGACGGCGACGACGTCGGTGACCGAGTGGCGGCGCAGGACGTCGAGCACGGGCGCGCCGGCCGTGCCCGACGGCCTCCGCGACGGTCGACGGAAGCTCGCTCCTGCTCACCGACCAACCCTACGGTCCCTCACTTCTCGGCGCGTTTGAGTCGTAATAGTGTGCCAAGCGGTAGGATCCCGCCGTGAGCATCGCACGTGATGACAGCACCGGCACGAGCACTACCCGCTATCCCCGTCCGACCGTGTCGCTCGACGAGGCCGAGTGGGTGTGGAGACTGCTCGCCACCGAGGCGATGGTCCAGGCGGCCAAGCCCGAGACGGTGCGTCTGGCCGTGATCGTCGGGCTCACGCGCGCGACGGGTGCGCGCTACTCCGACCTGCTGCGCTGTGCGGTCGATGCGATCGACCTGGGCCCCGAGACGGCACGGGCGGGCCAGGGGCGGGTGGTGCTCGCGCACGGCAAGCACCGCACGGTGCGTGAGCACGTCGTGCCGGCGAGCGTCGTCGTGGTGCTGCGGCGCTGGATGGTCGTGCGGGAGGAGCTCGCGGCGGACCTCGAGGGCTCCGTCCCTCGCGCGCTCCTGCTGACGGTGCACCACACCCACGACAACGGCGTCACGGTCTCGAGCGGCCTGCCGATCACGAAGCAGGGCCTGGTCCTGTCGTGGCGGCGGTTCGTGCACCGGACGAACGCGCGCTACGGGGGAGTGCGGTCACCCTTGCCGACGCGGTTCGAGCAGGTGCGCCGCGCGTGGGTCGGGGCATCCGGTCCGGGAGGACCGGGTGGGGGAGAAGGTCCAGGTCTGGGCACGGAGGCGGAGCGCGAGGAGTCGCTGGCAGCAGACCTCGTGCTCGGGGGTGAGACCGCGCGGGAGCCCTGAGGTCTTCGTGGTGCTGCGTCGGTGAGTGTCGATACTCCGCTAATAATAGTGTGCCAAGCACCTGCCAACACCATGACGACCTCCACGCACGACAACCGCAGAGCAGCCCATAGGGCACCCGCTCACGAGGAAGGGCACCTCGCACAGGTGCGGGGTGCCCTTCCTCGTGGCGTCGGTCGTCCGCGACCCACCCGGCTCAGGTGGGAGAGTGCGGTCAGGGCTTGCCCTGTGCGCTCTTCTCCGCTGCGGCCGCGGCGCCGGTCTCCGTGCTCGCGCCGCCGGTCGAGAGCGAACCGCCGGAGGACTCGAGGTGCGCGCGCACGAACCAGTGGAACAGCTCGAGGTCGTGCAGGTGCCCGATCAGCAGGTCGTTCGTGACCGTGTCGAGACTCTCGGTCGCCGTCGCCGCCTCGCGGTGCGCGGTGATCACGCCGACGTACACCTCGTCGAGCGCGCCGAGATGGGCGATGGTCGAGGCCCGACCGAGGTCGTAGTCGTCCCAGGAACGGCCCGAGACGATGGCCCCGGGCGTGCCCTTGGGCGAGACACCGAGGGTCGCGATGCGCTCGGCGATCGCGTCGACCATCTCTCGTACGGCGTCGACCTGCGGGTCGATCATCTCGTGCACCGCGATGAAGTGCGGACCGACGACGTTCCAGTGGATGTGCTTGAGAGTCAGTTGGAGGTCGTTGAGGGCGTGCAGACGCTCCTGGAGGATCGCCGCCACCTTCGCGCCCTCCTCGGGCGTGAGGGACGGGACGGTGTACTTCGGCAGGTCCTTCTGAGCGGCCATGGGCGCGCCTCCTCTTTCGGTGGTTGCTCGGACGTCTCATCCTGGTCCGTCGCCGCGGTGCTCGCAGGACGAGACGCGACGACGCGAGACCGGGAGCCGTGCGCGTCAGTCCCGAGGCAGGACGACGAGGGTGAGGGCGAGGACCGCGACACCGCCCAGTGCCGCGACGAAGGGAATCCCCGGCCCGCCGGAGACGAGCCACAGGACGACACCGACGGCCTGCACCGCGGTCTGGACGAGGACGAGGCGCCGGGCGTCGGGCACGACGGCGCGCACCTCGGCCCGTGCATCGAGCGGGAGGTGCGCGCTCCACCAGGACAGGCGCAGGACCAGATGGGTGAGCGCGACGAGGGCCAGTGCCACGGGGTCGAAGGGGCCGTCCTGTCCGAGCAGTGCGAGCCCGGCCACGGCGATGACGACGTGCGGGGCCGACGTCCTGGGGAAGGCCGCGACGTACAGGCCCGCGACGGCTGCGAGCCCCCAGGACACGCCCGCCACCGCGGCGAAGTCCCTGAGCGCGGTCCCGAGCAGCCCGGTGGTGGCGAGCAGGAGCGCGACGCGTGCCTGCAACCCGCTGACGGTACGAGCCGTCTCGACGTCGATCCGCAGCGGCGCCGCGTCGGCGATCCGCCCGTGCGGGACCGTCCAGAGCCGGCTCAGGATCCTCATCGCGCACCCTCGCGCGGTGCGGCCCCGCCGCGACCTGCCCGACGCTCGTGGCGCGCCGCGGCGACCTCGAACGCGCCGCGCGCAGCGGTACCGCCCCCGCCGGTGGTGCCGGCATCTGCCGGGGTGTACCAGCGCACGACCTCGATCCCCTCGGCGCGCAACGTGTCGACCCGGTCCTCCCGTTCCAGCCGAGTGATGCGCCAGGCGAGCACGACGCGGTCGTACGCCGCGGCGACCGTCACGGGCGGCAGGGTGTCCACGACCACGACGACGTACCCGGCCCGATGCCACTCCCGCGCGAGGCGGGGCGCCTCGTCGTCGAGGAGCGTCGAGAAGAGGTAGACCGCCGCCCCGGCGGGAACCTGCGGGGGGCGGTGGCGTGCCGTCGGGTCGCCCGCCGGCCGGGCGAGCGCGAGCGCGTGCAGGACACGGCGCAGGTGCCGGCGCCCCGCGCCGGGGCGCACGGGGCGTCGCACCCGCCCGAGGTCGTCGAGCGCGACGCGGTCGCCGCCGTCGAGCACCGCCTGCGCGACCGACGCCGCGGCGTGGCGCGCGAGGTCCAGGGACGTGGGCTCGTCCGGGCGCTGGGATCCGACGCCGCCCCACGTGGCGAGGTCCGGACCGACCTCGTCCCGCGAGTCGACGACCAGCACTACCGTCGCCTCGGCAGTGGCGAACGTTCGGCGCACGGACAGGGCGTCCAGACCGGGGGAGCGCCGTGCCGTGGTGCGCCAGTCGATGCGGCGCGTGCTGTCACCGGGCCGGTAGGTGTCGACGTCACGCAGCTCGGTCCCGTCGCCGGGACGACGGGACGTGTGGGGGCCGGACAGGCCCCGGAGCCGGGACGCGAGCGGGACACGGCGCAGGGGGACGGGTTGCGGCAGGACGAGGCGTCGGGGACCTGTCGTCACGACGGGACCCTGTTCCTCGACCCCTTCCGGACCGTACGCGACGTGGTCGACGCGGAAGGTGTCCTCGACACCCGTCCGAGCGGACGGCATGCGGAGCGCGAGCTCGCGCTCACCGGACGTGGTCGCCACGACGCGTTCGGTCTCCAGGCGCGAGGGCCCGAGCACGCGGAAGCGCACGATCTCCGCACCGGGCGGGGCGTCCAGCCGGAGCGTCGCGCCGAGCACGCCGAGCGGCGCGTCGGGGTCAAGGCGTATCCCCGCGGTCACGGTGCCGACGGGCCGGTGCGCCCACCCCCAGGCCGCGCTCAGGATCGCCGGGACCCCGAGGAGCGCGACGTCGGCCCGACCCGCGACCAGGCCCGTCCCGAGCAGGAGGACACCGAGCACGACCCCGGACGCGAACGTCGTCGTCGTGCGCCACACCGGCGCCTGGGTGCCCGCGGTGCCGAGCGACGTCATCCCTGGCCGCCGACTGCCGCCGGTCCGCCGACGGTGGCCGGACCGGCGACGCTCTCGAGGAGCGACCGCACGATCGACTCGGGTCGCGTCTCACCCGCCCAGGCGGAGGGCGTGAGCGTGAGGCGGTGGGCGAGGACCGGGACGGCGACGCGCTTGACGTCCTCGGGCAGCACGTAGTCGCGGCCCTCGAGGACGGCGACGGCGCGCGCGAGCAGGGCGAGGTTCTGGGAGCCGCGGGGTGAGGCCCCGACCTCGAGCGCCGAGCTCTCGCGGGTCGCGGCGGCGAGGTCGACGCAGTACCCGAGCACGTCCCCGTCGATGTCGACGGCCTCGACTCCGGCCTGCATCGCCAGCACCGTGCGTGGCTCGACGACCCGGGCGACGGTCGGCTCGTCGTGACGGCGCGCGACGCGGCGGTGCAGGACCTCACGCTCGTCGTCGCGCCCGGGGTAGCCGAACGCGAGCCGGACCATGAACCGGTCGAGCTGCGCCTCGGGCAGCGGGTAGGTGCCCTCGTACTCGACGGGGTTCGACGTCGCGATGACGTGGAACGGTCGTGGCAGCGGGCGGGTGGTGCCCTCGACGGTGACCTGCCGCTCCGCCATCGACTCGAGCAGCGCCGACTGGGTCTTGGGCGCGGTGCGGTTGATCTCGTCGGCGAGGAAGATGCCGGTGAAGACCGGGCCGGGCCGGAACTCGAAGGTCCTGGTCGCGGGGTCGAACACGGACGAGCCGGTGATGTCCGAGGGCAGGAGGTCGGGCGTGCACTGCAGGCGGGCGAACTCGAGCCCGAGAGTGCGGGCGAGGCTGCGCGCCGCGAGCGTCTTGCCGAGTCCGGGGACGTCCTCGAACAGCACGTGCCCGCCGGCGAGGACGGCCGCGAGCGCGAGGGTGAGCGTGCCGCGCACGCCGACGACGACGGTCGCCACCTCGTCGAGGATCCGCCGCCCGCGGGCTGCGATCTCGGTCACGGGGAGTGCCTCGGCCGCGCTCGGGGCGGCTTCGGGTGTCAGGGCGTCGCTCAACGGGGTGTCCCTTCGTGGCGGGTGGTCCGGGGGGTGGGGGCGAGTCGTTCGATCGCGTCGAGCCAGCTCTGGAGCTCTCGCGGTGTGGGCGTCTGGCCGCCGGCGGCGACCCGCTGCAGCCCGGCGGACGTGCGTGCACCGAGGAGGCGGGCGGCGGCGTCCAGGGCCTCGGGGGTCTCGAGGCCGTCGACGACGCCGTGGCGCACGAGTTGGTGCTCGGCGAGGGCGAGGACGCGCCGTGCCGCGCGTTCGCGCACCCGTCCGTCCCGGCCGACGATCGCCCAGCCGAGCTCGGACACGTCCCGCCGTGCACCCTCGCGCGCGACGTCCGGGGGTCGTGACCACGTGGCGTCGCCGCCGTGGTCGACCCGGAACCACAGCAGCGCGACAGCGACCGCGACGGCGCAGAGCATCAGCACGTGCTCCCAGGAGGCGCCGATGATGACGGCCGCGGCACCGGCTGCCAGGACCACGAGCGTCGGCGCGGCGGCGCGGCGTGTCCGCGCGTCCAGCGTGCTCCACCGCGTGCGCGGTGACGTCATGGTCGCTCGTCGTGCGCGGACGACGGGCCGGCGGCGGCGAGGCCGTCAGAGCTGGCGATGTCGGCGGTCCCGACGGTTTCGAGGCTGAGGTCCGTGGCGATCCGCGCGAGCGCAGCACGCGCCGTGTCGACGTCGTGCGCGTCGACGCCGCCGTCGCGGAACCGGGCCCGGTGGTAGAGGCCGCGCAGCCGCGTGACGGCGGCGGGGTCGGCGGGCGTGCGCTCGAGCACGCGCGTGGCGAACTCGGTGGGTGTCTGCGCGGGGTCGCGCTCCGCGCCCGCGAGCGCCGCAGCGTTCTCGAGGGTGACCCAGGCGGCGACGATGGCGTCGTGCGGGGGCACGTCGGGGTCGAGCTCGTCGTGTGCGGTGCGGACGGCGTCGCGCAGGTGGGGCAGGACCGCGTCGGCGTCGGTGTGGGTGCTGGTCGCGCCCGGGGTGGCGGTGACGGGGGCGCGACGGGGGGCTGCGGTCCGGTTGCGGGCGAGGATGCGCAACAGTGCGAGCAGGGCGACGAGTGCGACGAGGGCGCTGATCGCGAGGAGGTAGTCGCCGAGGGAGAGCCCGCCGGGTTCGGGAGGGGGTGCGGGAGGCTCGGGGGTGGGTGCGGGGGTCGGGGGAGCGGTGGCTACGTCGGAGCCGGGTGGGGCGACGGGGGCGCCGCGGAGCCAGTCGGGGGGTGTCCAGCGCCAGGGGGTCGAGGCGGCGGCGGCGAGGAGCGCGGCGAGCGTGAGGGCGGCGACGAGGACGAGCCGGCGCGGACCCGGGCGCCGGTCCCGGAGGGGCTGGTGCCGTGGGGGTGGCTCGGTCACGGGAGCAGCCGGTGGGCGTGGATGCCGGCGACGGCGGCGGTGAGGAAGGCGGCGGGGTCGGCGTCGAGGTCGCGGCCCATGGTGGACAGGCGCACGGGGGTGGTGCGCAGCGCGGCGAGCAGAGCGGCGTCGGCGGTGACGTCGACGCGGTGGTGGCGGCCGGTGGGGGCGCACAGGGTGTCGGCCTGCTCGGTGATGCGCCGGGTGAGGTCGGCGCCCCACGTGCCGAGGCGTCCGAGGTCGGGGGTGGGTGCGGGCACGACGACGTCGGCCGGCGCGAGGGCGACACGCCCGTACGCGGTGAGGGAGTGGTGCGAGACGCCGCGGTGACGGTCGCGCGGGTCGGCGCCGGACACCCGCAGGGACGCGACCGGGTGGCCGCCGAGCGTGGCGGCGGCGTTGACCGCTTCCCCGGCGGCGACGCCGGAGAAGCCCCACCGGGTACCGGTGCCGAGGTTGCCGGGGCCCTGGGCGACGACGACGAGGTCGGCGTGGGTGACGTGACGGGCGGCGAGGAGCCCGGTGTGCACGGTGACGGCCTCGAGGTCCCCGCCGAACGCCTGCCCGACGGTGATGGTGGTGTCGATCCACCCGGACTCGCGCAGGGTGGCGACGGTGCGGGAGAACGCGGCGGGCAGGGCGCCGCCGTCGGTCATGACGTACGCGATGCGGGGTGCGGGCCTGCCGGCGAGCGTCGCGGCGTGGCGGGCGCCGGCGACGACGGCCGGCAGGGCGGAGTGGAGGTCGGCGACGACGACGGGCAGGTGGTCGAGGTCGTCGGCGCCGCGCAGGGTGTCGTGGTGGGGCGACTCCTGCTCGTCGACGCCGAGGACGAGGGCCTGCAGGGGGGTGTACCGGGCCTTGACGAGGTGGCCGGGCCCGGGCGCGGGGTCGGGCGGCAGGGGCGTCCCGGGTGCGGCGGGGCCGACGACGAGGGCGTAGCCTCCGGTGCCGAGGCCGCGGGCGAGGGCCGAGACGTTGAGGAGCACGGTGGCGTCGACGTCGGGCGTGGCGACGAGGTCGGTGTAGGCGAGGGCGCGCACGGTGACCCCGGGGGCGACGGCGCGTGCGTCCGGGCTGCTGGGGTCGTTCGTCCCGGGCAGCGGGTCATCGAGCTCGACGGTGAGTTCTTGCGCGCCGGTCCAGGCGCGTCCGTGCGACACCACCCGTGCTGTTCGCCACGTGATCACGCCGCACACCCTATCGAGCGCTAGCGTTGGGCCCAATGTCCACCGCTGCTGCTCCCGCCCCCGCGCCGGTCCCGGCCCCGTCCGCCTCGTCGGCGTCGTCGGCGAACCCGGCTGCGCGGCTGCTCAACCTCGTGATCGCCCTGGTGAACACGAACGCGTCGATGACGAAGCAGCAGATCCGCACCGGTGTCGCAGGGTATGGCGACGCGCCGTCGCCGGACGCGTTCGAGCGGATGTTCGAGCGGGACAAGGACACGTTGCGCGAGCTGGGCATCCCCATCGTGACGGTCGACGCGGGTGGGCACGCGGACGAGGTGGGCTACCGGATCGACCAGGACGCGTACGCGTTGCCCCCGGTGGACCTCACGCCCGCGGAGCTGGGCGTGCTGGCGCTGGCGGCACAGTTCTGGCAGGACAAGACCCTGCGCACCGACATCTCGCGCGCGCTGACGAAGCTGCGCGCGGCGGGCGCGGGGGAGACCGCGATGGACGCGGTCTCGGGACTGGTCCCGCGGGTGCGAGCGGTCGGGGAGGCGTACTCGACGCTGCTGGAGGCGATCTCCGCGCGGCGGGCCGTGTCGTTCACGTACCGGGCCGCGAGCACGGGCGAGGTACGGGTGCGCCGCGTGCAGCCGTGGCGGATCGCGGCGCGGCGCGGCGGGTGGTACGTCGTCGGGTTCGACGAGGACCGTCGGGCACCGCGCTCCTACCGGCTGAGCCGGGTCGAGGGGCGCGTGCGGGCGACGGGCCCGCGCGAGGCGTTCGAGGTACCCGCGGAGGTCGACGTCGACGCGCTGCTGGGTGCTGGGCGGTCCGGCGGCGTGGCCTGGCTCGCGGTCGTGCCGGAGCGGGCCGCGGCGCTGCGGGTGCGGGGCACGCTCGTGGGGCCGATGGCGGCGTCGGAACCGGGCGAACGTGGACGTACCCCGGGCCGCGACGTGCTCGAGGTGCCGTACTCGGTGCGCGCGGCGCTGGCGGACGAGGTCGTGGCCTACGGCGACGCGGTGCTCGTGCTGGGTCCGCCCGAGCTGCGGGACGTCGTCGTGCGTCGGCTGCGCGAGGCGTCGACGCTCGGCGCGCAGGTCGCGGCCGACGGGTCCGGGGAGGCGACCGGTGGCTGAGCGCGCGGACGACCGGCTCGTACGGCTCCTGGGCATCGTCGCGTTCCTGGACGGTGCCGGGCCGGTGCCCGTGGGCGATCTCGCGCACCGGTTCGGGGTCAGCGAGCGCCAGGTCCTCGACGACGTCGACGCCCTGTGGGTCTCCGGTACGCCCGGGTACTGGCCGGACGACCTCATCGACTTCGACGCCGACTCGATCGAGCGCGGCGTGGTGCGCCTCACCGAGGCCCGGGGCATGACCAGGCCGTTGCGCCTGGGCACCCGCGAGGCGGTGGCGCTGGTCGCCGCGCTGCGTGCCATGCGCGAGACCGGCGCCGTCCAGGCGGACCCGCAGCGTGCGGGCGTCGTCGAGTCCGTCCTGGCCAAGCTCACGGGTGCGACCGGGGAGGCCGCGGCGGCTCTGGACGTGCGGCTCGCGCCCGAGGGCGAGCCCCGCGTCGTCGCCGTGGTCTCGTCCGCGCTGGCCGCCGGGCACCGGCTGCGCATCCGGTACGTCACCGCGTCCGACGAGGAGTCCGAGCGCGAGATCGACCCGGTGAGCCTGCACACCCAGGACGAGCACGCCTACCTGCTCGCGTGGTGCCACCGTGCGCAGGGGCGGCGCACGTTCCGGGTCGACAGGATCCTCGACGCCGTCGAGCTGGACACGCCCGTCGAGGGGCACGACGTCGACCCCGACGTGGACTTCACCCCGACCGGCGACGCACCGCTGGCGACGATCACGTTCGCGAGCCCGGCCCGCGCCGTGGCCGAGCAGGTGCCGGTCGAGTCGGTGCGGGACCTGCCGGGCGGGGCGTTCGAGGTGCGCCTGCGGGTGACGAACCCGGTGTGGCTGCGCCAGCTCCTGCTCGCGCGTGCCCGGCACGTGCTGTCCGTCGAGCCCGCGTCCCTGGTCGACGACGTGCGCGACGCCGCGCGCTGCGCGCTGGCCGCGTACGCCGACCTGCCACCGGCCTCGGGTGGATAGGGTGGGCGGCATGTGGTTCTGGGTGTGGACGCTGCTCGTCGTGGGCACGCTCGTGGGCGCGTTCTTCCTGGGCCGTCGGCTGTGGCGGTCCCTCAAGGCGCTGGGCCGTGAGCTGTCGCGCGCCTCGCAGGTCGCGTCCGAGCTCGGCGCACGGGTCGACGAGCTGTCCCGCCAGCAGGCCGAGTCGGCCCCGTCGACGGGGCCGACCCTGTTCGACGACCCGGAGGTGCTCCAGGCACGCGTCGCCGCGCTGCGTGGCGAACGGGCGGAGCGCCGGGTCGTGCGGCGCCGGCGCGACGAGAAGGTGTGGGCACGGTGGCGCGTGTTCAACGCGTAGACTCGGAGCACGTCGTACCTCGGTCCTCAAGGAGGAGTAACCCATGGGCATGCTGAAGCCCTGGCACATCATCGTGCTCGTCGTCGTGGTCCTGCTCCTCTTCGGCGCGCGCCGCCTCCCGGACCTGGCACGCAGCGTCGGGCAGTCGCTGAAGATCTTCAAGAGCGAGGTCAAGGACCTGCGCGACGACAAGGACGACGACGGGCACGCCGCGAAGGACGAGGCCGCGCCCTACGGCACCACCACCACCGCAGCACCCGGTACCCCGACGAACGGCACAGGGTCACCGACCGTGCCCGGAGGGTCGTCGACGTCGCCGTCGGACGACGCCCCGCAGAGGTGATCGGTGGCACGTCCACCCCGTGATCCCGAGGGGCGCATGCCCCTGCGCGAGCACCTGCTCGAGCTCCGCAAGCGACTCTTCCTCACCTCGATCGGTCTCGTGCTCGGCGCGCTCGTCGCGTGGTTCGTCTACCAGCCCATGCTGGCGGCGCTGCAGGCACCCCTCGAGGAGGCCGCGCGCGAGCAGGGGAAGCTGATCCGCCTCAACTTCTCCGGCCTGGCGTCCGCGCTGGACATGCAGATCAAGGTCTCCCTGTTCCTCGGCGTGTTCCTGTCCTGCCCGTGGTGGCTCTACCAGCTGTGGGCGTTCATCACGCCCGGCCTGACGTCGAAGGAGCGCCGCTACGCGTTCGGCTTCCTCGGCGCGTCGGTCCCGCTGTTCCTCGGCGGAGCCCTCCTCGCGTGGTGGGTCCTGCCCCACGCCGTGACGATCCTGGCCGGGTTCGTGCCCGACGGGGCGTCCAACCTCGCCGACGCACAGGGCTACCTGAGCTTCGTCATGCGTCTCGTGCTCGCGTTCGGGATCGCGTTCGTCATGCCTGTGATCCTCGTCGTGCTCAACTTCGCCGGGCTGCTGCGAGCGGCCAGCATCGCGAAGGGATGGCGGTGGGCCGTGCTCATCGCGTTCGTGTTCGCCGCGGTCATGACTCCCACCCCCGACGCCCTGACGATGATCTTCGTGGCCCTGCCCATCTGCGCCCTGTACTTCGGTGCGCTGGGGATCGCCTACCTGCACGACCGTCGCGCCGACAAGCGCGAGGCGGCACGGCTCGCCCTGTGATCCCTGCGCTGACCGGGCGCCGTCCACGGCGCGGTGAACGGGCATGAGCACCGTCGGGCTCGTCGTCAACCCCACCGCCGGGCGCGGTCGCGGGCGGTACGCCGGGACCGAGACGCTCGTGGCGCTGCGCGCGGCCGGGCACCACGTCCTCGACCTGTCGGCACCGACCCTGGCCCTCGCCCAGGAGAGCGCGCGCACCGCGGTCGACGGCCGCGGACGACCTCGGCTCGACGCTCTCGTCGTCGTCGGCGGCGACGGGATGGTCCACCTCGGCGTCAACACCGTCGCCGCGACCGGTGTCCCTCTCGGCGTCGTCGCCGTCGGCACCGGGAACGACTTCGCGCACGCCCTGGGCCTGCCGACCGGCCGACCCCGACCGTGCATCGACGCGCTCCTCGACGCGTGCGGGCGCCACGACGTGCACGCCGTGGACGCGGCCCGCGTCACCGCCGCGCACCTGCCGCAGCCCCGCTGGTACGCCGGGGTGCTGTCCGCCGGGGTCGACGCCGCCGTCAACGCCCACGCGAACGCCTCGACGTGGCCGCGCGGCCGCGCCCGCTACGCGCGCTCCGCGCTGCGCGAGATCACCCGGTACCGCCCCTACGGCTACCGCATCACCCTCGGCGGGGTCCGTCCGGCCCAGGGCGGCGCGCCCGACGAACCGATCTCGGAGCTCGCCGGGGTCCCGCTGCGCGCCGCACCCGGACCCGACGGCCCCGAGCTCGTGTGGGAGTCGCCCGGCGCCCTCGTCGCCGTCGCGAACGGACCGCGCATCGGCGGCGGCATCCGCATCGCACCGGACGCCGCGATCGACGACGGACTGCTCGACGTCGTCGTCGCCGGGCCCTTCACCCGCCTCGGCGCCGCGCGCATCTTCCCCGGCATGTACTCCGGCCGGCACCTGCAGGACCCGGGCGTCGGCGTCCTGCGCGCCCGCGTCGTCCTCCTCGAACCCACCGCGGCCGGCGCACCCGCCCCCCACGCCTACGCCGACGGCGAGCACCTCGGGCCCCTGCCCGTGCGGGTCGAGGTCGTCCCGGGCGCGCTGGGGGTCCTCACCCCCGGCTGAGCCCGCGTCGGCCCGGCCCGCGGCCCGTAGGCTGGACGCATGACGGACGCCTCCTCGCCCGCCGCCCGCTACGCCGCCTCCCGCGCGCGCCAGCAGGCGTCCCGCACCCAGCTCGCCGACTTCCGCGAGATCCTCGACTTCCCCCTCGACCCGTTCCAGGAACAGGCCTGCCAGTCGCTCGAGGAGGGCCGCGGCGTGCTCGTCGCCGCACCCACCGGCGCCGGCAAGACCGTCGTCGGCGAGTTCGCCGTCCACCTCGCCCTCGCCGGCGGGCGCAAGGCGTTCTACACCACCCCCATCAAGGCGCTGTCCAACCAGAAGTACGCCGACCTCGCCCGCCGCTACGGACCCGACGACGTCGGCCTCCTGACCGGCGACACCACCCTCAACGGGGACGCGCCCGTCGTCGTCATGACGACCGAGGTCCTGCGCAACATGCTGTACGCCGGCTCGCCCACCCTCGACGGGCTCGCGTTCGTCGTCATGGACGAGGTCCACTACCTCGCCGACCGGTTCCGCGGACCCGTGTGGGAAGAGGTGATCATCCACCTGCCCGACGACGTCCAGCTCGTCTCGTTGTCCGCGACCGTGTCCAACGCCGAGGAGTTCGGCGACTGGCTCGAGATGGTCCGTGGCGACACCGCCGTCGTCGTCAGCGAGCGCCGACCCGTCCCGCTGTGGCAGCACGTGCTCGTCGCGTCCGCCAACCCCACCGCGAACCCGGCCGGCCCCGTCCACGCCCGCGGCCCGCACGTCGGCGGCGCCGACCTGCTCGACCTGTACGCGGGGCACGTCGACCCGACGAACCCGGGCGTCAACCCACCGATCAACCCGGACCTGCTCGCCGCGTTCCGCGCCGCGCCGCGCACCGGCGCGTCCGGTCCGGGCGGCAGGGGCGGGCCCGGTCGTGGGGGGGACCGGGGCTACCGGGGTCGCGGCGGCCGCCGGGTCCACCCCGACCGCCTCGGGGCGCGCCGCACCCCGGCGAGGTTCGCCGTCGTCGACTCGCTCGACGCCGACGCGCTGCTGCCCGCCATCTACTTCGTGTTCTCCCGCGCCGGGTGCGAGGGCGCGGTCGCGCAGTGCCTGACGGCCGGGCTGCGGCTCACCTCACCCGCCGAGGAGGCGCAGATCCGGAGCGTGGTCGAGGAACGCAGCGCCGCCATCCCGCCCGAGGACCTCGACGTGCTCGGGTACTGGACGTGGGCCGAGGCACTCGCACGCGGCGTGGCCGCCCACCACGCCGGGATGCTGCCCGTGTTCAAGGAGACCGTGGAGCAGCTGTTCAGCCGCGGCCTGGTCAAGGTCGTGTTCGCCACCGAGACCCTCGCGCTGGGCATCAACATGCCCGCCCGGTCCGTCGTGCTGGAGAAGCTCGTCAAGTGGGACGGCACCGCGCACGTGGACGTCACACCGGGGGAGTACACCCAGCTCACCGGGCGGGCCGGGCGGCGCGGCATCGACGTCGAGGGGCACGCGGTGGTCGTCGACCACGCCGGGCTCGACCCGGTGCACCTCGCCGGCCTGGCGTCCAAGCGGCTGTACCCGCTGCGCTCGAGCTTCCGCCCCACGTACAACATGGCGGTCAACCTCGTCGCGCAGGTCGGTCGGGACCGGGCGCGCGAGGTGCTGGAGACGTCGTTCGCGCAGTTCCAGGCCGACCGCGGGGTCGTCGGGCTCGCGAAGCAGGCGCAGGCGCACGCCGAGGCCCTCGAGGGGTACGCCCAGGCCATGACGTGCGACCGGGGCGACTTCACGCAGTACGCCGGCCTGCGGCGCCGGATCGCGGCACGCGAGAAGGACCTGTCGCGCGCGGCGTCCCGCACGCGCCGCGCCGAGGTCGTCGCCGCGTTCGAGCGGCTGCGGCCCGGAGACGTCGTCGAGGTCCCGTCGGGCCGGCGGGCCGGGTACGTCGTCGTGCTCGAGCGGGGGGAGGGGGCCGGGTTCGACGGTCCGCGACCCACCGTCCTCACGCAGGACCGCCAGGTCAAGAAGCTCACCGTCGCCGACGCCCCGGGCGGCATCCGCACCGTCGCGACCGTGCGCATCCCCAAGACCTTCAACCCGCGCGTCCCCGCCCAGCGACGCGACCTCGCGTCCAGCCTGCGCAACGCGCTCGGCGCGCTCGACGAGCCCGGTCAGCGCCCCGGCAAGGCCCCCCGCGCCCGTGCGGCCGCCGCCGACGACGCCGAGCTGAGCCGGCTGCGCGCCCAGCTGCGCGAGCACCCGTGCCACGGCTGTCCCGACCGCGAGGACCACGCCCGGTGGGCGGAGCGCTGGGAGAAGCTGAAGAAGGAGCACGACCAGATCGTGCGCCGCGTGCAGGGTCGCACCGGTTCGATCGCCACGCTGTTCGACCGCACGTGCGACGTGCTGCGCACCCTCGGATACCTGCGCGACGGCTCGCCCGCCGAGGGCGGGACGGTCGGCGAGCTCGTCGACGCCGAGACCGGTGAGGGGGCAGCAGCGGCGGCGGCCGCCGGGAACCGGCTGACCGTCACGTCCGACGGTCAGTGGTTGCGGCGCCTGTACGCCGAGAACGACCTGCTCGTGGCCGAGTGCCTGCGCCGCGGCGTGTGGGACGAGCTCGACGCACCCGCACTCGCCGCCGCCGTGTCGACGTGCGTGTACTCCGCGCGCCGCGACGACGGCGCCGAGCCCTACGTGCCGGGCGGACCGGACGGGCGCCTCGCCCGTGCCCTGGACGAGACGGTGCGCGTGTGGTCGCAGGTCGACGACCTCGAGCGCGACCACGGCCTCGACGCCACGGGCGAGCTCGACCTCGGACTCGTCGCCGCCGTGCACCGCTGGGCCGCCGGTCGCAGCCTCGATGCCGTGCTGCGCGGCTCGGAGATCGCAGCGGGGGACTTCGTGCGCTGGTGCAAGCAGGTGATCGACGTCCTGGACCAGCTCGCCGGCGCCGCACCGACGCCGGCCCTGCGCCGCACCGCCATCCAGGCGATCGACAAGGTCCGGCGCGGGGTCGTCGCCTACTCGAGCGTCTGAACCGCGGCCACCCGCGGGACGAACCTCGCAGGTGGGGAGGTATCGTGAAGGACTGTGGCCTCAACCCTGTACCGCGGTGGCGTGATCCACTCCCCGACCGACCCCTTCGCCGAGGCGCTGCTCATCGACGACGGGACGATCGCCTGGATCGGCGCGAACGACACCGCCGACGGGCTCGCCGCCCGCGCCGACCGCGTCGTCGAGCTCGACGGGGCGCTCGTCGCCCCCGGCTTCGTCGACTCCCACGTCCACCTCTTCGAGACCGGGCTCGCCCTCGTCGGCGTCGACCTGTCCGCGAGCGCCGGCGTGACCTCGCTCGCGGGCGCGCTGGATGCGGTCGCCACCGCCGCCCGCGACGCGGGGGAGGACGACGTCGTGCTCGCGTTCGGCTGGGACGAGCAGACGTGGCCCGAGGGCCGGCGGCCCACGCGCACGGAGCTCGACGGTGCGGGGGGCGGGCGCGCGGTGTACGCGGCGCGGGTCGACGTGCACTCCGCGGTGGTCTCCAGCGCGCTGGCCGACCGGTACGGGCTCTCGCAGCACGCGGGGTGGGACGACTCGGGCTGGGTCACGGGCGAGGCGCACCACGTGGCGCGCGACGCGGCCCGGCAGGTGTCACCGGCGCGGCGCACCGAGCTGTACCGGCGGGCGCTCGACGCCGCGGCGCGTGCCGGCATCGTCTCGGTGCACGAGATGAGCGCCCCGCACATCGACACGCGCGCGGGCCTGCGCGAGCTCCTGACGATGACCGGCGACGCGTCGAGCGAGCTGCCCCACGTCGTGGGCTACCGGGGCGAGCTGTGCGTGACGGTGGACGACGCCCGCGCCCTGCTCGCCGACCTGCCCGGCCTGACCGGCATCGGGGGAGACCTCAACGTGGACGGCTCGATCGGGTCGCGCACCGCGGCGATGCGGGCCCCATACCAGGACGCGCCGGAGCCGGGGGAGCGCGGTGCCCTGTACCTCAGCGCGGAGCAGGTCAGCAACCACCTGTCCGCGGTCGCGGCCGCGGGCACGCAGGGCGGGTTCCACGTCATCGGGGACCGCGCCATGGACGAGCTGGTGCTGGGGCTCAAGGTCGCGGCGGAGGTGCACGGCATGTCGTCGGTGCGCGCCGCCCGGCACCGGGTCGAGCACGCCCTGTTCGTCGACGCGGCCGCGATGGCGACGCTGCTGCTGCTCGGGGTGAGCCTGAGCCTGCAGCCCGGCTTCGACGCGGCGTGGGGCGGGCCGGACGGGATGTACGCCGCGCGGGTCGGTGCGGTGCGCGCCGAGGGCCTGAGCCCCTTCGCGGACCTCGCCGGCGCCGGCATCCCGCTCGCGTTCGGCTCGGACGCCCCGGTCACCCGCCTCGACCCGTGGGCGGGCGTCCTGGCCGCGATGTCGCACGTCGACCCGGACCAGCAGGTCTCGGCACGGGCCGCGTTCCGGGCGCACACGCGCGGCGGGTGGCGCATCGCCGGCCTGGACCACACGGGGGCGGGCCAGCTGCGCGTGGGCGCGCCCGCGCACCTGGCCGTGTGGCAGGCCGAGCACCTGGTCGTGCAGGGCGCGCTCGGGCGCACCACGTCGTCGTGGAGCACCGACGCCCGGGCGGGGCAGCCGTTGCTGCCCGAGCTCGGCACGGACGTCGCGCGACCGGTGTGCGTGCAGAGCGTGCGCGCGGGCGTCGTGCTGCACGACGAGCTGGGCTGAGAGCGCTACCGCTTGACACCTCGGTCTGGGGGGGTAGGTTCGGCAGGGTGTTCCGGCCCACGCGGCCGCTGGGGGATCTGCCACCGCCGACGACCCCTGCGCGTGCTTCGCCGGGCAGCGGGTCGGTCCCGCGCGCTCAGTAGAAAACGTGCCCCGCTCGTGGCGTCGGGGTACGGGCCGAAGGGCGCGCGGGCCGACCGTCACACCTCGCTCGTGGCGTATTGTGCACCCGTGCCGACGTCCGACCCCGCCCCCGCGCGTCCGCGGTCGCCGAGCCCGACCTGGCGGGTCCTGTCGCTCGTCCTTGCCGTTGCCGGTGGGCTCGCGACCGACGCCGCGTTCCCGGAACGAGGGTGGTGGCCGCTGGCCTTCGTCGGGGTCGGCGCCCTGTTCGTCGCCCTGCGGGCCGACCGCGCGTGGTGGGGCGCCCTCGTCGGGTTCGCGTGGGGCGCGTCGTTCTTCCTCGTGCACCTGTGGTGGGCGAACGAGGCCACCGACACCGTGCCGTGGCTCGCCCTGTCGCTCATGGAGGCCGCGTTCGTCGCGGCCCTCGGGGCGGCATGGGTGTGGGCACGCCGGTGGCCGTGGCTGCGGGCCCGCCCGCTCGCCCAGGCCGTCGCGTTCGCCGTGCTGTTCGTCGGCGCCGAGCAGGCCCGCACCGAGGTCCCGTTCGGCGGCTTCCCCTGGGGACGGGTCGCGTACTCCCAGGTCGACTCGCCCCTCGCGCACGCCGCCCCGCTCGGCGGCGAGGTGCTGGTCTCGCTGCTCGTCGCCCTCGTGGGCGCGCTGCTCGCCGTCGCCGTCCTGCGACTGGCCCCGGGCCCGGCCGACGCCACGACCCCGCCGCCCGACGCCGGTCGAGTCGTCGTGCGGCCGCGTACCGGGGTGCCGGTCGCGGTCCCCGTCCTGCTCGCCGTGGTCCTCGCGACCACCCCAGCGCTCGTCCCGCTCGACGCGCGCGCCGAGGCCGGCACGCTCGAGGTCGGGGCCGTGCAGGGCAACGTGGACGAACCCGGCCTGGGCTCGTTCGCGAACCGTGCCGTGGTCCTGAACAACCACCTCGAGGGCACCGTCGCGCTGCTCGACCAGGTCGAGGCCGGTGACCTCGACGTCGTGCTGTGGCCGGAGAACGGCTCCGACCTCGACCCGCAGACCAACCCCGACGTCGCCGCGGGCATCGACGCCGCCGCGTCCGACGTGGGCGCGCCGATCCTCGTCGGGGCGCAGGAGTACCCGCCGACCGGGGGCCGGTACAACGTGTCGCTGCTGTGGGAACCCGGCGCGGGCGTGGTCGACCGGTACGCCAAGCAGCACCCCGCACCGTTCGGCGAGTACATCCCGCTGCGCTCCTTCGTGCGGCTCTTCTCCGCGGAGGTCGACCGCGTCACGACCGACATGCTGCCCGGCACCGAGACGGGCGTGATCGACCTCGCCTCGCCGCGCCTGGGACGCACCGTTCCGCTCGGCGTCGTCATCTGCTTCGAGGTCGCCTACGACACGCTCGTGCGCGACGCCGTGGACGCCGGGGCGCAGGTCCTCGTCGTGCAGACGAACAACGCGTCCTTCGGGTACACGGCAGAGTCCACGCAGCAGCTCGCCATGTCGAGGCTGCGGGCCATCACCACCGGGCGCGCCACCGTCCAGGTCTCCACCGTCGGCGTCAGCGGCGTCGTCGCCCCGGACGGGACGCTGCTGCAGTCGACCGCGCTGTTCACCCCGGACCAGCTCGTCGCGTCCCTGCCGCTGCGCACGAGCCTGACCCCGGCGGTGCGGGCCGGCTACGCCCCGGCCATGACCGTCCTCGTCCTGACGCTGGGCCTGCTCGCCACGGGCATCGGAACGGGGACCAGGGCCCGCCGCCGCGCCACCGCCACCGACCACTCGACGGAAGCACCGGACGCGCCGGAGGACCCTTCCACCAGCAGCGCGGCACCGTGACGCCTCTGCCCGCGCAGCGCGTCCTGGTGGTGGTCCCCACCTACGACGAGGCCCTGACCCTGCCGTCGACGCTCGCGCGCCTGCGCGCGGCCGTACCGCACGCGCACGTCCTCGTCGTCGACGACGCCAGCCCGGACGGCACCGGGGACCTCGCCGACGCGGCCGCGGCGTCCGACCCCGCGGTGCACGTGCTGCACCGCGCCGGCAAGGACGGTCTCGGTGCGGCGTACGTCGCGGGCTTCGGCTGGGCGCTGGACGGCGGGTACGACATCGTCGTCGAGATGGACGCGGACGGGTCGCACCAGCCCGAGCAGCTTCCCCGCCTGCTCGCGGCGCTCGACGACCCGGCACCGGCGGGAGACCGACCGACCGAGCTCGTGATCGGGTCGCGCTGGGTCCCCGGCGGGCGGGTGGAGAACTGGCCGTGGCACCGCGCGGCGCTCTCGCGGGGTGGCAACGCCTACGTGCGCGCTGCGCTCGGGCTGCACCTGCAGGACGCGACCGCAGGGTTCCGCGCCTACCGGGCCGAGACCCTGCGCGCGATCGACCTCGCCGGCGTCGAGTCCCACGGGTACTGCTTCCAGGTCGACATGGCCTGGCGCGTCGCCCGCGGCGGCGGACGCGTCGTCGAGGTGCCGATCACGTTCGTGGAGCGCACGGCCGGGCGGTCGAAGATGAGCCGCGCGATCGTCACCGAGGCGCTGTGGAAGGTCACCGCGTGGGGTGCCCGACGACGCGTCGAACAGCTGCGTCCGCGCGGCTGAGCGGTCACGGGGTCTGGTGGTGCCCGCCCGCGCCGACCCGGCGTCCGCCCCGCCCGGACACGCGAGGAGGCCCGGACCATGACGGTCCGGGCCTCCTCGCGTCGTGCAGGGCGTGCGCCTCAGGCGCCGCGGCGCAGCTTGCCCGCGCGCAGCAGACCCAGGCGCTCGTCGAGCAGCTCCTCGAGCTCGGAGACTGTGCGGCGCTCCAGCAGCATGTCCCAGTGCGTACGGGCGGGCTTGCCCGCCTTCGGCTCGGGGCGCTCCGCGTCCCGCAGCAGGGCCTCCTCGCCGCAGCGGCACTCCCACACCGGGGGCACCTCGGCGTCGGTCGAGAACGGCAGGATGATCGTGTGCCCGTTGGGGCAGTCGTAGTGCGCCTGGAAGCGAGGAGCGAAGTCGACGCCCGCGTCCGACTCCATGCTCTTCGATCCGATGCTCATCCCGCGCAGGGAACGGTCAGGCATGTGTCCTCCAGGAGGTCGTCGAGGGTGAGATGGGCCGCACCCGTGATACCGGGCGCCGAGCCGCTTCCACCGAGTGGAACGCCAGGTCGCCGGGCGTTGTTCCACCGCGTCGTGAAGGTCCGGTGAACGTCCCCCCGCAGCGTGGTGGGACCAGGCTCCCGGGTTCGCCACGGGCGCGCAACTCGTCACCCGCACGCGACGACGGGCGCACGCCGTGGAACAAACCGTGCGCTCGACCGGTTGACGAGCGCGTACCCGCCGCGGAACCGGCGGGCGGTACCAGACCAGGAGCGACCCCCATGCAGTTCGGCATCTTCTCCGTCGGCGACGTCACCCCCGACCCCCGCACCGGCGCCGTCCCGGGCGACACGGCCCGCGTGCGGGCGATGCTCACCATCGCACGGCACGCCGACGAGGCGGGTCTCGACGTCTTCGCGACGGGCGAGCACCACAACCCGCCGTTCGTCCCGTCCTCGCCCACGACGATGCTCGGCTACCTCGCCGGTGTGACGAAGAACATCGTCCTGTCCACCGCCACGACGCTCATCACGACCAACGACCCGGTGCGCCTCGCCGAGGAGTACGCGATGCTCCAGGTCATCAGCGACGGGCGCACGGACCTCATGCTGGGTCGCGGCAACACGGGCCCGGTGTACCCGTGGTTCGGCCAGGACATCCGCCAGGGCATCCCGCTCGCGGTCGAGAACTACGCCCTGCTGCGCCGGCTGTGGACCGAGGACGTCGTCGACTGGGAGGGAAAGTTCCGCACCCCGCTGCAGGGCTTCACCTCGACGCCGCGCCCGCTCGACGGCGTCCCGCCGTTCGTGTGGCACGGATCGATCCGCAGCCCGGAGATCGCCGAGCAGGCCGCCTACTACGGTGACGGTTTCTTCCACAACAACATCTTCTGGCCCCTGCACCACACCCGGCAGATGGTCCGGTTCTACCGTCAGCGCTACGAGCACCACGGCCACGGCCCCGCGGACACCGCGATCGTCGGGCTCGGCGGGCAGGTGTTCATGCGCAAGGACTCCCAGAAGGCATGGGACGAGTTCCGCCCCTACTTCGACAACGCGCCCGTGTACGGGCACGGGCCGTCCATGGAGGACTTCACGCGCGAGACCCCGCTGACCGTCGGCTCGCCCCAGCAGGTCATCGACCGGTACGCCGCGATGCGCGAGGACGTGGGCGACTACCAGCGCCAGCTGTTCCTCATGGACCACGCCGGCCTGCCGCTCAAGACCGTCCTGGAGCAGATCGACCTCCTCGCCGGCGAGGTCGTGCCCGTGCTGCGCCGCGAGGCGGAGGCCGCGCGCCCCGCGCACGTGCCCGCGGGGCCACCCAGCCACGCCGAGCGGGTCGCCGCGCACCGGGACGCAACGGCCAGCGCGTCGGACACGGCCGACACGGCCGACACCGCGGGCACGACGGCCGGGAGCCTCGCATGACCGGGTCGCAGCGGCGCGTCGTCGTCGTCTCCGCCGGCCTGTCCGAGCCCTCCTCGACGCGACTGCTGGCCGACCGCCTCGCGGCGGCGACCGTGGCCGACCTGCACGCGCGAGGCGTGGCCGCGAGCGCCGAGACGGTCGAGCTGCGGCCCCTGGCGCACGCGGTCGTCGACGCGATGCTCACCGGGTTCGCCACGGGCGAGCTCGCGGACGTCCTGGACCGCCTCTACGCGGCCGACGCGATCGTGATCAGCACACCGCTGTTCACCACCACGTACTCCGGCCTGCTCAAGTCGTTCCTCGACGTCCTGGACCGCGACGCGCTGTCGGGCGTCCCGGTGCTGCTCGGCGCCACGGGCGGCACCGCGCGCCACTCCCTGGCGCTCGAGTACTCCCTGCGGCCGCTGCTGACGTACCTGCGGGCCGACGTCGTGCCCACCTCGGTCTTCGCCGCGACCGACGACTGGGCGGCGGGGGAGGGCGACGACGGCGGCGGGCTCGCCGGCCGCATCGCGCGGGCCGGGCGCGAGCTCGCCGAGCGGGTCGCCGCCCGCGGACCGGCGGCGGTGCACGACCCGTTCGCATCCGTCGCCGACTTCGAGGACCTGCTGCCCGGAGGCTGACGCGCAGGTCGGGACTCGTCCGCCCCGCCCGAGCGGAAGGTCAGGACGGCGCCGCCCCGGACCGCCTCAGCCATCGAGGGGCACGTCGGACACCACCGGCACCGACGCGCGGAAGTCGCCGTGCCGGGCCCAGGACAGCGCCACGCGCACGAGGACGATCCCCTCGTCCGCCAACGACCCCGCGAACTGTGGGAACGCGGCGGCGTAGGCCGCCGCGCACCGCTCGCGGTCCGCCCCCCGCGGCGCGTCCGCCACGCCCTGCGCCTGCAGCGTCGTGCCGTCCGCACCGCCGACCACGACCGCCCCCGCCCGTCGCGCCGCAGGTTCGCCACCTTGCGCGACGAGGTCCGCGCGTCCAGGACCAGCTCGCCACGGTCGGTCGCCGTCAACGCGAGGTACGCGGACTGCGGCGCGCCGTCGGGCCCGATCGTCGACACCACGCCGTCACCGTGCGCACGGACGTAGGCCACCATCTCCTGCAGATCCACCAGGGCACCCTACGAGAATCTCGTGCACCGTGGGGGAGGGGCACCCTACGATCGACCTGTGACCAGCAGCAGCGGCGACGACGCGCACCTGGAGGCGCACCTGCGCACGCTCGTCCTGCTGCGCCGTGTCCGCGACCGGATCGACCGCGAGCACGCCAGCCCGCTCGACGTCGAGGAGCTCGCGCGCGGCGTGCACCTGTCCGCCGGGCACCTCAGCCGCGAGTTCCGGCGTGCGTACGGCGAGTCGCCCTACTCCTACCTCATGACGCGGCGCGTCGAACGAGCCATGACCCTGCTGCGCCGTGGCGACCTGTCGGTGACCGACGTCTGCTTCACCGTCGGCAGCTCCTCCCTGGGCACGTTCAGCACGCGCTTCACCGAGCTCGTCGGCATGTCACCCAGCGAGTACGCGCGCCGGGCCCGGACGACGGGGGCGGGCGAGCTGCCGTCCTGCGTGACCAAGGAGGTCACGCGACCGATCAGGAATCGAGAAGCGCCCGCGGTGGGGGTGCACCTAGCGTGAGAGCCATGGACATCACCCTGCACACGACGTTCCTCCCGCACACCGACCCCGACGCCTCCCTGGGCTTCTACCGCGACCTGCTCGGCTTCGAGCTCACGCAGGACGTCGGCCAGGGCACCATGCGCTGGCTCACCTTCGTCGCACCGTCCGCGCCCGACGTCCGGCTCGTCCTGACCCCGCCCGCAGCCGACCCCGGCGTCACCGACGCCGAACGACGCACCGTCCTCGAGCTCATGGCCAAGGGCGCCTACCAGTCGATCATCCTCGCCACCCACGACCTCGATGCCACGTTCGCCACGCTCCAGGCCGCCGACGCCGAGGTCGTCTCCGAACCCACCGAGCAGCCGTGGGGCGTGCGCGACTGCGCCTTCCGCGACCCCGCGGGCAACATGGTCCGCATCGACCAGGTCCCCTGATCCCGGGAGTACCACCACGTGCCCACAGCCCGACGCACCGCCGTCGTGACGCTCGTCGCCGCCGCGACCCTCGCGGCGGCGACGACCGTCGTCGTGGTCACCGCGCCCCCACCCGTCACTCCCGTGGCCATGCCGCCCGACGACGCACCGCCCGAGCAGGTCGTCGACGCCTACACCCGGGCGCTGGCGGGCCACGACTGCGCCACGGCCGGGGCCCTGCGGACCCCCGGCGACGAGCCGACGTGGTGCGCCGACCTCGCCGCCCTCACGGACGTGCACGTCGGCGAGCCGACGGTCGAGGACCCGCGGTACTCAGGCCACTCGCCCGACCAGGAGGTCACGTACGTCCCCGTGACGTTCGACCTGGACACGCGCCCGTTCCACGGCGACGGATCCATGCCCGAGGGCGCCACGACGTGGGGATACCTGCTGGTGCGCGACGCGGACGGTGACCCGTGGCGGATCGTCGACGAGGGCGTCGGCTGACCGGCCGACCCGTCCGAGACTCGCATCCGCATCCCGCACCCGACTGCACGACGACACCCTCTGGGAGAGACACGATGAGCGACCCGGCGACCGCCGACACCCACGACGTCCTGCGCATCCGAGGTGCACGCCAGAACAACCTGCGCGACGTCGACCTGGAGATCCCCAAACGGCGCCTGACCGTGTTCACCGGAGTGTCCGGTTCCGGGAAGAGCTCGCTCGTGTTCGACACGATCGCCGCCGAGTCCCAGCGCCTGATCAACGAGACGTACCCGGCGTTCCTGCAGGGCTTCATGCCGAGCCTGGACCGGCCCGACGTCGACCTGCTCGAGGGCCTGACGCCCGCGATCGTCGTCGGGCAGGACCGTCTCGGCGCGAACCCGCGCTCCACCGTGGGCACCGTGACGGACGCCAACGCGATCCTGCGCGTGCTGTTCAGCCGGTTCGGCGACCCGCAGGTCGGGCCGCCGCCCGCGTTCTCGTTCAACGTCCCCGCGCGCAAGGCCAGCGGCGTCATGACGTCGGCGACGGGGGAGAAGACGATCGTGCGCGAGGCGATCTACCACGGCGGCATGTGCCCGCGGTGCGAGGGCCGGGGGAGCGTGTCCGACCTCGACCTGTCGGCGATCGTCGACGAGGACAGGTCGCTGCTCGACGGCGCGATCCTCGTCCCCGGGTACACCGCGGACGGGTGGATGGTCGCCACCTTCGCCGAGTCCGGCTACTACCCGCCGGACAAGCCGGTGCGCGAGTTCACCGCGAAGCAGCGCGAGGACCTGCTGTACAAGGAGCCGACGAAGATCAAGGCCAAGGGCATCAACGTCACCTACGAGGGCCTGATCCCCAAGATCCAGAAGTCGATGTTCACCAAGGACGTCGACTCCTTGCAGCCGCACATCCGTGCGTTCGTCGAACGGGCCGCGGTGTTCGCGTCGTGCCCCGACTGCGGCGGCACGCGGCTCTCGGAGGCGGCGCGCTCGGCGAAGATCCGCGGCGTGAACATCGCCGACCTGTGCGCCATGCAGATCACCGACCTCGCCGAGTGGATCCGCGAGCTCGACGACCCGCAGATGGCGCCCGTCGTCACCGCGCTCGGGGACAACCTGGCGTCCTTCGTCGACCTCGGCCTCGGGTACCTCAGCCTCGACCGTCCGTCCGGGACGCTGTCCGGCGGGGAGTCGCAGCGCATCCGGATGCTGCGCCACCTCGGCTCCGCGCTGACGGACGTCACCTACGTGTTCGACGAACCCACGATCGGCCTGCACCCGCACGACATCGACCGTATGAACGACCTGCTCGTGCGGCTGCGCGACAAGGGCAACACCGTGCTCGTCGTCGAGCACAAGCCCGAGACGATCCTCACCGCGGACCACGTCGTCGACCTCGGCCCCGGCGCCGGCACCGCCGGGGGAGAGGTGACCTTCGAGGGCACCGTCGACCGCCTGCGCGGCTCCGGCACGGTCACCGGACGCCACCTCGACGACCGCGCCCGTCTCAAGGACGCCGTGCGCGAGCCCACGGGCACCCTCGAGGTCCGCGGCGCGTCGTCGAACAACCTGCAGGACGTCGACGTGGACGTGCCCCTCGGCGTGCTCGTCGTCGTCACGGGCGTCGCCGGGTCCGGCAAGAGCTCGCTCGTGGAAGGGTCGATCAGCGCCCGCGAGGGTGTCGTCACGATCGACCAGAGCGGCGTCAAGGGGTCGCGACGCTCCAGCCCCGCCACGTACACCGGGGCGCTCGAACCGATCCGCAAGGCGTTCGCCAAGGCCAACGGCGTCAAGCCGGCCCTGTTCAGCGCGAACTCCGAGGGCGCGTGCCCGGCGTGCAAGGGCGCGGGCGTGATCGAGACCCAGCTCGGGTTCATGGAGACCGTGTCCACCCCGTGCGAGGAGTGCGGCGGCACCGGGTACAAGGTGGAGGTGCTCGAGCACACGCTCGGTGGCCTGTCCATCGCCGAGGTCCTCGCCCTGCCCGTCGCCAAGGCCTACGCGTTCTTCGCCGAGGGCGAGGCCCGCACCCCCGCCGCCGCGACGATCCTGGCCCGGCTGGACGACGTCGGCCTCGGCTACCTCGGCCTCGGCCAGCCCCTGACCACGCTGTCCGGAGGGGAGCGCCAGCGCCTCAAGCTCGCCACCCACCTCGGCGAGGCCGGCAACGTCCTGGTCCTCGACGAACCCACGACCGGCCTGCACCTGGCCGACGTCGAGAACCTCCTGAGCCTCCTCGACCGCCTCGTCGACGCCGGGACGTCCGTCATCGTCATCGAGCACCACCAGGCCGTCATGGCGCACGCCGACTGGATCATCGACCTCGGTCCCGGCGCCGGGCACGACGGCGGGCGCGTCGTCTTCGAAGGGACTCCCGGCGACCTCGTCGACCGCCCGACGACCTTCACCGGCAAGCACCTCGCGGCCTACGTCAGCGCCACATCCACCGCGTGAGCTGCGGCGTCCGGACGGCCGACCGGCACCTGGTCAGTCCCGGTCAGGCAGAGAGCTTCTCCACGTTGGACGCCCACCGGTGGCGATCGCTCATCGACGCCCAGCCCTGGCCCAGCAGGGACTGATAGACCCGCCGGGCGGCGTCGACACGCCCCAGACCGGCGAGCCAGACCGCCTTGGACTCCGTGGCGAACCCGCGCATCCACCGGGACTCGACGGAGATCCCCCGGTCGTAGACCCCTTCGATCTCGGAGTTCGGGGCACCCACGGCGCTCAGCACGGTGGCAAGGTTGACCGCCACCATCGCCTTGTCGACGTCAGCCAGCGTCGGGTCGTCGAGCAGTCGCCGGTAGGTGTCCACGGCCTCGGAGGACCGTCCGGCCTCGTGCGCGTCCGACGCCGCGCGCATGGCCTGTGCGAACTCGTCGTAGTCCATGCCGTCACCGTAAGCCGCGAGCGCGCATCGTGCCGCCGGACGACTCCGTGAGCGCGACCGCACAGCGCCGTCGCAGGGACGCCAGGGGAGTGGGTGGGGGGTGCGGTCCGTGCGTGGGGACGTGCTCGGCGGGTCCGGTACCGCGCGTAGATCAACCCGCTGTCGAACGTGCGCTCCTCGACCAGATCGAGGTCGAGGCGCACGCCGTCGGGAAAGAACCGCGTGCCACGTTGCGGCCGGGCCTCCGTCCTGTGCGTTTCTCGATGTCCGACGACGGCACGCCGGCGATCGACGACCTCCTCCTGGAGCTCACGGGCAAGGATCGACCGCGCGTGTGCTTCGTCCCGACCGCCAGCGGCGACGGCGACGGATACTGCCAGCGCTTCGTGGCGGCGTTCTCCGGCCGCGCAGAGCCCTCGGTGCTGTCGCTGTTCTGTCATGAACCGTGGCGCTACGTCGAGCCGACGATGCTGCTCGAGCAGGACGTCATCGACGTCGGCGGCGGGTCGACCGCCAACCTCCTCGCCGTCTGGCGCCTCCACGGGCTGCCGGAGATCCTGGCGGAGGCCGCGGCGAACGGGGTGATCCTCGCCGGGATCAGCGCGGGGATGAACTACTGGTTCGACGGATCGTCCACGGATCCGTTCGGCCCGCTCGCTCCGCTGGACGATGGTCTCGGATTCGTCCGTGCGAGTGCATGTCCGCACTACCTCGGCGAGCCAGGCAGGCGCGAGAAGTACCAGGGCTGGGTCGCCGACGGGTCGCTGGGGGCTGGGTATGTGTTGCGAGTGATCGTCGCTCGTCCGGGGGAGTGAGGCAGTCCTCAGCGGCATCCTTCCTCGCTAGGGTCGCCCTGTGACAGAACGCGAGATCGTGACACGGCACGGGCCCGCCCTTCACGACGGAGCATCCCCCCGGGCGGTGCGGGTGCTACGCCTTGCCATCGTCGTCGGGGTCGCTCTGACGGCAACATCGGGTTGCTCGATCGTTGAGGCTGTCGATCCGACGGCGTACTGCCAGCCCGAGGACCCGGTCGTGACGCCGCAGAGTGTGGCACCTGGCGATGTTCTGCAGGTCGAGACCGCTGGGCGCGAAGGCGATGTGGACTGCGAGCCGAGCATCCCGGCCGGCGCTCGGTACGAGGTCGCGATCACCTCCGAGGTGCCCGACAACGACCCAGACATGAGCCGCTACTCGACGAGTCTCGGATCCCTGGACCCTGACAGTGACGGGTCTGCTCAGGGCACCGTCCGTGTCCCGAACGACATCCCGATCGGCACGGCCGAGGTGTCCCTCAGACTTCAGGGCGCCACGACGATCTGCGACGTCGACCCGAATATCGGTTGCGCAAAGAACCCCTTCACCCCGATAGAGATCATCGAGTAGTCCGCATGGGGGCGGGGCGCTTCGTTGCGCGCTCAGCGTCCGTCACGGTCCGTCGCGGAACGTCCCGAACCGGCAAGGTGCGCACTGCAGTTCTGCGGCGCCGATAATGTACATTATGTCATTATGGCCGAACGGAACGGCGCTCCCGCATCAGGGCCAGAGGTCATGGTCTCCCCTCATGCATGCACCTGCTCACCGCCGACGAAGGTCCGGCCGGCACGACCAGCACCCTCGGTCCGCGCGCGACGCGCCCTGCGGGCACGCGTGCCCGTGAGGCGCCCGACATCCGGCTCGTCGCGAAGACGCCGTTCATGTCCGTCAGCATGCCATCGGCACAACGTCCCAGCGGCTGGGTACGTGCTGTCGTCCTGATCCTGTCCGTGCTGGCGATGATCCCGCTCGTCGTCGTCTACGTCGTGGCCTCGTGCGCCGCAGCGGCTGCAGTCGGCACGGCGACGGCCGCCGTATGGGTCTGGCGGACGATCTCCCCCGTGCGAGCTCCCGCCCACCAGGCCTGACACCGCCCCGACGAGCCCTCCGTGCAGATGCGGGTCGAGTCGTGCCGTCGGGCGGGCCGGCCGGGCCCAGCAGCAACGTCGCCACATCGGCTGCGCTAGCATGAACGGACATACGGTTCACACCATTGTGTTTAGGTCAACACCGTGGTTTCAGTCATGCAGCGTGAGAGTCAGGCCGGCAGGCCCGCTGACGCGGCATCGACCGCGGTACGTGCCCTCTCTCCGTCCGCTCGCAGCTCGTCTGCCGGCCCGCTCGGAAACCGATCCGGCCCGCCCGACGGACGATCGGTCGGTGTGGTGCATGCCGGTCCGATGCTGCCGACGCGGTCCGCCACCACTCCCCCGTACCTGCCGACGCCGGACCGTCCGCCGATCAGGCGGAGACGTGTTCTCACGAGCGGTCGGTACCGCGGCAACAGCATCCTGCGGGCTGCCGGCCGGGTGTCGGTGGCGTCTCGTATGCTCCCGATGCCCGGTTCGCACGGCCGGTGCGTCTGCCAGTCTGCACGGAGGGAGCCCGCTCGGATGGTCGCCCCGCCGCACCTCGACCGGGTCCTGGTCGCGGACGCGGTCGACCGGTACCTCGCCTCGGTGGCGGCGCAGACCGTGCGTGGCGTGCTGTCGGCGACGACGCGACGCAGCTACGAGCGCGACGTGCGCGAGTTCGCGCGGCTCGTCGGCCCGGTACGGGTGCTGGACGACGTGACGGGCGAGGACGTGGACGACGCCCTGCTGCGCTACCAGATCACGCCCGACGCGCGGTACACCGCCGCGGAGAGCAAGCCCGGCGGGTCGGGGCGCGCGACGTCGACGGTCAACCGGTTCCGTCAGTCGTTGACGCGCTTCTTCTCCTACGCCGCGCGGGAGGGGTGGGTGCAGGCCGACCCGATGCAGTGGGCCGCTCCCCCGGTCCGGGCGCGCGACGGGCTCCGGGTGGCGCGTACCGCGCTGTCCTCAGGATCGGCGAGGTCGCTGCTGGCCATGGCCGGCGAACCGCCGTCGGACGAAGCAGCGCGCCGGGACCACGACCTGCACCTGCGCGACCGGCTCGTCGTCGCGCTGCTGCTCGTCCTGGGTCCGCGCGTGTCCGAGCTGGTGCGGGCCGACGTCGACGACTTCTCCCGACAGCCGGGCGACACGCGCTGGAGGATCCACGGCAAGGGCGGCCACGTGCGCACGGTCGCGCTGTCGGACCCGCTCGCGGACGCGCTGGACGACTACCTGGACCACCTGCGCCCCGTCCTGGCCGCCCGGCGGCCGGGCGATCGCGAGGCGCGCCGGGCCCTGCTGCTGTCCTGGCGCGGCCGGCGCATCGACGCCCAGGCCGTGCGCGCGCTGCTGCGCCGCGCGCTCGAGCGCGTACCCGACCCCTACCGGCGCGACGCGACGCCCCACGCCCTGCGGCACACCACGGCGACCCTGCTCGCCGCCGCCGGGTGGGACGTCAAGGTCGTCGCCGAGCTCCTGGGGCACGCGTCCATCGCCACCACCGGGGTGTACCTGGACCGGATCGAGGGAGAGCTGGCAGCGGCGATCCGCGCCCACCCGCTCGCCGGGGCCATGGGCAACGGGACCGTACCCGGCGGGCGCTGAACTGCGTACCGTGGGCGTATGGCGACGACGCCGCGAGCCGACGGGTCCCACCGGCTCGCGCTCGAGAGCGTGGAGAGCCGGTCCCGCAGGACGGGCACCGGTCCCCTGCCCGCGGCACGCCGGCCGACGACACCGGGTCGTCGCCCCGTCGCCGCCCCGTCCGGCGGACCGCGGTCCTCACCGCGGCGGTGGCCACCGCCGTCGTGGTGGCGTTCGTCGCGAGCAGCCTCGCCCAGTCGTGGTCGCGCGACCGGGCGCTCGCGGACTCGCACGGTGGTGTGACGTCGCTCGCGACCCCTCCTCGGCCCGCGTGGGAGTCCGAGACGGACGAGGGGCGCGCCTGGGCACTCGGGGACACCCTCGTGACGGTGCAGGACGGGCGCCTGGTGGGCCTCGACGTCGCGACCGGTCGACGGGGGTGGGAGGTCGGGATGTCCGGGGGCGGACCCCGGTGCGGCCCCGCACCGGAGGACGTCGGATCCTCGCCCGCAGAGCTGGTGTGCCTGGTCGGCGACCGGATGTCGCCACGGGCCTGGGTCGTGACCGCCGACGGGCAGGTGACGTCGAGCGTGCCGCTCGGTGACGTCGGGGGCGACGCCGTGCCCGGACCGGGCGCCAGCGTCCTGCGCTGGGACCGCACCGGCGGCACCGCGACCGTCATGCTGCAGGACGCGAAGGACGCCGGTGTCCGCTGGGTCCGGACCGTGGCGCCCGACGACGTCGCCCGCGTCGACCTGTGCCGTCCGCAGGTCGCGGGGACGGCGGCGGCCGACGTCGAGCAGGGTCTTCTCGTGGTGCGCGGGTGCCGTATCAGCGCCTACTTCGACGTGGACGGCACGCGGGTGGACGACACCGCCGCGCCCGCGACCCTGCAGGTGGTGCCGACCGCGGCCGGGACGTACCTGCGCACGACGGCGGCGTCGGCGACCGGTGCGGTCGAGAGCACGCAGGTCGTGCGCAACGACGGAGCGACCGAGCGGATCGTGCCCGGCCGCCCGCTCGTGCCGCTCGCGACCGACGGTACCGCGGACCCGACGCGGCTGCTGTCCGTGCCGGGAGGTGTGCAGGCGCTCGACACGCGCGGCAACGAGCGGTGGACGGCGAGCGGCGACGTGGTCCAGGTGGCCGTCGTCGCGGACGGCGTCGCGGTGCTGGACCTGGGCTGGGTGGTCCGCGGTGTCGACCTCGCCACGGGCGCGACCGCGTGGACGTGGGAGCGGGACGACCTCGGCGTCGCCGACTCGGTCGTCGCCGCGTTCACGGACCGTCATGTCGCGGCCCTCGTCGTCGCCGCCGGGGACATGACCCGGTCCGCCAGGATCGTCGCGCTCGACCTGGCCGACGGCTCCGTGCTGTGGGACCAGCAGGTCGACGGCGACACGGGCGGGTTCGGCACCGTGGACGGCCACCTCGTGCACGCGGACCCCGCCACGGGTCGCCTCGTCGTCTACCGGTGACGTGGTGTCTGCGGGTGTGAAGCCGTGTCCGGATGCGAGCGGACGCGGTGCGCGTGAGCCTGGCCTCGACGCACCGCACCAGGTGGACGACGAAGGAGGCAGCCGTGCCCGAACGTGATCCAGGTCCGAGCGTGAAGGACCCTGAGCTGTACGAGTCCTTGCGCGACGAAGGCAGCTCGAAGGAGAAGGCCGCGCGCATCGCGAACGCAGCCGCCGGGTCGTCCCGCCGCTCGGTGGGCCGCAAGGGTGGCCGGTCCGGCGACTACGACGACTGGACCGTCGCCGAGCTGCGCGAGCGCGCCGCCGAGATCGGGATCGAGGGTCGGTCCTCGATGCGCAAGGCAGAGCTGATCCGGGCGCTGCGCTCGCACTGACGATTCTTCACCCCGGTGGGCCGGCGGGTGCACGTCGTGCGCCGACCGCGTCGACCGCTACGGTGAGGGGCGTGCACCTGTTCTCCGACGCCACGTGGCGCAATGCCCGGCGCATCGCCTCGCGCGCCCTGGTCGTGACCGTCGCCGCCCCGCTCGCGGTCGCCGCCGTGCTCGTCGCCGCCGACACGCTGCGCAAGCGCCGCAACACGGCAGAGCCGACGTTCCCGCACGGCCCGCCGGTGTCTGCGGAGCTCGTACGGACCACCACGACGCTGTACACCTACGGCGAAGACCTGTATCGCGACATGCTGGCCGCGATCCAGGGCGCCGAGCAGTGCATACTCCTCGAGACCTACATCTGGAAGAGCGACGAGGTCGGCAACCAGTTCAAGGACGCGCTCGTGGCGGCGAGCGAGCGCGGCGTGCAGGTCTTCGTCATCTACGACGGTTTCGCCAACCTCGTGGTCCCGCGCACCTTCTTCGACCTGCCCGAGCCGATCCAGGTCATCAGGTACCCGGTCTTCCGGCCCGGGATCCTCATGCTCAACGTCCGCAAGTCCGGTCGCGACCACCGCAAGATCCTCGTGGTGGACGACGAGATCGGCTTCGTCGGCGGTTACAACATCGCGACCCTCTACGCCACGCAGTGGCGAGACACGCACGTGCGGCTCGAGGGGCCGAGCACGTGGGAGCTGCGCAACGCGTTCGTCGACTTCTGGAACAACAACCGTGCCCCCGACCAGCCGCTGCTGCAGGATCCCGGGTCGGTGCACTGGGAGCCGCGACTGCGGGCCGCCCGCAACGCACCCGCACACCTCGTGTTCCCCATCCGCGGGATGTACCTCGACGCGATCGACCGGGCCAGCTCGCACATCTACATCACCCAGGCCTACTTCATCCCCGACCGCGAGATCCTTGCTGCGCTCCTCATGGCCGCCGCGCGTGGCGTCGACGTGCGGGTCCTCGTCCCGGAGCGCTCCAACCACGTCCTGGCGGACTGGCTCGCCCGTGGCCTGTACACGGCCCTGCTCAGGGGCGGGGTACGCATCCACCTCTACCAGAACGCCATGGTGCACGCGAAGACCGCCACGATCGACGGTCGCTGGACCACGATCGGCACCGCGAACATCGACCGGCTCTCGTTGACGGGCAACTACGAGGTCAACCTGGAGATCACCGACGACACCGTCGCCCAGCAGATGCAGGACGTGTACGACGTCGACCTGTCGAACTCGCGCGAGCTCACGCTCGAGGAGTGGAGCGGCCGGTCGGTCGTGGCGAAGCTCAGCGAGATCACCCTGAGGCCGCTGCGCCCGCTGCTCTGACCGACGCGACCTGACGGACGGTCTCGGCGCGGTTCCTCGACCGCTGCCGGGACCTCACTCGCGCGCGGCGTCCGCGGCCTCCTCCTCGGGACGCGGCGGCACGGTCTCGTCCTCCTCGAGGAGCGCCACCTCCGCGTACTCGGGGTGGTCGCGCAGCACGTCGTGGGCAGCCGCAGCCGTGCTCGCACGCCCGATCTCGACGAACTCCCCCACCGTGAGCCGCCGGTAGTCGTAGCTCCCGCCCGTGCGGGCCGCGCCCAGCAACCGGTCGACGGAACCCAGCCCGGCGTCGGACAGCAGCGCGTCGTGGATCGGGACCACGATCCACGGGTCGACCGCCCGCACCGTGTCGATCGTCTCGGACATCTTGAGCCACGGGCCCGAGACCGGCGCGAGCAGCACGTCGAGCCTGTGCTCACGCCCGGTCGTCGCGCCGGGCAGGTCGAACGAGTCCCCCGGGTGGTAGACCGTGGCACCGTCCGCGCGGAGCAGGTAGGTCAGGTTCGCGATCCGCGGGACGTCGCGATGGATCACGGCATGCTGCCCGCCACCCACCGTGACGGCGACCCCACCGATCTCGAGCCCGTCGCCCGGCGCGACGGCGTGCACGCGCGCCGCCGCGCCGTCGGGAAGCGTCCCCTGCAGCAGCCGGACCACCGCACCGGGCGCCCACACCTCGAGCTCGGGCGTGGTCGCCAGCGCGGCGCCGAGCGCCGCGGGGTCCACGTGGTCCGGGTGCTCGTGCGTGACCAGCACGGCACGGGCACCGCGCAGCGCCGTACCCGCGTCGGCGAACGCACCCGGGTCCACGACGACCGTCGTGCCCTCCTGCCGGATCGCCACGCACGCGTGACCGTGGAAAGTGACTCGCATACCTGCTCCCTCGTCCGAACCTGCTACCCGACCACGACGACCAGGTCCCCGCCCTCGAGCTGCTGGACCGCGCCGATCGCGACCCGCTGCACGGTGCCGGCGACCGGGGTGGTGATCGCGGCCTCCATCTTCATCGCCTCGACGGTCGCGACCGTCTGCCCGACCGCGACGGCGTCGCCGACCGCGACCACCGGCGTCACGGCCCCCGCGAAGGGTGCCGCCACCTGCCCCGGCTGCGTCGGGTCCGCCTTCTCCACCGTCCCCGCGGCCACGTCCACGCCGCGGTCGCGCACCTGGATGGGGCGCAGCTGACCGTTGAGGGTGAACATCACGGTGCGCATGCCCTGCGCGTCCGGCGTACCGATCGCCTCCAGACCGACCAGGAGGCGCACGCCCCGTTCGAGGCGCACGGAGATCTCGTCACCGGGCTCCATCCCGTACAGGTAGGTGGGGGTCTCCAGCAGGGACACGTCGCCGAAGGTCTCCCGCACCTGCTCGAACTCCTTCGTCGGGCCCGCGAAGAGCAACCGGTTCAGGCGGCGGCGTCGCACCGAGCCCGCCTCGACGAGATCGGCCTCGTCCTCCGGCGACAGCGGCGTCGGTCCGGCGGGTCTCGCCCGACCCTCCAGCGCGCGGGAGCGGAACGGCTCGGGCCACCCACCGGGCGGGTCGCCCAGCTCACCGCCGAGGAACCCGACCACGGAGTCCGGCACGTCGAACGCCTGCGGGTCGCTCGCGAACTCGCCCGGGTCCGCACCGGCGGCGACCAGGTGGAGCGCGAGGTCGCCGACGACCTTCGACGACGGCGTCACCTTCACCAGGCGCCCCAGGATGCGGTCCGCCGCCGCGTACATCGCCTCGATCTGCTCGAACTTGTCCCCCAGCCCCAACGCGATCGCCTGCTGCCGCAGGTTCGACAGCTGGCCACCGGGGATCTCGTGCTCGTAGACCCGACCGGTGGGCCCCGGCAGACCGGACTCGAACGGACCGTACGTACGCCGCACCGCCTCCCAGTACGGCTCCAGGTCCGCGACCGCCTGCAGCGACAGCCCGGTGTCGCGCTCCGTGTGCTCGAGCGCCGCGACGAGCGCGGACAGCGACGGCTGGCTCGTGGTCCCGGCCATCGCGGCGCTCGCGGCGTCCACGGCGTCGACCCCGGCGGCCGCGGCGGCGAGCAGCGTGGCGGTCTGCCCGCCCGCGGTGTCGTGGGTGTGCAGGTGCACGGGCAGGTCGAACCGCTGGCGCAGCGCGCTCACGAGCCGGGTCGCGGCTGCCGGGCGCAGGAGCCCGGCCATGTCCTTGATCGCGAGCACGTGCGCGCCGGCGCCGACGATGCGGTCGGCGAGGTGCAGGTAGTAGTCCAGGGTGTACAGGTCCTCGGCCGGGTCGAGGAGGTTGCCCGTGTAGCAGAGCGCGACCTCGGCGACGCTCGTGCCCGTGGCCCGGACGGCGTCGATCGCGGGGCGCATCTGGTCGACGTCGTTCAGGGCGTCGAAGATGCGGAACACGTCGATGCCGGTGCGGGCGGCCTCCTCGACGAACGCGCTCGTGACACGCGTCGGGTACGGGGTGTACCCGACGGTGTTGCGGCCGCGCAGGAGCATCTGGATCGCGAGGTTGGGCATCGCGTCGCGCAGGGTCGCCAGCCGTTCCCAGGGGTCCTCGCCGAGGAACCGGAGCGCGACGTCGTACGTGGCACCGCCCCACGCCTCGACCGACCACAGGCCGGAGGTGGCGCGCGCCACGTACGGGGCCGCGGCGGCGAGGTCGTGGGTGCGCACGCGCGTGGCCAGCAGGGACTGGTGGGCGTCACGGAACGTCGTGTCGGTGACGCGCAGCCGATCCTCCGCACGCAGTGCACGTGCGAAGCCCTCCGGGCCGAGCTCGAGCAGCTCCTGGCGCGAGCCGGGCGGGGCGGGCACGGACAGGTCGAGCGCGGGCAGCTTGCCGGCGGGCGACACGGCGGCCGGTCGCGGGGGCGCACCGTGCGGGCGGTTGACCGTGACGTCGCCGACGAAGGCGAGCAGGCGGGTGCCGCGGTCGGCGCTCTCGCGAGCCTCGAGCAGCTCGGGGCGCTCGTCGATGAACGACGTCGCGACGTTCCCGTCGACGAACTCCGGGTCGGCGAGCACGGCCTGCAGGAACGCGATGTTGGTGCGCACGCCACGGATGCGGAACTCGGCGAGTGCGCGACGGGCGCGGCGTACCGCCGTCGGGAAGTCGTGCCCGCGGCACGTCAGCTTGACGAGCATGGAGTCGAAGTGCCCGGAGACGACCGCACCCGCGGTGGCGGTGGCGCCGTCGAGCCGGACGCCGGCGCCCCCGGGCGAGCGGTAGGCGATGATGCGCCCGGTGTCGGGGCGGAAACCGTTCGCGGGGTCCTCCGTCGTGATGCGGGTCTGCAGCGCGGCGCCGTTGACGCGCACCGTCTCCTGGCGGATCCCGAGGTCGACGAGCGTCTCGCCGGACGCGATGCGCATCTGGGCGGACACGAGGTCGACGTCGGTGACTTCCTCGGTCACGGTGTGCTCGACCTGGATGCGGGGGTTCATCTCGATGAACACGTGCTTGCCGGCGCGTTCGCCGACGGTGTCGACGAGGAACTCGACGGTCCCGGCGTTCTGGTACCCGATGTGGCGGGCGAAGCGCACGGCGTCGGCGCACAGCGCGTCGCGGATCGCAGGGTCGAGGTTCGGGGCGGGGGCGATCTCGACGACCTTCTGGTGGCGGCGCTGCAGCGAGCAGTCGCGCTCGTACAGGTGCACGACGTCGCCGGTGCCGTCCGCGAGGATCTGCACCTCGATGTGGCGGGGACGCAGCACCGCGCGCTCGAGGAACACCGTGGGATCGCCGAACGCGCCGTCGGCCTCGCGCATCGCGGCGGCCAGGGCCTCGGGCAGCTCGTCGCGGGTGTCGACGCGGCGCATCCCCCGCCCACCGCCGCCGGCGACGGCCTTGACGAAGACCGGGAAGCCGACCTCGTCGGCGGCAGCGAGCAGGGTGTCGGCGTCGTCGGACGGTTCGCTCGAGTCCAGGACGGGGATGCCCGCCTCGCGTGCCGCTCGCAGGGCCCGTACCTTGTTGCCCGCCAGCTCGAGCACGTCGGCGGGCGGGCCGACGAAGGTCAGCCCGGCGTCCGTGCACGCCCGCGCGAGGTCGGGGTTCTCCGAGAGGAACCCGTATCCGGGGTAGACGGCGTCCGCGCCGGCGTCGCGGGCGACACGCACGATCTCGTCGATGTCGAGGTAGGCGCGGACGGGATGGCCGTCCTGCCCGATGAGGTAGGACTCGTCGGCCTTGAGCCGATGCTCGCTGTTGCGGTCCTCGCGGGGGAACACAGCGACCGTGCGGGCCCCGAGCTCGTAGGCTGCGCGGAACGCCCTGACGGCGATCTCCGCGCGGTTGGCGACCAGGACCTTCGAGAACACTGGCACTCCATCCGTCGGATCGTGCGGCCGCCCGGCTGCGCGCTGCGGCGACGCTCAGATACCGCCCGATCCTCCCACGCTCGTGCTGCGCCCGATCACGTGGCTGCTGTGACGTGCTGCACAGCCGTGCTGCACAGCGGTCCCGGCGCGGGCCGGTCAGCCGGCGGACCGTGCCTGACGTCGACGGGCCAGCTCGTCGGTCACGTCCGGGGTGGGGGCGCGGTCGTCGAGGGACTCGGTGGGGAGCTCGGCGAGCGTGCCCTCGACCTCGCGCCAGACCCTGCCGACGGCGATGCCGAACACTCCCTGGCCGCCCTGGACGAGGTCGACGACCTCGTCGGGCGACGTGCACTCGTACACGCTGGCGCCGTCGCTCATGAGCGTGATCTGGGCGAGGTCGTCGACGCCGCGCTCGCGCAGGTGCTCGACGGCGCTGCGGATCTGCTGGAGGGAGACCCCGGTGTCGAGGAGCCGCTTGACGACCTTGAGCACGAGGATGTCCCGGAAGCTGTACAACCGGTGCGTCCCCGACCCGGTCGCCGGCCGCACCGTGGGCTCGACCAGTCCGGTGCGCGCCCAGTAGTCGAGCTGGCGGTACGTGATCCCGGCGGCGCGGCACGCCGTCGGGCCCCGGTAGCCGGTGGTGGTGTCCTGCTCGGTGATGTCCTCCCCGAAGAGGAGACCCTGCGCGCCCTGCGGGATCGCCGCGCCCGCACCGACGCTCGCTCCACCGCTGCTGTTCACTGTCGCCTCCTGGATGATGTCGTTCTCCACGCTATGGGCGCCGCGGGGGGTCGTCAACGACTGAGGCCCCGACGCGCGGGGCGTGTCGCCTCCTCGGGCGGCGAGCTCTGCCGTCCGGTCGCTAGTCATCGGCGGTGAAGTCGTCCGGTGTCACGTGGTCGAGGAAGTCGCGGAACCGTTCGACCTCCTCTTCCTGCGCGACGTCCACGACCTCGACCCCGGCGGTCGCGACGACCTCTGCGGAGCACAGCACGGGGCTGGTGGTGCGCACGGCGAGGGCGATCGCGTCCGACGCGCGCGAGTCGAGTCGCGCCCCGTTGCTCAGCACGAGCTCGGCGAAGAACACGCCGCCGTCCAGGGCGACGATCTCGGCGCGCTCGAGGCGCACGTGCACGGCCTCGAGCACGTCGCGCAGCAGGTCGTGGGTCATGGGGCGGGGCGTGGGGAGCCCGGCCTGGGCCATCGCGATCGCGCTCGCCTCGCGCGGCCCGATGACGATGGGGACCACGAGGTCGGACGCACCGTCGTGCAGGAGGACGACGATCTCCTGGTCACGTCGTTGCTGGCGCACGCCGAGGACGTCCACGGGGACCATCGGCACGTCGTCGCTCACCTGTCAACGGTACGTCGCACCGGAGCATCCGTCAGGAGATGCGATGCCCGTCGCGACCGGACGCGCCGGGCTCTCAGGTGCCCAGGTCTGCGACGCCCTGGCGCACCCATGCGGTGTGCAGCCGTGCACACAGCTCTCCCACCTCGGACGCGGTCGTCGCCGCCTGCGCGCGTGCCGACGCGGACTGCTGGCTGCGCAGCGGGGCGACGACCTGCTCGACGAGGTTGACCTGCCGGTCGGCAGCGCCACGCAGGGACCGCAGGTGGCGTGGCTGGATGCCGTGCTCCGCGAGCCCGGCGGCCAGGACGACGATGTCGACCGCCGACGCGTCGAGCTGACCTCCGGGCGAGGTGCGGAGCACACCCGCCCCGACGAGCCCCTCGACCAGCTCGTGGTCGACACCCGTGGCCGTGGCGAGCGTCCGCGTCGTGTACCGGCGGCGCGCGGGGGCGACGGGGGGCTCCTCGCCCGAGACGGCGAGACGCGGACCCGGCGCTTCGGCGACGTCGTCGTCCGCACCGGCGTCGAGCGCGGCGAGACGTTCCTTGATCACCTTGAGCGGGAGGTAGCGGTCACGCTGCTCGAGGAGCACGAACCGCAGGCGCTGCACGTCCGCCGGACTGTACTGGCGATAGCCGGCCGCGGTCCGCACGGGTTCGATCAGTCCCTGCTCCTCGAGGAAGCGCAGCTTGGAGTGGCTGACCGTGGGGAACTCGGCACGCAGGTCGCGCAGCACGTCCGAGATGCGCATGGACGCCCGGCGGGAGATGCCGCGCGGCCACGGCTGCGCGGCGTCCTCCTGGTCGTCCCGCTCGAACGGCGTTGGGCGCGCCGCGCCGCCGGTGGCGCTCACGGTGCCGTGGCCGGTCCGTTCGTCGGTTCGACCGACTGCCGGCTCGCGTGGAACGTGAGCCGGTACTTGCCGATCTGCACCTCGTCCCCGGTCGCGAGCAGGTGGGAGTCGATGCGGTTGCGGTTGACGTAGGTGCCGTTCAACGAGCCGACGTCACGCACGACGAACTGGTTTCCCTCGCGGACGAACTCGGCGTGCTTGCGGGAGACCGTGACGTCGTCGAGGAAGATGTCCGCGCGCTCGGAGCGCCCGGCCACGGTGCGCTCGTCGTCGAGCAGGAACCGCGAACCCTGACCCGGGCCGCGCTGCATGATGAGCAGCGCCGAGTGCCGCGGCAGTGCGGACACGGCAGCCTGCTCCTCGGGACTGAGACCGCCGGGCTGCACGCCCTCGTCGGGCACGACCTCGATGCGCCCGAAGTTGATCGTGGTGTCGCTTCCGGCCCGGTGCGGCTCAGCAGGACCACCTGGGACTGTCATGTTGCCTCCTCGGCGACTCTCGGGACCGTTGCGGGCCCGCGTGCCGCACCTGCGCTGCCCGTGCGAAAACTACTACACCCGCAGGTCACGACGCACGCCGCTCGACCCACGGGACGGTGCAGACCAACCTACCCCGCGAGCTCGCCGCCACGGAAGACGTTGCCCGGGGGCAGTGCACCACCGGTCGGCTCAGTCGTCGGAGTCGACCGGTGCGGGCGTCGCGTACTGCGGGTCCGCGGGCTCACGCACCGCGTCGACCGTGACGCCGTCCTCCTGCGTGATGGTGGTGCGGGCGCCGTCCGAACGCAGGGACGCCATCGCACCGCCCGGGATCTCGAGCGCCGTCTCGAGCGTCGACGGGTCACCGATCGCCGTCCAGCGGTACGGGGAGGTGATGACCTGGCCGTCCACCACCAGTCCTTCGTCCGAGTCCTCGAAGTAGCTGCTCGTCACCAGTCGGACCCCGTTGACCTGCATGGCCTCCGCGCCGGCGTTGCGCAGCTCCTCGAGCACGTTGAACATCGCGAACCCTCGCAGCGTTCGGTCGCCCTCGGCGACGTCGATCCGCACCCCGGGGCCCTGCGCCGGGAGCCGGCCCGACAAGATGCCCTGCGTCTGCGCCTGCTGCTCCGCGACCTCCAGCGCCGCGCGCTGGCGTCCCGAGCCGGACTGGAGCTCGTCCCGAGTCGCCTCGAGGTCGCTCACCTGGTCCTCCAGCTCCTCCGAGCGCTGCGTGACGTCGTCGAGCAGCCGCACGAGGTCGCTCTGCCGCAGCGACGAGAGCTGGTCCTCCTGCGTCTGGCTCACCTGCACCACGAGGGCGAAGCCGAGCAGCGCGCACAGCACCCCGACCACGGCCTGCGACCGCTTCGCGCGCGGCCGCAGGGCGCTGCCCAGCGCCCGCAGCCCGCCCGGAGCAGGTGTCTCGGGAACGGCGTGGCGCGCGCCCGGCGGCGCGTGCTCGCCGCCGACCGGAGCCGTGCCGGGGCGGTCGCCCGCTGCGTCGCCCTGCTCCTCGTCGGGCTCTTCGGCCTGCGCCTCGACCATCGGGTCGTCGGGCGCCTGCGCCGGCAGCTCGTCCGTGCGTGGCGCCTCGTCGTCCTCCACGTCGGGTTCGTCGTGGTGCTCCTCGTCCGGTTCGTCGTCCTGCGCACCCGCGGACGCGGGATCAGCTCCGTCGTGCGCGGTGACGTCATCGGTGGCGTCGGACCGGGCTTCGCGCTCGTCCGGCATGTCAGCACCGTCGTCTGCGCGATCGTCTGCCTCGGCGGTGCGGTCCGTGCTGTCGCTGCCGGCCGTCGGCTCGTCGGAGGCACGGAGCGGTACGCTCTCGGGCGCGCTGCCCGGGGCGCCGGTCGCGGTCGAGGTGTCCTCCGCCTCGTCGGGGCGGTCGGCGTCGTCGTGGGGCTCGGGCACGGTCATGCCTTGAAGATGTGGCGCCGGATCGAGGCGGCGTTCGAGAAGATGCGGATGCCGAGCACGACGACCACCGCCGTGGAGAGCTGGCTGCCGACGCCGAGCTGGTCGCCGAGGAACACGATGAGGGCTGCGACCACGACGTTCGACAGGAAGGACACGAGGAACACCTTGTCGTCGAACACGCCGTCGAGCATGGCCCGCAGCCCGCCGAAGAGCGCGTCGAGCGCTGCGACGACGGCGATCGGCAGGTACGGCTGGAGGTAGACGGGGACGGTCGGCTGCAGCACCAGGCCGGCGACGATCCCCACCACGAGTCCGACGACTGCGATCATCCCGCGTTCTCCTGACCTGGTTCCGTACCGGGGGCGTCCTGTCCACCGGGCGCCGGCGCGCCCGGGTCGGTCGTGGTCGACGAGTCGGATTCTACGGTCGCCGGTGTGGCCGTGGCGAAGTACAGCGTCGTCTCCGCCCGCCCGGGTGTCTCGAGCGAGCTCTGGTCGATGACGCTCGACTGGATGCCGTACTGCGAGCCGAGGACGCGCAGCAGGTCGGACACGCCCGAGCGGACGAGCGCAGCCTGCATCCCGTCCTGGTCACCGATCGCCACGACGCGGTAGGGGCTCGTGATGGGTTGCAGGTCCACGAGGATCGCGTCGCCGGCGCTGCGGATCGCCGTCAGACCGCCCAGTCGCTGGTCGTCGATCGCGACGGCCTCCGCCCCGCCGGCCCACAGGGCGTTGACGACCCGCTGCAGGTCGGAGTCCTGGACCCGCGACTCCGGGTCGACGGCCTCACCCGGTGCGAGCCCGGTGTCGGGGTCGGCGAGCGTGACGACGACGCCCGGCCCCTCGACGGCGCGGGCGCCCGTGACAGCACCCTCCTGCGCCACGTCGGCCAGCACCCCGCCGTCGGCACCCTCCAGCGCGTCCTCCTGGAGACCTTCGATCTCTGCGCTGAGCCGCGCAGAGCTGTCCGTCAGCCCGTCGGTGTCGGCCTGGCGGGCGAGGATCTCGTCCTCGAGCACGTCACGCGCCGCGATCACGTCCGGCTGGGGCGCTCGCAGGTCGACGGCCGCGGCGGTCGTGATCAGACCGAGCACGACGGCCAGGACGGCGAGCGCGAGAACCCGCGCCGGGGCGGTACGGCTCGGGGCTTCCCCCGACGCCCGGCGCGCGGCGGCCTCGGCGTACCCCGGGTCGAGCGGACGGTGCATGACCTCGTTCAGCAGCGTCATCGAGGCGTCCACCCGGGCCCGGCGCACGGGGGGCGGGTCCTGCGTCACGACGCCTCCTTGCGATCGGCCGCGACGAGCGCGCGGGTCTGACGGACGTACTGCGCCCCGGCGACCCAGTACAGGCCCACCCCCCAGCCGGTGAAGGCCCAGCCGGCGACCGCGGCGACGTCCCCGACCGTACCGGGCATCTCGGCGAGCAGGAGGAGCGGGAACGCGTACAGCAGCGCGAACGTGCCCGCCTTGCCGATGAACGTCACCGGCAGCGGACCGTAGCCGTGGCGCGCGAGTGCCGGCATCAGGCACAGGAGCAGCACGTCCCGGCCGACGATGAGCAGGACGAGCCACACGGGCACGACGTCACGCCACGCCAGCCCGAGGAGCGTGACCAGGATGAACAGCCGGTCGGCCGCCGGGTCGAGCATCACCCCGATCCGGCTGACCTGGTCCAGGCGTCGCGCCAGGAACCCGTCGAGCCAGTCCGACGCGCCCGAGGCGGCGAGCACCACGAGCGCCCACACGTCGCGTTCCTGGACGATGAGGACCGCGAACACGGGAACCAGCAGCAGCCGCAGCAGGCTGATGAGGTTCGGGACGGTCAGGACACGAGAGCTGACCTGCTGCCCTGCTGCCACGCCCACCGCCCGACTCGCCGCCACGCCCGTCGTCGAGACGGGCCGCGGCCCGATGTCCGCTGCGCCCATCCTATGTACCGGCGGGCGGGGCGTGCCGCCGCCCACGCCCTGCGGGTGAGCGACGTCACCACGTGGCCACGACCACCCGGACGAGCACCTGGGATAAGATGACGCGATCCCTTGGAGTTCGTCGCTCGTCCCGCGTGTTCTGTGAGATGGCCGGTCATCGCCGGCCAGGTGTGTTCGGGAGTGCGACCAGCAGGAGCCGACCCGGCGCCTGCGTGGCCTCCAACACCCCGAGACGAAACGGTCCTCACCTCTTCATGACTACTGACGTCGCTGCGCCCACGCGCGCCCTCGACCAGTCCGACGACTCCACCCCCACCACCGCCGCGGTCCCCCAGGGCCCGCTGTTCGCGGACCTCGGCCTGCCGGCCCAGCTCGAGGCCGCCGTGCGCGACCTCGGGTTCGTCACGCCGTCGGCCATCCAGGCCGAGGCCATCCCTGCGCTGCTCGCCGGGCGCGACATCACGGGAGTGGCACAGACCGGCACCGGCAAGACCGCCGCGTTCGGCCTGCCGCTGCTCGCGTCGATCGACCCCGCGCAGCGCCGCGCCCAGGCCATCGTCCTCACCCCGACGCGCGAGCTCGCCATGCAGGTCGCCGAGGCGATCGAGTCGTTCGCCACGCACCTTCCCGGGCTGAACGTCGTCGCGGTGTACGGCGGCTCCCCCTACCAGCCGCAGCAGCGGGCCCTGCAGGGCGGCGCGCAGGTCGTCGTCGGCACCCCCGGCCGCATGATCGACCACCTCGAGCGCGGCACGCTCGTGCTCGACGACGTCCGCTTCCTCGTGCTCGACGAGGCCGACGAGATGCTGCGCATGGGCTTCGCCGAGGACGTCGAGAAGATCTTCGCGTACGCCCCGAAGCAGCGTCAGGTCGCCCTGTTCTCCGCGACCATGCCTCCGCAGATCCGCCGCGTCGCCGCCGAGCACCTGAACGACCCTGTCGAGATCGCGGTCGCGCGCCAGTCCTCGACCGTCACCTCCGTGCGCCAGACGTACGCCGTCGTGCCGTTCCGGCACAAGACCGGAGCGCTCGCCCGCGTCCTCGCCACGTCGGACGCCGATGCCGCGATCGTCTTCACCCGCACCCGTGGCGCGGCCGAGGAGGTCGGCTCCGCCCTCGTCGAGCGCGGTGTGTCCGCCGCCACCATCTCGGGCGACGTCGCGCAGAAGGACCGGGAGAAGATCGTCGAGCGCCTGCGCTCCGGCGCGCTCGACGTCCTCGTCGCCACCGACGTCGCGGCCCGCGGCCTCGACGTCGAGCGCATCGGCCTCGTCGTCAACTTCGACCTGCCGGGCGAGCCCGAGGCGTACGTGCACCGCATCGGCCGCACCGGCCGTGCCGGGCGCTCCGGCGAGGCCCTGAGCTTCGTCACCCCCCACGAGCGCGGTCGTCTGCGCCAGATCGAGCGCACCATCCGCGCCTCGCTCGAGGAGATCGAGATCCCCTCCCCCGCGGACGTGTCCGCGCACAAGGCGCGTGCACTGCTCACCCAGGTGCCCGAGCGCCGCGAGGCCGGTCGGCTCTCGCTGTACAGCGACCTGATCCGCACCTTCACCGCCGAGCACGACGTCGACCCCGTCGACCTCGCTGCCGCACTCGTGGCGCTCGCGGTGGGCGACGACGGCCCGCGTGCCCGCGAGGAGCAGGAGCGGTTCGAGGCGGAGCGCGCCCAGGCGCGTGACCAGGCCAAGGCCCGCCGCACCGACCGTGTCGGCGACCGTCCCGGTCGTGGTGACCGGCCGGGCCGCGAGACCGGTGGTCGAGGCATCCGCCGCGACGCCGTCGGTACCCGGTACCGCCTCGCCGTGGGCCACAAGGACGGTGTGCTGCCGGGCGGGATCGTCGGTGCGCTGACCAACGAGGGCGGGCTCGACGGGTCCGACGTGGGCAAGATCGACATCTTCCCGACGTTCTCGCTCGTCGACATCACGACGCCGCTCGACCCGGGTGCGCTCGACAAGCTGGGGCGCGCCCGCGTCGCCGGTCGCGCGCTGCGGATCCGCGTCGACGAGGGCGCGCCGTCGGTGCGTGGTCGCGGGCCCGCACCGAAGAGCGACCGGCCGCGCCCGACGCACGGTCCGTCCGGCCGGCACGACGAGCGCAAGCCGCGCCAGCGCGCCGCGTTCTGACGCACCACGCTCGCACGCTGAAGGCCCCGTCTGCTCGATCGAGCGGACGGGGCCTTCGCCCGTCCTAGGGCCGGTGCTCCTCCGGTGCCTCGCCGTACACCTGGACGAGGGCTGCCAGGCGTTGTGCCTCGGCCTCCCCCCGCGGCCCGTCGGCACGCTGGACGCCCATGACCGCGAGGGTCGACCCGTCGGCGAGGTCGAGACGGACCCAGGCGTCGCCGCTGCCGAACCGGACGGACACGATCTCCGCCCAGTCGAGCTCCCGCGTGTAGATGACGTTGCGCACCCGCAGGCCGGTGGGCGACGGCACGGCGTGCACACCGCCCAGACGCCACAGCAGCCACACCGTGAACAGCGCGAAGACGACGAGCGAGAGCCTGTTCACCCAGTCCGAGCCCAGCGGTCCGGTGGCGGTGAACCACACCACGACGCAGCCCCCGACGACGACCGCGCCCGTGCCCCACGCCGCGCCCGCACCGAACCGCGGGCGGAACACCCGGGACAGGTCGTCGTGACGGTCGCCGCGCGCCGCGGGCCCCGAAGCGCTGGTGCTGCTCATGACGTCACCGTCTCACACGCCCTGCCTGGCGCACCGGCCGGGTTCGTGCGCTGCGACGCTAGAGGCGGCAGGCGTGGATCGACGTGACGAGGATCGCACGCGCCCCGGCATCGTAGAGCGCGTCCATGACCTGGTTGGTCTGCTTGCGCGGAACCATGGCACGCACGGCGGCCCACTCGCGGTCGTGCAACGGCGAGACCGTCGGCGACTCCAGGCCCGGCGTGAGCGCGACGGCCGTCTCGACCAGGGAGACGGGCACGTCGTAGTCCATCAGCACGTACTGGCGGGCGGTGAGGACACCCTGGAGCCGGCGCGTCAGGACCTCGAGGCCCGCCGCGTCCTCGGCGCCTCGGCGCGTGATGAGCACGGCCTCGGAGCGCAGGATCGGCTCGCCGAAGACCTCCAGCCCCGCGGCGCGCAGGGTCGTGCCGGTCTCGACGACGTCGGCGATGAGGTCGGCGACCCCGAGCCGCACCGAGCTCTCGACGGCTCCGTCCAGGTGGACGATCGCCGCCGGCTCGACACCCTGGTCGGCGAGGTAGCGCTGCACCAGCAGGTTGTACGACGAGGCGACGCGGCGCCCGGCGATGCCGTCGATCGTCGTGATGGTGCCGGCGGGCGCCGCGAAACGGAACGTCGAGCCGGCGAAGCCCAGCGCGAGGTGCTCGTCCGCGGCAGCACCGGAGTCGAGCAGCAGGTCGCGACCGGTGATCCCGGCGTCGACGGTGCCCGCCCCGACGTACACCGCGACGTCGCGCGGCCGCAGGAAGAAGAACTCGACGTCGTTGTCGGGGTCCGCGAGCACCAGCTCGCGCGTGTCCCGACGCTGGCGGTACCCCGCCTCGCGCAGCATCTCGGCGGCGGGCTCGGACAAGGACCCCTTGTTGGGGACGGCGATACGCAGCATGACAGGACCTCGATCAGGACGGTAGGAGCACGACGACGACGGGCACGCAGGGACGAGCGGGCGAGCCGCTCACAGATGCTCGTACACGTCGTGCAGGCTCAGGCCCTTCGCGAGCATGAGCACCTGCAGGTGGTAGAGCAGCTGGGAGATCTCCTCCGCGGTCTTCACGTCGCCCTCGTACTCGGCCGCCATCCACACCTCGGCGGCCTCCTCGACGACCTTCTTCCCGATCGCATGCACCCCGGCGTCCAGCTCCGCGACCGTGCCGGAACCGGCGGGTCGCGTCGTGGCCTTCTCCGAGAGCTCGGCGAACAGGGACTCGAACGTCTTCACACGAGCCAGGGTATCCGGCCGTGCCCGCAGAACGGACCGGGGTCCGCCCACCGGGCACGAGCTCACAACGACCGCAGCGCCACCACCGTCGCCACCGCCGCCTCGGCGGCCTCGGCGCCCTTGTCCTCGCGCGAACCCGCCAGCCCCGCACGGTCCAACGCCTGCTGCTCGTCGTCGCACGTCAGCACCCCGAACCCCACCGGGACCCCCGTGCGCACGCTCACGTCCGTCAGACCCGTCGTCGCCGCCGAGCACACGTACTCGAAGTGCGGCGTCCCACCCCGGATCACCACACCGAGGGCCACCACGGCGTCCGCGCCCGCCTCCGCCGCCCGGACCGCCGCCACCGGCAGCTCGAACGAACCCGGCACCCGCACCTCGCTCACGTGCGCCACGTGCGCGGCCGCCAACGCCCGCCGCGCACCCGCCAGCAGCCCGTCCATCACCTCGGTGTGCCAGCTCGCCGCCACCACCGTCACGCGCAGCCCCGAACCATCCACCCGGATCTCCGGCGCACCGTGCCCGCTCATCGCTCCTCCTCACCCGAGACCACCGGGGCCTCGACCGTCTCCAGAAGATGACCCATCGCCACCTTCTTCGTCACCAGGTACGCATGGTTGTGCGCACCGTGGCCCACCTCCAGCCGCTCCGTCGCGGCGACCTCCACCCCGTGCGCCACGAGACCCGTCACCTTCGCCGGGTTGTTCGTCAGCAGGGTCACCCGAGGCAGCCCCAGCTCGACCAGGATCGCCGCCGCCGCACCGTACTCCCGACGATCCGCCGGCCACCCCAGCTCGATGTTCGCCTGCACCGTGTCCAGGCCCGCGTCCTGCAGCTCGTACGCACCGATCTTCCCCAGCAGACCGATCCCCCGACCCTCGTGCCCCCGCAGGTACACCACCGCTCCGCCCTCCGCCGCGACCCGCGCCATCGACGCCCGCAGCTGCGGACCGCAGTCGCACCGCGACGACCCGAACGCATCCCCCGTCAAGCACTCCGAGTGCACCCGCACCACCGGAGCATCCGCACGCGCACCCGTCGCAGCCGCCACCAGCGCCACGTGCTCCGCACCCGTGCGCAGGTCCCGGTACCCGATCACCCGGAACCGACCGTGCTCCGTCGGCAGGTCCGCCTCCCCCGTCCGGTGCACCCGGCGTGCGAGCGGCCGGCCACCCGGCTCGGGCACCGACGCGTCGGCGCTCGCGGCCACGGGGTCGTGCAGACGCCGCCACGCGACCAGGTCCGCGATCGTCAGGAGCACGAGGCCGTCCCGCTCGGCCAGGTCTGCGGCGTCCTCGAGACGCATCATCGTGCCGTCGTCGTGCACCAGCTCGGCGATCCCCCCGACCTCGCCGGCCCCCGCGAGGCGGACCAGGTCGACCGCCGCCTCGGTATGACCCGCCCGGTGCAGGACGCCGCCCGGCACGGCACGCAGCGGCAGCACGTGACCCGGCCTGATCAGGTCCACGGGGCCCGACGCCGGGTCCGCCAGCACCCGCAGCGTCCGGGCCCGGTCCTGGGCGGAGATCCCCGTCGTGACGCCCGTCGCGGCGTCGACCGTCACCGTGTACGCGGTGCGACGAGGGTCCTGGCTGTGCGGAACCATCAGCGGCAGCTCGAGCGCGTCCGCACGGTCCGCGGGCATCGGCGCGCACAGGTACCCGGAGGAGTGCCGGATCGTCCAGGCCACCCACTCCGCCGACACCTCGCGCGCCGCGAACACCACGTCCGCCTCGTCCTCGCGGTCCGGCGAGTCCGCGACCAGCACCGGCCGGCCCGCACGGATCGCCGCCAGGGCGTCCTCGACCGATCCTGTCCGCACGCCCGTCACGACACCGCTCCTGCATCTCCTGCCGCACCCGCGGACAGCAGACGCTCGACGTACTTCGCCAGGACGTCGACCTCGAGGTTCACCCGGTCTCCCGGGACCAGCGCACCGAGGATCGTCGCTCCGAGCGTCGTCGGGATGAGGGAGACGCCGAACCCCTCGTCGTCCACGTGCGTCACCGTGAGCGACACACCGCTCACCGCGATCGAGCCCTTCTCCGCGACGTAGCGCGTCAGCCCGGGTGGCGCCGAGAACACCAGGTCGTCCCACCGCGCACCCGGCGACCGGCTCACGAGCTCACCGACCCCGTCGACGTGTCCCTGCACGACGTGGCCTCCGAGCCGTGCGTCCGCCCGCACCGCACGCTCCAGGTTGACCCGCGCACCCGGTGCCAGGTCGGCCAACGCCGTGCGCCGCAACGACTCCGGCATGACGTCCGCCGCGAACGTCCCGTCCCCGGACAGACCCACCACGGTCAGGCACACCCCGTTGACCGCGATCGAGTCGCCGAGCGCCGCGTCCGACGACGCCAGCGGACCCTCGACGGTCAGCACCGCGTCCACGTCCGCACCTCCCGGGAACGCGATCTCGCGCACCGTGCCCATCTCCTCGACGATCCCCGTGAACATTCAGACTTCCCTACCCTTCATCGAACCCACCTCGACACCGTCAGCGCGTCGTCACCGACGCGCAGCACCTCCACGGTCCGGAACCGCCGCGCAGCAGCGACCGTCCGTACTCCCAGGTCGCCGACGACGCGCCGCCCCGACCCCAGCAGCACCGGCGCCACGTACGCGTGCAGCTCGTCCACCGCGTCCGCGGCCAGGAACGCCGTCGACAGCACCGGGCCGCCCTCGACGAGCACGTGCCGCACCTCGCGACCCGCCAGCGCCGCGAGGACCTCACCGACATCGTGGGACCGCACCTGCACGAGCTCACCACCTGGCCCGCGCAGCCTGGCCGTAGGAGGGACGTCACGACGTCCTACGGCCACGCGCAGCGGCTGGTGCTCCGCGAGCCGCACCACGCCGTCCACGCCCCGCTCGCGCGCCGTGAGGGCGGGATCGTCCGCCACGACCGTGCCGGTCCCCACCACGATCGCGTCCACCTGCGCGCGGATCCCGTGCGCGTGGGCCCGCGCCTCGGCACCCGTGATCCACCGGCTCGACCCGTCCGCCGCAGCGACGTACCCGTCGAGGCTCGACGCCGTCTTGAGCGTCACGAACGGGGTCCCGCGCCGGAGCGCCGTCAGCCACACGCGGAGCAAGGACTCGCCCTCGGGCGCTCGCAGCCCGCCCTCGACCCGGACGCCGTGCCCGCGCAACCATGCCGCTCCCCCGGTGGCGGCGGGGTTCGGGTCGGCCACGGCGTGCAGCACCTCGGCGACGCCCGCGTCGTACAACGCCACCGCGCACGGCGGGGTCCGTCCCGTGTGGTTGCAGGGCTCGAGCGTCACGACGGCGGTCGCGCCCCGCACGTTCGCGCCGCGCCTCCTCGCGTCGGCCAGGGCCGCGGCCTCCGCGTGGGGCGTCCCGGCACCACGGTGGTAGCCCGCTCCCAGCACTCGGCGAGGACGCGGGTCGTCGGCCCGCCCTGTGCCCGCACCCCTCCCGACGCCGTCGCCCGACGATGGGGCGAGCAGGACGCAGCCCACCTGCGGGTTGGGACCGCGCACGGGACCCAGAGCCGCCAGCTCGAGCGCGCGCGACATCGCGCCGTCGATCGTCAGGTGGGTCCACGACTCCTCGTCGCGCCCGCCGTGCCGGTCGCCCATCGTCCTCCGTCCCGTGAGCACGGCTCCGGGGTGAGGGCGGGCGGCGTCCCGTGAGGGAGCGTCACGACACCACGACGCCGACCCCACCCTGGTCTCAGCCAGCGCGGGACGACGCCGCCACGTACTACCTCCCATCCGGACTTTCACCGTCGGTCCCGGAGTTCCACCAGGTCAACCGCGCGTCGGCGCGGGTCGCGGACTGTCACCGCCGGCTCGGAATTGCACCGACCCCGGAGCACGTGAATGCGTACTGCTAGATCTCAGGATGCCACAGTCCCGGGACCGAGCCTGCTCCCCTCTCGCCGGAACCGTCGAGCTGCTGTGGGGCGTGCCGTCTGGGCTGGTTCTTCGGTGGTCACCTGGAGAGTGTGCGCTTGGCACACTATTATTGTGCGGGCATCACGTGGGGCGACCATCCCGGCCGTGTCAGGCCTTGTCAGACCGTGTCAGTGTGCGTGCGAGGCCGCGCTCGCCAGGTCGCGCAGGGTCTCGATCTCCGCCGGGACGTCCTGTGCCCCGTACACGGCGGAACCGGCGACGAAGACGTTCGCGCCCGCATCGGCCGCGCGCTCGATCGTGGCGCGGGACACTCCCCCGTCGACCTGGATCCAGACGTCGAGGTCCGCCTCGCTCACCGCCGCACGGGCACGCCGGATCTTGGGCAGGGTGCCGTCGATGAAGGACTGGCCCCCGAATCCGGGCTCGACCGTCATGACGAGGATCATGTCGATCTCGGAGAGCAGGTCCAGGTAGGGCTCGACCGGGGTCGCAGGCCGCAGCGCCACTCCAGCACGCGCGCCCAGCCGACGCAGCTCGCGCGCAAGGCGGACCGGCGCGGCCGCCGCCTCGGCGTGGAACGTGACCGACGCCGCGCCGGCCTCGGCGTACGCGGGCGCCCACCGGTCCGGCTCGTCGATCATGAGGTGGGCGTCGATCGGGATCGGCGACACCTGGGCGAGGCGCTCGAACACCGGCAGGCCCAACGTGAGGTTGGGCACGAAGTGGTTGTCCATGACGTCGACGTGCGCGTAGTCGGCGCTCGAGATCGCGTTCAGGTCGCGCTCGAGGTTGGCGAAGTCGGCGGACAGGATGCTCGGGGCGATGAGGGCGGCCATGAGACTCAGCCTAGAGGCCCCGCTCCGCTCCCGGGATGACCGTTCGCGCCGTGAACCTGCCGATCTCCCCGCGTCGCGGGCGCCCCTACCGGTCGACGCCGGAGCGCAGGGCGGCGGTGCGCTCCGTGACGGTGCGCCACGCCTGACGCCCGACGCCGGGGTGCGCGTACCGGTCGATCTCGCCGAGCGCCGTCGCGAGATCGTCGAGGGTACGCGCGACGACCCGGGACGCCCGGCGCCGGGGCACGCCCCAGGAGGTCCCCTCGGTCACGAGGTGCTCGCCGGAGATCTCGTCCATGTCGCGTTCGCCGGCGACGTCCATGGCGAAGACCCGCGAGGCGTGCGCGTGGTGCAGGTGCATGGACACGTCGTAGGCCGGGGCGAGCCGGACCGTCCCGTCGTCGCGCCGCAGCAACGAGACGTTCTTCGCGTGCGCGTCGGTGTTGCCGATCGCGAGGTTGAACGTCGTCAGAGCGAGCAGCGGGTCGGGCCGCGTGCCGTCGTCGCGCAGGACGCGCGCGATGCGGGCGAGGGAGGGCAGTGCCCGACCGTGCTGGAACTTGCGTTCCGGGTCGCGTGTGTTGATGCCGAGCGCCTGGGCCGCGTCCTCCTGGTGGATCCTTCGGATGCCCCCCGGGCCCGTGACCCGGTCGTAGCGGGAGACGACGATGCAGCGCTCGCCGTCGAGCTCGGTGACGAAGGCGTCGACCGTGGTGAGGCCGACGCGTCGGGCCAGGTCCAGGCTGGCCGCCTCGGTGTTGACGAGGTCGGCGGTGGGCGAGTCGGAGGGCCGGGCGACCTTGAGGATGTGGGTCGTGGGCGCCGTCCCGCGAGGCCGCGTCCAGCCGCGCTCGTCCCTGGCGAGGGTGATCTTGGGCTCCATGCCCGGCAACGAGCTCGTCAGGTGCGCGCTGCGCCCGCGACCGCCCGAGCGAGCGACGGCCGCGCGCAGCAGCCGCGCCACACCGGCGTCGTCGAGCCGTTCCGGCGCGAGGGCGTCCGGCGCGCTCGGGTCCTGTCCGTGCGGGACGAGCACGAGCGCGCCCGCCGTGTCCGTGCCGTACCGCGCGAGGAACGCGACCGAGTCGTCGGGATCGATGCCCGCGTCCAGCGCCATCTGCTCGCGCGTGCGCCCCTCGGGCAGCAGGCCGTCGAGCCAGGCCGCGACCTTCGCGGGGTGCGGCGGCAGGTCGGCGGGTGCCGTGGTCGGGAGCAGGTGGGACAGGACGCGGGTCCCGACCCCCCACCGGGCGAGCGCGGCGGAGGCCCAGCGGAGCTCGACGTGGGGCGTCGCGCGATCGGGCAGCCGGCGCAGGTCCGCGACCCGGGTCCCGTACAGCCACGCGTCGAGGTCGGGGGTCATGCGCGCTCCTCGAGGCGGACATCGATGTCGAGCTCGTCGAAGATCTCGAAGAGCCGCTGGACGTACAGGTTGTCCACGCCGTTCTCGAGCTCCGACACGTACTGCCTCGTGATTCCCAGCTCCGTGGCGAGGCTCGCCTGGGTGACCCCCCGGCGGCGGCGCACCCGGCTGACGAATCGGCCGAGATCGGTCGGGTTGCGCGGTCGGGTCCACAGCGGATCGTCCATACGGCGACTCCCCAGGCGTCAGCTTTCTCTGTCAGGCAGACTTTGCCAGGTTATCGCGACGCGCTCCCGGTGTCCAGATATCACGACACTCGGCGAAGGAGCGTCAGGTGCATCGCGTCGGTCCCGTGGACGTGGGGCCAGAGCTGGACGTCCCCCCGCTCCCCCAGGTCGACGGCCTCGCGCGCCTCGGGCCGCACGACACCCCGGACCACCTCGGGGGCGTCGATCCGCTCGACGTCGTCGCGTCGACGCACGACGTCGTCGACGACGACCTGGGTCTCCGCGAGGTGCGGCGAGCACGTCACGTAGGCCACCACGCCCCCGGGTCGCACCGCGTCGAGCGCCGAGGCGAGGAGCCCGCGCTGCAGTCCGGTGAGCGTGGCGAGGTCGGCAGGCGTGCGCCGCCAGCGCGACTCGGGGCGGCGGCGCAGCGCGCCGAGACCCGTGCACGGCGCGTCGAGCAGGACGCGGTCGTAGACGCCGGGCTCGTCCTGCCCGACGGCGCGACCGTCGCCCGTCCGCACGGCCTCGACCGCCTCGGCAGGCACTGCCGCGAGCGCCTTCTCGACGAGTCGGGTGCGGTGGGGCTGGACCTCGTTGGCGACGAGCCGGGCGCCGCGCTGCGCGGCGAGCGCGCCCAGGAGCGCAGCCTTGCCACCGGGGCCGGCGCACAGGTCGAGCCAGCGGGCGTCGGGGCCGTCGAGGGGTGCGGCGGCGAGGGCGAGGGCGACGAGCTGGCTGCCCTCGTCCTGGACACCGGCGCGGCCGTCGCGCACGGCGCCGTAGGCGGCGGGGTCGCCGGTGTCGAGGAGCAGCGCGGTGGGCGCCCAGCGCGCCGGGTGGACGCGGTCGTCGGCGGCGAGGTCGTCGGGGTCGGCGAGTCCGGGCCGTGCGACGAGGGTGACGCGGGGCGCGTCGTTGTCGGCGCGCAGGAGCGCCTCGAGCTCGCCGGGGTCGCGGCCGTTGCCTGCGAGCGCGTCGCGCAGGGCACGCGCGATCCAGACGGGGTGGGACTGCGTCGTGGCGAGCGCGGCGAGCGGGTCCGGCGCGTCCTGCCCGACCTGGGCGAGCCAGTCGTCGAGCGGGGTGCGTGCGACACGGCGCAGGACGGCGTTGACGAGCTGGGCGCTTCCTGCGCCGGTGCGGGCGCGGGCGAGGCCGACGGTCTCGGAGACTGCGGCGTGCTGCGGGACGCGCATGGCGAGGAGCTGGTGGGTGCCGAGGCGCAGCGCGTCGAGCACGGGCGGGTCGAGGCGGTCGAGCGGCCGGTCGAGGCAGCGGGCGAGGATCGCGTCGTACCGCCCACGCAGTCGCAGGGTCCCGTACGCGAGCTCGGTCGCGAACCCGGCGTCGCGGCCGCGGATGCCGCGCTCGCGCAGGAGCGGCGGCAGGACGAGGTTGGCGTAGGCGTCGGAGCCCTCGACCTCGCGCAGGACGTCGAACGCCGCGGTGCGGGCGGGGTCGGTGCCCTTGCGACGCTCGGAGGGCGCGACGTTGCTGCGCACCTGCTCGCCCCGGGCCCGTGCGGCGCCGCGTTGACGGCCGCGCGGGTCGCGACGCTCGTCGTGGTGCGCGTCGCGCCGGCGGCCGCGGTCCTGGGCACCGCCGTGCCCGCCGTGCCCGCCGTGCCCGCCGTGCCCGCTGTGCCCGTCGGAGCCGTCGGGTCGGTCGCTGCGGGTGCTCATGGGGTGTCCGTCTCGTGAGTGTGGTCGGTGCTGCCTGTGCTGCCTGCGCCGAGGACGAGGTCCTCGGGGAGCCGTGCTCCGCGGGCCCAGTCGGCGGCACTCATGTGCTTCTTCCCGACCGGGGCGACGTCGCCCAGCTGCACCGCGTGCGTCGCCGTGCCGACGAGGACCTCCTTCTTCCCGGCACGAACCTGCCCGGGAGCGAGGTCGGTCACGTCGGCCCGTGGCACGAGGGGGCCGAGTCCGAGCCGCGCCACGGAGCCTGTCCGGGGGTCGACCACCGTGGTCCACGCCCCCGGCGCGGGAGTGCACCCGCGCACGAGCCGGTCGACCGCGAGTGCCGGGTGGTCCCAGTGGACCTGGGCGTCGGGGGGCGTGAGCTTGGGTGCGACGCTCGCACCGTCGGCGGGTTGCGGGACGGGCTGCAGGGCCCCGTCCTCGAGGGCGTCGAGGGTGGCGACGAGCAGGTCCGCACCGGAGAGCGCGAGGCGGCCGAGGAGGTCGCCCGACGTGTCGCGTGCCCGGATGGTCTCGGTCGTGGTGCCGAGCACGGGTCCGGAGTCGAGACCTTCGGTGATGAGGAACGTGGTGGCGCCGGTGACCTCGTCGCCGGCGATGACGGCGCGCTGGACCGGTGCGGCGCCGCGCCAGGCGGGCAGGACGGAGAAGTGCAGGTTCACCCAGCCGTGGCGGGGGACGTCGAGCACGTCGGGGCGCAGGATCTCGCCGTAGGCGACGACGGGGGCGGCGTCGACGTCGAGGCCGCGCAGCCGGGCGTGGAACTCGTCGCCGCGCGGCCGGTCCGTCAGCACGGGGATGCCCGCCTCCTCGGCGCGGACGCGCACGGGGCTGGGCGTGAGCCTGCGGCCGCGGCCGGCGGGTGCGTCCGCTCGGGTGAGGACGGCGACGACGTCGTGGCGGGAGGTGATGAGGGCGTCGAGGGACGGGACCGCCGTGTCTGGGGTCCCGGCGAACAGCAGGCGCATGGGCTCGAGTCTAGGTGTCCTGGTGGACCGGGACGCCGAGGTCGGCGAGCGCGGCCCGCAGCCCGGGGGTGTCGTGGAACAGGTGGGTGCGCAGGCCGGTCCGGGCGGCGGCGTCGATGTTCGTGGGGCTGTCGTCGGTGAACAGGGTCCGGTGCGGGTCGAGCCCGAACCGCCGCAGGGCGAGCTCGAAGACCGCGGGCTCCGGCTTGGCGATCCCCTCGCGGCCCGAGACGAGCACGTCGTCCATGAGCGTGGTCGCCGGTGCTGCGGGCGCGGCGTGCTCGAACAGCTCGGCGGACCAGTTGGTCAGCCCGTACAGGCCGAGCCCGAGCTCGCGCAGCTCGCGCACGAGGTCCTCGGAGCCGTCGACCGGTCCGGTGAGCGTGGCGGGGAACCCGGCGACGTACCTGTCGACGAGGTCGGCATGCTGGGGATGGGACGCGGCGACCTGCTCGCGCGCCTGCGCCCACGTCCCGCCGGCGTCCCGTCCGTGGTTGAGTGCCGGGAAGTCGACGTCGGCGAAGAACGCCTCGACCCGTGCGCGGTCGTCGTGCCCGTCGTAGGCGCGGTACGGGTCCCAGTGCACCAGCACGTTGCCGAAGTCGTAGAGCACGGCGTCGATCGTGCGTCCGGTCGGCTGCTGGGTGTCGGTCACAGGATCTCCTTGGGGTCGAGCTGGACGCGCACGCTGCCTGGCTCGCGGCGTGCCGAGCGGACGGCGACCGAGGCGGCGAGCTCGTGCGCGAGGCGGCGCCCGTCGCGGTGCGCTACACGGACGACGGTACGCACGGGGGGTGCGGTCGTGCCGACCAGCTCGGCGCTCACGGTCGTCGCCGCGCGCGGCTGTCTGGTTCCCGGGTCGAGCTCGACGGGGCCGAGGACGGTCTCGGGAGTCGCGAGGTGGACGCGGTCGAGCACGGCGGCGACGGCGGTGCGGTCTCCGGTGAGGGCGGCGACGCGCACAGCGGGCGGGAGGGCGAGCTCGACGCGCTCGTCGAGCTCGCGGTCCGCCAGCCCGGCGGGGTCCCAGCGGACGAGAGCGTTGGTGGGCGCGGGTGCGGCGTCCCCCACGAGGAGCACCTGCCCGCCTGAGGTCGCCGATCGTACCAGCGCTGCGGCGGCGAGCCAGCGTGCGAGCGCGTCCTGCGCGACGTCGAGGCCGACGTGCGCGGTCGAGACCGCCGCGTCGAGCAGGAGGGCCACGGTGTAGCCGCCCTCGGCGACCGGCTCGGCCCCGGGGGTGGCCACGACGAGAGTCGGCGTCGCTGCGACCCTCGCGAGGACGCCGCCGGGGGCGTTCGCGCCCGACACCCGCACCGGCACGCCGGTGAAGGCGCGGCCCAGCTCTTCCGCCGTGCGTTCCGAGCCGACCCGTACGGAGCGCAGCCCGTCGGCGTGGCACTCAGGGCACGACCAACCGCCGGCGAGCGCCCCGCACCACGCGCACTGCGGTGCGGAGCGTGCGTCGGGCAGGCTCAGCGGGCCGTGGCACGCCGTGCAGCGGGCGGGGGTGCGGCAGCGCACGCACGCCACGACGGGCACGTAGCCCGCGCGCGGTACCTGCACGAGCACGGGACCGTCCTCGAGCGCGGCGCGGGCGGTGCGCCACGCGGCCGAGGGGATCCGGGCTGCCGCACCGGGCCCCTCGGCGGCGAGCTCGACCGAGGTCAGCGCGCGCACCCGGGGGGCCGCGGTCCGTACGACGTCACGCGACGCGGCGAGCGATCTCGCCCACTGTCGGGCGACGAGGGCGTGTGCGGCGACCGTGCGTCCGTGCGATCCGAGAAGGAACGCCGCACCCTCGTGCTCGCTGCGCAGCGCGAGCACCTCGCGGGCGTGCGGGTAGGGGGCACGCGGCTCGGCGAGGGGGTCCTCGCCGTCGTTCCAGCACACGACGAGCCCGAGGTCTACGACGGGCGCGAACGCCGCCGCGCGCGTTCCGACGACCACGCGCGCGTGCCCGTGCAGGACGGCGAGGAAGGCGCGGTAGCGGGCCGCGGGGCCCTCGTCGGCGGTGAGCCGCACGACCTCTCCCCCGCTCTTCGCGGTCCAGGCCGGCATCCCGGCGCGTGCCAGCGCGTCGACGACCTGGTCGACGTCGCGGGCGTCCGGTACGACGACGAGCACGCCGCGGTCGCCGAGCCGGGTGGCACGCGCCGCGGCGGCGATCGCGGCGGCCCAGTGCGTCGTCGTGGAAGGAGTCTCCGTGAGGGCCGGGGGCACGACGTCAGCAGGCGCGAGACCGGGCAGCGCGGTCCACACGGCGCGGGGCGCGCCGCCGGCGGCGAGGTGGGAGCAGAACGCGGCGCCCGCGCGGTAGGCCGTCCACGGCGACGTCCCGGTGACGTCGCCGGACCCGGACGGGGGCGGGCCGACCGGACCGGTCGCGAGGACGTCGGTCAGCGCCTGCTCGGTCCGGGCGTGGCGTGGCGGCACCGCGAGGCGCAGCACGTCGGACAAGGTCCCCGCGTAGTGGTCGGCGACCGCGCGGGCCAGGCGTGCCACGTGCGGGGTCAGGACCTGCTGCGGCGAGACGACCCGGCGCAGGCGCACGAGCCGCCCCTCGTGGGTCGAGCGTTCGACGCGGTCGAGGACGAAGCCGTCGACGTCCCGGCCCGCGAACCGCACCTTGACGCGCACGCCCGGCTGCGCGGCGTCGGACATCTCCTGGGGGACCGCGTAGTCGAACGTGCGGTCCAGGTGCGGGGGCGAGACGACGAGTGCCACCTGGGCGACCGGCAGCCGATCCGCGAGCGGCGGGCCCTCGGGCGTGGACGGGGCACGACGCGACGGCGCGGGGGCGTCGACGCCCGGCAGTGCCGGCTGGACCGGCTGGACCGGCTGGACCGGCTGGACCGGGTCACCGGACTCGACGCTCTGGTTCACCCGCACATCGAACCACGCGCCACCCGCACCACCCTGCGGCGATCTCGGCGTCGCGGACCGGTCACACGACCGAGCGCAGGTCCTCGACGCGGTCCGTGCGCTCCCACGTGAACCCGGGCAGCTCACGCCCGAAGTGCCCGTACGCCGCGGTCGCGGCGTAGACCGGGCGCAGCAGGTCCAGGTCGCGGATGATCGCGGCGGGCCGCAGGTCGAACACCTCACGGATGGCGGCCGTGATCCGCTCGGACGGCACCGTCTCGGTCCCGAACGTCTCGACGTACAGGCCCACCGGGTGCGCCTTGCCGATCGCGTACGCGACCTGCACCTCGCAGCGCCGGGCGAGGCCGGCCGCGACCACGTTCTTGGCGACCCACCGCATCGCGTACGCCGCGGAGCGGTCGACCTTCGAGGGGTCCTTGCCGGAGAACGCGCCGCCACCGTGGCGGGACATGCCCCCATAGGTGTCCACGATGATCTTGCGGCCCGTCAGGCCGGCGTCGCCCTGCGGGCCGCCGATGACGAACGTGCCCGTCGGGTTGACGATGAGCCGGGTCTCGCGCGTGTCCAGGTCCACCCCGGCCGCGGCGAGCACCGGTGCCACGACCTCGTCGGCCACGGCCGCGCGCAGCGTGTCCTGCACGACGTCCGGGTCGTGCTGGGTCGACAGGACCACGGTGTCGAGGCTCACGGCGCGCTCGCCGTCGTACCCGACCGTGACCTGGGTCTTGCCGTCCGGGCGCAGGCCGGCGACCGAGCCGTCGCGACGCACGAGCGCGAGCCGCTCCGCGAGGCGGTGCGCGAGCCAGATCGGGAGCGGCATGAGGCTCGGCGTGTCGTCGCTCGCGTAGCCGAACATCAGTCCCTGGTCGCCCGCACCCTGCGCGTCGAACGGGTCGTGGCCCGCGCCGGGCGCGTCCGTGTCGTCCCGCTCCTCGAGGCTCTTGTCGACGCCCTGCGCGATGTCCGGCGACTGCTGGCCGATCGAGACCGACACCCCGCACGAGTCGCCGTCGAACCCGATGGCCGACGACGTGTACCCGATGCGCCGCACGACGTCGCGCACGATCTGCGGGATCTCGACGTACGCCTCCGTGGTCACCTCGCCCGCGACGTGCACGAGACCGGTCGTGACCATCGTCTCGACCGCGACGCGCGACGACGGGTCCTGCGTCAGGAGCGCGTCGAGGATCGAGTCGGAGATCTGGTCACAGACCTTGTCCGGGTGCCCCTCGGTGACCGACTCGGACGTGAAGAGACGCAGATCTGCCATGCCGCACAGCCTACTGTCTTGCTTGCTGAACAGAAGCATCCATCAGGCGAGATGTGACACTTCACCCGGTCGACACGTCACCGGTCGACGGTAGCGCGTGCTTGACGACCGCGTCCCACATCGCGTCCGCGACCTCGCGCTTGGTCCCGCTCGCCGCCGCCACGACGCCCCCCGCGCCGTCGAGCAACGTGACGTCGTTCATCGAGGTGCCGAACCCGATCCCGCTGCCCACCGCGTTCACGGCGAGCAGGTCGGCGCCCTTGCGACGTGCCTTCGCCCGGCCGTGCTCGAGGACTGATCCGGCGTCGTCACCCGTCTCCGCAGCGAACCCGACCACGACCTGGGAGTCGCGCAGGCGGTGCCGCGCGAGCTCGGCGAGCACGTCCGGGTTCTCCACGAGCGCGATCGGCGCGGGCTCGGAGCCGGCGACCTTCTTGATCTTCGCGCCCGGAACGCTCGCCGGACGGAAGTCGGCCACCGCGGCGGCCATGACCACCACGTCGGCGCCGGCCGCCGCGCCGCGCACGGCGTCGCGCAGCTCGGCCGTCGTCTCGACCTCCACGACCTCGTCGGCCACGTCGGGCGGGACCGGCACGGTCAGGTTCGCCGCCACCAGCGTCACGTGCGCACCCCGCTCCCGGGCCGCCTGGGCCAGAGCGACACCCTGGCGACCGCTCGACCGGTTCCCGATGAAGCGCACCGGATCGATCGGCTCACGCGTCCCGCCGGCCGAGACGACGACCCGCCGGCCCGCGAGGTCCTGCGCGACCGGCGCACCCGCGCCACCCGCCGTCGAGCCGGGGACCCGCGCGACCCCGAGCGCGAACCGCGCGATCTCCGCCGGCTCGGGCAGTCGGCCCGGCCCCGAGTCCGCGCCGGTGAGCCGGCCGGTCGCCGGCTCGATCAGGTGGACACCTCGTGCACGCAGCGTCGCGACGTTCGCGACGGTCGCCGGGTGCTCCCACATCTCCGTGTGCATCGCCGGCGCCATGACGACCGGGCACCGGGCCGTGAGCAGGGTCGACGTCAGCAGGTCGTCCGCACGGCCCGTCGCCGCGCGCGCGAGCAGGTCGGCCGTCGCGGGGGCCACGACCACGAGGTCAGCGCCCTGGCCCAGGGCGACGTGCGGGACGTACTCGACGTCCTCGAAGACCTGGTCGGTCGCCGGCTCGCCCGAGAGCGCCTCCCACGTGGGCGCGCCCACGAACCGCAACGCCGCCGCGGTGGGCACCACACGCACCGCATGGCCCTGCTCACGCAGCAGCCGCAGCAGCAGCACGGCCTTGTAGGCGGCGACACCACCGCTGACGCCGAGGACGATGCGCATCCGATCTCCTCACGCACGAACGCCGCGCCCCGACAGGGACGCGGCGTCTCGTTCTCAGTCCTGCGAGCCCTCGGCGGGCTCGATGCTCTCGATCGTGAGCAGCCCGGCGCTGATCTCTCGCATCGCGATCGACAGCGGCTTCTCCTGGTGCCGGGTCTCCAGCAGCGGGCCGACGTTCTCCAGCAGGCCCTCGCTCAGCTGCGAGTAGTAGGCGTTGATCTGGCGCGCACGGCTGGCCGAGTAGATGACCAGGGCGTACTTCGAGTCGACGTGCTCGAGCAGGTCGTCGATGGGCGGGTCGGTGATGCCCTCGGGGGCGGCGACGGTTCCGGACACGTTCAGCTCCGTGGGTGGTCTCGGTTCTGCAGCCCGACGCTGCAGCGGATCTCGGTGGCGCGGGCGAGCGGCTCGCGGGCCGGCCGACTGTGCACGCCGGTGGCGCGCGCGACACGCATGCACCACGCACCGACCCTCCATCCTACTCGCTCGGCACCGGCCTCGGCGTCAACCCCATGATCCGGACCAGCTCGTCGGTCGCGCGGTGCACGTCGTCGTTCACGATCACGTGGTCGAACTCCGCCTCCGCCGCGAGCTCGACCTGCGCCGTCGCGAGCCTCCGCTCGCGCTCCTCCGCGTCCTCCGTGCCACGGCCGACCAGGCGCCGCACGAGCTCGTCCCAGCTCGGCGGCGCGAGGAACACGAACCGCGCCTGCGGCATGGACGCCCGCACCTGCCGCGCGCCCTGCAGGTCGATCTCGAGGAGCGCCGGGACACCGGTGGACAGCCGCTTCTCCACCTCGCGGCGGGGGGTGCCATAGCTGTTGCGACCGTGCACCACCGCCCACTCGAGCAGCTCGTGGTCGGCGACCATCCGCGCGAACTCCTGGGTGCCGACGAACCGGTAGTGGACGCCGTCGACCTCGCCGGGCCGGGGCGCCCGCGTGGTCGCCGACACCGACAACCACACCTCCGGGTAGCGGTCGCGCACGTCGGCGGAGACCGTGCCCTTGCCGACCGCCGTCGGCCCGGCCAGGACGGTCAGCCGGGCGGGCACCTCGGACGCCGCGGGGTGGGCAGAACTGTGGGCGCCGACGCCCGGGGGCGTCGGCGCGGGAGAGTGCGCGGAAATGTCAGCCAAACCTCTCGATGAGGGCCGCGGACTGGTGCGGGCCCAGACCACGGACACGACGTGTCTCGGCGATCCCGATCTCCTCCATGATCGCCCGGGCCTTCACCTTACCCACGCCGGGCAGGGACTCGAGCAGCGCGACGACCTTGAGCTTGCCGATCATGTCGTCGTTCTGGCCGCGCTCGATGACCTCCTTGAGCGACCCCTGGGAGTACTTGAGCCTGTTCTTCACCTCGGCGCGCACACGACGGGCCTCCGCGGCCTTCTCGAGTGCCGCCGCTCGCTGTTCCGGGGTCAGGGATGGAAGTGCCACGAAAGTCACCTACTCGTCGTCAGGCGGATGGGCCGCGCACGGGCCGGGGCGTCGCGCCAGGTGCCTTCGCACCGGGTGGACCAGCAGCGACGCAGTGGACCGACCCCTCGAAACTAGCGATCCTCGAGCGATCCGGCAACGACAACGGCCCGCGCGTCGCACGGATCAGCCCGCGACGAACCGCCGCACGAGCGCGTCGCGGACCTCGGCGGTGACGCCGCAGGACACCAGGTACTCGTCGATCCCTCCGTGCTCGCGGCTCGCGAGCTCCCACGCGCTGGTCAGGTAGTCGGGCTCGACCGTGAGCAACGGCGCCAGCGCGGTCGGGTCCAGCCCGGGGATCGGCGGCAGCGTCGCCGCCAGCCCGTCGACCGCTGCAGCGCTCGCCAGGTACTCGTCCATCCGGTCCGCCTCGGCCACGCCGACCACGTGCTGCACGAGCGCGACCACCCACCCCGTGCGGTCCTTGCCCGCCGAGCAGTGCACGACGCTCGTGCCCGGCGCCTGCGCGACGTCCGCGAGCACGCGGCCCACGGTCGCGCGGATCCCGGGGTCCGTGACGAACGTCGCGTACACGCCCAGCATCATCGAGCGGGCGACGGCGGCCGGGTCGGGAGCGTCGACCAGACCCGCGATCAGCGCTCCCGGGTCCGCGGACGGTGCGCGGTCCCGCTCGGCGGATCCCGCTGCGCGCCCTGCGCCGACGGCCGGGTCCATCGCTCGCCGCACGACCTCGATCCCGCCGGGAACGGCGTCGGCGCCGTCGCGCCGCACCTCGTGCTCGCCCCGCAGGTCCAGGACCGTCCTCACACCGAGGGCCGACAGCACCTGGCCACCCTGCGCCGTCAGGCCGGCCAGGCTCGCGGTGCGCAGCAGCACCCCGGTCGCGAGCGGGCCGTCCGAGCCCCGCGGCACCGCGCGCCCGCCGACGTCCCGCGCGTTCCACGTGCCCGGGACGTCGATCGCTCCCGGAGCGCGTGAACCGGTACCCCCGGCGGCGGCAGGATGGACGTTCGCGCCGGTCGGGTCGGGTGCGCTGCTCATGGACGGCAGTGTGTCAGGCGCGTCCGCGTGCCGCTACGCGGCGGACCGGCGCAGCGCCGCCGACGCCTCGGCGGCGGCGAGCCGCGCCGCCGCCCGCAGCGCGCCGACGTCCGGGCCCGCGCGCAGCACGCCGCGCGAGGACGACGCGAGCACCTGACGGCGCGCCGCACCGAACACCGCGGCGAGCTCTGCGGCGCCGCCTCCCTGCGCGCCGACACCGGGCGCGAGCAGCGGCCCGTTGACGGCGGCCAGGTCGGTGCCCGTGGTTGCCGCGGCGTCGCCGATCGTCGCGCCGACGACGAGACCGATCGATCCGAGCGGGTCGGCGTCCGCGTTGAGCGATGCCGCGTGCGCAGCCATGGTCGCGGCCACGCTGGCACCCGCCTCGCCGGTGCCACCACCCGTGCCACGGTCGGCGACCGTCCGGGCGTGCTGGACCTCGTGCCCCTCCTTGTTGGAGGTCAGGCACAGCACGAACAGACCGCGACCCGACGACAGCGCCAGGTCGACGGCTGGCGTGAGGGCCCCGAAACCGAGGTACGGAGACACCGTCAGGGCGTCCCCCGCGAGCGGCGAGCCGTCCCGGAGGAACGCCTCGGCGTACGCGGCCATCGTCGACCCGATGTCGCCGCGCTTGGCGTCGACGACGACGAGCGTCCCTGCGGCGCGGGCGGCCGCGATCACGTCCTCCAGCGCCGCGAGCCCGCGAGAACCGTGCCGCTCGAAGAACGCCGCCTGCGGCTTGACCGCGGCCACCCGGCCGCCGACGGCCTCGACGACCCGCAGGCCGAACGTGCGCAGGCCCTCGGCGTCGTCCGGCAGGCCCCAGGCCTCGAGCAGGCCCGCGTGCGGGTCGATGCCCACGCACAGCGGCCCGTGGTCGTCCATCGCGGCCGCGAGGCGTGCACCGAACGGCTCGTTCACTCGCCCGCTCCCGCCGCCATGTGCTCCTGCAGGCTCGCGACCTCGAACGGTCCGGCGAGGACCGCCTCGATGCCCTGCACCGCTGCGGCGAGCTGGTCGATCGTCGTGGCGATCGGCTTGTCCGCAGCCGTGGTGGCGGCCCGGATCTCGTACCCGTCGGCGCGAGCCCCCTGCCCCGACGGGGTGTTGACCACGAGGTCCACCTGCCCGTCGGTGATGAGGTCGACGATCGTCGGCTCGCCGTCGGGGCCCCGGCCGGAGGAGAACTTGCGCACCACGCGTGACGCGATGCCGTTGCGGCGCAGCACGCTCGCCGTGCCGCCCGTCGCGAGGATCTCGAACCCGAGCTCCGCGAGGCGCTTGACCGGGAAGACGATCGAGCGCTTGTCGCGGTCGGCGACCGAGACGAACACCCGGCCCGCGGTCGGCAGACCGCCGAAGGCGGCCGCCTGCGACTTCGCGAACGCGTGCGGGAAGTCGACGTCGAAGCCCATCACCTCGCCGGTCGACCGCATCTCCGGGCCGAGCACCGTGTCCACGACCGTGCCGTCCGTCGTGCGGAACCGCTTGAACGGCAGCACGGCCTCCTTGACGGCGATCGGCGCGTCGAGCGGCAGCGTCCCACCGTCCCCCGTCGCGGGCAGGATGCCCTCGGCGCGCAGGTCGGCGATGCTCTCCCCCACCATGACCCGGGCGGCGGCCTTGGCGAGCGACGTGCCCGTGGCCTTGGACACGAACGGGACCGTGCGCGACGCACGCGGGTTCGCCTCGAGCACGTAGAGCACGTCGGACACGAGCGCGTACTGCACGTTCAGCAGCCCGCGCACCCCCACGCCCCGCGCGATCGCCTCGGTCGAGCGGCGGATGCGCTCGATCTCGGCCTCGGAGAGGGAGACGGGCGGCAGGACGCACGCCGAGTCGCCCGAGTGGATGCCCGCCTCCTCGATGTGCTCCATGACGCCACCGAGGAACATCTCGGCGCCGTCGAACAGCGCGTCGACGTCGATCTCCATCGCGTCGTCGAGGAAGCGGTCGATGAGCAGCGGCGCGGGCAGCAGCCCGCCGGCATTGCGCTCGTCGGCCGCCGCGGCGACCAGGGCGCGCTCGACGTACTCGGTGAGCTGCTCGACCGAGTAGACGATCTCCATGCCGCGCCCGCCCAGGACGTAGGACGGCCGCACCAGCACCGGGTAGCCGATGCCCGTCGCGACGTCGCGCGCCTCGTCCAGCGTGCGGGCGGTGCCGAACGCGGGAGCGGGCAGGCCGGCGTCGGCCAGCACGCGCCCGAACACGCCGCGGTCCTCGGCCGCGTCGATCGCCTCCGGGCTCGTGCCGAGGATCGGCAGACCGGCGTCGGCCAGGCGCTGGGCGAGCGAGAGCGGGGTCTGGCCACCGAGCTGGACGATGACGCCCTTGACGGGACCGGCGGCGAGCTCCGCCTCGTAGACCTCGAGCACGTCCTCGAACGTGAGCGGCTCGAAGTACAGGCGGTCCGACGTGTCGTAGTCGGTCGAGACCGTCTCCGGGTTGCAGTTGACCATGACGGTGTCGTAGCGCTCGTGCAGGGTCAGCGCGGCGTGCACGCACGAGTAGTCGAACTCGATGCCCTGCCCGATGCGGTTGGGCCCGGACCCGAGGATGATGACGGCCTCGCGCTCGCGCGGGGCCACCTCGCTCTCGCGGTCGTAGGTCGAGTAGTGGTACGGCGTGCGCGCCGCGAACTCCGCCGCGCACGTGTCGACCGTCTTGTACACCGGACGCACCCCCAGGGCGCGGCGCACCTCGCGCACCGTCGCCTCGCCCGCCGGGCCCATCCGGCGCAGCCGCGCGACCTGCACGTCGGACAGCCCGTGCTTCTTCGCCTCCCGCAGCACGTCCTCGGTGAGCGCGTGCGCTCCCGCGACCCGGGCCGCGACCTCGTTGACGAGCTGGACCTGGTCGAGGAACCACGGGTCGATCTTGGTCGCGTCGAACACCTGCTCGATGCTCGCCCCGGCCCGCAGCGCCTGCTGGACGCCGATGAGCCGGTTCTCGGTCGGCCGGGCGATCCGCTCGAGGAGCGCGTCCAGCTCCGCGCCCGCGACCGGCTCGCCGTCCCAGTGGAACGTCGACCCGGACTTGTCGATCGAGCGCAGCGCCTTGCCGAGCGCCTCGGTGAAGTTGCGCCCGAGCGACATGGCCTCACCGACCGACTTCATGGTGGTGGTCAGCGTGTCGTCGGCCGCGGGGAACTTCTCGAACGCGAACCTCGGCACCTTGACCACGACGTAGTCGAGCGTGGGCTCGAACGACGCCGGGGTGACCTGCGTGATGTCGTTCGGGATCTCGTCCAGCGTGTAGCCCACGGCGAGCTTCGCGGCGATCTTCGCGATCGGGAAGCCCGTCGCCTTGGACGCGAGCGCCGACGACCGCGACACGCGGGGGTTCATCTCGATCACGATGATCCGGCCCGTGTCGGGGTCGACGGCGAACTGGATGTTGCACCCGCCGGTGTCGACGCCGACCTCACGGATGACGGCGATGCCGATGTCGCGCAGCTTCTGGTACTCGCGGTCGGTAAGGGTGAGCGCGGGCGCGACCGTGATCGAGTCGCCCGTGTGCACGCCGACGGGGTCGACGTTCTCGATCGAGCACACGACCACGACGTTGTCGTGCTTGTCGCGCATGAGCTCGAGCTCGTACTCCTTCCACCCGAGGATGGACTCCTCGAGCAGAACCTCGGTGACCGGCGAGTAGTGCAGGCCCTGGCCGACGATCTGACGCAGCTGCGGCTCGTCCCAGGCGAAGCCGGAGCCGAGACCGCCCATCGTGTAGGACGGGCGCACGACCATCGGGTAGCCGAGCTCGTCCGCGGCCGCGACGGCCTCGTCGACCGTGTGGACGATGACCGAGCGGGCGGACTCGCCGCCGCACACCTCGACGACGTCCTTGAACTGCTGGCGGTCCTCGCCCTTCTGGATGGCGGGGATGTTCGCGCCGATGAGCTCGACGTCGTACTGCTCGAGCACGCCGGCCTCGTCGAGGGCGATCGCCGCGTTGAGAGCCGTCTGCCCGCCGAGGGTGGGCAGGAGCGCGTCGGGGCGCTCCTTGGCGATGATCGACGTCAGGACCTCGGTCGTGATGGGCTCGACGTAGGTGGCGTCGGCGAACTCGGGGTCGGTCATGATCGTGGCCGGGTTGGAGTTGACGAGGATGACCCGCAGGCCCTCCTCCCGGAGCACGCGGCACGCCTGGGTGCCGGAGTAGTCGAACTCGCAGGCCTGGCCGATGACGATGGGACCGGACCCGATGACCAGGACGCTGGAGATGTCGGTTCTGCGAGGCACGGGTCAGTTCTCCTTGCTGGTCATGAGCTCGACGAAGCGGTCGAAGAGGTAGGCGGCGTCATGGGGGCCCGCCGCGGCCTCGGGGTGGTACTGGACGGAGAACGCGGGCAGGTCGAGGCACTCGAGCCCTTCGACCACCTGGTCGTTCAGCCCGACGTGGGAGACGACGACGCGTCCGTAGCGGCCGTCGTCGTGCGGGGCCGTGGACTCACCCTCGAGGGGGGCGTCGACGGCGAAGCCGTGGTTGTGCGCCGTGACCTCGACGGTGCGGGTGCGCCGGTCCATGACCGGCTGGTTGATGCCCCGGTGGCCGTAGGCGAGCTTGTACGTGCCGTAGCCGAGGGCGCGGCCGAGGATCTGGTTGCCGAAGCAGATGCCGAAGAAGGGTGTGCGCCGGTCCAGCACACCGCGCAGGAGCTCCACCTCGTGGGTCGCCGCGGCGGGGTCGCCGGGGCCGTTGGAGAAGAACACGCCGTCCGGCTCGAGGGCGTCGATCTGCTCGTTCGTGGCCGCGGCCGGCACGACGTGCACCCGGACGCCGCGTTCCGCGAGCCGCTGCGGGGTCATCGACTTGATGCCCAGGTCGACCGCGACGACGGTCGCGACCGGCGTGCCGTCGGGCGTCGAGCCCTCGACCGGCTCGACGACGTACGCCGTGTCGGTGCTGACCTCCTGGGCGAGGTCGGCGCCGGACATGGCGGGCGCCCGGCGGACCTCGGCGACGAGGTCCTCGTCGGTGCGGGCCCGCCCGTCGCGCACGAGCGCGTCGCCGGAGAAGATGCCGGCGCGCATGACGCCGAGCTCGCGCAGGTGCCGGGTGAGGGCGCGGGTGTCGACGTCGCTGATGCCGACGACGCCCTGGTCCTCGAGCTCGTCGTCGAGGCTCCGCTGCGAGCGCCAGCTCGACGCGCGACGCGCTGGGTCGCGCACGACGTACCCGGCGACCCAGATCCGGCCTGACTCCCGGTCCTCGTCGTTCACGCCGGTGTTGCCGATGTGCGGCGCGGTCATCACGACGATCTGGCGGTGGTAGGACGGGTCGGTGAGCGTCTCCTGGTAACCGGTCATGCCGGTGTTGAAGACGATCTCGCCCACGGTGGTGCCGCGCGCGCCGTAGGCGCGTCCGCTGTGCACCGTGCCGTCCTCGAGGACGAGCAGGGCCCGGTCGGGGTTTGCGGTGGTGGTCACTGGTCTTCCTTGTCGGTCGGGTCTGCGAGGTCCTGGAGGGCGGCGAGCAGGCGGGGCACGTCGTCGTGGTGTCGGGGCATGAGGCCGGTGTCGAGGCGCACGGGCTCGGGTGCGTCGGACGCCGCCGTACCCGTGGCCGCGACCGGGTCGCCCGGTACCTGCCAGGTCACGACGACGATCGCGTCCTTGCCCACGAACTTGCCGGCCATGCCGGGTGAGAGGGCGCCGGCGCGCACGGCGTCCGCGGGGATCCACAGGTCGGGTGCCCCCGCGCGTGCGACGTGCACGCCGTCGTCGTGCACGGTGACGGTGGCGCGCGACCGGTCGCCGAGCCCGTGGGCGCCGACGCGGGCGAGCCAGTCGCCCGCGAGGGTGCTCACGACGTACAGCGCGTCGACCGGGTCGAGCACGACGGCGCCACGGTCGGCCTCGCCCGGCACGGCCGGTGGTGCCGGGACGATACCGCGCGTGCGGCGCGCGAGCCGGCGCCGGCCGGTCAGCACGAGTGCGAGCAGCACGACACCGAGGACGACCCACAGGCCGACCGCGACGGGGACGGGCATGCTCACGCGCCCACCTCCGCGGGGTCGACGGGTTCGCCGTCGAGCACGGTCGCGCGGCCGCGCAGGAACGTCGCGACGACCCGGCCGGGCAGCTCGCGGCCCTGGAAGGGGGTGTTGTCGCTCCCCGTGACCTGCTCGGCCCCGTCGACGACCCGTCGCGCGGCCGGGTCGACGAGCGTCACGTTGGCGGGCTCGCCCTCGGCGAGGGGCCGGCCCTGCGCGCTCGGGCCGGTCTCGATGCGGCCGATCCGGGCCGGCGCGGCGGACAGCACGCGTGCGACGTCGGCCCACGTGATGCGGCCGGTGTCGACCATGGTGTCCTGCACGACGCTCAGCGCGGTCTCCAGCCCCGTCATGCCGAACGCGGCGGCGGCCCACTCGCAGTCCTTGTCCTCGCGCGTGTGCGGCGCGTGGTCGGTCGCGACGATGTCGATCGTGCCGTCGGCGAGGCCGGCCCGCACGGCCTCGACGTCGGCCGCGGTCCGCAGCGGCGGGTTGACCTTGAAGGTGGGGTCGTAACCGCGCGCGAGGTCGTCCGTCAGGACGAGGTGGTGCGGCGTGACCTCCGCCGTGACGTCGATCCCGCGCGCCTTGGCCCAGCGCACGATCTCGACGGACCCGGCGGTGGACAGGTGGCACACGTGCAGGCGCGAGCCGACGTGCTCGGCGAGGAGCACGTCGCGCGCGATGATCGCCTCCTCCGCGACCGCGGGCCAGCCCGCGAGGCCGAGCTCGGCGGACACGACGCCCTCGTTCATCTGGGCGCCCTCGGTCAGGCGCGGCTCCTGCGCGTGCTGGGCCACCACGCCGTCGAACGCCTTGACGTACTCCAGCGCGCGACGCATGAGGATGGGGTCCGCGACGCACTTCCCGTCGTCCGAGAAGACGCGCACGCGGGCCGCGGAGTCGGCCATGGCGCCGAGCTCGGCGAGCTGTGCGCCCGCGAGCCCGACGCTCACGGCGCCCACCGGGTGCACGTCCACCCAGCCGGCGTCGCGACCGATGCGCCACACCTGCTCGACGACGCCCGCGGTGTCTGCGACGGGGGTCGTGTTCGCCATCGCGTGGACCGCGGTGAAGCCGCCCGCGGCGGCGGCGCGCGTGCCGGAGGTGATGGTCTCGGCGTCCTCGCGGCCCGGCTCGCGCAGGTGCGTGTGCAGGTCGACCAGGCCGGGCAGGGCGACGAGGCCGGTCGCGTCGACGACGACGGTCGCGTCGTCCGCGGGCGCTGCTCCGGCCGGCAGGACGCGGGCGACCACGCCGTCGGCCAGGACGAGGTCAACGGGGTCGCCGCCCAGCGGGCGTGCGCCGCGCAGGACGTACGTGGTGGTCTCGGCGCTGGTCACGAGGTGGTGGCCCTTTCGATGGTGGTGTCGGTCGCCGTCCGGGTGTCCTCGGTGCCGGCGAGCAGGAGGTAGAGCACGGCCATGCGCACCGCGACGCCGTTGGCGACCTGCTCGACGATGACGGCACGGGACGAGTCCGCCGCCTGCGCGGAGATCTCGAGCCCGCGGTTCATGGGGCCCGGGTGCATGACGATCGCGTGCTCGTCCAGCAGGCGCAGGCGCCGCGCGTCGAGCCCGTACTTGCGCGCGTACTCGAGCGGGTTCGGGAAGAACGCGCCCCCGCCCGTGCCCGAGCCGCTCATGCGCTCACGCTGCACGCGCAGCATCATCACGGCGTCGACGCCCCCGTGGTGCCCGTGCCCGGCGAGAGTCCCGTCGAGGTCGTAGGACACCGCGCACGGCCACGACCCCACGCCCACCGGCAGCAGCGTGGGCGGCGACACGAGCGTCACGTGCGCCCCGAGGGTGTGCAGCAGGTGCACGTTGGACCGCGCGACGCGCGAGTGCAGGACGTCCCCGACGATCGCCACGTGCCGCCCGGCCAGGTCTGCGCCGAGCGCGGCCGCGTCGTCCGGCCGGGAGCCGGCGGGCCCTTCGAGGCCGGTCCCCGACAGGTGCCGGCGCAGCGTGTAGGCGTCGAGCAGCGCCTGCGTCGGGTGCTGGTGCGTGCCGTCGCCGGCATTGACCACCGCGGCGTCGAGCCACCCGGCGTGCGCGAGCAGGTGCGGCGCTCCCGACGCCTGGTGGCGCACCACCACGGCGTCGGCGCCCATGGCCTGCAGGGTCAGGGCGGTGTCCTTGAGCGACTCGCCCTTGGACACGCTCGACCCCTTGGCGGAGAAGTTGATGACGTCGGCGGACAAGCGCTTCGCGGCCGTCTCGAACGAGATGCGGGTGCGCGTCGAGTCCTCGTAGAACAGGTTCACGACGGTGCGACCGCGCAGCGTGGGCAGCTTCTTGATCTCGCGCGACTGCGTGGCCGCCATCTGCGCGGACGTGTCGAGGATGCGGATCGCCTCGGTGCGCGTCAGCTCCTGGGTGGACAGCAGGTGCCTCATGCGCGGGCCTCCCTCGCGGTGCCGGCCGAGGCGCCGAGGATGACGACGGCGTCCGGCTGCGGCGCGCCGCCGTCGGTGGTGTCGACCTCGCTCAGCCGAACCCGCACCCGCTCGCTCGTGGACGTGGGCAGGTTCTTGCCGACGAAGTCGGGGCGGATCGGCACCTCGCGGTGCCCGCGATCGACGAGCGCCGCGAGCTGGACCGCCCGCGGACGACCGAGGTCGCTGATCGCGTCGAGCGCAGCGCGGATGGTGCGACCGGAGTACAGGACGTCGTCGACCAGCACGACGACCTTGCCGTCGATGCCCTGCGCGGGCAGGCGGGTCGCGCCGATGCTGCGGGTCGGGTGCCGGTGCAGGTCGTCGCGGTACATCGTCACGTCGAGCTCGCCGACGAGCGTCGCAGGATCCAGCGGGGTGACGGCGGGGTCGTTGGCCGACTCGATGGCGGCCAGGCGCTCGGCGAGCCGGAGCGCGAGGGGGACGCCGCGCGTCGGGATGCCCAGCAGCACGAGGTCGGTCGCGCCCTTGTTGCGCTCCACGACCTCGTGGGCGATGCGGGTCAGGGCACGGGAGATGTCCGCCGCCGTCAGGACGACGGTCCCGGTCGGCGACGTCGACGGGGCGGGCGATGGGCGGGATGCGGGCACAGCAGCGCCTGAGCTCATGCTCGGCGACCTCCTTCCCCGCCTCACCGGACGGGCCTTAAAGGATGTCTGACGGGTCCACCCTACTCGCGCGGGGCGACCGGGAGCGATGATCGTCCGCCCGTCGGACGCGGCGTCGGTCACACCCGGCGCACGACGCCGCGCCCGCGGGGCGCTCCCGGCCCTCGGTCAGGCGGTGATCGTCGGCTTCATCTCGGTGATGCGCGCGAGCAGGCCGTTGACGAACGACGGCGAGTCGTCGGTCGACAGCTCGCGCGCGAGGTCGACCGCCTCGTCGATCGCGACGACGTCGGGGACGTCGTCGTTGTAGACGATCTCCCAGCCGCCGATGCGCAGCAGCGCCCGGTCGACGGACGGCATGCGCTCGAGGGTCCACCCGTGCGAGTAGGTCTGGATCAGCTCGTCGATGCGGTCACGGTGCTCGAGCACGCCCTCGACGATCTCCACCGCGTACTGCGGGAGCGCGGTCTGCGCCGCGCCCGGGTCGGCGACGCGCTCGGCGAGGAGCGTCGTCGGGTCCACCTGGCGCTGCTCCGCCTCGAAGAGGACGTCGAGCGCGCGCTTGCGCGCCTTGGTGCGTGCGGCCATGTCAGTCGGCTGTCTCTCGGTCGCCCGGTCAGTCGTTCACGCGGCCGAGGTACGACCCGGCGCGCGTGTCGACCTTGACCTTGGTGCCCTGCTCGAGGAACAGGGGAACCTGGATCTGCGCGCCCGTCTCGAGCGTCGCCGGCTTGGTGCCACCCGTCGAACGGTCGCCCTGCAGACCGGGCTCGGTGTAGGTGACCTCGAGCACGACCGAGGCGGGCAGCTCGACGTACAGCGGCTGGCCGTCGTTGGTGGCGACCAGGACGTTCTGGCCCTCGAGGATGTAGTTCTTCGCGTCGCCCACGACCTCCGGGGTGATCATGATCTGGTCGTAGGTGTCGGTGTCCATGAAGACGTAGTCGGCCCCGTCCATGTACAGGTACTGGTAGTCGCGGCGGTCCACGTTCGCCGTCTCGATCTTCAGTCCCGCGTTGAAGGTCCGGTCGACGGTCTTGCCGGACGTGACGTTCTTCATCTTCGTCCGGACGAACGCGCCACCCTTGCCGGGCTTGACGTGCTGGAACTCGATCACGGTCCACAGCTGGCCGTCGATCCGGAGCACGGTGCCGTTCTTGATGTCGTTGGTCGTCGCCACGTTCGTCTTCCTGTCGCAGGGTCTCGGGGCCCGTCCTGTCGAGGCTCAGCCAGGTCGAGCGACGCAGGATCGCGCACTGCGGTGCGCGGGTCCGCGAGGACGTGCGGCGCACGAGGAGGGGCGGAGCGGCAGACGGGCCTCGTCGATCCTACCGGAGTGCGCCGAGCACGGCGTCGGCGATCACCCCGACGAGCGCCGCCCACGTCATCGACGCGAGCGTGCCGACGACGAACCGCTCCGACGCGACCGGGTGCTCGCGCAGCTCCGGGTAGCGCCCCAGCCCCTTGATCGCGACGACGAACGCGATACCGGAGGGGTATCCCGCGAGCAGGCACCCGGTGATCGCGAAGCGCTCGAGCAGGCCGATCCACGTGCCGCCCCGCAACGCCTCGACCGCCTCTGCCCCGATCGTCCCGGTCGCGGGCGGCGGCGGCACGGGCAGCGCGGCCGGGTCGACGGCGCGCCGTCCGGGCCGTCCGGGCCGTCCGGGCCGCGAGGCGGCGCGCAGGACTCCCTGGGTGACGGGCGCTCCCGCGAGCACGCTCACCGCGAGCGCCACCACCCACACGAGCACGGTCCACAGCACGGTCACCGGTTCGATCGTCACGCGTCGGCCTCCCCCAGCAGTCTGGCGACGACGGGTCGCGCCCCCGTCTCCTCGGACCAGAGCGCGGAGCGCAGCCTCTGGCTCACCGCCTGCTCGCTGATGCCGAGCAGACGTGCCACATCCTTCTGGCTGCCACCCACACGCGCGAGCGTGTCGACCGCCTCCCACCCGTTCGCGGTGCGGCGCGCGGCGACCGCGGCGAGCAGGCGCAGCAGGGCCTCGACCTCGTCCCCTCCCCCGGCCCGGCCGCCGCGCACGGCCACCGGTTCCGTCGCGGAGCGGGACTTGGCCTGCTCGACGGCGTCGCGTGCGTGGACGAACGCCTCGCCGGACGCCTCGCGGGACACCGCGGGCAGCGGCTCGTCGACGGCCCCGATGCCCAGGCCCACGCTCCATCCGCCGTCGCGCAGGAGGTCGAGGACCAGGTCGACGACGGTCGTGGCGTCGTCGAGCACGCCCTGGACCTCGTCACCCACGGTGCGCTCGAAACCGAGCACGACGCCGGGACGCCCGGAGAGCCGGCCGGCGACGTGGCGCAGCAGCCCGGGCACGCGGTCGGGTCGACCGGTGCTGGCGCGCTGGTCCACGGTGAGCACGAACATGCATCAAGGCTACATGGTTGATAGAGCATCATCAAGCCTTGCAGCTTGATAGCCACCGATCTAGGCGGGGAGGTTGATCGTGGATCAGGCCGCGAGACGCGCCGCGACGGCTTCCAGCGCAAGGCGGTAGGAGTCGAACCCGAATCCCGCGACGGTGCCCGTGGCGACCGCGCCCACGACCGAGTGGTGGCGAAAGGACTCCCGCGTGGCGGGATTGCTCAGGTGCACCTCGACCAGCAGCAGTCCCGACGTCGTGACCTGCGCCGCGGCGTCGCGCACCGCGTACGAGTAGTGCGTGAACGCCGCCGGGTTGAGCACCACGTGGGCGCGCGCGTCCACGGCCTCGTGCAGCCAGCCCACGAGCTCGGACTCGTCGTCGGTCTGGCGGACCTCGACCTCCAGGTCGAGCGCCTCGCCCCACGCGGCACCGGACCGTCGCAGGTCGGCCATGGACGCCGAGCCGTAGATCTCCGGCTCGCGGACGCCGAGCCGGCCGAGGTTGGGTCCGTTGAGGACAAGAACGCGTGTCATGGGGCGAGCCTAGCCACTCGGGACAGGACCGTGACCTGGCGGCCACCGGCCGCGGCGCGTCCGGCGGGTCGTGTCGTCAGGAATGGGGAGAGAGGTCCGGCGTCGGGCGGCGGGGCGCGCGGCGCGGCGGCCGCTCCTCGTCGCTCAGCCGCACGGTCCGCGCCCAGCGGACCCGCCCCTGCGCAGAGAACCGTGCCGGGCCGCCACCCCGCCCGTCCTCGTCGAGCCGGAAGATCTCGACCGTCACCGGTCCCTTCAGCGCGCGCGGCGGGACGAGCTCGGCGTGCAGGAACCGCGCGAACGGCACCGGCACGAGCTCGGCCGACAGCTCGACGACCGTCGCACGGTTCGTCGTCTCGGGACTGCCCCGGCCGGTGCCCGTCCAGCGCACCACCGGCACCGCGTCGACCGCACGCCGCCAGTGCCGGCGCGTGCCCGCCCACCGCACGAACCAGCCGGCGCCGAACCCGAGGAACAACGCCGCGAAGACCGCGGCGGCGGGCCGGGCCGGGCCGGGGAGCAGCACGGCGACCACGACGGACCCGAGTCCCAGCGTCGCGAGCAGGACCACGAGGAACAGGGGCCCCCGCTCGTCCTGGCGGCGCAGCCGCTCGAGGTCGGGATCCGGGAGCGGCGCGTCCTCGACAGGGGGCTCGCCGGTCATCGGCTCAGAGCGCGACGGGACCACGGCCCGTCGGCGCGTCCGCGGAGATCTCGGCGTACGCGGCGGCGAGCAGCGTGGGGTCCGGGCCCTCGAGCCGGGTCGGGCGTGCCACGTCGTCGAGCACGACGAAGCGCAGCACATCCCCGCGGGTCTTCTTGTCGCGGCGCATGGCACCGAGCAGCCGCTCCCACCGGTCCCCGCGATAGGTCAGCGGGAGCCCGAGGGAACCCAGGATCTGCCGGTGCCGCTCGACGACGTCGTCGGACAGCTTGCCCGCGAGGCGCGCGAGCTCGGCCGCGAACACCATGCCGACCGACACCGCGGCGCCGTGGCGCCACTGGTAGCGCTCGGTGAGCTCGACGGCGTGCCCGAGGGTGTGCCCGTAGTTGAGGATCTCGCGCAGGCCGGACTCCTTGAGGTCCTCCCCCACGACGCGTGCCTTGACGGCGACCGAGCGCTCGACCAGCTCGGCCACGACCGCCCACGTCTCGTCGCTCGCGGGCGCGGTACCCCACGCACGCAGGGCGTCGGCGTGCTGCTCGACGAGCTCGAGGATGCGCTCGTCGGCGATGAAGCCGGTCTTGACGACCTCCGCGAGACCGGCGACGAAGTCCCACCGCCCGAGCGACTCGAGCGCCGCGAGGTCGCAGAGCACGCCCGCGGGCGGGTGGAACGACCCGACGAGGTTCTTGCCCTCCGCGGTGTTGATGCCGGTCTTGCCGCCCACCGCGGCGTCGACCATCGCGAGCAACGTCGTCGGGACGTGGACCACGCGGATGCCGCGCAACCAGGTCGCGGCGACGAAACCGCCGAGGTCGGTCGTCGCTCCCCCGCCCACCGTGACGATCGCGTCCGTGCGCGTGAAGTCGGCCTGGCCGAGCACGCCCCAGCAGAACGCGGCGACCTGAGCCGTCTTGGCCTCCTCGGCGTCCGGCACCTCGGCGACGTACGCCTCGTAGCCCGACGCCTTGAGGTCCTCGTGGACGACCTCGGCCGTCGAGGCGAGCGCCGCCGGGTGCACGACCAGCACGCGGCGCACGCCGTCACCGAGCAGGGACGGCAGCTCACCGAGCAGGTGCCGGCCGATCACGACGTCGTAGGGCTGGTCGCCGGCCACGCGCACGCGGGTGGCGTCCTGGCCCGACGACGATCCGTCCGCAGGTGCGGGGGGGTGCTCGCTCACGCGTGGTCCTCCTGGTTCGTGGCGGGGGTGGGCGCTGCCAGGTGCGAGCGCACCTCGGCCGCGACCTGGGCGGGGGTGCGGGCGTCGGTGACGACCTGCAGGGTCGAGACCCGTTCGTACACCGGTCGGCGTTCCTGCATCAGCGCGGCCCAGCGCGAGCGGGGGTTGCCGAGCAGCAGCGGGCGCGACTGGTTGAACCCGACGCGAGGTGCGGCGTGCGCGAGGCTGACGTCGAGGAACACGACCACCCCGCCCTGGGCCACGTACGCGGCGAGCGCCGTCTGGGTGTACTCGTCGAGGACGGCGCCGCCGCCGAGCGCGAGCACGCCGTCGTGCGTGGCCAGCGCGGTGGTGACGGCCTCGCGCTCGAGCGCACGGAAGTGCGCCTCGCCGTGCTCGACGAAGATGTCGGCGACGGGCTTGCCCGCGACCCGCTCGACGTCGGCGTCGGTGTCGCGCTGACGTACGCCGAGGTCCTCCGCGAGGTGGCGCGCGACCGTGGACTTTCCGCTGCCCGGCGGACCGACGAGGACGACGACCGGCCGGGTGCCGGGTGCGACGGGGGTCATCAGCGCTGCAGCTCCGGCATGGCGTCGAGGTACGCCGCGGCGTTGCGCCGGACCTCGGCGAGCGAGTCCCCGCCGAACTTCTCGATCGCCTGCTCGGCGAGGACGAGCGCGACCATCGCCTCGGCGACGACGGCGGCGGGCGGGACGGCACACACGTCGGACCGCTGGTGCTGGGCCGTGGCCGCCTCCCCGGTGGCGACGTCGACGGTAGCGAGGGCGCGGGGCACCGTCGAGATGGGCTTCATCGCGGCGCGCACGCGCAGGACCTCGCCGTTGCTCATGCCCCCTTCGACACCGCCGGCGCGGTTGGAACGGCGGTGGATGCGGCCGTCGTCGCCGCGCTCGATCTCGTCGTGCGCGACCGAGCCCCGACGCCGCGCGGTGCGGAACCCGTCCCCGACCTCGACGCCCTTGATCGCCTGGATGCCCATGAGCACCGCGGCGAGGCGCGCGTCGAGGCGACGGTCGGACTGCGCGTACGTGCCCAGGCCGGACGGCACGCCGAACGCGAGGACCTCGACGACGCCGCCGAGCGTGTCCCCCGCCCGCTGGCACTCGTCGATCTCCGCGACCATCGCCGCGGACGTCGCGGGGTCGGAGCAGCGCACGGGGTCGGCGTCGAGGCGGGCGACGTCGTCCGGACCGGGGACGGGCGCGTCGTCGGGCACCTCGACCGGGCCGATCGCGACCACGTGCGAGACCATGCGCACGCCGAGCGCCTGCTCCAGGAACGCGGCCGCGGCCGTGCCGAGCGCGACGCGGGTCGCAGTCTCGCGTGCCGAGGCGCGCTCGAGGACGGGCCGGGCGTCGGCGAACCCGTACTTGCGCATGCCCACGAGGTCGGCGTGGCCCGGCCGGGGCCGCGTGATCGGGCGGTTGCGCGCGATCTCCCGCACGTCGCCGGTCCCCGCGTCCTTGACGAGCGCCTCGGGCGGGACCGGGTCGGCGGACATGACGTCGACCCACTTGGGCCACTCGGAGTTGGCGATCTCGAGCGCGAGCGGGCCGCCCTGGGTCACGCCGTGGCGCAGGCCCGCGAGGATCCGCAGCTCGTCCTGCTCGAACTTCTGCCGCGACCCGCGGCCGTAGCCGAGGCGGCGACGCGCGAGCGCGGCCTGCACGTCGGCGGTCGTGAGCCCCACCCCCGCCGGCAGTCCCTCCAGGATCCCCACCAGGGCCTGGCCGTGCGACTCTCCCGAGGTCAACCAACGCAGCATGTCGGTCATCTTCCCACGGTGGCGCGCCCGGTCCGTCGGGCGCCCGCAGTACGGACCGGCGCCCCGGTGCGGACCTGTCCGCGAACGGGTGGGCTGTGGACGACGTCGGCGCACCCGGGGCCCCCGCGCTACGGTGCCCGCGTGGGGGACGGGACCAGGTCGGACCGAGCGGCGACAGCGGCAGCGGCAGCCATGCCGCCGGGAGCGGGCGGGTCGACGGCGGACGGCGACGCGCCCGCGCGCCGTGGCGTGCGCTCCGAGGCCCGGATCGCCGGCCGGACGGGCCTGGTCCTCGCGGTCGGCGCCGCGCTCGCCACGGGCGCGTGGTGCGCGATGACAGGCGTACCCGGCGTCGGGGCAGCGGCAGCGCTCGTGCTCGTGGCGGTGGCCGGGGCGCTCCTGGCCGTGATCGACGCGCGCACGCACCGGCTCCCGGACGTGCTCGTGCTGCGGTCGTGGGTCGCGGTCCTGGTGCTGCTCGCGCTCGGTGCGCTCGTGCACGGCACGCCGACGACGCTCGGCCGGGCGGCGCTCGGCGGCGCGGTCGCCTTCTGTGCCTACGCCGCCCTCCGGCTCGCGTACCCGCCGGGGCTCGGGTTCGGCGACGTCAAGCTCGCCGGCCCGCTCGGCACCGCCCTCGCCGGCCTCGGCTGGGCCGAGCTCGCCGTCGGGCTGCTGCTCCCGTTCCTGCTGGGCGGCGTGTGGTCCCTGGTCCTGCTCGCGAGCCGCCGGGCCGACCGGAGGACCGCCGTGCCGTTCGGCCCGTTCATGGTGCTCGGCGGAGCGCTGGGAGCCGTCGTCGGACCGACAGTCGTCTCTGCCTACGCGCTGACCTGACCTGCTCGGACTCAGGCGGCGAGGAGCGCAGTCTGCAGCGCGGCGTCCATCGCGACGAGCGGCGCGGGACGGCCGGTCATCAGCCGCACCTGCTCGGCCGCCTGGTGCAGGAGCATGCGCTCACCGCCGACGACCACCCCGCCGGCGCTCGACCACGCGGCGGACAACGCCGTGGGACGAGGGTCGTACACGACGTCGAGCAGGACACCGGAGAACGGACCGGTCCCCGGATGTGGGGCGGCCACCACGTCGGCCAGGGGGTCGGCAGCGCGCGACGGCAAGGTCGAGACGACCACGTCGGCCGATGCCAGCCGGGCGAGCAGCCCGACCGAGGCCGGGTCCAGGACCTCGAACCGCGGCTCGACGCCCATCCGGTGCGCCGCCCGCTGGAGCGCACCGGTGCGTCCGAGCGAGCGGACGAGCACCGTCGGCGCCGCGCAGCCGAGCTCGGCGAGCGCCGCCAGCGTCGACGCGGCGGTCGCCCCGGCGCCGAGCACGACGGCGGAGCCCACCGTCGCCCCGTCCGCGAGCCCCTCGCGCAACGACGCGACCAGGCCGTGCACGTCGGTGTTCGCGCCGACGAGCGTCGGACGGCCCGGCCCGATCGGCTGGACCACGACCGTGTTGACGGCGCCGACGATGCCCGCGAGCGGCTCGACGTGGTCGAGCAGCGGGACGACGGTCTGCTTGAGGGGCATCGTCAGGCTCAGGCCCGTCCACGAGGAGTCGAGCGAACGCACCAGGTCGGGGAGCTGTTCCTCGGTCGTGTCGAGCGCGTCGTAGCGCCAGTCGTCGAGGCCGAGCGCCACATAGGCGGCGCGGTGCAGCAGCGGGGACAGCGAGTGCGCGACGGGGTGACCGAGCACTGCCGCTCGGCGTGGCGGGAGGGCGCTCACCGGTCGTTCTCGTCCTGCCACTGCCGCAGCTCGGCGACGTTCTGCTGGTGCTCCTCGAAGGTCGAGGCGAACTTCGTCTCGCCGGTGTCGAGGTTGACCGCCGTCCAGAAGATCCAGTCCCCGGGCTCGGGGTTCATGACGGCCTCGATCGACTCCATCCCGGGGTTGGCGATCGGCGTGGGCGGCAGCCCCGTGTGCTCGTAGGTGTTGAACGGGTTGTCGGGGTCGTCGGTGTCGGCGCGCGTCAGCTCGGTGCCGGACTTGCCGAGCCCGTAGGCCACGGCAGCATCGATCTCGAGCGGCTTGCCGGTGTCGAGCCGGTTCTGGATCGCCTGCGCCATCTTCGGCCGGTCGGGCGCGTACTTCGCCTCCCGCTCGATGAGCGCGGCCTTGTTCAGGACCGTCTCGCGATCCTCGGGCGCGACGCCCGCCTCGTCGAGCTGCAGCGTGGTCTGGTTCACCATGCGTTGGACGATGCCCGTCGCGTTGACCTCGTCCGGCTCGAGGACGTACGTCGTGGGGTACAACCATCCCTCGTACTTGCCGTCGGCCTCCGCCGGGAGACCGGTGGCGTCGGTGTCCTCCATCGCCGCCTCGAAGTCGGCGACAGGGATACCCGTGACGGACGAGGCCCGCTCGAGGATCTGGTCGGCGGTCCACCCCTCGGGGATCGTGATGCGGGTCTCGACCCTGCTGTCGTTCGCCACGAGGCGCGCGACCGCGTCCTTCGCCGGCATGCCGCGCAGCAGCGTGTGGGTGCCCGCCTGGATGGTCCCCGCCTCGGGGTTGCCCTCGAACGCGGACACGAACGCCGCCGTGCTCGCCACGACGCCCGCGTCGACGAGCGTCTGGCCCATCTCCCTGCCCGTCGAGCCCGGTTCGATGGCCACGTCGACCGGCTCGGTCCCCGGACCGGCGTAATCCTTGGCCGCGACCGGGTTGTCGAACCCGAACAGGTTCGTCGCGTTCGTCAGGAGGAGGTACCCCGCGCCCCCCACGACCAGCAACGAGATCAGCACGACCGCGAGCGTGCGGCGTCGGCGCCTCGCACGCCGCTTCTTCGCGGCGCGGCGGGCACGCTGGTCGGCGCGCGAGGAGCGGCTCGGCGCCTCGCCGTCGAGGGTGGGCCGGTCGAACAGGTCGGTCACGGTCGCTGGTCTCCCGTCAGGTGTACACGTTCTCCGGCGCGCGCCCCCGCGCCCCGCTCGCCGTCCAGAGCAGATTGCAGAATGATAACGGCTGCCGCCTGGTCCACGACGCTGCGATGCCGTCTGCTGCCCCGTCCGGCCGCGTGCAGAGCCTGGTGGGCGCTGACGGTCGTCATCCGCTCGTCGACGAGGAAGACCGGGACCGGCGCGATCACGCGCGCCACCTTCGCAGCGTACGCCCGCGCGTCCTCGGCAGCGGAGCCCTCCGATCCGGACAGGTGCCTCGGCAGGCCGACGTACACGACCTGCGCACCGCGCTCGTCCACCTCCGCCGCGAGCCGTGCCACGTCCGCCGGCACGGCGGCGCCCGCCCGCGCGTCCCGGGCCAGCGTCTCCACCGGCGTGGCGACGAGGCCGTCGGGGTCGCTCGCGGCCAGCCCCACGCGGACCGTGCCGACGTCGACCGCGAGGCGCGCACCCCGCGGCAACGACGTGGGCGCCTCGCCGGGCACGTCCGGCGTCGTCACCGCGTCACGCACCCGCGACCGCGTCCCGCACACCCGCGAGCGCGGTGCCCAGCGCGGCCACGTCGGTGCCGCCACCCTGGGCCATGTCGTCCTTGCCGCCGCCGCCACCGCCGAGGGCCTGCGCCGCTCCCTTGGCGAGCACGCCCGCACGCACGCCGGCCGCACGCGCGGTCGCGTTCGTCACGACGACCACCTGCGGACGCCCCTTGGCCACGCCCCCGACCGCGACGACGGTCGCCTCGGACTCGCCGAGACGACCCCGCACGTCGAGCGCGAGCGCGCGCAGGTCGTCCGCCGAGGCGACCTCGCCGGCGTCGTGCACGACGACGCGGCCGGGGCCGACGCGCTCGGCGCCCGACGCGAGCGAACCCGCCGCCGCCAACAGCTGCGCCTGGCGCAGCTGGGCCAGCTCCTTCTCGGCGTCGCGGAGCCGCGACACGATGGATCCCACCCGGTCCGGGAGCTCGTCGCTGCGCACGTTGAGCAGACCGGTGAGCTGGCCGACGAGCGCGTGCTCCTTGGCCTGGAACCCGTACGCGCCGTCCCCCACGAGCGCGTCGACGCGGCGCACGCCCGAGCCGATCGACGACTCGCCGAGCAGCGTCACGAGGCCGAGCTGGCCCGTGCGCTGCACGTGCGTGCCCGCGCACAGCTCGCGCGACCAGTCCCCGCCGATGGACACGACACGGACCGTGTCGCCGTACTTCTCCCCGAACAGCGCCATGGCACCCATGGCGCGCGCCTCGGCGATCGGCATGAGCTGGTCGGTGACGTCCAGGTTCTCCGCGAGCTGGGTGTTGACGCGCTCCTCGATCTCGGACAGCGCGCCGCCCGGCACGGCGGACGAGCGGCGGAAGTCGAAGCGGATCCGGCTCGGTGCGTTCTCCGAGCCCGCCTGGGTCGCGTCCTTGCCGAGCGACTCCTGCAGGGCCTTGTGGATCATGTGCGTCGCCGAGTGCGCGCGACTGATCGCCTTGCGACGGTCGCGGTCGATGGTCGCGGTCCCCGGGTCGCCCAGCGCCGCGGTGCCTTCGACGAGGCGCCCCCGGTGCACGGACAGGCCCTTGACCGGTCGCTGCACGTCATCCACCTCGATGGTGGCGCCGCCGTCGAGCACGATCGTGCCGTGGTCGGCGAGCTGCCCGCCCGCCTCCGCGTAGAAGGGCGTGCGGTCGAGCACGACCTCGACGTCCGCCGGGGCCGTCGCCGCCGGGGTCGGGGCACCGTCGACGAGCAGGCCCGCGACCCGCACGGAAGCGGTCGACTCCGTGTAGCCGAGGAACTCGACCGGTGCGGACAGGTCGGCCGAGAGCGACTCGTAGGCGGCCGTGTCGACGCCGCCGGACCGCTTGGCCAGCGCGTCGGCGCGCGCCCGCGTGCGCTGCTCGGTCATGAGCGAGCGGAACGCCTTCTCGTCCACCTGGACGCCCTGCTCGGCAGCCATCTCGAGCGTGAGGTCGATGGGAAAACCGTAGGTGTCGTGCAGGGCGAACGCCTGGTCGCCCCCGAGCACGGGGACTCCCCCGGTGCCCGCGCTGCTCTTCGCCCGGGAGACGGCCGTGTCGAGGATGGTGGTCCCCGACGCCAGCGTGCGTCGGAACGCGTCCTCCTCGGCGTAGGCGATCGACGAGATGCGCTCGAAGTCGGTCGCGACCTCCGGGTAGGAGGCGGCCATCGCGTCGCGGCTCACGGGGAACAGCGCGGGCAGCGCCGGGTCGTCCACACCGAGCAGCCGCATCGCGCGCACCGACCGGCGCAGCAGGCGGCGCAGCACGTACCCCCGGCCCTCGTTCGACGGACGGACGCCGTCGCTGATGATCATGAGTGCCGAACGCACGTGGTCCGCGACGACGCGCATGCGCACGTCGTCGTCGAGCGCGGCGCCGTAGGTCTTGCCGGACAGCGCCTCGACCGCCGCGATGACGGGGAAGACCTCGTCGATCTCGTACAGGTTGTCCTTGCCCTGCAGCAGGAACGCGACCCGCTCGAGACCCATGCCGGTGTCGATGTTCTTCTTCGTGAGCTCGCCGAGGATGGGGAAACCGCTCTTGTCCCCGCCGTCACCACGCTCGTACTGCATGAAGACGAGGTTCCAGATCTCCAGGAACCGGTCGCCGGCGAGGTCGACGGCGGGGCCGCCGTCGGGCCCGTACGCGGGGCCGCGGTCGAAGAAGATCTCCGAGCAGGGGCCGGCCGGCCCGCGCGCCCCCGTGGACCAGTAGTTCGTGTCCATCCCGAGGCGCTGGATGCGCTCGTTGGGCAGGCCGGCGACCTTCTTCCACAGCTCGATCGCCTCGTCGTCGTCGTGGTAGACGGTGACCCAGATCCTGTCGGGGTCGAACCCGTACCCGCCGTCGTCCTGCGAGCGCGTGATCAGGTCCCAGGCGTGCCCGATCGCGCCCTCCTTGAAATAGTCCCCGAAGGAGAAGTTGCCGTTCATCTGGAAGAACGTGCCGTGCCGCGTGGTCTTGCCCACGTCGTCGATGTCCAGGGTGCGCACGCACTTCTGCACGCTCGTCGCTCGCGCCCACGGCGCCGTCTGCTCACCCGTCATGTACGGGATGAACGGCACCATCCCCGCGATCGTGAACAGGGTGGACGGGTCCGGCGAGACGAGGGAGGCCGACGGGACGACCGTGTGGTCGTGGCCGGCGAAGTAGTCGAGCCAGCGCTTGCGGATCTCGGCGGTGCGCATGATGTCCTTCGGGTGCTGAGGTGAGGTGGGGGCAGGTCAGAAGGAGTAGCCGAGGAGCTCCTCGACGTCGTCCACGTCCGTCGCGGGGTCGTCCGCCACGGGCCGGGTGTGACGTCCCGCGGCACGGCGCCGACGCACCGCCTCGGGATCCTCCTGCCCTTCGGCCAGGAGGGCGGCCAGGAGCTCGCGCTCGCGCTCGTCGCGCGCCACGACGAACTCGGTGCGGAAGTCGCGCACGGCCTGCAGCGCGCGTCCTCCGATCTCGTCGGCGCGTGCGGTGGCGCGGTCGGCGACGGACGCAGGGGTCAGGCGGGCGACGACGCGCTTGCCGCGGACCACCACGACGACGGTGATCGCGACGCCGACCCCGACCCAGAAGACGCGACGCATCAGCGCTCTCCGGCCGACGGCTTGCGCCCGAACGCGCGCGCGAGGCCCTGCCGGACGCCGTAGGTGAACGCGGCGACCTTGACCAGCGGCGCGCCGAACGTCGCCGCGTACAACCCGGTGAGCGCCGAGACGTTCTCGCTCACCTGGGCGGCCGAGGTCGTGATGGTGTCGACCTTGACGAGCTGGCTGTTCGTGGTGGCCACCGTCGTCGCGGCCTCGTCGAGGATGGGCACCGAGTGGTCGGTGACCTCCTTGATGCTCGTGCGCGCCTCGTCGAGGACCCTGCCGAGCTTGACCAGCGGCACCGCGAGCAGCCCGACGAGCAGTACGAACGCGATGGCCGCGACGAGGCCGGCCACATCTCCCACGGACATTCTTCCTCCACGTGCTCTGGGCTGCTGGGACACCTGGCGAAACCCTACCCGTACCCCGCCCGGTCGCCTGGTGCGTGCACGGGTCGCACGCGCGCGACGCCGGCGACCCCGGGCGCACGAACGCCCCGCTCGCCGACGGGTCGGCGAACGAGGCGTTCGGAGCGGGACTCAGCGAGCGTAGTACTCGACGACGAGCTGGACCTCGCAGGTCACGGGGACCTCGGCGCGCTTCGGGCGACGCGTCAGCGTCGCGCTGAGCTTCTCGAGCTGGACGTCCAGGTAGCCCGGGACGGCCGGCAGGACGTCGCGGTGCGCACCGGCGGCGGCGACCTGGAACGGCGTCATGGTCTGGCTCTTCGGCTTGACCTGGATGGTCTGGCCCGGCTTCACCCGGAACGAGGGGCGGTCCACGATCTTGCCGTCCACGAGGATGTGGCGGTGGCCGACGGCCTGGCGGGCCTGCAGGATCGTGCGGGCGAAGCCGGCACGCAGCACGACCGCGTCGAGACGCGACTCGAGGATCTCGACCAGCGCCTCACCGGTCAGGCCGGAGTCCTTGCGAGCCTCCTCGTACGCGCGGGCGATCTGCTTCTCGCGCAGCATGTACTGCGCGCGCAGACGCTGCTTCTCGCGCAGGCGCACCGCGTAGTCGGACTCGGTGCGGCGGCGGGCCCGGCCGTGCTCGCCCGGGGGGTACGGGCGCTTCTCGAAGTGCTTGACGGCCTTGGGGGTGAGGGCGATGCCCAGTGCGCGGCTCAGGCGGACCTGGCGGCGCGAGCGCTTGACAGCGGTCACAGCGGTATCTCTTCCTGTCGTTCGGGTTCTGACGTCACACCCCGTCCGCGAGAAGCGATCGGGGTGCGGGACCAGCCATGGAGGACGTCCCGGACGTGTGCTCACGTCGAGAGGTCGGGCCAAGGTCCCAGGTGGTCGCCACAAGGCAACCTGACAAGTCTACCCCACCCCGGGTGCCGTCCCCCTCGCGGGAGCCGGGGCCGAGTCGAGGATCTCGCGGACACGGGCGAGGCGGTCGGCGACCTGGCGCTCGAAGCCGCGGTCGCTCGGCGCGTAGTACCTCGAGCCGACCAGGGTGTCGGGCAGGTACTGCTGCGGTGCGACGGCATGAGGAGAGTCGTGCGCGTACCGGTAGCCCGTCCCGTGGCCCAGCTGCTTCGCGCCCGGGTAGTGGGCGTCGCGCAGGTGGGACGGCACGTGCCCGCCCTTGCCGGCCCGCACGTCCGCGAGCGCCGCGTCGATCCCGAGGTAGGCGGCGTTGGACTTGGGGGCGGTGGCGAGGTGCACGACGGCCTCGGCCAGCACGATGCGCCCCTCGGGCATGCCGATGAGCTGGACGGCCTGGGCGGCCGCGACGGCGGTCTGCAGCGCGGAGGGGTCGGCCAGTCCGACGTCCTCGGCGGCCGCGATGACGATCCGCCGCGCGATGAAGCGCGGGTCCTCGCCTGCGGCGATCATCCGGGCGAGGTAGTGCAGCGACGCGTCGACGTCGGAACCGCGCATCGACTTGATGAACGCGGACACGACGTCGTAGTGCTGGTCTCCGTCGCGGTCGTAGCGCACGGCGGCGACGTCGACGGCGCGCTCGACGGCCTCCAGGTCGACCTCGGCCACCGAGGCCCGGTCCGGCGCGGCGGACAGGACGGCGCCGGCAGCGGCCTCGAGGACGGTGAGCGCCTTGCGCGCGTCGCCGCCGGCGAGGCGGACGAGGTGGTCCTCGGCCTCGTCCGTGAGCGTGACGAGAGAGCCCAGGCCCCGCTCGTCGGACACCGCCCGGCGGACGAGCGTGCGGACGTCGTCGTCGGTCAGCGGCCGCAGCGTGAGCAGCAGGGAGCGCGAGAGCAGGGGCGAGTTGACGGAGAAGCTCGGGTTCTCGGTGGTGGCCGCCACCAGCGTGACCCAGCGGTTCTCGACGCTCGGCAGGAGCGCGTCCTGCTGGGACTTGGAGAAGCGGTGGACCTCGTCGATGAACAGGACCGTCTCCTCGCCGCCGGTGGCGAGGCGACGGCGGGCGTCCTCCACGACGGTACGCACGTCCTTGACGCCGGCGGTCACGGCGGAGAGCTCGACGAAACGCCGGCCGGACGCGGTCGCGATGAGGTAGGCGAGCGTGGTCTTGCCCGTGCCGGGCGGGCCCCACAGGATGACGGACCCGGGAGCCGCTCGCGAGGCGTCACCGGGACCGCCGGGCTCGATCAGACGGCGCAGCGGCGATCCCGGCACGAGCAGGTGGCCCTGGCCGGCGACCTCGTCCGGGCCGGCGGGCCGCATCCGCACGGCGAGGGGCGCGCCGGGGCCGGGGCGCGGCGTTCCCTGGGTGCCGGACGACGCGGCGGCGAACAGGTCGCCGCCGAAGAGGTCGCCGGTGGACGCGGTGGGCATGCGACGAGACTACGCACCGCCGCCCACGCAGACGGCCGTGACCGTGCTCGGGGAGGTCGGGTGAAGGTCGTGGGCCGCGCGCTGCGCGATCTGACACGGCAGGACCTCGGATGGGATGCTGACGCTCGTGTTCTCGAGCCTCGGCCGCCGTGTCGCCCGCCATCCCCGTCTCTCGGTGCTCGTCTGGCTCGTCCTGACGGCCCTCGGCATCGCCATGGCGCTCTTCGGCGTGCACGGGGAAGGGCTCTTCGACCGCGTCACCACCGGGGCGCCCGCCATCCCGGGCTCGGGCTCCCAGAAGGCGGACCAGATCCTCGCCGACGGTTCCGAGGGCGGCCCGGAGATCACCCTCCTCGTGCAGGGCGCGGATCCTGCGGACGCGGACGTCGCGGCGGCCATGGAGGACGTCAACGCGACGGTCGCGGGGATCGAGGGTGTCGAGAGCGTCATCAACGCCTACGTCCTGCCCGACGGCGTGGAGGACCCTGCCGCGGGCCCGCTGGTCGCCCAGGACGGCGACGGCTTCCTCACGGTCGTGACGCTGCGCCCCGACCTGGAGAGCGACGAGTCCACCGCCGTCGCGGAACGGGTCGTCGAGGAGCTGACGGCGGTCCCCGACCAGCTCGCGTCCGCCGCCCCCGAGGCTGCCGCCGACGCGACCGGCCTCGTGGGGTCGAACACGCTCATCGTGGACGCCATCACGGACCAGGTCGAGCAGGACCTGCGCACCGGTGAGGTCATCGCGCTCCCGATCGCCCTGCTCGTGATGATCCTCGTGTTCGGCGGCTTCCTCGCCGCGGCCATGCCGATGGCCGGTGCGCTCGCATCCATCGGGGTGGGTCTCGGCGCGCTCCTGGGACTGACCTACCTGCTCGACGTCGACGCGTCGATCGTCAACGTCGTCACCGTGCTCGGCCTGGGTCTGTCGATCGACTACGGGCTCCTCATCGTCTCGCGCTTCCGCGAGGAGCTGCACCGCCTGCTGGACAGCGGGGAGAACCCGACGCTGCGCCGACGCCGCGGGGACGGCGTCGTCCAGGAAGCGCTCGTCCGGACGATGGGGACCGCAGGGCGCACCGTCGCCTACTCCGCGGTGACCGTCGCCGTCTCGATCGCGAGCCTGCTCGTCTTCCGCCCGGACATCCTGCGCTCGGTGGGAGCGGGCGGGCTCGCCATCGTGCTCGTCGCGGTCGCCACGGCGCTGACGCTCGTACCGGCGCTGCTCGTCATGTCCGGACGTCGCCTCGCACGCCCGGGCCTGCTCGGGCGGGTACCGGGCGTGCGTCGGGTGCTCGCCAGCACGGCGGACGTCGAGTCGGACGAGGGTGCCTTCTCCCGCCTCGCCACACGTGTGCAGCGGCGCCCCTGGTGGGTGCTGCTCGGCACGGTCGTGGCGCTCGGCGTCCTCGCCCTGCCGCTCGCGGGGCTGCAGATGCGCAACTCCGGCATCGAGCTGCTGCCGACCGACGCGCCCCAGCGCGAGTTCGTCGATGAGCTCGCGGCACAGTATCCCTCGAGCGCCGGTCCGCAGGTGATCGTGGTGGCCGAGGCGACGCCGGAGGACGCTCAGGCCTGGGCCGACGCCGACGTCGCCTCGCTCGACGACGTGACCCGGGTCGACCTCGCGACGACCACCGGCACGGCCAGCGTCATCGGTGTCCACGTGGCGGACGCGGACGCGGGAGGCGAGCAGGCGGTCTCGGTGGTCCGCCAGATCCGCGACCTCGACGCAGGCTTCGACGTCTACGTCACGGGCCAGGCCGCCGGCCAGGTCGACTTCGTCGACGCGCTCGCCGAGCGCGTGTGGTGGGCGGTCGCGATCGTCGTCGTCGCCGCGTTCGTGCTGCTGTTCCTCATGACCGGCTCCGTGGTGGTCCCGGTGCAGGCGCTGGTGACGAACGCGCTCTCGCTCGCCGCGGCGCTCGGCGTGCTCGTCTGGGTGTTCCAGGACGGGCACCTCGAGTCCCTGCTCGACTTCACCGCCGTCGGCGGGATCGAGACCTACGTGATCGCCCTCGTCGTGGCGTTCGCGTTCGGCCTGGCGATGGACTACGAGGTGTTCCTGCTCGCGCGAGTCAAGGAGCTCGTCGACGACGGGCGCCCGAACGACGAGGCGATCCGCGTGGGACTGCAGCGCAGCGGCCGGATCATCACCTCCGCGGCGGCGATCATCGTGGTGGTGTTCGCGGGCTTCGTGTTCGGGGACATGCTCGTCATCAAGGAGGTCGGCTTCGCGCTCGCGATCGCCGTCGTCATCGACGCGACCCTGGTCCGGATGCTGCTCGTCCCCGCGACGATGACGGTCCTCGGCCGGGCCACCTGGTGGGCGCCGCGGCCCCTGCGACGGCTCCACTCGAAGGTCTCGCTCACCCACTGAGCCCGGCTGCGTCCGCCGGAGACCGACGAAAGGGCGCGCCGCGCCGGGCTCAGCCCGGCGCGGCGCGCCCGTGCGTCGTCGACGTCCGGCCGCCCCCGGAGCCGGCGCTGCTACGCCGAGGCGGCGGGCAGGCTGCCCGGCTCGCCCGTCGGCGCCGCCTTCGCGTCGACGCCGGCCTCCTTGCGCTGGGCGGGCGTGATCGGTGCGGGCGCCTGCGTGAGCGGGTCGTACCCGCCGCCCGACTTGGGGAACGCGATGACGTCGCGGATCGAGTCCGACCGCGTGAGCAGTGCGACGATGCGGTCCCAGCCGAACGCGATGCCGCCGTGCGGCGGCGCCCCGAACGCGAAGGCGTCGAGCAGGAACCCGAACTTCTCCTGCGCCTCCTCGGCGCCGATGCCCATGACGTCGAACACGCGCTCCTGCACGTCGCGGCGGTGGATACGGATCGACCCGCCGCCGATCTCGTTCCCGTTGCACACGATGTCGTACGCGTAGGCGAGCGCGTCGCCGGGGTTTTGCTCGAACGTGTCCATCCACTCGGGCGTCGGCGACGTGAACGCGTGGTGCACGGCCGTCCACGCGGAGCTCCCGAGCACGACGTCCCCGTCGTCGGCGGCCTCACCCGTCGGCTTGAACAGGGGTGCGTCGACGACCCAGACGAACGCCCACGCGTCCTCGTCGATCGCACCGGTCCGCTTCGCGATCTCCTGGCGGGCCGCTCCGAGGAGCGCTCGCGAGTCGGACGTCTTGCCCGCGGCGAAGAACACGGCGTCGCCCGGCCGCGCGCCGGTCGCCGCCGCGAGCCCCTCGCGCTCGGCGTCGGACAGGTTCTTCGCGACCGGTCCGGCCAGCGTCCCGTCCTCGGCGAACGTCACGTACGCGAGGCCGCGCGCGCCGCGCTGCTTGGCCCAGTCCTGCCACGCGTCGAACTGCCGACGCGGCTGCGACGCCCCGCCCGCCATGACGACAGCGCCGACGTACTCCGCCTGGAACACGCGGAACGGCGTGTGGGCGAAGTAGTCCGTGAGCTCGACGAGCGGGTTGCCGAAGCGCAGGTCCGGCTTGTCCGACCCGTACAGGCGCATCGCGTCGTGGAAGGTCATGCGCGGGATCGGCGTCGGGATCGTGTACCCGATCAGCTCCCACAGCGAGACGAGGATCTTCTCGGCGAGCGCGATGACGTCGTCCTGCTCGACGAAGCTCATCTCGACGTCGAGCTGCGTGAACTCGGGCTGCCGGTCGGCCCGGAAGTCCTCGTCCCGGTAGCAGCGCGCGATCTGGTAGTAGCGCTCCATGCCCGCGACCATGAGGAGCTGCTTGAACAGCTGCGGCGACTGCGGCAGCGCGTACCACGAGCCGGGCGACAGGCGCGCGGGCACGAGGAAGTCGCGCGCGCCCTCGGGCGTCGAGCGCGTGAGCGTCGGGGTCTCGATCTCGACGAAGTCCTGCTCGTCCAGGACGCGGCGCGCAGCTCGGTTGACCTTGGCGCGCAGGCGCAGCGCGTGGGCCGGGGCGGGCCGGCGCAGGTCGAGGTAGCGGTGCGCCAGGCGCGCCTCCTCACCGATCGTCTCGGTGTCCGCGAGCGCCGTGGAGACCTGGAAGGGCAGGGCGTCGGAGGTGTTCAGCACGACGACGTCGCTCACGACGAGCTCGACCTGGCCCGTCGGCAGGTTCGGGTTCTCGTTGCCGTCCGGCCGGCGGGAGACCTCTCCGGTCACCTGGAGCACGAACTCGTTGCGCAGCGGGTGCGCGACGGCCTCGTCGCGGACGACGACCTGGGCGATGCCGGTCGCGTCACGCAGGTCGATGAAAGCCACTCCTCCGTGGTCGCGGCGCCGGTCGACCCAGCCCGTGAGGGTGACGGTCTGACCGGTGTGCTCGGCCCGCAGTGAGCCGGCCGTGTGGGTGCGGAGCACGGAGAGGTTCCTTCCATGAGGTGCAGGTGGGGTGACGCTCACGGCGGGGTGCGCGTCCGCACGAGTCTAGTGCTCGCCCCGGGCCCCGGGTGAGCGGATCGGTGCTCCGGGTGAGCGGATGAGTGTTGTCGTCGCCCTTCTCGCGCGTCTCCTGCTCCGGGGGCACCTGCCCGGGGCGGGCACGCTGCAGGGTGCCGCGCACACGAAGGACGAAGGACGAAGGAGACGACACATGGCACCGAGCTCGCGAGGCACCCCGGACGTCCCGGTGGACGTGGTCGTGGCCGCGCGAGCGGGCGACGCGCGGGCGCTCGACCTGCTCGTGGCCCAGTCGCTGCCCCTCGTGTACAACGTCGTCGGGCGTGCGCTCGACGGGCACCCGGACACCGACGACGTGGTCCAGGAGTCGGTCCTGCGTGTCGTGAGCGGGATCGGGTCGTTGGAGCAGGAGCAGTCGTTCCGGTCGTGGCTGGTCGCGATCACGGTGCGTCAGGTGCGCGACTGGATGCGGCGCAGCCGGTACGAGCGCGCGCACCTGGCGGAGCTCGTCGCCGCCGACGTCGAACGGGACCCGGCGGGCGACTTCGTGACGACCACGATCGACCAGCTCCTGCTCGAGGGTCAGCGGCGCCGGATCGCGGAGGCGACCCGCTGGCTCGATCCGCAGGACCGGGACGTGCTGGCGCTGTGGTGGCTCGAGGCGAGCGGCGAGCTGACCCGTACGGAGCTGGCACGGTCCTTGGACGTCGAGCGTCGCCACGCCGCGGTCCGGGTCCAGCGCATGCGCGAACGTCTGTCCACCGGGCTCGCGATCGTCGCCGCCCTCGAGACCGCGCCGCCCTGCGCCGGGCTCGACGACGCGGCCCGCCGGTGGGACGGCACCCCGAGCCCGATGTGGCGCAAGCGGCTCGCTCGCCACGTGCGGGGCTGTCCGCGCTGCGCGGGTGCGCTGGACCGCACCGCGGCTCCCGAGCGTCTGCTCGCGTGACTCCCGCTGCTGGTCCCGCCCGGGAGCCTCGCCGGCCTGCTGTCCACGTCGACCGGCGTCCCCTCCGCAGGCCCGACGTCGGCGGCGCACCTCGACGTGGTGCCCCGCGGCCACACCGGTGGTGCCCACGGCCGCGTCGGCCCGTCCCGAGGCGTCGGCCTGGGAGCCCGACCCGCTCATCCTGACCGGCGACGCCGAACCGGCAGAACGAGGCGTCGTCGAGGTCGAGCCGGCCCGGCCCACCGCCGCCGACGGCCCAGTCGACGCGGCGAAGGACACGAGCCAGGACGCCGCGGCGCCGTCTGCGCGGACGATCGCGCCGCCGTCGGGCAAGAAGGGCGTCGCGGTGTGGGAGCTCGCCGACGCCGCGCCCGCACTGACGGCCTCGGGAGCCGGCTGGTACTACACGTGGGGGACGGACCCGGGGCCGGGCCTGACCTCGGGCGCGGAGTTCGTCCCGATGGTCTGGGGGCGCGACCAGGTCACCGACGAGAGTCTCGCGCGCGCCGGGCGGCAGGGTCCGTACCTCCTCGGCTTCAACGAGCCGGACCTGGACGGTCAGGCCGAGATGAGCGTCGAGGAGGCGCTCGAGCTGTGGCCGCGGCTCGAGTCGACGGGGCAGGCGCTGGGCAGCCCAGCGGTGGCGTGGGGCGGCGACCAGGAAGGTGGCTGGCTCGACCGCTTCATGCGGGGCGCGTCCGAGCGCGGTCACCGCGTCGACTTCGTCACCCTGCACTGGTATGGCGGGGACTTCGACGCCGGCCGCGCCACGGCGCAGCTCCGCGACTATCTCGAGGCGGTCCACGACCGCTACGGCAAGCCGATCTGGCTCACCGAGTTCGCCCTGATCGACTTCTCGCACGGTGTGCGGCACGCGAGCGACGTCGAGCAGGCGGCGTTCCTCACCGAGGCGGCCGACATGCTGGCAGACCTCGACTACGTGCAGCGGTACGCCTGGTTCGGGTTGCCCGCCACGGAGGGCGTGCGGGGAACCGGGCTGTACCTGCCGGGCCCCGTCGCGACCCCCGCCGGCCGCGCGTTCGAGGCCGCCCCCTGACCGGGTCGTGCGAGCGGCGACCGGGACCGGGACCGGGACCGGGACCGGGACCGGGACCGGGACGACGATAGGGTCGTCGCGTACCCGTCCCGTCCGAACGAGGAGGCACCCGTGGCCCGCACCGCCGCCACCAACCGCAGGGTCGAGCGCGACGAGCTCGAGGAGTTACTGCGCACGCGTCACGACGGCATCCTCGTCACGGCGCGGGCCGACGGCACGCCCCAGCTCAGCCCGGTCACGTACGGGGTCGACGCCGCTGGGCGGGTCGTCGTGTCGACGTACCCGGAGCGGGCGAAGGTGGCCAACCTGCGCCGCAACGCCCGGGCGTCGCTGCTGTCCCTGGGCGAGAGGTTCTCCGACGCGTGGGTCCAGGTCGACGGCACGGCCGAGGTGATCGACCTGCCCGAGGCGCTCGAGCCGCTCGTGGAGTACTTCCGGTCGATCAGCGGGGAGCACCCCGACTGGGACGAGTACCGGGCCGCGATGGTCGCGCAGGGCAAGGCGCTCGTGCGGATCACGATCGACCGGTGGGGCCCGGTCGCGACCGGCGGGTTCCCCGCGCGCCTCGCGGACGACTGACCCGCGTTCGGGAGACAGTGGGGTGCGGTCGTCCGCCCTGGTCCGGGGGCGACGCCGGTCACGATCCCCTACCGTTCGGAGCCCGTCGTGCCACTCACCCTGTGCGTCCTGCTGTGGTCCCACCCCGGCCAGTCCGACCTGCTGACCGACTACGAGTCGCAGGTCCTCGCCCTCGTCCCCCGGCACGGCGGCCGCGTCGTCTCGCGGGTGCGCAACGTCGCCGGTGAGGCCGCCACCTCCCTCGAGCGAGCCGCCGAGCACGCCTGGGAGCCCTGCGAGGTCCAGGTCATCGAGCTGCCCGACGACGACGCCCTCGCCGCGTACCTGGCCGACCCCGAGCGCACCGCCCGGCTCGACGTCCGGGACCGCGCGATCGCGCGCACGGAGATCCTGCGGGTCGCGCCGGTCGGCTGAACCGCGCACCCCCGGCAAGGTGTCCCTCGTCCCGAGGGCGGGAGCGTCATCGAGGGAGGCACCGTCAGAACAGGACCTGCTCGGCCCCGGCGCCGGCGACGTCGAGCCCGCCTCCGTCCACCGGCATACCGGCGAGCGCCCCGCGACCGGGGGCGTCGTGCCGCCCGCGCGCGAGGCTGCCCTCCGGGTACACGCCGTCGACCGGGAGCGTGCCCGGGGTGCGCCCGCCGAGCCCGCCCGGTTCGCCGCTGCGGAACCGCCCCTCGACGCCGGGGAACCGCCCCTCGACGCCGACCGGACCGCGGTGACCGGGCACGGCGAACCCGCGCGCCTCGAGCATCGGGCGCACGCGGTCCCAGAGCCACGAGCGGTAGGCCGTGGACGCGTACGTTCCCCGGCCGTAGACGCGGTCGTACCCGGCGACGAGGTGCGGGTGCTCGCGTCCGAGCCAGGTCATGAACCACTCGCGCGTACCCGGCTTGAGGTGCAGCGGGAGCACCGTCACGCCGGTGGCGCCCGCGTCCTGCACGGCGTCGAGCAGCTCGGTGAGAGCGCGCGTGGAGTCGGTGAGCCAGGGCAGGACGGGCGCGACCATGACACCGCACGGCAGCCCGGCGTCGCGGACCGCGCGGATCAGGTCGAGTCGCGCCCGCGGCGTCGGCGTACCGGGCTCGACCGAGGCCTGGAGCCCGGGGTCGAGGAGCGCGAGCGACACGCCGATACCGACCTCGACGCGCGACGACGCGTCGGTGAGCAGCGGCAGGTCGCGGCGCAGGAGCGTGCCCTTGGTGAGGATCGAGACGGGGGTCCGCGACTCCGCGAGCGCCCCGATGATCCCGGGCATGAGCCGGTAGCGCCCCTCCGCCCGCTGGTACGGGTCGGTGTTCGTGCCGAGCGCGACCGGCTCGTGCACCCACGACCGCTTCGACAGCTCGGCGCGCAGCACGTCGTCGACGTTGACCTTCACCACGACCTCGCGGTCGAAGTCCTCGCCCGGGTCGAGGTCGAGGTACTCGTGCGTGGGGCGGGCGAAGCAGTTGTGCGAGACGACCCCGTCGGCGACGAAGTCGCGGGTCCCGGTCGTGATGTCCACGAGCCCGACGAGGTCGTCGACGCCCCCGAGGGCCTCGAGCGCCTCGACGCGCAGCCCGTCCCCTCCGGTGACGGCCTGCCCGAGGAGCCTCGCGGAGTCCGCGGCACCGCCCGTGGACCCCGCGAGCTCCCGCAGTCCTCGCCGCCCGGGGCCGACCACCCTGTCACCGAGCGCGAGGTGTGCACGCCGACCGGCGCCCCCGACCACGTGCCGCCAGCCGCGCTCGGTCAGGAACCGGTGGTCCGCGCTCGCGACGATCCGGGTCCCGTCCGCCAGCGTCACGCGGTACGCGCGCTTGCGGGTCTCCCAGCGGTCGAGCACGTACGTGCGGACGTAGCGCCGGTAGTGACCGTGCGACTCGGTCCCGATGATCTCGTCGCCGGCGCGCAGATCGCCGATCGGGCGGTGCGTGCCGTCGGCCATCAGCACGGGCGTCGTCGGCGCCAGGCAGTACGTGCACGCGTGCGAGCAGCCACGGTACGGGTTGACGGTCCAGCGGAACGGCATCCGCGACATCGCCGGGACCTTCGACAGCGCGCTCTTCGCGGTCACCTCGTGGAACGTGATGCCCGCGAACTCGGGCGTGCGCACGCTGCGCACGAGACCGACGCGCTCCAGCCCCGGGAGCGCGCCGTCGTCGGCACCGATCGCCTGTCCGTCCCATCGCACGCACCCATTCGAACAGGCGTTCGAACGGGTGTCAAGGAACGAGGTGCTGCTCGGCTCCCAGGGGCGGCTGCAGGCGCTGTCACGACGATCCGGGCCGGATAACCAGCCCTCCCGCTCCACGGCGGTACGTCCCGGTACGTGAGACGCCGGGATTGTCCTCTCGTGGACTAGGCCCTAGGGTCGGCTCGAACGCCCCCGGGGAGCGCACGAGCGCTGAGAGTGCCGGCCGGACACCCGTCCTGCCAGCAGACCCGTGGAACCTGATCTGGTTCGTACCAGCGAAGGGAGCAGGGCCGACGTCAGCGTCCCTGCGCCGTGCCGTGCCCGCGCGACCGCGCACCGGGCTCGTCGGGCGCAGGGGCGGGACGCGTCGTCGTGCACCCTCGGCTCCGGGGCACGACGAAGGGAACCGCATGTCCCAGCCCGACACCTGCGCGCCGACCGCTCCCCCCACGAGCCGGAGGCGGCGTGGCCTCACCCTCCACGAGACCGTCCTGATCGCCGTTCTCGGCGTCGTGTTCGGGTTCGTCTACTGGGCCTTCGTCCAGCTCTGGGCGCCGCTGCAGCTCGCGATGGGACCGCTCGCGGACCTCGCGTCGAACGTCCTCGCAGGAGCATGGATCGTCGTCGGACCGCTCGCCACGTACATCGTCCGCAAGCCCGGTGCGGGGATCCTCGCCGAGACGCTCGCCGCTCTCGTCGAGGTCGTGTTCCTCGCCTCGCCCGTCGGCCCGATGCTCCTGCTCGTGGGCCTCGTGCAGGGCGCGGGCGCGGAGCTGCCGTTCGCGCTCGCGCGCTACCGCCGGTACGGGTGGTGGGTCTTCGTCGCCTCGGGCGTGAGCGCCGCCGTCGTGACGTTCGGCTTCAACGCCGTGCGCTACGGATGGCTCGGCCAGGACTACGCCGGGCTGCGCCTCGCGGTCCAGGTCGTCTCGTGCGTCGTGCTGTGCGGGATCGCCGCGCGCCTGCTCGGCGACGCGCTCGCGCGCACGGGAGCCCTCGACGCGTTCGCCGTCGGCACGGCCGACCCGAGCAGCACGCGCCGCACGGTACGTCGTGGCTGACGCCGTCCGGGCCCGGGGGCTGACCGTCGACGTGGGCCACGACCGCACAGCCGTGCTCGACGACGTCGGGTTCGTCGTCCCGGCCGGCTCGAGCCTGCTCGTGGTCGGGCCGTCGGGGTGCGGCAAGTCGACGCTCCTGCGCGTGCTCGTGGGCGTGGTCCCGCAGACGCTGCCGGGCGTCGTGGCGGGCGAGGTGAGCGTCGTCGGGCAGGACCCGCGCGAGGTACCCGTCCCCCGTCTCGCCGCGAGCGTGGGGCTCGTCCAGCAGAGCCCGGGCGACCAGCTGTGCCTGGGCGTCGTCGAGGACGAGCTGCGGTTCGCGCTCGAGAACCGCGGGGCCGACGTCGCCGGCATGGACGAGCGTGCGGACCGCGCGCTCCGCGCCGTCGGCGCCACGCACCTCGCCGACCGCGCGACGCACGAGCTCTCGGGCGGGGAGGCGCAGCGGGTCGCGCTCGCCGCGGCGCTCGTCACCGACCCGGACCTGCTCGTGCTCGACGAGCCGACGTCGCTGCTCGACCCGGCGGGCGCCCGCGAGGTCGGCGGACTCGTCACCACCCTCGTCGGACCGGTCCCCGGTCCGGCCCCGGGAGAGGTCGCCGCCCGCAGCGTCGTCGTCGTCGAGCACCGCCTCGACGAGCTCGGGCGTCTGCCCGACGCGACCCTCGTCCTCGACCACGCGGGCCGCGTTCTCGCCCACGGCCCTACGGCCGCGGTGCTGCGCGCGCACTGCGACGCCCTGCTCGACCTCGGGTGCCGGCTCCCGCTCGACGTGCACCTCGAGGCGGCGGGGGCACCCGGCCCGCTCGAGGACCCGCGCACCGACGACTGGCTCGTGGCGAGAGCGGCCGGCCGGCCGGGCGCACCGCACTCCCCCGTGCGGGTCCCGTGCACGGGACCTGCCGGGACACCGACGACACCGTCGGCGACGGCCCTGACCGCCCGCGGACTGACCGTCCACCGTCGGGGGGAGGCGGTCGTGCACGACGTCGACCTCGACCTCGAACCCGGCGTGCTGGTCGCCGTCGTCGGACCGAACGGCGGTGGCAAGTCCACGCTCCTGCGCGGTCTCGCCGGGCTGGAGCGCACGACGGGCAGCGTCACGACGCGTACCGACGTCCCGGTCACCATGGTCTTCCAGAACCCCGAGCACCAGCTCCTCGCGCGCACGGTGCGCGACGAGGTCGCGTGGTCGGTCCGCCTCGCGGGCCTCGACGCCCCGGCGGAGCGGGTCGAGCGCACGCTGGCCGAGCTCGGGCTCACCGCGCACGCCGACGCGAGCCCGTACCGGCTCTCGGGCGGGCAGCAGCGTCGGCTGTCGCTCGCGACCGCGACCGTGCTCGACCCGGGCGTCCTGCTCGCGGACGAGCCGACGTTCGGTCTCGACGGCGCGCAGACCCGCGCCACGGCAGCCGTGCTGCGCGGCCTCGCGGACGTCGGCACCGCCGTCGGTCTCGTCACGCACGACCTGATGCTCGTCGCGCAGGTCGCCGACCGGGTCGCGGTGGTCGTGGGCGGTCGGGTGGTCGCCGAGGGCGAGGTCGCGCAGGTGCTGTCGGACGACGGGCTGTGCGCGCGTGCCCGTCTCGCCCGCCCACCGCTGCTCGACTGGTGGGTCCGCACGGGGCGGGCTCGTGGGGTCGGCGTGCGCGCGCTCGGCACGGTGCTCGACCGGGAGCTCGACGGGACCGGCGCGCGCGGTCCGACCGGGGGCCCGGGGCGCGCCCGCGCGCACGCCGACGCGTCGGGCACGTCATGACCCCGCTCGAGCGGTGGAACCCGACGGTGAAGCTCGCGGTGGTGCTCGTGCTCTCCACCGCGGCGCTCCTCGTCACCGACCCCGTCACCCCGGCGCTCTGCTACGTCCTGACCCTCGGCGCCCTGCTCGTGCTGGGGCGGGTGCCGGTGCGCACCGCGGCGCTCGCCCACGTCCCGTTCCTGGTGTTCGGGACGAGCCTGCTCGTCGTCAACGTCGTGACCCGTCCGGGCGGGGAGCAGGTCCCGCTCGGGCCGTTCACGGTCGGCGCGGACGGCCTCGCCCTCGGCCTCTGCCTCGCGCTGCGCACCCTGTTCGTCGGCATGCTGTCCGTCACGCTCGTCCTGACCACCGAACCGGTCCGGCTCATGACGAGCCTGCACCAGCACGCGCGGCTCCCGGCGTCGTGGACGTTCGCGGTGCTCGCGGCGCACCGGCTGCTGACCGAGCTGCCCGAGGTGTGGCACACGGTCCGCTGCGCCCAGGCCGTGCGAGATCCCCGGCGGCGGCGAGGACACCTCCCCCGGTCCCCGCGTGCGCTCGCGACGGCCGCGTTCGCCCTCCTGGTCGGTGCGATCCGGCGCGCCGAGCGCATCGCGGTCGCGCTCGAGTCGCGCGGTCTCGGCTCCGGACCGCGGACCACCGCACGGCCGGTCCCGCTCGCGCGCGGCGACGTCGTGGCCGCGGTCGTCGTCCTGGCCCTGGCCGGCGCCGTCGTCGTGGCCGGAGCGTACGGGGGGTGGTTGACCGGCATCGGTCGCCTGACCGCGTGAGGCGCGAGGACGTGCTGCCGGGCGACCGGCCAGGTCACCGATCGTCAGACCGGTTCGACGACGTCCGCCTCACCCGGCACGCCCCGGTCCACCACGACGGGTGCGCCGCGGCGACGCGACCACGTCCGGAAGGCGGTGAAGACGATCGGGAGGCCGTGCGCCGAGAACGGGTCGATGCCGTCCATCGCCTGCACGTGCACGTGCGGCTGCGTCGAGTTCCCAGAGTTCCCGCACGCGCCGACCTGCTGGCCCGTCACCACCCGGTCCCCCGCCGCGACGACCGGCGAGCCCGCCCGCAGGTGCGCCAGCACCACGAACGCCCGGACGCCGTCGCGTCCGAGGTCCAGCTCGACGATCACGTGGTTGCCGGCGAGGGCGCCCGCACCACCACGGGCTCGTGCCGCCTGGGTGAGCGCGTACCCGACCAGGGCCGACGGCGAGCGCCGGGCCTCGTGGTCGCTCTCGCCGTCGTGGACGGCCACCACCCGGCCGGGCGCCGGTGCCAGCACGGGCACGCCGAAACCGACGAACCGGTCGGGCGGCTCCGTGCCCAGGGCCGTGCGCCAGTCCCGCACGCTCGCCGAGCGTCCGTCGCGGACCGCGACGAAGTCGATCGCGTACGTGGTCGCGAACAGGTGGGTGCCGTGGCTGGGCACGCGCCGGGCCGGGCTGTTCCCGACACGCCACGTCCCGCGGAAGGGCAGTGCGAGCTCGACGACGTCGGTCATCACCCCTCCTCCGCGGCGCGGATCGTGCCGGCCCCCGTCGGCGCAAGCGGTCAGTGCGTCGCCGGGACCACTCGTGGCCACAGGTCCTCGGCAGGCGGGGCCCAGGTCGCGGCGTCGGCCTCGACCTGGTCGCCCGAGCGGATGTCCTTGACCTGGTCGGGGTGCGGCTCGGCCTCCACCGTGCCGTCGCCTCCCGTCCCGGCGCCGGGGAACCAGACGAACGGGATGCCGCGCCGGTCGGCGTAGCGGATCTGCTTGCCGAACTTCGCCGCCGCCGGCGCGACCTCGACGGGGATGCCGCGTGCGCGCAGGGTCGTCGCGACCGCGTCCGACGCGGGCCGCGTCTCCTCGCTCGACACCGCCACGACGACGGCGCTCGGAACCGACCGCGTCGCGCGCACGAGCCCCGCGGACAGCAGGCGGGACACGAGGCGCGACACCCCGATCGACAGGCCGACGCCCGGGTAGGTGCTCGCACCGTCGGAGGCGAGCGTGTCGTACCGGCCGCCCGAGCAGATCGACCCGAGCTGCTCGTGGCCGACGAGCAGGGTCTCGTAGACCGAGCCCGTGTAGTAGTCGAGTCCTCGCGCGATCTTGAGGTCCGCGACCACGACGCCCGGCGCACGCGTGCTCGCCGCCTCGATCAGCGCGCCGAGCTCGGCGAGACCGGTCTCGAGGAGCTCGCTCTCGACACCGCGGTCGGCCGCGAGCGCCCGCACACGGTCGACGACGGTGCCGTCGCTCCCGCTGATCGCCGCGAGCGCGAGGCACGCCTCGGCCTGGTCGGGCGTCGTCCCCGCCTCGGCGACGAGCAGCGCGGCGACCTTCTCGGGTCCGACCTTGTCGAGCTTGTCGATCTGGCGCAGCACGTCGTCGACGGCGTCGATCCCGAGCCCCCGGTAGAAGCCCTCCGCGACTCGCCGGTTGTTGACGAGCACGCGGACCTCGGGGACGCCGATGTCCCGCAGCGCGCCCAACGCCTCGGCCATGACCAGCGGCAGCTCGACCTCGAAGTGGTACGGGAGGTCGCCGGCACCGACGACGTCGATGTCCGCCTGCGCGAACTCGCGGAACCGCCCGTCCTGGGGGCGCTCACCGCGCCACACCTTCTGGATCTGGTAACGCTTGAAGGGGAACGCGAGGTGCCCGGCGTTCTCGAGCACGTAGCGCGCGAACGGGACCGTGAGGTCGAAGTGCAGGCCGAGCTGCTTGTCGGCCTTGCTGCTGCGTGCCTGCCCCCCCTCGGCGTCCTCCTGCAGGCGACGCAGGACGTAGACCTCCTTGGACGTCTCGCCCTTGCGCAGGAGCTGCTCGAGCGGCTCGACGGCCCGCGTCTCGATCCCGCCGAACCCGTGAAGCTCGAAGGTCCGGCGCAGCGTGTCGAGGACGTGCTGCTCGACGATCCGTCCGTCGGGCAGCCATTCGGGGAATCCGGAGAGAGGTGTGGGCCTGGCCATGGGACCCGATCCTTCCAGACGCCACGCCCGGACGGGCAATCGGGAGCGGGCGCGCCCTCGTGCTCAGGCCGGCAGGAGGAACGGGTTGGACGTGCGCTCGTGCGCGATCGTGGTCGCGGGCCCGTGCCCCGGGAGCACGTCCCAGCCCGGATCGAGGCGCCCGACGACGTCCCGCAGGGTCCGGGCCATCGTCGCGCCGTCCCCGCCGGGCAGGTCGGTGCGCCCGACGGACCCCGCGAACAGGACGTCACCGCTGAGCACGAGCCCGGCGCCGGGCGTCCCGTGCAGGTAGAGCGTCGACCCCTGGGTGTGCCCCGGCGCCCCGACGGCGGTGAGGCGCAGGCCGCCCCACGCGAGCTCGTGCCGCTGGCCCGGTCCGAGGTCGAACGTCTCGACGACGCCGGGCTCGCGATAGTCCTGCGGACGCGCTCCGGCTTCGCGCAGCGCGGCGCCGAGCGGGCCCGAGACCAGCGCGTCGGACGCGTCCCGCTGTCCGGGCGCACGGTGCTCGATCGTCCCGAACGGGTCGGCGAGCCGGTACGCGTCGGCCGCGTGCAGGACGAACGGCACGTCGAGACGTTCGCACAGGACCGCCGCGTCCCACGTGTGGTCCACGTGCCCGTGCGTCGCGAGCACCGCCCGCGGTTCCAGGCCGTGCTGCTCCACCAGCTCGAGCACCGCGTCCGCCACACCGGCGCCGGCGTCGACCACCACGCACTGTCGGTCGGGGGCGACGAGCACCGCGCAGTTCGTGCCGAAGACGGACGCGACGACGAGGTGCACGGTCATGACCGGGAGCCTATCGGGGCGCCTGTCGATACCGGAACGTGACCTGCGAGGCGCAGATCCGCGGGGCGGTGCGGCTCTCGATGCCTAGACTGTCCGGTACCGACCGGGTCACCATCTTGGTCCGCTGTGCGCGCCAGGACGGCGCACGACGAGGGAGCAGAGTTGCCGACGAAGAAGCAGGAGCGCGAGACCGAGCGCCGGCGCCAGGAGAAGTGGGCCGCCCACCAGGCCGGGCTGCGTGCCAGGCGCCAGCGTGCCTGGACGGTCGCGGGCGTCGTCGGCGCGGCCGCCCTCGTCGCGCTCGTCGTGTGGTGGGCGCTGTCCGCGTCGCAGTCCGACACCGACCCGGGCGGCTCGCCGTCGGGCGGGTCGGACACGACCACCGGCGCCGGCGAGGACCCCGCTGACCCGACGGGCGGGTACACGCTGCCCCCCGCCTCCGCCGCCGAGGGGCGGGACTGGGACGCGATGCTGTCCACGAGCGTGGGCGAGATCGACCTCACGCTCGACGGCGCGGCCGCTCCGCAGGCCGTCGCGAGCTTCGTCTCGCTCGCCGAGGCGGGCTACTTCGACGGGACCTCGTGCCACCGCCTGACGACGTCCGGCATCTACGTGCTCCAGTGCGGCGACCCGACCGGCACGGGCACGGGAGGCCCCGGCTACTCGTTCGGCCCGATCGAGAACGCACCGTCCGACGACGTGTACCCGGCCGGGACCGTCGCCATGGCGCGCCAGGGCGGCAACGCCGAGTCGATGGGGTCCCAGTTCTTCCTCGTCTACGAGGACTCGACCATCCCGTCCGACGCGGCGGGTGGATACACGGTGCTCGGCACCATCACGTCCGGCCTGGACACCGTCCAGGCAGTCGCTGACGCGGGGACGACGGACGGGGCCGGCGACGGCTCCCCCGCCACCCCGGTCACCATCGAAGGAGTTGAGACCCAGTGAGCGAGAACGCCGAGAACCAGGCGCAGGCGCAGGTGGCCGACGAGCCCGCTGCACCGCGGGCCGAGTCGGGCGAGGCCGAACGGGTCGCGACCACCGAGGAGGCGACACCGGAGACCGCGACGACGAGCACCGTCGACGAGTCCGCCGACACCGGAGCCACGGACGTCGAGCCGACCGGCACCGCCTCCACCACCGATGCCGACGCCGCGGACACCGCGGACACCGCCGACCCGGCGAGCTCTCCCGCCGTGCCCGGGCCTGCCGCGCCGGAGCCTGCCGCGCCGGAGATTCTCGAGCCGGACGCGGCGGGCACGCAGGCCGCGCCGGAGCCGACCGCGGAGGCGGAGCCGGAGGAGACCGCAGCTGCCGAGCCGGAGACGGAGCCGAAGGAGACCGCCGCGGCGGATCCGGAGACGGAGCCCGGTGCGCAGGCGCAGTCCCCGGCACCGGCACCGCGGCCTGCACCCCGTCCGGGCCCGCGCCCCACCCCGGCCGCGATCCCGCACCCGCCGCGCAAGCCGGCGCCGTCCGGCGGGACGGCGACCGCCCCCACCGTGCCGACGACACCGGACGTCCCTGCCCTGGCCGACGACTCCGCCGCGGCGAAGGCCGCCGAAGGGTTCGGTCGCGTCGACGACGAGGGCAACGTGTTCGTGCGCGAGAGCTCGGGCGAGCGGGTCGTCGGCCAGTTCCCCGGCGTCGAGACGCACGAGGCGCTGACCTTGTACGTCCGTCGCTTTCTCGACCTGCAGGCGAAGGTCGCGCTCTTCGAGACGCGCCTGACGAGCACGGACCTCTCCGTCAAGGAGATCGACCAGACCCTCGCACGGCTCGCCCAGGAGACCGCCGAGCCTGCGGCCGTCGGCGACCTGGACGCCCTGCGAGGCAGGGTGACCTCGCTCGGTGAGGCGGCCGCCGGCCGGCGTGCGCAGCTCGAGGCCGAGCGCGCCGCCGCCAAGGCGTCGGCTCTGGAGGCACGCACCGAGATCGTGGTCGCTGCCGAGGCGATCGCCGCGACCGACCCGGCTCGCATGCAGTGGCGTCCGGCCGGCGAGGAGCTGCGTTCCCTCCTCGCGAGGTGGAAGGAGGCACAGCGGCAGGGACCCCGCGTCGACCGGACGAGCGAGGAGGCGCTGTGGAAGCGGTTCAGCCACGCTCGCACCGCGTTCGACCGGGAGCGGCGCCACTTCTTCGCCGAGCTCGAGCAGCGCAACGCCTCGGCGAAGGTCGAGAAGGAGCAGCTCGTCGCCGAGGCGGAGGCGCTGACCTCGAGCACGGAGTGGGGGCCCACGTCCGGCGCCTACCGCGACCTCATGGCCCGCTGGAAGGCCGCGGGGCGGGCGAACCGCAAGGACGACGACGCGTTGTGGGCCCGGTTCCGCTCGGCCCAGGACACGTTCTTCCAGGCCCGGGACGCGGCGAACGCCGCGACGGACGCCGAGTACGCCGCCAACCTGGAGGTGAAGGAGAAGATCCTCGCCCAGGCCGAGGCCCTGGTCCCGGTCAAGGACCTGGGCGCGGCGCGATCCGCGCTCCGCGACATCCAGGACCGCTGGGAGGCCGCGGGAAAGGTCCCGCGCGGCGACCTGCAGCGGGTCGAGGGTCGCCTGCGCGCCGTCGAGAACGCCGTCCGCGACGCCGAGGAGTCGCAGTGGTCACGGTCCAACCCGGAGACGCGCGCTCGCGCGGAGGGTGCCGCCGCCCAGCTCGAGTCGGCGATCGCCGACCTCGAGGCAGAGCTGCGGACCGCCCGGGACGCGGGTGACGAGCGTGCGGTCTCGGACCTCGAGACCGCGCTGGCGGCACGTCGGTCGTGGCTCGAACAGGTCGAGCGCGCCGCGCACGACGCGCGCGGCTGACCTGACGTCCGCCCCGGACCGGGGGCCGCAGCTCGTCCACAGGCGAGCGGCGGCCCCTTTCGCGTGCGCACCGCGATGCGGCACGGTGTGCGGGTGAGCACCGCCACCACCGCCCCCGCCGACACGGCACGAGCGCGCCCCGACCCCCCGGCGTCGTACCCGCCGCTCGCGCGGCTCCTCGACCCCGGTGTCCCGGAGGTGGGTCTGCTCGTGCACCCGCGAGACGTGGGCGGGGCCGCCGCGTTCCAGACCCTGCAGCACGAGGGTGCGCTCGTGCGGCTGTGGGGCGAGGTGGCCACGACGTCCGCGGTCCCCGTGACGTCCACCCTGCGTGCCCTCGCCGTGCGCGACCTCGTCCCACGACGCACGGTGCTCGGAGGCCTCGGTGCGGCGTGGGTGCTCGCCGGGACCCGCGCCCCGTCGTCCCTGGACGTGCTGTACCCGCCCGGGATGCACCGGCCTCCTCCCGTGAGCGGTCGCGCGCCGCGACAGGCCACCGTCCTCGCCGACGAGACCGTGCTCGTCGCCGGGGTCCAGGTCACCGGTGTCCAGCGCACCGCGATCGACATCGCGAGCCGCGTCCGTCGCGACGCGGCGCTGCCGGCGTTGCGCGGGCTGCGGAGGACCTGCCGCCTCGACGTCGGTCTCGCGCTGCGTACGCTCGAGCTCCGCTACCGGTGGCAGGGACGCGACGCGGCACGAGGGGTTCTGACCCGCCTGCTCGCAGAGGGGACGGAGTCGGTCTAGGTTGGCGCGTATGGCCAGTGCGAAGACCCCGCCCGTGGAGCTCGAGGTCGAGGGCCGCACCGTCCGCGTGACGAGCCCGGACCGGGTCGTGTTCCCGACCCGGGACCTGACCAAGCTGGACGTCGTGCGGTACTTCCTGTCCGTCGGGGACGGGATCCTCGGGGCGCTGCTCCACCGGCCGACGACGCTCGAGCGGTGGCCGAAGGGTCTGTTCCCCGGCGCGCGCATGAGCACGCGCACGGACAACAGCGGTGACGCGTTCTACCAGAAGCGCATACCTCGGGGTGCACCGGACTACGTGCGCACGGCGCGCATCGCGTTCCCCAGCGGACGCACCGCGGACGAGGTGTGCCCGAGCGAGCTCGCCGTCGTCGCGTGGGCGGCCAACCTCGGTACCCTCACGTTCCACCCGTGGCCCGTGCTCGGTCGCGACGTGGAAGCCGTCGACCAGCTGCGCATCGACCTCGACCCGCAGCCCGGCACGGACTTCGAGGACGCGGCACGGGTCGCGCCCCACCTGCACGAGCTGCTCGACGAGCTCGGCCTCCCGGGGTACCCCAAGACCTCCGGGGGACGCGGCATCCACGTGTTCGTGCCCGTCGCCCCGGAGTGGGACTTCGTCGCCGCGCGTCGGGCGACGATCGCGATCGGGCGCGAGCTCGAACGACGCCTGCCCGACCAGGTCACCACGAAGTGGTGGAAGGAGGAGCGAGGTTCGAAGATCTTCGTCGACTACAACCAGATGGCACGCGACCGCACCATCGCCTCCGCCTACTCCATCCGGGCGAACGACCGGGCGACCGTCTCCGCCCCCCTGCGCTGGGACGAGCTGGCCGACGTCCACCCGGACGACTTCGACGTCCTGACGATGCCGGCGCGGTACTCCACGGTGGGCGACCTGTTCGCCCCGCTCCGCGCCGACCGCACCGAGCCCGGCGCCTCGCTCGAGCCCGCGCTCGAGCTCTCTCGGCAGGACGAGGCCGACCACGGGCTCGGGGACCTGCCGTACCCCCCGGAGTACCCGAAGATGCCGGGTGAGCCGAAGCGCGTGCAGCCCTCGCGCGACAAGGACCGGCCCACGGACTGACGGTGTGGGTTCCCGCGATCGCGGGGCTGGTCGAGCGGCGTGGCCGGATCAGGCGACGCCGGGTGCACCGGGCAGGATCCCCCCGAGGTCGTAGCGCACGGGCTCGTCGAGCTGGGCGTACGTGCACGACGCCGGATCCCGGTCGTCGCGCCAGCGGCGGAACCGCGCGGTGTGCCGGAACCGTGCGCCCTCCATGTGGTCGTACGCGACCTCGAGGACACGCTCGGGCCGCAGCGGTGTGAACGACAGGTCCTTTCCCGCGCTCCACCGGGACACCGCGCCGGGCATCCGCTCACCGGCGGGGTTCTCCCACCCGGACCAGGGGTGGTCGTCGGCCTGCGAGGTCCCCGGCTCGACGACGAGCGGTGCGAGCTCGGCGACGAGCTCGGCACGGCGCGCCATGGGGAAGGACGCCGCGACGCCGACGAACTGGAGCCGGCCCTCGTCGTCGTGCAGGCCGAGGAGGAGCGAGCCGACCAGCGGCTGCGCGACGGTCGACGACTTGTGGAGCCGGTACCCCGCGAGGACGACGTCCGCCTCCCGCCCGTGCTTGATCTTGAGCATCGCGCGCTTGTTCGCCTGGTAGGTCCCGTCGAGAGGCTTGGCGACCACACCGTCGAGCCCGGCACCCTCGAACTGGTCGAACCACTGCCGTGCGAGTCCGACGTCACGCGTGCGCGGTGTCGCGTGGACCTGCGGCCCGTCGAGGCCGAGCCCGTCGAGCACCTCCTGACGGCGCCCGAGGGGCAGCGCGGTCAGGTCGTCGTCCCCGAGCGCCAGGACGTCGAAGACGACGAGGCTCGCGGGCGTCTGCTCGGCGAGCAGACGCACCCGCGACGCGGCGGGGTGGATCCGTTGGCTCAGCACCTCGAACTCGAGGCGACCGTCCTGTGCGAGGACGATCTCGCCGTCGACCACGCACCGCTCCGGGAGCGCCGCGCGCACCGCGTCGACGACCTCCGGGAAGTAGCGCTCCATCGGTCGCGCGTTGCGGCTGTCGATGCGGACCTCGGCACCGTCGCGGTAGACGATCGCCCGGAAGCCGTCCCACTTCGGCTCGTACACGTACCCGGCGGCCGTGGCGTCCGGTTCCGGCACTTCCGGGGCGGGCCTGGCGAGCATCGGCAGCAGCGGCGGCATGACGGGCAGGTCCATGGCTCCGATGCTGCCACCGGCTCCTGCGGCGCGCGAACGACCGCCGACACCGACGGCGGGCGGCCTCAGACCGAGAGCGCCGGGTGGTGCTCCTCGCGCGACCCGGTCAGGCGGTACACGTCGAAGACCCCGTCGACCTTGCGCACCGCGTTGAGCACCTGGGCGAGGTGCCCGGGCTCGGCCATCTCGAACACGAACCTCGACAGCGCGACGCGGTCGTTCGAGGTCGAGACGCTGGCGGACAGGATGTTCACGTGGTAGTCGGAGAGCACCCGCGTCACGTCGGACAGCAGCCTGGAGCGGTCGAGCGCCTCGACCTGGATCTGGACCAGGAACATCGTGTTGTTGCCCGCCGTCCAGGAGACGTCGACGATCCGCTCGGGCTGGTTGCGCAGGCCGACGACGTTCCCGCAGTCCACGCGGTGCACGCTCACGCCCTGACCGCGTGTGACGAACCCGATGATCTCGTCGCCCGGCACCGGGGTGCAGCACTTGGCGAGCTTGACCCAGATGTCGTCGACGCCCTTGACCATGACCCCGGGGTCGCCCGTGCGGACCCGCCGGGCGGTCTGCCCCGGGCGAGCCGTCTCGGCGACGTCCTCGACGGTCCCCTCGTCGCCGCCCATGGACTGCACGAGCTTCGAGACGACGTTCGCAGCCGACGTCTGCCCCTCGCCGATCGCGACGTAGAGCGCCGTGACGTCGTCGAACCGCATCTCGTTGGCGAGCGCGACCAGCCCCTCGTGCGACAGGAGTCGCTGGATCGGCAGGTTCTGCTTGCGCATCGCCTTCGCGATCGCGTCCTTGCCGTGCTCGACGGCCTCCTCGCGACGCTCCTTGGAGAACCACTGGCGGATCTTGTTCCGCGCACGCGGGGACTTCACGAACGCCAGCCAGTCGTGGCTGGGCCCCGCGGTCTCGGACTTCGAGGTCAGCACGTCGACCACGTCACCCGTCTCGAGCGTCGAGTCGAGCGGGACCAGACGTCCGTTGACACGCGCGCCCATCGTCCGGTGACCGACCTCGGTGTGCACCGAGTAGGCGAAGTCCACGGGGGTGGAGCCCGCTGGCAACGCCATGACGTCGCCCTTGGGCGTGAAGACGTAGACCTCGGCCCCGCCGATCTCGAAGCGCAACGAGTCGAGGAACTCCGCGGGGTCGGCCGTCTCCCGCTGCCAGTCCACGAGCTGACGCAACCACTTCATGTCGCTCGCGGCCGGGTCGACCTTGTCCGACCGGGTGCCCTGCTTCGCGGTCTCCTTGTACTTCCAGTGCGCGGCGACCCCGTACTCGGCACGACGGTGCATCTCGTGCGTGCGGATCTGGATCTCCACCGGCTTGCCGCCCGGTCCGATGACCGTCGTGTGCAACGACTGGTACATGTTGAACTTGGGCATCGCGATGTAGTCCTTGAACCGCCCGGGGACCGGGTTCCACCTCGCGTGCAGCGCGCCCAGGGCGGCGTAGCAGTCGCGGACGGAGTCCACCAGGACGCGCGCACCGACGAGGTCGTAGATCTCGGCGAAGTCGTGGCCGCGGACGATCATCTTCTGGTAGATCGAGTAGTAGTGCTTGGGCCGCCCCGTCACCGCCGCCTTGATCTTGGCGGTCCGCAGGTCCGCGGTGACCTGGTCACGCACCACCGCGAGGTACTCCTCGCGTGCGGGTGCGCGCTCCGCCACCAGGTGCACGATCTCGTCGTACACCTTCGGGTACAGGGCCTGGAACGACAGGTCCTCGAGCTCCCACTTGATCGTGTTCATCCCGAGCCGGTGCGCGAGCGGGGCGTAGATCTCCAGGGTCTCGCGGGCCTTGCGCTCGGCGGACGACGACGAGACATACTTCCACGTCCGCGCGTTGTGCAGCCGGTCGGCGAGCTTGATGACCAGGACCCGGATGTCGCGCGCCATCGCGACGACCATCTTGCGCACGGTCTCCGCCTGTGCCGCGTCCCCGTAGGTCACCTTGTCGAGCTTCGTCACCCCGTCGACGAGCATGGCGACCTCGTCGCCGTACTCGCCGCGCAGCTGGTCGAGAGAGAACTCGGTGTCCTCGACCGTGTCGTGCAGGAGCGCCGCAGCGAGCGTGGAGCCGTCGAAGCCCAGCTCGGCGAGGATGGTCGCGACCGCGACCGGGTGCGTGATGTACGGGTCGCCGCTCTTGCGCAGCTGACCGCGGTGCGCTCGCTCGGCGGTCTCGTAGGCCCGTTCCAGGACCGTGAGGTCGGACCTGGGGTGCTGGGTCCGCACGGCTTGCAGCACCGGCTCGAGAGCGGGGCTGCCGGCCGGCCGCGCGCCGAAGCGCGCCAGGCGCGAGCGCACCCCACGCGTCGGGTTCGGCTGCGGTCCTGGTGTCCGCTGGTTCACCGCGTCCGGGTCCTTGGGCGCGCGCGGTGCCCGCGTGTCCTCACTCATGCGCGCCTCCCTCACGTTCGTGCCCCTGGCCGTGCGACGGCCGGTGCTCCGGCCGAGAGGCAATCCTACGACTCCACGTGCAGGAGCGTGGCGACCTCGCGGCCTGCGAGCCGTGCCCGTCCGCCCAGGTCGGCGAGCTCCATGAGGAACGCCAGGCCGACCACGACGCCACCGGAGCGTTCGACCAGGTCGACTCCTGCGGCCGCCGTGCCACCGGTGGCGAGCACGTCGTCCACCACGAGAACACGCGCACCCACCGGAAGTGTTCCCGACCGCAGCTCGAGGGCAGCGGTGCCGTACTCGAGGTCATAGCTCACGGACTCCGTGGGTGGTGGGAGCTTTCCCGCCTTGCGCAGCGGGAGGAAACCCACGCCCAGGCTCGTCGCGATCGGTGCGCCCAGCAGGAACCCGCGCGCCTCCATCCCCGCGACCAGGTCGATCCCGCCCCAGCCCTGCGCCGCACGGGCGAGCTCCGCCACGACGTGGCCGAACGCGACGCCGTCCGCGAGGAGCCCGGTGATGTCGCGGAACGTGACTCCCGCGACCGGGTAGTCCGGCACGGCGCGCACGAGGGCCAGCAGACGCTCCGTCTGCGCCGGGTCGAGCGCACCGAGACCGACGGCGCGGACGCCGTCGGTCTCGGGGACGAGCCACCCGGCCTCGGCCGACCGTGACTCGCTCACCGGTCGATCACCGGGAGGAGCGCTTGCGGCGCGGCTGCGCCGCCGCACCCTGGTGCGAGCCCGGCTGCAGCTGGCGGTGACCCTCGGCGACACCGGCAGCGGCCAGGACTGCGTCCTCGGTACCCGCGTCCCCCACCTCGGCGAGGCGTGCGGCGCGCTGCTCGGTGACCTTGGCCGTGTGCTCCCGGATGGCGGCCTCCCGCTCGCGGAACGTGACCTCGAGCGGCGTGGCGAGGAAGATCGACGAGTACGCGCCGACCGCCATGCCGACGAACAGCGCGAGCGAGATGTCGCGCAGCGTCCCGGCACCCAGCAGGAAGGCGCCGATGAAGAGGATCGACGCGACCGGCAGCAGCGCGACGACCGAGGTGTTGATCGAGCGGACCATCGTCTGGTTGACCGCGAGGTTCGCTCGCTCGGCGTACGTGCTGCGGGTCTGGTTCACGACGCCCGCGGTGTTCTCGCGGACCTTGTCGAACACCACGACGGTGTCGTAGATCGAGTAGGCGAGGATCGTCAGCAGACCGATGACGGTGGCGGGGGTGATCTCCCAGCCGATCAGGGCGTAGATGCCGATCGTGAGCACGAGGTCGTGGAAGAGCGCGATGACCGCAGCCGCCGCCATGCGCCAGTTGCGGAAGTAGATCGTCATGACGAGGCTCACCAGGACGAGGAAGACCAGGAGTCCCAGCGCCGCCTTCTGCGAGACGTCCTGTCCCCACGACGGGCCGATGTACGAGCTCGTGACGTCGTCCACGGGGACGGAATAGGCGTCGGCGAGGGCGGAACGGACCTCCTGCACCTGGTCCTGGCTGAGCTGCGCGGTCTGGACGCGCACGCCCTCGGTCCCCACGACGGAGACGCGCGGGACCTCCTCGGGCGCGATCTGCGCGACCGCGTCGACCGCCACCTGCTCGTCCGCGTCGCTCGCGCCCGAGACCGTGAACTCCGACCCGCCCCGGAACTCGATGCCGAGGTTGAGCCCGTCGCCGGCGACCCGCAGCCCGATGATCCCGAGCGACAGCACCACCGCGACGATCGCCGCGACGAAGTACCGCTTGCGGTTCCCCACGATGTTGTAGGAGCGGCGTCCGGTGTAGAGATCGTTGCCCCACTGGGCGAAACCGATGGCCATCAGCGCTTCTCCTCGTTCTCGCCGTCGGCGGCTGGCGCGTCCGCGATGTCGTCCGTGTCCGGGGGTGGCTCCGCTGCCGCTGCCCGCTGCTGAGCGGCACGACGCTCTGCGATCGTCATGCGCGGACCGTCCCCGCTCGCTCCGACGCTCGCGCCGACGGTCTCCCGGACCGGTGCCGTCGGGGCATCGCCCGGCGACGCCTGCGTGCCGAGGCCGCTGTCGTCGAGCGCGTCGACCTCGGACGTGGCTGTCGCAGAGCGCGACGGCGCGCCCGTCGTGACGCGACCGCGGCCGGCGTAGCGCAGGCTCTCCACCCCGAGTCGGCGCGGGTCGAGACCCGACGCCGCATGTCCGTTCGCGAAGAACTTCGTGCGGGCGAGGAGCTTCATGAGCGGGTGGGTGAACAGGAAGACGACGACGAGGTCGACGAGGGTCGTCAGGCCGAGCGTGAAGGCGAACCCGCGCACCCCGCCGACGGCCAGGTAGTAGAGCACGATCGCCGCGACGAAGTTGACGGCGTCGGACGCCAGGATCGTCCGGCGCGCACGCTCCCAGCCCTTGTCCACGGCCTGGTCGAGGGTTCGTCCGTCACGCAGCTCGTCGCGGATGCGTTCGAAGTACACGATGAACGAGTCCGCGGTGATGCCGATCGCGACGATGAGGCCGGCGACACCGGCGAGGGAGAGCCGGTACCCGATGGCCCACGAGAGCACGTCGATCACGCCGAAGGTCACCAGGCCCGCGATCACCAGGGACGCGACCGTGACGAGACCGAGCACCCGGTACTGGACGAGCGAGTACATGACCACGAGGAGCAGACCGATGGCGCCGGCGAGCAGACCCTTCTGCAGCTGGTCCGACCCGAGCGTCGCCGAGATCTGCTCCTGGCTCTGCACGTCGAACGTCAGCGGCAGCGAACCGAAGTTCAGCTGGTTGGCGAGCGTCGCGGCGGACTCCCGGGTGAAGCTTCCCGAGATCTCGGCCTTGCCGTCCGGGATCGGGTCGTTCGCCACGGGAGCGGAGATCACGAGCCCGTCGAGGACCATCGCGAACTGGTTCTGCGGGCTCGGCAGGGAGACCAGGCGGGTCGTGACGTCGCGGAACGCCGCCGTGCCCTGACCGTCGAACTCGATGTTGACGACCCACTCGTTGGTGACCGCACCGTTCGGGCCGACCCGGAGCCCCGAGCTCGCGTTCGAGATGTCGGTTCCCTCGATCTCGACCGGACCGAGGATGTACTTGGCGAGGCCGTCCTCCGAGCACGACACGAAGGGGCTGTCGGTCGGACCGCTGTCGCCCCCGACGCGGTTCTCCGGGAGCGTGCAGTCGAGCGCGTCGAACTGCTCCTGGAGCTCCGGCGTGATCTGCGCCAGGTCGCTCGGGTTCTCGGGAGCGGCCGCAGCGTTGTCGCCGCCCTCGGTCGCGTCGTCCGTCGTGGTCTCGTCCGTGGGCTCGCCAGACTCGTCCGTGGCGTCGGCCGACTCCTCGGTCGCGTCGGCCGACTCCTCGGTCGCGTCGGCCGACTCCTCGGTCGCGTCCGCCGACTCCTCGGTCGCGTCCGCCGACTCGTCGTCCGACTCCGCCGCGGTGGCCGTCGGCGCGCCGACGGTCAGGACCGGACGGAACCGCATCTGCGCCGACGTGCTGACGAGGTCGATCGTCTCCTGGCTCGGCTGTCCGGGGATCCCGACGACGATGTTCTGCTGTCCCTGGCGCGTGATCTCGGCCTCGGAGACGCCCTGGGCGTCGATCCGCTGGCGTATGACCTGGATCGCCTGGTTGATCGTCTCGGTCGTGACCTCGGAGTCGTCCGTCGTGACGGGCTTGAGCACGATCTGCGTGCCGCCCTCGAGGTCGAGCGCCAGTCCCGGCGTGAGACTCGCACCCTCGGGGTTGTCCTCGGTCTTCGGGTCGAGCTTCGTCCCTGCGAAGAGGGCCCCGAAGAGGACGATGATGAGGATGCCCAGGGTGACGAGGGTCCGTACGGGCCTCGCTCGTCGTGTGGTGGTGGCCAACTGTCCGTCTCTTCTCGTGCGCGTGCGGGGGCAGCTGCCTTGCTGTCCGCGTCAGTCGTCGACCTCGTGCGGCCGACGGATGGTCACTTCGTGCTGTCGGTGCCCTCGTCCCGTCGACCGCTCCCGTCGCGCTCGTCGCCCTTCCCGGCGTCGTCGCTCAGGCCGGACAGGTCGTCGGGGACCACGACGTCCTCGGCACCGTCCGAGGTGCCGGAGGAGATGCTCGCCGCGGACCCGTAGGCGGAGGTCGTGGCCTCGTCGCCCGTGGCTTCGAGGTCACCCTCCTCGGTCTCCTCGACGGGCTCGTCGACGCGCTTGGCGATCGCGGCCCGCAACCACCGCGACTGGACACCGGGCGTGGACTCGATCGTGATGATGTCCGCCTCCTCGTCGACCTCGACGATGGTGCCGAACATGCCGGACCCGGTCATGACCTCCTGGCCCGGCGCGAGGAGCGAGCGGAAGTTCTGCGCCTCACGCTGCTGCTTGCGGGTGCGGTTGGTCATGAGGAACATCGCGCCGGCGGCGAGCACGAGGATGAGGATGAAGCTGAAGTCCATGACGAGGTCTCACGTGTCCTGTTCTGTGCGGGATCTGCGCGGCAGTCTAGGGGTGCGCGCACGGTTCACCAACGAGCCATCTCGCCGCGGAGTTCCGCCCGCTCGGATTTGCACCAGTCTAGGGCCTGTCGGCGGTGCTCTGTGACGGGGACCACGGAGCGCCTCTCAACCGTCGAACAACGTGCCTTCCGCCCGGGGCGGGGTGAGCCCGAGGTGCGCCCATGCCGCGGGGGTCGCGACGCGGCCGCGCGGCGTCCGCCCGAGCAGCCCCTCGCGCACGAGGTACGGTTCGGCCACCGTCTCGACCGTCTCGGACTCCTCGCCCACGGTGACGGCCAGCGTGGCCAGCCCCACCGGCCCTCCGGCGAACCTCGTGCAGAGCGCCGTGAGGACCGCCCGGTCGAGCCGGTCCAGCCCGATCGGGTCGACCTCGTAGACCTCGAGCGCGGCCCTGGCAGCGCGCAGGTCGAGGCCGCCGTCGCCGCGCACCTGTGCCCAGTCCCGCACACGGCGCAGGAGCCGGTTCGCGATGCGTGGCGTGCCACGCGACCGTCCGGCGATCTCGCTCGCCGCGTCGGGATCGAGCACGACCCCGAGGAGCCCGGCGGAGCGCACCAGGACACGCTCCAGCTCGTCCGCCGAGTAGAAGTCGAGGTGCCCGGTGAAGCCGAACCGGTCGCGCAGCGGCGCGGGCAGCAGCCCGGCACGGGTCGTCGCACCGACGGCGGTGAAGGGCGGGAGGCTGAGCGGGATGGCGCTCGCGCCCGCGCCCTTGCCCACCACGACGTCGACCCGGAAGTCCTCCATCGCCATGTAGAGCAGCTCTTCCGCGGGCCGGGCCAGGCGGTGGATCTCGTCGATGAACAAGACCTCGCCCTCCTCGAGCGACGACAGGACGGCAGCGAGGTCACCCGCGTGCTGGATCGCCGGACCGGAGGTGACGCGCAGCGACGCGCCGAGCTCGCTCGCGATGATCATCGCGAGCGTCGTCTTCCCCAGTCCGGGCGGGCCGGACAGCAGGACGTGCTCCGGGGCGTTGCCGCGCGCGAGCGCCGCCTGCAGGACCAGCGACAGCTGGTCGCGCACCACCGACTGCCCGACGAACTCGTCGAGCCGCCGCGGTCGCAGCGCGGCCTCGGCGGCCCGCTCGAGCTCGTCCGCACCCGCCGCCACGATGCGCTCGGAGGCGAACTCGGCGGAGAAGTCCGTGCCGTCCGCGGCACCGCCGTCGATCCCGACCCGGTCGAAGTCACCCACGCGTCAGCTCCTGGGTCCGCCGAGGACACGCAGCGCCGCGCGCAGCGCACCCGCGACCTCGCTCGTCTCGACGGAGTCGACCCCCGCCTCCCGCAGGACCGTGGCGAGCGCGTCCTGCGCCGCCTTCGGGTTCCAGCCGAGCCCGACGAGGGCCTCGACGACCTGCTCGCTCCGGTCCTCGGCGGCCGGAGCGTCCCCTCGGCCGTTGCCGTCGGCCGCCGCAGGCGCACCCGCCGGCACCCCCAGCTTGTCACCGAGCTCGAGAGCGATGCGCTGCGCACCCTTGCGCCCGATCCCCGGTACCCGCATCAAGGCCGCGATGTCCTCGCCCGCCACGGCACGGCGCAGGGCGTCAGGGGTGTGCACGGCCAGCATGGCCAGTGCGAGCCGCGGGCCGACCCCGCTCACCGTCTGGACGCGCTCGAAGACCGCGCGCTCGTCGTCGTCGACGAACCCGAAGAGCGTCATCGCGTCCTCGCGCACGACGAGGGTGGTCGCCACCCGGGCCGTCTCCCCCACGTGCAGCGTCGACAACGTCGCGGGGGTGGCGTGGACGAGGTACCCGACCCCGGCGACGTCGAGGACGGCGCGGTCGAGCTGGACGCTCGTCACGGTCCCGCTCAGCGATGCGATCACGCGGTGCTCTCCGATCGACGGGTGCGAACAGGTGTACGACGACCCACTCTAGCCACGGGACCCGACACGTCCTACCCGCGACCGCGGCGCGCCGTGGCCTCGGCCGCTGCCCACGCACGCTGGGCCGGCGTCAGCTCGTGACGCTCCCCGCCCTGCAGCGCGCCGGAGGGACGCCACAGGTGGCAGATCGCCAGCGCCAGCGCGTCGGCGGCGTCCGCGGGCCGCGGTGCCTCGGCGAGCCGCAGGATGCTCGTGACCATGCGCTGCACCTGCTCCTTGCCCGCGCGACCGCTCCCGGTCACCGCGGCCTTGACCTCGCTCGGCGTGTGCAGCGCGACAGGGACGCCCCGCCGTGCGGCCGCGACCATCGCGAGCCCCGCGACCTGGGCGGTCCCCATGACGGTCCCCACGTTGTGCTGGGCGAACACGCGCTCGACCGCGACGACGTCGGGCACGTGCTCGTCGAGCCACGCGTCGAGCCGCTCGGAGATCCGCAGCAGCCGCAGGTCCACGCTGACCTCCGGCTCCGTCCGGAGCACGCCCACGGCCACCATCTCCGCACGACGCCCCGGCAGCGAGTCGACGACCCCCACACCGCACCGGGTCAGTCCAGGGTCCACTCCGAGCACGCGCACACCCTCACCATTTCACGCGAGGAACGAGAGAGCTTCCACGCCACGCGGCAAGGACACGCGCCCGACCGAGTGGAGCGGGACGAGCCGGTGCGCGGTCGTGGTGGGCCTGGCGGGAGCGCCGCGAGGAACGAGCGGCGCGGATGGAAGACCGCGCACCGGCTCGTCCCGCTCCACGCCCCGGCGACTGCCGACCGACAGCCTCAGGCGACCAGCTACTCGTCGTTCTCGAGCTCCGCCATGACCTCGTCCGACGCGTCGAAGTTCGCGTAGACGTTCTGCACGTCGTCGCTGTCCTCGAGCGCGTCGATGAGGCGCAGGATCTTGCGGGCGCCGTCGGCGTCGACCTCGACCTGCAGGGACGGGTGCCAGATCGAGTCGGCGGAGTCGTACTCGATGCCCGCCTCCTGGATCGCGGTGCGCACGGCGACGAGGTCCGTCGCCTCGCACAGGACCTCGACGACCTCGCCCTGGTCGGTGACGTCCTCCGCCCCCGCGTCGAGCGCCGCGAGCATGACGTCGTCCTCGGTCACGCCGTCGGCCTTGGGCACGACGACGAGTCCCTTGCGGGAGAACAGGTAGGACACGGAGCCCGGGTCCGCGAGGTTGCCGCCGTTGCGCGTGAACGCGGTCCGCACCTCCGCCGCCGCCCGGTTCTTGTTGTCGGTGAGGCACTCGACGAGCACGGCGATACCGTTGGTGCCGTAGCCCTCGTACATGATCGTCTGGTAGTCGACGGCGTCCGCGCCCTCGCCGGAGCCGCGCTTGACCGCGCGATCGATGTTGTCGTTGGGGACGGACGACTTCTTGGCCTTCTGCACGGCGTCGAAGAGCGTCGGGTTCCCCGCGAGGTCACCGCCACCGGTCCGCGCGGCGACCTCGATGTTCTTGATCAGCTTTGCGAAGAGCTTGCCACGCTTGGCGTCGATGGCCGCCTTCTTGTGCTTGGTCGTGGCCCACTTGGAGTGCCCTGACATGCGTTCTTACCCCTTCGCGATCTTGACGAACAGCTCGTGCACCCGCGCGTCCCCGGAGATCTCCGGGTGGAACGAGGTGGCGAGCAGCGATCCCTGCTGGACTGCGACGATCCTACCGGCGGCCGCTTCCGGTATCCCCGGTGTGCCCGCCGCGGGTATCCGGGCCAGCACGCGGACCTGCGGTCCCGTGTCCTCGACCCAGGGCGCCCGGATGAAGACGGCGTGCACGGACGGGACCGCGTGGGGCGTCGGCGCCGACCGGATCCCGTCGAACGCGAGGTCGGTCTCGAACGAGTCGACCTGACGTCCGAACGCGTTGCGGCGGACCGTCACGTCGAGGCCCCCGAGGGTCCGCTGGTCGGCGGTCCCGTCCAGGATCCGGTCGGCGAGCAGGATCATCCCCGCGCACGACCCGTACACGGGCAGGCCCGCGGCGATCCGGTCACGCAGCGGCGCGGCGAGCTCGAAGACGTGCAGCAGCTTGTCGATGGTCGTGGACTCCCCGCCCGGCAGCACGAGACCGTCGAGCGCGGCGAGCTCCTCGGGGCGTCGTACCGCCGTGGTCCGGGCGCCGGCCGACTCGAGCGCGGCGCGGTGCTCGCGCACGTCTCCCTGCAGCGCGAGGACTCCGATCGTGGTCGTCACGAGGGGAGATCATACGTGCGACTCTCGGAGGCCCCTTCTTGCTAGCCTCGCGGACGTGGCTCGACCCGCCGATCCCTACCGTCCCGAGCCCGCGGCCGGCCCGCGACGCGCACCCCGGGGTGCGACCGTGCTGATCTGGGTGGGCGCGGCCCTGCTCGTCGTCGCCCTTGCCGCAGGGGTGGTCGCCGGCACGCTCTTCTGGCGCGCGCTCCCCACGGGCGTGATCGACGGCGACGGCGCACCCGGTTCCGAGGCGCTCGCCGCCGGGCCGGTGCCCGGCGAGGTCGAGGTCGAGGTCACCGGCGGCGAGCCGTACGCGGTCTGGTCCGTGACGAGCCCGGGCGGTGCGGCGTTCGACCGGGAGGACGTCACGGTCGCGTGCGACGGCGTCGAGGTCGCCGTCTCTGCTGCCGCGGTCTCCGGGTCGTCGGGTGCGGGCACCTACTCGGCCACGACGGTCGCGCAGGTGACGGCGCCGGACGACGGCACGTGCAGCGTCTCGGTCGCCGCTCCGACGGCGTCGGGATCCGGGAGCTTCGTGGTGACCGAGGGCTGGCGGTTCGGGAGCTTCTTCGCGACGATCGGCGGGACGATCCTGCTGTGGTTCGTGGCGGTCGGCGGTGGCATGGTCGGCTTCGGGCTGCTCCTCGGGGGCATCGTCTGGCGCGTCGTCGGGCGCCGCTGACCTGTCGTCGCCCGACGGCTCGGGCCGCGACCCGGCAGCGAGCTCACAGGGCCAGGGTCTGCATGTCCCTCGGGTCGGGCTCGCCCGCGGCGAGGCTGAACTCCTCGAACATGTCGGCCATGGCCCGACGCCGCTCCTGCGGCACGCGCGCCAGCACCTCGGCGATCGCGTCGCGTCGCCGCGCGCTGACCCGCTCGACGAGCGCGCGCCCCTGCTCGGTGACCTCGAGGCGGACCCCGTGCCTGCGTTGCGGGTCGTCCGCGCGGCGAACCCATCCTCCGGCGACGAGCCGCTCCGCGTTGCGCGAGAACGTGGACGGGTGCACCCCCAGGTGCTCGGCGACCGCGCCCTGGCGCAGCGGTCCGGCGGAGCACAGGAGGACGAGCACCCTCAGCTGGGGCAGCGACACCTCGTCGAGCGCCTCGGCGACGGACCGCGCGATGACCCCGAGCAGCCCGCGGGAGGCGTGCAGCACGGTCGTGGCGGACACCTCGTCGGGCTGCGCGTCGCACGGCGACCGGGTGGCGCGCACGTCCTCGTCCATGCCCCCAGCCTATCCATCCGGAGGCACGGTCACTGCCGCTGCACCCCTACACTCGTTGTATGCCTACACTCCTCGCGCTGCGTCGCGCCCGGGACCACCTGCTCGACGACGCGCGCACGGGCACCGGCGCCGCGGTGGTGCTCTCGGTCGTCGTCGGGGCAGTGACGGGCGTGTGCGCCGTCGGCTTCCGCTGGCTCATCACCCACGCCACCCTGCTCTTCACGGGCACGACGGATCTCGCGGCCACCGGCATCGGTACCCATCCCGGCCATGCGGGCGTCCCGTGGCTCGGCCCGTGGTTCATCGTCCTGGTCCCCGCCGTCGGCGGCCTGGTCTACGGCCCCGTCGTCTACCGCTGGGCCCGCGAGGCGCGAGGGCACGGCGTCCCGGAGGTCATGCTCGCCGTCGCGCACCACGGCGGGCGGATCCGTCCGCGGGTCGCTGCCGTCAAGGCGTTCGCCTCCGCGGTGTGCATCGGTTCCGGCGGGAGCGTCGGGCGCGAGGGGCCGATCGTGCAGATCGGCTCCGCCCTCGGCTCCTCGGTCGGACAGCTCGCCCGCATGCCGGCCGACCGGCTCCGCACCCTGGTCGCCGCGGGTGGCGCGGCGGGCATCGCCGCGACCTTCAACGCGCCGGTCGCCGGAGTGCTGTTCGCGCTCGAGCTCATCCTGCGCGACTTCTCCGCCCGCGCGTTCGGTCTCGTCGTCCTCTCGTCGGTCACCGCGTCCGTGGTCGCTCGCGCGATCATCGGCGACGAGTCGTTCCTCGACCTGCCGGCCTTCACGGTCGACGACCCCCTGACGTATCTGCTGTTCGCCGTGCTCGGCGTGCTGGCCGGTGTCGTCGGCATCGGGTTCGTGCGGATCCTGTACTGGTTCGAGGACCTGTGCGACGCGATCTGGCGCGGCCCCGAGTGGGCACGGCCCGCAGTCGGGGGCCTGCTGCTCGGGCTGCTGCTCCTGGCGCTGCCGCAGCTCTACGGGGTCGGCTACCCGGTGCTGTCCGGGGCCATGCACGGGTCCTTCGTCGTCGGGATGCTCGTGCTGCTCCTTGCCGGCAAGGTCGTCGCGACGAGCCTCACGCTCGGCATCGGCGGCTCCGGCGGGGTGTTCGCCCCGTCGCTCTTCATCGGAGCGATGCTCGGTGCCGCGGTGGGCCAGGCCGCCCAGCTCGTCGCTCCCGGGCTCGTCCCGTCTCCCGGGGCGTTCGCCGTCGTCGGGATGGGCGCGGTGTTCGCGGGGACGGCACGGGCACCCATCACGGCCGTCGTCATGCTGTTCGAGCTCACCGGCGAGTACACGATCATCCTGCCCCTCATGCTCGCCGTGGTGCTGGCGACCGGAACCAGCCGGCTGCTCTCGGTCGACACCGTCTACACGCTCAAGCTGCACCGCCGCGGGATCGCGCTCGACCAGCACCCCGCGGACCGGGTCCTCGGCGACGTGCGGGTCTCGGACGTCATGCGACCGGCCCCCGCACCGGTGGGCCCCGACGACGACCTCGCCGCGGCCGTCCGCACCCTCCTCGCGGGCGGACGGTCGGCGCTGCCCGTCGTCGGCCGCGACGGGCGCCTGCTCGGCCAGCTCCGTGCGGATCTCGCGGCGCAGGAGCTGGAGCTCGACGACGAGGTGGACCGCGCGACGGTCGCGACGGTTCTCGACGACGTCGCGCGCGTCTCGCGCGGCGCGACCCTGCGCGAGGGTCTGGACGCCCTGCGCCGGCATCCGGACGACGACGGCGGCGCGGTCGTCGACGACGAGGACCACCTCGTCGGGTGGCTCACCCATCGCACCGTGCTGGCGGCGCTCGCCGCTCCTCCCGGGCCCGGCCCGTCAGCCGGGCACGCCGCGTCGACCGGGACGACCGCGACGCCACGCCTCGCCCCGGCCACGTCGCGAGACTGAGTCGTCCGGCGGCGGCAGGGATCCGTGAACCCTCACTCTCGCGCCTCGCCCAGCGACCGCACGACACCGTCCCACCCGCCGAGCAGCGGCTCCACGAGCTCGGGGAGCCCGGCGGGGAACACCTCGATCTGCACCTCGCGCAACGCGTCGAGGGACCACCACCGCATCTCGTCGACGACCTCGTGCTCGACGTCGGTCCAGCCCGCACGACTCAGCCCCTGCTCGCCGCCGTGCGTGCCGTGGAGCCGGGCGAGGAAGAACACCTCGTCCTGACGGCAGGACTGCCGGAAGAAGTCGAAGACGGCGCTGCGGGTGAGGACGGGTCCCACGAGGTCCGCGGGAGCGAGAGCGATGCCCGTCTCCTCGGCCAGCTCGCGCAGCGCCGCCGCCACGTCGGACTCCCCCGCCTCGATCCCGCCACCCACCGTGAACCACCAGGTGCGCTCGGGCTGGTCCACGTCGTGCCCGCGCACGAGCAGGAGCCGGTCCGCGTCGTCGAGCAGCAGGACGCGCGCGCCGCGCCGGAAGTACAGACCGTCGCCCCCGGGCACCCAGTCGGGGCCCAGGGACGACGGCGCGGACGTCCGGTCGCTCACCTCACCAGCCGCGCTCGGCGAGCCGGTGCGGGACGGGGATGTCGTCGACGTTGATGCCGACCATCGCCTCGCCCAGCCCGCGCGAGACCTTCGCGAGCACGTCCGGGTCGTCGTAGAACGTCGTCGCCTTGACGATCGCCGCGGCCCGCTGCGCCGGGTTCCCCGACTTGAAGATGCCGGAACCCACGAACACGCCCTCCGCGCCGAGCTGCATCATCATCGCCGCGTCGGCCGGTGTCGCGATGCCGCCGGCCGTGAACATCACGACGGGGAGCCGGCCGGCCGCGGCGACCTCCTTGACGAGCTCGTACGGCGCCTGGAGCTCCTTCGCCGCGACGAACAGCTCGTCCTCGGGGAGCGAGGTGAGCCTGCGGATCTCGCCGCGGATCGTGCGCATGTGCGTCGTCGCGTTGGAGACGTCGCCCGTGCCCGCCTCGCCCTTGGACCGGATCATCGCGGCGCCCTCGGTGATCCGACGCAGAGCCTCGCCGAGGTTGGTCGCCCCGCACACGAACGGCACGGTGAACTGCCACTTGTCGATGTGGTTCGCGTAGTCGGCCGGCGTCAGGACCTCGGACTCGTCGACGTAGTCCACCCCGAGGGACTGCAGCACCTGGGCCTCGACGAAGTGACCGATGCGAGCCTTCGCCATCACCGGGATGGACACCGCCTCGATGATGCCGTCGATCATGTCGGGGTCGGACATGCGCGAGACGCCGCCCTGGGCGCGGATGTCCGCCGGGACTCGCTCGAGCGCCATCACCGCGACGGCGCCGGCGTCCTCGGCGATCTTGGCCTGGTCCGCCGTGACCACGTCCATGATGACGCCGCCCTTGAGCATCTCGGCCATGCCGCGCTTGACCTTCGCGGTGCCCACGGCCGCGCGGTCGGCACGCTCCGACGTCGTCGGGGTGCCCGCGGTGGCGTTCTCGGCAGGGACGTTCTGGTCGGACACGTTGGTCACCGGTACCTCGCACTCTCGGATCAGGAGCGCGCACGACCGTGCGCGCCGCATCTCATCCTAGTGCCGCGAGGACTACCGGGCGGAGGTCGGTCAGGCCTGCCCGGCCGCGAGCTCGGCAGGCCTCCCGAGCCCGGGCGGCCAGGCGTCGTCGATCTCGACGGTCGTCGGCATGGGCGCGTGGCCGGCGAGCCGCGACAGCCGCACCCACCACTTGTGCCGCACCCACTGCGCCTGGGCGACAGCCTCGTTGTGGAACCTGCGGGCGAGCTGGCCGCGGTACCACGCCGAGGCGAGGTTGGCCAGGAGCTCGTCGCCGGAGTCGGTGCCGCGCAGGTCCGCGACGTCGTCGGGATCCTCGAGGGCCGAACGCAGGGTCGCGGACAGGTCCGACTCGGCGAGGGCACGCGACGGCGCCATCCCGCCGAGGAGCAGACGCGCAGGTCGGCCCTTCGGGTCGACGAGGCCGGGGACGCTCTGCGCGAGCCGGCGCGCGTCGGCGTCGTCGTCGAGCACGGCGTGCGCAGCCTCGGCGAGGAGCACCGAGCTCGCAGGGTCGAGCTCCCCGCAGGCCGCGAGGTCGACGGCGGCGGAGGCACGCCGGACGAGCTGCGCGTCGAGCGCGAGGCGTGAAGCCATCACCTTGCGGTGCAGCCGGTCCAGGCGCGAGGCGGCGACCCACAGCGCCCAGCCGGCCACGGCCAGGACAGCGACGACGACGATCGCGATCTCCGACCAGCTCATGCGCGGACGTCCTCGTCGGCACCCGCGCCCCGCGGGACACGCACGCGGCCGAGCCGGCGTCCCCGGTTCGCCCGCGGGTCCTCGTGGACCGGGATGACCGCCTCCGACGCCGCCAGCACCGTCTCGTAGACGGCGAGGATCTCCGCGGTCACCGAGGACCAGTCGAAGCGGCGCACGAACTCGGCGGCACGGGCTCGGTACTCGTCGCGGCGCGCGCGGTCGGCCAGCAGGTCCAGGACGGTGCGCGCCAGCGCAGCGCCGTCGCCGACCGGGAAGAGCGCACCGGCCGCACCGTCGTCGACGACCCGCCGGAACGCACCCAGGTCGCTCGCGACGACGCACGCGCCCGCGCTCATCGCCTCGACGAGCACGATGCCGAAGCTCTCGCCCCCGGTCTGGGGCGCCACGTACAGGTCCACCGAGGCGAGCAGGCTCGCCTTCTCCTCGTCGCTCACCCCGCCGAGGAACTCGACCGAGGCAGCGTGCTCGCCGAGGGCGGCGATCGCCTCCTCCCGGCCGTCGTCGCCGCGCCCGGCCACGAGGAACCGCGCGCCGGGGACCTGCTCGAGGATGCGCGGGATCGCGGCGGTGAGCACGGGCAGGCCCTTGCGCGGCTCGTCGAGACGGCCGAGGAACGCGATGGTCGGCGCCTCGGCGCTGCCCTGCCAGCGCGCGTCCGGCGCAGCCCCGGCGAACGTGTCGACGTAGACGCCGTTCGGGATGACGACCGCGTCCCCGCCCATGTGCTCGACGAGCGTGCGGCGCGCGTCCTCGGAGACCGCGATCCGCGCACCGATCTTCTCCAGCGACTGGCGCACGAGCGGGTAGGCGACCTGCAGCGCGCGCGAGCGCACGATCGAGGTGTGGAACGTCGCGACGATCGGGCCCTGCGCGATCCACAGCGCCACCATCGACACCGACGGGTTCACGGCCTCGTGCAGGTGCAGCACGTCGAAGCGGCCGGCCTCGAGCCAGCGCCGGACCCGCCCGGCGATCCGCGGGCCGAACGCGACCCGGGCGACGGAGCCGTTGTAGCGCACGGGGACCGCGCTCCCGGCGGACACGAAGTAGTCCGGGACCGGGGTGTCGTCGTCCGCGGGTGCCAGGACCGACACGTGGTGGCCCTGGGCGAGGAGCGCCTCCGCGAGGTCGCGCACGTGGAACTGGACACCGCCGGGCGCGTCGAACGAGTAGGGGCAGACGATACCGACCCGCAGGCTCATGCGACCGGCTCCGGGTGGTCGGGCGTCGCTCTCGCGGCCTCGCCGGCGACCGAGCGCGTGCGGGCGTAGCGGGCCGGATCGAGATCCTCGACGAAGACCTTCTGCAGCATGTGCCAGTCCTCGGGGTGCTCGCGGATCGCTCCGCTCAGCACCTCGACCCAGCCCTGGGTCGCGGCGGCGACCCGCTCGGACCGCGTGACCCCCGCGGGGATCTCGATCCGGGGGAAGAACCGGATGACGATGCCCCAGGTCGTGCCGGCGGCGCGGCGTCGGGCACCGCGCAGCCGTTCGTAGTGGATCCCCACGGGCAGGAGCGGCGTCCCCGTGCTCACGGCGAGCGCCGCCGGGCCCGCGGCGACGCGGGCGCGCGTGCCGAAGAGGTCGACCTCGACGCCGCGCGCGGTGAGGTCACGGTCGGCGAGGAGCGGGATCATCCTCCCCGGACGGCTCGCCCCGCGCACGAGGTCGCGGAACACGTCGCCGTCGCCGAGGGCGAGGATCTCGAGCCCGATCGAGGTCCGGAACGCGAGGAACTCCTGGAAGAGCTCTTCCGGCTCGAGCCGTTCGGCGACGGTCAGGACGGGTGCGAGGTGGCGCGTCGCGTACGCGCCCGCGAGGTCCCAGTTGCCCTGGTGGGACAGCGCGAGGACGGGGCTGCGGCCGCCGCGGAGGTGCTCGCGGAGGTCCGCCTCGCCCTCCACGCGTACCCGGGCCGCGATCTGCTCGGGCGTCGCGGCCGGGAGCGTGAACGCCTCGCGGTAGTAGCGCATGTACGAGCGCATCCCTGCGCGCGAGAGCCTGCGCAGCTCCCGTGGTCGTAGCCCGGGTCGTACCCGGGCGAGGTTCGCCTCGAGCTGGCGGACGCCGCCACCGTGCACGAGCCACGCCACGTCCGCGACCGCGGTGAACAGCCCGCGCAGCAGCGGGTCGGGCACCCTGCGCGCGTTGCGCCACGCGAACGTGAACGCCTTGCCGGTGTCGAGCCCCATCCTCAGCGTGTCCCTTCCGTCGTGTCGGAGGAGCCGCCCGGGTCGCCCCCGGGTGCTCCGGGTCCCGGTAGCTGCGCCAGCGCCTGACGCCGCACGACCGCCATCCGCTGCACGACCGTGACGGCGCTCGCGACGGCGAGCAGGGTGAGCACGACGACGAGGACGACGGGGACGACCCCGAGGCCGACGAGCCCGGCGGCGACCAGCGCCACCACGAGCCGGTCGGCGCGCTCGGCGATGCCCACGTTCGCCGTCATCCCGACGCTCTCCGCCCGCGCCCTCGCGTAGGGCACGACCGCGCCGAGAGCGAGGCAGGCGAGCGCGGCACCGGTCCCCCACGCCGCCGTGCCGCCGGTCAGCCGCGGGTCGTCGGCGTGGACGAACCACAGGGTGAGGCCGACGAAGACCGCCGCGTCGGCGATCCGGTCGAGGGTCGAGTCCAGGAACGCGCCCCAGGGCCCGGACCGGCCCGCGCGGCGCGCCATCACCCCGTCGAGCACGTCGGAGAACGCGAAGACCATGACGACCATGGTCCCGGCGAACAGGTGCCCCGTCGGGAAGAGCCACAGCGCGCCGACGACGACCCCGAGCGTGCCCGTGATCGTCACCGCGTCGGGGCTGACGCCCAGCCGGAGGAGCAGTGCGGCGAGCGGGGTGAACAGGGCCGTCGTCAGGGCTCGCAGGCGACCGAACATCAGGCGTGCCCCTCCGCCGGCCGCGGCCACGCGGCCGCGAGCTTCGACCGGGTGTCCGCGAGGAGCTCCGGCACGGCCTTGGTCTGGGCGACGATCGGCAGGAAGTTCGCGTCCCCGGACCAGCGCGGGACGACGTGCTGGTGCAGGTGCGCGGCGATGCCGGCGCCCGCGACGGTCCCCTGGTTCATGCCGAGGTTGAACCCGTCCGGTCCCGACACCGCGCGCACGACGCGCATCGCGGTCTGCGTCAGGTGCGCCACCTCGACCGTCTCCGTCTCGCTGAGCTCCGTGTAGTCCGACACGTGGCGGTACGGGACGACCATGAGATGTCCCGGGTTGTACGGGTAGAGGTTGAGCACGACGTACGCGGTGTCGCCGCGCGCGACGATCAGACCGTCCTCGTCCGACATCGACGGAGCACGGCAGAAGGGGCACTGGCCGGTGGTGTCGTCGGCCGGCTTGTCCTTCCCGCCGATGTACACCATGCGGTGCGGGGTCCACAGACGGTCCAGCCCGTCGTCGAAGCGCGGGTGGGCGTCCGGCGCCTCGACCGTGGGGTCGGGCGCCGGACCGTCGGACGCGCTGGTGGCGGCTTCGTCGCGCACCGTCGTGTCAGACCTGCACGCGGTCGCGGACTGCCGCGACGATGCGTTCGATCGCCTCCGCGACCGGCACGCCGTTGTCCTGGCGTCCGTCGCGGTACCGGAACGACACGGCGCCGGCCTCGGCGTCCTCACCGCCCGCGATGAGCACGAACGGCACCTTCTGCGTGCTCGCGTTGCGGATCTTCTTGCCGAACCGGTCGTCCGAGTAGTCCACCTCGGCCCGGATGCCCTGGGCCGCGAGCTGCGCGACGACGTCGGCGAGGTAGTCGTTGAACGGCTCCGCGACCGGCACCGCGACGACCTGGACGGGGGCGAGCCAGGCCGGGAACGCGCCCGCGTAGTGCTCGAGGAGCACCGCGAAGAACCGCTCGATCGAACCGAACAGCGCACGGTGGATCATGACGGGGCGTTGGCGCGACCCGTCGGCCGCCGTGTACTCGAGGTCGAACTTCTCGGGCAGGTTGAAGTCGAGCTGGATCGTCGACATCTGCCAGGTGCGACCGATCGCGTCCTTCGCCTGGACCGAGATCTTCGGTCCGTAGAACGCGGCGCCACCCGGGTCGGGCACGAGGTCGAGGCCCGACGCCGTGGCGACCTCCTCGAGGGTGCGGGTCGCCTCCTCCCACGCCGCGTCCTCGCCGACCGACTTCTCCGGGTCGCGCGTGGAGAGCTCGAGGTAGAAGTCGTCGAGCCCGTAGTCCTTGAGCAGGTCGAGCACGAACCCCAGCAGCGAGGTCAGCTCGTCGCGCATCTGCTCGCGCGTGCAGTAGATGTGCGCGTCGTCCTGGGTGAAGCCGCGAGCGCGGGTGAGCCCGTGCACGACGCCGGACTTCTCGTACCGGTAGACGGTCCCGAACTCGAACAGACGCAGCGGCAGCTCGCGGTAGGAGCGGCCGCGCGCGTCGAAGATGAGGTTGTGCATCGGGCAGTTCATGGGCTTGAGGTAGTAGTCCTGGCCCGCCCGCTTGACGTTGCCGTCGTCGTCGACCTCCTCGTCGAGGTGCATCGGGGGGTACATGCCCTCGGAGTACCAGTCGAGGTGACCCGAGACCTGGAACAGCTTGGCCTTGGTGATGTGCGGGCTGTTGACGAACGAGTACCCGGCCTCGACGTGCCGCTTGCGCGAGTACGCCTCCATCTCCATGCGCACGGTGGCGCCCTTGGGATGGAAGACGGCGAGACCGGAGCCGATCTCGTCGGGGAACGAGAACAGGTCGAGCTCGTTGCCGAGCCGGCGGTGGTCGCGGCGCTCGGCCTCGGCGAGCCGCTCGAGGTAGGACCTGAGCTCGTCCTTGCTGGGCCACGCGGTGCCGTAGACGCGCTGCAGCTGCGGGTTCTTCTCCGACCCGCGCCAGTACGCCGCGGCGGAGCGCATGAGCTGCACACCGTTGCCGATCAGTCGCGTCGTGGGCAGGTGCGGACCACGGCACAGGTCTTTCCACACCACGGTCTCGCTCTCGCGACCGGCGCCGCGCACGTTGTCGTAGATCGTCAGCTCGCTGCCACCGACCTCTACCGCCGCACCCTCTGCGGCGTCCGCGACGCCAGGTCCCTTGAGCCCGATGAGCTCGAGCTTGTAGGGCTCGTCCGCGAGCTCGGCGCGCGCCTCGTCCTCGGTGACGACGCGGCGTCGGAAGGTCTGCCCCTCCTTGATGATGCGTGCCATCGCCTTGTCGAGCGCCTTGAGGTCCTCGGGCGTGAAAGGCGTCTCGACGTCGAAGTCGTAGTAGAAGCCGTCGGTGATGGGCGGACCGATCCCGAGCCTGGCCGCGGGGTTGATCTGCTGCACCGCCTGGGCGAGCACGTGCGCGGCCGAGTGGCGCAGCACGGCGAGCCCGTCGGCGGAGTCGATGGTCACCGGCTCGACGACGTCCCCCGGCGCGAGCACGGTGTCGAGGTCCTTGAGCACGCCGTCCACGCGCACGACGACGACCTCGCGGCGACCGGCGAACAGCTCGGTGCCCGTCGTGGCCGTCTCCACCGTGACGGTCCCGGACTCGGGGACGGTGGTGGCTGGCGGCTGGACGACGTCCGACACAGGGTGCTCCTCGCGGGTGGGAGGGACGCCGTGACGGCGCCCTCGATCTGCAGTCCTGGCCGACCGGGGCGGGTGCCGCGGGCGCGCGCAGGGGCGCCGTCGTCGACGGCGCCCCTTGATCGTACCGACCCGAGGCCGCGGGACGAACCGGACCCGGTCGCGTCCCTGCGGTGTCGGGCTACCGGTCGTTGGCCTGCTTCGCCTTGTCTGCGAGCGCGTCCACCTGCTCGTCGACCGAGTCCGGTGCCACGCCCTTGATCGCACCCGCGACCTGGTCGATGCGCTCGTCGCTCGCGAGGTCCTTCGCCTTGTCGACGAGGCCGCCGAGACCGCTGTCGCCACCTGCCTGCTCCGACATGACAACTCCTGTCCGTCGCACTCCAGCGGGACGGGCGTCCCGCCGTCCCCACGCTACGGCGGTGGCTCCGGGGACGCGCGACGAGGTTCAGGACGACGTCCAACGTCTGACACGTCTGCGGCCCGCCCTCTCCCAGGCCGTCTCGTAGTCCTCGAGCGCCGACTGCGCGCGCTGCCGTTCGACGCCGACGAGCAGTCCGTAGCTGAACCCGTTCTCCCGCCGCAGGTTGGCCTGCATCCCGAGCCGGCGCAGCGTGCCGGCGAGCCCGACGGCGTCGTGGTGCTCCCCGAGCGCGTCCTGCACCGTCTCGAACCGGCACGCGAAGCGGGCCGCGTCCTCGCCCAGGGCCGGGGCCATCGCCTCGCCCGCGTACCGGGCCCGCTTCGCGGCCTTGCGCACGTCGTGCAGCAGCTCGTCGCGCCGCTCCCCCGTGGCCGCGTCGGCGGCGCGCGCGCGGCGGCGCGCGCGCTTCCAGGCCTTGCGGGCCAGCGGCGGCAGGACGGTCCGAGCCGGGTCGGCCGGGTCGGCCGTGCTTGCGGACAGCGGCGGGTCGCCCGCGAGCACGACCAGCGCGTCGAGGAGGGCGAGGTAGCGCTCCTGACCCATCTGCTCGACGGCGGCCCGCTGCGTGTCCCGGTAGCGCGCGTCGAGCTCGTCGACGACGCGCGCCCGCACCGGCCCGACGACCAGCTCGTCCGGCGTGCCGTCGAGGACCACCCGGACGCGGTCGCGCGCCACCTCGGCGTCGCGCGCCTCGCCGAGCACCTGCCCCCACCACCGCAGCTCGGCGCGCACGGGCTCGGTGACGTCGCGGTCGAGCAGCGGCCGGAAGGTGGCGAGCGCGCTGCGCAGGCGGCGCGCGGCGACGCGGGACTTGTGCACCGCGTCGCGAGTGTCCCGGCGCACCTCGGGGTCCCAGCGGAGCAGAGCGTCGACCTGCTCGCGCAGGTGGTGCACGACGACGTCACCCGCCGTCGCGTCGTCGCGCGCGGCCGGGACGTCTCCCGGCCCGTCGCCACGCTCTGCGGTCGCGACCGCGAGCGCGCGGGCGAGCTTCGGGCTGCTCCGTTCGAGGCGCGCCCCCGACGCGACGAGCACGTCGACGACGTCGTCGAGCAGCCTCCCCCCGTCCCCGTCGCCGTGCCTGTCCGTGGGACCGGTGGGCAGGAGCTCCACCTCGATCTCGCGCCACGCGTCGGCGCGTCCGCCCGCCGAACCGGCCGGGGCCTCGTCGCCCCCCGCGTGGCCGGCGGGTACGGCCAGCCGTTCCGTGGAGACCCGGTCGTCCGCGATCTCGACGAGCGCCGGGCCCTGCTCCCCGCTGTCGGTACCGTCGGCCGGTCCCCCGTGCAGCACGACGAGGGAGCGCACCGTGCGGATCCGTCCGACGGGCACGAGAGGCTCGTTCCGGGTCACCCCCACCACGAGACCCACGAGCCCGGCCGGTGGGACCGGGGCGTCGCGGAGAGTCGCAGGGAGCTCTGCGTCGTCGTCGCCGAGCGCGCGTCGGATCTCGTCCCGTGCGTCGCCGGGTGCGGGCAGCTTGAGGTGCCAGCCCGCGTCCGCACCACCCGTCCGACGCCGCAGCGTGACACCCCGCGCGAGCAGCCGCAGGTCCGCGGTGTCGTAGTAGAGGGCGTCGAGGTGCACCGGCTCAGGGCGCACGATGGTCGTCCCCTCGAGCCCGGGGTCCGGCACGGACCAGTCGTCCGGGGCGCTCAGCGTGCGCTCGTCCTCGCGGTAGGCCACGGCGCTCCTTCTGTCGGGCGTCCGGTCGGTCCGTCCGACCCTGGGGACGACCGTAGGTGCGCGGCCGGGACGTCGCACGCAGTGCCGCTGTGCCGGGTCGTCCGTGCGCCGCACGCTCGGCTAGAGCACCTCGCGGCGCGTGAGCGACCGGAACGCGACGGCACCCGGCGCGATCGGGAGCCAGAACGTCGCGAGCCGGTACAGCACGACCGCCGCGAGCGCGGTCGTGGCGTCCAGCCCGACGCCGGTCAGCGACGCGACGAGCACCGCCTCCACCGCGCCGACGCCTCCCGGCACCGGCGCCGCGGTGGCGACGGTCCCGCGGTGAGGGAGACGAGGGCGACGGCCACGAACGTCGTGTCCCCGCCGAACGCCCGCACCGAGAAGTACAGGCACACGGCGTAGCCGAGCGGGAGCAGGACGACTCCGCCGAGGAGCGCCACCATCTTCGCCGGGCTCGACACGACGTCGTGCATCGCGGTGACGGACGACCGGACCGCCGGCACGACGGTCCGGCGGACGAGCCGGCGCACGGCCGGCAGGAGGAGCACGACGCCGACGACCACGACGAGGCCCGCACCGACGATCGCCAGCGTTCGGCCCGACGGGAGGCTGTCGAGCTCGCGGGTCAGCGCGTCGGTGCTGCCGGCCCACAGCGCGAAGGTCACGAGCAGGGTGAGGTGCACGCACAGCACGGCCGCTTCCTTGGCGGCCGACGCGGACACCGCGACCGGTGTGGCGAACCCGCGTCGCTGCAGGTACCGGACGTTGAGGCCGACCTGTCCGACACCGGGCGGGGCGAACGTCGCCACGAAGGACGCCGCCAGCGCGACGGCAGAGGCCTGCCCCACGGGTACCCGTCCGGGCGTCCCCCCTGCCAGTCCGAGCGCGGCACCCAGATAGGTGGCGGCGGAGGCGAGGAGGACCGGGATCAGCCAGACCGGGTCCACGTCACGGACGGCGTCGACGAGGCTCGGGAGGTCCGCGAGCTGGGGCGCGAGGAGGTAGACGGCCACGACCAGCATGGCTGCCGCCACCAGGGTCCGTGGCTTGAATCGTTCGATCTTCTCGTAGGCGGGTCGTGCCACCCCGGTCGCGCGGCACGTCTCGGCGGCCACGGTCTCCAGCGTGGTCCCGGTCTTCTTGAGCAGCGCCCGGGTCGCCGCGGTGAGCGCGGCGGGCACCAGCCGCCCCACCGCAGCCGCGAGCGGAGCAGGGCCGAGGACGGCCTGTGCGGCGGTGACCGCACGCCCTGGTCCGACGACCGCGCTCGTCGCGGCAAGCAGCTCGGCGACGTCCCCCGCGAGCACGGCGTCCGGCGCGCCGGGCTCGACGTGCTCGAGGTCGGTCACCCACACCGTGCCGTCCGGTGCGAGGAGGAGATGGCGCAGCGTGAGCTCCCGGTGCGCCACCCGCGCCTCGCGCAGGCGCGCGACCTCGACCCAGGCCGCGCGGAGCACGTCGTCGGTCAGCTCCGCCGGGTCGACGGCGTCCAGCGGGCGACCGTCGACCAGGTCGCAGGCCAGCAGCGCCTCTCCCTCGGGTGCGCGCACCACGGCACGGACCGCGGGCACGTGCGCGTCGTGCGTCGAGGCGAGCAGGCGCAGCAGCGCCTCGAGCGCCACCGCACGCGTCGGGGACGCCGAACCCTCCTCGTCGACCCCGGTGCGCAGCCGCAGCCGGCGGTAGGCGAGACCGACCCGCTCGCGCTGCCAGGACCGGCGGTCCGTCACCGTGACGACGACGGGCCCACCGGGCGTCCGCGCCTCGAAGGTGCCGTGGTGGGCGCCCGCGGCGGGAGCACGCACGTCGGTGACCTGGAGCCCGCCCGCCCCCAGCGCGACGCGCACGCCTTCCGCGGTCAGCTCGCGGCGCGTGCGACCGACGGCCACGGTGACGAGCAGCCCGACCAGTCCACCGACGCCGACGGCGAGCACGGCGTCGAGGGGACCCGACGGCCGCAGGATCGCATCCAGGACGACGAGCAGGGCGACGAGCGACCACCAGGCCCTGGCCCAGCTCCGGGCCGGGCGCAGCGCCGCGAGCACCGCCGCGAGCCCCGCGACCGAGCCGAGGCCCGGACCGACGTCGCCCAGGTCTGGGTAGAGGTTCCCGACGTCGGGCGCCGCGTGCCGGGAGAGCACGGCCCCGTGCACGAGGGAGAAGGCCGCGAGGGCGGCGACGATCGCCAGCGCCCCGGTGAGGAGCAGCCGCACCCGGCCTCGGACCGCGAGGACCACCGGGGTCACCACCGCGCTGACCAGAACGACGGACTCGGCCACGAGGGCCAGCACGAGCGAGACCAGGGACGGCACGTGACCGGCGACCTCGCGCGCGTCGAGCGCGATGCCGACCGACGTGCGGTCCGCGACGGCGGACAGCAGCAGGCCCAGCAGGACCGTGCCAGCCAGCACGAGGACGGTGCGCAGGTCGCCGACGTCGACCCGGACGACGACGTCCCGGTACTCGGGCGCCCCACGGTCGTCGCGACCGGGCACGACGTCGGATACGTCGCCCTCGGTCGCGGTGCGCTCCGACGTCATGGCAGACACCCTCACACCGATGACCGGGGCGAGCACGCGTAGCACGTGGTCCGGCCCAGGCCGGTGGTCCAGCAGGGGCCGCGTCGCGGAGGCCGGCAAGGAGGCTGGCGGAGATGTCCGCCACGCTCGGGAGACGGACGAGGCCGTTCCCGCTGCTGCGGAAACGGCCTCCTACCTGCGGTGATGCTCGGTGGGCGATACTGGGTTCGAACCAGTGACCTCTTCGGTGTGAACGAAGCGCGCTACCACTGCGCCAATCGCCCGAGTGCGTGGACGATACTAGCCTGAACCGGACCGGAACGAGAAACCCGCGCGCTCTCGCGCCTCCGGCGGCCCGACGTGGTCGTCGACGGCCCGGCTCACGGGTCCAGGCGCTCCCGGCGGTGGCGCTCGAACAGCTCGCGCGCGGCGAGCGAGACAGTCCCGGCCTGGAGGGCGACGCCGTCGAGCCAGGTCACGGGTTGGACGTTGCGCACGGACCCGGTGAGCAGGAGGTTCGCGCGACCCTCGGTCACCTCGTCGAGCACGCCGAACGGCAGCTCTCCGGGGCGCGCCTCGCGCACGGGCAGGCCCTCCTCGTCCGCCCACTCCAGCAGCAGCTCGCGCGTGATGCCGGCGAGGCACCCGGACGACAGGAGCGGCGTGACGAGCTCGTCGGCGCGCTCGACGAACACGTTGGCGCCGGTCCCCTCGCACAGCTCGCCCGCGGTGTTCGCGAGGAGGGCCTCGTCGCCGTCCTTCGCCACGGCGTCGGCGAGCGCGACGACGTTCTCGGCGTACGACGTCGTCTTGAGCCCGGCGACGGCCGAGCGCTCGTTGCGCGTCCACGGGGACCGCACGGCGCGTCCGTGCGCCACGATCTTCGCCGGTCCCGCCGCGACGACCACGGTCTGCGCGCCGGGCGTCCGGCCGGACCCGAGCGGCCCGATGCCCGCCGTGACGGTGATCCGCAGGCGGCCGACCTCTCCGCCCCCGGCGTCGGCCCGGGTGCGCGCCTCCGCGAGGACCTGCGCGACGCCGTCGCGCACGAGCACCTCGTCCGGCGCCTCGAGTCCTAGGCCGGCCGCCGACCGCGCGAGCCGGCGCAGGTGGCGGGTGAGCGCGAACGCGTGGTCGTCGAAGACGGCGCAGGTCTCGAACACGCCGTCCCCGACGGTGATCCCGTGGTCGACGGCGCTGAGGCTCGCGTCGCCCGGCCCGACGAGGCGGCCGTCCGCCCACACGACGAGGTTCTCGGGCGGCGCGGCGTGCTCGGAGCCCGCACTCGGTTCGCTCATGGGTCCAGTCTGCCCGACGCCAGCCCGACGAGCCGGTGCGCCTTGAGCTCGGTCTCCTCCCACTCGCGCGCGGGCTCGCTCCCCCACGTGATCCCCGCGCCGGTGCCGAACCGCAGGACGCCGTCCGACCACCAGAACGTCCGGATCCCGACGGCGAGCTCTGCCTCGTCCCCGTCGACCCACCCGATCGCCCCGCAGTACGGGCCACGCGGGGCGGTCTCCAGCGCGGAGATGATCTGCAGCGCGGACGACTTGGGCGCGCCCGAGACCGAGGCCGGTGGGAACGTCGCACCCAGCAGGCGCGCCCAGCGGTCCGGTGCGGCGAGGACGTCGGGCAGCACCCGACCGGCGACGCGGCTGACCAGGTGCACCAGACCGGGGTGCTCCTCGACCGCGAGGAGGTCGGTGACCTCGACCGTCCCGGGTATGCACACCCGCTGCAGGTCGTTGCGCACGAGGTCGGTGATCATGACGTTCTCCGCACGGTCCTTCGCGCCCAGACCGGCCGCGTCGAGAGACGTGCCCTTGATCGGGCCGGACGTGAGGACCCCGCCCTCCAGCCGCACGAACAGCTCGGGTGACGCGCTGACCACCCACACGGGGTCGACCCCGGTGCCCGCGGGCACGTGCAGCACGCCCGCGTGGGGCGCGGGGTTTCCGCTGGCCAGACGCCGCGCGAGCGCCGGCGCGTCGGGCTCGCTCCCGGGAGGGTCGAGCGGGGCGGACAGGACGCGGCAGACGTTGGCCTGGTAGACGTCCCCCTCGTGCACGCGGGCCCGGACCTCGCGGACCGCGGCCTCGTAGGCGGACCGGTCGAGCGAGCTCGACCACGCGTCGGGCGACGGGCCCTGCCAGCCCGCGGGGCCGTCGTCGGGCGGCTCGGAGACGTCCACCCGCTCCTCGAACCGCCACGCCCGCGCCCGCCCCCCGCGCGCAGGGTCGTCGAAGTCGACGACGACGAACCAGGGCCCGTCGCCGACGAGCCGTTCCGGCTCGCGGTACAGGTCGACGCACTCGACGGCTCCACGGGCGGCGCGACCGCCGAACCGGGCCACTCCGGGGCGCGATCGCGTCGTTCCTGGTCGGGGCACGGCTCCACGCTACCGACCCGGCGCACGCCGGTTGGACGGCGGGCGCGACCGTCGGCTAATGTCTGGGACGCGCCGGAACGCCGGGGACACCACGAATGCGCATTCGGGGGTCCACGACGAGTCCTGGTCGCGCGGATGTAGCTCAGCTGGTAGAGCATCACCTTGCCAAGGTGAGGGTCGCGGGTTCGAATCCCGTCATCCGCTCGGAGCCGTACTCTGGTGGATCCTCGGACCCACCACGGTCCGGTCGCGGTGGAGTGGCCGAGAGGCGAGGCAGCGGCCTGCAAAGCCGTATACGTGGGTTCGAATCCCATCTCCACCTCGCGAGCAGCATCAGCACCACCCTCGGGCGATTGGCGCAGCGGTAGCGCGCTTCCCTGACACGGAAGAGGTCACTGGTTCGATCCCAGTATCGCCCACCAGCACTGAGCGAGAGGCCGCCCCGGAGCACTCCGGGGCGGCCTCTCGCGCTCCCGGACGCATGCCCGGTCCGCACCGGAAGTCGGCTAGTATGTTCCACGCGCCGGGACGCCGGGGTTCCCGACACACGTCGATCGAGCCTCAGTGCTGGCCGCGCGGATGTAGCTCAGCTGGTAGAGCATCACCTTGCCAAGGTGAGGGTCGCGGGTTCGAATCCCGTCATCCGCTCGAAGATCTCGCCCCGGCCGTCTCCTGCGGGAGCGGTCAGGGCGACGGTCTCGTGGTGGAGTGGCCGAGTGGCGAGGCAGCGGCCTGCAAAGCCGTATACGTGGGTTCGAATCCCATCTCCACCTCGCGAGCAGCATCAGCACCACGGGCGATTGGCGCAGCGGTAGCGCGCTTCCCTGACACGGAAGAGGTCACTGGTTCGATCCCAGTATCGCCCACCAGCACGGCCCGAGGCCGCTCCGGACGCCGTCCCGGGGCGGCCTTCGTCGTCGCCGGCCGGCACGCCGAGCCGTCCGCTAGTCTCCCCGGCATGGCCGACGAACGACCCGCCGAGGGCACCGCGACCGACGTCCCCACCGACGACGGGACAGACGTCCTTCCCCTGGGCCGCGCGCCCCGGCCCTCGACCGGCCCGGAGCTGGCCGTGCGTCTGCGCGACGCGTTCGTCGAGCACGCCCATCCCGACGTCGCGCACGTCGAGCGGCTGCGCGTGCACGCGACGGTGGACGGTCCGGACGTCCCTGCGCTCGACGTCGACCTCTCCGGGCTGGTCGTGCGGACCACGTCCGGCGGCGGCCGGCCCACCGAGACGACGCTCCCGCCCGTGCCCGTGGGTGACCTCATCGATCCCGCCGCCCGGCGCGAGGACGGCACGCTCCGCCACCTGCGCATCGAGGCGCACCCCGTCACGGTCGAGGGCGTCCCCGTGGATGTCGTGGTCGACGCCGACGACGTCCGGTTCCGCTGGGTCGAGGGCGCGGACGGGTCGCTCGGCGTCGAGCTCGTGGACCCCGGGGCGACGGGGTCGGGTGAGCTCGTCCGCGGGTTCGTGCGTGTCACCGCGCCGCAGCGGGACCTGATCGCGGCGGCGCGCCGGCTGATCGAGAAGACCCTGCAGGAGACCGGCGGGCTCGTGCTCACGTCGTTCGACGTCCAGGTCGACTCCGCCGGTCCGCGTGCCGCCACCGCCGGCGGCTTCGCGCGCGTGCGCAAGAGGATCCTCTCCGCGAGCATCCGGGCACGGATCGCCGTCGACGTCGACGAGCACCTGGTCCTCACCGTGCGCGAGCTGAGCCTGACGAGCCGGAACCCGGTCGTGGCCGCGGCCCTGCTCGTGGCGCGAAACCACGTCGACGAGGCGCGCGGCCGGACGGTCGACCTCGCGGCCGAGCTGCCTCCAGGCCTCCGCCTCGCGGACGTCCGGCTCGACGTCGACGAGTCGGTCGCGATCTCCGCCCGGTTCGCCTGACCGTCAGTCGCGACGCCGCGGCCTCGGCGTGCCCCGCAGCGGCTCGGCCGTCGTGGGGTCCTGCGGCCACGCGTGCTTGGGGTACCGGCCGCGCAGCTCCGCGCGCACCTGCGGGTAGCCCTGCACCCAGAACGACGCCAGGTCGGCGGTGACCGCGGCCGGACGACCGGCCGGCGAGAGCAGGTGGAGCAGCACCGGGACGCGCCCGTCCGCGACCCGGGGCGTGCGGGTCCAGCCGAACGTCTCCTGCAGGCGCACCGCGAGCACCGGCTGGTCCTCGGCGTAGCTCACCGCCACCCGGGACCCGCTCGGGACCTCGAGCCGCTCAGGCGCGAGCGCGTCGAGCCGCGCGGCCTCGGGCCACGGCAGGAGCCGGCGCAGCGCGCCGGCGAGCTCCACGCCCCGACCCCGCGCGACGGCGGGCAGGTCGGGTCCCAGCCAGGCGTCGAGACCGTCCAGCAGCGCGCCGTCGCCGACGTCGGGCCACGGCTCCCCCAGCGCGCCGTGCAGGAACCGGAGGCGGTCGCGCAGCCGGGTCGCGGCGTCGGACCACGCCAGGCTCGCGATCCCGTCCCGGCGCAGCCCGTCGCGCACGGCCGCCGCCACCACGTCCCCGGGCGGTCCCCGCCACGGTTCGCGCGCGAGCTCGATCGCGCCGAGCGACGTCACCCGGGCGGCGCGCACGCGCCCGCCCGACCACTCCGCGACGCCGGACGTGCGCAGCTCGGCCACCGCGGCGGCGCGCGCCGTCGCCTCGTCGACCGGTGCGGCGGACCGCACGACGGCGTCGGCCCGGCCCGCCGCGCGGTCCACGTCCGCGACCGCGAGCCACGGCGTCCCCTGCAGCGGCGAGCCCGGGGGCAGCCGCGCACCCGCCCCCGAGACCAGCAGGTACGTCTCGCCGCCGGGCCGCAGGCGGGCGAGGCGGTCCGGGTGCGCGAGCGCGACGACGTGCCCGACGGCGGCGTCGTCCGTCGGTCGCTCCCCCGCGGTGGGCCCCGTCGTCGGTCTCGCGGCCGCTCCCGCGACGTCGCGCGCGACGCGCTCCAGCCGGTCGCGCTGCGCCGCCCATGCACCGGTGCCGGGCCCGCCGCGGCGCACCGCTCGCAGCGCGGCGGGCAGGTCCGCGCCCGGTACGCGCACGTCCTCCGACAGCAGCGCCACCACCTCGGCCGCGCGCCGCGGGCCGACCTCGGGGACGGCGTCGAGCAGGGCGCGCGCGCGACGTGGGTCGGCGGGCACGGCCGCGATGCGGCGTCCGAGCGCCGTGACACCGGCGGGGCCGACGGCGCCCAGCCCGTGCAGCACCGCGCGTGCCGCGGCGTAGGCGGCCTCCGGCGGCGGGTCCAGGAGCGCCAGCCCGGTGCCGTCGGGACTACCCCAGCACGCGAGCTCGAGCGCGAACCCGGTGAGGTCCGCGGTGCGGATCTCGGGCTCGGGATGCCGCGCGAGGCGCGCGTGGTCGCCCTCGGACCAGCACCGGTACACGGCCCCCGGCCCCTCGCGCCCGGCACGTCCCGCGCGCTGCTCCGCTCCCGCCCGGCTGACGGAGACCGTCACCAGGCCCGGCAGCCCGCGGCGCACGTCGGTCCGCGGCTCGCGCGCCAACCCGGCGTCGACGACGACCCGCACGCCCGGCACCGTGAGCGACGACTCCGCGACCGCCGTCGAGACCACCACCCGGCGCCGCGGGCCCACCTCGAGCGCGCGGTCCTGCTCGCGTGGCGGGAGCCGACCGTGCAGCGGACGCACGTCGGCGTCCACGCTGGCGAGACGGCGCGACACGATGTCCACCTCGCGCGCACCCGGGACGAACACCAGGAGGTCGCCCGCGCGCTCGCCCAGGGCGCGGCGCACGGTCGCGACCACGTGGTCGAGCAACGCCGACGACGTGCCCCGCGCGTCGGTGCGCGCCCCGGGTGCGGGGCACCACACGACGTCGACGGGATGGAGCCCGCCCTCGACCCGCACCACCGGCACCCGTGGTCCGCCCGCTCCGGTGCTCCCGCCGAGAGCCGTCGCGGTCCGGTCGGCCTCCACCGTGGCGGACATCGCGACGACCGCGAGGTCGTCGCGCAGGTTCTCGCGCACGTCGGCGAGCAGCGCGAGCGCGAGGTCGTCGTCCAGGTGCCGCTCGTGCACCTCGTCCAGGACGACCCCGGCCACGCCCGGCAGCTCGGGATCGCGCTGGAGCCTGCGCACGAGCGTGCCCGTCGTGACGATCTCCACCCGGGTGCGCCGCGACGTCCGCGACTCTCCCCGCACGGTGTACCCGACGGTGCCGCCGAGCTCCTCGCCGAGCAACGACGCGAGGCGCCGCGCCGCGGCCCGCGCGGCGATCCGGCGCGGCTGGGTGACGACGACGCGCCCCTCCAGCGCGGCCGCGAGCGCCGGCGGGACGAGCGTCGTCTTGCCCGTGCCGGGCGGTGCCTGCACGACGACGGCCCCGGCCGCGCGCACGGCCGCGAGCACCTCGTCGAGGTGCTGCCCGACCGGCAGCTCGGGCGGGTCGGCGAGGAGTCGGGCGAGCGGGTCCACGGTCGTAGTCTGCCGCGCCGGACCTTCCCGAGGCGGCGCGGCCCGGCGTACGGTCGGAGCATGTGCCGGAACATCACGACCCTGCGCGGCCTGCAGCCTCCCGCCACCGAGGAGGAGGTCGAGGCCGCCGCCCGCCAGTTCGTCCGCAAGGTCACCGGGATCCAGAGGACGAGCACCGCGACGCAGGAGCCCTTCGAGCGCGCCGTGGACGAGGTCGCCGCGATCGTGGCCCGCCTGCTCGGCGAGCTGCCCGAGCGTCGTCAGCCCCCGACGACGGTCCCGCCGCTGCGTCGCGAGGAGGTGCGGGCGCGCATCGCCGCGCGCGAGGCGGCGGAGCGCGAGCACGAGCGCGCGCACGCCCTCGGGATCGCGCACGAGCACGAGACCGCCGGGTCCGTCTAGAACGGTCCGCCCCGGGTCCCGGTCCGCTCCCTGCCCGCACGGTCCACGAGGGACCGACGACGTCGGTCCCGCCTCGTAGTCTGATCGCGTGACCTCTGGACCGGACGACGACCTGCCCCCGTTCGACCCCGCGTACGACGAACCGCCGTTCGACCCTCTCGACCCGTTCGGCCAGGCCCCGCCCCCTGAGCCCGAACCGTCCTCCGCACCGCCGCGCGACCGGCCTGCGCTGCCACCGCGACCCGACGTCCCGCGCGCCGTCGCGCAGGTCCTCGCACCCGAGGCTGCGGTCGCGGCGGCCTCGGCCGTGCTGCACGACGTCTGGGGGTACGACGCCTTCCGCGGCGAGCAGGCAGACGTCGTCGAGACCGTCGTCCGCGGCGGCGACGCGCTCGTCCTCATGCCCACAGGGGGTGGGAAGTCGCTGTGCTACCAGGTGCCGGCGCTCGTCCGGGAGGGCACCGGGGTCGTCGTGTCACCTCTCATCGCCCTCATGCAGGACCAGGTGGACGCGCTCTCGGCGCTCGGCGTGCGGGCGGGGTTCCTGAACTCGACGCAGCAGCCCCATCAGCGTCGTGCCGTCGAGGACGCGTACCTGGCGGGCGAGCTCGACCTCCTCTACCTGGCGCCCGAGCGGTTGCGGGTGCGCGAGACCGTCGAGCTGCTCGACCGCGGCACGGTCGCGTTGTTCGCGATCGACGAGGCGCACTGCGTCTCGCAGTGGGGGCACGACTTCCGCCCGGACTACCTCCGGCTGTCGATGCTGCACGAACGCTGGCCCGAGGTCCCGCGGGTCGCGCTGACGGCCACGGCGACCGACCAGACCCACGCCGAGATCGCCGAGCGGTTGCAGCTCGAGGACGCGCGGCACTTCGTCGCCAGCTTCGACCGGCCCAACATCCAGTACCGGATCGCCCCCAAGGACAAGCCCCGCGAGCAGCTCCTCGACCTCCTGCGGACCGAGCACGAGGGCGACGCGGGCATCGTCTACTGCCTGTCACGGAGCTCGGTCGAGCAGACCGCCCAGTTCCTCGTCGAGCGCGGGGTCACGGCCCTTCCTTACCACGCCGGCCTCGACCGGCAGGTGCGCGCCCGCAACCAGTCCCGGTTCCTGCGCGAGGAGGGCGTCGTGATGGTCGCGACGATCGCGTTCGGCATGGGGATCGACAAGCCGGACGTCCGGTTCGTCGCGCACCTCGACCTGCCCAAGTCGGTCGAGGGCTACTACCAGGAGACAGGTCGCGCGGGGCGCGACGGGCTGGCGTCGACCGCGTGGCTCGCCTACGGCCTGGCGGACGTCGTCCAGCAGCGGCGCATGATCGACACCTCCGAGGGCGACGCCGCGCACAAGCGCCGCCTGACCGCGCACCTCGACGCGATGCTGGCGCTGTGCGAGACCGTCGGGTGCCGCCGCGTCCAGCTGCTCAACTACTTCGGTCAGGCCTCGCAGCCGTGCGGCAACTGCGACACGTGCCTGACCCCGCCGGAGTCCTGGGACGGCACGGTCGCGGCGCAGAAGCTCCTGTCGACCGTCGTGCGCCTCGATCAGCGCGGGCAGCGATACGGCGTCGGACACCTGGTCGACATCCTGCGGGGAAAGGCGACCCCGCGGGTCACGCAGCTGGGCCACACGTCGCTGAGCACGTTCGGCGTGGGCACGGACCTGTCCGACGGCGCGTGGCGGGGCGTCGCGCGCCAGCTCCTCGCGGCGGAGCTCCTCGGCGTCGACACCGACGGCTACGGCACGCTGCGCCTCACGGCAGACAGCGCGTCCGTCCTGCGGGGCGAGCGGCAGGTCCGCCTGCGCCGCGAGTCCAGCACGGTGGCCAGGACACGTGCTCCTCGCGCACGCTCGTCCGCCGCGGCCGAGCTGTCCGTCGAGGGTGCCGCGGTGTTCGAGGCACTGCGGTCGTGGCGGGCCCTGGTCGCGAAGGAGCAGGGCGTGCCGGCTTACGTCGTGTTCCACGACGCGACCTTGCGAGAGGTCGCCGCGCGGCGCCCGACGTCGCTCGACGCGCTCGGCGGCATCAGCGGCGTCGGCGCCGTGAAGCTCGAGCGGCACGGCCCCGGTCTGCTCGCCGCGCTGGTCGAGGCCACGGGACCTGCGTGACGGCGCTCCCGGTGCTCCACCACCGCCACCGACCCTAGGCTGGTCGCCGTGGAACCCCGAGCACCCGAGTCCCCGAACGCCGCCGGCCCGACGAGCGGGGCGCCACCGGTGAGCGCCACCATGCGCCGCGCCAAGTCGGTCGCGCGCGCCGCGCACGCCACGATCGGCCAGCTCCACGAGGACGGGCACGGAGGCGTGCGCATCGACTGCTCGTGCGGCATGGTCCTGACCAACGGTCCGGACTGGACCGTGGACGAGCACATCCGCCTGCACCGGGCCGAGGCCCGCTACCTGGCGCTCAGTGCGGTCGCGCCCGCCGGGATGCCTCGTCTCGTCCCGCCCGGGCCGGGCGGAAGGGCGCCGCTGCGCTGAGCCTGCCGGCCCGCTCCGGGCCTAGAGCTCGTCCGGGTCGTCCCACGAGGTGCCCGACGAGTCGCCGGTCATGGGCCGGCGCTCCGCCTCGGACAGCGAGTGCGGCGCCCGCTTCGCATCGCCACCGGTCAGGACGTCGCCGTGCCCGTCACCGTGCCCGTCACCGTGCTCGTCGCCCTGCTCCGCGCCGTCCCCGTCACCATGCCGGTCCACATGCCTCGTGGGCGGCGACAACCGGGCCGAGGCGATGTCGGACTCGTTGAGGTCATCTCTCTGCGCAGGGTCGTCGGTGCTCATGGCACGGGTCTACCAGTCACGAGCGTGACTTGCACGCCCGGGACCGTCTCCGCTTGGCACACTATTACAGGGATCGGCTGCCCCGAGGGTCGGTTCTGCGCAGCGGTGCGTGCTCCTGCGGCGACAGCGGCCCGCGGACCATGAAATCCTCAGTCACATGCAGACCTGGCCCGGCCATTCCTATCCGCTCGGCGCGACGTACGACGGCACCGGTACCAACTTCGCCCTCTTCTCGGAGGTCGCCGACCGCGTCGAGCTGTGCCTCCTGCGCGACGACGGCACGGAGCGGCGGATCGAGGTCGAGGAGGTCGACGCGCACGTCTGGCACGTCTACGTCCCCGGCAAGGGCCCCGGCACCCGGTACGGCTACCGCGTGCACGGCCCCTACGACCCGGCGAACGGCCACCGGTGCAACCCGGCGAAGCTCCTCCTCGACCCGTACGCCAAGGCGATCGAGGGGCAGATCGACGGCGACGAGGCCCTCTTCTCGTACCGGTTCGACCACCCGGAGGACGCGGACCGCTCCGAGGGCGACGCGCACGAGGACGGCGACGGGGCAGCGTCCACGACGGACGACCCGTCCACCGCCTCGCTCAACGACGACGACTCCGCGGACCACACGATGGTCTCCGTGGTGGTCAACCCCTTCTTCGACTGGGGCCACGACCGCCCGCCGAACCGCGACTACCACGACAGCGTGATCTACGAGGCGCACGTCAAGGGCATGACCATGCGTCACCCCGACGTACCCGCCGAGCTGCGCGGCACGTACGCCGGCATGGCCCACCCGTCGGTGATCGAGCACCTCGTCACCTTGGGCGTCACGGCCGTCGAGCTCATGCCGGTGCACCAGTTCGTGAACGACCCGACCCTCGTCGCCAAGGGGCTGTCGAACTACTGGGGCTACAACACCATCGGGTTCTTCGCCCCGCACAACGGCTACGCCGCCTACGGCACGCGCGGGCAGCAGGTCATGGAGTTCAAGTCACTGGTCAAGGCGCTGCACGAGGCAGGCATCGAGGTGATCCTCGACGTCGTGTACAACCACACGGCCGAGGGCAACCACCTGGGCCCCACGCTGAGCTTCCGCGGCATCGACAACAAGGCCTACTACCGGCTGGTCGACGGGGACGAGGCGCACTACTTCGACACCACGGGGACCGGCAACTCGCTCCTCATGCGTTCGCCGCACGTGCTCCAGCTCATCATGGACTCGCTGCGGTACTGGGTGACGGAGATGCACGTCGACGGGTTCCGCTTCGACCTCGCGGCGACCCTCGCACGCCAGTTCCACGAGGTGGACCGCCTCTCGGCGTTCTTCGACATCGTCCAGCAGGACCCGGTCATCTCCCAGGTCAAGCTCATCGCCGAGCCGTGGGACCTCGGCTCGGGCGGGTACCAGGTGGGCGGCTTCCCCCCGCTGTGGACCGAGTGGAACGGCGCCTACCGCGACACCGTGCGCGACTTCTGGCGCGGCGAGCCCTCGACCCTGCCCGAGTTCGCGAGCCGGCTCACCGGCTCGTCGGACCTCTACGAGCACTCGGGCCGCAAGCCCATCGCCTCCATCAACTTCGTCACCGCCCACGACGGGTTCACGCTCAACGACCTCGTCTCGTACAACGACAAGCACAACGAGGCGAACGGCGAGGACAACAACGACGGCGAGAACCACAACCGCTCGTGGAACTCGGGCGTCGAGGGCCCGACGGACGACCCCGAGGTCCTCGCCCTGCGCGCCCGCCAGCGCCGCAACCTCCTCACGACGCTCCTGCTCTCGCAGGGTGTGCCCATGCTGGCGCACGGGGACGAGATCGCGCGCACCCAGCGCGGCAACAACAACGGCTACTGCCAGGACGACGAGATCACGTGGATGGACTGGCGCGGCGTGCTGGACGACGACCCCGCGCCCACGGAGCCGGACGACGCCGCGTCCGATGACGACGACGACGACGACACGACCCTCGACCCGAGCGCGGCGGAACGCCGTGCGCTGCTCGACTTCGCCCGCCGCGTCGTCTGGTTGCGCCGGGACCACCCGGTCCTGCACCGCAGGCGCTTCTTCGCGGGCCGCGGAGACAGCGACACCGCGTCCGACCCCGAGCACCTGCCGGACATCGAGTGGCTCGACATCACGGGCTCGCGGATGGACGCCGAGGACTGGGACCACTCCTACGCCCGATCGGTCATGGTCTTCCTCAACGGTGACGCGATCCCGGAGCCCGACCGGCGTGGCGAGCCGATCGTCGACGACTCGTTCCTCCTCATGCTCAACGCGCACCACGACGTGCTCGACTTCACGATCCCTCCCGCCGGCTACGGCAGGGAGTGGTCCGTGGTGCTCGACACCGACAGCACGACGAACCTCGGCGACTCGCTCCTGCCGGGCGACACCATCACGGTGACCGGCCGCAGCGTGATCGTCCTGACTCGCCCGCCGCTGCGATGACCCGGACGCGCGAGACACCGGTCTCCACCTACCGCCTCCAGCTCGGGCCCGACCTGACGTTCGACGACGCCGCACGTCAGGTCGACTACCTCGCCGCGCTCGGTGCGACGCACCTCTACCTCTCCCCCGTGCTGCAGGCGGCCCCGGGCTCGACGCACGGGTACGACGTGGTCGACCACGCACGGGTCAGCGCCGAGCTCGGGGGCAGGGCGGGCCTCGAGGCCCTCGCCGGGCGCGCGCACGAGGCGGGGCTGGGGATCGTCCTCGACGTGGTGCCGAACCACATGGCGGTACCGACCCCGGCGTGGCACAACCGCGCGCTCTGGTCGGTGCTCGCGCAGGGCGCCTCCTCGCCCTACGCGTCGTGGTTCGACGTCGACTGGACCGCGGGCGAGGGCGCGGTCCTCATGCCGGTGCTCGGGATGCGGCTCGGTGACGCGCTCGCCGCGGGCGAGCTCGTCCTCGACGAGATCGAGGTGCCCGGGGACGAGCGGGGACCGGGTGCCACGACGGCCGTCCTGCGGTACTACGACCACGTCTTCCCGGTGCGCGAGGGCACGCAGGACCTGCCGCTCGCCGAGCTCGTCGAACGGCAGCACTACCGCCTCGCGTACTGGCGGGTCGGCGACGAAGAGCTGAACTACCGGCGCTTCTTCGACGTCGGGACCCTCGTCGCGCTCCGCGTGGAGGACGAGGCCGTGTTCGAGGCGACGCACGCCCTCGTGCTCGACCTCGTCCGCACCGGGATCGTGGACGGGCTGCGGATCGACCACCCGGACGGTCTCGCCGACCCGGCGCAGTACCTGGAGCGGCTCGCGGACCGCACGGACCACGCGTGGGTCGTGGTCGAGAAGATCCTCGCCGGCGACGAGCAGCTGCCGTCCGACTGGGCCACGGTGGGCACGACCGGGTACGACGTCGCGTGGCGCCTCCAGCAGCTCTTCGTCGACGCGGGCGGGCGAGCAGGGCTCGACGGTGTCATGACGCGCCTCGTCGGCCCGTCGGTGGACGGGCTCGCGGGGGTCGTGGAGGACGCGAAGCGCGAGGTCGTCGAGGGGCCGCTCTACGCGGAGGTGCACCGGCTGACGGACCTCGCGGCCGCCGTCTGCCACGACGACCCGCGCCTGCGCGACCACACGTGGCGGGGACTGCACCAGTGCCTGCGGGAGCTGCTCGTCGCGTTCGACCGGTACCGCGCGTACGTCGAGCCGGGCGTCGCACCGCGCCACGAGGCCGTCCGGGCCGTGCACGACGCCGCCGACCGCGCCCGCGCCCGGCTCGACGCACAGCGCGGCGAGACGTTGGACGTCGTCGTCGACCTGGTGCTGGGCCGCGAGGTCGGCAGCGCCGGGCGACGGCGCGAACCACGCCGCGACGAGCTCGTCGTACGGTTCCAGCAGGTGTGCGGCGCCGTGACCGCGAAGGGCGTGGAGGACACGGCGTTCTACCGCTGGACGGAGCTCTCGAGCCTGTGCGAGGTCGGTGGCGAGCCCGACCACTTCAGCCTCGGCCTGCACGACTGGCACGCGTTCGCCCAGCGCTGCTCCCGGCTGAGCCCGCTCGCGCTCACCGCGGGGTCCACGCACGACACGAAGCGCGGCGAGGACACCCGCGCGGCCCTCGGTGTGCTCTCGGAGGACGCGACGGGGTGGGCGGCGCTCGTGGGCGAGGTCCGTGCCGCGAGCGCGTCCTATCGCAGCGCTCTCGTCGACGGCCTGGCCGAGAACCTGCTCTGGCAGACGGTGGCGGGCACGTGGTTGCCGCACCCTGCCGGTGGTACGGGCAGCGGCGGAGAGACGGGCGCACCGGGGCCGGGCCAGCGCGCCGTCGACCCGGAACGGCTCGTCGACTACCTGCGCAAGGCGCTGCGGGAGGCGAAGGTGGCGACGTCGTGGACCGCCCCGGACGACGCCTACGAGCAGGCGGTGTCCGAGCTCGCACGCCGCGCTCTCGCGGACCCCTCGGTCCTCGCGGCGTTCGACGCCTGGTCGCGCGACCATGCCGAGGAGCTGCGGGCCGCGAGCCTGGGCATCAAGCTCGCCCAGCTCACGGCGCCGGGCGTCGCCGACGTCTACCAGGGCAGCGAGACCTACTGCCCCACCCTCGTCGACCCGGACAACCGCCGCCCGGTCGCCGTGGACGTCCTCGGCGACCGGCTCCAGCGCCTCGACGAGGGAGCCGGTGCGCGCACGCTCGCGGACGAGAAGCTGCTCGTCACCACGAGCGCGCTGCGGCTGCGGCGCAGCGCGCCCGAGGCCTTCGTCGGACCGGACGCGGGGTACGTCCCCGTCGCCGTCTCCTCCCCGTGCGCGCTGGCCTTCACGCGCACGGCCGCGGGGGTCCCGCGCGTCGTGACGATCGCGACGCGCCTGCACGGCACCGTGCGCCGTCTCGGCGGCTGGCGCGACCACGTCGTCGCGCTCCCCTCCCCCGGCCCGTCCGTCGGCTGGCACGACCTCCTCACCGGACGCGACCACCCGGCGGGCACCGTCGCTCTCGCCGACCTGCTCGCCGACCTGCCCGTCGCGCTGCTCGTCCCCGGCCCCGCCGCCGCGACGTCCACGACATCCGCCACGACCGGACCGTCCACAGCCGAAGGAACCGTCGCATGACGCAGGCACCCGAGCCCCAGGGCACACCCGAGATCCCCGTGCCCGGCCCGCGCCCCGTCGTGTGGGCGCCGGCCGCCCGCACGGTGGACCTCCTGCTGCCCGAGCAGGGGTCCGCGACGTTCGACGGCTCCCGGCGCGAAGGGCTGCGGCTCGTCGGCGCGCACGTGCCGGGCTGGTGGGGGTACGACCACGAGCTCGAGCCCGGGACGGACTACGGCTACTCGATCGACGGCGGACCCGGACGGCCCGACCCGCGCAGCCCGCGCCAGCCCTACGGCGTGCACGGGCCGAGCCGCACGTTCGACCCGGCCTTCGCGTGGTCCGACGCCGCGTGGGCAGGACGGGACGTGCGCGGCGAGGTCCTCTACGAGCTGCACGTGGGGACCTTCACCGACCAGGGCACGCTGGACGCCGCGATCGAGCGCCTCGACGAGCTCGCCGATCTCGGTGTGGGCGCGGTCGAGCTCATGCCGGTGGCCGCGTTCGGCGGGACGTGGGGCTGGGGCTACGACGGGGTCCACCTGTACGCGGTGCACGAGCCCTACGGGGGGCCACGCGCCCTGCAGCGGTTCGTCGACGCCGCGCACGCTCGCGGTCTGGCCGTGGTGCTCGACGTCGTCCACAACCACCTCGGCCCCTCCGGGAACTACCTGCCGGAGTTCGGCCCGTACTTCACCGACGCCCACTCCACGCCGTGGGGGTCGGCGGTCAACCTCGACCGCTCGGGCAACCGCGAGGTCCGCGAGTGGATCCTGTGCAACGCGCTGCGCTGGTTCACCGACTTCCACGTCGACGCGCTGCGCCTCGACGCCGTCCACGCGCTCGTCGACGACTCGCCCACGCACCTGCTCGTCGAGCTGTCGCGTGCGGTCGCCCGGCTCGAGGAGGAGCTGGCGCGCCCGTTGACGCTCGTGGCGGAGTCCGACGAGAACGACCCCACGACGATCACGGACGCCGAGGTCGGCGGCCGTGGCATGCACGCCCAGTGGGCGGACGACGTCCACCACGCCGTGCACGCGCTGCTCACCGGCGAGCGCCACGCGTACTACGTGGACTTCGGCTCGGTCGCGGTCCTGCGCAAGGCGCTGACGGGAGCGTTCGTCCACGACGGCACCTGGTCGACGTTCCGCGCCCGGGACTGGGGCCGACCGGTGCCGCCCGGGACCGACGGCCACGCGTTCGTCGTGTGCACGCAGAACCACGACCAGGTCGGCAACCGCGCCCGGGGCGACCGGCCGTCGGCCACGCTCGACGCCGGAGGTCTCGCGATCGCGGCCGCGCTGGTGCTCGCCTCTCCGTTCACGCCCATGCTCTTCATGGGCGAGGAGTGGGGCACCTCCACGCCGTGGCAGTACTTCACGGACCACGACGACCCGGACCTCGCCCAGGCGATCCGCGAGGGGAGGGCCGCCGAGTTCGGGGGGCACGGGTGGGACGGGGGCGACGCCGTCCCGGACCCGCAGGACCGCGCCACGCGGGACGCGAGCGTCCTCGACCGGTCGCAGCGTCACGTCGGCGAGCACGCACGGCTGCTGGAGTGGTACCGCACGCTGATCGCGCTGCGGTCGCGCCCGGACGTACGGTCCGGGGACCTGTCCCTCGTGCGCGTGCACGGTCCGGGCGGGCCCGGCGACGACGCCGCCGCGGAGGAGCATCGCGTCGACGGCCCCGGCGACGGACCGGCGTTCGTCGTCGACCGGCGCACGGTCGCGGTGGCCGTGAACCTGGGCGCGGTCGACCGCACCGTCCGGCTCGACCTGGGCGGTACGCCGCGGCTGGTCGCGGCGTGGGACGAGCGCACGACCGTGCACGGTCGGTCGGTCGAGCTCCCGGCGCGTTCTGTCGCGGTCCTCGCCTGGCGCTGACTAGGCTCACGCCCATGGCCTCCCACAGCGCGAAGAAGAGGAAGAGCAGGCCGGCGAAGAAGGCGACGAGTGCGGGGGGCGCCGGCTCGCCCGGATGGGCGTCGCCTGCTGCGCAGGTACTCCGCGTCCCGGACGGGTTCGACGTCGCGTCGTTCGACCGCCGGTCGACGCCCGGCTTCACCGGGGACAAGTCGTCGGGCAGGGCCGCGGTCGCCGCGCACGGCGCGGAGCTGTCGGAGCTGCAGGAGCGGCTCTTCGCCGAGGGCCGCTGCGGCGGCTCGCGCTCGGTGCTGCTCGTGCTGCAGGGCATGGACACCGCCGGCAAGGGCGGGATCGTGCGCCACGTCGTGGGCCTCGTCGACCCGCAGGGGGTCGCGCACCGCTCGTTCGCGGCGCCGACCGCCGAGGAGCGCCGCCACCACTTCCTGTGGCGCGTGCGCCGTTCCCTGCCCCGGCCGGGCTACATCGGTGTGTTCGACCGTTCGCACTACGAGGACGTGCTCGTCGCCCGCGTCGAGAACCTCGTACCGCCCGAGACGTGGGAGAAGCGGTACGACGAGATCAACCGGTTCGAGGAGAAGATCGTCGCGTCCGGCACGCCGATCGTGAAGGTGGCGCTCATGGTCTCCTACGAGGAGCAGCGCGAGCGCCTGGCAGAACGGCTGGATCGCCCGGACAAGTTCTGGAAGTACGACCCGAACGACGTCGACGCGCGCTCGCTGTGGCCGCACTACCAGGACGCGTACCAGGCGATGCTGGACCGGACGAACACCGAGGTCGCGCCCTGGCACGTCGTGCCGGCGGACCGCAAGTGGTTCGCTCGTCTCGCCGTCAGCGAGCTGCTGCTCGACGCGTTGCGACGGCTCGACCTGGGCTGGCCTCCGGCGACGTTCGACGTCGAGGTCGAGAAGCGGAGGCTCGCGGCCACCTGAGCCCGCACGCTCAGCCGACGAGTGCGCGACCGTCCTCGGCGAGCGCACCGAGGCGGGACAGCGCCCGGTAGTACTTCTTCCGGTATCCGCCGGCCAGCATCTCGTCCGTGAAGAGACCGTGCTCACCCCCGCCGGCGAGCAGGACGGGCACGTCACGGTCGTAGAGACGATCGACCAGGACGACGAGGCGCAGCGCGGTGGCCTGCTCGGCGACCGGGTGCACCCCCGTGAGCGCGACGAGCTCGACGCCGTCGAGCATCGCGCCGTAGCGGCTCGGGTGCACGCGAGCGAGGTGGGTGAGCACGTCGTCGAACGCGTCGAGCGTCGCTCCCGGTACGGAGCCCGCGGCCGCACGGATCGCGGACCCGGGCAGGGGCGCGGAGTCGGTGACGACCGCCCGGTGCCGGTAGTCCTCTCCGTCGACGCGCAGGACCTCGAAGCGGTCCGCGAGGGCCTGGATCTCGCGCAGGAAGTCCTCGGCCGCGAACCGCCCCTCGCCGAGCGCGTCGGGCAGGGTGTTCGACGTCGCGGCGAGCGCCACGCCGTGGTCCGCGAGCTCACGCAGGAGACGCGACATGAGCACGGTGTCGCCCGGGTCGTCGAGCTCGAACTCGTCGATGCACACGAGCTTCTTCGACGCGAGCGCGTCGACCGTGGCCCGGAATCCGAGCGCGCCCACCAGGTTCGTGTACTCCACGAAGGTCCCGTAGGCGCTCACGTCCAGCCCGACGGCGTGGGCGAGGGACGTCAGCAGGTGGGTCTTGCCGACTCCGAACCCACCGTCCATGTAGACCGCCGGCGCTGACGTCCGGCGCGCGAACAACCCCTTGCGCACCGGCTTCGCGATCACTGCCGCGACCTCCTCGAGCCGGGCGACGGTCGCGGCCTGGCTCGGGTGCTGCGGGCTCGCGCGGTAGGTCGAGAAGCGGGCGTCGGCGAAGTGCCGTGGCGGCAGGAGGTCGGCGAGCAGGCGTGCGGGCGGCACGTGGGGCACGGCGGCCGCGAGGGAACCGACGGCTGCGGGCGCGGATGTCACGAGGAGCCAGCCTACGCCTGCCGTTACGGTGGCGGCTGTGACCTCTGCCACGCAACCTCCCGCCGGACCGGCGTCCCCGGCAGGGCGGGACGACCTGCCACCGCTCGACGTCCTGCTCCCCGCCCCGCGCCGGATCGACCCGGATCGACGCGAGGAGGCTCTCGCTGCGCTGTACGCCTACCCCGCGTCGGGCCGCGGCCCGGTGATGGTCCGGGCCAACATGGTCGCGAGCGTCGACGGCGCCGCGTGGGGAGCGGACCACCGCTCGGGTTCGATCAACGACGACGCGGACTGGCGCGTCTTCCGGGTGCTGCGCGCTCTCGCCGACGTCGTCGTCGTCGGTGCCGGCACGGCGCGGGCCGAGGGCTACACGGCGCTGGACCGACCGCGCGGCCTCGACCACCTGCGCGACGCACCGCTCGAGCTCGCCCTCGTGTCCCGGACGGGCAGCGTGCCCGCCGCCCTGGTGGCCGCGGACCGGCCGCCGTTCCTGCTGACCGGCAGGGCGGGTGCCGACGCCGCACGTGCCGTCCTGCCCGCGGACCGCGTCCTGGTCGCCGACGACGACGGTGCCGTCGACCTCGCCGGGGCGCTCGCCGCGCTGGCGCGCCGCGGGCTCACGCGCGTGCTCGCCGAGGGCGGACCGACGCTCCTGGGTGCCCTGCTGCGCGATGACCTCGTCGACGAGCTCTGCGTGACGACGAGCCCGACCGTCGTCGGGAGGGGTCCAGGACGCATCGTCGCGGGATCCGACCCCGACCGACCGGGCGGTCGGGCAGGGCGGCCCGGGCCGGCGCACCCGCACGGTGCGCGTCTGGCGCACCTGCTGCACGGCCCGCAGGACCGCCCGGGCTCTCCCGCCGGGACGACCCTCGCGCGCTGGCTCGTGCCGCTAGGCTGACCTGCGTGACCGACACGATCCTCGTCCTGACCGAAGACACGCTCAACCCCGCCGACATCCAGCACATCCTGGCGCTGCACGAGGGCGAGACGCTCGCCTACCGCGTGCTGGTTCCCGCGGACACCGAGCAGAACGTGCTGACGAGCATCATCGACCACCTCAGCGTGGGTGAGCTCAAGGACGCGTGGGACGAGGTACTGCGGCGCGAGCCGAACCCGAAGCAGGCGCACGACACGGCTGCGGAGCAGCTCGAGCACAGCGTCCGCGAGCTGCGCGACGCGGGCCGCGAGGCGGACGGCGTGGTGACGCAGGACGACCCGCTGCCCGCGCTGCGCGCCGCGGTCGCGACGGACTCCGCGCGCGAGGTCGTCGTGGTGACCTACCCGCACGCGGTCGAGGACACGTTCCACACCGACTGGGCGTCGCGTGCCCGCGACGAGCTGCACGTTCCCGTGCTGCACCTCTACTCGGGCACCAGCGAGCTCGGCTGACGTCAGCCGCGCACGCGGTGGCCCGCGCGGCGGATGGTCGCGCGCGCGAGCTGGTCCATCGAGTCCAGGTAGACCGGTTCCGCGAGGAGCCCGTGGTCGACCGCGACCACGGAGAGCTCGGTGCACCCCAGCACGACGACCCCCGCTCCCCGCTGGACGAGACGCCCCGCGACGGCACGGAACGTCTCGAGGTCGACGGGCCGGCCGGCCTTGACCTGCTCGTAGATGATCCGGGTCACGAGCGCCTGGTCGTCCTCGTCCGGCACGAGCGTCGTGACGTCGTGCGCGGCGAACGCGTCCTGGTAGACGCCGGACGCCGCCGTCCCCGCGGTCGCGAGCAGACCCACCGCCGCGAGGCCCGGGACGCGTCGGCGCGCGGCCGCCACGGTCGTGTCGATGATCGACAGGAACGGCACGTCGACGGCATCGAGCACCTGCTGCGTGAAGTAGTGCGCCGTGTTGCACGGCATGACGAGGAACGAGACGCCGAACGCCTCGAGGCGCCGTGCGTCCCGCGCGAGCACGGGTCCGGGATCCTCGTCGGACCGGCCGAGGACGAACTCCGTCCGGTCCGGGATCGTCGCGTGGTTGAGGACGACCATGTCGAGGTGGTCCTGGTCCCGCTCGGCCTCGGTGAGCCCGACGACCAGCTGCAGGAAGTAGGCGGTCGCGAGCGGACCGACTCCTCCGATCACCCCGACCGGCGGTCGCTCGCGACGGTCCGACCGGTCGTCAACCACGGTCGCTCGCGCCGGCTGCGGTGGTGGCGGCCGCGGTCTGCGCGTGAGCGGCGCGCCGCGCGGCCGAGACCGGGTAGTAGCGGGAGAACTTGCGCACCTGCTTGAGCTCCGAGAGCCGGACCCACAGGTCCCTGCGCACCGAGCGGTCCGCGCTGTACTTGAGCGGGTGCGTCACGCGCCGGACCTTGCGCACCCGCCGAGCGAGGGCCGGGTCCGTGGCCGCACGCAGGTAGCGTCGGAGCAGGAACCCGGGCACGATCCGGTAGAGCACCGACACCCGGCGGGGATCCGGCACACGCCCGCCCTGCAGGTGCTCGCCCACCCAGTACATGGCCGGGTTGATCCCGCTCGCGGTCAGGTACTGGTTCGAGCGGCCCGTGCGCGGGTTGAGCTCGAAGAAGTGACCCGTGCCGTCGCGGGGGTCGACCTTGATGTCGAAGTTCGCGAACCCCGTCCAGCCGAGGTGCTCCACGAGCCGACGTGCGTCCGCCTCGATCTGGGGCAGCGGTCCGGTGAGGATCGCGGCGGGGTTCCCCAGGGTCCCGGGTGTGTGCTCCTCGATCAGCACGTGCCCGCCGTGCGCCATCCGGACCTGACCTTCCTGGTCGCAGAAGGTCGTCATGATGCGCATCTGGGAGTCGTTGCCGGGCACGAACTCCTGGACGACGAACGCGCCCCGGTAGCCCGCCTCGCCGGCCGTCCGCAGCAGCCGGGCGAGCTGGTCGCGGTCCGCGAGCTCGTGGACCTTGCGCTTGCCCGCGAACTGCGTGTGGTGCCACGCGACGTTGTCCCCCGGCTTGGCGATGATCGGGAACCGGAGGTCGAGCTCCCCCACCTCGTCGCCGCCGTGCCGCACCACCGTGCGGGGGTGCGGCACACCGAGCTCGACGCACAGCCGGGAGAACCGCTCCTTGTCCATCACGCGGTCGAGCAGCTCGACGTCCGTGTACGGCACGACCGCCACGTCCTCGATCCGGTCCCGGTGCTGGGCGAGCGCACGGACGTACCAGTCGGTGCACGTGACGACCATCGCGGGAGCCTTGCTCCGTGCCGCGGCCTCCCGGATCGTGCGGACCATCACGTCGGGGTCGTCGAGCGCGGGCTCGACGACGTTCGTCAGGATCGTCGAGTACCGCATGTTGCGGGTCGAGACGATCGAGACGACCGTCGAGCGCACCCCGTACGCCTCGTGGAACGCACGCGCGAGGCTGTACGCGCCGGCGTCGCCACCCAGGATGATCGGGTGGACGACGGCCGGGCGCAGGACGCGTCGGCTCACGCGTCGCCTTCGCGCGTCTCGCTCCGGTCGGCCGACCACTCGGTGTGGAACACGCCGGGCTTGTCGACCCGACGGTAGGTGTGGGCACCGAAGAAGTCGCGCTGCGCCTGGACGAGCGCCGCGGGAAGCCGCTCGGCGCGCACACCGTCGTAGTAGGCGAGCGAGGACGAGAACGCGGGCGTCGGGACTCCGTTCTGCGCCGCGCCGGCGACGACGCGGCGCCACGCGGCGAGCCCGTTGCCGACCGCACCGGTGAAGTACTCGTCGGCGAGCAGCAGCGGGAGCTGCGCGTCGCGTTCGTACGCCTCGGTGATGCGGTTGAGGAACCGGGCACGGATGATGCAGCCGCCCCGCCAGATGCGCGCCATCGCGCCGCGGTCGATGTCCCACCCGAACTCGGCCGACGCCGCGGCGATCTGGTCGAAGCCCTGCGAGTACGCGACGACCTTCGAGGCGTAGAGCGCGAGCCGCACGTCCTCGACGAACGCGGCCCGGTCCTTGACGTCCCAGCCCTGGGTCTCGGCGGGGAGCGCCGCGCGCCCGGCCTCGCGCTGCGGCACGGACCCGGACAACGCGCGGGCGAAGGTGGCCTCGGCGATGCCGGTGATCGGCACCCCCAGGTCGAGCCCGTTCTGCACCGTCCAGCGGCCGGTGCCCTTCTGCTCCGCCTGGTCGAGCACGACGTCGACGAACGCCTGACCGGTCTCGGCGTCGACGTGCTGCAGCACGTCGGCCGTGATCTCGATGAGGAACGACTCGAGGTCGCCCGTGTTCCACTCCTCGAAGATCTTCCCGATCTCCGCGGCGGAGGCACCCAGCCCCTGCTTGAGCAGGTCGTACGCCTCGGCGATGAGCTGCATGTCGGCGTACTCGATGCCGTTGTGGACCATCTTGACGAAGTGGCCCGCGCCGTCCGGCCCGATGTACGTGCAGCAGGGCGTGCCGTCGACCTTCGCCGAGATGTCCTCGAGGATCGGGCCGAGGCTCGCGTACGACTCGCGCGTGCCACCGGGCATGATCGACGGGCCGTTGAGGGCGCCCTCCTCGCCGCCGGAGACGCCCGAGCCGACGAAGTGCAGTCCGTGCTCGCGCAGCGCACGCTCGCGCCGGATCGTGTCCGGGAAGTGCGCGTTGCCGGCGTCGACGACGATGTCGCCCTCCTCCAGCAGCGGCACGAGCTCGTCGATGACCGCGTCGGTCGCGGCGCCGGCCTTGACCATGACGACCACCTTGCGCGGGCGCTCGAGCGAGGCGACGAAGTCTGCGGTCGACTCCGAGGGGACGAAGTCGCCCTCGTGACCGGCCTCGGCGATCAGCGACTCCGTCTTCGCGTACGTGCGGTTGTGCACCGCGACGGTGTAGCCGTGCCGAGCGAAGTTTCGTGCGAGGTTGCGGCCCATGACCGCGAGTCCGGTGACGCCGATCTGTGCGCGTGCTGCCATCTGTCTGCCTGCTCCTCGAGGATCGGTACGGGTACACGCACAGCCTAGTCGTGCGCCCCGGCGGACCCCCGACGTGGCCACCATGCGGTCACGATTCGGTGACGGCTCGACGCGCCCGACCCCGCTTGCGCGGTTGCCGCTGCCGACGCTCGTACGGTGGTCGGGTGACCAGCGCGCGCACGACGGACGTCCCGGCCGAGTTCCGCGCGGCGCTCGACTCGATCGGGGCGCAGCGCGTCCGGCCCGAGGTGCGCCTGCAGGAGGTCCCGGCACCGCGTCGCGTGGCGCCGTTCTCGGCCGCGCTCACGGGCGAGGTCGGCGGGCAGGGCGACGGCGACCCGGAGCTCGCGTCGGGCCGGTTCGTCCTCCTGTACGACCAGGGCGGCCAAGAGGCCTGGCAGGGCCGCTTCCGCGTGGTCACGCTGGTCCGTGCGACCCTCGAGCCGGAGATGGCCGACGAGGAGATGCTCGCCCGCGTGGCGTGGAGCTGGCTCGACGAGGCCGTCCACGACGCGGGCGCGTCGACCCACGCCGAGGGCGGCACAGTGACCCGGACCGTCTCGCAGAGCTTCGGCGCCCTCGCAGGACGACGTGACGACGTCGAGCTCGAGATCCGGGCGTCGTGGACCGCGGACTCCACCGACCTCGGTGCGCACCTGGCGGCGTGGTCCGTCCTGCTGTGCACGGCCGCGGGTCTCCCCCCGCTCCCGGACGGGGTCACCGCGCTGCCCGCCCGACGCCCTACCGTGGGCTCATGAGTCCGGCCGCAGCTCCCGCACCGTCCCCCGCGGACAAGGCTCCTCTCGACGAGACCCCGACGACCTCGGAGCGCGAGGACGTCGTCCCGCTCACCGAGCCCTCCGACGGCGTCGGGCCCGTCGTGGACACCGATGCCGCCTTCGCGCGCGTCGTGGACGCCTTCGCCGCGGGCCGTGGCCCCGTCGCCGCGGACGCGGAGCGCGCGTCGGGCTACCGGTACGGCCAGCGCACGTACCTCGTCCAGGTCCGGCGCGAGGGTGCCGGGACCGCGCTGATCGATCCCGTGGGCGTGCCGGACCTGTCCCCGCTGCGACGTGCGGTCGGCGACGCGGTGTGGGTGCTGCACGCGGCGTCGCAGGACCTGCCCGGGCTGGCCGAGCAGGGCATCGTGCCCGCGAGCGTCTTCGACACGGAGCTCGCGGCCCGGCTCCTCGGGCTGGAGCGCGTGGGCCTGGCAGCCGTGGTCGCCGAGCTGCTGGGGCTGGGACTCGCGAAGGAGCACTCGGCCGTCGACTGGTCGACGCGACCGCTGCCCGCTGCCTGGCTGCGCTACGCCGCCCTGGACGTGGAGGTGCTGATCCCGCTCCGCGAGATCCTCGCCCGGCGCCTCGAGGAGGCAGGAAAGGCGGAGTGGGCCGCCCAGGAGTTCGAGGCCGTGCGGACGGCGCCGCCCCCCGCGCCTCGGGTCGAGCCCTGGCGGCGCACGTCCGGGGCGCACGCGCTGCGCGACCAGCGCAAGCTCGCCGTGGTGCGCAGCCTGTGGGAAGCGCGTGACGCGAACGCCCGAGCCCGGGACATCGCACCCGGGCGCGTGCTCCCGGACCGTGCGATCGTCGCCGCGGCCGACGCCCTCCCTCGCACCGTCGGACAGCTCCTCCTCGTCCCCGCCTTCGCTGGCAAGGGCACCCGTCGCCGCGCCGCGTACTGGCAGCGCGCGATCGACGAGGCGCTGGCACTGCCTGCCGGATCCGTGCCGACGCTGCGCGGACCGCGCACCGACGCGCCCCCGCCCCCGCGCGCCTGGCCCGACCGCGACCCGGCCGCCGCCGCGCGGCTCGAGGGCGCCCGCGCCGTCGTGCAGGAGCTGTCCCAGGAGGTCGGCACTCCCGTGGAGAACCTCCTCCAGCCGGACGCGCTGCGGCGCCTGTGCTGGTCCCCGCCCGTGCCTGCCGACGCCGCGGGCATCGGCAGCTTCCTGCGTGGTCGCGGCGCCCGGCCGTGGCAGGTGGACCTGCTGGCCGACCGTCTCGCAGCAGCGTTCGCGGCCGCCGTCGACCGGTAGGGTCGTCGCCGTGCACCAGACGAACCTGACGATCCGGACCGTCACCGACCGCGAGGCCTGGGACGCGGACGTGCTCGACCTCGGCGGCCACCCGCTGCAGCTCTGGGGCTGGGGAGAGGTCAAGGGCGCCGGCTCGTGGCGACCGCACCGGCTACGTGTCGTCGCGGCGGACGGCGCTCTCGTGGGCCTCGCCCAGGTCCTCGCCCGGCCCCTACCGGCGCAGTTCAAGGCGCTGAGCTACGTGCCCCGGGGACCCGTCGTCCGCGGTGACGCGGACGGGACGACCGACGACGCGGTGCGCTCGGCCGTGACGAACGCGGTCGTGACGTGGTGCCGCGAGAACGTCGGCGGCGTCGGCGTCACGCTCGAGCCGGACTGGGACGCGGGCACGGCCCTGCACGTCCCCGACTCGCGCCCGGCCGTCAACCCGGTCCTGTACCCGACGACGCTCATCCTCGACCTGCGCAAGGACGACGACGCGCTCATGGCGGACATGGCGAAGAAGACCCGCCAGTACGTGCGCAAGTCCCAGCGCGAGGACCTCGAGTTCCGCCCGGTGACGACGGCGGACGAGCTCGACGCGTGCCTGGCGATCTACCGCGCGACGGCCGAGCGCGCCGGGTTCGGGCTGCACGGGGACGACTACTACCGCCTGGTCGCCTCGGAGCTCGGGGAGCACTCCCCCGTCTTCGCCGCGTTCGCCCGCACGGTCGAGGACGGCCCGCACGACCGGCCCGTGGCCTTCGTGTGGTTCGCCGCGTCGGCGCGCACCTCGTTCGAGCTGTACGGCGGGATGGACGACGACGGGCAGCGGCTGCGGGCCAACTACGGTCTCAAGTGGCACGCCATGCGGTCGATGCGTGACCGCGGTGTGGTGCGCTACGACGTGAACGGGCTCCTCAACGACGGGATCTCGACGTTCAAGCGCGGCTTCGCGAGCCACGAGGACGAGCTCGTCGGCAGCATCGACGTGCCGTTCTCGGTGTGGTACTCGGCCTGGAACAAGGGCCTGCCCACCGCGAAGAAGGTCGTGCGCCGACTGCGTGGCGGTCGCTGAGTCGTCCTCACCCTCCACCTGAGACCCGGTATCGCCACGCGGCGATACCGGGTCTCTTCGTGTCGTAGCATGTTCCTGGTACCCGCGGTAGCGTGTATCCCCTGAGCGGCACCGCTCCGGACGCCGCCGTCCCGACCATCTGCACCCGGCCACCGGGCCGGGCCCCCGAACGGATGGAGATGCCATGACCGTGGCCGACCCCGTCACGCGTGCCGCCGCCGGCGCGCCCGCACCGACGACCCCCGCACCTCGCACCCAGGCCTCGCGCCACCGACCGGTCCGCGACGTCGTCTTCGTCGAAGGGGTCCGCAGCCCGTTCGGCAAGGCACGCCCGGACGGGATCTACGCACAGACCCGCGCCGACGACCTCGCGGTCAAGACGATCCGCGAGCTCCTGCGCCGTCGGCCCGAGCTGCCCGTCGAGCGCATCGACGAGCTGGCTCTCGCCGCGACCACCCAGACGGGGGACCAGGGCCTCACGCTCGGCCGCAGCGTCGCGGTGCTCGCGGGACTGCCGAAGTCGGTCCCCGGGTTCGCGATCGACCGGATGTGCGCGGGTGCGATGACCGCCGTGACCACGACCGCCGCGAACGTCGCCGTCGGCGCGCAGGACGTGGTCGTCGCGGGTGGCGTCGAGCACATGGGGCACCACCCCATGGGCGAGGGAGCGGATCCCAACCCGCGGTTCGTCGCGGAGAAGCTCGTCGACTCCTCCGCGCTCGTCATGGGCGCGACCGCCGAGAACCTGCACGACCGGTACCCGCACCTGACCAAGGAGCGGGCGGACGCGTACGGTGTCGCGAGCCAGGCCAAGTACGCCAAGGCCCTGGCGAACGGCGACGTCTCCCCCGACCTCGTACCGATCGCGACCCGGTCGACCGAGCTCGGCTGGGGCCTGGCCACCGCCGACGAGCTGCCGCGCCCCGGCACCACCCTCGACGCGATCCGCGACCTCAAGACCCCGTTCCGTCCGGGCGGGAGGGTCACGGCGGGCAACGCCTCCCCGTTGACCGACGGCGCGACCGCGTGCCTCCTCGCGGCGGGCGACGTGGCGGACGAGCTCGGCCTGCCCGTGCGGATGCGCCTCGTGGCGTTCTCGTACGCGGGCGTGGACCCCGAGATCATGGGATTCGGCCCGGTGCCGGCGACCGAGCGCGCGCTCGAGTCCGCCGGACTGACGATCGACGACATCGGCCTGTTCGAGATCAACGAGGCGTTCGCCGTCCAGGTGCTCGCGTTCTGCGACCACTTCGGCCTCGCCGACGACGACGAACGGATCAACCAGTACGGCGGGGCGATCGCCATGGGCCACCCCCTCGCGTCGTCGGGCGTGCGCCTCATGACCCAGCTCGCACGCCAGTTCGCCCAGCACCCGGAGGTCCGCTACGGCCTGACGACGATGTGCGTGGGTCTCGGCATGGGCGGCACGGTCGTCTGGGAGAACCCGCACCACGCCGACTACTCCGGCCACACCAGCGCCGACACGTCCACCGCGACCGACGGGGAGAACTGATCGTGAGCGAGAACACCACGAAGACCGACCAGACCATCGCACCCGTCACCACGTCGTCGGACGGCGGCGACTCCGCCCCGGCGCACGGCGAGCGCGTCACGCACTCCCTCGTGCGCGACGTCGTGCTGCCCGGCGGGACGGGCACGCTCGCGCTGATCACGCTCGACAACGGCCTGGACCACACCAAGCCGACGACGCTCGGTCCGCGGGGACTGGCCGAGCTGCGCACCGCGCTGGAGGGCGTCGAGCGCCGCGCGGCGGACGGCGAGATCGTCGCGGTCGCGGTCACCGGCAAGCCGTACTTCCTCGCGGCCGGTGCCGACCTGACCCAGGCCGCGGCGGTCGCGACGCGCGACGACGCGCTCGGTCTCGGCCGAGCCGGGCACGCCGCGTACACGATCCTCGGCGACCTGCGCGAGAAGACCGGCGTCCCGACGTTCGCGTTCGTCAACGGCCTCGCGCTCGGTGGCGGCCTCGAGATCGCGCTCAGCTGCGACTACCGCACCGTGGCGTCCGACGCCGGCGCGCTCGCCCTGCCCGAGACCGGCCTCGGTCTCGTCCCCGGGTGGGGCGGCGCGTACCTCGTGCCGCGACTGATCGGGGTCGAGAAGGCCATGGACGTGATCCTCACCCGTCCGGCGGCGAACAAGCCGTTCACAGCCAAGGAGGCCTACGAGATCGGCCTCGTCGACGCCCTGTTCGACGCTCCCGACTACCTCGAGTCCTCGATCCGCTGGGCGGAGTCGGTCCTGCGCGGCGAGGTCGTGGTGGAGCGCCGCGAGCTCGACCCGCAGCCGGTCTGGGACGCGGTCGTGGCGGCGACGCGCGAACGCCTCGACGCGGTCGTCGCGGGATCGCGACCGGCCCCGTACCGCGCGCTCGACCTGATCGCCGCCGCACGCACGGCATCGAAGGCCGACGCGTTCGTCGCCGAGGACGACGCTCTCGCGGACCTCATCATGAGCGACGAGATGCGCGCGAGCGTGTACGCGTTCCAGCTCGTGTCGAAGGGCAAGCGTCCCCAGGGCGCCCCGGACGCGAAGCTCGCGCGTCCGGTGACCCGCGTCGGGATCGTCGGCGCCGGCCTCATGGCCGCGCAGATCGCCCTCCTGTTCGCCCAGCGGCTCCAGGTGCCGGTCGTCATGCGCGACCTCGACGCGGAGCGGGTGGACAAGGGCCTGGGCTACGTGCGTTCGACCGTCGAGAAGCTCGTACGGACCGGCCGCATGTCGCGCGACGTCGCGGCGCGCATCGTCGGGTCGGTGCACGGCACGACCGAGATCGGGGACCTCGCGGCGTGCGACGTCGTCATCGAGGCCGTGACCGAGCTCCTGCCCCTCAAGAAGAAGGTGTTCGCCGAGCTCGAGAGCATCCTCTCCCCCGAGGCAGTGCTGCTCACGAACACCTCCGCGTTGTCGGTCACCGAGATGGCGGCCGACCTGGCGCACCCCGAGCGCGTCGTCGGGATGCACTTCTTCAACCCGGTCGCGCAGATGCCGCTGGTCGAGATCATCCGGACCACGAAGACGGACGACGCCGCGCTCGCCACGGCGTTCGCCATGACGAAGAAGCTGCGCAAGACCGCGGTGCTCGCGGCCGACCGCCCCGGGTTCGTCGTCAACCGGCTGCTCATCCTGCTCATGGGCACGATCATGGAGGCGGTCGAGAACGGCACGCCGGTCGAGTTCGCGGACCGCGCCGTCGCGCCGCTCGGGCTGCCCATGCCGCCCTTCGCGCTGCTCGACCTCGTCGGCCCGGCCGTCGGCCTGCACGTGCTCACGTCGCTGCGCGAGGATCTCGGCGACCGGTTCCCGGTCTCCGGCGGGCTGCAGCGCATCGTCGACGAGCAGGTCCCCGTCGTGCTCGACGCGCCCAAGGGCATGCCCAGGCCCGTCGACCCGGCGGTCCAGGCCGTCTTCGGCGACGGGACCGCCGGCGGCGAGGGGGCCCTGGACGAGGCCGGCGTCCTCGACGCGGTGCTCACGGCGCTCACCCACGAGATCGGGCTCATGCTCGACGAGGGCGTGGTCGCGGGCCCGTCGCAGATCGACCTGTGCATGATCCTCGGCTCCGGCTGGGGCTTCCACCTGGGCGGCATCACCCCGTACCTGGACCGCACGGGCTACTCGAACAAGATCCTGGGCCGCCGCCTCCTCCCGGACGGCGTGGCAAACGTCCCAGCAGCCTGACACCGGCCCCCGCCGAGCATGCGGTCGTGGGGGGGGCGGGGCGCCCGCCGGGGGCCCCCCCCCAGGGGGGGCCCCGGGCCCCCCCC
>NZ_JACYHB010000001.1:572337-641340 GCF_014837295.1 Cellulosimicrobium arenosum
CCCCCCCCCCCGCGCCCCGCCCCCCCCCCCCCCGGGGCGGGGGGGCCGGGGGGGGGGGCCCCCCCCCCCCCCCCCACGACCGCATGGTGACCCGGCGGCAACCGCATGGTCGAGCGGCTGCTCGGACGACGGTGCGTCAGCCGCAGCTCAGGGCGTCGTACGCGACGGTGAGCACCTCCTGCCGGCCGTCGGACGCGGTCACCGTCACGGACGCCGTGCCCGCAGGGATCTCGGTCGAGCGGCTCGAGAACGACTGGTAGGCGTTCTTGCCGTCGGCCACGTCGGAGACGACGCGACTGCCGTACGGCGTCCCGAGCGTCACGTCGACGAGGTCGCCGTCGTGGTTGGTCGCCCGGACCGCGACGAACGCCGTCCCGGCGAGGCAGCGCGCGCTCGCCGTGACGTCCACCGCGACGCCGGACTCTCCGACCTCCACCACGACCACCGACGAGACGCGCACGTCGTCCGCGTCGGCCACGGTGACCGTCGCCGCGTACGAGCCCGAGGCGTCGTACGCGTGCCCGGTGACGACGTCGTACCCGTCCTCGCCCGGTGCGAGGGCGACGGTCTCCGGTGCGGACCCGTCACCCCACTCCATGGTCGCCGTGTAGTCGTCCGCCGAGTCTCCGGCCCCGCCGGTGACGTGCGCGAGCGTGACGGGGCCGTCGTCGCCCGGGACGACGCTCACGCCGGTCGCGGGCGTGACCTCCAGCGCAGGCACCGGCGCCGTGAGCGACAGGTCGTCGACCCAGCCGCGCAGGTAGCCGTCCTGCTGACCCGGCGTCGCGAACACGTCGCCGGTCGAGAGCGTCAGCAGCACCTTGTCCACGGTGCGGCCGCCCACCTCGTCGGGCAGGACGACCGCGACCTCGTTCCACGTGTCGGTCTCCAGCACGCCACCCTGCGCGAGTGCGTCGAGCGGCGCCCCGTTCGAGGCCTGCACGCCCGTGTCGCTCAGGCGCGTGCCGTCGGTGAAGAGCAGGTCCACCGCGGCGAACCGGCTCGCGTCCTGCACGTAGTCCCCGAACGGTCCGCCGTCCTCCTGCGGACGCAGCCAGTAGCGCAGCGTCTCGCCACCGGAAACCGGCGTGTCGACGTCGAGCAGGACGTCGGACGCGTGCGCGTCGGCCTGCGTCGCACGCGCGGAGTAGATGACGGCCTGCCCGCCCGTGCGCGCGTCGCCGCCCTGGACCTTGGTCTCGACCCCGCCGATGCTGCAGCAGTAGTCCCCGAACCCGGTGTTCTCCAGCCGTTCGTTGGCCGGCGCCTGGGGCTGCCCGGGCTCGAACCCGGTGGACACCAGGGTGCTCACCTGCTCCACGACGTCGACCTGGAGCGACTGGTCCGCGAGGACGTCGTCACCGCTCGTGAGGTGGACCGTCACGGGGTAGGAACCGAGCGCGAGCGAGCGGTCGGCACGCAGCGTGATCTCGACCTGCCCGGTGCCGTCCTCGTCGACCGGGACCGTGCCCGACGCCGTCACCGGCTCGAGCCCGTCGGGCGCCTCCACGGTGTACCGGACGGGCTCCGTCGCGCTCGACGCGAAGCGGTGCACCGTGAGCGTGACCGCCTGGGTCGGGCCCCCCGGGGTCGCCTGGGTGCGCGCCGTCGACAGCGACGCCAGGTAGGGCTGCTCGCCGTCCCGGGACGACGGGGGTGCGTCGTCGGCCCCGGTGCCCCACGTGAGGTCGGGGGTCGCGGACAGGTCGTACTCGACGTGCGTGTCGTGCGTGATCGCGTCGGCGGGCAGGAAGGTGCGCGACGTCGCCTCGCCGTCGACCCGCATGCCCGTGATGTACGGGGTGCCGAGCGCGGCGTCGGGCGCGTCGATCGAGAGCGTCACGCCGTCGGCCCGACGCACCTCGACCTTCGGGAACAGCGGCGCCGCGACCGTGAGGTCCGCCTGCGACGGGTCCTGCGGGTACAGGCCCATGGCGGCGAAGACCAGCCACGACGACATCTCGCCGAGGTCGTCGTTGCCGGGGATGCCGTCCGGGCCGTTGGGGACGCCGTCGGGGCTGGACAGCCACAGCTGCTCGATGGTCCGGCGCACGGTCTCCTGCGTCTTCGAGGGCACGCCCGCGTAGTTGTACAGCCACGGGGTGGCGATGGACGGCTCGTTGTCCATGTTGGCGTGGACGTTGTCGTCCCACGACCCGGTGAGGCGCCATGCGCCCGAGGAGTCGCGGAAGAACCCGTCGAGGCGAGCGACCGCGGCGTCGCGGCCGCCCATCGCGTCGAAGAGCCCCGCGGGGTTGTGCTGGACCATCCACACGTACTGCGCCGCGGTGCCCTCGACGAACCCGTTCGAGGACGCCGGGTCGAAGCCACCCGTCCAGGTCCCGTCGGCCGCACGGCCCTGGAAGTACCCGCCGTCGGCGGTCGCGTCCGGGTTGAACTGGTTCTGCCACGACTGCGACCTCGCCGAGAACTCCGCGGCGTCGTCGTCCTTGCCGAGCGCGCTCGCGAGGGTCGCGAGCGCGTGGTCCGCGGCGGCCATCTCGAGCGTCTCGTTCGCGCAGCCCCACGCGTTGCAGCCCTCGGGGTAGTACCCGTGCTCGAGGAACTGGTCGAGCGACGGGCGCTGGCCCTCGACCGCGACGTTCCAGCCGCGCCGGGACAGGTCGAGGTCGGTCGGCACGCGCGCGGCCTGCGCGAGCGAGTCGTACGCCTCCTCCACCGGGAAGTCCGTCCCCCCGAAGGCCCGGATCGCGGCGACCGCGATCGCGGACGGGTCGCCCGCCATGACGTGCACCGCGCCGGAGTTGTGCGTCCAGCGGTCCCAGACGCCGTCGTTCTGGTTCGCCTGGGCGAGCAGGGAGGCCGCGACGTCGCTGCCCCGGTCGGGGTCCAGGAGCGTGAGCAGCTGGATCTGGGACCGGTAGACGTCCCACCCGGAGAACGTCGCGTACTGCGCGTCCTGACCGTCCGGCACCTCGTGCGTCGCGAGGTCGAAGCCCGTGTACTCGCCCTTGACGTCGCTCGTCACGTTGGGGTGCAGGAGCGCGTGGTACAGCGCGCTGTAGAACGTGGTGCGCTCGTCGTCGGTGCCGCCGGCGACGCTCGCCCGGGACAGCTCGGCGTCCCACGCGTCGCTCGTCCCCAGCGCGACCTCGTCGTGCGTCGTGCCGTCAGGGATCTCCGTCGCGAGGTTCTGCGCCGCGTTCTCGGCGCTCACGTAGGAGATGCCCACGCGGACGCCGACCTGCGTGCCGGCGCCGGCTCCGTCGGCGAACGTGACGTACGCTCCCGACCCCTTCCCCGCCGGCGGGTAGCCGTTCGCGGCGTTGCCGTTCGCGTCGAGGCCCCCGGTGTAGCCCGTGCCGCCCTGGGCGTCCGTGGCGCCCGGCTCCAGGGCGTCGTCCTCCCACGTGCCCCACGCCGCGAAGTCGCTGTCGAACTGCGCGACGAAGTGGACCGTGTAGTAGCTGTGCTGGAGGATCTGGTCGCCCGTGAACGGGCCGCAGAAGTTGCCGCTCGTCACCGAGCCCGTGATGGTGCGCGTCTCGGGGTCGATGGTCACGTCCGCGTCGCTCGACCCGACGAGCGAGTCCGACGTCCGCACGAGCATCGTCGCCGGGGCGCCGGCGGGGTAGGTGAACTCGCCGGAGCCCGCGCGCGTGGTCGCGGCGAGCGACACGTCGACCCCGCTGTCGAGCGCGACGTCGTAGCGGCCCGGTGCGGCCGACTCGTCGTCGTGGGAGAACCCGCTCTCGTAGGGGCGCCTCGCCGCGTCCGCCGCGGTCGGCGACACGTCGAGCTCGTCGGCGACCGGGAAGAACGGGACGTCTCCCGACAGACCGGTGCAGCCGGCGCCCGAGACGTGGGTGAGGCCGAACCCACGGATCGTGTCGCGACCGTACTCGTAGCCGCTCGGCGACGCGGTGCGGAGCGTGCCCTTCCCCGCGTCCGCCCCGGACGTCGGGCCGTTGTAGAAGCTCTGGTCCGGCCCCCAGGCGAGCATGCCGAACGGCGCGACAGCGCCCGGGTGGGTGTTCCCGGCATTGGTCGTGCCGACGAACGGGTCGACGTACTGCGACGGGCTCTCGACCCATCCCGGCTCGGCGGCTGTCGCCGTCGTCGCGAGCGGGACGAGCGACGTCGCGGCGATCGCCAGCGCCGTGATCGACGCGCCCACGGTCCGGGACCGGGCGCGACGGGCGGTGCGGCGTGGCGGCGGGCTGCCTCGTCGGGGCAGGTCCGGTACTGCTGTCAGGTCGCGCATGGGCATCCCTTCGACGTCTCCCGCACGGCTCCGTGCGGAGATTGCCAGGACGGGACGCCCTCGATCGCGGGGCGCTGTCCGGGCAGGTCACCCGCTCCGACGCGGTGCGACCGGTCCCATCAGACCGCACGGCGACACCGCTGTCAATCGATTGCGGCGAGCAACTCGGCCGGGTCGAGGTCTTCCCACCCGAGCCCGTCGAGGTAGGCGGCGTGCGCGGCCACCGACGCGACGCCTGCGTCGAGCGTCGCGGTCACGTCGACCGCGTGGGCGGCGACCGGCGGCCCGGCCACCCACGGTGCAGCGTCACTCGAGTCCGAGGTGCGCGGACCAGAGCCTGCCGGCGGCCGCGGCCCCCGCCTCGATCAGGGCGGCGAGCTCGGGGCGGTCCGGGACGCGGAACGAGACGTAGCCGCCGCGGCCGCCCCCGACGGGCCGGCCGTACGCCTTGGCGGCGAGGTGCCCGTCCGGCAGCAGCCGGACGGTGATCGTCTGGAGCTCGAAGACCTGGTCCCGACGCTCGTCGGTCCAGCGCAGGTCGTCGGGGACGACGACGTTGATCGCGAGGGCGCCCACCTGGACGTCGGGTGCGGTGTCGGGCATCTGCCCATCCTCGCCGACCGGCCGCGTGCTCGTCACGCCGGTCAGGCCCGTCACCACCCCCATGCGGTGGGCACGGGAGACCGCCCGCGCCTCGCTCACGGGCACGAGCACGGACCCGATGAGCGGTCCGGCGCACGAGCTGTGACCTCCCGGTAACCCGTGGACCCACGCGCCATGTGACACTTCCCGGGTGAAGCGAACCTTGGGTGTCGAGGAAGAGTTCCTGCTCGTCGGCGAGGACGGCCGTCCTGTCGCCAAGGCGGCGGAGGCGCTCGCCGCGTCGGGCAGCAGCGACGAGGGCGGGACCGGCTCCCTCGAGTCCGAGTTCATGGAGGAGCAGATCGAGACCGCGACCCACCCGCAGTCCGAGCTCGAGGCCCTCGCGAAGGAGATCCGGACGGGCCGCGGACGCGCGCAGCAGGCGGCGGACCGCGTCGGCGCGCACGTCGCCGCCCTCTCCACGTCACCGCTGCCGTTCGAGGGCACGACCGTCTCGAGCCTGCGGTACCTCGAGGCACGCACGGCGTTCGGGCTCACGGCCCGCGAGCAGCTCACCTGCGGCTGCCACGTCCACGTCGCCGTGGCGGACGACACCGAGGGCGTCGCCGTCCTCGACCGCATCGGACCGTGGCTCGCCACGCTGCTCGCCCTGACCACCAACTCGCCGTACTGGCAGGGCATCGACAGCAGCTACGCGAGCTTCAGGTCCCAGGTCTGGTCGCGCTGGCCCACGTCGGGACCAGCACGCGCGTTCGGATCGCCCGAGGCCTACCACGACGCCGTCGACGCGCTCGTCGCCACCGGGACGATCCTCGACCAGAACATGGTCTACTTCGACGCGCGGTTGTCGGCCCGCTACCCCACGGTCGAGATCCGCATCGCCGACGTGTGCCTCCACCCGGACACCGCCACCCTCGTCGCTGCGCTCGCACGCGGGCTCGTCGAGACGGCCGCGCGCGAGGCCGCCGTCGGGCTGCCCGCGCCCGAGCTGCGCACCGAGCTCCTGCGCACCGCGTCGTGGCGCGCGGGCAGGTCGGGCCTCGCGGGCGACCTCGTCTCACCGACGACGTGGCGTCCCGCCCCTGCGCACGACGTCGTCGGTCAGCTGGTGACGCACGTGCGCGAGGCGCTCGTCGACTCCGGCGACCTCGACGCGGTGACCGAGCTCCTGGGTCGCCTGTGGTCCCGTGGCAACGGCGCCGCACGGCAGCGCGAGTGGTACGCCGAGACGGGCGGGGACCTGTCCGCCGTCGTGCGTCACGCCGTCGAGGTCACGCACTCCTGAGCCCGCACGAGCGCGACCAGCTCGCACGTGGTCGGCGCGACCGCGTCCGGTCGGGCGTCGGCGTCGCCGGGAACGCCGTGCCAGGTTCGCCCGTGCGAGACCCACCCGGTGCGGGTACCGGCAGCCAGTCCGACCGCGACGTCCAGGTGGGCGGCGTCACCGAGCATCCAGGCACCGGCCCGGTCGGCGTCCGACGCACCGACCCGCTCGAGCGCCACGTCGACGAGGCGCGGGTCCGGTTTGTCGATGCCCTCCTCCCCCGAGACGACGATCGCGTCGACGTGCGGCTCGATCGCGCAGCGGGCGATCTTGCCGCGCTGCTGCCCCGAGATCCCGTTGGTGATCACGACCACGCGGTCACCGGCGTCGCGCAGCGAGTCGAGCAGGTCCAGGACTCCCGGATAGGCACGCACGTTCGCGACGATGCCCGCCCGGAAGCGCTCGACGACGGCGGGCAGGTCGAGCTCCCAGCCGAGGCGCTCGACGATCACCCGGGCGACGTCCGACTTGGGGGCGTGGCCACCACCGTCGGCGGCGACGACGGCCGCGACGTCCGCGGCGTCCCCACCGGCCTGCGCGACGGCCGAGCGCGCCCAGGCGGCGAACGCCTCGTCGCGGTCCACGAGCGTGTTGTCGAGGTCGAACAGCCAGATCATGGGTGCGACGCTACCGCCGGACGCGCACCGGCCGACCGACCGTCTCGCCGACGGGGCTCCGGGTTCGGTCGCGTGCTCAGTCGCGTGCGAGACCGGCGAACGCCTCGAGCACGTCGCGCGCTACGTCGGGAGCGGTGAGCCGACGCTCGGTCGCGACCTGGTCGCGGCTCGCGTGGTCGAGGAAGACCGTGGGCAGACCGAGCGCGTGCACCGGGACGCCCGTGCCGGCGGCGAGCGCCGCCTGCGCGAGCATCGACCCGATGCCGCCGTCGGCCACGCCGTCCTCGACGCTGACGACCAGGTCGTGCACACCGGCGATCTTCACCAGCGCGTCCGGCACGGGCAGCACCCAGGTGGGCGACGCGACCGTGACGTCGAGCCCGTGCGCGGTGAGAGTACCGGCGGCCTCGAGCGCCACCGGTGCCATCGATCCGATCCCGACCAGCAGGACCCGGCGACGCGGCACGGCCGAGGAGGCCGCGCCGTCAGGCTCGGACCGAGGCTCGGGCTGCGGCACGGCAAGGACGTCCACCCCGTCCACGCTGTCCACGGCGGGCATCGGCTCGCCGAGCGCCCCCTTGGGGTAGCGCACGACGGTCGGGGCGTCGTCGACGTCCACGGCCTCGCGCAGAGCCGCGCGCAAGGTCGCCTCGTCGCGCGGCGCCGCGAGACGCAGCCGCGGGACGATGCGCAGCATCGCCATGTCCCACATGCCGTTGTGGCTCGCACCGTCGTCACCGGTGATCCCGGCCCGGTCGAGCACGAACGTCACGCCGGCCCGGTGCAGCGCGACATCCATGAGGACCTGGTCGAACGCGCGGTTGAGGAACGTCGCGTAGACGGCGACGACGGGGTGCAGGCCGGCGAACGCCATGCCCGCGGCCGACGTCGCGGCGTGCTGCTCGGCGATCCCGACGTCGAACGTGCGCTCCGGGAACGCCTGGGCGAACGGCTTGAGGCCGACGGGCTCGAGCATCGCCGCGGTGATCGCCACGACGTCGGGCCGGCGCGTGCCGATCTGGACGATCTCGTCGGCGAACACCTTGGTCCACCCGAACCGCGACGGCGCGACGGGCAGGCCGGTCTCGGGGTGGATCTTGCCCACGGCGTGGAAGCGGTCGGCGACGTCCTGCTCGGCGGGCACGTATCCCCGCCCCTTCTCGGTCAGGGCGTGCACGATCACCGGCGCCCCGTACGAGCGCGCGCGACGCAGCGCGTGCTCCATCGCCTCGATGTCGTGACCGTCGACGGGACCGACGTACTTGATGCCGAGGTCCTCGAACATCCCCTGCGGGGCGACGACGTCCTTGAGGCCCTTCTTGAGCCCGTGGAGCCACTCGTAGGCGAACCGACCGGGTGGCCCGGTGCGGTGGAGCGTGCGCTTGCCCCACTGCAGGAAGCTCTCGTAGCCGCGTGTGGTGCGCAGCGTGGAGAGGTGGTGGGCCATGCCGCCGATCGTGGGCGAGTAGGACCGCCCGTTGTCGTTGACGACGACGATCAGGCGCCGGTCCTGGGACTCGGCGATGTTGTTGAGCGCCTCCCAGGCCATGCCGCCCGTGAGCGCCCCGTCGCCGATGACGGCCACGACGTGCCGGTCCGTGAGGCCGCGCACGACGTTCGCCTTCGCGATGCCGTCGCCCCAGGACAGCGCGGTCGAGGCGTGGGAGTTCTCCACCACGTCGTGCTCGGACTCGGCGCGCGAGGGATAGCCCGAGAGGCCGCCCTTCTTGCGCAGCGCGGAGAAGTCCTGACGGCCGGTGAGCAGCTTGTGGACGTAGGACTGGTGCCCCGTGTCGAAGACGAACGTGTCCTGCGGGGACGAGAAGACGCGGTGCATCGCGAGGGTGAGCTCGACCACGCCGAGGTTGGGCCCGAGGTGCCCGCCGGTGCGCGAGACCGACTCGACGAGGAACGTGCGGATCTCGGCTGCGAGGGCGACGGCCTGCGCCGGGGTCAGCCGTTGCACGTCCTTCGGCGAGGTGATCGTGCTCAGCAGGCTCATCCAGTGCTCCGTTCCGTTCCCGTCCGTGCGGCCCGACAACTCTAGGCGCTGTGCCGGGGCCCCGTGCGCACCGGCACCGCGAAGCGGACGGTTCGACGGCGGACCTTCACGCCATTCACGCACACCCGCGGAGGTCGTGCACGTGCCGACGCCCGACCACGGCGCAGCGGGCGGCCCTCCGACCATGCGCCGTCGGCCGAACGTGGAAGTCTTCTTCCGCAGTCCGGACACACCGGCCGCTCACCGTACGATGGAGACATGCGCTTCCTGACCGGCCAGGCCCCCGCGACCGACCTCACGTACGGCGACGTCTTCCTCGTCCCGTCGCGCTCCGAGGTCACGTCGCGCTTCGACGTCGACCTGTCCTCCGCCGACGGCACGGGCACGACCGTCCCCCTCGTCGTCGCGAACATGACGGCGGTCGCCGGGCGCCGCATGGCAGAGACCGTCGCGCGGCGCGGCGGGATCGCGATCATCCCGCAGGACGTGCCCACCGACGTCGTGGCGGACGTCGTGGCCGACGTGAAGTCCAAGGACCCCGTCATCGAGACGCCCGTGGTCGTCGGTCCGCACGACACGGTCCACACGGCCCTGACCCTCATCGGCAAGCGCGCGCACGGCGCGGCGGTCGTCGTCGACGGCGGGAAGCCGCTCGGTGTCGTCACCGAGGCCGACTGCACCGACGTCGACCGGTTCACCCAGGTCCACCAGGTGATGACCGCGCACCCGCTCGCGCTCGACGCGACGCTCCTCGACGGCGCGCGCGCGGGCCTCGAGGCCGCGTTCGACCAGCTCTTCTCGGCCCGGCTCAAGGTCGCTCCCGTCACGCGCGACGGCGAGCTCGTCGGCGTCCTGACCCGCAAGGGTGCGCTGCGCTCGTCCGTCTACACGCCGGCGCTCGACGCCTCGGGCCGCCTGCGCGTCGGCGCGGCCGTCGGCATCAACGGCGACGTCGCGGCCAAGACCAAGGAGCTGCTCGCCGCGGGCGTCGACGTGCTCGTCGTCGACACCGCGCACGGCCACCAGGTGAAGATGCTCCAGGCGCTCGACGCCGTGCGGTCCGTCGCGCCGGACGTGCCCGTCGTCGCGGGCAACGTCGTCACGGCCGACGGCGTGCGCGACCTCGTCGCGGCGGGCGCCGACATCGTCAAGGTCGGCGTCGGCCCGGGCGCGATGTGCACGACGCGCATGATGACCGCCGTCGGGCGTCCCCAGTTCTCCGCCGTGCTCGAGTGCGCCGCGGCGGCGCGCGAGCTCGGCAAGCACGTGTGGGCCGACGGCGGTGTCCGCCACCCGCGCGACGTCGCCCTCGCCCTCGCCGCCGGCGCGTCCCAGGTGATGATCGGCTCGTGGTTCGCCGGGACCTACGAGTCCCCCGGCGACCTGCACGACGACGGCACCGGCCGCCTGTACAAGGAGAGCTTCGGCATGGCGTCGGCCCGTGCCGTCGCCGCGCGCACCGTCGGCGGGTCGCCGTTCGACCGCGCGCGCAAGGGCCTGTACGAGGAGGGCATCAGCTCCGGCCGGATGTTCCTGGACCTGCAGCGTCCCGGCGTCGAGGACCTGCTCGACGAGATCACGTCCGGGCTGCGGTCGTCGTGCACGTACGCGGGCGCGACGGACCTCGGGCAGTTCGCGGAGCGGGCCGTCGTCGGGATCCAGTCCGCGGCCGGGTACGAGGAGGGTCGCCCGCTCCCGGTGAGCTGGTGACCCGCTCGTGACCACGGCGCGCGACCAGCTCGCCGCACTCCCCCACGACGGCGGCGACTGGCCGTCGCCGTGGCGCGTGGCCGTCGGCGCGCCCGACCCGGGCGCGCGCCCCGCCGCGGTCCTCATGCTCTTCGGCGTGCTCGACGGCGTGCCGTCGGACCACGCCTCGCGGGCCGTGGCCCGGGACCTGGACGTCCTCCTCCTCGCCCGCGCCACGACGCTCGGCCACCACCCGGGCCAGGTGGCGTTCCCCGGCGGCCGACTCGACCCGGGGGACGACGGGCCCGTGGACGCGGCGCTGCGCGAGGCCGTCGAGGAGACGGGCCTCGACCGGAGCGGCGTCGACGTGCTCGGGACGCTCGGGGAGCTCCCCGTCCCGGTGAGCAACCACCTCGTCACGCCCGTCCTCGGCTGGTGGTCGCGCCCGACGCCGGTGGGCGTGGTCGACGACGCGGAGTCGGCCCACGTGTTCCGGGTCCCGGTCGCGGACCTCCTCGACCCCGACCGACGCCGCACGGTGACCGTGCGGCACCGCGGGCGCGTGCACAAGAGCCCCGGCTTCCTGGCGGAGGCGGACGGCCGTGAGCACCTGGTGTGGGGCTTCACCGGAGGGATCCTCGACGCGCTGTTCGACCGGCTCGGCTGGACCGAGCCCTGGGACCGGTCCAGGACGCTCGACGCGCCCCTCTGAGCGGACCGGCGCCGCTCCGGACCCGTGTCCGCCGCGGCGGGCCGGCCGATCGGCTCGCCGACGTGGTCGGGTCGCTCAGTCCGTCCGCCCGGCCGAGGGCCCGGAGCGACGCTTCCCGAACGCGGGCGTACCCGTGAGGGTCGCGTACGAGCGGCGCACCGTCTCCTCGAGCACGTCCAGGTCGACGTCGTCGAGGTCCTTGACGTAGAGGCAGGCCTTGCCGAGCGTGTGCGGCCCGAGGCGGGACAGCAGCTCGGCGTGCTCGTCGACGCCGTGCGCGAGGTAGACGGTCGACGCCGCCTTGCGGGGCGAGAACCCGGCGGCAGCGATGTCCCCCTCGCGACCGCTCGCGTAGCGGTAGTGGTATGTCCCGAACCCCACGATCGACGGGCCCCACATCCGGGGCTCCTCGCCCGTGACCCGCGTCATCAGCGCGACGAGCCGCTGCGCGTCGCGTCGTCTGACCGGGTCCTCCACCGAGGCGAGGAACGCCTCGACGTCAGCGTCCGTCGGCCGGGTCCTGTTCTCGTCCGTCGCCATGGAACCAGTGTGCACCGCACGCCCGTCCCTGTACTCGAGCGGGCTCGGTCACGCCACGCCTCGGCCCGGCCCGACGGCGCGAGATCAGCCGTGCCCGGGCGACGGCCCGCCCGGGTCCAGCCCGCCGAGCGCGCGGGCGAGCACGGGCCGCGCGACCGTCGTAGCGTCCTCGCCCGTGATCGCCCCGGCGAGCCAGAGTGCGGCGAACCCGTGCACGACCGACCACGCCGCACGGGCGACGACCGGCTCGGGTGCCGCACGCCGGAGCGCGGCACCGCTACGGTCCTGCGCGGCGACGAGCTCCGCGTCGACGTCGTGGACGAGGCCGCGACCGAACATCACGGCAAAGTGCCCGGGGTGCGTCACGGCGAAGTCGACGTAGGCGAGCCCGGCGTCCAGCAGTCCCTGCTCGGCCGGCTCGAGGGCGCGAGCGAGGAGACGGTGCCCCTCTGCCGCGAGCGCGGTGAGGACTCCGGCCTTGTCGCCGAAGTGGTGCGCCGGTGCCGCGTGCGAGACGCCGGCACGTCGGGCGAGGTCCCGCAGGCTGAGGGCCGACGGACCGTGCTCGGCGACGACGTCGGCCGCCTCGTCGAGGAGGACGCGGCGAAGGTCTCCGTGGTGGTATGCCATCTCGCTCCTATCTTGTCGTTGACAAGATACCGGAACGGTGGTGAGGTGGCCATGTCAAAAACTTGTCAGCGTCAAGATTGGACGTCCATGCCGATCCCGCTCCCCCTGTTCCTCGTCCTGGTCACCGGCACGACCCGAGCGCTCGGCGCCCTGGGCGTCGCGCCCCTCGACGACTGGCGCACAGCGCTGTGCTGCGGTCTCGCAGCGCTGTTCCTCGTCACCGCGTCGGGACGGCTCGTTCCCCGCGTACGCGCCGACCTCGTGGCGATGGTCCCGCCCCGGCTGCCCGCGCCGGGCCTCCTCGTCGCGCTCACCGGTGCGCTCGAGGCGCTCGGAGCCGTCGGGCTCCTGGTCCCGGCCACGTCGCAGGTCGCCGCCGTCTGCCTGGCCCTGCTCCTCGTCGTCATGACCCCCGCGAACGTCTGGGCCGCGCGCCACGGGGGACGTCTCGGCGGGCGACCCATCACGCCGCTGGGCCGCCGCCTCACCGAGCAGGCGCTCTACCTCGTCGCGTGCGCCGCGGCGGCAGGGCTTCCCGCCTGAGCACGACGGCGGGGCGCCCACCTCTCGAGGTGGGCGCCCCGCCGGGTGCCCGTGCGGCGTCGGGCAGCACCCGACGCCCTACCGGCGGCTCACGCGACGAGCGACCGGAGCACGTACTGCAGGATGCCGCCGTTGCGGTAGTAGTCCGCCTCGCCCGGTGTGTCGATACGCACGACCGCGTCGAACTCGACGCGCGTCCCGTCGGACTTCGTCGCGGTGACCTTCACCGTCGAGGGCGTGGTGCCCTCGTTGAGCGCCGTGACGCCGGTGACGTCGAACGTCTCCGTGCCGTCCAGGCCCAGCGATCCCGCGCTCTCGCCGTCGGGGAACTGCAGCGGCAGGACGCCCATGCCGATGAGGTTGGAGCGGTGGATGCGCTCGAAGCTCTCGGTGATGACGGCGCGGACGCCCAGGAGCGCGGTGCCCTTGGCCGCCCAGTCCCGCGACGAGCCGGAGCCGTACTCCTTGCCACCGAGGATGACGAGCGGCGTGCCCTGCGCGGCGTAGTCCTGCGCAGCGTCGTAGATGGTGTCCTGGGCGTCCTTCACGAAGTTGTACGTGTAGCCGCCCTCGACGCCGTCGAGGAGCTGGTTGCGCAGCCGGATGTTCGCGAACGTACCGCGGATCATGACCTCGTGGTTCCCGCGGCGCGAGCCGTAGGAGTTGAAGTCGCGCCGGCCGACGCCGTTCTCCGCGAGGTACTTGCCTGCCGGCGAGTCCGCCTTGATGGCACCCGCGGGGCTGATGTGGTCGGTCGTGACCGAGTCACCGAGCCTGGCCAGGACGCGTGCGCCCGCGATGTCGGCGACCGCGTCCGGCGTCGCACCCATGCCCTCGAAGTACGGAGGCTTGCGCACGTAGGTCGACTCGGTGTCCCAGGCGAACGTGTCACCCTCGGGCGTGTCGAGCGAGCGCCACCGGTCGTCGCCCGTGAAGACGTCCGCGTAGTCCTTGGTGAACATGTCGCGGTCGATCGACGAGTCGATCGTCGCCTGGACCTCCTCCGGCGTGGGCCAGATGTCGCGCAGGAAGATCGGGTGACCGTCGGCGTCACGGCCGAGCGGGTCGTGCTCGAAGTCGAACTCCATGGTGCCCGCGAGCGCGTACGCGATGACGAGCGGCGGCGACGCGAGGTAGTTCATCTTCACGTCGGGGTTGATCCGACCCTCGAAGTTGCGGTTCCCCGAGAGCACCGAGACGACCGCGAGATCGTGCTCGTTGACGGCCTCGGAGATCTTCTCGTCGAGCGGGCCGGAGTTGCCGATGCACGTCGCGCAGCCGTAGCCGACGAGGTGGAAGCCGAGCTTCTCCAGGTACGGCCACAGGCCGGACTTCTCGTAGTAGTTCGTCACGACCTGCGAGCCGGGAGCCATCGACGTCTTCACCCACGGCTTGGACGCCAGGCCACGGTCGACCGCGTTCTTCGCGAGCAGGGCGGCGGCGAGCATGACCGACGGGTTCGAGGTGTTGGTGCAGCTCGTGATCGACGCGATCGCGACCGCGCCGTGGAACAGCTCGAAGCTGTTGCCCTCGCTGTCGGTCACCGGGACCGTGCGACGCACCTGAGCGTGCGTGGCCGGTGCATCGGAGGCCGGGAAGGACTCCTTCTCGGCCTCGTCGACCGAGTCGATGACCTCGGGCGCGTACGTCGGCAGGTCGCGGGCGAACGCGGACTTGGCGTGCGAGAGCTCGATCCGGTCCTGCGGTCGCTTCGGCCCGGCGATGGACGGCACGACCGTCGACAGGTCGAGCTCGAGGTACTCCGAGAACACCGGCTCGGTGTAGGTGTCGGACGCCGGGTCGAGCCACAGGCCCTGCTCCTTGGCGTACGCCTCCACGAGCGCGAGCTGCTCGTCGCTGCGGCCCGTCAGGCGCAGGTAGTCCATCGTCACGCCGTCGATCGGGAAGATCGCGGCGGTCGACCCGAACTCGGGGCTCATGTTGCCGATGGTCGCGCGGTTCGCGAGCGGCACCTGGGCGACGCCCTCGCCGTAGAACTCGACGAACTTCCCGACGACGCCGTGCTGGCGCAGCATCTGGGTGATCGTGAGGACGACGTCGGTCGCCGTCACGCCGGCCGGGATGGAGCCGGCGAGCTTGAAGCCGACGACGCGCGGGATGAGCATCGAGACGGGCTGGCCGAGCATCGCGGCCTCGGCCTCGATGCCACCGACGCCCCACCCGAGCACACCGAGGCCGTTGACCATCGTCGTGTGCGAGTCGGTGCCGACGCACGTGTCGGGGTACGCGCGCAGGACGTCCCCCTCCGCGGTGCCGACCTCGCGCGTCATGACGGTCCGGGCGAGGTACTCGATGTTGACCTGGTGCACGATCCCGGTGCCCGGCGGGACGACCTTGAAGTCGTCGAACGCCGTCTGGCCCCAGCGCAGGAACTGGTAGCGCTCGTGGTTGCGCTCGTACTCGATCTCGACGTTGCGCTCGAACGCGTCCGGGCGGCCCGCCACGTCGATCTGCACGGAGTGGTCGATGACCATCTCGGCCGGCGCGAGCGGGTTGATGCGGGACGGGTCGCCGCCGAGGTCGGCGACCGCCTCGCGCATCGTCGCGAGGTCGACGACGCAGGGGACGCCGGTGAAGTCCTGCATGATCACGCGCGCCGGCGTGAACTGGATCTCGGTGCTCGGCTGCGCGTCCGGGTCCCAGGACGCGAGCGCGCGGACGTGGTCGGCGGTGATGTTGGCGCCGTCCTCCGTGCGCAGGAGGTTCTCGGCGAGGATCTTCAGGCTGTACGGGAGCCGCTCGACACCCTCGACGGCGGCCAGACGGAAGATCTCGTAGGACTTCCCTCCGACCTCCAGCGTTCCCTTCGACCCGAACGTGTCGACGCTGCTCACTCGTGGCTCCTTCGTGGCGTGGCGGTGGCACGGATGCCATGGTTCCGGGGGCTCCACCCAGCCTACGCCGGGGGGCCGCGGCGGTCCGGACGAGGTCGTCACGGGCGCTCGTCGCCCGCGGGACCGGCACCGAGACCGCCGTCGCCCAGCATAGCGCACTTATCTTGACGTCAAGATATATGCGCCCGCGCCGTCACGCGCCGCGACGGCGCCCGACCGGGAGACCGGCCACGGCGCCGCTCAACGCTCCAGCACGGCGACGGCCTCGACGTGGTGCGTGTGCGGGAACAGATCGAGCCCCCGGACGCCCCGCAGCCCGTACCCGTGACCGGCGAGGTAGGCGACGTCGCGCGCGAGCGCGGCGGGGTCGCACGCCACGTACACCACTCGCTGCGGCGCGAGGGCCGCGATCCCGTCGACGACGGCGCGCCCGGCGCCCGTGCGCGGAGGGTCGAGCACGACGACGTCCACGCCGCGCTCTGCCGCGGTGAGCGACTCCTCACGCCCTGCGGACAGGACACGGTCCACCGGGCCGTGACGGAGCACGACCTGCTCCAGACCGTGGACGTTGCGCCGGGCGTCCTTCACGGCTCGTGCGTCCCCCTCGACCGCGACGACCGAGCCCGACGTGCCGACCGCGTGCGCGAGCGGGACCGTGAACAGTCCGGCTCCCGAGTAGAGGTCCAGCACCCGCGCGCCGTCCAGCGCACCGGCGCCGGCGAGGACGGCGCGCACGAGCGTCGCCGGAGCGGCTCTGTGCACCTGCCAGAACCCGTCGGCCGAGACGCGGAACGAGTGCTCGAAGCCGTCGACCGCGACGAGCTCGACGACGCTCCGGCGCGCGTTCGACCGCCTGTCCACCGATCCGCCCCGCCACGGCTCGCCGTCGACCAGCAGCAGCGGCGCCGAGCCCGACGGCGCGACGAGCTCGAGCCGCGTCCCGGGTCGCCAGCGGCGCGTCCACACCTTCTCCCGGTCGGCGAGCTCCGCGACCTCCGCGGTCGCGAGGGGCATGGCGTCGAGCGGGACGACGTCGTGCGTGCGGTAGCGGTACATGCCCGCCCGGCCCGCGTCGTCGGCCACGAGGTCGATCCGCGTGCGGTAGGCGAGGCCGCCGCGGTCGTCGTCCCCAGGGAGAGCCTCGACGTCTCCCTGAACCTGACCCTCGGGCCCGACGTCCAGGTGCGCGAGACGCCGGAGCTGCTCGACCAGGACGTCGCGCTTCCAGCGCCGCTGGGCCGCCAGCGCGACGTGCGCCAGCTCGCCACCGCCGACGCCGCCCGGGCCGGCCGCGGGCCACGCCGACGGCACACGGTCCGCGGACGCGTCCAGGATCTCCACGGCGTCCGCGCGCCAGAACTTGGCGCCCTCGCCGCCGTCGGTCACGCGCGCGACCACGCGCTCCCCAGGGAGCGCGTGCCGGACGAAGACCACGCGACCGTCCGACCGTGCCACGCAGTGACCACCGTGCGCGACGGCGCCTACCTCAACCTCAACCTGAGGGTTAGACGTCGGATCGGGCTCGGAGACGGGGAGCGTGCCGGGCGTGGTGTCGGGAGACGGGTCGGGAGGCACGACGGGGCCGCTGGGAGAGGAGGGCATGGTCCCAGTATCGCCCGCCGACGACGCGAGGCCGAGCGAGGACGGCGCGGGACGCGTCTGTGCCGGGCGAACCAGGACCGGCCGAACCAGGACCGGCTGCGTCAGTACCGGCTGGATCAGTACCGGCTGAATCGGTCGCGGAAACCCTCGCCCTCGAAGCCCGTCTGCCCCTCGGTCGACGAGAGCTGCCACGGCACGGACGCGACGACCACACCGGGCGTGAACAGCAGACGACCCTTCAGCCGCAGCGCGCTCTGGTTGTGCAGGAGCTGCTCCCACCAGTGCCCCACCACGTACTCCGGGATGTAGACCACGATCAGGTCGCGCGGCGACTCCCGGCGGATCGAGCGGACGTAGGACAGGATCGGCCGGGTGATCTCACGGAAGGGCGAGTCGAGCACGCGCAGCGGCACCGGCAGGTCGAGCGCCTCCCAGTCGCGCGTGATCGTCTCGATGTCCTCGGCGTCCACGCCGACGGTCACGGCCTCGAGCATCGAGGGACGCGAGGCCCGTGCGTAGGCGAGAGCGCGCATCGTGGGCCTGTGCACCTTGGACACCAGGACGATCGCGTGCACCCGGCTCGGCAGCGCACGGGCCGCGGACGGCTCGTCCCCGAGGGCGAGCTCCTCGCGGACGGTGTCGTAGTGCGTGCGGATCGCCCGCATGAGGACGAACACCACCCCCATCGCGAGGATCGCGATCCACGCACCGTGCGTGAACTTCGTGACCAGGACGATGACGAGGACGGTTCCGGTCATCACGAGCCCGAGGGCGTTCACCACGCGGGAGCGGCGCATGCGCGTGCGCTCGCGCGGCTGGTGCTCGGTACGCAGCTCGCGCGTCCAGTGCCGCACCATGCCGAGCTGGGAGAGCGTGAAGGAGACGAACACGCCGACGATGTAGAGCTGGATCAGACGGGTGACCTCGGCGTCGAACGCCCAGATCAGCACGATCGCCGCGACGGCGAGGGTGATGATCCCGTTCGAGAAGGCCAGCCTGTCCCCGCGCGTGTGCAGCTGGCGCGGCAGGTAGCCGTCCTTGGCGAGGATCGAGCCGAGCACCGGGAAGCCGTTGAACGCCGTGTTCGCCGCGAGCACGAGGATGACGCCGGTGACGACCGAGACGAGGATGAACGCCGGGGGGAAACCCGCGAAGATCGTCTCCGCGAGCTGGCCGAGCACCGGGTGCTGCACGTAGTCGACCGGGAGCGGCTGGCCGTCCACGGAGAGCTGCGCGTGCGGGTCCTCGGCGTAGCGCACGCCCGTGGCACGTGCGAGCAGCAGGATCGAGATCATCATCACCGCGGAGATCCCGCCGAGGAGGGCGAGGGTCGTCGCGGCGTTGCGCGACCGTGGCTTGCGGAACGCCGGCACACCGTTGCTGATGGCCTCGACCCCGGTCAGGGCCGCGCACCCGGACGCGAACGCGCGCGCGATGAGGAAGGCTCCCGCGAGGCCCATCAGTCCCTGGTCGAAACCGCTCTCGGCCACGAGGTCGAACTCGGCGCTCTCCGCCTGCCCCAGCGTGCCGGTCACGTAGCGGAAGAACCCGACGAGCGCCGTCGCGCCGATCGCGAGCATGAACAGGTAGACGGGGACCGCGAAGAGCGTCCCCGACTCCTTCACGCCGCGCAGGTTCATCACGGTCAGCAGCACGACCAGACCGATCGCGAACGCCGACTCGTGGTCGCGCAGGGCGGGGATCGCGCTCGCCGCGTACTGCGCGCCGGACGAGATGGACACGGCGACGGTCAGGACGTAGTCGACGAGCAGCGCGGACGCGACCCCCACTCCCGCCGTCGGTCCCAGGTTGACCGTCGCCACCTCGTAGTCGCCGCCCCCCGAGGGGTAGGCCCGCACGTTCTGGCGGTAGGAGGCCACGACAGTGAGCAGCACCGCCACGACGGCCAGACCCACCCAGGGCGAGACGGTCGTCGCCGTCAGTCCGGCGATCGCCAGGGTCAGGAGGATCTCGTCCGGCGCGTAGGCGACCGACGAGAGCGCGTCGGAGGCGAACACGGGCAGGGCGATCCGCTTGGGCAGCAACGTGTGGCCCAGGCGCTCGCTGCGCACGGGCCGACCGAGCAAGAGCCGTTTGGCGGCGTCCGCGATCTCCGACACGAGGCCACATGCTATGCCCGAGAGGTACCCGCCCGCCTTCGCTGACCGGCGACACGGCGCCAGCGAGCCGCGAGGCGGTAGCGTTCGTCACGTGCACTTCGTGATCATGGGCTGCGGCCGCGTCGGTGCGACCCTCGCCCAGTCGCTCGAGTCGAGCGGCCACTCGGTCGCCGTCGTCGATCAGAACCCCGACGCCTTCCGACGCCTGCCAGCGGACTTCACCGGCCAGAAGGTCACCGGTGTGGGGTTCGACCGGGACACCCTGGTCCAGGCCGGCATCGAGGACGCGTACGCGTTCGCGGCCGTGTCCGACGGGGACAACTCCAACATCCTCGCCGCGCGCGTCGTGCGCGAGACCTTCGGGATCGACCAGGTCGTCGCCCGGATCTACGATCCCCAGCGCGCGGAGATCTACCAGCGGCTCGGCATCCCGACCGTCGCGACGGTCCGCTGGACGGCGGACCAGGTGCTGCGCCGCATGCTCCCCCTGGGAGCCACCGACGAGTACCGCGACCCCTCGGGTCAGGTACGGCTCGCGCAGCTCGACTACCACCCGACGTGGGTGGGACGCACCGTGCGCGCCATCGAGGAGGCCACGGGAGCGCGCGTGGCGTTCCTCGGACGGTTCGGCGACGGGACCCTCGTCACGGACCGCACCGTCCTGCAGGAGAACGACGTGCTCCACGTCCTGATGACCGATTCCGAGGCGCCGACCGTCGAGCGCGTCCTCACGCACGCAGCGAAGGTGGAGGCCGACTGATGCGCGTCGTCATCGCCGGGGCAGGGTCCGTCGGCAGGTCCATCGCTCGCGAGCTCCTCAGCCACGACCACGAGGTCCTGCTCGTCGACAAGCAACCGGGCGCGATGCGGGTCGCCCAGGTCGCGGAGGCCGACTGGTTGCTCGCGGACGCGTGCGAGCTGTCGTCCCTCGGTGAGGCCCGGGTCGACGAGTGCGACGTCATCGTCGCCGCCACCGGCGACGACAAGGTCAACCTCGTCGTCTCGCTGCTCGCCAAGACGGAGTTCGGCGTCCCGCGCACCGTCGCGCGCGTGAACAACCCGAAGAACGAGTGGATGTTCGACGAGTCCTGGGGCGTCGACGTCGCCGTGTCGACCCCGCGCATCATGACGGCCATGGTCGAGGAGGCCGTCGCCGTGGGCGACCTCGTGCGGATCTTCACGTTCCACCAGTCCGGAGCGGGCATCCTCGAGGTCACCCTGCCCAGGACGTCGCCGCTCGTGGGTCGTCGCGTGGGCGACGTCTCCTGGCCGGAGGACACGGTCCTCGCCGCGATCGTGCGCGGCGTGCTGCCGATCGCGCCGAGCAGCGACGACACGCTCGAGGCCGGCGACGAGCTGCTGCTCGTGGCCGGGAACCAGGCGGACGAGAACGCGCTGGCCCGGCTCCTCGTCGCCGCGGGCGCGACGCCGGTCACGACGAGCGGCGGGACCGGCGGTGAGTCGGTGGACAGACCTGCGGGCGAGGTCGTCGACCCGGCGCCGCAGGAGGAGCCCAGCGCCTAGCCTGCCGCTCCGGGTCCCGCGGCGGGCCGCCGCCCCGTCCGACGGACGAGGGCCCACGTGAGCCACAGCACCAGCGCCCACAGGGGCAGGCCCATCACCAGCCGAGCCGTGCCGAGCCAGCCCACGGACCCCTGGAGGTACAGGGGCACCTGCACGGCGAGGCGCACGGCGAAGAGCCCGACCCACAGCCACGTCGCCAGGGCGTACCGCCGCATGAGGGCACGGTCCGAGCGCCACCGCCGCGACCACCCGGCGAACGCCTCGCGGACCGACAACGGGGCTTCCTCCGCCGCGGCAGTGCGCGCGCCCTCGACGCTCACTCCGTCCACGGCCGTCTCGACGCCCGCGTCCGTGCGCGACCGCTCCTCCCCCGTGCCGAACCCGCTGCGGAACCCCTCGACGACCAGGCCGACGAGCGGCCATCGCACGAGCAACGACACGAGCAGGACCGCGAGGTACGCGGCGTTGGTCCACAGCCCCCACACGAAGAAGTCTGCGGCGTTGCCCGAACGCCAGGCCCACACCACGCCGATGGCCACGCCCAGCAGCCCGGCGACGGCCTGGGTGACAGGCGTGCGCTGGAGGAGGCGCACGACGACGGCGACCAGGGTCACGGCCACGGACGACACCAACGACGGCGTCAGCTCACGCGTCAGGACGAAGACGACGACGAAGACGAGGCCCGGCGCGACGGACTCGAGCATGCCCCGGACGCCGCCGACGGCGTCGGCCACCGAGAACTCGTCACCGAGGAGCGCTCGCACGCCCTGGGCACGTCCGTCCTCGGGAGCAGCGACGGAGTCGACGGTCCGCTCGGCCGCGTCGCCCGGGGCGAGCGGCACCACGGACCGGTCGGGGGCGGCGGCGTGCTCGGGCTCGGGCGGTGTGGATGTCGTCATCGTCGGGTTCCTCGTAGCTCACGGGTGCGCGCTGGGCAGGGACGGCCGGGCGCAGTCACTCACCGGGGCGCGGCAGCAGCTCGTAGCGCGGGTTGAACATCGTCCGCCGCCCGTCGACGTCGCACACGAATCCCTCGACCCGCGCGCGGCGCCCGGGCTCGACCCCGGCGATGCGCCGGCGGCCGAGCCAGACGAGGTCGAGCGCACCGGAGCCGTCGTAGAGCTCGACCTCGACGGTGGGCACACCCTCCCGGGGACGCAGCACGACCGAGCGCAGCACGCCCGAGACCTGGACGCGGCGCCGGTTGGGGAGGTCGGCGACCGCACGACACCCGTGCTGGCGTGACGCCTCGGTCCGCTCCTCGTCCGCGGCGACCTCATCCTGGGAGGCGAGGGCCGCGTGGAGCACCTGACGAATGGTCGAGGGCATCAGTGGATCTCCGTGATCTCGGGACCACGCCGCGTCGGGTCGAACGTGGGTGCCTGCGGCGCGCCGACCGGCGACTCCGGCGCCGTGGGCGCCTTGCCGGGCAGGTGCAGCGTCAGCAGGTCGCGCGGCGGGCGCGGGCTCTGGTCCCGCACCACGACGATGTTGGCGAACACCGACTCGAGCAGCCGCGCCTCCTGCTGGTCCACGGCGGCCTTGCCCGTGAGCACGCCGCGCAGGAACCAGCGGGGGCCGTCGACCCCGACGAAGCGAGCCGGACGCACGCCCTGGCGCCCGTCGGGAGTGGTCGCGGGGATCTTGGCGATGAGCTCGCGGCCGAAGGGACCCGGGACGTCGTCCACGGTCCCGCCCTGCTTCGTCACCGATGCCGCGATCTCCGAGCGGATCTCGTCCCAGATGCCCTCGGTCCGCGGCGCCGCGAACGCCTGGATCTGCAGCCCGGAACCGCCGACCGCCGCAGCCACGCCGGTGATGCGCTGGGTCTTCTTGTCGACCTCCATGCGCAGCTCCATGCCGGGCACGCCCGGGAGCCAGACGGCTCCCAGGTCGACGCGGGGGCCGCGCTCTCCCACCTGCGTGGAGTCGAAGGGCCCGCGGGCCGACGCGCGGTCGCCGTCCGTCGTCGCGTCGGACGTCTCGGTGCCCCCCACGTCCGGAGCAGCGCCGGTGCCCGGGTCCGTGGCGTCGTCGGCCTGGTCGGCGGACCCACCGACCTGGGGCTCGGTCGACTGCGACGTCGACCTCGTACGGCGGAACAGACCCACGGACGTACTCCTCACCACTGCCCGGTCGGACACCGGGACTTTCGTCGGGGCGGAACTCCCCTGGTTCAACACTAGCCCGCATGGACCGGCCTTCGGTCCACGCGGCGCTTCGGCCGTGCGCGAACGGTTCAGGTCGTCGCGGACCACCCGCCGCTCGAGCCGAACCCCCCGGACCCACGGTGCGAGCCCGGCAGCCGCTCGGCCACGAGGAAGCGGGCGCGCTCGACCTTCTGCACGACGAGCTGCGCGATCCGGTCGCCGCGGTGCAGCTCGACCGCCTCGTGCGCGTCGGTGTTCAGCAGCGTCACCTTGATCTCGCCGCGGTACCCCGCGTCGACCGTCCCGGGAGCGTTCACGACGGTCAGCCCGTGCCGCGTCGCGAGCCCCGAACGTGGATGGACGAACGCGGCGTACCCGTCCGGGAGCGCGATCGACACGCCCGTCGGGACGAGTGCCCGTTCGCCCGGTGCGAGGCGCACGTCCACCGTCGTCACCAGGTCGGCACCCGCGTCCCCGGGGTGCGAGTACGCGGGGACGGGGACGTCGTCGAGCAGGGTGATCAGGACGTCGACGTCGGCGTGTTCTGGTTGCTTGTCGTCTGTCGGCACCCGGCGAGCCTAGTTGGGCGCGGGACCGGCCGGCGACCTCCTCCGGGAGGCGCACCGCGGGCCTGCGATGATGAGGACATGGACGACGCCTCGGCCGACGGCAGCGCACCCCCGACCGGACGCCCCACGGGTGCCTCGACCTCCGGCTTCCGCGAACGCGTGCACCCGGGACCCGGACTGTGGGCGGCCGCCGCAGGCTTCGCGGTGATCCTCGCGATCGCGCTGTGGCCCGTCGACGCCGCGGTCGCGGTCGCCGCAGGCGTCCTCGCCCTGGCCGGGGGCGGCGCCGCGCTGGTCGCGACCTCCCCGGTGGTGTCCGTCGAGGACGGGACGTTCCGGGCGGGACGCGCCCACATCCCGGTCGCGCTCCTGGGCACGGTCACGATGCTCGACCCCGAGGCCATGCGCCGGCAGCTGGGGCCGAGCCTGGACGCGCGCGCGTTCGTGTGCCTGCGCGCGTGGGCGCGCACGGGCGTCCACGTCGTGATCGAGGACGAGAAGGACCCCACGCCGTACTGGCTCGTCTCGACCCGGCGGCCGGAGTCCTTGGCACGCGCCCTGGGCGAGGCCGCGAGCCGCGCTGGACTCGTGGGGACCGATTCCTGACGCACGACGGCGACCGCCTCCCTCGTGGGGTGGCGGCCGCCGTCGTGGTCGTGCAGGTACGAGCACGCGAGGGTGCCGGTGCGAGCCTCGGATCAGGCGGCGCACTCCGAGCAGATCTGCTGCCCGTTCTTCTCGTACGCGAGCTGGCTGCGGTGGTGCACGAGGAAGCAGCTGGCGCACGTGAACTCGTCAGCCTGGCGCGGCAGCACCCGGACGGAGAGCTCTTCGCCGGACAGGTCGGCACCCGGCAGCTCGAATCCTTCCGCTGCCTCGGTCTCGTCCTCGTCCACAACGCCCGAGCTCTTGTCCGAACGACGAGCCTGGAGCTCCTGGAGCGAGTCCTCGCTCAGCTCCTCTTCGCTCTTACGGGGGGCGTCGTAGTCTGTTGCCATCTGTGGGGTCACTCTCCGGAAGTTCGTCGGTCGCGACTGATGCACTCCGTCGGCCATCGGCCCACGGCCGGTGGAGCAGGCGTGCACGATGAGGACGCAGGGTCCCGTGACGTCACGTGCCGTGCTCCGAGGTCGTCGTCGCACGTGCACGCAGATCAATGCGCGGCGCACCGGTTTTGTTCCCGGTGGGCCAACGGATTGTGCATCATTTCGCCCGTCCGTGCACGCCGTGACCCGAACCCACGGGCGTGTCCTGGGTCACGCCGGGCTCCACGGCCTCTGACCTGGTCGAACGCCGCCGCCCGGCGTCCGTTGCCCAGGTCGACAGCCCGAGAAGGGCACGGTGCCGTCCGTGCTCGCGCGGACCCCCGTCGGGGGCACGCTCACCCCTGGTCGGCGTCCAGCTCCTCGAGGAGCGCGACGAGCTCCCCGGTCACGCCCCGCGGCCCTGCGACGGTCATCGCCTGGCCGGCCGGACGCCCACGCAGTCCCGTCACCGTGGCTCCGGCCTCCTGGGCGACCAGCGCACCGGCCGCCAGGTCCCACGGGTTCAGACCGCGTTCGTAGTACAGGTCGATCTCCCCGCTCGCGACGAGGCACAGGTCGATCGCGGCCGACCCGAGCCGGCGGATGTCGCGTACGCGCGGGAGCACCTCGACGAGCACCTGGGCCTGCGTGCGACGGCGCTGCGCGTCGTAGCCGAAGCCCGTACCGACGAGGCACTCGTCGAGCCGCGGGGCCTGCTCGACCCGCACCGGCACGCCGTCCACCGTCGACCCCGCCCCGAGACCGGCCGTCCAGGTCCGGTCGTCCACGACGGAGTGCACCGCGCCGGCCACGACGGTCCACCGCGCCGGGTCCACGGGGCCGAGCACCGCGGCCACCGAGACCGCGTACGACGCGACACCGTAGAGGTAGTTCACGGTCCCGTCGATCGGGTCGAGGACCCAGGTGATGCCGGACGTGCCGTCGCTGGCGCCCTCCTCCTCGCCGAGGATCGCGTCGTCGGGCCGCTCCGCCGCGAGCTCCCGCCGCAGGAACGCCTCGCTCTCGCGGTCCATGCGGGTGACGACGTCGACGGCGCTGGACTTCGTCGCCGCCACCTCCACGCGCTCCGGTCGACCTGACCGGATCAGCTCTCCGGCCGTTCGCGCGAGGTGGTCGGCGAGGACGCGCAGGTCCATGACGGTGACGTCGTCGGGCAGTCGGGGGTCGTCGATGAAGTGCACGCCTCATATCCTGCCGGAACCGCGCCCGCCCCGGCGACCCTGCCACGGACCGGGCGCGGACCACCCGAGGCGCAGCGACACGAGCCGGAACCCGAGGACGAGCACGAGCACCCCGGCCTGGGAGGCAGGACCGAGCCAGCCGAGCGACCACAGCACGGCGGTCGCCGACGCGCCCAGGAGCGCCGGGACGGCGTAGAGCTGCTTGTCCTGGAAGATCAAGGGCGCCTCGTTCGTCAGCACGTCCCGCAGGATGCCGCCTCCCACACCCGTCAGGACGCCGACGAACACGGCTGCCAGGCTCCCGACCTCGTACTCGAGGCCCTTCATCGTGCCGGAGAGGACGAACAGCGCGAGGGCGCCCGCGTCGAGCACGATGATCGAACGTCGCAGCCGCTCGAGCCGCGGGTGCCAGAAGAAGGTGACCAGGCCGGCGGCGCCGGCCACCGCCACGAGACGCCAGTCGGAGATGCCCACGGGCGGGATGGCGCCGATGAGGACGTCGCGCGCCATCCCACCGCCCAACCCGGCCACCCAGGCGAGCACGAGGACCCCGACCAGGTCGAACCGTCGACGCACCGCGGCCAGCCCGCCGGACAGCGCAGCGCAGAACACGCCACCGAGCTCGAGCGCCCCACCCGGGACGAGGTCGAGGATCACACCCCGCATCATCCCAGGGTCGACCCACCTTCGCGCCGTTCGGCGGCACACCGGGCGTGGTGCACCACGAGCGCGTGCGATGGTGGCACCCTCGAGACAGCGACGAGCGCCGTCGTCGGGCGCATCGACTCGGGAGGACCCATGGACGAGCTGGAGCTGGTGAGACTGCACGAGGACGGGGAACGTCTCGTCCTCGGCGGACCGGGTGGCACCCAGTACACGGTGACGATCACCGAGGCCCTGCGTGCTGCGGTCCGTCGCGACCGTCCGCACCTGGAGCACCTGCGCGCAGAGGGCGAGAGCCGTCTCGTCCCCCGCGAGATCCAGGCGCGGCTGCGCACCGGTGCCAGCGTCGAGGAGGTCGCGGAGGCGGCCGGGCTGTCGCCCGAGAACGTGCGCCGGTTCGCCGGGCCCGTCGTCGCGGAGCAGGGGTACGTGATCGACCGGGTGCAGGCGTCCGCCGAGGGCTACGAGGACTCCGAGACGCGGCTCGGTGACGTCGTGACGCGCAGGCTCGAGGCACGGGACGTGGACGTCGACGGCGTGACCTGGTCCGCCACCCGGGCTCCCGGTGCCCCGTGGACCGTGACGGTCAGCTTCGAGGCCGGTTCGAGCACACGCTCCGCGCGATGGTCCTACGACCCGTCGACGCGTACCCCGCACGCGCTGGACGACGAGGCGCGCTGGTTGTCGCAGCCCGAGTCGGAACCGGACCGCGTCCCGGGCGCGGCCGCGGTCTTCGACGTCGACGCCGGCCCCCGCGCGTCGCGACCCCCGCAGCCGTCCCAGGACGACGGGACGCACGAGCTGCTCGACGACCTCAGCCAGCGCCGCGGACTGCGACCGCGCACGCCCCCCGCGCCGCCCGCGGGGCAGGAGCCGTTCGAGGGTCTCGGTCCGTCGACCGGCCGCGACGTGCACGACGACGACCGCTCGGGTCGCTCCGACGCCGCGACGCCGGACGGGTCCGGGACCGTCGAGGGCGGCACGGTGGTCCACCTGCCCCGCATGGCCCTGGTGCGGGCCGGCAGCTCCGGCCAGGACGAGGGCACCGACGGTGCGGACGACGACGGCGCGGACGACGGCCCCGATCACGTCGACGCCCCGGCCTCTCCCGCGCGCTCGACGCACCGAACCGCCGAGCCGCCGCACGACGACCCGAGCCTGGCACCGACCTCGGCGGGTGGCGACGCGGACGACCGGCCCGTCCCGGGGCCAGGCCCGCGCGACCGGCGCAAGGGCAAGAACCGCTCGCGTGCGAAGGTGCCGAGCTGGGACGAGATCGTGTTCGGGGCGCGGCCGGAAGGCTGACCCTCCCCGTCTGCGGCAGGTCGGCCCGACGGGTCAGCCCGGCAGGTCGAAGGACAGCCGGTCTGCCGGCGCCAGGGCGCGCGCGACGGCCGTGGTCATGCGTCGCATGTGGTGACGGCGGCACAGCACCTCGTACGCGACCTGGGCGCCGCTGCCGACGTCCCCGACCACGACCTGCTCGCCCTCGACGACCATCCTCCCGTCGAGCGTCCGTGCGTTGTGGGTCGCACGCGCCCCGCACCAGCACAGCGACTGCACCTGGAGGACCTCGACCCGGTCCGCCAGCTCGATCAGTCGCGCCGACCCGGGGAACAGCCGCGTGCGGAAGTCGGCGGTGATCCCGAACGCGAACACGTCGATCTCGGCCTCGTCGACGAGCCGCGCGAGCTGCTCGACCTGGCCCGCCGAGTAGAACTGGGCCTCGTCGCACACGAGATAGTCGACGGGTGCGTCGTCTCCGGTGACGTCGACCCAGAAGTCGGTGGCGTCGGTGACCTCGCGCGCGAGGACCTCGAGGCCGAGCCGCGAGGACAACCGGTCCGTCCCGGCGCGGTCGTCGCGCGAGAAGATCAGGCCGCGCCGACCGCGCGCGGCATGGTTGTGGTCGAGCTGGAGCGCGAGGGTGGACTTGCCGCAGTCCATCGTGCCGGAGAAGAAGACGAGCTCTGCCACGGTTCCTCCGTTCGGTTGGTTCGGGTGCCCGACCGACCTCGGACACGTCGGCGCGGCGCGGGGCTCAGGCCGTGTGCACCAGCAACGGCACGCCCATCTCGGTCGTGGTGAGCGAACCGTGCACGCCCACCAGGTCGAGCGACGCGGGCGTCTGGGTACGGGAGTCCACGACGGTGGCACGCCCCCGCATCGCGACGACCACGTCGCCGGCGGACGCGACGGCGTCGGGCCGCGGGTCGGGACCCAGCAGTCCGCGGGCGACCACGTCGGCGCGCTCGAGCACGAGCGCGTGCTCGCCGAGGACGTCGCGCCAGCGGTCGGCGACGTCCGTCGCGGCCCCCGGCTCGGCGTAGACGTGGACGGCGCGCGGTTCACCACCGACGAGCAGGACCTCGCGATCGAGCGCGGGGTGACCCGCGACGTCCCAGCGCAGTGCGGTGTCCACGTCCACCATCCCGTGGTCGGCTGTGACGAGCAGCAGCGTGCCCGCGGGCAGCGAGCGCGCCAGGCGGGCGAGCTCGCGGTCGAGCGCCTCGAGCTCGTCGCCCCACTGCCACGAACCGCACCCGTGGTGGTGGCCCACGCGGTCGACGTCGCGCCAGTACAGGTAGACGAGGCCCGGACGCCGCAGCGTCCGGACCGCGGTGTCGACCCGGTCCGCGAGCGGCTCCGCGGCGACGAACGTCCCGCCACGCAGGGCGGCGAGCGTCATGCCCGAGCGCGCGAACCGCGCGGGCCCGGTCGACGTGACTCGGACGCCCGCCTCCGCGGCGACCGACAGGAGCGTCGGCTCGCGCTGCAGCTCGTCCGGCGCGACCGCACCCTCCCACGAGACCATGTTCGCCAGGGCGCCCGTGACCGGGTTGCGCTGCGTGTACCCGAGCATGCCGGTGCGTCCCGGGGCGGTCCCCGTGCCGAACGAGCCGATCGCGGCCGCGGTGGTGCTCGGGAACGTCGAGGTGAGCGACCGTGCCTCGGGGAGCAGCGAGCGCAGGAACGGCGCGTGCCCGGCGCGCTCGGCGAGGTTCACGTGCCCGAGCCCGTCGGCCAGGACGACGCACACACGCTCGGCGTGCGGCAGGCCGAGCGCGGCGCGCGTCGTCGTGCTGCTCAGTCCCGTCGCCGTCGTCGTGACGAGGCCGAGCGCGCCCAGCGCCCCGGGCAGCACGGCGGCGAGACCACCCGCACCGTGGTCGGGGGCGAGCATCCCGTCGGGGAGCGCGCTCACCGGCCGGCGGGACGTGCGGTCGCCCGGGAGAGTGCTGTCGCGAACGCCACGGCGGCGCGCACGGCGTCCGCGCCCTCGGCCTCGGCGCTGACCCGCAGGACGAGGTCGTCGGGCGTCATCTGCCCGGTCATGCCGTGGTCGGCCTCGCACGCCGGGTCGGGGCACTGTGCCGGCTCGAGGTCCACCCGCGTGACGGCGCCCCACCCGAGGGCGAGCGTCACCTCGACCGGAGGTGTGCCCGCGGAGTACGACTGCGGCTCGGCGACGACGTGGGTGAGCGAGACGGACCGCACCTCGGACAGCGGGACGGACTCGGTGGTGGCCGCGGCGGCCGCCGACGGGTTCTCGCTGTCCGCCGGGTGGTCGTCCACGTGCGACGTGACCAACCGGGTGGGCGTCAGCGCGAGGACCGTCAGGTGACGGCGGACCTCGGACGCGTCGAACGTCGTCTCGGGGAGCACGAGGTGCGCCTCGATCTCCTCGCCGGCGACGGCGACGGCGAGCACGTCCGCGACGAGCTCGGGGTAGTACCCCGCACGGTGGAGCTGGGCGGTCAGGTCGGTCCAGGCATCGGGGGTTGTCGAGCGCACCCGTACAGTCTCCCACCCCGCCGGACGGGCGGGCCAACGCGCAGCGACCGACACCGCCGGCCCGCCGGCCGGCGTCCCGTCAGCCCGGCAGCGCCCGCCGCAGGGTGTCGGCCCGCTGGGCGTCCGCGAGGCGCACGCGGGCGCTCAGCACCGCGGCCCCGTGCTCGGACACGACGACCGGGTACAGCTCGAGGCTGCGGACCTCGGGCAGGTCGTCGGCGAGCACCGAGACCCGCGCGAGCACGTCCTCGAGTGCGGCCGTGGCCACGACCGGCGTCCCCATGTACCCGAACAGCCGGGGCGCCGCGCGCACGGAGCGGACCATCGCGCCGACGTCGACGTCGGTGAGCGGCGGCACCCCGTAGGCGACGTCCCCGAGCAGGTCGACCGCGTCTCCCGCCAGCCCGAACGAGACGACCGGGCCGAAGAGCTCGTCCTCCGTGGAGCGGATCACGCACGCGACCCCCGCGTCGACCATGGCCTGGACCTCGAGCGGCTCGTCGGCCGAGCCCGGCAGGACCGCGGCGAGCGTGGTCCGCAGCTGCGCGACGCCGGCGCGCAGCTCGTCCTCGTCCGTGACGTCGAGCCGCACCCCGCCCAGGTCAGCACGGTGCCGGAGCGCGGGAGCGGTGCACTTGAGCGCCACCGGCCACCCGACGTCGTGGGCGGCTGCGACTGCCTCGTCGGCCGTCCGCACGCGACGTGCAGGGGCGACGTGCACCCCGTAGCACGCGAGGAGCTCGGCGGTCGCCTCCGGGCCGAGCTCGACCTCGACCGCACCACCCAGCTCGCGCTCGACGACGGCGCGCGCCGCGCGGGGGTCGGTGCCGGTCGGGGCGACCGTCTCCCCGTGGTCGGCGCCGCGCCAGCGGGCGTACTGGACGACGGCGCCGAGGGCAGCCACGGCGTCCTCCGGCGTCGAGCAGGCCGGCACGCAGCGTGCCGGCGCGTCCTCGTCGTGCGGGTCGGGGGCCGCGAGCTCGGCCGTCAGACCGTGCAGCCCGAGCATGCTCGCGACCGTCGTGCGCCCGCTGCGTGCGGACGCCGCGGCCAGCGCCGCCGACACCTGCGGCCGGCGCGGGCGGGCGACCGGCACCTGGACGGCCACGACGGCGTCGCACGCGCCGGGCGCGTACATCGCGTCCACGGCCTCGGCGACACGCGCGTCGTCGGCGTCCTCGGGCACGAAGTCCGTCCGCGCGACCACGAGCCCGGCGGACGCAGCAGCCTCCGCGACCAGGGCGGCCAGGGCGGCCGAGCTCGCGAGGATCCCCACGCGTCGCCCGGCGGGCAGGGGCTGGTGCGCGAGGAGCTGCGCGATGTCGACCAGGTGGTGGGTGTTCTCGGCGCGGATCACGCCCGACTGGCGCAGCATCTCCTCGAGCGTGCGCCGCGGGGCGGTCGTGGACCGCACGGCGTGGCCGGGCGGGACCACGTGCCCGCTGCGTCCGGCGGTGACGACCACCACGGGCTTGACCGAGGCGAGCCGCCGCGCGATCCGCGAGAACTTGCGCGGGTTGCCGATCGACTCGAGGTACAGGCACACCACCTGGGTGGAGGCGTCGTCCTGCCAGTACTGCATCAGGTCGTTGCCGGACACGTCCGCGCGGTGGCCAGCCGACAGGAACGACGACACGCCCAGCCCGCGACGCACGGTCGTCGCGAGCAGCGTGACCGCCATCGGCGCCGACTGGCTGAACAGGCCGACGACGCCGGGCCGCGGCAGCTCGTCGGCGAGCGTCGCAGCCAGGACGGGGCGCTCGGGGTCGGTCCCTCGTGCGACGAGGCCGTAGCTCGCGGGCCCGACGACGCGCAGCCCCGACGTGTGCGCGACGCGCAGGAGCTCGCGGCGCAGCGCGAGGCCCTCGGGGCCGGTCTCGGCATAGCCGGCCGACAGGACGACGACGCCCCGGACGCCGAGGCGGGCGAGGTCGCGGACGGCGGCGATCGCCGCGCGCGGCGCGAGGGCCACGACGGCGAGGTCGACGGGTCCCGGCACGTCCGCGAGGGACGCGTGGACGTGGAGGTCCGCGCCGTCGTCGGGCACGGACGCGGCCGCGGCGACGCCCGTCACGTGGACCGACGTCGCGGAGCGCACGAGCGCACGGAGCGCGCGCTCGGCGAGGACGTCGTCGATCCCCGGGTCCGTCGCGACGGTGCCCGCGTTCCCGGGGCCGACGAGGACGACGCTCGTCGCGCCGAGCAGGCCCCGCATGCTGCGGGCCTCCGCACGGTGCTCGCGGTCGGCCATGACGGCGCGCGACTGCTCGGTCGGGTCGAGGTCGACGCCGACGAGGACGAACCCGTCGTCCATCTGCTGGTGGACGTGATACCCGGCCTCGCGGAAGACACCGAGCATCTTGCCGTTCTGCGGCAGCACCTCGGCCGTGAACCGGCGCACCCCCCGCTCGCGGGCGGCGGCGGCGACGTGCTCGAGGAGCACCGAGCCCAGGCCGCGCCCCTGGGCCGCGTCGGCGATGTTGAAGGCGACCTCCGCCTCGTGCTCGGACGTCCGGTCGAACCGGGCCACCCCGATGATGTCCTGGTCGTCCGTGCCGGCGTCGCCGGCGCCGGGACGCGCCGCCACCGCGACGAGCGCGACCCGGTCGTGGTGGTCGACGCGCGTGAACCGGTCGAGGTCGCGGTCCGAGAGGCGCTCCATCGGGGCGAAGAAGCGCAGGTACGTCGAGCGCTCGGACTGCGCGACGTGGAAGCGCTGCAGCGCCTCGGCGTCCGTCGGGCGGATCGGGCGCAGGTGGGTCGTGCTGCCGTCGCGCAGGACGACGTCCGCCTCCCACTCGACGGGGTACTCCCCCGGGGCCGGGGCACGGACGTCGTCGCTCACGGTCCCAGGCTAGGCGGTGCCGCCCACGGTGCGCCTGCGCCGTCACGCACCCGCTGGGTCGGAGAATGGGAGCGTCGCACGCGTCGGCTACCCTCACGTGCGGTGGCGTCCCCGCGCCGCACCGTCGTCTCGGGCCCCGCTGCACGAGCACCCGACCGCACCCACGACCGGCAGGAGCCCGCACGACCATGGCGCGCAAGCCCTCCACCCCCTCGCTGGACCCGAGCGAGGTGAACGAGACCATCGTCGACGTCGACGTCACGTCGGAGATGGAGACGTCGTTCCTCGAGTACGCGTACTCGGTCATCTACTCGCGCGCCCTGCCGGACGCCCGTGACGGGCTCAAGCCCGTCCAGCGCCGGATCCTGTACATGATGGCGGACATGGGCCTGCGCCCCGACCGCGCGCACGTGAAGTCCGCGCGGGTCGTCGGCGAGGTCATGGGCAAGCTGCACCCGCACGGTGACGGCGCGATCTACGACGCGCTCGTGCGTCTCTCGCAGGACTTCTCGCTGCGCCTGCCGATGGTCGACGGGCACGGGAACTTCGGGACCCTCGACGACGGGCCCGCCGCCTCGCGGTACACGGAGGCGCGGCTCGCCCCGCCCGCGCTCGCCATGACGGCGAACCTCGACGAGGACGTCGTCGACTTCGTGCCGAACTACGACAACAAGCTGCGCCAGCCCGACGTGCTGCCCGCGGCCATCCCGAACCTGCTGGTCAACGGAGCCTCGGGCATCGCCGTCGGCATGGCGACGAACATGGCGCCGCACAACCTCGTCGAGGTCGTCTCCGCCGCCCGCCACCTCGTGGCGCACCCGGACGCCGACCTCGAGGCCATCCAGCGGTTCGTCCCCGGCCCCGACCTCCCGACGGGGGGCAAGATCGTCGGCCTCGACGGCGTGCGCGACGCCTACCGCACGGGCCGCGGCTCGTTCCGGATCCGCGCCACGACGCGCGTCGAGGACGTGACCCCGCGGCGCAAGGGGATCGTCGTCACCGAGCTGCCGTACCTCGTGGGCCCGGAGAAGGTGATCGAGAAGATCGCGGAGGGCGTCAAGGCGAAGAAGATCCAGGGCGTCTCCGCCGCGACCGACCTCACGGACCGCGCGCACGGCCTGCGGATCGTGATCGAGGTCAAGACCGGGTTCAACCCCGAGGCCGTGCTCCAGCAGCTCTACAAGCACACGCCGCTCGAGGACTCGTTCGGCATGAACAACGTCGCGCTGGTGGACGGTCAGCCCCGCACGCTCGGTCTGCTGGACCTGCTGCGGGTATGGGTCGACCACCGCATCGACGTCGTGCGCCGCCGGTCCGAGCACCGGTTGCGCAAGCGGACCGAACGCCTGCACCTCGTCGACGGGCTGCTGGTCGCGATCGTCGACATCGACGAGGTCATCCAGGTCATCCGCTCGTCCGACGACGCGGGCACGGCGCGCACGCGCCTGCAGGACGTGTTCGACCTGTCCCAGCCGCAGGCCGACTACATCCTCGAGCTGCAGCTGCGGCGCCTGACGAAGTTCTCACGCATCGAGCTCGAGAAGGAGCAGGAGCAGCTGCGCCGGGAGATCGAGGAGCTGCAGGAGATCCTGGGCGACGACGCGCGGTTGCGGGCCGTGGTCTCGGGCGAGATGGCCGACGTCGCGACGACGTACGGCACGCCGCGCCGCACGGTGCTCCTGGAGTCGGCCGGCCAGACCGCGACGAGTGCGGCGGTCGTCCCGCTCGAGGTGGCGGACACCCCGTGCTGGGTGCTGTTCTCGGCGACGGGGCTCCTGGCCCGCACGAGCGACGACACCAAGCCGTCACGGTCCGGCTCGTCGCGCGCCGCGCACGACGTCGTCCGCGCCCGCGTGCGCACCACGGCACGCGGCGACGTCGGCCTCGTCACGGACCGGGGACGCATGGTCCGGATCTCGGTGCTCGACCTGCCCGCGCTGCCGCTCACCGACGGTGCGCCGAGCCTGTCGGGCGGCGTGCCGCTGGCCGAGGTGGTCGTGCTCGACCCGGGAGAGCACGCGGTGACGATCGCGTCGCTCGGTGCCGACGGGCCTCCGCTGGCGCTGGGGACGGCGCAGGGCGTCGTCAAGCGCGTGGCCCCCGGCGACGTGCCGAGCAATCGCGACGCGTGGGAGATCGTCGGCCTCAAGGACGGCGACGTCGTCGTCGGCGCGGCACCGGCGACGGACGAGGACGAGGTCGTGTTCGTCAGCACCGACGCGTCGCTCCTGCACTTCGACGCGAGCGCGGTGCGCCCGCAGGGCCGCTCTGCCGGCGGCATGGCAGGCATCCGCCTCGCGGACGGGCAGCGCGTCGCGTTCTTCGGCGTCGTGCGCGCCGACGTGCGCGACCTCGCCGCCGTCGTGACCCTCGCGGGCTCGTCCGGCGCCCTCGCCGGGACCCAGACCGGCGCCGCCAAGGTGACGCCGTACGAGCTCTACCCGGGCAAGGGGCGCGGGACCGGCGGGGTCCGTGCGCACCGGTTCCTCAAGGGCGCGGACACGCTGATCCTCGCGTGGGTCGGGCAGGGCCCACCGCACGCCACCGGTTCGGGCGGCCAGCCCGTCGACCTGCCCGAGGTCGACCAGCGCCGCGACGGCTCAGGCGTCCCGCTCCCCTCCCCGGTCGCAGCGGTCGGCTGAGCCGGCGCGTCGGAAGAAGCTCCGAACGGTTCATGCCGTGCCGCGCAGCGCTCCAGGTCGTCGACCCGGACGATGACGCCTCGTCAGGCGTTCGCGAGCTCGCGGTCGTCGTCCGGCACGGGCTTCTGGTCCTCGTAGCGGCGCACGACGCGGCTGACGGTCGACCGTGACGCCGAGACCCGCTGTGCGATCTCACGCTGGTTCAGGCCCTGGCGGGCGAGCTCGACGATGCGACGGTCGCGTTCGACGGTCGGGTCGTCGCCGGGTGGGGCCGGGTCGACGTCGGTCGCCGCGGCCTGCGCGCCGCTCCGGGGAGGGACGAGGTCGAAGACCTCGACGCGCCGGGTGTGACCTGTCACGGCCGGCGGCTCCACGACCTGCGACGCGCCGGTGGCGTCCGGGGCGGGCTGCTCCCAGGGGAGTGGCCCGGTGCGTCCGAACACGTCCTTCACGCGCGCCTCGAGCTCGGGAAGCGCCTCGAAGGCGGTCTCGGGCGCGTAGGGCTGCTCGTCGTCGACGGCGGGGGCCCCGGCACGGGCCTTGGCGGCCGGGCGTTCCGGCAACGGCGCACCGGATCGCGAGCTCTCGACCGTGCGGACCTCGGCGTCACGCGCCAGCTCCTGCGCGAGCGCCTCCAGGCCGCGTGCCTCGGCGGGCGCGGCGGTCCGGGCGGCGAGGACCGTAGGCTCCTCGGCCGGACCGCGGGCGGTGCCACGCTTGACGGAGCTCGCCCCGATGAGGTCGAGCCGGTTGCCGTGGCGTTCTGCGGCCTCCAGGCGGTCGACCCAGATCTGCATGCGGCGCTCGAAGTCCTCGACCGTCAGCAGCTTGAGGGCAGCGTCGCGGGCGGCGCGCTGACGCTGGTGGGCGGCCCGGACCTTGCGCAGGTCCGCCGACGAGCCCGAGCTGTCGACGCGTGCGTCGCGCCACTGCTCCATGGCGGTGACGTATCCGTGGACCCGCGTCTCGCGGCGACGCTCGTCGAGCGTGTGGCCCGTGACCATGTGCCGCTCCCCCACGAGTGCGAGGTGCCACATGAGCGCGGCGACCAGCGGCGGCACGAACCGGAACACCACCATGTAGGGGGTGCTGTCGGTCGGGACGGCGATCTCGTGGAGCGCCGCGAACACGCCCGACGTGCCCGAGAGCACCCAGGTGAGCGTGAGGAGGATGCCGTACGGGCGGCCCTCGAGCGCGGCGTTGCGCGCCATGAGCGCCACCGCGACGAGGCTGACCTCGAGGAAGCCGGCCAGGCCGTACGCCTCGAGCGGCGACATGTGCGCGACCTCGAGACCGAACAGGACCATGCCGCTGTACGCCAGGGCGGTCGCGATCGTCGCCGCGACGACCACCGCGACCATCGGGAGGTGCCGGCCGCGGTAGCGCACCTGCCGCGGAGATCCGCCCGAGCCGGTCTGGTCCTGCTGTGTCACGTCATCCTCCGAAAAGTGGTGTGGGCGCACATATCCCAACACTCAGGACAGTTCGCGTCAATGCACCGGAAGGATCTGCAAGCCGATCGTGACCAGCGACGGACAGCACGACGCCGCACCCCCCCGGTGGGAGTGCGGCGTCGGTCGACGGGCGGTGGTGACCGTCAGACGTTGAAGCCGAGCGTCCGCAGCTGCTCGCGGCCGTCGTCGGTGATCTTCTCCGGGCCCCACGGCGGCATCCAGACCCAGTTGACGCGGAACCCGTCGACGAGGCCGTCGAGCGCCTGCGCGGACTGGTCCTCGATGACGTCGGTCAGCGGGCAGGCCGCGGACGTGAGCGTCATGTCGATGATCGCGTGGTTGTTCTGGTCGATCTGCACGCCGTAGATCAGGCCGAGGTCGACGACGTTGATGCCGAGCTCGGGGTCGATGACGTCGCGCAGGGCCTCCTCGACGTCGGCGACGGTGGGCGGGCTGGGGGCGACGCCCTCGGGCGCGCCGGTCTCGGTGCTCATCGGTTCTCCTCCGTCGTGGTCGCGGCTCGTGCCGCGGTCGTGTGGTCCAGTGCGCCCGAGGTCACGAGCGAGTCCCGCAGCGCCGCCCAGCCGAGCAGGGCGCACTTGATGCGGGCAGGGTAACGGGAGACCCCCGTGAACGCCGTGGCGTCCCCGAGCTCGTCCTCGGCGGTCTCGTCCAGGCCGGACCCGCGCGAGCCCATGAGGTCGCGGAACACCTCGCCGAGGTGCTCGGCCTCGGGCACCGGGCGCCCGGTGACGAGGTCGGTCAGGACGGACAGCGAGGCCTGCGAGATGCTGCAGCCCTGCCCGTCCCAGCTGACGCGCCCGATCACGGGTGCGCCGTCCTCGCCGGCGCGCTCGAGCTCGACGCGCAGCGTCACCTCGTCCCCGCACGTCGGGTTCACCTGGTGCGACTGGCCGGACGACGCGCCGTCGGGCACGTCGACCAGCCCGCGACCGTGCGGGGTCTTCGCATGGTCGAGGATGACCTGCTGGTACATCTGCTCGATCGAGCTCATCCGGTCACTTCCTCTCAGTCCACCGAGAAGAACGCCCGGACCCCCGCCAGGGCTTCCCGGAACGTCTCGACGTCCTCGCGCGTGGTGTAGACCGAGGCGGACGCGCGCGCCGTGGCCGCGATCCCGAAGCGCCGGTGCAGCGGCTGCGCGCAGTGGTGCCCCACGCGCACGGCGATCCCGGCGTCGTCGAGCACCTGCCCCACGTCGTGCGCGTGCACGCCGTCCACCACGAACGACACGACCGCGAGCCGATCGACGGGCTCAGCCGGCCCGATGATCCGCACCCCCGGGATCTCGCCGATGCGCAGCAGCTCGGCCGCGAGCTCGTGCTCGTGCGCCGCGACGCCCGCCATGCCGAGCTCGTGCAGGTACCTCGCGGCTGCGCCGAACCCGACCACCTGCGCGACGGCCTGCGTGCCCGCCTCGAAGCGCTGCGGGGGCGCCATGTAGGTCGACTCGGCCATCGTGACGACCTCGATCATCGACCCACCCGTCGTCACGGGTGGCAGCGCCTCGAGCAGCTCGCGCCGCCCGTAGAGCGCGCCGACACCGGTCGGGCCGAGCATCTTGTGCGCCGAGAACGCCGCGAAGTCCACGCCGAGCTCGTGCAGGTCGACCGGCAGGTGCGGGACGGACTGGCACGCGTCGAGCACCGTGAGCGCCCCGACCTCGCGCGCCCGGGACACGATCGGCTCGACGGGGGTCACCGCGCCCGTCACGTTCGACACGTGCGTGAACGCGACGACCCGGGTCCGCTCGGTGATGACCGACGCCGCGTCCTCGACACGGATCCGGCCGTCGTCGTCCACCCCGAACCAGCGCAGGACGGCCCCCGTGCGGGCCGCGAGCTCCTGCCACGGCACGATGTTCGCGTGGTGCTCGGCCTCGGTGACGACGATCTCGTCGCCCGGCGCGAGCGCGAAGCGGCGTGCCGCCTCTCCCCCGCGGCCGAGCGTCGCGTTCGAGATCGCGTACGTCACCAGGTTGATCGCGGCCGTCGCGCCGGACGTCCAGACGATCTCACCGGGCCGTGCGGCGACGAAGGCCGCGACGTCGCCGCGAGCGTCCTCGAACGCCTCGGTCGCCTCCTCCGCGAGCTGGTGCGCGCCGCGGTGGACCGCCGCGTTCCGCTCCTCGTAGAAGTCGACCTCGGTGTCCAGGACGACCTGCGGCTTCTGCGAGGTCGCCGCGGAGTCGAGGTAGACGAGCGGACGGCCGCCGCGCACGGTGCGCCCGAGCAGCGGGAAGTCGGCTCGCACCGCAGCGAGCTCCCCTGCGCTCAGGCGGTCCGGCTGTGCGCCGGTGCGCGCGACGGTCGTCATCGTCGGGACCGGATCAGGCCGACGCCGCGCTGGCGGACTCGACCGCGCCGGGCAGGAAGCGGTCGTAGCCCTCGCTCTCGAGGCGGTCGGCCAGCTCGGGCCCACCCTCCTCGGCGACCTTGCCGTCGACGAACACGTGGACGAAGTCCGGCGTGATGTACCGCAGGATGCGCGTGTAGTGCGTGATGAGCAGGATCCCCGCGTCGGTGCTCTCGTGGACGCGGTTGACGCCCTCGGACACGATGCGCAGCGCGTCGACGTCGAGGCCGGAGTCGGTCTCGTCGAGCACGGCGAACTTCGGCCGCAGGAGCTCCATCTGCAGGATCTCGTGACGCTTCTTCTCGCCGCCGGAGAAGCCCTCGTTCACCGAGCGCGCCGCGAACGAGTCGTCCATGCGCAGGCCCTGCATCGCGGACTTGACGTCCTTGACCCAGTGGCGCAGCGGGGGTGCCTCGCCGTCGATCGCGGTCTTGGCGGTGCGCAGGAAGTTCGACACGCTCACGCCGGGGACCTCGACCGGGTACTGCATCGCGAGGAACACGCCGGCACGGGCGCGCTCGTCGACGGTCATCGCGAGGACGTCCTGGCCGTCGAACGTGATGCTCCCGCCCGTCACCTGGTACTTCGGGTGGCCGGCGATCGAATAGGCGAGCGTGGACTTGCCCGAGCCGTTCGGGCCCATGATGGCGTGGACCTCGCCGCTGTTGATCGTCAGGTCGACGCCGCGCAGGATCGGCTTCGGCCCTTCCTTGGTCTCGACGCTGACGTGCAGGTCGCGGATCTCGAGAGTGGACATTCGTGGTTCTCCAGGTCTTCTGGTCTGTTCAGAGGAGTGGCGCGGGCCCGCGCCGGTCAGGAGCCGATCGGCGAGTCGACGTCGACGAGCACGCGCTCGCCGTCGACCGTGATCGGGTAGACGGGGACGGGACGGATCGCGGGCAGCGCGGTCGGCTCGCCGGTGCGCAGGTCGAACTGCGACCCGTGCAGCCAGCACTCGACGTAGCAGCCCTCCACCTCGCCGTCGGACAGGGACACGGCCCCGTGCGAGCAGACGTCCGAGATGGCGTGCCACCGGCCGTCTGCGTCGCGCACGACGGCGACCTCCACGGTCGCCCCGTCCGCCGCGGAGAGGTCGACGCGCAGCGCCTCCTCCGGCGCGAGGTCGGCGGTGGAGCAGGCGTGCTGTGCGCTCACGCGACGCCCTCGGCGTCCGTCGCCCCGCCGCCCTCGATCGCGGACATCGACTTGTTGAGCTCGCGCTCGATCGCCTCGAGCAGACGCTCCTCCACGGACTCGACGCCGATGTCGGCGATGAGCTCCGCGAAGAATCCCCGCACCACGAGGCGGCGGGCCTCGATCTCGGGGATGCCACGCGCCTGGAGGTAGAAGAGCTGCTCGTCGTCGAACCGGCCGGTCGCGGACGCGTGCCCCGCGCCCTCGATCTCGCCGGTCTCGATCTCGAGGTTCGGCACGGAGTCCGCGCGCGCGCCGTCGGTCAGGACCAGGTTGCGGTTGAGCTCGTACGTGTCCGTGCCCTCGGCCTCGGCCTGGATGAGCACGTCGCCCACCCACACCGTGTGCGCGCCCTCGCCCTGCAGCGCACCCTTGTACGTCACGCGCGACTTGCAGCGCGGGACCGCGTGGTCGACGAACAGCCGGTGCTCCTGGTGCTGGTTCGCGTCGGCGAAGTACAGCCCGACCATCTCGACCTCGCCGCCCTCGGCGGTGAACTCCGCGTCCGGGGTGATGCGCACGACGTCGCCGCCGAGCGTCACCACGACGTGCTTGAGCCGCGCGTCCCGGCCGATCCGGGCCCTGTGCGAGGACGTGTGCACCGCGCCGTCGGCCCAGTCCTGCACGGACACGACGGTCAGGTGCGCGCCGTCCTCGACGACGATCTCCACGGTCTCGGTGAGCGTCGCGGAGCCCAGGTGGTCCAGCACGACCACGGCCTCGGAGTGCCGCTCGGCCCGTACCAGGACGTGGCTCGCCGTGGGCGTGTCGCCCGAGCCCTCGACGCGGACCGACGTGACGTCGGACGCGACGGCCTCCCGGGGCACCGTGACGACGGTGGCCTGCTCGAACCCGTTCCACGCGGTGACCGCGGTGCGGTCGCCGGGCTTGCCGGCGGTGCCGAGGCGCTCGTCGTCGCGGCCGACGATCTCGACCGAGACCTCCGGCGCCTCGACGACCGTGACGCGCACGTCGCCGCCGCCCGACTGGCCGACCAGCCTGTCCTCGAACAGCGGCGCGATGCGCGCCACGGGCGAGAACCGCCACTCTTCCTCGCGCCCGGTGGGCACGGGGATGTCGGCGAGGTCGAACGAGGTGAGCCGCTCGGCGCGCGAGCCCTGGGGCACGACGCCGTGGGAGTGCGCGCCGTCGGCCTGCGCCCGCGAGTGGTCGGTGGTCAGGCCACCGGCCGGTGCACCGGTCTCTTCGGGTGTGGTTGTCGTGGTCATATCAGCCGACGGACCCTTCCATCTGCAGCTCGATGAGGCGGTTGAGCTCGAGCGCGTACTCCATGGGCAGCTCGCGCGCGATGGGCTCGACGAACCCGCGCACGATCATCGCCATGGCCTCGGTCTCGGCCATGCCTCGGGACATGAGGTAGAACAGCTGGTCCTCGCTCACCCGCGAGACCGTCGCCTCGTGACCCATGGACACGTCGTCCTCGCGGACGTCGACGTACGGGTAGGTGTCGGACCGGGAGATCTGGTCGACGAGCAGCGCGTCGCACAGCACGGTCGACGCCGAGTGCGCGGCGCCCTCGAGGACCTGGACCAGCCCGCGGTAGGACGTGCGGCCACCGGCTCGCGCCACGGACTTCGACACGATGGACGACGACGTGTGCGGCGCGGCGTGGACCATCTTGGCGCCCGCGTCCTGGTGCTGGCCCTCGCCGGCGAACGCGATCGAGAGCGTCTCGCCGCGAGCGTGCTCACCGAGCAGGTAGATCGCCGGGTACTTCATCGTGACCTTGGAGCCGATGTTGCCGTCGACCCACTCCATCGTCGCGCCCTCGGCCGCGGTCGCCCGCTTGGTCACGAGGTTGTACACGTTGTTCGACCAGTTCTGGATGGTCGTGTAGCGCACGCGCGCGTTCTTCTTGACGATGATCTCGACGACGGCCGAGTGCAGCGAGTCGCTCGAGTAGATCGGGGCGGTGCAGCCCTCGACGTAGTGCACGTAGGAGCCCTCGTCCGCGATGATCAGCGTCCGTTCGAACTGACCCATGTTCTCCGTGTTGATGCGGAAGTAGGCCTGCAGCGGGATCTCGACGTGCACGCCCGGCGGCACGTAGACGAACGACCCGCCCGACCACACGGCCGAGTTGAGCGCCGCGAACTTGTTGTCGCCGGCCGGGATGACGGTGCCGAAGTACTCCTGGAACAGCTCGGGGTGCTCGCGCAGGGCCGTGTCGGTGTCCATGAAGATGACGCCCTGCTCCTCCAGGTCCTCGCGGATCTGGTGGTAGACGACCTCGGACTCGTACTGCGCGGCGACACCGGCGACGAGCCGCTGCTTCTCCGCCTCGGGGATGCCCAGCCGGTCGTACGTCGCGCGGATGTCCTCGGGCAGGTCCTCCCAGCTCGTGGCCTGCTTCTCCGTCGACCGCACGAAGTACTTGATGTTGTCGAAGTGGATGCCCGTGAGGTCCGAGCCCCAGTTGGGCATGGGCTTCTTGCCGAAGAGCCGCAGCGCCTTCAGGCGCGCCTTGCGCATCCACTCGGGCTCGTTCTTGAGGTCCGAGATGTTGCGCACGACGGCCTCGCTCAGGCCGCGCTGCGCGATCGCGCCGGCGTCGTCCTTGTCGTGCCAGCCGTACTCGTAGGCACCGATCGAGGCGATGATCTCCTCGTCGCTGCGCTTGTCGTCGGCGGGCTGGGCCACACCGGCGGCGTCCTGGGTGGGAGCGCTCATGTCATTCCTTCCACTGTCCGCGGGGCGGAGGGGGACGGTCGGGTTCGGATCAGGGTCTGGGTGCGAGCGGGGCTGGCCCCGGCGCGGGATGGGCGGCCGGTCAGGGCTCGCCCGCCGACGGTGCTCCCCGCGAGCGCGCCTCGCTCGCGGGGACGATGGCGACGGGCACGTTCGTGGTGCACGCGTGCGCACCGCCGGCCAGCGTCGAGAGCCGCTGCACGTGGGAGCCGAGCAGCCGCGAGAAGACCTCGGCCTCGGCCTCGCACAGCTGCGGGAACTCGGCCGCGACGTGCTGGACGGGGCAGTGCCCCTGGCACAGCTGCACGGTCGCCGTACCGAGGACGGGGCGCACGCTCGCGGCGTAGCCGTCGTCGGCGAGCGCCGCCGCGAGCTGCCGGGCACGGCCCTCGACGTCGGCGGCGTCCACGCGGGCCGCGTAGCGGTCCGCGACGTCGGCGAGACGGTCGCGCGCGAACGTCTCCACGGCGGCCTCGCCGCCGACGTCTCGCAGGTACCGCAGAGCCTGCGTGGCGAGGTCGGCGTACGTGCCGGTGAGCTCGCCCTGACCGGCCGTCGTCGCGACGTACCGCCGGGCCGGGCGGCCGCGCAGGCCCGTCGTGTGCCCGGCATCGTGCACCGCGACCATCTCGTCGCCCTCGAGGCACGCGAGGTGGCGGCGCACCGCCGCCGGCGTGAGGCCGAGCGTGGCGGCGAGGTCGGCGGCGCTGACCGGTCCCGCACCCGCGACGAGCTCGAGCACGCGCTGGCGCGTCCGTCGATCGACGTCCTCGGACATGCTCACCTCCGCTCGGTTCGCGGGCACCGGCCACCGGCACAGTGCACCCATATAGAGAACATGGTTGTTCCCTAATTGCCCTGGCGCAAGCAAGGCGTACCTCAGACCGGACCCGCTGTGACGAACCAGACAGCATCCGGCAGCGTCACGGGGCCCGTTCGGAGGCACGTGGACACCGGTCCCGACGGATACGATCGCCGGGTGCCCGACCCCGCCGTGCTGGTCCGCGACCTCGTCAAGCGCTACGACGGCCGCGCCGTCGTCGACCGGGTGGACCTCGTCGCCGAGCGTGGCGCGGTCACCGCGGTCCTCGGACCCAACGGGGCGGGCAAGACCACGACGGTCGAGTGCTGCGAGGGGCTGCGCTCCCCCGACGCCGGGGAGATCCGTGTCCTCGGGCTCGACCCGGTCGACGACGCGCGCGACCTGCGACCCCGCGTGGGCGTCATGCTGCAGGACGGCGGGCTGCCGACCGGCGTGCGTGCCGGCGAGATGCTGCGCCACGTCGCGTCCATGTACGCCGCGCCGCGCGACGTGGGTGAGCTCACCGAACGCCTCGGGCTGGGCAGCTTCGCGCGCACGACGGTCCGGCGCCTGTCCGGCGGGCAGCGACAGCGGCTCGCGCTCGCCGCTGCGGTCGTCGGGCGCCCCGACGTCGTGTTCCTCGACGAGCCGAGCGCGGGCATGGACCCGCAGAGCCGCCACGCCGTGTGGGACCTCGTGCGCGAGCTGCGCGCGAACGGCGTCGGGATCGTGCTCACGACCCACCTCATGGACGAGGCGGAGGACCTCGCCGACCACGTGTACGTCGTCGACCACGGCCGGGTCATCGCGTCCGGGACGACGCGCGCGCTGCTCGCCGGGGACGACCGCCGCGAGAGCGGCGGCTCCGCACGCACGGTGCGGGTCGAGGCCGAACCGGGTCTCGATCTCGCCGCGCTGCGGCGCGTGCTCGACGACCTGACCGGCGCACTGCCCAACCGGCCGGCCGACACCCTGACCGACGCCGCGTGGTCCGTGAGCGAGCCGACGCCCGGCTCGTACGCCCTCGTGGGCCCGGCCACACCACGAGCGCTGGCCGTCCTGACGACGTGGCTCGCCGACCGCGACGTGCTCGCGTCGCGGGTCACGGTCGGCACCCGCACCCTCGAGGACGTGTTCCTCGACCTCACCGGACGGCACCTGCGATGAGCACGACCCCCGACGACGCGGCGGTCGCCGCCGCGTACCAGGCCCACACCGAGAACAGCGCGGACGGCCCGCACGGCGAAGCGTCGCCCGCGTGGCGGCGGGTCGTCGCGCAGACGGGTTTCGAGACCCGCATGATCCTGCGCAACGGCGAGCAGCTCCTCGTCACGATCGTGCTCCCGGTCATGCTCCTGCTCGGGCTCGTCCTGACCTCGTTCGTCGACCTCGACACGGGCGGCGCGAGCCGGGTCGACTTCGTCACGCCGGGCGTGCTCGCCCTGGCCGTGATGTCGACGGCGTTCACGTCCCAGGCGATCGCGACCGCGTTCGACCGCCGCAACGGCGTCCTGCGCCTCATGTCGACGACGCCCCTGGGGCGTGGCGGCCTGCTCGCCGGGAAGGTGCTCGGCGTCCTCGCGGTCGAGGTGGTCCAGGTCGTGGTCATCACGCTCGTCGCGCTCGCCCTGGGCTGGTCGCCCGACCTCACCGGGCTCCCCGGAGCACTGCTCGCCATGCTGCTGGGCACCGCCGCGTTCACGTCGCTCGCGATGCTGCTCGCGGGGACCTTGCGCGCCGAGGGCGTGCTCGCGGTCGCCAACCTCGTGCTCGTCCTGCTCACGGTCGGCGGAGGCGTGCTCGTCCCCGCCGCGCAGCTGCCCGGGGCGCTCGAGCACGTGGCCGTCCTGCTGCCGTCCGGTGCGCTCGGCGAGGCGATGCGGGGCGCCCTGCTCGACGGGTCCGTACCCGCGTTCTCGGTCGTCGTCCTGCTCGCCTGGACCGCCGCGCTCGGCTGGGGGGCCGGCAAGCTCTTCCGCTGGCACTGACCCCGAGCCACCTAACGACGCGGCTCCTCGTCCGGCTCCTCGTGCGGCTCGTACCACTCGGTGAGCGCCGGGTCGTGCGAGTCGAGCCAGTCCCCGGCCGACTCCTGGTCCGGTGCGGTGGCACCCGCCGCGAACACGAAGTCGTCCCCGTGCTCCTCGATCGCCTGCGTGACGCCGAGACGGATCGCCTCACGCGCGTAGCGCCGACGCAGCACGAGCGGGTCGCGTGCGAGGTCCTTCGCCCACGCCACCATGATGAGCATCAGCACGAACGCGAACGGCAGGGCCGTCACGATGACCAGCGCCTGCAGCCCGTCGAGCGCCTGCCTGCCGCCCACGAGGAGCATGACGACGGCGATCCCCGCGAGCGCGACGCCCCACGTGATCGTGACCCAGCGCGACGGCTCCGGGCGCCCACGCTGGCTGAGGCTGCCCATGACCAGCGACGCGCTGTCCGCGCTCGTGACGAAGAAGATGACGATCGCGATCATCGCGACGACCGCGGTCAACCCGCTCAACGGCAGCTGGTCCAGGAGACGGAAGAGCATGTCCTGGGGCGACTGGGCCCGGCTGATGCCCGCGCCCTCCTGCTCGAGCCGCATCGTCGTGCCCCCGACGATCCCGAACCACACGAGCGTGACCAGGCTGGGGGCGATGATCACCGTCGTGACGAACTCGCGCAGCGTGCGCCCACGGCTGATCTTCGCGACGAAGATCCCGACGAACGGCGTCCACGAGACCCACCACGCCCAGTAGTAGGTGGTCCAGGTGTCCATGAAGACGTACGCGTCCTCGCTCGTCGCGGAGCTCTGGGCGAGCAGCACGAACGTGTCCCCGACGAACGTGGAGAGCGCGCTCGGGACGAAGGCGAGCAGGAACGCTGTCGGGCCCACGACGAGGATGAAGATCCCGAGCAGGCCGGTCATGACCATGTTCGTGTTGGACAGCGCCCGGATGCCGCGCTTGACCCCGGAGACGGCCGAGATGATGAACACCACCGAGAGCACGGTGATGATCGCGACGATCGCACCGTTGCCGAGGGGACCCACGCCGGTCACGAGCTCGAGACCGCGGCCGATCTGGAGCGCGCCGATGCCGAGCGACACGGCCGTGCCGAAGAGCGTGACGATGATCGCGGCCACGTCGATCACCGCGCCTGCCCACCCGTGGGTGCGGGCGCCGAAGATGGGCTCGAGCAACGAGGACATGAGCGGGCTGCGCCCCTTGCGGTACGCGCCGTAGGCGATGGCCCCGCCGACGAGGGCGTAGTACGACCACGCCATGGGCCCCCAGTGGAACATCGTCTGCGCGGTCGCCGCGAACATGGCGGCGTTCGACCCGGGTTCGAGGTCGGCGAACGCGGGCGGCAGGTCCAGGAAGTAGGTCAGCGGCTCGTAGGGGCCGAAGAAGAGCAGACCGATGCCCATGCCGGCGGCGAACAGCATCGCGATCCACGAGATGCGCGAGAACTCGGGCTGCTCGTCGTCCCGGCCGAGGCGTACCGACCCGTACCGTCCGTACCCCACCCACAGCATGAAGAGGAACACGACGACGGTGAGGAGCGAGAACATCCAGCCGAAGGAGCTCGAGACCCAGCCGAGCGCCGCGTCCGATGCGGTGGTCAGGGACTCGGTACCGACGATGCCCCACACGATGAAGGCACCGGTGAGGATCGCCGCGACCACGAACACGGCCCGGTTCGTGGTGAAGTCCTTCCCGGTGCTCTCCACCCCGATACCGGGAAGCAGCGCGGGGTGGGCCAACGACGGCTTCGTCGTCTCGCGCATGACCCGGCGTGGCGGTTCGGTGACCCGCCGGACGAGCCGGGCCGTCCGCGAGCTCCCGCCGTCGGGTGCGGTCCCCTCGTCGTCCATGGGCCTGGACGCTATCCGGCATCGGGACGACCTGCGCGGCGAGCAGGCAGGCGCCGTGGCACACGTCTCAGGAGCAGGGCGCCGGACGGCGCCCCGAGCGACGAGGCGCCCGATACCGTAGTCGGGTGACCTCGAGCTCTACCGTCCCGCCCGCAGGTGCGGGGCGACCCGCGACACCCGCAGCACCGACCGGCCCCGTCCGGCCGGCCCCGTCGGCGCGCTGGCGGCGCTGGACACGACCGGTGCTCGTCGCCAACCTGGTCGCCCAGATCGGCATCATCGTCACCGGCGGGGCGGTGCGCCTCACGGGCTCCGGTCTCGGCTGCTCCACCTGGCCGCAGTGCGAGCCGGGGCAGTTCACCGCACAGTTCCACGCCGAGACGACCTACCACCAGTTCGTCGAGTTCGGGAACCGCACGCTCACCGGCGTGCTCTCCGTCATCGCGATCGCCACCCTCGTCCTCGTGTGGACGGACCGCACGCGCGCGCTGTCCTACCGGCTGCTCGGCGCCGTGCCCCTGCTCGGGGTGGCCGCGCAGGCCGTCGTCGGCGGGGTCATCGTGCTCCTGCACCTCCATCCGGGCTGGGTCTCGCTGCACTTCGTCGTCTCCGCCGCGCTGGTGTCCGTGTCGTTGCTGCTGCTGCACCGCTCGGGCGAGGGCGACGGCCCCCCGGCGCCGACGGTCCCGCCGCGCACGCGCGCGGTCGCGTGGGCCCTGGGCGCGCTGACCGCGGTCGTCGTGGTCCTCGGCGTGATCGTCACCGGCGCGGGCCCGCACAGCGGCGACGACGAGGTGGGCTACCGCCTCGCGGTCGATCCCGCGCTCATGAGCAGGCTCCACGCCGCGGCGGTCTGGGTCTTCGTCGCGGTCCTGGCCGCCTACCTCGTGAGCGTCCGGCGCGCCCCGCGGCGGGTGCGCAGCGCGGCCTGGCTCCTGCTCGCGATCACGCTCGCGCAGGGCGTGATCGGGTACGTGCAGTACTTCACCGGGCTGCCCGCGCTGCTCGTGGGGCTGCACATGCTGGGCTCCGCGCTGCTCGTGGCCGGCACGACGCGCGTCGTGCTCACCACCCGCACGCGATCGTGACAGCGGCGTGACAGCGCGGTAGCAGCGTCCGGCGGCTCGTGGCCGCGTCCCGACGGCGCGCTGACAGCGCGGCGGTCCAGCCTGGTCGTAACCCACCGACCAGGAGGACACATGACCACCCCCGCCATCGAGGCCCACGGCCTCGTCAAGGTCTTCGGCGGCAACCGCGCCGTCGACGGCGTGGACCTCACCGTGGAGCCCGGCACCGTGTACGGCGTGCTCGGCCCCAACGGTGCCGGGAAGACCACCACGATCAGCATGCTCGCCACCTTGCTGCGCCCCGACGGCGGCGACGCCGCGATCTTCGGCCACGACGTGGTCCGTGAGCCGTTCGTGGTCCGGCAGCTCATCGGCGTCACGGGGCAGTACGCGTCCGTGGACGAGACGCTCAGCGCGACCGAGAACCTCATGCTCTTCTGCCGCCTCAACGGTCTGCACGGGGCCGCGGCCACGCGACGCACCCACGACCTGCTCGAGGAGTTCAGCCTCACCGACGCCGCGGCCCGGCCGCTCAAGAAGTTCTCCGGCGGCATGCGTCGCCGGCTCGACCTCGCGGCGAGCCTCATCGCGCAGCCGCCGCTGCTGTTCCTCGACGAGCCGACGACGGGTCTCGACCCGCGCACGCGCGCCCAGATGTGGGACACGATCCGGCGCCTCGTCGCGACCGGGTCGACCGTCCTGCTCACCACGCAGTACCTCGACGAGGCGGACCAGCTCGCCGACCGGATCGCCGTCATCGACCACGGCCGTGTCGTCGCCGAGGGGACCGCCGACGACCTCAAGTCGTCCGTCGGGCAGCAGTCCCTCCAGCTGACGCTGGTCCGCCCCGACGACATCCCGCGCGCGCTCGACGCCGCGCTCGACGTGCTCGGCATCGCCGCGACGCCCTCCCCCGAGGCCCGACGCCTGACCGTGCCCGTCGCCGACCCGGCACGTGTCACCGACCTGCTCGTGCGGCTGCGCGAGTCCGGTGTCGACGTCGACGGGCTGTCGATGGACAAGCCGACCCTCGACGAGGTCTTCCTCACCCTCACCGGCCACGGAGCGGGCGACGACACGCCCGACGCGGCCCCCGTCCCCGAGCTCGCGGAGGTCTCCGCATGACCACCCTCACCGCGCCGGCGCCCGCGCCGGCCAGCCCGATCACCCCCGTCCACGAACGGACGCTGCGCAACCGCGTCTCCTTCCGCCAGGGCGCCGCCGACTCGATCTCGATGGCCCGCCGGGGCCTCGTCAAGATCCGCCGCACGCCGGAACAGCTCATCGACGTGACGCTGCAACCGATCATCTTCACGCTCATGTTCACGTACATCTTCGGCGGCGCCATCGCCGGGAGCGTGGCGGACTACCTGCCCATCATCATCCCGGGCATCCTCGTGCAGACGGTCATCACGACGTCCGCCGTCACCGGGACCCAGCTCCGCGAGGACATGGACAAGGGCGTGTTCGACCGCTTCCGCTCCCTGCCCATCGCGCGCATCGCCCCGTTGGCCGGCGCGCTCCTCGCGGACACCGTGCGCTACCTCATCGCGACGACGCTGACGATCGTCATGGGCCTGATCATGGGCTGGCGCCCGGGCGGCGGCGTGGGCGGCGTGGTGCTCGCCGGCCTGCTCGTCGTGGTGTGCGCCTGGTCGCTGAGCTGGATCTTCGCGTTCCTCGGCGTCATCGCCCGCTCGGCGTCGTCGGTGCAGGGGATGTCGTTCCTCATCCTGTTCCCGCTGACGTTCCTGTCCAACGCGTTCGTCTCCGTGGACACCATGCCCACGTGGCTGCAGGGGTTCGTGAACGTCAATCCCGTCTCGCACCTGGTCACCGCGGTCCGCGACCTGGCGAGCACCGGCAGCGTGACCGGCCAGGTCGGTCTCGCCCTGCTCCTGTGCGCCGCGGTCGTCGCGATCTTCGCCCCGCTCGCCGTGCGCAGCTACATGAAGAAGGCCTGACCCGCCTCCTCGCCGAGGCGGGCCAGGAGGTCGTCCGCGCGACCGACGAGGGTGTCGTCGGTCAACGCGACGACCGTCCGGTCCGCCTCTGCGAGGAGATCGGCGTGCCCGGCGCGGGCGACGGCCCCGCGCAGCGCGTCGTGCCGGAGCGCCGGCAGGTCCTCGCGAGCGCCGAGCCGTGCCGCGAGCACGAGCAGCTCGACGCCCAGACGGACACGCTCCGCCGCCTCGGGGACGGGCGGACCCGGCACCTCGCTGCCCGCGCCGCCGCCGAGGCACGCCCATGCCGCAACCCCCACGCACGACGTCGCGAGGACGGGCCGGTCCACGAACCCGCGGCCCGTGCCCCGCAGCGCTCCGCCCACCTCGACGATGCGGCGCACGAGCCCGCCCTCGTGGACGCCGGCCTGGACCCGCCGGACCAGGGTCGACGACGACAGCAGCAGGAACCACGGCGCGTTGTCACCGCGGGGCGTCCCGGGTCCGAGCGCGTCGATCGCGCGGGTCAGGTGGCGCAGGGCGCCCTGGTGGTCGTCGCGCAGCCACGCGATCTCGCCCCGGCCGAGCTCGACGACGGCCGTCGCCTCGACGGCAGCGGCGTCGTCCCTCCCAGCGAGCGCGGACTCCATCTCGCCGAGGGCGCTCTCGGCGCCGTCGACGTCTCCCAGGCTCAGGGCGGCGCACAGCTCGATCCAGTCGACCTGGCGGTGCAGCTCGGCCACGCCGAGAACACCGGGCTCCGCCTTCGCCGTGGCGATCCAGCGACGCGCCGCGAGGGCGTCGCCCTGCTCCGCGACGAAGGACGCCACGACGGCAGCGGTCATCATGGTCGCCGCCACGTCACCGACACGCCGGGCCGCCGCGTGCGAGGCCGTCGCCAGCTCGACGGCGCGGGCGAGCTGGCCGTCGTTCTCCCGCTGCTGGGCCTCGAACATGTACCCGATCAGCGCGAGGTAGCCGTCGTCGGAGCGCTGCAGCCGGGCGAGGACGGACAGCACCTCCTCGGGTGAGCCGGCGAGCACGAGCTCGGCCAGCTCCCGGGTGCGCCGCCCGACACCGTGGCTCGAGCGCAGGAGCCGGCGCAACCGGGCGAGCGGCCGGGCAGCACCCCCGTGCATCCCGAAGATCGACGTGGCGGCGATGACCTCGAGGGCGATCGCCGTCGCGTCGGCGTCGTCCTCGGGCACGTCCCAGCCGACGAGCGAGTCGAGCACCGCCGGCACGAGCGAGCCGATGCGGTCCTCGGCACCGCGCAGCGCCCAGCTGCCGAGCAGCGCGACGAAGCCGTGCACGACGACGTCCGGGCGCCCCCGCTGCACCGCCCGACGTACCGTGAACAACAGGTTCTCCTGCTCCTGCGCGAGCTCGACCATGGCGGCGTTCTGCTCGGGCCCCAGCAGCCGTGCCGCGCACCGGCGCGCGACGGTCGTCGACCAGTCGAGGAGCGCCCCCACGACCGCGGTCTCCTCCCGCGCCGTGCCGAGCCGCAGGAGCCCGAACTCCCGCACGGTCTCGACCATGCGGTAACGGGTCGCGCCGTCGGTCTCCTCGACCCGCACGAGGGACTGGAGGACCAGCGCGTCGACGTCGTCGTCCACCTGCCACCCGGGCGTGCCCGCGACCAGGGCTCGTGCGGCGTCCGGCGAGAACCCGTCGGGCAGCAGCGCTGCCCGCCGCCACAGCACCTGCTGGCGCGTCTCCAGGAGGTTCCAGCTCCACTCGAGCACGGCCTCGAGGGTCCGGTGCCGGTCGGGCACGGACCGGTCGCGCGCCCGGAGCAGGGCGAAACGTTCGTCGAGCCGTGCCTCGATCTCGGCCACACCGAGGGTGCGCACGCGAGCCGCCGCGAGCTCGATCGCCAGCGGCAGGCCGTCGAGCCGCTCGCAGAGCCGAGCCACGACCGCCCGGTCGACGACCGCCTCGGGACGCACGGCTCGTGCACGCTCCGTGAACAGGCGCACTGCCGGCCCGTCGCCCTCGCCACCGCCCGAGCCGAGCGGCGCCGGGGCGTACGTGCGCTCGGCCTCGAGCAGGAGGGGCGTACGGCTGGTGGCGAGCACCCGCAGGTGCTCGGACACGTCGAGGAGCCGACCGGTCCACCGCGCCGCGCCCTCCACGACGTGCTCGCAGTTGTCGAGGACCACGAGGGCTCGCTGGTCCCGCAGCCGTTCCGCGACCTGGTCCGCGACGTCTCCGGCCTGGAGCCGGTCGCCGAGCCGGACGGAACCCCCGGCGGGCACGACGCCGAGGGCGTCTGCGAGCGCGAGCACAACGTCGTCGTCGGTGCGCACCCCCACGAGCTCCACCACGACGACCAGGTCGTCCTGCCCTACGGCGCGCCGCGCGACCTCCTGCGCCAACCGGGTCTTGCCCAGCCCGCCGGGTCCGAGCACCGTCACGAGACGCGAGGTCTCCAGCGCTGCGGCCACGGCGACGACGTCGTCCTCGCGGCCCAGCAACGTCGTCGGGTAGCTCCGCACACCGCGTGCGTGCCCGCGCCGGGGTGGTGGCGGCGTCCTCCTCGCGGGCACGTCCGTCGGTCCGGCCCCGGCCGTGCGCGACCGTCCGCCCTCGCGCCCGGCGGCCGCGAGGCGGTCGTGCAGCGCCACGGTCTCGGGACCGGGCTCGCTGCCGAGCTCGCGCACCAGGGCCGACCGCAGCCGCGTGTACGTCCGCAACGCGTCCGGGCGCCGGCCCAGCCCGTCGAGCGCGCCCATCAGGTCCAGCGCCGCGGGCTCGTCCGTCTCGTCCTGCGCCACGGCCTCCCCCGCGAGCCTCGCGACCGTCGCGTGGTCGCCCGCCCGGACGGCGGCGGTCCGCCAGGCGAGCGTGAGCTCTGCGTGCAACCGGGCCGCCTCCGTGCGTATCGCGTGCCCGACGGCGCCCGGCACGTCCGCCCCCGGGTCGCCGTCGGGCCACAGCTCGACCGCGTCACGCAGCGCCCCCGTGACGTCAGCACCCGGGCCGTCCCCCGCCCCCGTCCCTCCGGTCGTCGCGGCCCGGGCCGTGAGCAGCGCGCGACGCGCCACGTCGAGGTCGCTCGGGACGCCGAGCGTGTACCCCCCGGACTGGGAGACCACGAGCCCGGGCACGGCGTCGCGACGCAGCCGGGAGACCAGGCTCTGCAGGGCCGCGCGCGGGTCCTGCGGCACGTCGAGGCCCCAGAGGTCGTCGACGAGCGCACCCGCGCTCACGGCCCGCCCGCCCGCGAGCGCCAGGGCGACGACGAGCGCCGCGGCACGCGGACCCCGCGGTGCGACGGACGCCCCCGCGGGCCCGGGGACGCGCACCGGTCCCAGCACACGCACGAGCGGCGCCGTGGGCGGGCAGGACGCCTCGGCGGGGGCGTCCACGGGCGCGGAAGGGTCGACGTCGGGCACGACCTCGAACACTAGTCCCTCGCTCCGACGTCGTCCTGGTGCGCCGCCGGCCGCAACCGCAGCGGCGTCCACCCGAGCGGGAGCGGGCCACGCACGTCGGCGCGCTCGCGGTCGGCCGCGTCCGACCAGCCCTGGGCGCCGAGCACGCCGCGCGTCCCGACGGTTCCCCGCGCCACCCGGAGACCGACGTCCTCGATCCGCGCGTCGGGCGCGCTGCCCCGGCGCACCGACGCTCGTACGCTCCACGGGCGATCGGCCCAGCCCCCGCCCCGCAGGCTCCGGTACTCCCCGTACCGCGCCGTGTCCGCGAAGTCCCAGCACCACTCCCACACGTTGCCGAGCATGTCGTGCACGCCGTACGCGTTGGGTGCCTTGCCGGCGACGGGCTGCGGACCGGGCACGTCGTCGGCCTCCGTCCAGGCGACCTCGGCCAGCGGCCCGTAGACCGGCCGGGACGTCCCGGCCCGGCACGCGTGCTCCCACTCCGCCTCGGTCGGCAGCCGGAAGCCGTCCGCGCTCACGTCCCACCCGACCTCTCGGCCGGCGAGCCGGACGACCCGGGACGAACCCGACCGCGCGTCGGTGAGCTCGATCCCCCCGGCGGGGACACGGACGAGGGCCGGCGCGAGCGTGGTCACGCGAGACGACGCTACCCGAGACGAGTCCCACGTCGCCCGGACGGACGTCCCGTCGACGCTCTGCGCCGGGTCAGCCGCCGCGGCGCTCGGGCCACGGCGCGTCGGCGGGTCGCAACGACGCCCACCCGCCCGCGCGCGAGGCCGCCGCGGCGAGGAGCCCGACCACGGCCGACGGGTTGTGGACCTCGCCCGCGAGCACGGCGGCGACCGCGTCCTCGAGCGAGACCCACCGCAGCTCCATGTCGAGCTCCTCGGCCTCACGTGCGTGCCGCTCGTCCTCGGGGACGGGGGACAGGTCGCGCGCGAGGAACACCCGCAGGGCCTCGTTCGAGCCGCCCGGCGTCGTGTAGTAGTCGACGAGGACGTCCCACCGGTCTGCGCGCAGGTCCGTCTCCTCGGCGAGCTCGCGCGCCGCAGCGGTGCGGGCGTCCTCGCCGTCGACGTCGAGCAGACCGGCGGGGGGCTCCCACAGCTCGCGGCGCACCGGGTGACGGTACTGCCGCAACAGCAGGACCCGCTCGTCCTCGTCCAGGACGACGACCGCGACCGCGCCCGGGTGGTCCAGGTACTCGCGTGTGACCTGCCCGCCCGCGCCGAGGTCGACGTCGTCGGACCGCAGGTCGAAGATCCGACCCGCGTGCACCACTCCCGTCGCCGTGACGGGACGCGGCGCCGCCGCGTCGACGAGCGGCGTCTGCTCCGGGGACCCCGCGCTGCCCATCAGTCGCTCTGCTCGGCGAGCGCCGCGGCGACGAGCCCCGCGAACAGCGGGTGGGCACGGGTCGGACGCGACTTGAACTCCGGGTGCGCCTGCGTGCTCACGTAGTAGGGGTGCACGTCGGCCGGCAGCTCGACGAACTCGACGAGCGACGAGTCGGGGGAGGTCCCGCAGACCACGAGTCCCGCCTCCTCGAGCCGCTCGCGGAACGAGTTGTTCACCTCGTAGCGGTGCCGGTGCCGCTCCGACACGCGCTCGGAGCCGTACGTCGACGCGACGACCGAGCCCGGCGTGAGCGCCGCCTCGTAGGAGCCGAGCCGCATCGTCCCGCCGAGGTCGCCCTCGCCGCCGACGATCGCGAGCTGCTCCTCCATGGTCGCGATCACGGGGTTCGCGGTGTCCGGGTCGAACTCCGTCGAGGACGCGTCCTCGATCCCCAGCACGTTGCGCGCGTACTCGATGACCATCGACTGCAGACCGAGGCAGATGCCGAGCGTCGGGACCTTGTTCTCGCGCGCCCACCGCAGCGCGCCGAGCTTGCCCTCGATGCCGCGCACACCGAACCCGCCGGGCACGAGCACCCCGTCGACGCCGTGCAGCGCGTCGTCCGCCCCGGCGCGCGTCTGGCACTCGTCGGACGCGACCCAGCGGATCGTGACCTTCGCGTCGTTCGCGAAGCCGCCCGCGCGCAGCGCCTCGGTGACGGAGAGGTAGGCGTCGGGCAGGTCGATGTACTTGCCGACGAGCGCGATCTCGACCCGGTGGGCGGGTTCGTGGACGCGCTCGAGGAGCTGGCTCCAGCCGTCCCACTCGACGTCGTGGAACGGCAGGCCGAGACGCCGCACGACGTACGCGTCCAGCCCCTCGGAGTGCAGCACGCGCGGGATGTCGTAGATGCTCGGCGCGTCGACCGCGTTGACGACGGCCTCGTTGTCGACGTCGCACATGAGCGCGATCTTGCGCTTCACCGGGTCGGGGACCACGCGGTCCGCGCGCAGGACGATCGCGTCGGGCTGGATGCCGATCGACCGCAGCGCCGCGACGGAGTGCTGCGTCGGCTTGGTCTTGAGCTCGCCCGACGGGCCGATGTACGGCACCAGCGAGACGTGGAGGAAGAACACGTCGTCGCGACCGAGCTCGTGGCGCACCTGGCGCGCGGCCTCGAGGAACGGCTGGGACTCGATGTCGCCGACCGTGCCGCCGACCTCGGTGATGATGACGTCGACGTCCTCGCCGGCCTGGGCGCGCATCCGGGACTTGATCTCGTCCGTGATGTGCGGGATGACCTGGACCGTGTCGCCGAGGTACTCGCCGCGTCGCTCGCGCGCGATGACCTGGGAGTAGACCTGGCCGGTCGTGACGTTCGCGGACGACTCGAGGGCCACGTCGAGGAAGCGCTCGTAGTGGCCGATGTCGAGGTCCGTCTCGGCACCGTCCTCCGTGACGAAGACCTCACCGTGCTGGAACGGGTTCATCGTCCCGGGATCCACGTTGAGGTAGGGGTCGAGCTTCTGCATGGTGACACGCAGGCCGCGGGACCGGAGCAGACGACCGAGGCTCGAGGCGGTCAGGCCCTTGCCGAGCGAGGAGGCGACGCCGCCGGTGACGAAGACGTGCGCGGTGCGGTGCTCGGAACGAGCGCCCGAGGCGTTGAGTCGGGAAGAGGGCCGGTTCAGGAGGTCTGCCACGGAACTCGATCCTATCAGCGGGCCCGACGTCGGCACGCGGGCCGCGACGTGCGTCTCGCCACGTGCGGACGGACGGCCCGGATCTCCGCCTCGGACCCGGGCGCGTCCCGGGCCCGGGTCAGCCGGACGAGCTGCGCCGACGGACGATCCCGAGGAGGGCCGACCGGTCGCCCACCAGCGACACCCCGCACACGACGACGCCCGCGACGACGGCGCTGAGCACCCCGACGCCGACCGCTGCGGGCCAGCCCGCGTCGTCGGGCAGCAGCGCCCGCGACAGGACGGCTCCGAGCACCGACCCGGCCACGGTTCCTGCGGCCACCACCAGGAGCGTCCGCGCCACGCCGCGCGTCGCCTCGGCGCCCGCGACCCGCCGCACGCCCAGGAGGAGCCCCGCACCGGCGACGGCCATGCCGAGAGTCGTGGCGAGCCCGAGCATCGACAGCACGCCGACCTGGTCCCGCACGCCGGTCACGACCGGCAGCACGAACGCGGCGGTGGCGACGACCGACCAGCCCGCGACCGTCACGGCGACCGCGACGCGCTGGTGGTCGATCGTGTACAGGGCACGCGACAGGTGCAGGATCAGCGCGAATCCCACGATCCCGGGGGCCATCCAGGTCACCCCCGCACCGAGGCCGGCGACCGACGTGCGCGCGACGGCCTCGAACACGACCTCGACCGGCCCTGCCGCCGCGACGAGGGCCGCCACGCCGAGCCCCGACACGACGAGCAGCGCGCGCGTGGTCGAGGCGAGCAGACGACGGAACGCGTCCGTGCGCGCGTTCGCGACGTGCTCCGCGAGCCGTGGGAACGCGCTCGTCGCGAGCGGGAACGCGAGGACCGCGTAGGGCAGCAGGTAGACCTGCTGCACGAACGTGTACGTCGGGAACGTCTCCTGCGGCCCGAACCTCAGTGCGGCCCCCATCGCGGCGAGCACGGAGAGCTGCTGCGCCACGAGCGCACCCACGCCGGCGAGCGCGAGGTTGCGCGCACGCACGCCCTCGCCGTTCGGGAACCGGAGCGTCGGTCGCAGGCGGGTCCCGGTCCGCAGGACCGGACCGACGAGCGGGATCGCGAGGACTGCGACGCCCAGCGTCGTGCCCCAGCCGAGCCAGGCGATCGCCTGACCGGACAGCTGCGCGACGTCGGCCTGGTTCCCGTCGGCCAGCCCGACGAAGACGAGGTAGACGACGATCACGGCCAGGCTCGACAGGAGCGGGGAGAACGCCTGCCAGAAGAACCGTCGGTGGGCCTGGAGGATGCCGCCGAGGACGACCGCCACCCCGTACAGCGGGATCTGCACCGCGAACACGCGCACGAACGTCGTCGTGACGTCGACCAGCTCCGGATGCGTCGCCATGAGGACCGCGGCGATCGGACCCGCGAGCAGCGCGAGCAGCGCACCGATCGGCACCAGCACGAGCAGCGTCCAACCGAGCACCGCGGACGCGATGCGTGAGACGTCGCCACGTGCGCGCCGCGCGATCGGCCCGGCCAGCAGCGGCACCACCGCCCCGGCCAGTGCCCCGCCGGCCGCGACCTCGAAGAGCACGTTCGGGAGCACGTTGGCCGACGAGTACGCCGTCCCCACACCGTTCGTGCCGAGGGTCGACGACAGCACGAGGGAACGTGCGAAACCGACCAGCCGGCTCGCGATCGTGACGACCGTGATCATCGCCGCTGCGCCCGCGAGCGTCTGCGTCATCCCGCGCAGCCTGCCCCTCGGGCGACCCGGTGCGGCCGGCGCGGGGTTCCCGGACGGCTCCGTGGGCTCGGCACCTGGGGCCCCGTCGAGGCTCAAGCGCGCTCGCCCGGGTCGTCCTCCCGCGGGCGGCGGCCCCACGAGTCGACGCGTCGCAGCACGTCGTTGCCCTCGATCACCCGCGAGAAGCTGACCTTCTCGCTCGCGAACGTCAGGCCCACCACGCCGAGGAGCGCGAGCCACCGTGCGGCGCGCGGCGCGGTGAACGCGACCTGCGCACCGACCAGCGCCCCCAGGGCGTTCGCTCCCGAGTCGCCCAGCATGTCGCGCTCCGCGAGGTCGCCCGGCGCGACCGCCGCAACGGTCCCGAGCACGACGGCGCTCGTCGGACCGTCCGAGGAGACGAGCCACGGCGCCGACACGAGGACGGCTGCCTTGAGGGCGCGGCCGGGCCGCAGGTCGAGCAGGTTCATCAGGTTCGCCGACCCGGCCACGAGCGCGCCGTTGACCCCCACGTCCACGAGATGCGCGAGCGCGGAGCCGGTGCGACGCGTGCCCACCGCCGCCGCCACCAGCGACGTCCCGCCGATCCCCAGCACCTTGAGCCCACCCGTGGTCACCGTGCCGTGCGCGAGCGCGCCGAGGTGACCTCGCAGGCCCTTGGTCCGCGTCGACGCGTCCTCCGCGAGGTCGTCGACCAGACCGAACGTGCCCGCACCCACGGTGGCGAGCGCCGCGGCTGCACGGGTGCGCACGTCCCGACCCCCGACCAGCGCACCCGCGGCCAGCCCGGCCGCGACCGAGGGACCCTCCAGCAGGCTGATGGGCTCACCGCGATGGTTCGTCCGGACCCACCGCTCCGTGCCTCCGGGCGGGCGCCCGTCCAGCACGCGGCGCGTGCCCACGGTGACGGCACCGGCCAGTGCGGCACCGGCGAGAGCGCGGATCGGACGCCCCACGGCTCAGCCCTCCTCGGTGCCCGTGCCCGACGCCGAGCCCTCGCCCGCGTCGCCGGGAGCCTCGCCGCTCGCCGACCCGTCGTCGGCGCCGCGCTCGACCGGCGGCAGGTCGACCGCGGGCGGCAGCACCGCGCTCGCGGACTCCTCGAACCCGAACTGGCCGACCTCGCCCGTCACCCGCGCGGCCAGGGCGAGCGGGACGTTGATCTGCCCGGCCTCGGCCTCGACACCGCTGACCGTCGACAGCTGCTGCGCCAGCTCCTCGGTCCCACGGATCCGGGACACGAGGTCCTCGCCCTCGGCGGTGGGGCCCACGACCAGCGCGGCCTCGGAGACGTCCTGCGCGGCCACGGCGACCGCCACCTCGATGTCGAGCGTCTGCTCGTCCGGAGCAGCCCCCTCGTCGTCCGCGGAGCCGGACGAGACCGCCTCCTCGGGTGCGGGGCCCCCGAGGAGCACCACCGCGTCGGCCGGCACCGTCTGCTCGCTGACCAGGTCGACGAGGGCGAAGCGCTCGAGCAGCGCCTCGAGCTCCGTCGCGCCCTCGCTGCGCGCGTCGGGGTCGTCGTCGGACGCTCCGGTGAGCGACATCGCCAGCGCGCGCGCGAGCCGCTGGTCCGGCGTCGAGTCCTCGGCGACGTCGCCGAGCTTGTCGCCCAGCCCGTCGGCGACGGTCTCCCGGGCGCTCTCGTCGTCGGCGCTCGTCCAGGACTCGGTGAGCCGGACGTGCGCCACGACCTCCGCGCCCGAGGCCTCGAGCATCGACGCGACGTCCTCGTCCCGGTCGGTGTCCGCACCGTCCAGGTCGACGATCGCGACACGACGTTCCTCGAGCGCACCGGCGACGAGCTGCGGACCGACCGCCTCGATGTAGCGCGCGTCGTCGTCCAGCGTCAGGTTGGCCTGGTCGAGCTCGTCCCGCAGGTCGTTCCGCTCGGTGCGCAGCTGCTCGACCTGGCCGGTGAGCTGGTCGCCGATCGCCCCCTGGAGCGGTCCGGCCCCCAGGATGATCCCGACGGCGAGCGCGAGGAAGACCGAGATCAACGAGACGATGTGGTACCTGAAGTCGATCACTGTACGGCGGTGTCCTTCGATGTGTCGGCGTGCGATGTCGGGGTGGTGCTCGGGTCAGCTGCCGCCGAACAGAGCCCCCACCCACGAGGTGAGGTCGTCGATCTGCGCGCCCACGAGACCGAAGAAGGTCTGCCCGGCGGCAGTCGACCAGAGCGCGGCGACGACGGCGAGCAACCCCGCGAGCGACAGCAACCAGAGCTGGAGGTTCGAGATGCGGTGCCGGTAGAGCCGGGACACGCCCTTCGCGTCGACGAGCTTGCCGCCCACGCGCAGTCGGGTGAGGAACGTGCTCGCCATCCCGGCACGACCCTTGTCGAGGAACTCGACGAGGGTCGCGTGCGTGCCCACGGCGACGATCACCTCTGCGCCCTTGTCGTCGGCGAGCAGCATCGCGATGTCCTCGCTCGTCCCGGTCGCAGGGAACACGACGGGCTCCACGCCCAGCTCCTCGACCCGCTCACGCCCCGGCGCCTTGCCGTCGCGGTAGGCGTGGACGACGATCTCGGCGCCGCTCGACAGGGCACGGTCGGAGACCGAGTCCATGTCGCCGACGATCATGTCCGGCTTCCAGCCCGCGTCGATGATGGCGTCGGCACCGCCGTCGACACCGATGAGCACCGGACGGTACTCCGTGATGTACGGCCGCAACGTCGCGAGGTCCTCACGGTAGTGGTACCCGCGGACGACGATGAGGACCTGACGTCCCTCGATGACCGTCTTGATGTCGGGGACGCCCACCCCGTCGAGCAGCAGGTCACGCTCGCGCCGGAGGTAGTCCATCGTGTTCGCGGCGAAGGACTCGATCTCGACGGAGAGGTTCGCGCGGGCCAGCTCGAGGCTGCCGCGGATGGACTCGGCCGTCTGGCGGTCGCCCTGGGCCACGAGGTGGTCTCCCACGAGGATCGAGCCGTCGTCGTCCAGCCGGACCACGCTCCCGTCCGGTATCGCCATGACCGCCGGACCGAGGTCGTCGACGAGGACGATGTCCGCCTCGACCAGGATCTCCGGGCCGAGGTTCGGGTAGCGACCCGAGATCGACCGGGCGGCGTTCAGCACGGCGGACGGACGCGCGGCGACGAGCGCGTCGGCCGCGACCCGGTCGATGTCGACGTGGTCGATCACCGCGACGTCGCCCGGGCGCAACCGCTTCGTCAGAGCCTTGGTGCGCGCGTCGATCCGCGCGGGCCCGAGCGTGCCGGGCCCCGCGTCGGGCACGGTGGATCTACGCAGAGTTCGTCTCATCGTGACCTATGCTCCCACGACCGAGGACTCCAGAAGCTCGACCGCGTGCCGACGCGCGACGTCCGAGTCCTCCTGGCCCGACAGCATCCGCGCGAGCTCCGTGATCCTGTCCTCCCCCGTGACCTCGTGGACCCCCGTGACCGTGACCACCGGCGGGGCGTCCGCGCCGTCGTCGGCCGAGGCCCCGTCGTCCGTGGACTTCGTCACGACGAGCTGCGCGTCCGCGAACGCCGCCACCTGCGCCAGGTGCGTCACCACCAGGACCTGTGCGACGCGCCCGAGGGACGCGAGACGGCGACCCACCTCGACGGCGGCGCGTCCGCCCACGCCGGCGTCGACCTCGTCGAACACGAACGTCGGCAGGACCGCCGTCCCCACGTCCGCACGTGCGGTGTCCGTCGCGAGCGCGACCTCGATCGCGAGCATGACCCTCGAGAGCTCACCGCCGGACGCGCCCTTGCCCAGCGGACGTGCGGGAGCCCCCGGGTGCGGGATCAGCGAGAAGGACACCGCGTCCGCGCCCCAGGGACCGGGCTCGGCGGCGCGCGCGACGTCGACCACGAGGCTCGCGCCACCCATCGCCAGACCGCGCAGCTCGGCGGTGACGGCCGCCTGCAGCCGCATCGCGGCCTCGGCGCGCGAGGCCGAGATCCGGCCGGCCAGCCCCCGGAGGAGCTCGTCGAGCTCGTCGCGCTGCGCCGTCGCGGCCCGCAACCTCTCGCCGCCGTCGTCCAGGGCCAGCAGGCGGAGGCCGGCGTCGCTCGCCCAGGCCAGGACCTCGTCGATCGTCGAGCCGTAGCTGCGCGTGAGGGTCCCGAGCTCCGCGAGCCGCGCGTGCGCGGTCTCGAGGCCCGCCGGGTCCGCAGCGAGGTCCTCGACGTACCCCGAGAGATCGGTCGCGACGTCCGCCAGCACGTAGCCCACCTCGTGGAGGCGCTCGACCTGACGCGCGAGCGACGGGTCGGCGTGCGTCGCGGACTCGAGCGAACGGCGAGCACGTTCGACCGACCCGACCGCCGGCTCGCCGGTCTCGGTCTCCCCCGTCTCGTCGCCCGCGACCGCGTCGTGCGCGAGCTGCGCGGCCACGCGCAGCTCCTCGACGTTGCTCAGCCGCGCCACGAGCGACGTGAGCTCGGTGTCCTCACCCGGTTGCGGGTCGACCCGCTCGACCTCGGCGAGCCCGAGACGCAGCAGCTCTGCCTCCCGCGAGCGTTCGGCCGCACGCGCCTCGATGTCGTCGATCTCGACCTGCAGCGCGGCGCGCTCCGTCCAGCCGGAACGGTAGGCGTCGAGCAGCTGCTGGTGCTCCGCCCCCGCGGACGCGTCGAGCGCCTCCCGCTGCTTCGCCGCCGTGCGCAGGCGCAGCTGGTCGGACTGGCCGTGCACGGTCACGATCTCGTCCGCGATCTCCGCCAGGACGGTCTGCGGGACACCACGGCCACCGAGGTGAGCGCGCGAACGACCCTCGGCAGCCACCGTCCGCAGCACGACGACGCTGCCGTCGTCGTCCACCTCGCCCCCCGCCTCGTCCACCCGACGCAGGACCCGCGGCCGGTCCGCCACCCGGACCCGGCCCTCGACGACGGCCGTCCTCGCGCCCGGTCGGACCGTCGCGGGGTCCGCCTTTCCGCCCATGAGCAGCCCGAGCCCCGTCAGGACCATCGTCTTGCCGGCGCCGGTCTCCCCGGTGATGACGGTCAGGCCGGGCCCGAGCGGCACCCGGGCCGACCGGATCACGCCCAGGTTCTCGATCGCGATCTCCTCGAGCACGCTCACTCCTCCCTGTTGCCGTGCGGACCAGGAACGTTCTCGGCGACCGCGTCCGTCCGGCCACCCCAGGCCCGGCGGTCCGCGCTCTCGCGCCACCCGACGACGGGGAGCGAGAACTTGGACACGAGCCTGTCCGTGAAGGGCGCGGTGCTCAGACGCGCGAGGCGCAGCGGGCTGGCGCCGCGGCGCACCTCGACCCGCGAGCCCGCCGGGAGGTCGATGCGACGGCGACCGTCGCACGTCAGGACACCGGACGAGGCCGATCTCGCGAGCACGTCGACCGTCACGGTCGAGCGCGGCCCGACGACGAGAGGCCGGGCGAACAGCGCGTGGGCGGCGAGCGGGACCACGAGCACGGCGTCGACCTCCGGCCACATCACCGGGCCGCCGGCGGAGAACGCGTGCGCCGTGGACCCCGTGGGCGTGGCCGTCACGACACCGTCGCACCCGAAGGACGACAGGCCGCGACCGTCGACGCCGATCGCCACCTCGATCATGCGCTCACGCTCGGCCTTCTCGACCGTCGCCTCGTTCAGCGCCCAGCCGACCACCGGCTCGGGCTGCCCCGGCAGGTGGACGCGGACGTCGATGACGGTGCGCTCCTCGACCTCGTAGTCTCCTGCTGCGAGGCGCGCGACCGCCCCGTGCAGGTCTTCCCGCTCGCTCTCCGCGAGGAATCCCACGTGGCCCAGGTTCACGCCGAGCAGCGGCACCCGGGTGCCGTGCGTCAGCTCCGCCGCACGCAGGATGGTGCCGTCGCCCCCCAGGACCATGACGACCTCGGACTGGGCGACGCCTTCGCGCGCGCGGGTGAGGGCCATGTGGTCGCCGAAGGTCTCGGCCAGGTCGTCGTCGTGCAGGGCGACCGAGAACCCGGCGTCCTCGAGCTCCTGCACCGCTTCGCGGAGTGCGACGACGGCCTCCGGGCGTCCACCGTGGGTGACGATGAGGACACGGCGTGTCACAGGTCTCCTCCAGAAGTCTCGTCGGGCAGGTCGCTCGTCGGCGGGCGTGCCTCGAACGCTCCGTTCGCGGCGACCCGGGTCACGTCCGCCAAGCCGTCGGCTCCTCGGACGTCCCGCCGTGCCACCACCTCGCGGGCGGCGTGCGCGAGCGCGCGCTCCGGCACGGGCCGATCACCGTCCGCACGCAGCCACCAGAAGTACTCACGGTTCCCGCTCGGGCCCGGCAGCGTGCTCGGCACGGCGGCGACGGGTCGCAGTCCCGCGAGCTGCGCGTGCTTCGCGACCGAGAGCACGACCTCCGCGTGCAGCTCCGGGTCCCGCACGACGCCCCCGCGCCCGAGCCGCTCACGACCCACCTCGAACTGCGGCTTGACGAGCAGCAGCAGGTCCGCGCCGGGCCGCACCACTCCGGCGACCGCCGGCAGCACCATCGCGAGAGAGATGAACGACAGGTCGGCCACGACGAGATCGGGTGCCGGTCCCACGTCCTGCGGCGTCAGGTCGCGCACGTTGACGCCTTCCCGGACGACGACGCGGGGGTCGTCGCGCAGCGGCCGCCGCAGCTGGTCGTGGCCCACGTCGATCGCGACGACCACGGCCGCGCCACGTCGCAGGAGCACGTCCGTGAACCCACCGGTCGACGCGCCGAGGTCGAGGCACCGCGCTCCCCGCGGGTCCGGACCCACCGGGCCCGCCGACGCGTCCGTCGACAGCGCGTCGAGCACACCGGCCAGCTTGAACCCGGCACGGGAGGCGTACAAGGGGTCGAGGTCGTCCGTGACGACGGTGAGCTCGCTCGACGACGCGACCGTCGTGGACGCCTTCGGCACCGGCGCACCGGCCTGCAGCACCCGTCCGGCCGCGACCAGCTCCGCGGCGTGCCGTCGGGAGCGCGCGAGCCCGCGACGCACGAGCTCGCTGTCGACCCGCGTCCCCACGCGTTCGACCACCCTCAGTCCTCCGTACGCGCCAGCTCGCGGACCAGCGCGTCGTGGACCGCCTCGAGCACGCGGACGTGCTCGACGGTCGGCAGGTCCTCCAACGTCGCCAGGCCGGTGAGCACGTCGTCGAGACCGGACCGCGCGCCGGGCTCCCCACCGCCTACGAGCTCAGGTGCGTCGGTCATGGGTACCTCCTGCTCCGCTGGAACCGATCAGGTCGTGCTGCCGGGCCCACCGTACCGTCGCCCGGTGCCGGCGAGCGCACGACCCACTGCCGACGTCAGTGTCTGCCCACAGGAATCTCGGGCAGACGAGCATGATCGACCGGGTCGCCCCGGTCCGCCGCGGCCCACGCGGCCGCAGCCGCAGCCCGGACCGTGTCGATCGTCGCGCTCCCGCTGTCGCGGAGCTCGAGCCCACCGTCGGCCGCACGTGCCGCGCTCCCACCGCTCGTCCACCATCCGTCGCCATCGGGGCGGACCGCAGGGTGCGGCTCGAGCAGGCAGCGGAGGTCCTCGCCCAGGTAGTGCGGGCGCAGGCGCGGCTCCGCCGCGATCGCATCTCGCGCGGTGCTCACGCCCGTGAGCACGTGCAGGCCGGCATAGCCGCCCGAGCGGGCGCCCGCGAGGTCGGTGTCGAGCCGATCCCCGATCACGAGGGGAGCGCGGGCGCCGACCCGATCGACGGCGAGGCGGTACATCGTCGGCGACGGCTTGCCCGCGCTCGACGGCTCGACCCCGGTCGCCGCGCGGACCACCTCGACGAGCGACCCGTTGCCCGGCGCGAAGCCGCGCGCCGTGGGCAGCGTCCGGTCCAGGTTGCTCGCGACGTGCCACGCACCCCGTTGCACGGCGTACGCGGCCTCTGCGAGCTGCTCCCATCCCAGCTCGGGCGCGAAGCCCTGGGCGACGGCCTCCGGCTCGTCGTCCGCGGACCGGACGACGACGAAGCCCGCCTCGCGCACGGCGGTGACCAGCCCGGCTCCCCCGACCACGAGCACCTTGGCCCCGACCTCGAGCCGGGTGCTCAGCAGCGCGGCCGCGGCCTGTGCCGCCGTCATGACCTCGTCCGTACGGGTCGGGATGTCCAGCTGCGAGAGCTGTGCAGCGACGGAGCTGGGCTCACGCGAGGCGTTGTTGGTCACGAAGACGAGCCTCATCCCCAGCTCGCGCGCAGCGGAGAGGCCCTCGGCCGCGTGCGGGATCGGGTCGTGACCGCGATAGGCGACACCGTCGAGGTCGACGAGCGCGAGGTCGTAGGCCGTCGCGAGCGGCACGTCGCACGAGAGCAGCCCGGCGACGGACGGCTCGCTCAACGCGAGCCCTGGGTCGGGCCCGGTCCGGCAGTGCTCTCGTCGGCGGGTTCGGAGCCCTCGACGTCCTCGACCTCCTCGGCGAGGTCGTACACCACGACGTCCTCGCCCGGATCGTCGAGCCCGTCACCGAGCAGTGTCGGGTCGAGCCGCGCAAGGAGCTCCGCGGCCTCCTCGTCCCGCCCCGCCGCCTCCAGGATCGCGGCCCTGGCCTGGATCACGCGTGCCCCGAGGGCGCCTGACCGGCCCGCGACGGGGACGTGGTCCAGCGCCGCCAGCGCGGCATCGATCTCCCCGAGGTCCAGCCGCGCACCACTGACGACGATCGCCAGCTCGGTACGCGCGGCGTCGTCCAGGGTGCGGGCCTCGTCGGACGCGGCGAGGCTGATCGCTCGCTCGGGCCGGCCCAGGCCGCGTTCGCAGTCCGCCATGATCGGCAGGTGCTCCGACGAGCCGTTGAGGCGACGCACGGTGCGCAGCTCGCGGAGCGCCTCGGCATACCGACCGGTGCGGTACGCGGTCAGTCCAGCCGCCTCCCGGACGACGTCGACACGGCCCGCGCGGTGCACGGCGGCCTGCGCGTGCTCGTAGGCCAGCTCCGGGTCGTCGTCGATCAGCCGGCCCGCCATCACGAGGTGCTTGCCCACCAGCATGGCGGTCTCCTTGCTGAGCGTCCGCAGACGACCGCGGGCAGCACGGTCGAGCTGGGAGAACTCGACGTCGTCAGGCACCGCCGGCCCGGCCGGAGGGCGAGGTGCCGACGGACGCTGCTCCCGGTCACGACCGGCGCCGGCTCGTGCCGAGTGCCCTCGCTCGGCGCGGCGGTCCTTGCCCGAGCCCGCATCGCGGCCCCGTGCGTCGCGCGGAGAACGGGACGCACGTACCCCCCGCTCTGCGCCCGACGCCGGCCGGTCACGGTTCGCACGACCCTCGTCTGCTCCACGCGGTCTGTCGTTCACCAGAAATCGCCTCTCCTGAAGATGTCGTCACCCACAGCACGTCACGATCGTCCGACCTCGTCCCACCTCGGCCGCCCGTCAGCCCGGACACGCTCTCCATCCTCCCAGAGATCGCCCACCGTCAGCACGTTGCGCCGGCCCAGGGTCGAGGAGGTCAGCGGCGACGCCACGGGGCACATCGCGCAGCACGGACTCGAGTCAGAGAACGAGCTCGGCACACATGCCGAAGGCCCACCCCGTGTGGGGTGGGCCTTCGGTGAAGGGTGTCCGGCGGCGTCCTACTCTCCCACCCCGTCTCCAGGGCAGTACCATCGGCGCTGAAGGGCTTAGCTTCCGGGTTCGGTATG
>NZ_JACYHB010000010.1 GCF_014837295.1 Cellulosimicrobium arenosum
GCCCTTGCGGGCCACGGCCACGACGTCGTCGCGGAACTCCTTGGGGTAGGGCTTTGCCACGGGGACATCCTTCCACCTGAGGCCGGAACCTCAGAGATCAGGTGTCAACCAAACTCGGGGCAGACCCTAGCGCGGGTCGTTGATGAGTAGCGGGTTCGCGTCGCCCTCCCACCTGGTCGAGTACGGCGGGTTGGACACGATCGCCTCGAACGGCTCGTCGTCCCAGTGCGCCGGGTCGATCAGGGTGTCGCCGTGGGCGATGTCGAACTGCTCGTAGTTCACGTCGTGCAGGAACATGTTGATGCGGCACAGGTTGTAGGTCGTCAGATTGATCTCCTGACCGAAGTACCCCTGGCGGACCCCGTCCTTGCCGAGCACCTTGCGGTACTTCAGCAGCAGCGACCCGGACCCGCAGGCAGGGTCGTACACCTTGTTCACGCTCGTCTTGCCGACGACCGTGATGCGAGCGAGGAGCTCGGAGACCTCCTGCGGGGTGTAGTACTCCCCGCCGGACTTGCCCGCTGAGGAGGCGTACATCTGCATGAGGTACTCGTAGGCGTCGCCGAAGGCGTCGATCTTGTTCTCGCTGAACGTCCCGCTGCCCAGGTTCAGGTCGCCGATCGCGGCGAGCAGCTTGGCGAGCCTCTCATTGCGCTTGGCCACCGTGGTGCCGAGCCGGTTCGAGTTGACGTCGACGTCCTCGAACAGACCCTTGAGGTCGTCCTCGGCGTCGGTGCCCACCGCGGAGGCCTCGATGTTCCGGAACACCCGCTCCAAGGTCTCGTTGAGGTTCGCGTCGCGCGAGGCCCGGCCGCGCACGTTGACGAACAGCTCCGAGGGCCGGATGAAGAAGCCCTTCTCCGCGACGATCCCCGCGACCAGGCCCTCGTCATCGACGTCGGCGTTCGATGCCTTCGCGTAGTCGAAGTCCACGTTCCCGGCCGCCTGCTCGCCCTCGTTCAGATAGGCGGCGAGGTTCTCAGAGACGTACCGGTAGAACAGGAATCCGAGGACGTACGACTTGAAGTCCCACCCGTCCACGCTGCCGCGAAGGTCGTTCGCGATCCTCCAGATGGTCTTGTGCAGTTCGGCCCTCTGGGTCTCACGATTCATGACGCGACCCTATCGGCACGTGCCGACAGCACCACCTGCCGGGTGACCCGCGCCAGGGCTGTACCGGGCGGCGTCGGGCACAGTAGCGTGACGCCGCGCGTCGATCCTGCAGTGCGCCCGACCGGGGGACGCCATAGGCTGACGCGCCGCACTCGACCCCCGATCGGAGACCTTGAGTGAACGCCTTCGTCCACCGCTACGAGCTCGACACCACTCGACCGTCGGGGCGGGAGGTGGCGCGGGACGCCGCACGTCGCGCCCTGCTCCCGGGCCTCGCCCTGTGGCTGGTGATCGTCGGGATCGGGTTCCTCATCAAGGGCCCCCTGGAGGGTCTCGAGCAGGAGGCCGCGGTCAACGAGTGGTTCGAGTCGAACCGCACGCCGTTCCTGAACACGGTGACCGAATGGGTCTCGGCAATCGGGACCACCGAGTTCATCATCGGCGGCTGCGTGCTCACGATCGCCCTGGTGTGGTGGCGCACACGGCAGTGGTGGTACGCGTTCATCCCCGGGCTCGCGGTGGCGCTGCAGGCGGCGATCTTCCTCACGTCGTCGCTCGTCGTCGGCATCGAGCGCCCCGAGGTGGAGAAGCTGGACGACGCACCCCCGACGTCGAGCTTCCCGAGCGGGCACACCGGCGCATCGACCGCGTTCTACCTGACGCTCGCGCTGATGGCGCAGCGGGTGCAGAACCCGGTGCTCCGCGTGGTCCTGACCGTGCTCGCGGTCCTCGTCCCGTTCGCCGTGGGGACCGCACGGCTCTACCGCGGCATGCACAGCCTGACCGACGTGCTCATGGGGTTCGTCAACGGACTCGCGTGCGCCGTCATCGCGTGGAACTACCTGCGACGCGACGTACGGGCGTCAGCTCGACCCTGAGCGCCAGTGCCACAGGTAGACCACGCCATAGGTGATCCCTGCGGCAAGGAACCCGAGGACGTACGGGGCGAGCGGGCTGCCCTCGATGACGAGCGGCGTCGACCCGAACACGTTGCGGCAAGGCTCCAGCGGGGTTCCGAGCACAGACGTCCCGCACGGAAAGTTGACCGCGAAGGTGAGGGCGAAGACCAGCGCACCACCGAGGACCCCGGACACGAGGCCGTACGCGACGTCCGCCGCCTTGCCGGCGTGTTCATCCGCATCCATGGTCAACTCCGTTTGCCAAGGGGTCGTCCGGCCATGATGCGAGCGTGGCCACGAGAATGCCAGGACTTCCGGTCTTTCTCACCCGCCCAACCGATCTGGGTGCCCGCCCGCGGGACAACCTGGGACGTTGCCGGGCTCCGCGGCACCTGGACGACGAAGGGCCCCACATCCGCAGAATCCTGCGGATGTGAGGCCCTTCGGGTGGCGGTAGCGGTGAGCTTGGATGGCCGCCTTCGACGCCGTACGTTGGTTCTGCGGAAAACCTCCGTTGACCTGCACTGTTGGGAAGGCACTGGTTGCACTGGGCTGGTCATGCCAGCACCCGTGTGGCGGCGAAAACGGAGGCATACCGATGGCTCCAGGCTCCCACCGCGGCGGGGACGCTCCGAGGCGCCGGACCGATAGCGGAGCACGGGAGGTCGGCGGAGGACCGGGTCAGGGGTGGCCGCAGGCCATCGCGCAGCGACGCCGTAGGTGCCCTTGACGCGGACCGGAGCCGGCCGGATGCTCGGCTCTCGGTCCGGGGCCGGACGGCCGCGAGCTTCGCGCCGCCGTGCCCAACGTCACTGCATAACTCTAAGGTGGCCAGCACAGCGCCCCTCATCGCGGACGGAAGGCACTCAGCAGGATGCTCATCACGCGGCCGTTCGACTCGGCGGCCCTCAAGCTCCATCCCTTCAGCTGCGGCGAACCGGACCTCGACGACTGGCTCACCAGGTACGCCGGCCAGAGCGAGAAGAAGGACAACGTCCGCACGACACTGCTCCTGGACGAACAGCAGGGCCGCATCGCCGGCTACTACTCGATGCGCACGTTCGAGCTGTCCGCCGCCGACGCAGCCTCAGCCGACGGGCGGAGCCGCCGATACCCCGTCCCTGCGATGCTCCTTGCTCGCCTCGCGGTCGACAGCGACTACCAGAGTCACGGCGCCGGAAGACTGCTCCTGTTCGACGCGCTGCAGAAGCTCCTGGCTGCGGCGAACAGCATCGGGTTCGAGGTCATCGTCGTGCACGCCCTGCACGAGGACGCTGCGTGCTTCTACCTCAAGCACGGATTCCGGCGATTCCTGGACCACGACCTCAGCCTCTTCCTCACTACGAAGGACCTCCGTGCGACCTTCGTCACTCAGGATCCCAGTTGAAAGCGTACGCACCACGTGCGTACAGTGGACGTACGTCGGTGGCGCAGCGACCCACCACAAGCCATCTGGTACAGGGAGTAGTCATGCCTACCGCAAATGCGCGGTCCGAACGCCTCAGCATGCGCGTTTCGCCCGAAGCCCTCGCGACGATCCGCGAGGCGGCCACAGCACAACAGCAGGACGTGTCCGCCTTCGTCCTTGGTGCCGCGATGGAGCACGCGCGCGAGGTGCTGCTCCGTGACCGCGTCATCCAACTGACACCGCGAGAGCTCGACCAGGTCGACGCCGCACTCGATGCCGAGCCTCGTGTGATCCCAGAACTAGCCGCGCTGATCGCTGCGGTCCGTCGAGACACGCCGCAGCACGGCGCGAAGGAGCTCGCGACGCACTGAGCAAGTCGTCGTCATCACGCGCAGGGCGGTCTCGGAACTGATCCGGGGCCGCCCTCCGTCGTCTCGGCGGCCGGACGGACGGGTGGGGTGCGCGCAGCGAGCTTGCGAGCGGAGCGCGGGGCCCCTCCCGGGAGATCGGCCAAGCGCGGCGGAGCCGCGCCTTGAGGACATCGCGCTGCTGCGCAAGGCCGTCCGCGAGTGGGAGGACCGACCTGCGCTGCCCCGTGGCCGTCGCAACGTCACGCTCCTGCCGCAGATCGTCGACACGATGCTCGGCACCGGGCTGCGGATCGGTGAGTGCCTGGCGCTGCGTGAGGCGGACGTCGACCTCGACGCGGAGGTGCCGACGCTCACCGTGACCGGGACCGTCGTCCGGGCCGAGGGTCGGCTCGTGCGGCAGGGCAAGCCGAAGTCGGACCCGTCGCGCCGAACGATCACGTTGCCGGCCTTCGTCGTCGCGGCCATCACCGAGGCGCTGGACCTCGGCCTCGACGGCGGGCCCGACGAGCTGGTGTTCCCGTCGACCAAGGGCACGCCCCGCTCCCCCAGCCGGGTGCGTGAGCAGCTCCGCGACGCACAACTGGCGATCGGCACCACGGTCACCCCGCACGACTTCCGCCGGACCGTCGCGACGCAGGTCGCGAACTCGACGACGATCGGGAACGCGACGGCGCTGCTCGGCCACGCCGACGAGGGCACCACCGTGCGGCACTACGTGAAGCGGAACCACGTGGCGCCGGACCTGCGGGTCGTCATCGACCAGCTGATCGCGGTGGCGGGAGAGCCGGTCACCGAGTCCCAAAGAGGTGAGTTTCCGGTGACCTCCACATGATGAAGGGCCCCACATCCGCAGAATCTCGCGGGTGGGGCCCTTCGGGTGGCGGTAGCGGTGAGATTCGAACTCACGGTGGACTTTCACCCACACACGCTTTCGAGGCGTGCTCCTTAGGCCGCTCGGACACGCTACCTGTGCCGGTGAACCCGGCCGAAGCAGGATACCTGCTCAGCCCACCGGAATCCCAATCGGCCGGATCACGGGGGCCCGGACCGACGTCGGGCCGCCCGCCCGGCCGCGCTCACTCGCCGCCGAGCGCGTCCGCGAAGAGCGGCACGACGTTGTCGACCGCGTAGATCACGGCGGTCGGCGTGCCGAGCGAGAACGCGTTCGACAGGTCCTTGTCGTCGAACACGACGTAGCGACCGTCGGCCACGGACGGCACGGTCTGGAAGAGCGGCTGCTCCTCGACCTCGGCGGCGGTGAAGCCGATGGGCTGGATGACGGTGAGGTCGGCGTCGAGCAGGTCGAGGGTCTCGGTCCCGAGGTTCACCGAGAACTCCTCGCCCGCAGCCTCGTCGATCTCCGGCTTCGTGACGAACCCGAGCGCCTGCATGAACTCGCCGCGGCTGGACGTCGAGACGTAGGCGCCGAAGCCCTCGGACCAGTACGAGCCGATGACGGCCGTCTTGCCCTCGAAGTCGGGGTTCTCCTCCCGCGCGGCGGCGTAGGCGTCGTCGACCTCGGCGAGCAGCTCGTCGCCGGCCTCGCTGCGGCCGAGGGCGGCGGCGATCATGTCGACCTGGTCCTGCATGGGCGTGAGGTAGGCCTCGCCGCCCTCGGGGACGCCGACCGTCGGGGCGATCTCCGAGAGCCGCTCGTACCGCTCCGGGTCGCCCGAGGACTTCACGTCGAGGATGACGTCCGGCTCGAGCACGGCGATCTGCTCGTACGACGGCTCGAGCGTGTCCACGATCTCGGGAGACGTGGTGTAGGCGTCCTCGAGCCAGGGGCCGACGCCGTCGCCGCCGAACGCGAGCCAGTCGCTCGCCCCGACGGGCTCGACGCCGAGCGCGAGCGCCGTCTCGGCGTCGCCCCACCCGAGCGCGACGACACGGGTCGGCTCCTCCGGGATCTCGACGGTGCCGAACGCGGTGTCGATCGAGACGGGGAACGCGTCGGCCGCGGCCTCCGTGTCGCCCGACGACGCGTCGTCGGCGGGCTGTTCCGCGTCGTCGCCGGACGAGCACGCGGCGAGCGCGAGCACGGCGACGGCGGAGACGGCCGCGAGCGCGCGGCGGGTGCTGGTACGAGCGGTCATGGGTGGTCCTCAGTCCTCGAAGATCTGGCCGATGGGTTCGCGCTTCTCGGCCTGGAACCGGTCCTCGGCACGTCCGAGGGCCCAGTAGCCGGAGAGCGACAGGTCGTCGCGGGGGACGCCGCGGTCGGCGAAGACACGGCGCAGCGCCTTCATCGCCTCGCGCTCACCGTGCGCGAAGACCTGCACGCGCCCGTCGAGCCACTCGGTGCCGTGCACCGCGTCGGGGAGCAGCGTCGTCGTGCCGGCGTGCGCCTCGCCGCGCAGGAGCCACGTCACGGTGAAGCCCGCGGGGGCCTCCAGCGGCTGCGCGTCCGCCTCGGTGCCGATCTCGACGAACACCTGCCCGACGGCGTCGCGCGGCATGGCCTCGAGCGCGGCGGCGATCGCGGGGATCGCCGCGTCGTCCCCGGCGAGCAGGTGCCAGTCGGCGGTCGGGTCGGGCGCGTACATGCCGCCGGGACCGGCGAGCACGAGCCGGTCACCAGGCTGGGCCGCGGCGGCCCAGGGCCCGGCGAGGCCCTCGTCCCCGTGGACGACGAAGTCGATCGCGAGCTGCTGAGCCGCGACGTCGACCCACCGGACGGTGTACGTGCGGGTGACGGGCAGGTCGGCGGGCGGGAGCGTCTCACGCAGTGCGGCGACGTCGTACGGCGGTTCGAGGCCCAGCTCGGGCTTGGCGAAGAAGATCTTGACGTACGCGTCGGTGGACGCGTTGTCCGTGAACGCGGCGAACCCGGGCCCGCCCGCGACCACACGCACCATGTGCGGGGTCAGCCACGTGGTCTCGACGACGTCGAGCACGATCTGGGGCCGGGAGCGGCGGGGCGCCTGGACGGTGGGGGTCGACATACCTGCCTCTCGTTCGGACTCATCCTTGCTTAGGTGAGGCTAACATCACCTGCCGCGCCGATCGCGGGTCCCGATCGATGATCCCGGTCACACGCGGGCGGCCGCCGCGCGCCGTCGAGCCCGTCCTCGGCAGATGAACGCCCGGTGACCTGCCGATGCACAGGACTCACACGGCGACCTTGTGCCCGGCACAGCAGGCACACAGGGTCGGGCGGTGTTCTGAGACCTGTCAGCATCCACGGCGCCCTGCGCCCCGGCCCCGGAGCCGCCTCGTGTCCCAGAACCTCCTGTACGCCGTCGACCTCGTCGCCGCCGCCGTCCTCGCGTTCGGCCTGTACTTCCCTCGCCATCGTCGGCGCGACCTCGTCGTGGCCTATCTGGGTGTCAACGTCGGGGTGCTCGCGGTCTCGGCGACGCTCGCGTCGAGCGCGGTCGGCGCCGGACTCGGTCTGGGGCTGTTCGGCGTCCTGTCGATCATCCGGCTGCGCTCCACCGAGCTGTCGCAGACGGAGGTCGCCTACTACTTCGCCGCCCTCGCCCTGGGTCTCCTCGGCGGGCTCGGCAGCACCACGGGGTGGATCTCGCTCGCGGGCACGGTCCTGGTCCTGGTGGTCATGGCGGTCGTCGACCACCCGCGTGTCCTGCGCCGCCACCAGAGCGGGACGATCGTCGTCGACCGGGCCTTCCCGGACCGCGACGAGCTCGCGACCTACCTCGAGCAGCTCCTCGGTGCCCGCGTGCACGGCGTGAGCGTGCAACGCCTCGACCTGGTGAACGACACGACGCTGGTCGACGTGCGCTACGAGATCCCCAGGGACGGAGCGCCCCGGCGCACCGACGTCGTGACCTCGGCAGCGGCGAGCGCACTCCCGACCTCCCCGCCGGCACCGCCGACCGCCGACCGTCTCGAGGTGCGCGCGTGAGCACCGCCCTCGCCGCGTCGACCGACGACCGGGTCCGCGCTGCGCTCGACCCGCTCGACGGCGTCGGGCTCGAGGAGCTCGTCCACGCGGCCTCGCTCCTGACCCGGGTCGACCGCAAGTACGTCCTGCCTGCCGACGCCGCGGTCCGCGTCCTCGACGAGCTGGCCGGCTCGACCACGGCCCGGGTCCTGGAGATCGACGGTGCGCGTGGCTCGGCCTACGAGTCGGTGTACTTCGACACCCCGGACCTCGCCTCGTTCCACCTGACCGCCACGCGCCGTCGTCGGCGGTTCAAGGTCCGCACCCGGACCTACCTCGACTCGGGGACGAGCTTCCTCGAGGTCAAGACGCGGGCCGCCCGCGGGACGACGCTCAAGCAGCGCGTCCAGCACGACGACCCGGCCGCGCTCGGCACGGGCCGCGTGTTCGTCGGCGAGACGCTCGCGACCCAGGGCGTCGACGGCGCCCCGCACCTCGCGCTCGCCCCCGGGCTCGTGTCCCGGTACCGCCGCACCACCGTCCTGCTCCCCCGCGGGGACGGCGCCGCGCGAGCGACCGTCGACACCGGCCTGACCTGGGAGCTCGACGCACCCGGTGCTCCGGTGACGCGGGCCGTGCCCCACCTGGTGGTCGTCGAGACCAAGGGCGGCTCCACGCCGTCGGACCTCGACCGCCTGCTGTGGCGCCACGGCCACCGGCCGGAGCGGCTCTCCAAGTACGGCACCGGGATGGCCCTGCTGTCCCCCGACCTTCCCGACGGGCCCTGGCGGCGCGTGATCCGCCGCTACCTGGCCCCCACACCGAACGTCTCCGCCCGCACCCCCGGGCGGACCACCGACAGGAGCATCTGATGCGTATCCGCCGTCCCCTGACCTACCTCACCGCAGCGGCGGCCGCCGCCGTGCTCGCCGGGTGCTCGATCCTCGGCAGCCCGGACGAGTCGACCTCGTCCGCGGGCACCGACGGTGCGACCAGCGCGAGCGACGCGAGCCTCGTCTCGAGCGCCGTCGCCGGCATGACGCCCGACGAGGCACGCACCGAGAACACCGCCGTGACGGTCGACGACCAGGACGTCGAGTACGACGAGGCCGACGTCGTCGCGGTGTCCCTCGACGGCGACACGGCCGAGACGAGCGGCGACGGCGTGAGCGTCGACGGCTCGACCGTGACGATCAGCGCACCGGGCACGTACGTGCTGAGCGGCACGCTCGAGGGTCAGGTGGTCGTGGACAGCGACGCCGACGGGCTCGTGCAGGTCGTGCTCGACGGTGCGGACGTCACCGCCACCACCAACGCCGCGCTGAACGTCCAGGACGCCGACGAGGTCGCCGTGATCCTCGTCGACGGCTCCGCGAACAGCCTGACCGACGCCGAGACCTACTCCGACCAGGACGAGGACGACGAGCCCGACGGCGCGCTGTTCTCGACCGCCGACCTCGTGATCGGCGGCTCCGGCGCCCTGGCGGTGACGTCCCACGAGGGCGACGGCATCGTCTCCAAGGACGGCCTCGTCGTCGTGGGCGGCGACCTGACGGTCGACGCGGGCGACGACGGCGTGCGCGGCAAGGACTACCTGGTCGTCACCGGCGGGACGCTCGACGTCACCGCCGCGGGCGACGGCCTGAAGTCCACCGAGGACGACGACGAGACCCTCGGCTTCGTCGACGTGCGCGGCGGGACGGTCACCGTCGCGTCCGGCGACGACGGCGTGCAGGCCGTGACGGACGTGATCGTCTCGGGCGGCACCCTCGACGTGACCGCGGCCGGCGGCGCGGGCGGGACCGTGACCGACGACGCGTCCGCCAAGGGCCTCACGGGTGACGTCGGGGTCGTGGTCGGCGACGACGCGTCCGTGACCGTCGACGCGGCGGACGACGGACTGCACTCGAACGGGGCCGTGTCCGTCAGCGGCGGCACGATCGAGCTGGCGTCCGGCGACGACGGCGTCCACGCGGACGGCGACGTCACGGTCTCCGGCGGCGACCTCACGGTCTCGACGTCCGTCGAGGGCATCGAGGGCGCGGCGATCACTCTCGCCGACGGCACGGTGGACGTCACGGCGAGCGACGACGGCATCAACGCGACGGTCGGCGCGACCACCGACGGGACCATCGGCACCACGGGACAGGGCACCACACCGGACGACGACGCCGCGGCGTCGGGCAGCGAGGACGCGCAGGCACCCCAGGGCGCGGACGGGGAGGTGCCCGATCCCCCGCAGGGCGCCGACGGCGAGATGCCGCAGCGGCCCGACGGCCCTCCCGGCGACGGAGAGCGGCCCGAGATGCCCGCCGACGGGGAGATGCCGCAGGGCGGCCCGGGCGGCGGCGGTGCCATGGGCGGAGAGATGGGCGACGACGGCTCGACGCTCACGATCTCCGGTGGCACGCTCATGGTCGACGCCGACGGCGACGGGCTGGACTCGAACGGCGCGCTGACGGTCAGCGGTGGCACGACGACCGTGCAGGGCCCGACGAACGACGGGAACGGCGCGCTCGACGTCAACGGGACGTTCGAGATCTCGGGCGGCACGCTGCTGGCCGCGGGCAGCTCGGGCATGGCCGTCGCGCCGTCGACGGACTCCGCGCAGGGCTGGCTGGCGACGAACGTGTCCGCGAGCGCCGGCGAGACGGTCACGGTCGAGGACGCCGACGGCAACGAGCTCACGTCGTACACGGTCACGAAGGACACGGCGAACGTCGTCTTCTCCGACCCCGAGGTGACGAGCGGCGACGCGTACGCCGTGACGGTCGGCGGCGAGACGACATCCGTCACGTCGGGCGAGTGGACGGGCGGCGGCACGGGCCGCCCGGGCGCCGCCACCTCCGAGTCCTGACGTCGAGGGAGAACGCGGTGACGGTGACGGTGGCGGTGGCGGTGGCGGTGGCGGTGGCGGTGGCGACGGCGCGCCGTCGGGGCGCGTCGTACCGTGGTGGGGTGGATCCTGATTCGTCCGACGCGGACGTCACGACGCCGGGGGGTTCCGCCTCGTCCGTGCCCACGCTCTCGTCGCGGCTCGCGTGGCGGCCGAGCCAGGCGCCGTCGGGCACGGGACCGGCCCCCTGGACGGGCACGGCCGCGGACGCCGTCGGGCTGCTGCGCGGGCTGCGCGTCACGGCGCTGACCGGGGCGGGCCTGTCGACCGACTCCGGCATCCCCGACTACCGCGGGCCCGACTCGCCGCCGCGCAACCCCATGACGTACCAGCAGTTCGTGGGCGACGAGGCGTTCCGGCGCCACTACTGGGCGCGCAACCACGTGGGCTGGCAGCACGTGAACCGGACCCACCCCAACGCCGGGCACCGCGCGCTGGCGCGGCTCGAGGACGCGGGTGTGCTGGTCGGGCTGATCACGCAGAACGTGGACCTGCTGCACGAGGACGCGGGCAGCCGCAACGTCATCGACCTGCACGGGCGCTACGACCGGGTGATCTGCCTGCGGTGCGGACGCGTGATCTCGCGCGAGCACCTCGCCGAGCGGCTCACGGCGCTCAACCCGGGCTTCCTCGAGTCCGTGACCGAGGTGGGTGACGTCGAGATCGCGCCGGACGCGGACGCGGTGATCGAGCAGACGTCGCACTTCCGGCCCGCGCCGTGCGAGTTCTGCGGCGGGGTGCTCAAGCCGGAGATCGTCTACTTCGGCGAGAACGTGCCGCGCGAGCGCGTGGACCGCGCGTACGCGATGGTCGACGAGGGCGAGGCGCTGCTCGTCGCGGGCTCGTCGCTGACGGTGCTGAGCGGGCTGCGCTTCGTCCGGCACGCGGCGAAGGCGGGCAAGCCGGTGGTCATCGTCAACCGCGGTGCGACGCGCGGCGACCCGCTCGCGACCCTCAAGGTCGAGGCCGGCACCACCGAGACCCTGATCGCGCTCGCGACGGCGCTCGCCGCCTAGCGCCGGGTGCCGAAGAAGTCGCGCAGGAGCTGACCGCACTCGTACTCACGCACGCCGCCGATCACCTCGACGGCGTGGTGGGCGCGCTGGTCGCGCACGAGGTCCCACACCGAGCCGGTCGCGCCGGCCTTCGGGTCCCACGCCCCGAGGACGAGGCGCTGGACGCGTGCGAGCAGCAGCGCCCCGGCACACATCGCGCACGGCTCGAGCGTCACGACGAGCGTGCAGCCCTCGAGCCGCCACTCCCCCAGCGTCGCGGCCGCCTGCCGCAGAGCAAGGACCTCGGCGTGCGCCGTCGGGTCGCCGGTCTCCTCGCGCCGGTTGCGCCCCACGCCCAGGAGTCGGCCGTCAGGCCCGACGACGAGCGCCCCCACCGGCACGTCGCCGCTCGCGAGCGCGTGGGTGGCCTCGTGCAGCGCGAGCCCCACGAGCGACTCCCAGACGTGCCGCCGCGCGGCCAGGGACGCGGGCGGGAACGCGCCGTCGGCCCACGGCAGCTCGAGCCCACGCGCCGGGTCACGAGGGCGGTTCGCGTCGTCGGGCACCGGACCTCCGAAGTCGTCAGCGACTCACGAGCCTAGAGGTTCGTGGAGCGCTGACAACCCACCAGGAGCATGTGTCGTCAGCGACTCACGAGCCTATAGACGCTCGGGGTGCTGACAACCTGCGGGGCTCGTCGTAGCACGCGCGCTCCCGGCGTCCCGTAGCGTGGGGGCATGCGCCTGCACGTCGCCGACCACCCGCTCGTGGCCCACAAGCTCACCGTCCTGCGGGACGAGAGGACGGCGTCCCCGACGTTCCGGCTCCTCGTCGACGAGCTCGTGACCCTGCTCGCGTACGAGGCCACCCGGGACGTGCGCGTCGAGCCGCACGAGATCACGACCCCCGTCACGACGACCACCGGCGTCCGGCTCGCAGAGCCGCGCCCGCTCGTCGTCCCCATCCTGCGCGCGGGCCTCGGGATGCTCGAGGGGATGACGCGGCTGCTCCCGACGGCGGAGGTCGGGTTCCTCGGCATGCAGCGCGACGAGCAGACCCTCGAGGCGATCACATACGCCAACCGCCTGCCCGACGACCTCACGGGTCGCCAGGTGTTCCTGCTGGACCCCATGCTCGCGACCGGTGGCACGCTCGTCGCCGCGATCGACTACGTGATGGAGCGCGGCGCACGTGACGTGACGGCGGTGTGCCTGCTCGCGGCCCCCGAGGGGCTGCGCGTCGTGCAGGACGCCGTCGGCGAGCGGCTGGACGTGCACGTCGTGGTCGCGTCGGTCGACGAACGCCTCAACGAGAACGCCTACATCGTCCCCGGGCTCGGGGACGCGGGCGACCGGCTGTACGGCGTCGTCTGATCCCGGGACGTCGTCATCGATCGCAGTTCGACACCCGCATGACCGGATGCTGAGATTCCACCCCCAGCCCTGGCGCTGGACCCCTCCCGCTGGCATGCTCGGTCTCGTGAGCACCCCGACCACCCCCTCCAGCGCGCCGACCGGCGCGCCCCTGGGCGTGGTCATGTGCGTCTGTTGTCAGGCCTGAACTCCTTCCCCCGGTTCAGAACCTGACCCCGCCGACCCGCCGGACCTCCGGTGACGACGTCGGCCCGACGCACCCGGAGTCACCTCATGACCACGCTCACCACGCACCGCACCACCCGTCGTCCGCGCCCCGCCCGGCCCGGCGCCGCCACGGCACGCCACACACCGGGCTTCCTCCTCTACGTCGGCGTCGACCGGGACAGCGCCGTCGAGGACCCGCGCGCCGAGCTCGTCGAGCTGGCCGACGCGCTGGGCGAGCTCGCCCGCGACTGGCTCCCCGGTGCCGAGACGTACACCGCGCTCTCGCTCGCCGAGCCGTCCGTACCCGCCCAGGCCGGGCGTGCGCCGGTCCAGGACATCGCCGCGTTCCGCGAACGTCTCGCCACGCTGTCCCCCGTGCCACGGATCGTCGTCGACCCGCTCGACCGCACGGTCACGGTGGACGGGACACGGACGCGCCTGACGCATCGCGAGCTCGACCTGCTGACGTATCTTGCGGGCGCCGCGGAGCGCGTCGTCGCCCGCGCAGAGCTGCTCGAGACCGTCTGGGCGGACCACTCCGTCCCGGCCGGCAGCCGCACGATCGACGTGCACGTCCGCCGCCTGCGGGAGAAGCTCGGCCTCGACCACGCCATCACCACCGTGCGCGGGGTCGGCTACCGGTTCGACCCGCAGACCCCGCTGGTGGTCGCGGGCGCGGACGACGCGGCCTGATCCACGTCTGAGCGGTCGACGGCGGACCGGGACCCACCGTCGACGACCGGCGTCAGCCCTCGCCGCACCGGCTCTCGCGCTCCCAGAAGAGGCCGAAGACGTCGCCGCCCGGGCGGACGTTGTAGCTCCCGTTGCGCGCGGCGTAGTTCCAGCCGCGATCCGAGGCGACGGCGCTGTGGTCGTACCCGGTCCACCGCTGCCACGGCTCGTAGCACGCGGGTGCGGCGGTGAACCTCTCCACCTTCACCTGGTGCGACCACGAACTCGCGTGCAGCACGTACGTCGCGCCGTTCCAGTCGACCTCGCCCAGCTCGACCGTCCTGCGCTCTCCTGCGGCGAGGTCCCACGAACCCTTGGCGTGGCCCGTGGCCCGGAACGTCACGGGGACGTTCGAGCCCGAGTTGTCGAGCACGACCGACACCGCGCGGTACGAGTGGTCCCGCGTCTCGTCGTAGTAGGGAGCGCCGAGCGCCTCGGTCGCGGCCGGCGCGACGACCGTGCAGTCGAGCTCCGCGAAGTCCGCGGCCACCTCGTGCGTGAACGTCTGCCCCAGGTGCTCCCGCGACAGCGTGAACGTCGCGGTCCCGGCGTCGACGGCCAGCGCACCCGCACCGAGCTCGACCGTGCCGGTCGCGCCGGGTGCGACGACGCCGAGGTCGGCCTCGCCGAGCGGCGTGCGCGCGGTCACGTGCATCGACTCGGGCGAGTCGTTGCGCAGCGATGCGGTCAGCGTCGCCGAGTCGGCCAGGTCGCCCGTGCAGACGGTCGAGGCGGTCGGCGTCGCGCTCCAGTCCGGCTCGTATCGCGCGCCGTCGTAGGACGCCCGCAGCGCGGTGTCGGCGAAGCCCTTGTCGATGACGTACCGGTACTGCCGGAACGAGACGGAGCCGGCCTTCAGGTCGAGCGACCTCGAGTCGATCTCGAAGGTGGCCGACTGATCGGGTGCGATCTTCTGCACCGGGGTGGTGTCGCCGAACGAGCCGCCCAGCATCCGCGCGTCGAGCGTCTCGTCGGTGTCGTTCGTCAGGGTGCCGACGAGCTTCACCGACTCGCCGTCCCACTCCGCGGTGACCTGCGCCACCGTCGCCCACGACGGTTCGTAGGTCGAGGCGGCGAAGGCTGCGGACGTCGTCCCCGAGCCGGGACCGGCCGGGCGCGCCCGCTCGGCCGTGAAGGTCGCCGTTCCCGCCGCGACGTCGCGGGAGCGGATGCCGAGCGTGAAGGTCGCCTCCTCTCCGGGCGCGACGTCGACGACGTCCGTCGTGCCGTGGCTCCCGGCGGCCATCGACACCTGCAGCGTGGTCGCCGCGTAGGGGTTGCGGAACGTCCCGGTCAGCACGGTCGACCCGGTCGAGCCACCCTTCCCCACGACCCACTGGGCATCTGCCGTCGTGCTGCCGTCGAGCACGCCCCAGTCGAAGCAGTCGACACCGGCGACGACGTGCTCGTCCAGGTCGTGGCCGTCGGCCACCACCCGCACCGTGGTGCCCTTGCTGCCGACCGTCGTCGCGACGTCCAGCGTCGAGCCCGCAGCGACCTCGACGTCGGTCTGCACGCCCGGCACGGAGAACGTCACGGGCAGGGTCGACGCCCGGTTGTCCAGCGTGATCGTGACGGGAGCGCTCGACGCGTCCGTCTCGGGGTCGAACACGCACGCGCCGACGGTGGGCGCCGGTGCGGCAGGAGCGATCGTCTCGGCGGGGAGGGCGACGTCGAGCAGCTCCTGATACCCCTGTCCGTCACCGTCCGCGTCCCGGTGGAAGCGGTACTGGCGCAGCGTGGCGGTGGCGGCCGGCATGCTTGCCGCCTTCGTGTCCAGCTCCAGGTCGGCGGTGGAGTCCGTACGCAGCGGCGTGACGGTCGCCGAGTCCGCGACCGTCGACCACGGGCCGGAGTCGGGTGCGAGCAGCCGGACGTCCATCGCCGTACCGGTGACGTTCTCCACGTGCGCGGTGTACCGGACGGTTCCGCCCACGTTCCGTGCCACCACGTCCGCGTCGGCGTCCGTGAGCCACGGCGGTACGGACCAGCAGTCCGTCGCGGGGAAGGTGCCCGCGTCGAGCTCGTGCTCGAAGATCTGCCCGGCGACGGCCGTCGACAGGAGCAGCCGCGCCGAACCGGCGGCGAACCGCACGCCGTCGTCGACCTTGAGGACTTCCTCGTCACCCGGCTTCACGATCTCTGTCGCGCTCGACCCCGCGCCCTCGAGCGTCACGCTCAGGTCGTCGTAGGCGGTCAGGTTCCGGAATCCCGGCACGACGAGCGACGCCGTGTCCGCGTTCCCCGGCGCGGTGCACTGCGCCTCCACGTTCCCGACGAGTCCCTCCAGGGCGCCCTCCCAGTATCCGCCGACGTCGACGACGACCGGCGACTCGCCGGCGACGACCGCGCCCTTGCCCTCCCTCGGGTCGGTCGCGGTGCCGCTCGCGGTGAGGGTCCGTCGCCCACCCGCGGTGTCGCCGGCGTCGTCGGCGACGAGCCGCACGGGGAGGGTGACGTCCTGCTTCGCGCCCAGCGTCGTGCCCGACGGCGCGACGCACGTCGCGGCGCCGCCCGCGGGCGCGCACGTCCAGCCTCCCGTGACCTTCTGCATGCCGTCGGTGCCGGTGAGCAGGGACAGGCCTGCGGGCACCTGCAGGTCGACCGTCGGATCGGTCGCGTCCCGGTCGCCGCTGTTGCGGACCGTCAGCCGCACCGTGGCTGCACCGGGGTTGTCGGTGGAGAACGCCTGGGGGCCCGCCTGGCCGTAGTCGGCGGTGATGCGGAGCTGCGGGCCGTAGTACTTCACGGAGCGCGGATTGAAGGTCTTGCGCACCGGCTCGAGCCCCGTCGCACGGACCGATCCGGCGAAGGTGTAGTCGCCGCCGTCGTCCGCCCAGACCGGGACGCTCACGTCGCCGGTCTCCGACGGTCCGAGCTTGCCGACGGCGCACGTGACGGTGCTCGAGCCGTCGTCGTTCATGCTGGCCGCACCGCACGGGAGCGACGCCGCCGAGAGGGCGGTCCCGACGGCCGCGCCGAGCGACGACGACTCGTCGGCCACCCGGACGCCGGCCGGGAGGATGACGTCGACGGCCACGTCGTTCGCGGCCTGACCACCGGTGTTCTGCACGGTGATCGGCAGCGGCGCGGAGACCCGCGCGGCGAGGTCCACCACGCCCAGGGTCAGATCGAGGGAGGCCGGGGCGGGCGGCGGCGGCTGCGGTGTCGGCGGCGTGCCGGGTGCCGGTGCGGCGGGGGGGTCGACCACGCCGCCGCCGGCGGCCACCGGACCGGACGCCGTCGCCGGGGCCTCGGGCACGTCGGGTCCCGCAGTCGCCGCGGGCTCGTCCGCCGTCGTGTCCGTCGCGGTGTCCTCCGTGACGGCCGGGGCGTCCGGGTCCTGCGGGGGGATGTTCGAGGGCGATGCCGGGTCGAGTGCCGGGTCGGTCGCCGTGGGGTCATCGCTCCCGGTGTCGTCCGTGGGCGCGGGCGAGGCCTGGACCGTCGGTGCCGGCTCCGGCTCGTCGGGTGAGAACACCCCGAGCGCACCGGCGATGCCGAGCCCCGTGACGGTGAGCACGCCGAGCGCGACGGCCGCGCTGGCGAGCGGTGCCGCCGACACCAGTGCTGCGAGGCCGCCGGCGCTCGCGAGCGCCGCCCCGCCTGCGGTCGACGCGCCCGCGCCCACGGCTGCGGTGCCGGCCGCTGCACCCGCCCCGGTCGCGGCTCCCGTCCCGGCAGTCCCGGCGACCCCGCCCGTCGTCGCTGCCGTACCGGCGGCAGCACCCCCGGTGCCCGTCGCCCCGCTGGCCGCGCCACCCGCCGTCGTCCCTCCGGCCGTGCCGCCTGCGACGCCACCGCCGGAAGCCCCACCACCGGACGCCCCGCCGGACGCGCTCCCCGCGGCGCCGGTCGCGCCGGCACCCACGGCCGACCCGCCCGAGACGGGCAGCGCCGTACCGACGAGGCCGAGGGCGCCCACGCCCAGGACCAGCGGTGCGATGACGGAGCGCATGCCGTGCGACACGTCGCCGAGCTCGAGGACGAGCCCGCGGCACTCGCCGCACCCGTCGAGGTGCGACTCCACGCGCGCGGTCTCGCGCTTGGCGAGCCCGCCACGGACGTAGGACCCGAGCAGCGGGTTGACACCTTGGCACTCCTCGCCGGGCTGACCGCCGAGGTGCTGCTGCAGGTATGCCTGTCGCAGGCCTTCGCGCGCACGGTAGGACAGTGCGGCGACGCCGTTGGCGGTGATCCCGAGGATCGGCGCGATCTCCGCCGGTGGGAGGTTCTCGACCTCGGTGTACCAGAGGACGGCACGCCAGCGCTCGGGCAGCGACTCGTAGGCGCGCGCCACGATGGACCTCTCGAAGCCTGCGAGCGCAGGGTCCTCCGTGGAGGCCATGGGGCCGAACGCGTTCTCGAACGTGCGGTCGTCGTCGGTCGGCTGGGTGCGCCGCGAGCCGTTGACCAGGTCGTAGGAGAGCCGCCGGACCGCCGTGAAGAGGTAGGCGCGGAACGTGACGTCGGGACCGCCGCCGTTCTGCAGGACGCCCAGGGTACGGGCGAACGCGTCGGCCACGACGTCGTCGGCGTCGGCGCGGGACCGGACGTACTGGCGGGCGACGGTCAGGGCCGCGGCCGCGTGCCGCTCGTACAGCGCACCGTAGGCCGCCGTGTCTCCCGCGCGCACAGCGCTGATGAGCTCGGCGTCGCTGGACGCCTCGCTCCATACCTGGGTCTGTGCTGAACTCATGTCACCGATCTGGACGCTCGTCCCATGACGTCGGGTGTCCGGTGGCAATGCTAGACCGCGGAAGCAAGGCAACACAGGGGTCGCGAGGCTACGGAATGGTTACGACACGCTCTGGAGCGGGTGAATTTCCGGACGATCGGGACCAATCTCGAACTTCCGTGCCGAACCGGCGTCATACCTGACCGGTCCGGCGGTCTCATCACCATGGACGACCTCCATGGACATACTGCAGCGCCCGCACGCGGCCTGCGCGACGCGTGGCGCGCCACGAGCGCCGAGCGCGTCTGGCTGCGTGCCGGTGACTGGTACCACCCTGCCGTCGACGCCCTCGTCGAGGCCGTGCTCGAGCGTCGCGACGTGTCCGCCGCCGCCGAGCGGCTCGGACGCGCGCGCGGTGACGCCGGGGTGGGCATGGGCGAGACGCTCGACGACGCCGGCTGCCTCTACCGCGCGCACGGCGTCGATCCCGACCACACGCTGCTCCGGTCGGTCGCCGTGGGGTGGTCCGAGGCGTGGGACTCGTTGACCATCGCGCCCGAGGTGGTGGATCCGGAGTCAGGTCTCGCGACCTCCCAGTACCTCGTGCACCGGCTGCGCGAGACCTACGGCGCGGCGCAGCGCTCGGGCACCAGCTGCGCGACGTCGCACGCGCTCGTCGGTGTGGACGTGGCGCTCGACGGGCTGACCGGTTGGCAACGCATCGCACGGTCGGCCGCGATGGGCCGCGCGCTCACGCAGGCGTTCGGCGAGGGGCACCCGATGGCCACGCTCGGGAACGGCGTGTTCGTCGCGCTGGCCGAGCGACCGGTGGACGGCGTGGCGCTCGGCCACGAGCTCCGGTTCCGCATCGAGCGCACGGGCCTGTCGCTGGGAGTGTCCGCGATCCTGCGCCGCCCTCCCCGGATCTGGGTCGAGCCGTTGCCGGCGACCCACGCCGCAGCGGTCCGGCTCCTCGACGAGATGCACCGGTGACGCACCGCTCCGATCACGTGCGGGCAGACGAGAGCCCCGGTCCGCGCAGGCGGCCCGGGGCTCCGGCTCGTCGTCGGGCGCCGGTCAGCGCTCGCTGAACGTCAGGCAGTCGGCGCTGTGGTCCCCGGTCGAGCCGGCCCCGACGCGGATCGACGGCGCTCCGCACTCGAGCGACTCGTTGTGCACGCACTCGGTGCGCTGGCACGCGCCCACGTGGGCGAGGACCTTCTCGAGCCCACCCTTGGTGCCGAGCGGGATGAACGTGGCGCACTCCGCGTCGCCCGAGTGACCGGCGATGGTGACGGCGCCGGCGTGGCACCCCTGGTCGTGGTTGTAGCCGCACCCGTCGATCGAACACTCGACGACCTGGGGCATCTCCATGAGGCTGCTCATCGATCTCTCCTGTCTGCACGAGGCCCGTGGACCGGGTTTCCGTGTTCAACGGTATTCCCGGAGCCGGGCCTTGTATAGCAAGGAAGGCCTGGCTAATGAATGCAGGCGAGCGGCCTTTTAGGGCACGCCTTTGTGCGTAAAAGGAATGCCTTACCTGGAATTCTGCCCCGGCCGCCACAGCACGAGCGCACGCGTCCGCCCCGCGTACGACTCACGCAGCGCGTCGTCGACGCCGCGCCGCACCCCCCGCCCGCGTGGTACGACGACGACGTCCCCGCTCGCGGCGGCGGCGAAGACACGCCCACCGGGCTCGACCCGCGCGGACAGCACCTCGAGCCGCTTCTCGAGGCGCTCGACCCGGGACTCGAGCGCGAGGATCCGCTGGATCCCGGCGAGGTTGATGCCCTCCTCGTGGCTGAGCCGCTGCACCTCGCGGAGCTTGGCGACGTCGCGCAGCGAGTACCGCCGACCACGGCCCGAGGTGCGTCGCGGCACCACGAGGCCGAGCCGGTCGTACTGACGCAGCGTCTGCGGGTGCATGCCCGCGAGTGCCGCGGCCTGGGAGATGACGAGGACGGGGGCGTCCTCGTCGACCCCCGCGCCGAGGGTGTCCGTCCGCTCGTGGCGTCCGGCGGGGTTCGCGGTCATCACGACCGCCTCCTCACTCCGCCGCCTGGCGCACCAGGTCGGCTCGCACGTCCTCGCCGTCGGTCTCGGCGGCGAAGGTCTCGACGGCCTCTCGGGCCGCCTTCGACAGCTTCTGCGGCACGGCGACCTGGACGCCGACCAGCAGGTCCCCGGTCGTCTTCGTACCCTGGACACCGCGGCCCTTGACGCGCAGCGTGCGGCCCGCGGGCGTCCCGGCGGGAACCTTGACCTTGACGGTCGACCCGTCGAGCGTGGGCACGCTGATCGTGGCGCCCAGCGTGGCCTCGGCGAACGTCACGGGCACGGTGACGCGCAGGTTGGTGCCGTCGAGCGTGAAGACGGGGTGCGGCGTCACGTGCACGGTGACGACGAGGTCGCCGGCGGGTCCGCCGCCCAGACCCGGTCGTCCTTTGCCGCGCAGGCGGATCTTCTGCCCGTCGCGCACTCCCGGCGGGATCCGCGTGGTGACCTGGCGGCCGTCGACGGAGAACGTCAGGGTCGAGCCCTCGACCGCCTGACGGAACGGCAGGGTCGTCGCCGCGGCGACGTCGCCACCGGCTCGCGGCCGGGGCGTCCCGCCGTATCCCTGCGGGCCCCCGCCGCCGGCGAACATGGACCCGAGGATGTCCTCGAACCCGGCGGCGCCCTGTGCGCCACCCGTGGAGTAGCGCACGCGCGAGCCACCTGGCGCGCCGCCGCCGAACATCCCGCCGAACAGGTCCTCGAACCCTGCACCGCCCCCGTTACCCCCGGGACCTGCGGAGAACCGTGCGCCGCCGCCGGCCATCGCGCGGATCGCGTCGTACTGCTCGCGCTCCTTGGCGTCCGAGAGCACGGCGTAGGCCTCGCCGATCTCCTTGAACCGGTCCTCGGCCGCGGTGTCACCCGGGTTCTGGTCCGGGTGGTACTTCCGCGCGAGCTTGCGGTACGCCTTCTTGATCGCGGCGTCGTCGGCGTCCTTGGGGACGCCGAGCGCGGCGTAGAAGTCCTTCTCGATCCAGTCCTGTCCGGTCACGGCGTCTCCCTCCTCGTGGTGTGCGTGGTTCTGGTCCTTCCGCTGCGGTACGGGTCCGATGGTCGCGTGCCCGACGCCGCAGCGCACCTTCTCGTGGAAGGCGCGCCGCGGCGTCGGGCACGTGGTGCGGGACTACTCCGGGCCGACGACGGAGACCCGGGCCGCGCGCACGACGCGCTCCCCGATCCGGTAGCCGGGCTCGATGACCAGGTTGACCGTCGCGGCGGTCGCCTCGGGGTCCGCCTGGTGCATGAGCGCCTCGTGGACGTTCGGGTCGAACTCCTCGCCGACGGTCCCGTAGCGCTCGACGCCGAACCTGCCCAGCGCGGCGTCGATCTTGTCACCGATCGCGACGAACGGGCCGGTGAGCTCGCCGTGCTGGCGGGCGCGGTCCACGTCGTCGAGCACGGGCAGGAGCGCGCTCAGCACGTCCTCCACGCCCTTGGCGCGCGCGGCCTCCTGGTCACGCACCGCGCGGTTGCGGTAGTTCGTGAAGCTGGCCCGCTCGCGCTGGAGCGACTCGAGGTGCTGGGCTGCCTCGGCCTTCGCAGCGAGGGTCGCGGCGTCGTCCTCCGCCTCCGCGGACGGCTCGAAGTCGAGCCCCGCGAGGGGGTCCGTCTCCGCGCTGCCCGACGCCGCGGCGTCGGGCACGTCGTCCGACGGGCCGGCCGGGCCGGACCCTGCCGCGCTCTCGCGCGGACGGGCCGTCTCCGGGTCGACCTTGCGCTTGTCCGTGAAGTGGAACGGCTTGTCCTCGGGGCCCTGGCCGTCGCCGGCCTGCTCCTCGGGGCCTCGGTGGTCGTCCGCCGTCACTTGCGGTCGTCCTCGTCGTCCACGATCTCGGCGTCGACGACGTCCTCGTCGACGGGTGCGTCCTCGACGGGTGCGTCCTCGGTCGCCGTGCCCGCGTCGCCGGCAGCCTGCTCGGCCGCGTAGAGGGCCTCGCCGATCTTCTGCGAGGACGCGAGCAGCTTCTCGTGCGCCGACTTCACCGCGGCGTTGTCGTCGCCCTCGAGCGCGGTCTTGACCGCCGCGACGTCGGCCTCGACCTCGGTGACGACCTCGGCCGGGAGCTTGTCGCGGTTGTCCGCGATCTGCTTGTCCATCGAGTACGCGAAGGACTCCGCCTGGTTGCGGGTCTCGGCCTCCTCACGACGCTGCTTGTCCTCGGCGGCGTGCTCCTCGGCCTCCTTGACCATGCGGTCGATGTCCTCCTTGGGCAGCGCGGAGCCGCCCGTGATGGTCATCTTCTGCTCGGTGCCGGTGCCGCGGTCCTTGGCCGCGACGTGCACGATGCCGTTGGCGTCGATGTCGAACGTGACCTCGATCTGCGGGACGCCGCGCGGGGCCGGCGCGATGCCGGTCAGCTCGAACGTGCCCAGCGGCTTGTTGTCGCGTGCGAACTCGCGCTCGCCCTGGAACACCTGGATGAGCACCGACGGCTGGTTGTCCTCGGCCGTGGAGAAGATCTCGCTGCGCTTGGTCGGGATGGCCGTGTTGCGCTCGATGAGCTTGGTCATCACGCCGCCCTTGGTCTCGATGCCGAGGGACAGCGGGGTCACGTCGATCAGCAGGACGTCCTTGCGGTCGCCCGAGATCACTCCGGCCTGGAGGGCGGCGCCGACGGCGACGACCTCGTCCGGGTTGACGCCCTTGTTCGCGTCCTTGCCGCCCGTGAGCTCCTTGACGACGTCGGACACGGCCGGCATGCGGGTGGAGCCACCGACGAGCACGACGTGGTCGATCTCCGAGACGGAGACGCCCGCGTCGGCGATGACCTTGTGGAACGGCGCCTTGGTGCGGTCCAGCAGGTCCTGCGTCATCTGCTGGAACTGGGCGCGCGTGATCTTCTCGTCCAGGTGGATGGGGCCGTTCTCGCTCATCGACAGGTACTGCATCGAGACGTTGGTGCTCGTCGCGGACGAGAGCTCCTTCTTGGCCTGCTCGGCCGCCTCGCGCAGGCGCTGCAGCGCGATCTTGTCCTTCGACAGGTCGACGCCCGAGCTGTTCTTCACCTGCTTGATGAGGTGCTCGACGACGCGCTGGTCCCAGTCGTCGCCGCCGAGGCGGTTGTCGCCCGACGTCGCGCGGACCTGGATCGTGGAGAACTCGTCCTCGTCCTTGCCGACCTCGAGGAGCGAGACGTCGAACGTGCCACCACCGAGGTCGAAGACCAGGATGAGCTCGTCCTCCTTGCCACGCTCCAGGCCGTAGGCGAGCGCGGCCGCGGTGGGCTCGTTGACGATGCGGGTCACGTTCAGGCCCGCGATCTGGCCCGCGTCCTTGGTCGCCTGGCGCTCGGCGTCGTTGAAGTACGCCGGGACGGTGATGACGGCGTCCGTGACGGCCTCGCCCAGGTACTCCTCGGCGTCGCGCTTGAGCTTGCCCAGGATGCGCGCGGAGATCTCCTGCGCGCTGTACGTCTTGTCGTCGATCTCCACGTGCCAGTCCGTGCCCATGTGGCGCTTGACCGACGAGATGGTGCGGTCGACGTTCGTGACGGCCTGCCGCTTCGCGACCTCGCCGACCAGGACCTCGCCGGTCTTGGAGAACGCGACGACCGAGGGCGTCGTGCGCGACCCCTCGGCGTTCGCGATGACCGTGGGCTCGCCGCCCTCGAGGACGGTGACGACCGAGTTGGTGGTACCGAGGTCGATCCCGACTGCTCGTGCCATGTGTGCTGCCTCCATCGCTGCTGTGGATGCCCGACGGCGCGTGGTCACGCCGGGCAGTCCGGGTTGAGTCTGCTGCACTCAAGGTAGGCACTCGATCCCTGCTCGCGCAAGTTTCGACGTCTGAACTTGAGTCTGTATGGCTCAACCCCTGGCTGGGTGCGGTGTATTCCCACTGATCTGACTGCACAGCGGGCGGCCGACCGCCGTGGGGGCACCTACCTGCGGTACTTTCCGGCTCCGCTGGACGAGCAGATGTCCCGACTGGTCGGCTCGGTGGCGCTGGAGGCGGTCTCGGACGCGGCAGCCGTGATCGCGCGGATCGCACAGCGCTTGCGCGAACGCCCGCAGCCCATCCTGTACGCCACGCTCGTCCGCAGCGAGTCGATCTCGTCGTCCTGGGTCGAAGGGTTGCGGGAGACTCCTCGCAACATCATGGTCGCGCAGCTCCAGGAACGGGACCCGGGGCTGAGCGGGCACCAGTTCGACCGCCTCGATACGGCTCGCGCCATCCTCGGAAACCTCGACTCGGTCCGCGACGGCGTGGAGACGTTGCGGGGCCCGTGGTCGGACCAGGCGATCCACGACATCCACCGCACGATCGCTCCCCACGTGCACCGTACGAGGACGGCAACGGACGGGCCGGACGTGTCCTCGTGCACGGCTCCCTCGCGCGCGCCGGCGTGCTCGACAAGGGCGTGCTCCCGCTCTCCGTCGTCCTGCGCAAGGACACCGACGAGTACGTGCGTCGCCTGACCGCGTTCCGTCACGCCGATCCCGCCGACCGGCCAGAGGCGGTGGGACAGTTCGTCGCCTGGTTCGCAGGCCTCCTCACGGACGCGTGCGACGAGGCCGAACGCGTGCTCGCAGAGTCGCAGGAGGTCCAGGACGACTGGACCGAGCGGGTCTCGCGGTTCCGCTCCGACTCGAAGATCCACGACGCCGTGCGGGTGATCGCCGAGCAGCCCGTGGTGACGGCTCGCTACCTGCGGGCCGCGCTCGGGGTGTCGGGCGTGACGGCGCGCAACGTCGTCGACGGCCTGGTCGACGTCGGCGTGCTGGAACCCTCGGGCGGGCGGTTCCGGCGCGCCGAGGTCTACCAGGCGTCCGCTCTCCTGCGGATGATGGACCGGCTCGTTCCGGGCATCCAGCCGACCGCTCTCCCCACACCGCGACCAGGGCCGTCATCCCAGAGATCGGCACCGTGATCCACTCGGCGGCGGCGCCCCGGCGCCTCGCCTGACAGATTCCGCGAGAACCTCGACGAGTGCCGCTGTAGTTTCCACCTACGTGAAGTACAGCGTCACAGCACGTCCACCGCACGCTGCCGAGGAGCTGATTCCAGCGTCTACCGAACACCGCCCTCCGACGGACGTGCCCGCGTCCGGTCCGCCCACGGGAACGCTCCACCGGAGCCTCTCCTTGCGGCACCTCGTCGTCTACGGCCTGCTGTTCATCGGCCCGACGGCGCCGATGGGCACCTTCGGCGTCCTCGACGCGCGGAGCAACGGCGCGGTCGCCCTCGTCTTCCTCATCGCGACCGTGGCGATGGCGTTCACCGCCTGGTCGTACGCGCGCATGTCCGTCGCGGTCCCGAAGGCCGGGTCGGTCTCGGCGTACGCGACCGCGGGGCTCGGGCGACGGTCGGGCTTCATGGCCGGCTGGATGATCGGTCTCGACTACCTGTTCATCCCGAGCCTGGCCGCACTGTTCAGCGGCATCGCCAGCCACGCCCTGTTTCCTGGAGTGCCGGTCTGGGTGTTCACGACGGCTGCGGTGCTTCTCATCACGGGGCTGAACCTCGGCGGCGTCAAGCTCGCGGCGACGGTGGGTCTCGTCGCCCTGGCGGTGGAGATCCTGGTGCTCGCCGCGTTCTGCATCGGTGCCGTCGTCGTGCTGGTTCACGACGGCCCGGCCAGGCCGTGGCTGTCCCCGCTGACCGGGCTCGACGGATTCACGCTCGCCGGCACGATCGGCGCCGTCTCGGTGGCCGCCCTCGCCTTCCTGGGTTTCGACGCGATCGCCACGTTCGCCGAGGAGAGCACCGGCTCCCCGCGGCAGGTCGGACGGGCCGTGATCTTCTGCCTCGTCCTCGCCGGCGCCCTCTTCGTCCTCCAGACGTACCTCGGAGCGCTCCTGACGACGACGACCCCGACGGAGCTGGCCGCGCACCCCGACGAGCAGGGGACGATCTTCTACACCATGATCAGCGACTCGATCGGATCGTGGCTCGGCACGACCGTCACCACCGCTCGAGCGATCGGGCCCGTGCTCTCCGCGCTCGTCGCACAAGCCGCGGTGAGCCGCCTCATGTACGGCATGGCACGCGACGGGCAGCTGCCGGCCGCGCTCGGGTCCGTGAGCCGCCGCACCGGCGTCCCCCGTCCCGCGATCCTCGTCTCGGCGGTCGCGACCCTGCTCATCTCGGTCGCAGCCTCGGTCAAGGCCGACGGGCTCGACCTGCTCTCCTCGATGGTCACGGTCGGCGCCCTGACCGCGTTCGTCTTCCTGCACGTCGCCGTCGTCGGCTACTACGTGGTCGGCCGGCACACCGACCGACGCGTCCTGCACACGGTCGTCCCCGTCGTCGGCCTCGCCATCGTCGTCGCCGTGCTCGTCCTGGCCAGCCACCTCGCCCTGGAGATCGCCGCCGGGTGGTTCGTCGTCGGGCTGGTCATCCTGATCCTGCGCAGCAGACGTCGTCAGGGCACGACGACGGCCGACCCGCACACGGGCCCCGGCGCGGTCGGCTCGCCGCCAGACGGCTAGCGCAGGACCGCGGGACCGCTGTCGCGCTCGATCAGCAGGTCGGCGTCGCTCACACCAGCTCGACGCCGTCGGCCTGCGGTCCCCGGTCGCTCTGACGAATCCTGAACCGGACCCGGTCGCCCTCCTCCAGGACCTCCGCGCCCCGCACGACCGACACGTGCACGAACAGGTCCGCACCGCCCGCGTCGGGGGTGATGAAGCCGAAACCGCGGTCCGCGTCGTAGCGCGCGACGGTGCCCTCACCTGCGCGCACCGGACCGCCGGACGCCGCGGGACGGCTCGGCCGACCGCGGTCCGTGGCCGCGCGCGCACTCCCGGGGCCTCGCACGAGCTGCACGTTGCGGGCGTTCGGCCCCTTGTCGCCCTCGACGACGTCGTACGAGACGCGTGCGCCCTCGAAGAGCTCGGTCAGCCCCGGGCCCAGCGCCTTGACGTGGACGAAGACGTCCGCAGCACCCGAGTCGGGGGCGATGAATCCGAAGCCCTTGGACTCCTCGTACCAGGACACCGTCCCGTCCGCGCCGTCCGACGCCGGCCGCGTGGCCTCCGCCCCGAGCGGTAGCAGGTGGTCCGCCTGGGGCCCCTTCTCCCCGTCGACGACGAGGAACGCCACCCGCTGCCCCTCCGAGATCACACCGCCACCGACGATGGCCGAGCTGTGCACGAAGACCTCGGCACGACCGTCGTCGGGCGTGACGAAGCCGTACCCCTTGGCCGGCTCGTACCAGGTGACGGTGCCGAGCACGCCCAGGGGCGCGTCGGCGGCCCGCTCCCCCGTGACACGGACGCGGCGCGCCTGCGGGCCGCGGGCACCCTCGCCGACCTCGAACTCGACGGCCTGGCCCTCGCGGAGCTGCTTCGGTCCGTCGTCGCCGACGATCTCGGACGCGTGCACGAACAGGTCGTCGGCCTCGTTCCCGAGGTCGATGAAGCCGAACCCTCGGTCGGCGTCGAACCATCGGACAGTTCCCTGGGGCACCTCGAACTCCTCGTCTCGCAGACATTGCTGTCTCCTAGTGTCCCCGACAGAGCGACCGGCACTCCCGTCGGCAGCCGCCGCGTACGATCTATGCGGCGCGCGAGACCGCGACAGCCCTCCCCCTGCAGGACGGACGCCGCATGAGCGCGCACACGACCACGTCGGTGGCCCACCCCGACGACACGGCTCCCGAGCCGCACGGCATCGACCCCGCCGACTTCGCGACGTTCCTGCGGGTCATGGATCAGGTCGCCGTCCTGTCGCAGACGCACCCGCAGCACACCGCCGCCCGGCGCGCGTCGTCGGCCCTGTTCAAGGCAGCCAAGAAGCACCGGAAGTCCGAGAAGCGCCGGGAGATCGCCACGGCCGACGCAGCCGTCGTCGCCGCGACCGCGACCGGCAGCCCGGGCCGCATCGACGACGAGACGAACGGGGTCCCGCTGACCTCGGCGACGACCGGTGCCGTCGCCGGCACCCTGCGCCGCGCGCGGCCCTGCTACGTCTGCAAGCAGGACTACACGCTCGTCGACGCCTTCTACCACCAGCTCTGCCCGGACTGCGCGGCGCTCCACCACGCCAAGCGCGGCGCCCGCACCGACCTCACCGGGCGCCGTGCGCTGCTCACGGGCGGGCGCGCCAAGATCGGCATGTACATCGCGCTGCGGCTGCTGCGCGACGGCGCGGACCTGACGATCACGACCCGATTCCCCCGCGACGCCGTCCGACGGTTCAGCGCGATGGAGGACGCGGGCGACTGGCTGGACCGGCTGCACGTCGTCGGGATCGACCTGCGCGACCCCGCACAGGTCGTCGCGCTCGCGGACCAGGTCGCGGCACAGGGCCCGCTCGACGTCCTGATCAACAACGCCGCGCAGACCGTGCGCCGCTCGCCCGGCGCGTACACACGGCTCGCCGACGCGGAGCAGGCGCCGGTGTCCGCCGAGGCCGCCCGCATGATCACGACCCTCGGCCACACGAGCGACGCGCACCCCCGAGCCCTCGCCGGCTCGGTGTCCGAGCTGTCGAGCCCCGCGCTGGCAATCGAGCGCGCCGCCCGCGCCTCCGCCGACGAGCTCGTCGCCCAGTCGCTGACCGCCGAGGCCGCGAGCCTCGAGCGGCTCGTGGCGGGCACCTCGATCGACGCCGGCGGGCTGATCCCTGACGTCGCCACGACGAACAGCTGGGTCGCGACGGTCGACCAGGTCGACCCGATGGAGCTGCTCGAGGTCCAGCTGTGCAACCAGACCGCGCCGTTCATCCTGATCAGCCGGCTGCGGGACGCGCTCGCCGCCTCGACGGCTCGACGCACCTACATCGTCAACGTCTCCGCGATGGAGGGGGTGTTCTCCCGCGGCTACAAGGGTCCCGGTCATCCGCACACGAACATGAGCAAGGCGGCGCTCAACATGCTCACGCGCACCAGCGCCACCGAGATGTTCGCCGACGGCATCCTGATGACGGCTGTGGACACCGGGTGGATCACCGACGAGCGACCTCACACCACGAAGGTACGGCTCGCGCAGGAGGGCTTCCACGCACCGCTCGACCTGGTGGACGGCGCCGCGCGGGTCTACGACCCGATCGTCCAGGGCGAGGCAGGCACAGACCTCTACGGGTGCTTCCTCAAGGACTACGCGCCCTCGCGCTGGTGAGGGTGACGAGACCAGAGCGGCGTCACCCGCGCGGTCGTCTCAGCCGGCGCGCAGCACCAGGAGGAACTGCCCGCCGCCCGGCTCGACCTGCGTCGTGACGGCGAGGCTCGGAGCCAGCCGCGACAACCGGTCCACGAGCCACGTCGCGGCCTGGTCGGCGTCCGCGCGGCTGGGGCAGCGCGCCACCACCTCGCGTCCTCCCTTGCGCCCGAGCCGCTCCACGGTCGCCACGATGGGAGCGGGGTCGACGACGAAGAGGTCGGGCGACCACGGCACCACCGGCGCGACCGCGCCCTTGCGGGTGTTGCAGGTCCGGTGCGCGAGCCGCTCGGTCCCCGGCGCAGCCTTCTTCGACCTCGTGGCGCCGAGGTCGACGCTGGGCCCGAGGTCGGAGTTCACCGAGGCGTCGGGGTCCACCGGCTCGTCGCACAGCCAGCAGCGCCACGAGTCCCTGTCGCCGACCGTGCTGAGGTTGCTCATGCGCGCACCTTAACCTTCTCTCCGAGCCGATGGTCAGGGGTCGAGCCCCGTCCGCCCCACGGCCTCAGGCCCCGCGGAGGAAGTCTGACAGCAGACGCCGGAACTCGTCCGACCGTTCGACCGCCGGCACGTGCCCGCATCTCCCGAACACGTGCAGGCGGACGTCGGCCAAGCACTCCAGCAAGGGCAAGGCTGACGTGCTCAACGGTGTGACACGGTCCTCGGCGCCGTGGACGAGCAGCACGGGCGCGCGGACCGATGCCAGCGTCTGCGCAGACAGGGTGAGGTCCTCGGCCCACCGCTCTCGAGGTGGAGGGAACACCGACGCGAAGGCGGTCGCCCCCGCCACCATCGCCGCCGCACGGGCGTCGACCGCCGACTCCGTCACGAGCACCGGGTCGAGGAGAAGACGGCCCAGCATGTCGCGCGCTCCTCGTGAGGTGGCAGGTGCGGCCCACACCGCCGCGAGATCGGCGGACAGCGGCGCCCCGGGCGCGCCCATCGTCGAGACCGCCGCGACACGGGTGACCTGCCCTGGGCGCGCGGCCGCCAGCGCCAGCGCGACGGCGCCACCCATGGAGTGGCCCACCACGGCGTAGGACTCGAAGCCGAGGGCGTCCATCAGTCCTGCGGCCTGATCCGTCCACAGCCGCAGCCCGCCCCGGGAGCCGGTGGGCAGCGGGGTACGGCCGAACCCCGCCTGGTCGGGAGCGACCTGGTGCCAGGACGCGCCGAGCGCCTCCATCGTCGGTGCCCACGCTCCGGACCCGGTCGTGCCGGGTCCGGAGCCGTGCAGCAACAGCACCGCGGGCCCCACGCCGCCCTCGATGACGTGCACGGGGGAGTCGTCGACGAGGACTGTCCGCTCGACGGTCACCGGTCTACGGCGGGTGCGCTCATGCCGACCCGGAGCCGATGGACTTCGAGAACACCTCCATCATCACCCTGCCGAACTGCGGCATGTCCGGCCAGCCCCTGCAGGAGACGAGGTTGCCGTCCACCACGTCGGGAGCGTCGACCACCGTCGTCCCTGCGTTCTCCATGTCGCCGGTGATCGGGGGGAAGCACGCCGTGCTGCGACCCTTGAGCAGTCCGTACACCGCAGGGACCTGTGCGCCGTGGCACACCAGCGCGATCGGGAGGTCGCGGGCGAAGAAGTGCTCGGTGATCCGCCGGACGTCGGCGTCGACCCGGATCCACTCGGGCGCGCGGCCTCCGGGGATGATCAAGGCGTCGTAGCGCTCGACATCCACCTCGGCCCACGGCACGTCGACCGGCAGCTTGCGGCCGTTCTTCTCGACGTAGGCGTCGGAGTCGGGGTCGAACTCGTGGATGACCAGCTGCACGGGACGTGTCGTCCGAGACGAGACGTCGACCTCCCAGCCGCCCTCCTGGACACGGTAGTAGGGATACATGGTGTCAAGCTCCTCGGCGGCGTCGCCGGTCAGGAGCAGCGCTCTGGGCACCTGCTTCTCCTCGCACTCAACATTGGGTGGGGACGTGGATCGAATCGGATCAGATCCGATCTGATTCGCTCAGGTTTACTCGACCTGCGCGCACGCGTCAAGCCCCTGGCGCCGACCCGTCCGCTGTCTCGGACTCGTCGAGCAGGCGCCGGAACCTGTCCCCCGACAGCAGGATGTGGCGACGCATCGCGTACGCGGCGGCGTCGGGGTCACGCGCGGCGATCGCGGCGAGGACCTCCTCGTGCTCGCCCATGGCCAGGTCGGTGACCTGGGTGTCGTAGAGCAGGCGGAACATGTGCACGTGCGTGTGCAGCCGGGCGAGCGACTCGCGCACCAGCCGGTTGCCCGCGCTCAGGGCGACCAGGTCGTGGAAGGCGGCATCGCGGAGCCCGAAGGCGCCGTAGGCCATGTGCCCGTCGCCCGCCACCTCGGCCATCTCCCCCAGCATCCGCCGCAGCTCGGCCACCTGCTCGTTCGAGGCGCTCTCGGCGGCACGACGTGCCGCTGCGGGCTCGAGGAGCAGGCGGATCTCGCGGATGTCCTCGAACCTGTCCCGGGTGATCTGCGGCGGGATCCGGTAGCCGGCGTGATGCACCCGGACGACGAGGCCCTCGGCCTCCATGCGGTTGAGGGCGTCTCGGATCGGCGTCTGCGACACGCCGAGCTCTCGCGCCAGGACGTCGATGGTGACCCGGGAGCCCGGCACGATCCGCAGCGACATCAGCTGCCCGAGCAGCGTGTCGTACACCTCGTCCGCCATGCGCGTGCGGGGCCTGCCGCCCCGCGGACTGACTGCGCGTGCCCCCCGCTCGTGGTCCTGTTCGGCTGACGCTTCGCCAGGCATGTGTCGCGAGTCCCCTTCCCACGTCGTCGCAAGACTGTTGACAGCGGCTGAATCGCTGTTCCATACTCTCGGCACCGGATTGTATAGGAAATGACCGGCGCACCCCGTCCCGCACCGTCGCGGACGTATCCGTCCCGCACCGTCGCGGAACGGTGCGGACGCCGCCTCCCTCGGCACTGCCTACTCCCTGGAGCCTCCATGAGCATGCTCGGCGTCCTGCGCGGACCGCAACAGGTCCTGTTCGGTGCCGGACAGCGGAACGCCCTGGGCACGGTGACCGCGGCCCTCGGTTCCCGGGCGCTGGTCTGCACCGACGCCCGCTTCGGGGGCACCCGCGAGTTCGCGGACCTCGTCCGGCTGCTCGAGGCTGCGGGCGTACAGGTCACGGCGTTCACCGAGGTGCTGCCCGACGTGCCCGTGCACCAGGTGCGTCGGTGCGTCGAGCTCGCGGCCGGCGCGGACCCGGACGTCGTGGTCGGGATGGGCGGCGGCAGCTGCCTCGACCTCGCGAAGGCGGTGGCCGTGGTCCTTGCACACGGCGGCGAGCCGTCCGACTACTACGGCGAGCTCCGGGTCCCCGGTCCTGTCGTGCCCGTCGTCGCACTGCCCACCACTGCAGGAACCGGGTCGGAAGTGACGCCGGTGGCCGTTCTCACCGACCCCGAGCGCGTGAGCAAGGTGGGCATCTCCAGCCCTCATCTCATCCCGCACACAGCGGTGTGCGACCCGGAGCTCACCGTCGGCTGCCCACCGGCCCTCACCGCGAGCGCGGGTGCCGACGCCCTCTCGCACGCGATCGAGGCGTTCACCGCGGTGCGCCGTCCGGTGACGACCGAGCTGGCGACCGAGCGTGTCTTCGTCGGCAAGAACGAGCTGACCGACACCTACGCTCTCCTCGGGATCCGTCTGATCGCGGGCAGCCTGCAGCGTGCCTGGTCCGGCCAGGGCGACACGGACGCGCGCGAGGCGATGATGCTCGGGGCCACCGCCGGGGGGTTCGCCCTCGGCACCGCCGGCACGGCCGCCGCGCACGCGATCCAGTACCCGGTCGGCGCCGTGACCCACACTCCGCACGGGATCGGGGTCGGCGCCCTGCTGCCGTACGTCATGGAGTTCAACCGACCCGTCCGGGTCCCGGAGCTGGCCGCCGTGGCGCTGGCGATGGGCGCGTCCTCGGACGCGTCGCCCGAGGACCTGGCCGACGAGGCGATCGACCGGGTCGCCGAGCTGCTGGCGTCGGTGGGCATACCGTCGACGCTCGCCGAGCTCGGACTGCCGCCCGAGCGGCTGCGGTGGACCGCCGAGCAGGCGATGGGAGCCGCGCGGCTGGTCGAGAACAACCCGCGACCGCTGGACGTCGACGCCCTGGAGCGCATCGTCCGCGCCGCCCACGCCGGGGACCGAGCGGCACTGCGCGAGACCCCGCACCAGTCGTCGCCGGACCTGACCGCAGCGGGGGGCGCCCGGTGACCCAGGACCGATCTCGACCCCGACGACAGCGCCATCCCAGCCCCGACCCAGGAAGCAGGACAGCAGATGCGGTACGCAGAGCAAGTTCCCCGGCGGTCTCGTTCCGGCCGGAAGATGGGGGCCGCAGCGGCGGCCACGCTGATCGCCATGACCATGGCGGCTTGCAGCGGCGGAGGTGGCGGCGGCGGTGGGGACGATGAGGCGGGCGGCGCCGCGGCGCCGTCGACCATCCCCGAGCTGACCGAGGACCCGCTGACGCTCAGCTTCATCTGGTTCGAGTGGCCCCCGGCCCAGGCGCTCGAGGACTTCGCGAACGCGGAGTACTCCAAGGAGCGGCCGAACGTCACCGTCGAGGTCAACACCGTGCCGAACGCGAACTGGCACGACGCGATGTTCACGCAGTTCGCCGCGCGGCAGACCGACTTCGACATCGCGGTCCTCGACTCGCAGCACATCGGCGAGGCCGTGACGAACGGCAACATCCTCGACCTCACCGACTTCATCGACGAGAACATCGACGTCGACGCGTACGACCCCTACCTCCTGGCGGCCTACGGCCAGTACCCCCAGGCCGAGACGGGGCAGCGCGACGAGGACGCCAGCCTGTACGGGCTGCCGCTCCTCGGCGACACCTGGACGATGATCTACCGCAAGGACCTGATCGGCGACGAGCCCCCCGCGACCTGGGACGAGATGATCTCGGTCGCCCGGCAGTGCCAGGAGGACAACCCGGGCGTCAGCGGGCTGGCCTTCCACCAGGCCAACGGCTCCGACGCCGCGGCCGTCACGTACAACACCGTGAACGGCGTCTACGGCGGCGAGCTCTGGGACTCGGACGAGCGGCAGATCGAGGGCATCATCAACGACGAGGCCGGGCAGAAGTCGATGGACGTCCTGGTCAACGAGATGAAGCCGCTCACCGCGACCGGCTCGGGGAACTGGTTCATCGACGAGGTGAACGCGGCGGTCGCCCAGGGCAAGGCATGCATCGCCTTCAACTGGATCGCTCCGATCGGCGGTCTCCTGGACCCTGAGCAGTCGACGCTCGGCGACACGCGCGAGGAGATCCTCGACAAGCTCGGTTTCGCGACCCTGCCGACGCAGGACACGGACCTCGTGCCCCTCGGCGGCATGGGTATGCACGTGTCGGCCTACGCTCCCGAGGACCGTCAGGCGGAGGCCCTCAACTTCATGCGATGGTTCCAGCAGCCCGAGATCCAGAAGAAGTGGGCCGAGGCCGGCGGCGTGCCGGCGCGGACGGACGCACTGAACTCTCCGGAGTTCCTCGACGCCGCACCGTACAACCAGGTGTTCACCGACTCCGTCCCGCGGATGCGCGACATGTGGAACGTGCCTGAGTACGCGCAGCTCATCGACATCGAGAACACCAGCGTGAACGCGGCACTCAACGGCGTGAAGGGTCCGGAGGAGGCGCTCGACGACATCGCCACGGAGCAGCAGGACGTGCTGGACTCCAGCGGCGGCGGACTGTGAGCCGACCATGACGACGACGGCCGGCCACCCGGTGCGGGAGGCAGCTACCGCGCAGCCCGCACCGGGGCGGCCCCCTCGCCTGCGCGATCGTCGGCTCGCGGTGGCCTTCATCTCCCCGGCGATGCTGCTGCTGCTCACGATGTCGGTCTTCCCGTTGCTGTGGGCGCTGTACCTGTCGTTCACCGACTACTCGGCGACCGGGAACGCGCCCGCCTCGTTCGTGGGGTTCGCGAACTACGCCGAGATCCTGACGTCGCCTGAGGTGCACCAGCGGGCCCTGACGACGCTGGTGTACGTGGTCGGTGCGGTCGGTCTGCAGACCGTGCTGGGCTTCGGCATCGCGTACCTGATCTCGCGGCGGACCCACGGACGCGGGCTGCTGACCACGCTGTTCCTGGTGCCGATGATGCTCTCGCCGGTCGTGGTCGGGCTGTTCTGGCGGTTCATGCTCGACGCGCAGTTCGGCGTGGTCAACAGCTTCTTGGTGTCGCTCGGCCTCGAGCCGGTGGAGTGGCTGACCCGGCAGCGGACCGCCATGCTCTCCCTGATCGTGGTGGACACCTGGCAGTGGACGCCCTTCATCATGCTCATCGCGCTCGCAGGTCTGACCGCGGTGCCGAAGTACCTGTACGAGGCCGCCTCGATCGACCGGGCCTCCGAGTGGTTCCGCTTCCGCAACATCACCCTGCCGCTCGTGTGGCCGCTGCTGCTCATCGCCGTGATGTTCCGAGCCATCGAGGCCTTCCGGCTGTTCGACCTCGTCTACATCCTCACCAACGGGGGGCCGGGGTCGTCCACGGAGACCCTGTCGTTCCACGTCTACAAGGTCGCGTTCCTCGGTTTCAACACCGGGACCGCCTCGGCGTACGGGATCCTCATGGTCCTCGTCGTCATCGTGCTCGCGCAGCTCTACCTGCGCTACCTCAACAAGCTCAAGGAGGGATGATGGCGATCTCCGTCGACGAGGCCGTGCCCGCACCCCCCGTGCCCGACGACGCACGCCGCGCGCGCCGGCGTGGCGGTACGGGTCGCGCCGTGGTCGAGGTCGCGCTGCTGACCGTGGTCGCCGTGGCGATGCTCTTCCCGGTGCTGTGGATGCTCGAGACGTCCATCAAGGAGGGTCAGGACATCTACGCCGTCCCGGCGAAGCTCTTCGGGTTCGACGTCACCCTCGACCACTACAAGGACGTGTTCGTCGCCCCCGGCGGCGGTCGGTCGGACCTGTCCGTGGCGCTCCTGAACTCCGTCGTCGTGGCGGGCTCGTCCACCGTGCTGGCTACCCTGCTCGGAGTTCCCGCGGGATGGGCCTACTCGCGCTTCACCCTGAAGGGCGAGAAGGACCAGCTGTTCTTCATCCTGTCCACGCGCTTCATGCCGCCGGTGGTGGTCGTGATCCCGATCTTCCTCATGTACCGCTCGCTCGGGCTCATCGACACCCAGCTGGGCCTGATCCTCATCTACACCGCGTTCAACGTCCCGTTCACGATCTGGATGATGAAAGGGTTCGTCGACGAGGTGCCGTCGGAGTACGAGGACGCCGCCATGCTCGACGGCTACACCCGACTGCAGGCGTTCTGGCGCTTCACCCTGCCGCTGCTCGTGCCCGGCATCGCCGCCACGGCGGTCTTCGCGCTCATCTTCTCCTGGAACGAGTTCGTGTATGCGATCTTCCTTACCTCCAGCCAGGAGGTGCGGACGGCGCCACCTGCGATCGCGGGTCTCATCGGCGGCAGCACGGTGGACTGGGGTCTGGTGGCCGCCTCCGCGGTGGTGTTCGCGCTCCCGGTGCTCGTGTTCGCCTACATGGTGCGCAAGCACCTCGTCGCGGGCGTGACCCTCGGGGCGGTGCGGCGCTGATGGCCGGTATCGAGGTGACGTCCCTGCACAAGCGCTACCCGGACGGGACGGTGGCCGTGGAGCACGTGGACCTGTCCATCGGCGACGGCGAGCTGTTCGTCATGCTCGGCCCCTCCGGCTGTGGCAAGACCACCACGCTGCGCGCGATGGCGGGACTGGAACGGCAGACGTCGGGCGACATCCGGATCGGAGGCACGCTGGTCAACGACCTGCCCCCCGCCCAGCGCGACATCGCCATGGTGTTCCAGTTCTACGCGCTGTACCCGCACCTGAAGACCCGGGACAACCTGGCCTTCCCCCTGCGGGCCGAGGGGTTGCCCAAGGCGGAGGTCCGCGAGCGGGTCGACGAGGCCGCCCGGATGATGGAGCTCGGCCCGCTCCTGGACCGGAAGCCGCAGCGTCTCTCCGGCGGGGAGCAGCAGCGCGTCGCGCTCGCCCGCGCCCTGGTGCGGCGACCACGTGTCTTCCTTATGGACGAGCCGCTCACCAATCTCGACGCAGAGCAGCGGGCCGACATGCGCACCGAGATCAAGCACCTCCAGGGCGTGCTGGGGACGACGATGGTCTACGTCACCCACGACCAGGTCGAGGCGATGTCGCTCGGGCACCGCATCGCCATCCTCAACAAGGGCCGGGTGGAGCAGGTCGGCACTCCCCTGGAGGTCTACGACCGTCCGGCGAGCCTGTTCTGCGCCGCTTTCATCGGCTCCCCGCCGATGAACCTGTTCGACGTCGAGCTGGCCGACGGGGCGTTGCACGCCTCCGGCGGCCTCGTCCTCGCCCCGCCGGCGGGGCTGCCACGCGACCGGTCGCTGATCGCGGGAGTCCGGCCGGAGGCGTTGGAGGTGACCGCTCAGGGCGCGGACCGGACGGTGCCGGGACGCGTGGTGTCGGCCGAGACGCTGGGCGACGAGATCAACTACGTGGTGAGCAGCGGCGGGCGCGACGTGCGCGTCCGCATGCCTCCGACCGTCCGGTTCGCCCCGGACGCACCGGTGGGTGTCCGGCACACCGGCGGGATCCCGCCCGTCTACGACTCGAGCACGGAAGAGCTGGTGGCCTGATGGGAACGGTGACTGCGCACGGGCTGCGCAAGTCCTTCGGCGAGGTGCGTGCCCTCGACGGGGTGACGTTGGAGGTGCCCGACGGCGCGTTCTTCGTCGTGCTGGGGCCCTCGGGTGCGGGCAAGACGACGACCCTGCGGGCGATCGCCGGCCTGGAGAGGCTCGACGCCGGGTCGGTGCACCTGGACGGGCGGGACGCGACCGGGGACACCCCGGCCGCCCGCGACCTCGCGATGGTGTTCCAGAGCTACGCGCTCTACCCGCGCAAGACGGTGTACGAGAACATCGCGTCGCCGCTGCGCGCACGCTCCACCCCGGCCGACGAGATCGGCGCCGGCGTCGAGAGGGTCGCGGGACTGTTGCACATCGAGCGTCTGCTGCAGCGCCGGCCGGCGCAGCTGTCGGGCGGGGAGATGCAGCGCGTCGCGCTGGCCCGTGCGCTGGTCCGGCGACCGCGAGCGTTCCTCATGGACGAGCCGCTCACGAATCTCGACCTCAAGCTCCGTGTCGAGATGCGCACCGAGCTCACCCGCATCCACCGGACCCTCGGGGGCACCTTCCTCTACGTGACGAACGACCAGGTCGAGGCCCTGTCCATGGCCGACCAGATCGCGGTGCTCCGGGAGGGGGCGGTGCAGCAGGTCGGGACACCGACCGAGGTCTACGAGCGTCCGGCCAACCAGTGGGTCGCCGGCTTCGTCGGGAGTCCACGGATCAGCCTGCTCGCGTGCCACGCGGAGGGGGACCGTCTGGTCGGGGCGGAGGGATGGACGTTGCCGCGGCCCCGCTGGACCACGGCGGAGGACGGCCGCCCGCTGGTGCTCGGCCTGCGCGCCGAGGACCTGTCCGTCGAGCAGCGCGGCGATGCGGCGTTGCCGGGAGAGATCTACGGTCTCGAGCCGCTCGGCGACCGCACCCTGGTCGACGTCAAGGTGGGAGCAGAGATGCTCAAGGTCAAGGCCCGGCCGACCGTCACCGGGAAACCCGGGGAGCGCCTGTCCGTCTCGGTCGACCTGGACCGTGCGCACGTGTTCGACGCGGACACCGGGCTGGCGCTGTCCGAGGCCGGGCGGTAGCCGGGCACCCGGCCGACCGTGAGTGGTGGAAGAGCAGATCAAAGGAGACTGGTGTGGCCGTGACTACCGAGGTACTGACCGGCGTGTCCTCGCAGCTGTGGATCGGCGGCGACTGGGTCCCCGCCCAGGACGGCGACGAGATGGAGGTTCGCGACCCCGGACGGGACGAAGCCATCGACACGGTGGCATCGGCGGGACCGCAGGACGCCCACCGGGCACTGGACGCCGCCGACTCCGTGGCTGCCGCCTGGGCCGGCACCCCGGCACGGGTACGCAGCGAGATCCTGCTCCGCGCCTACGACGCGATGATCGCCGACAGGGAACGGCTCGCCCGCATCATCGTGATCGAGAGCGGGAAGACACTCGCCGATGCCCGCGCCGAGGTCCAGTACGCCGCCGACTTCTTCGCCGTCTACGGCCGGGCCGCCTACGACGTCGAGGGCCGTCTGAGCCGTTCGGCCGACGGCACCCGTCGGATCCTCGTCAGCCATGCGCCCGTCGGGGTGGCCGTGCTGGTGACCCCGTGGAACTTCCCGGCCGCCATGGTGACACGCAAGCTCGCCCCGGCACTGGCGGCCGGGTGCACCGCGATCCTCAAGCCCTCCTCGGCCACGCCGTTCATGGCGGCCGAGCTCGCCCGGATCATGGCGGACGCCGGGCTTCCCGGCGGAGTCTTCAACGTTCTCCCCAGCGCTGGCTCCCAGCGTCTCGTGGGTGCGCTGCTCGACGACGCCAGGGTGCAGAAGCTGTCCTTCACGGGGTCCACGGAGGTCGGCCGAAAGCTGCTCGCGCAGACGGCCCAGCGCATCGTCAACACGTCTCTCGAGCTGGGCGGGAACGCCCCGTTCCTGGTCATGGAGAACTCGGACGTCGACGCCGCGATCGACGGAGCGTTCGTCGCGAAGATGCGCAACACGGGGCAGTCCTGCATCGCCGCGAACCGCTACTACGTGCACGAGAGCCTGGCCGAGGCCTTCACTGCCGGCCTGGCGGCTCGCATGGGCCGGCTCACCGTCGGCCACGGGCTCGACGAGAGCGTCGGGGCCGGTCCGGTGATCTCCGGCGCCGCCCGCGACGCGCTGGCACAGCACGTCGACGCGGCGGTGAGCAGGGGCGCGCGCGTCCTGTGTGGCGGGTCGTCTCTCGAGAGAGCCGGCTGGTACTACGCACCGACGGTGCTCGGGAACGTCGCCGCGGACGACCCGGTCCTTGCCCACGAGCTGTTCGGCCCGGTCGCCCCGGTCGTCACGGTCTCCAGCGACGACGAGGCGGTGGAACGGGCGAACGACACCCAGTTCGGCCTGGCTGCCTACGTCTACACGGGCTCCCTCGAGCAGTCCTTGCAGGTCGCCGAGCGCCTGCAGGCGGGCGTGATCGGGGTCAATCGCGGCCTGGTGTCCGACGCGTCCGCACCTTTCGGCGGGGTCAAGCAGAGCGGCCTGGGCCGAGAGGGAGCGGCAGAAGGTCTCCTGGAGTACATGGAGCCCAAGTACATCAGCGCGGCCTGGTAGCACACCGGACCGGTCGACCTCCACGCATCGGCGCGCTCGTTCGTCCCCCACGGCATGCGGCAGGTGGCCGAGTCGTCCCGCGAGCGGAGGCGGTGAGGAGACCGCGGTAACGCTCCGGCCGGTACCGGACATGACATCGTCGTCACCGTCCCCCGGTCGAAAGGACCGCGATGTCCGCGCCCGCACCACCCCCACCTCCAGACGATCGCCACGCACGATTCACCGCGCTGTTCGACGCGACGCACCGCCCGCTGCTCGCCTACGCGGTGCGCCGCGTCGCCAGTCCTGCCGACGCCGCCGACGTCGTCGCCGAGGCGTTCGTCGTCGCGTGGCGACGGATCGACGAGGTCCCGTCCGGCGCCGACGCCCGCCCGTGGATGTTCGGCGTGGCGCGGCGCATCCTCGCCAACGCCCGCCGCGGGGACCAGCGACGTCTCGCGCTCGCAGACCGCCTGCGCACCCAGGTCGTCGAGGTCGTCCCCCCGCCCGACGAGGGGACGAGCGACGTGGAGCGGGCCCTCGCGAGGCTCGGCGACGACGACCAGGAGCTCCTGCGGCTCGTCGCGTGGGAGGAGCTCGCCCGGGACGAGATCGCCCTCGTGCTCGGCATCTCGCGCGGAACCGTCCGGGTCCGGCTCCACCGGGCCAGGCGCCGGCTCGTCGACCAGCTCCGCGCGCTCAGCGAGGCCGGCGACCACCCACCCGCACCCGCACGATCAGCAGACCTGCAGCAGAACACCACGACCGCACCCGCGTGGGCGAGCCCCCGCACGTCCGCCGAGGAGGCATGATGACCGACGTCATGAAGCAGCTGCAGGCCGCGGACCCCGTCCGCCGGGCGGACCTCGACGCGGTGGACGCCGCGACGTTCACCGACCTGCGCACCGCCATCCCCACGGACGTTCCCGACTCCCCCGCGGCCGGCCCGATCACCTCCCCCGCCGGTCCACGACGGCACGCCGGCCGGGTCGGACGCCGCGGCGCCGTCGCCATCGGCCTCGCCGCGGTCCTGACGGGCGGCGGCGTCGCGTACGCCGCGATCCACGCGTTCCGCGGCGCCGACGGCGAAGGTGTCTCGTGCGTGAGCGCGTGGGACGCGGACGACGGCGGGGAGCACGTCGACGCCGCCGGTCCGTGGCTGACCGGCGACCCGTACGCCGACTGCGCCACCCTGCTCGCCGAGCAGGGCCTCCCGCCGATCGACGACCCGGTCGCCTTCGCGTACGACGGGCAGACGTTCGTCGCGCCCGCCGACCAGGTGCCCGACGGGGTCGAGCGGCTCGAGGGATCCTCGGCCGTCGCCGGTGCCGTCGTCGAGCTCCAGAGCAGCGCGACGGACCTGGTCGACGGAGGAAGGAGCGGGTGCCGCACCCTCGCCGAAGGCGTCGCCTGGGCCGAGGACGAGGTCGACCGGCTCGGGCTGCAGGACTGGACGGTCACCGCTCCGGAGCTCTCCCCGGGCGAAGGTGCTACCGCCGACCCCGGGCTTCCGTGCTCCTACGTCGAGGTCCACGTGGGGGACCGTACGGTCGTCGTCACCTCGTCGGACGACCCGGCCGAAGCCCTGGCCAGCCCGGAGATCGACCCGGTCGTGGCCGCCCTCCGCCAACAGGTCGCCGACCGCTGCGTCACGCTCGACGAGGCGCGCGCCGTCGTCGACGACGTGCTGACGTCGATCGACGACGAGTTCCCGACGACGAGCGTGACGGACGAGTCCGCCCGGTGCGCCCGCGTGGACCTCGCCGTCGGCGGCTCCGTCCAGGCCACGGTCTACGGGCCGGCGACCGCGGGCTGATGCGCCGCCGGACGCTCGTCCGTCCGCGTAAGGACGAGAACGGGGGGAGCGCCGGCCGGGTGACCCGGCCGGCGCTCCCCCGTTCGTCGTGCCCGTGCCGTCAGCCGCAGTCGAGGGCGTCGTACGGTGCGTCGGTCTCGACCGAGACCTCGTCGCCGTCGAGCGTGCCGGTGGCGGTCACGGTCGCGGTGCCCGCGGCCGTGGTCGTGTCCCGCACCGCGAACGACTGGTACGCGCTCTTGCCCGGCTGCACGTCCGAGTCGTCCTTCGTGCCGTACGGGGTCGCGAGCGTGACGTCGAGAGGGACGTCGGTGCCGTTCGTCGCACGGACCGCGACGTAGGCCTTGCCCGCGAGGCAGCGGGACTGGGCGGTGACGTCGACGTCGAGCTCAGGAACGGCGCCCGCGGGAACCGGCAGCGTCCACGTGTCAGCGATCGACGGGTCGTAGAAGCTGTGGTCGTCCTGGTTCTCGTACCGCACCCGGACCGTGTCCGACGTCGCGAGCTCGGCCGGCACGACGACCTGGTACGTCTCCGTCCCCGCCCCGTCACGCGGGTGCTGGCGCAGGTGCACCTCCTCGCCGTCGACGTAGACCTTGTACCGCTTGGTCTGCGAACGGTCGTACGTCTCGACGGTCCGCAGGACGAACGGCTCGCCCGGTACGACCGCCATGTCGAACTCGAAGAACGAGAAGTCGGTCAGGTGGCCGGCGTAGCGGCGTGTGAGTCCGGCCTCGGTGCTCGTGCCCGACGACGGGGACGCCGTCAGGTCGTGCGCCTCCTCGGACGTGGCGTCCCCGAGGTCGACATGGTCGTATCCGTCAGGCACCTGGGTGACCGGCGGGATCTCGACCCGCACCTCGGCGGAACCGGCGCCGAGCAGCGTGCCGTCCTCAGCCACGAACCGGACGGACAGCGGCGCCCGGGTGGACGTCGCGGCCGCGTCGACGGGGGCCGTCACCGTGACCGGAACGTCGACCGAACCGCCGGCCGGGACGGTCATGGGAGCGCTCGGCTCCGGGACCGTCCAGCCTGACGGCGTCCCGAGCTCGAGGTGGCCCGTGACGGCAGCGTCCCCGGTCCCGGTGACGGTCGCGACGACCTCGGAGCTGCCGCCAGGGGCGATCGTCGCGGGGGTCGCGACGACGGGGTCGACGGTGACGAGCGGGTCGACGATGCCGGCGCCCGCGACGGTGAACGTGTACTCACCCGAGCCGACGGTGACGACGAGCGAGCCGTCTGCCACCTCGACGTCCGTGACGCCGTCGACCTCGTCGAGCGGCAGCCCGCCCTCGGTGACGGTGGTCGCGTCGGCGGCGGGGAGCGTGACGTTCGCGGTCGAGCCGACCGGGACGTGCGCGGTGAGGACGACGTCGCCGTCCTGCGAGCGCCAGTCCACCGCCACCTTGCCGTACGGCGTCATGGTCGACGCCTTGGCCCACTTCATGCGGCTCGTGACTGTCGGGTCGATCTCGATGGTGCGGTACCCGTCATCCACCGACGGCTCGATCCCGGCGGCGCTCTGGTAGAACCAGTCGTCGACCGTGCCGAGGAAGTAGTGGCCCAGCGACCGTGCGTCGGTCGACCAGTGCTCCCACATCGACGTGCCGCCGTTCTCGATCATGTAGCCCCAGCTCGGGTAGCCGGTCTCGACCGCAAGGTCGAACGCGACATCGTCGTACCCGAAGTCCGTGAGGACGGGCAGCAGGTACTTGGTGCCCACGACACCGGTGTTGAGCCTGCCGCCCTTGGCCTCGATGTCGGCGACGATGCTTGCCGCCACGCGGTCCGCGGTCGCGTCGTCCGGGGCGAGCCCGAACGCGAGCGCCACGACGTTGTGCGTCTGGCGGTAGCCACGGTCCCCGTCGCCCCGGTAGTAGCCGCGGGACGTGTCGAGGAACGTCGCGTTGAACGTGTCCTTCACCGTGGCGGCGTTCGCGGCGAAGTGCGCGGCGTCGTCGTCGTGGCCCAGGTGCTCGGCCGTGCGCTGCATGGTCACGAGGATCTCGTACAGGTAGGCCGTGTTGGCGACGCGGGTGTCCTCGGGAGCGTTGCCGCCCGCGGGGCTCGCCTCGGGGCTCACCCAGTCCCCGAGGCGGGGATTGGTGACGAGCCCGTCGTCGGAGCGCTCGAACTCGAGGTCGGCGTACTGCTTCATGCCGTCGTACTGGTCCGTCATCACACGGTCGTCACCGCCGTACTGGTACAGCCACCACGGGATCGAGGTGTAGGCGGAGTGCCAGATCGGGTTGACGCCCCACTGGCCCCAGTCGGCCGAGCTCGGCGCGATGACGAGCGGTGCGCCGTTCTCGTCCCGTGTCTCGTGGACGTCACGCATCCACTTGGCGAACAGCTCGTGGGTGTCGAGGTTCGTCATGAACATCTGCGCGCCCACGGCGGCGTCCCCGGTCCAGCCGTTCTTCTCGAACATCGGGGTGTCCGTCGGGATGCCGTGGATGTTGTTCTTCAGGGTGTCGACGACCGCGCGGTGCACCTCGTTCATGATCGGCTCCGAGGACTCGAACGTGCCCCACTCCTCGGCGTCCGTGTGCACGACCTTCGCCGTGAAGTCCTCCGGCTCCGGCTCGTCGCCCTCGGGCCAGCCCGAGACCTCGATGTACTGGAAGCCCTTGTAGGAGAAGCTCGGCTCCCAGGTCTCCGGAGCACCGGTGCCCGCGAGGACGAACCGGTCGGTCTGGAAGCCGGAGCCGAACCCGCCGTTGTTGTCGGCGTTGACGGTGCCGTCGCCGCGCAGCTTCTCCGCGGCCTGGGCGCGCACCGTGGTCCCCGCGGGACCCTCGACGGTGTACTCGACCCAGCCAGCGATGACGCGCGGGAACTTCACGACGTACGTGCCGTCCTCGGGCTCGGCGATGTCCACCGCTGGCAGGTCCTCCGTGACCCGGATGGGCTGCTGGCGCTGGTTCACGAGGACGCCGGACGGTCCGTCGACGGCGCTCGCGGCGTCCCAGCCTGCGTCGTCGAACCCGACCGTGTCGTAACCGGGCAGGATCTCACGCGCGTCGTACAGCTCCCCGCCGTAGAGGTCGTCGAAGCGGGTCGGACCGTCGTGGATCGTCCAGCTGTCGTCGGTCACGACGTCCTGGACCGAGCCGTCGGTGTGCTCGATGCGCAGGACCGCGCGGACGACCGGCTCGTCGTGCCACGGCGGCGCCTGCCAGTTCCACACGTTGGACCCGGTCATGCCGTAGAAGCCGCGCCCGAGCTCGACGCCGATCGCGTTGGGCCCGTCCTCCAGCAGCGCGGTGACGTCGTCGGCGACGTACTGGACGGTGTCGTCGTAGTCGGTGAACCCAGGGGACAGGACGGCGTCGCTCACGGGTTCGCCGTTGAGCGTCACGTCGGCGTACCCGCCGGCAGAGACGAAGAGCGTGGCGGCGCGGACGTCGTCGGCCTCGAACTCCTTGCGCAGCAGCGGCGCGGGCTTCGGGTCGGCGACGGGCGGGCGGACACCGGAGCCCCACGGGCCGGAACCGTAGGCCGCCTGGACGGCGACCGGCTCCCACGACGAGTCGTCATAGCCGGGTTCGGCGAAGTCGGCGTCGACCGTCGTGGAGCCCTTCCATGCGGTGTCCGTCCGGAGGAGCTCGCTCGAGCCGTCCGTATACGTGATCCGGGCGACCGCGACGAGGCCTGCGGGCGAGCCCGCACCGTTGTCGGTCGAGACGGCGATCACGTTGCGGTCGGCCTGGAGTTCGGCCGTGAAGTGGCGCCCCTGCTGCCACTCGTTCACCTGGCCCGACGACTCGCCCAGGAGCTCGCCGTTGACGTAGAGGTGGAACAGGTCGTCGCCCGTCAGGAGGATCTCGACACCCTCCGCGGTCTTGCCCGCGGGCGTCTCGAGCGCGCGCCGGAACGCGCGCGGCTCGGCGGGAGCCTCCGGGGACGTGGACTCGGGCGTCCAGATCCAGGACGAGCCGACGAGCGTGAGGTCGGTGAGAGGGCCGTCGGTGCGGTCGTTGCCGATCCACTCGCTGCCCGCCCAGTCCGCGTCCTCGAACAGGCCGGTGCGGAACTCGGACGTCGCGCTCGCACCGCCGGCGTTCGTGGCGACGTCGACGCGCCAGTAGTACTGCGTCGCCGTGTCGAGGCGGGGACCGGTGTACTCCACGTTCGCGGACTCGGCGGACTCCACGATGCCGCTGTCCCACACGACGTCGTCCGTGTCGAGCGCGTCGGGGGAGGTCGCGAGGCGCAGCCGGTACGACTCCTGGACCACGCCGCGTCCCGTGCTGTCGATCACCCAGGAGAAGCGCGGCCGCTCGAGGTCGATGCCGATCGGCTCGGTCTTCTTCTCGACCTGGAGCCGCGAGAGCGTCGGCGCCGCAGCCGGGTCGGCAGCGAACGCCGCCGCGGGGACCGGGGCGGGCGCTGCGGTGCTCGCGGTCGCGGTGACACCCGTCGTGGTCACCAGAGCGGCGACGACGACGGCGGCGAGCCGTCTCGACCGCGTCGTGCCTCGGGAGCGTGGCGGTGATGTCGGCCTCATGCAGGTCTCCGTTCGTCAGTTCTTCGGGTTCTCAGGAACAGCTGATCGGGCTGTACGCCGCAGCGGGTCGGGAACGTGATCTCGTACGTCTCCGCCTGCCGCCACGGCAGCCGCCGGGACGCGCGTGAGGCGGGAGGTCAGGGCCAGGACGCGGGACGGGGCACGGCCGAGCTCGTGCACAAGCATGTCGGACACCAATCGACGTTGAATGGGCATGCATTGAGACGTTTCAATAACCAAGCGTACCGAGCCGGATGCTCACCGGTCAAGATCCCGGTACCGGGCGCCGGTGATCGCCGACGTCGACGCACGCTCACCCCCCTGCTTGTCCGACCACCCGCGGTGCGACTAGACTCATTGCCTGAAACGATTCATTCGTCTTCGGACCCCTCGCCTCTCGTATCGACGACGATCGGAGCAGCCCGTGCGATCACGCGCCGTCTGGCCTCATCCCCGTGGTAGATCCCCCAGGAACCGCGGCCGCAGCCCGGCCGCGCTGCTCGCGTCCGCCACCGTGCTGGGACTGGTGAGCACGCTCGTCGGCGCCCCCGCGCAGTCGGCGCCCTTCGCCGTGCCCGACCTCACCGCCCTGCGAACCGACGGTGCGGCGAACCCGCTCGGGATCAACGCCGACGCGGTCGACTTCGGCTGGGAGATCAGCTCGGAAGCGCGCAGCGTCTCCCAGTCCGCGTACGAGGTGCGCGTCGCGACGAGCGCGGACGGCCTGGACGACCCCCTCTGGAACTCCGGCCGGGTCGAGTCGGACGACAGCGTGAACGTCGCCTACGACGGTCCGGAGCTCACCTCGCAGACCCGGTACGCGTGGCAGGTGGAGGTGTGGGACCAGGACGGCACGGCGAGCGGCTGGAGCGAGCCGGCCTGGTTCGAGACCGGGATCCTGGCCGAGGACGAGTGGCAGGCCGACTGGATCGGCGGTCCGGACGCGCAGGCACGGATAGGCGCGTGGACCGACTACCGGTACACGGTCGACTACACCCTCGAACCGGGGACCGCGTTCGGCGTCTTCCTCCGCGCCACCGGTTCTGACGACGCGTTGATGTGGCAGCTCAACGATGAGGAGCCCGGCAACCCGAAGCTCCGCCCGCACGCGCGGATCGGCGGCGGCTGGTCGTTGCTCGACGAGATCAGCCTCACGGAGGCCGGCCTTGAGCCCGACGTCCTCACCGAGCGCGGGGAGCTCGAGGTGACGGCCGAGGGCGGGACCGTGTCGACCCGTGTCGACGGCGTCCTCGTCGACACGCGCAGCGTCTCCCTGCCTCGGTTCGAGAAGGGGTACGTCGGGTTCCGCACCTCGGCGAGCACGACCTCGCACGAGTCGGTGACCGTCCACTCCGCGGCGGTCGAGCCGCTCGACGGCGGCGACCCGCTGCTGGACACGGACTTCGACGGTCAGAACCCGTTCGACGGCGGCGAGCTCGTCGAGGACGGGCTGCTCCTCGACGGCAACCACGAGACGCTCGTGAGCGTCCCCGACGACCACCCGTTCCTGCGCACCGATCTCGACCTGCCCAAGGAGGTACGCAGCGCACGCGTCTACGCGAGCGCCCGCGGCGTGTACGAGCTGAGCCTCAACGGCACGAAGGTCGGCGACCAGCAGCTCGCGCCCGGCTGGACCGACTACGACACGCGCATCGAGTACCAGACGTACGACGTCACGGACCTGGTCCGGACCGGGTCCAACGCCTTCGGCGCGATGCTCGCCCCGGGGTGGTACGCGGGCAGGCTCGCGCACGCCGGCGACAAGAACTACGGGTCGAGGCCGTCGGTGATCGCGCAGCTGCGCGTCGACTACTCGGACGGGACGAGCGACACGTTCGGGACCGACGACGACTGGGCGACGGCGCCCGGCCCCTACGCGAAGGCCGACCTCATCGACGGCGAGGACTACGTCGCCGGCCGCGAGCGAGCGGGCTGGGACGAGCCAGGGTACGACGACTCCGCGTGGGACGCCGTGTGGGTCGCCCCGAGCGCGACGTCGCTGCTCGAGCCGCAGGCCGCGCCGCCGGTGCGGGTCACCGAGGAGCTGCCTGCCCGCACCCGTACCGAGCCCGAGCCGGGCGCCTGGGTCTACGACCTCGGCCAGAACATGGTGGGTGTGGCGCGCGTCGTCCTGCGGGGCGAGCCCGGCAGCACGGTGCGCGTGCGGTACGGCGAGGAGACGTACCCGGACGGTCGCCTGTACACGGCCAACCTGCGCTCCGCTCGAGCCACGGACTACTACACGTTCGACGAGCGGGGGGAGGCGGTGTACCAGCCGCGCTTCACGTTCCACGGCTTCCGCTACGTCGAGGTCACCGGTGTGACCGACCCGCCGACGACCGACGAGGTCACGGGCGTGGTGTGGGGATCGGACCTCGAGCGGACCGGGACGCTGGAGACCTCGAACGAGCTGGTCAACCAGCTGCAGAGCAACATCACGTGGGGTCAGCGGGGCAACTTCCTGTCGATCCCGACGGACACCCCGGCCCGTGACGAGCGCCTGGGCTGGAGCGGTGACATCAACGTGTTCGCTCCGACGGCCTCGTTCAACATGGACACCCTCGCGTTCCTGTCGAAGTGGCTCGTGGACCTGCAGGACGCCCAGCTGCCGAACGGCGACTACAACGGCGTCGCGCCCTACCACCCCGACCTCGCGTGCTGCGGGGGCGGGACCGGCTGGTCCGACGCCGGGATCACCGTCCCGTGGACGCTCTGGCAGAGCTACGGGGACACCGAGCACGTCCGTGCCGGCTGGACGTCGATGACCCGCTACATGGACTACCTGGCCGCCGCCTACCCCGACCACGTGCGCGGCTCGAGCTACGCGGACTGGCTCAACCTGGACGACCCGACGCCGGGCGACGTCCTCGGCACGGCGTACTACGCATACGTCGCGCGCCAGATGTCCGAGATGGCCGAGGCGATCGGTCACGACGACGAGGCGGAGCACTACGCGTCGCTCGCCGCCGAGGTGGGGGACGTGTTCCGCGACCACTTCGTCGCGGCCGACGGCACGGTCACGGGCGACAGCCAGGCCGGCTACGCCATCGCGATCGGGATGGGCCTCATCACCGACGAGCAGATGCCAGCGGTCGCGGAGAACTTCGTCGCGACGCTCGAGCGCCGCGACTTCCACCTCTCCACGGGCTTCCTCGGTACCCCATGGCTGGTCTCGTCGCTCGCGGAGTCGGGGAACCTCGACGTCGCCTACCGCGTCCTGCTCAACGAGGACTACCCGTCGTGGGGCTACGAGATCGCCAACGGCGCCACCACGGTGTGGGAGCGCTGGAACTCGATCATGCCGGACGGCAGCTTCGGGGACGTGTCGATGAACTCGTTCAACCACTACGCCTACGGCGCGGTGGGCGACTGGATGTACCGCAGCATCGGCGGCATCGCCCCGGGTGCTCCGGGCTACAAGCAGTCGGTTCTCGCACCGACCCCCGGCGGCGGCATCAGTGACGCGAGCGCGCGCTACGACTCCGTCTACGGCCAGATCCGTACCTCGTGGAGCACCGGGGGCGGGGACTTCCGGATGAGCGCCACGGTCCCCGCCAACACGACGGCGACGGTCGTCCTCCCGACGGTGGACCCGGACCTGGTGACCGAGGGGGGGCTCGCCCTCGCCGACGTCTCGGACGTCACGGACGTGGAGGTCGTGGACGGCGCGGTCCGTGTCACCGTCGGTTCGGGCGACTACGTGTTCGTCGCGGCAGGGGCCGGCGTCGTCGACCCGGTGGTCGCGCTCGACCCGGTCGAGGTGTCGCCGGGCACGATCGCGCCCGGCGGGTCCACCGAGGTCCGCACGACGGTCACCGGGCTCGGGACCGAGGACGTCACGGGCCACCTCGAGGTCGAGGTGCCGTCGGGCTGGAGGGCCCCGAGCCCGAGCGAGGAGGTCACCGTCCGAGCACGCGGCAGCGTCGACGTCCCGGTCACCGTGACCGCGCCGCTCGAGGCGGCCGCGACGTCCGCACGGGCGCCGCTGAACCTCCGGTTCGTGATCGACGACGTCACGGTCGGTTCGGCGTCCACCGAGGTGGGCGTCGAGATCGAATCCGTCGCCGAGGTGCCCGCAGGCTACGACCACGTGGACCTCGGGGACGCCACGTCCGAGGAAGCGCACGACCTGACGGCGTCCCCGTCGTCGGGCACGAGCACCGAGGCCGGCCTCACGCGCCGCTACGCCGGGCTCACGGACTTCTCGTTCTTCGAGTTCGACATGGCGGTGGTACCGGGCGAGCCGTTCGTCCTTCGCGCGACCGAGACGTACGACACGTCGCAGACCAAGCGGTACACGGTCTACGTCGACGGCGAGGAGGTGCACCTGCGCAGGCACCGGCACGACGGGGCGGGGACGGAGACGTACCAGGTCGTCGTGCCGGCCGAGCTCGCGACGTCGGACACGGTGCGCGTGACGTTCGAGACGCAGGACGACCACAGCTTCTACGACCCGTCGATCGCTGACACGTGGACGCTGCCGGTTCCCGCGGGCGCCGTTCCTGAGCTCGACGTCGACGTCTCCGCCCAGTCCCGCTGCCTCGCGGGCAAGGCCTACGTCGCGGTCCGTGCGACGAACGGCACCGACGTCCCTCTCGACGTCACGCTCGCGACCCCGTACGGCACGAAGGACGACTCGGACGTGCAGCCGGGCAAGAGCGCGTACCAGTCGTTCGCGGTGCGGGACACGACCACGGCCGCGGGCACCGCGACCGTGACCGCCACCGGCACGCTCGACGGCGACGAGGTCTCGGTCGAGACCGACGCACCGTACGACGCCCTCGACTGCGGCTGACGGCGCCCGGGTCCCGCCTGACCCGGGCGGGCGCACGGGCGGGGGTGGTGACCGTGAGGCCACCACCCCCGCCCTCGTTCCCGGTGGGTCCTCACCGTCCTGCCCGACGTCGCGGTCGCAGCGATCAGTGCTGGGCGCGCGGCTCGTACCGCACGGGCGGAGAGGACCGCAGCACGAGGTCGCGCAGGTCCTCGAGAGTGCCGTCGACGGCGCCGAGGGCGCGGGCCTGGACGAGGACGTTGCCGATCGCCGTCGCCTCGACAGGGCCTGCGAGGACGGTCAGGCCCGACCGGTCCGCGGTCGCCTGGCACAGCAGCGTGTTCAGTGCACCTCCTCCGACGACATGGATCACGGTGGCACGACGGCCCGCGAGCCGCGAGGCCTCGTCCACCGTGTCCGCGAACGCCTGGGCGAGGCTCTCGACGATGCTGCGCACGAGCTCGCCCCGTGTCTGCGGGGCGGCGACGTCGTGCTCTCGGCACCAGGCCACGATGCGCCCGGGGATGTCGCCGGGCGGGAGGAAGCGCGGGTCGTCGACGTCGAACACCGTGACCGGTCCGGTCACGGCCGTGGCGGCGTCGAGCAGCTCGGCGAGGGTGCTGGACCGCTGCTCGGTCGTCGCAGACCGCTCCCACGTCCGGACGGACTCCGACAGCAGCCACAGACCCATCACGTTGTGCAGGAACCGGACGCGCCCGTCGACGCCGCCCTCGTTCGTGAACCGGGCGGCGCGAGCGCTCTCCGTGAGCACCGGGGCATCGAGCTCGAGACCGACCAGCCCCCAGGTGCCACAGGACACGTAGGCGACGTCCCGGTCGGTGCTGGGGACCGCGACGACCGCCGAGGCGGTGTCGTGCGAGCCGACGGCCGTCACGGGGACGCCCTGGCCGACGACCCGCGCGGCCTCGTCGGTCAGGACGCCCAGCGACGCGCCGGGGTCGACGAGCGGCGGCAGGATCGACGCCGGGACGCCGAGGCGGGAGGCGAGCGCCGTGTCCCACTCCCCCGTGCGCGGGTCGAGCAGACCCGTCGTCGACGCGTTCGTGCGCTCCGCCACCTGTGCCCCCGTGAGCCAGTAGGCGAGCAGGTCCGGCACGAGCAGCATGCGGTCGGCCACGGGCAGCAGGTCCGCATCGCACGCGAGCTGGAACACGGTGTTGAACGGCAGGTGCTGCAGCCCGTTGTGCCGGTACAGCTCGTCCGGCGGGACGAGCGCGTGGACGTGCTCGACCCCGGCCGCGGTGCGGTCGTCGCGGTAGTGGTAGGGCACGCCGAGGAGCCGCCCGCGGCGCAGGAGGCCGTAGTCGACCGCCCACGAGTCGATCCCGACGCTGTCCAGCGAGCCCGCGTCGTCGCGACGTGCTTCCGCGAGGCCGGCGAGCACCTGGCGGTAGAGCTCGAGCAGGTTCCAGTGCAGACCGTCCCGGGTGCGCACCGGTTCGTTGCCGAACCGCGCGACGTGCCGCAGCCGCAGCTCGCCCCCGCCGACATGTCCGACGATCACCCGGCCGCTCGTCGCGCCCAGGTCGACCGCCGCGACGGTGGCGCGGGCCGCGGGCCGCGGGCTCATCGCAGGAACGCCGCGGCGACGCCGGAGTCGACGGGGACGTGCAGGCCCGTCGTGCGCGACAGCTCGGGACCGGTCAGCACGTAGACGGCGTCGGCGACGTTCTCGGGGACGACCTCACGCTTGAGGATGGTCCGGTTGGCGTAGAACTGCCCGAGGTCGGCCTCGTCGACACCATAGGTCGCCGCGCGGTTGGCACCCCAGCCCGAGGCGAAGATGCCCGACCCGCGGACCACCCCGTCGGGGTTGATCCCGTTGACGCGTACGCCGTGCTCGCCCAGCTCGACCGCGAGGAGCCGCACCTGGTGCGCCTGGTCGGCCTTGGTCGCCGAGTACGCGATGTTGTTGGGGCCGGCGAAGATCGAGTTCTTCGACGAGATGTAGACGACGTCGCCGCCCATGCCCTGGTCGACCAGCACGCGAGCGGCCGCCTTCGAGACGAGGAACGCGCCCTTGGCCATGACGTCGTGCTGGAGGTCCCAGTCCGCCTCCGTGGTGTCGAGCAGCGACTTCGACAGCGACAGGCCCGCATTGTTGACGACGAGGTCCACCCCGCCGAACGCGAGCACCGTGGCGTCGATCGCCGCCTGCACGCCAGCGGCGTCGGCGACGTTCGCGGCGACACCGATCGCGACGTCGGTGCTCCCGAGCTCGGCGGCCACGGCCTGCGCCGTGGTGAGATCGAGGTCGGCGACGACGACGCACGCGCCCTCGGACGCGAGCCGGGTCGCGATGGCCTTGCCGATCCCGGACGCCGCGCCCGTGACGAACGCGACCCGGCCCTGGTGGGTCTTCGGCTTCGGCATCCGCTGGAGCTTGGCCTCCTCGAGCGCCCAGTACTCGATGCGGAACTTCTCCGCGTCCGAGATCGGCGCGTAGGTCGACAACGACTCGGCCCCGCGCATGACGTTGATCGCGTTGACGTAGAACTCGCCCGCGACGCGCGCCGTCTGCTTGTTCGCACCGTAGGAGAACATGCCGACGCCCGGGACGAGCACGATCAGCGGGTCCGCACCGCGGATCGCGGGGCTGTCCGTCCCGGCGTGCGCGTCGTAGTACGCCTGGTAGTCCGCTCGGTACTCAGCATGCAGCTCGCGCAGGCGGGCGAGCTGCTCGTCGACTCTCGCCGACGCGGGCAGGTCGAGGATCAGCGGCTTGACCTTGGTGCGCAGGAAGTGGTCGGGGCAGCTCGTCCCGAGCGCGGCGAGGGCCGGGGCCTTCTCGGACGCCAGGAAGTCCAGCACCACGTCGGGGTCGGTGAAATGGCCGACCATCGGCCGGTCGGTCGACGCCAGACCTCGGATCGTGGGAGCCAGCGCCGCAGCGCGAGCCCGCCGCTCGTCGTCGGGCAGCGCCTCGAACCCGGGACGGACGTCTCCGAACGGGTCGGACGAGCCGTGCTCGGCGATGTAGGCGGTGGCGGTCTGGATGATCCAGCGCGAGGCCTCCTCGGCCTGGTCCGACGTGTCTCCCCAGGCGGTGATTCCGTGCCCACCGAGGATCGTGCCGATAGCCTGCGGGTTCTGCGCCTTGATCTCCGCGATGTCCAGGCCGAGCTGGAAGCCCGGCCGGCGCCACGGTACCCAGACGACCTTGTCGCCGAAGATCGCCCGCGTCAGCTCCGCGCCGTCTGCGGCCGTCGCGATGGCGATGCCGCTGTCGGGGTGGAGGTGGTCCACGTGCCGGGCGTCGACGAGGCCGTGCATGGCCGTGTCGATCGACGGCGCGGCACCGCCCTTGCCGTGCAGGCAGTAGTCGAACGCGGCGACCATCTCGTCCTCGCGCTCGACACCGGGATAGACGTCGACGAGGCGACGCACCCGGTCCAGCCGCAGGACCGCGAGGCCCTTCTCGGTCAGCGTCCCGAGGTCGCCGCCGGAGCCCTTGACCCAGAGCAGCTCGACCTGCTCGCCGGTGACCGGGTCGAGGTCGGAGCCCTTGGCCGAGGTGTTGCCCCCGGCGTAGTTGGTGTTGCGCGGGTCGGCGCCGAGCCGGTTCGAGCGCGCGACGAGGTCGGTGACAGCGGGGTTCGTCATGGTGTCCGTCCTGGGTTGTGTCGTGGTGGCCTCGGGGCGTGCCGCGCACGCCGGCCGGTGTCAGACCTGTCGGTAGTCGATGCCGAGCAGGCTCGCGGCCGCGCGGTAGTCACCCGCGCGGTGACCGATCGAGAGCGACCAGTGGTGCCCGACGCCGGTCGCGCTCCACTCGTCGACCCACTCACCGGGATCACGGGCGAAGTCGACGCGCGACGTCGTGTTGCCGATCTCGAGGAGCGGCCCGGGGACCACGGTCCCCTCGGAGGCGATGAACGAGAGGGACCCGTCGGCGTCCTGCCCGAGGCCCAGCAGGGTGACCGGGCCGTGCTGGACGTCGAACTCGACGCTCACTCCCCAGCCGCGCTTGCCGTGGTAGACGCCGAGGCCGCGCAGGAGCGGGTCGCGTGCGGACACCGCGAGGTGCGCGGGGCCGTCGTGCCCCATCTCGACGACGCCGTCCTCGAAGTCCAGTGCCTGGATCTCGCAGAACGACCCGCCGGCGCCGACGACCTGCGTGGCGAGCTGCGCGACGCTCGTGCGCAGCTCGTACTCGCCCGTCGTCGGGACGCCACGAGCTGTCAGCAGCGAGGCCCCGAGGATCATGCCTGCGCCGAGTCGCTCGTGCTGCTCGCCGTCGAGACCGCGGTGGTAGTAGGCGAGCGAGTCGAGCTCGAAGTCCTCGACGAGGCGGTCGAGGCCGACGGACACGCGGGCACCCCAGGCGAAGTCCGCGTCCACGACGCTGTCGTCGAGGGTGAAGACCTCCTGCGCGAGGTCCATGCGAGCCTCGGTCTCGGCGTCCGTGACCTTCTCGACGCGCACGCGCAGGTCGTCGAACTCCAGGACCTCGACGTGCGAGCCGAACGAGACGGGGAGCAACGTCAGGTCGGTCGAGACGTCGAGCATGCCCGGGTAGACGTGGCCCATCAGTCCGTGCCGCGCGTGCCGCAGGGCGGCACGCACCTGCGCGGCGTTGACCCAGCGCTCGATGCGCCGCCACGCCGACTCCTGGCGGAGCCAGCCGGAGACCGACCGGAACTCGATCCCGGCCCGACGGAAGACATTGCCGACCTCGGGGACCGGGCACTGGCCGCAGTAGGCGAGCCACTGTCCGGTGTCGAACGTCGCGTGGTCCATCCGCTCGGTCGGCTGCAGGTCGATGACCAGGACCGGGGCGTTGCTGCGCTGTGCGATCGGCAGCACCATCGACGAGGTCAGGTACGTCGTGAGGAACAGCACGATGAGGTCGCAGTCGGCCCGGCGCAGCGTCTCCGCGGCGCGCGCACCCTCCTGCGCGTCGGAGATGAATCCGACGTCGGTGACCTCCGCGTCCATCTCCTCGAAGCGCTCCGAGACGTAGCGCGAGGACTCCTGGAGCTGGGGCAGCAGGTCCGGGAACTGGGGCCAGTAGGTCCCGAGCCCGCCGGCGACGAGGCCGACACGGGCCTTGCGACGGATCGCGGGGGTGAGCGCGGGATGTGCTGTGGCTGCCATGTCTCAGGCCCCCCAGCTCGCCTGCGTACCACCGACGCGTTCCTCGGCGATGCGCTGGGCGTAGCCGCTGTCCAGGTAGGCCTGGAACGGGTCGGCCGGTAGGCCCCGCCCCTCGCGCCACTGCGCGAGCCAGGGGCGGACGTCGGTGTAGAACGCGTCCATGAAGACCGCGTTCGCGCCGAGCACGTCGCCTGCCTCCTCCGCCGCGGCGAGCGCCTCACGGTCGAGGAGGAGAGCGCGCGCCGTCATCTCCTGCACGTTGAGCACGCTGCGGATCTGGCCGGGGATCTTGTCCTCGACGTTGTGGCACTGGTCGAGCATGAAGGCGACGTCAGGGTTGGCGTAGCCCCCGCCGCGGATCACCTCGGCGATGATGCGGAAGAGCTGGAACGGGTCGGCGGCCCCGACGATGAGGTCGTCGTCCGCGTAGAAGCGGGAGTTGAAGTCGAACGATCCGAGCCTCCCCAGGCGGAGCAGCTGCATGACGATGAACTCGATGTTGGTCCCGGGCGCGTGGTGTCCCGTGTCCAGGCAGACCATGGCGCGGTCGCCGAGCGCGGCCACCTGCGCGTAGCTCGTGCCCCAGTCCGGCACGTCCGTGTGGTAGAACGCCGGCTCGAAGAACTTGTACTCGAGCACCAGGCGCTGGTCGTCGGCGAGCGCGGCGTAGATCGTACGCAGCGACTCGGCGACGCGGTCCTGGCGCGCACGCATGTCGCCCTGGCCCGGGTAGTTCGTCCCCTCGGCGAGCCAGATCTTCAGGTCGCGCGACCCCGTGGCGTGCATGATGTCGATGCACTCGAGGTGGTGGTCGATGGCCTTCCGGCGAATCTGCGGGTCGACGTGCGAGAGCGCGCCGAACTTGTAGTCGTCGTCCTGGAACGTGTTCGAGTTGATCGTCCCGAGCGCGACGCCCTGGTCCTTCGCGAAGGTGCCCAGGGCGGCGTAGTCGTCCACGTTGTCCCACGGGATGTGCAGCGCGACGGTGGGCGCGAGGCCGGTGTAGCGGTGAACCTGTGCCGCGTCGGCGATCTTCTCCTGGGGTGTGCGGGGCGTCCCGGGCGTCGCGAACACCTTGAAGCGGGTGCCGGAGTTGCCGAACGCCCACGAGGGCAGCTCGATCGCCTGCTCGGCGAGGAGCGGTGCGATGTCCGAGAACGTGGTCGCCATTGAGTCCATCTCTCTACGGGCCCGGTTCCTCCCGGGCTGCTATGAATCGTTTCACCGTTATACCTCCCGGCCCGGTCGCAACGCAAACGAGTGCCCGATCACGCTGCATCCGCAGAGGTTCCGTGGGCCCGGTGGTGCGCGGCTCGGAGCGCCGTCGGACCACGCTCCGGGCCGCGCACCGCAGACCGGCACGCACGGCTCGCTGCGGCACGGTGGCACGGTAGGGCAGCGCCTCAGGCCCCGGTCGAGGCCCGCGGGACGAGCTCCGGCTGGAACTCGATCTGCTCCCGGGGGGTGTCCGGCTCCTCCGCCTCGCGCACGAGGATCTCCACCCCGGTCTGGCCGATGAGGTGGCTCGGCTGGCGCACCGACGACAGGGGCGTGACCGTCGAGGCGGCGAACGCGATGTCGTCGTACCCGATGATCGCGAGCTCGTCAGGCACTCGGAGTCCTTCTGCCTGGGCGGCCGCCTGCAGGACGCCGACCGCGAGCAGGTCGTTCGCCGCGAAGACCGCGTCGGGCCGGTCCGCCGCGTCGCGCGCCGCGATGGCCGCTCCCGCCAGGGAGCCCTGGCGCACCGTGAGCGATTCGGTCTCGATCACCTCGAGCATGCACCCGGGTGCCGCCTCGACCGCCGAACGGGCACCCGCCAGCCGATCCCTCACCTGGTGAAGGTCTCGAGGTCCGCCGACGAACGCGATGCGCCGTCGTCCCTGTTCGATCAGGTGCTGTGCCGCGAGCCGACCTCCTGCGACGTCGTCCACGGACACGGAGGAGAAGGGCAGGTCGCCCGCTCGTCGGTCCACGAACACCGTCGCCGTCCCGCGGTTGCGCAGCCGCTCGAGCTGCTCCGTGACCTCACCGACCGAGGAGATCAGGACCCCGCGGACCCTCTGCTCCTCGAACAGGTCGAGATAGCGGGCCTCGCGAGCAGGGTCCTCGCCGCTGTTCCCCAGCAGGACCGCCAGGCCCAGCGCGGCCGCCCGCTCCTCGGCGCCCCGGGCGAGCTCGGTGAAGAACGGGTTGCCGACGTCGAGGATGACGAGCCCGATGGACTGGCTGCGGCCCGCCCGGAGCTGTCGGGCCGCGTCGTTGCGGACGAACCCGAGCTCACGGATGGCATCGCGGACACGGTCGACCGTGGTGCCCGACACTCGCTCGGGACGATTGAGCACGTTGGAGACCGTGCCCACGGACACGCCCGCGCGTGCCGCCACGTCACGCACGCTGACGGACATGCAACCTCCTACGGGATGGTGTTCCGACGTCGAGGATTATCCAGGTCTGGGGCATGCGCCGCTCACTCTCCTGTGCAGCTGAGCGCGTCGTACGTCACCGGGTACGCCTGTGAACCCTCGCCGTCGGGCAGGGAGCCCGTCACCGTGACCGATCCTGCACCCACGGACGGTGCACGCACTGCGAACGACTGGTACGCCGACCGGCCCGGCGCGACCGACGCGCTGACACTGTCGCCGAAGGGCGTCGACAACCGGATCGCGACCGGTACCTCGTCGTCGTTCGTCGCGCGCACCGCCACGTAGGCCGCCCCGGCGAGGCAGCGGGACTGCGCCGTCACGACGAGCTGGGGATCCGCCGCCGCCTGGACGTCCGCCTCGACGTGGAGCACACGTCCCGCCTCGACCGACCAGGTGGCGCCCGAGTCGTGGCTGATCGAGGCGACCCCGCCCGGGTACGGCGTGGTGTCGGAGTACGCGATGCCGTAGGACCCGGCGGTCGACGACGTCCGTGCGACGAGCACGAACCGGTCACCCGCGCGCACCTCACGCGGCTCGTCGAGCCGGACCTCGGCCCACGACGCCGCCCAGGAGATCTCGTCGGGCGGGATCTCCGACGTCGCGACGACGTCACCGGCGACTCCGTCGTCGCCGGCCTCCCGCAGCTCGAGGACGAGTGGCGCGTCGGGGTGGTCGGACTGGAACGTCGTGAAACGTGCGGCGGTGAGCAGTCCGTCGTCGGGGACGGTGAAGCCCTGGGACCGAGCGAGGCCCCCGCGGACGTCCCAGTGCGTGCGGTAGCCGACGTGCCCGGTCGAGACGGCTGCCGGCTCCGGGCCCTGCGCCTGCTCTCCTACCGGGATCGTGACGTCGTACGACCGTTCGCACCCGATCGGCAGGATCTGACCGTCGGCACCGAACGCGAGCGGCTGCCAGTAGTGCTTGGCGAGTGCCTCGTTCGGCTTCGCATCCATCCAGACGTCCGACTGGTAGAGGTAGACGGTGCCCTGCGACGTCTCCAACGGCAGGACGTCGGTGGGCTGGCCGCCGCACGACGTCCTGGTGATGTTCGTGCCCGTGATGCTCGACGCCGGCCGGTCCCACTGCTCGAGGCCGTCGTCGAAGTCGTCGGCGAGGAGGACCGTGCCGTCGGCGGCGACGACCCGCGCCGCATCGACCGCGACACGCTCGCGGTCCGACCCGCTCTCCCGGAACCCGACGCGCCCGGACCCGCTCGCGGTCGCCGTCGTCGTGTCGACGAGCTCACCGTCGATCCGCGTCTCGATGGTGTCCCCGTCGACCGTGATGTCGACGTCGTAGGCCTGGCCTGTGACGATCGGTAGGGGGAGCGGGACCGTCGTCGCGCCGTGTCCCGGGATCAGCTTGGTGAGGTTGCCCCCGGTCGCACCGGAGTGGGGATAGTTGCCGATGAGCCACTGGTACGAGCCCGCGTCGGACGCGCGGACGACGAAGCCCATCTGGCCGTACCCACCGGCACCCGCCTCCAGCGGGGTCGCGGTCGCGCTGAACGTGTAGTCGGTCCAGTCCTGGCCGTCGCGGCTCAGTCCGACATCGCCGCCCTCGACGTGCAGGACGCCGTCGGAGACGCTCCAGGCGTCGGGGGTCGATCCCGTGCCGGACCACGGGCCGAGCGGGCTCGGCGCCGTCACGTACCCGGTGCCCGTCGTCGTGTACCCGCGGTTGGGATCCGAGTACGTCAGGTAGTACGTCCCGCCCCGCTCGAAGATGGTGGGTGCCTCCGTCGAGCGGATGTTCACGCGCGTCCAGTCGCCCGTACCCGTCGTATACGTGTCGTCGAGCCGCTCGACGATCAGGTCGCCGCCACGGATCCAGTCGGTGAAGGCGAGGTACGCCTGCCCGTCGTGGTCGACGAAGACCTGGTGATCACCGTAGTTCACCCCGCCGGGTGCTCCCTCCGGCGCGGCGAGGTCGGGCTCGGCGACCTCGGTGAACGGACCGGCAGGGTCCGTGGCGGTGAGCACACGGTAGCCGGACCCGTTGTCGTAGGTGTTGATCCACAGCACGTAGCGACCGGTCGACTCGTTGTAGACCACGTGGGGGCGGTAGCAGCCATAGGTGGCTCCGTCGCAACGCTCCTGCCATGTCGGCGTCGACGCGTCGAAGAGCTCACCCAGGGCCGTCCAGTGCACGAGGTCCGGGGAGCTGTAGGCGACGAACCCGCAGAACGGGGCCCCCGGTGTGTTCCACTCGTAGCCGCACCCGTAGGTCGTGCCGTAGAGATAGTAGGTGTCCCCGAAGCGCTGGATCTGACCGTCGTGCGCGTCGATCGCCTCTCCGTCCACGTCGAACCGGATCGTCGGCTCGCCGTCGGCGTCCTGGTTCAGCAGGGTCACGGTCTGCTCGTCGCTCGTGACCGACGGGTTCCCGGCGGCACCGGCCGGGCCCGGCACGACGACCGCCGTCAGCGCGCTCACGGCCAGCAGGGCAAGGATCGCGCGGGCCCGCGCGCGGGCGGTGGTGCTCGACATCGTCGTCGACCTCTCCGTCGTCTCGGCACGGCTGCCGAGGTTGCTGATGCTCAGGGGTGGACCGGGTACCGGCGGACGGTGCGTGCGCGCCGCCCGCCGGTATGACTGCTACTGCAGGTAGTCCGCCACGTTGTCGGCGTCGACGAGCGTGACGGGCTGATAGACCTCGCGCTCCTCGGCGTTGTCGTAGTCGATCTCTTCGCCCGAGACGGCCTGGTCCGCCAGGTCGACGGTCAGCTCGCCCATCGCCGTCGGGTCCTGCGCGATCGTGGCCGACATGCCGTCGTCCGCGATCGCGGTCAGGGCCTCGGCGTCACCGTTGAAGCCCACGGTCACGACGTCGGACACGGGGCTGAGGCCGGAGTCCTTGATCGCGTTCGCGGCGGCGACACCCATCGGGTCGTTGCAGGCGAAGACGCCGGCGACGTCGGGGTCCTTGGCAAGGGCGTCCTTCATGATCTTGTAGCCCTCCTCCGCCTTCGAGTTGCCGGAGAGCTCGGTGACGACGTCGTAGCCGAGCTTCTGGATCTCGTCGACGAAGCCGACGTTACGGCGTGCGGCGTAGACGGCCGACGGCTCGCACGTGATCGACACGACCTTCTTCGACCCGCCGTTGGCCTGGATCTGCTCGTCCATGAACTCCGCGGCCTGCGCCCCGCCGTCCTCGTTGTCGGAGATGACGATCGCGTCGTAGGGCACGCCACCGCCACCGATGTCGTCGATGATCACCGGCACGTCGAGCTCCTGTGCCTTGGCGACGATCGGGCCGAGCGCGTCAGGCTTGAACGGGCTGATGATGAGCACGTCGACGCCCTTGTCGAGCAGGGCCTGCGCCCCGGTGACCATCTCGTTCTCGTCGCTCTTCTGGTCGTGGAGCTCGAAGTTCCAGCCCTTGGCCTCGGCCGCCGAACGAGTTCCCTCCTCCATGTACTGGAAGAACTCGTACTGCATGTCGTACACCGAGAACCCGACGGTGACCTGCTCGTCCCCGCCGGAGCTGGCTACGTCGTCCCCGCCGCTACCACCGGTGTCTCCGGTGGAGCATGCGGTGAGCACCGTGGCGGTGACCGTCGCGAGTGCTGCGGTCGCAACCCACTTCTTCGTGATCTTCATTGCGAATGCCTTTCTGGGACCGAAGCACGCTGTTCCGGGTACCTCGAGTGGGGGTGGGTGAGAGCGGGCAGGACGGTCGGGAGGACCGCCGTCATGCCGCCTTCGGTGTCCGGGGGCCGAACGACCTCCGAAGCAGGTTGACGCCTGCGAACCGCGTGCGCAGTCCGTCGATGGCGAGGGCGATGATGAGCACCGTGCCGAGGATGATGTTCTGGTAGGACGCGTCGACGCCGTGGGCGACGAGCACATCGTTGAGGACGGTGACCAGGAGGACCGCGGAGAACGTCCCGACGAGGGAACCACGGCCGCCCTGCAGGCTGGCGCCGCCGAGCACCGCCGCCGTGATGACGCTCAGCTCGAAGCCGTCCTGCGCCGCGCCGTCGGCTGTCCAGACCCGGGTGATGTACGTGAGCGTCGCGATCCCGACCGCCAGGCCGACGAGAGCGAACACCACGAACCGGATCCGCGCGGCGGAGACGCCGCTGAATCGGGCCGCGACCGGCGACGACCCGAACGCGACGATCCGGCGGCCGGTCGGGGTACGACGCAGCAGCACGTACGCGAGCCCGAAGACCACGACCATGAGGACGAACGGGAAGGGCACCAGAGCGAGGTTGAGGCTGCCGATCTGCGCGAAGGGCGAGTCGACCTCCGTGTACGGCAGCGTCGCCGGGCCGTTCTGCGTGAGCAGGTACGCGATACCACGGAAGACGAACAGCATCCCGAGGGTCGCGACGAAGGGCGGGACGCGCAGCGCGGTGACGAGGAAGCCGTTGACCATTCCGCACGCCGTCCCCGCCGCGAGCGCCGTCACGACCGCGAGACCCGTACCCCCGACGCCGTAGGCGAAGAGCGTCAGCACGCTGACGAGCGCGAGCTGGCCGCCCACCGAGAGGTCGAAGGCGCCGTTGATGATGAGGACGGTCATGGCGCACGCGACGATGCCCAGGTAGGCGCTCTCCCGCAGGATGGACTGCAGGTTCGAGATCGCGAGGAAGTCCGGGGTCGTCGCGACCGCGACGAGCACGAGCAGCACGAGCACGGACGTGATGCCCCACGTGTCCCAGAACGACCCGAAGTCGAGGCGTCGACCCGGGCGCGACGGATCAGAGGCCGGGGGCGTGGGCGCGGTGGTCAGGTCAGGGCTTGTCATCGAGGACCTCCACGGGTGCCTTGCGGCGGATCGCCTGGATCGCGAGGGCGGCGACCAGCAGGAGTCCAACGCTGATGCGCTGGTAGGCGGGGGGGACGTTGAGCAGGTTGAGACCGTTGCGGATCGTCTCGATCAGCAGCGCCCCGATCACCGTGCCCATGACCGCCGCGTGCCCACCGAGGAGGCTCGTCCCACCGATGACGACGATGGTGATCGCGTCGAGCTCGAACCCGAGGCCGAGCTGGCCGGAACCCTTCTGCAGCTGGGCGGAGATGAGGATCCCCCAGATCGCCCCCGCGACGCCGATCATCACGTAGACGGCGAGCCGGATGCGGTCGACGGGCAGTCCCGACAGATGTGCCGCATCACGGTTGCTCCCGATCGCCGCGACGTGCCGGCCGAACCGCGTGCGGTACGTGACCCACAGCATGACGGCGAGGGCGAGGACGGCGAGGACGATCGGCATCGGGATGCCGAGCGGCCGGCCGGCCGCCATGTACTTGAGCGTCGGGTCGTTGACGATGACGTCGCGCCCGCCGGACAGTGCCGTCGCCGCGCCGCGGACGATGACCATCGTCGCGAGGGTCGCGATGAACGGCGTGACGCCGAATCGCGTGATGACGAGGCCGTTGAGCACGCCCACGAGAGCTCCCGTGACGAGACCGGCGAGCATCCCGACGAGGCCGTGGGCCCCGTCGGCGATCACGGTGCACGTGATCACGCCGGTCAGCGCGACCGTGGAGCCGACCGAGAGGTCGAACTCGCCCATCGTGATGCACAGCGTCATGGCGAGACCCGGGATGACGATGATGCTCGCGGCGACGAGCACGTTCTCGAGGTTGCCCAGCGTGAGGAAGCGGGACGTGGCGAACGACAGCGCTGCGGCGACGAGGATCAGCGGGATCGTCAGGGGCGCGGACCGCAGCGCCGAGACGACGACGTCGACGACGGTCCGTCGGGGCGGCGCGCTCGTGGTTCGCCGCTCGGTCGTGGTGCTCATGCCGCCACCCCGATCCGGCGGCCGGTCGTCGCGCACGCGATGACGTTCTCCTCGGTACGTTCGTCGCCGTCGAGCCGGCCGACGACACGCCCCTGGGAGAGCACGACGACCCGGTCGCTCATGCCGAGCAGCTCGGGCAGGTCGCTCGAGACCATGAGCACCGCGACGCCGCTCTTGGTGAGCTCGCCGATGAGCTGGTGGATCTCGGCCTTCGCCCCGATGTCGACGCCGCGTGTGGGCTCGTTGAGCACGAGCAGGTCGCCACCGGGCGCGAGCGCGCGACCGAGCAGCACCTTCTGCTGGTTGCCCCCCGAGAGCTGGCCGATGAGCTGGGCCGGGCTGCTGGCCTTGATCCGCATGCGGCTCCGATAGCTGTCGTAGGTCTCCCGCTCCTTCGCGAAGGACAGGAGCCGCGCGACTCCGCGCATCCGGTCGAGGATCGTGATCGTGACGTTCTGCGCGACCGTCAGGTGCGGCAGGTTCCCCGCGGACTTGCGGTCCTCGTGGAGGAAGCCGACCCCGGCGCGCAGCGCGTCGGCGGGGCTGGACGGTGCGTACCTCTCACAGTGCAGGGTCATGCTCCCGCGGCGGGCCGCGAGCGCGCCGTACACCGCCTCCGTGAGCTCGGTCTGCCCGGCACCTGCGACCCCGCCGATCCCGACCACCTCACCGGCACGGACATCGAGGCTCACGTCCCGCAGGATGCGCCCGGCCGAGAGACCGTCGAGCCCGAGCACCACCTCCCCCGGGACACCGGGCTCGCGGGTGAACACCGAGGAGACCTCGCGACCCACCATGTGGCGCACGAGCTCGTCCTCGGTGGTGCTCGCGATGTCGAGCGTCGCGACGTGCTTGCCGTCGCGGAGCACCGTCGCGCGGTCCGCGATCTCGAAGACCTCTTCGAGGTGGTGGCTCACGTAGATGACGGAGCGCCCCTCGTCGCGCAAGCGGCGCACGACGTCGAGGAGCCGCGCGACCTCGCTGTGGGACAGGGCGGCCGTCGGCTCGTCCATGACGATGACCTGGCCCTCCACCGAGAGTGCCTTGGCGATCTCGACGAGCTGCTGCTCCGAGACGCTGAGGTCGCCGACCCGGGCGTCCGGGTCGATCTCCCAGTCGAGCATCCCGAAGACGCGACGGCACTCGTCGCGCATCACGCCGTAGCGGATGCCTCGGGTCGCAGCCACGACCGGCTCGCGGCCGACGAAGACGTTCTCCGCCACCGTCAGGTCGGGGAAGAGCGTGAACTCCTGGTAGATCACCGCGATGCCCGCGACGAGCGCGTCGTGCGGCTTCGCGGGAGAGTACGGGTTGCCGTCGAGGACGACCGTCCCCGCGGTCGGCGTGTTCACGCCACCCAGGACCTTGAGGAGCGTGGACTTGCCCGCGCCGTTCTCCCCGACGAGAGCGTGGACCTCGCCGCGGGCCACCGTGAATCCCACGTCGTCGAGCGCCCGGACCCCCGGGAACTCCACCGTGAGACCAGTGACCTCGAGCACCGGGTCGTGTTCCGACATCTGCGTCGTCGTTCCCTTCCGCATCTTCGCGTCGACGTCATGAATCGTTTCATGTCGCCGTTGCACGACTATAGGTGGCCGTTCGGCGACGCGTCAACACCATGCCCGCACGAGCACGGCACTGACACGTCTAGCGCTGTCATCCGCAAGAGGTCGCGCCGTACGACGCGGTGAGCTCCTGCTCGACGGAGCGTCCGTCGACCAGCGCCGTCACTCGCACCCCGGTCACGGCTCCAGGCACCTCTGAGGCGCGGGAGGAGAACGCCTGGTAGGCACTGTCGCCCACCTCGACGCCCGTGAAGGTCTTCGACCCGAACGGGGTCTCCAGGACGACGTCCACCGGGACGGCATCGGCGTTCACCGCTCGGACCGCTACGTAGGCCCGACCCGCCAGGCATCGAGACCGTGCCTCCACCTCGACGTCGACGGGGGTCTCGTCGTCGGCCGGGAGCGCCCACACGTCGGCGAGCGACGGATCGGCCACGTCGGGATTCGCACGGCTCTGGAACCGCACCGTCACCGTGTCGGACCGCACGAGCTCCGCGGGCACGACCAGTCGCCAGCCCTCGGTCCCCTCCCGTCGGACGTCCCGCACGTTCTCGCGCGTCGCCACGCGCTCGCCGCCGACGTACACCTGGTACCCCTTGACCTGCGGGTCATCGTTGTACGTCTCGAGACCCTGCAGCACGAACGACCTCCCTGCCTCGACCGCGAGGTCGACCTCGTACCAGGCGTCCGGCACGCGGTACCCCCCGTAGCGACGCGTCAGGCCCGCCTCGACGTTCGTCCCGCTCGTCGGCGAGCTCTCGAGGGCATGCGCGGCCTCCGAGTCGCGGTCCCCGAGGTCCACGTGATCGAGAGCGGCATCGGGTGGGGTGGCGAACGACGCGTCGAGCACGAGCGCTCGCGCCGCGACGAGCTGGTCGCCCACCGCGAACGTCGCCGTGAGGTCGGTGTCCCCGTCCGGTACGAACCCGGTGGACCGGGCCGTCGCGACCGCTGTGACCTCGCCGTGCGCCGGCAGGGTGACCGGCACGGCCACGCCGTCGACCCAGCCTGCCCCGAGAGCGCCGGGCACCCCGGTCACGGGCTCTTCGGAGTCGTTCTCGATCGTCAGTGTGACCTCGGCGCGGTCGCTCGTCACGGAGGTCTTCGCCGTGGCGGCGGTGATTCGCAGCGGGCTCGTCACGAGATCGCCCCCCGACGTCGCGAACGGCAGCAGCGCGACCGGGCCGAGCAGCCCCGACTCACCACCCTCGCCGCGCTCCGCGCCGTCCGTGTTGGTCACCGTGACCTCGACCGTGTTCGTCCCGACGACGAGCGCGTCGCCGACGTCAGTCCGGAACGGGGCGCGCAGGAGCGTCGCAACCTCTTCGCCGTTGACCGACACGCGCGCCGCGTGCGCGACGCGGCCGAGGTCGAGCGTCCAGTCGGCCGCGAGGTCGTCGGCGGTGAGCTCGAACGCCCGTGAGTACACGCCGTCGCCCGAGTACCGCGGCGCGAGGTCGTCCCACGAGCGCAGCGGTCGGTCGATCGCGTCGGAGCCGTCACCGAGCTCGAGACGCCAGTCGCCGTCGAGCCGGCGCTCGGTGGGTAGCGGCGGAGTCACGACGGCCCCCGTGAACGTCCGCGATCCGTCCGTCGCCGTGACGACGGTCGGTCCCGACCTGTCGGACCGCACGGTCACGCCCAGCGTCTCCTCGTCCTCGCCACCCGACGGGCCGACCGACCGGACCGTCCCGACGCCGTCGACGTGCACAGCGTGCGCCGACGCACCGGTCTCCGTCGAGATCGTCACGCCGACCGGCACGCCTGGCTCGAGCGTGAGCGGCATGGTGGTGCGGGCTTCCCCTGTGACGTACGACGGCGCACGGCGCACGTCGCCCGAGTCGAAGTCCCACAGCGCGGGGACGCCGCTCGCGGGGAACGTCGCGTCCGTCGTCATGGTGACCGTGCCCTCGTTGAGGAGCAGGTAGCCCGAGGACCCGTGCTCCTGGAAGCGCAGGACGCGCACGGTGGTGCTCGGGTCGTCGAGCACGACGGCGGCCCGCCCGAGCGACGCCGCGGCCGCTCCGGCGTCGGATGCCTCGTCCTGGACGACGACGCGGTCCCCGCCTGCGTCGACGAGGTGCAAGACGGCGGCGGCGAGCTCGTCGTCGCGGCCCTCGACCTCGCGCGTCGGGGCGGGGCCGGCGAGCACGACCTCCCCGCCCGCCTCGACGAGCTCGACGAGGCGCTGCACGGCCTCGAGAGACACGACCGGGGCGGTCGGGACGACGATGGTCGAGTACGTCATCTCGCCGACCTCCAGCCGTCCGTCGGCCGTGACGACCGCGTGCGCGAGGATCGACGGGTCGTCGCTGAGCGCGCCCTCGTCCAGCAGGTCGAAGTCGACCTGCCGGTCCTCGAGCGAGTGCTGTGCCGCGAAGAACGGGTCGTCGACCGCCGACTGCTCCTGCGCCGTCGACGAGGCACCTTGCGCGGCCTCGGCCGCACGCTGCATCTGGACGACGGCGGTCTGCGCGGCCGTGGTGTGCCGGCCGAACTCCATGAGTCGCCCCGTCCACTCCGACAGCTCCGGCACGTACTGCCACCACGCGTTCTCCTCGCTGAAGACCGGCGGGTAGGGAGCGGTGCCCGGTGCGTCGAAGGTCGCGTGGAACAGTGCCTTGTTGATCCCACGGACGGCCGACATCGCGGTACCGCGACGCACGTCCGCGATGCTCCTGCTCCACCCGGTCGCACCCATGAGCTCGTCGTAGACGAGGGGCCGGCCGAGCTGGTGGGCGACGCTCGCGGGCTCACGGGGCAGACTGCGCGCCCAGCCGCGCTCCACGTGGTCGTAGATCAGGTCGGTCCCGGGAACCTGCGCCCACTGATGCATCGTCAGGAGGTTGCCCGACTCGTGCAGGCGACCGGCGGGGCCGTACTCGTCGTACAGAGGGTTGGAGATCATCGCGACGCCGTGGGCCTCGGCCCACTCGTACTTCGTCTTCCAGTAGGCGTCGGCCCACTGGTCGGACATCGCGCGATAGAACCGGCCGCGCAGCTCGTCGCCCTCGGCACCCAGGTCGCCGTACACCGCGGCGATGGCGGCCGCGACAGGGACGCCGTCCTGCTCGAGTCGTTCGGCGAGGTCGGGCGACCACGGAGGCAGGTCGTCGCCGTGCCGGCCGACCTCGGGCTCGTCGTCGGCGAACCCGAGGAGCGTCGTCCCGAGGTACTCGCCGAAGCGGTCCGCATACTCGTCGAACACGACGTCGAGATACAGCTCCTGCGCCTCGACGGACATGCTGTCGAGGTACAGCGCGCGGTCGCCGGTGCGCGGCACCGACCGGTACGCCTCGATGCGCCACCGACCGTCCGGTGCGGGCCAGGTCCCGTCGTCCGTGCCGTAGAGGTCCGTGAGGTCGACGACGCGATCCAGGTCCTGCGCCCCCTCCCCGCTCGCCGGTCGGGCGGTCACGGCGACGACGTCGTCGAGCACGCGCGACCGTGTGTCGAAATCGGTGATCGAGGTCGCGTCCTCGAAGTCGTTCGCGTAGAGCGGGTCGCCGCCGGGCACGGTCGAGACCTCGAGGTCGTCCAGCGCCCACGCCTGCGGGCCGTCGACGCGCATGCCGACGCCGCCGCTCGCGTGCGCGGTGTCGGTCACCGTCGGCTCGGCGACGCCGTCGAGCGTCACGTCGATGTCAGCCCCCTCGACCCGGATCGTGATGTCGTGCGCGGTCGCGGGGTCCCAGCCGGGACGGGTGGTCGAACCGACGCGCAGGTTCACGAACGCGCCGCCGGTCTGCCGCCAGAAGTCCACCTGACCGTCGGCGCGGACGTCGACCAGGTATCCGTTGCGCGGATCCTCCGAGCGCACCATGAAGCCCGCCGTGGCGGAACGGATCGTGAAGGTCGCGTCGAGGCTGTAGTCCGTCCAGTGGGCCCCGTCGCGCAGCAGCGTGATCCCGGGCGTCCGGCTCGCGTCGGCCACGACCTGACCCTCCTCAGCAGAGAGCGATGCTCCGAAGAGGTCGTGCAGCGGCACGTCGGTGCCCCCCTCGCGGACGGCCGTGCCGCCGCTCATGAGCGTCTTGACCGCGAGGTCCGGTCGCGGCTCGTAGGTCCTGTCGCCCACCGTGCCGCCCTGCACGACGAACCCGCCGGCCATGCCGCTCGGAAACTTGGCGTCGTCGTCGAGCCACACCTTCAGGCCGAGCTCCTCGGACCTCTCGAGCAGGTGCCCGACACGGTCGAACCACGCCTCGCTGAAGTACTCCTCGGGCAACGAGCCGTCCCAGCGGAACACGACGACCTCTCGGAACCCCGCGTCGTGGATCGACTCGAGGCGCGCGTCCACCTGAGCCTCGGTCTGCGCCCGGTCCCAGAACCACAGCACTGCCGGCCGCTGGTCGGTCGGGTTCTCGAAGTCGCCGACGTCGAAGCCCGGGACGTCCGGTGGCAGCTCTGCGCCCATCTCCACGCCGCTCGCCCCGGCGCCACCGGCAGGGTCGGCTCCGCTCGGTGCGACCAGGGTCGCAGTCAGGCCACAGGCCACGAGCACTGCCACGGCGCCACGGCGGGCGTGCGACCAGCTGGTACGGAGTGACGTCGTCGTCATTGTCGTTCCCATCGTGAGCAACGTTGCCGAGGAGGAGTGAAACGATTCATCCACTCCGACATGTGACGCTACCGTGCGAGAGCATGGTGGTCAACGACTCCGGTCACCTGCCCGCGCGGGCTGCGGTCTCCGCCCGTCAGTCGAGCGCCCGCACCACCCGCGCCGGGTTGCCGACCGCGACGACGTCCGCGGGCAGGTCGCGCACGACGACGGACCCGGCCCCGACGACGGTGTTCGCGCCGATCGTCACGCCGGGGCACACGATCACACCGCCACCGAGCCACACGTTGTCCCCGATCGTGATGGGCTGTCCGCCCTCCCACTTCGCGCGGCGTGCCCCCGGCTCGGTGGGGTGCGTCGGCGTCAGGAGCTGCACTCCCGGGCCGATGAGCACGTCGTCACCGATCGTGACCGCTCCGACGTCCAGGCACTGCATGCCGTAGTTGACGAACGAGCGAGCGCCGATGCGCGTCTGGTAGCCGAGGTCGCAGTAGAACGGCGTCCGGATGTCGGAGCCCTCGCCGAACGCGCCGAGCAGCTCCGTGAGCAGGGCTCGACGCTCGTCGGCCTGCGACGGGTGCAGCGTGTTGATCCGGTGCTGGAGGTCTTCGCGGCGGGCGACGTCCGCCAGGATCTCGGGGTCGTCGGCCAGGTAGTCGTCACCCGCGAGCATCCGCTCGCGCATGGACCGCGTGTCATCGGTAGTCCCGTTCTCGTCCGTCATGCCTCCAGCCTAGGAATGTTGCGGGCATCCGCCTCGATCGGCTGACGACGGGCGGGCTCGCGCGCCCTGAGGCAGCCTGGTGTCGCGGCGACCGGCCCGCACGGACCGGAGGACGACGTGGACACGAAGGACGACCCGCAGCGCAGCCCCGACGCCCGAGAGGACGAACCCAGCACGACCGAGGAGAAGGACGAGGCGCTCGACCGCGTCATCGTCGAGGGCACGCCCCGGCTCTACCGCAGCACACCAGACCTGCTCGCCACCGGCGTCGTCGCGGGCATCGAGGTCGGCATCGGTGTGCTCGCCCTGCTCGTCGTCGTGCACGAGACCGACAGCATGCTGCTGGGGGCGCTCGCCTTCTCCGTCGGGTTCATCGCTCTCCGGCTCGGCCACAGCGAGCTGTTCACCGAGAGCTTCCACGTCCCCGTCATGGTGGTGGTCGCCGGCGAGGCGCGCTGGACCCACCTGCTCCGGCTGTGGGGCGGCACCCTGCTCGGCAACCTCGTCGGCGGCTGGGTGCTCGCGTGGCTCGTCGCCGTGAGCCTGCCGGACCTGCACTCCACGGCGGGCGCGCTGAACCGCGAACTCATCGACCGCCCCCTCGACCTGGGCACCTTCGCCCTCGCGGTGCTCGCGGGTGCGGCGATCACCCTGCTGACCAGGATGCAGAGCGGCACGGAGGACGACATGGCGAAGGTCGTCGCGGCGGTCGCGATCGCGTTCGTCATCGTGGGCACAGGGCTGCTGCACTCGGTGCTCGACACCCTGATCACGTTCGTCGCGGTGCACGCCGGGGAGCCGGGCGCCTCCCTCGCCGCGTGGCTGCCGTGGTTCGGGTGGGTCGTGCTCGGCAACCTCGTCGGCGGGCTCCTCCTCACCACGCTGCTGCGGGTCGTCCGCAGCCGCGAGCGCCTCGAGCAGTGGCGCAGCGCGGACACCTGATCGGCGGAGAGCACGAGGTCGTCCCCAGACCCGTGCACACTACTCCTTCGCCGCGCCCCAGCCGTACCAGCGCTCGACCTCGAGCAGGGCGCTGACGCGTGGGCTCGCACGGTCCGGGTACTCGTGTCCCGTGTAGTGCCGCGAGACGCGGTCGATGTCGGCGAGGTCGGGGTCGTCGCGCAGCTCGACGCTCCCGATGACGGTCAGGTGGGTGTACCAGTTCTCGTCGAGGACGGTCAGCGACACCCGCGGGTCACGCCGTAGGTGCTTGAGGCGGACGCGGGTCGCGTCGAGGTTGAGCAGGACGCGGCCGTCGTCGTCCCAGAGATACCAGGTCGCGGCGGTGACGGGTGATCCGTCGGACCGGACGGTCGCCATGACAGCGGCGTTCGGGCGACGCAGCAGCTCGACGAGATCGTCCGGCAGGGGTGGGTGGGGCACGTTCGCTCCTCGGGTAGGGCTGTCAGGGTCGGGTCGTCTCGTCCTCGGCGCGCGCCTCGGCCTGGTCCTCGGCGCGCGCGGCGACGCGCACCTCGCGGGCCTTGTCGACGTCGTCCTGCCGCTTGGCCGCGCGCTTCTCGATCGCGCTCGTGTCCTTCGGCCGGAGCTGGAGGGACTCCTCGGCGGCCATCCCCGCGCGGAGCTCGCGGGTGCGCTCCAGCTCGGCGTCGAGCTCGGCGCCGAACAGCATCGCGAGGTTCGTGATCCACAGCCACAGCAGGAAGATGATGACGCCGGCGAGGGTCCCGTACGTGGCGCCATAGCTCGCGAACCCGGAGCCGATGTAGAACGCGAACGCGGCCGACGCGAGCGCCCACACCCCGATCGCGACGAGCGCGCCGGTGCTGAACAGGCGGAACTTCGGCTTCCTCACGTTCGGGGTCACGTGGTAGAGAATCGCGACGAGGACGACGACCAGGGCGAGCACGACCGGCCACTTGAGGATTCCCCACACCGTCACGGCCGTGGAGCCGAGCCCGACGAGCTCGCCGACGGTCCTCGCGAACGGTCCGGTGAGGACGAGAGCACCGACGACCAGGGCCGCGATCACCACGGTGATCACGGTGACGAGGAGCATCACGGGGCGCAGCTTCCAGATCGGGCGCCCCTCCTCGACGGCGTACACGCGGTTCATCGCCCGGCCGAAGGCCCCGATGAACCCCGACGCGGACCACAGCGCCAGGACGACACCGAGGATCAGGGCGAACCCGGCACCGCCGCTGTTGCCCACGGCGTTCGCCACGAGCGGCTCGATCTGATCGGTCATGTCTTGGGGCACGAAGTCCTCGACCGTGGTCATGACCTGGTCCACCATCGTCTCGGGGTCGCCGACCAGACCGAGGAGCGAGACCAGCGCCAGCAGCGCGGGTGCCGACGCCAGCACCGCGTAGTAGGTCAGCCCTGCCGCCAGGTCCGTGCACTGGTCGCGCGAGAACCGTGCGAACGTCGCCTTGAGGACGTCGAGCGAGGAACGCGTGGGTGCGTCGTCGGTGCTGTCGGTCTCGGCCATCGGGGCCCTCCGTCGGGGTCGGTCGCCGCCGAGCGTCCTCGGCCTCCCTCAGACGGTATGCCGGTCCCGCGCGTCCACAACTCGAGGGGCTCCCGGCGCAGCGCGCCGACCTGCCACGATGGACCCGTGGACGCGCCCGGCAGCCTGGTCCGACGCCTCGGCACGCCCGACGCCGTGGTGATCGGCCTCGGCGCCATGCTCGGGGCCGGCGTGTTCTCCGTGTTCGCTCCCGCCGCCGCAGCAGCAGGGTCCGGTCTCGTCGTGGGGCTCGTGCTGGCGGCGCTCGTCGCGCTGGCGAACGCGACGTCGTCGGCCCAGCTCGCGGCCCAGCACCCGACGTCGGGCGGCACCTACGTCTACGGGCGCGAGCACCTCGGACCCTGGTGGGGGTACGTCGCCGGGTGGGGGTTCGTCGTGGGCAAGACGGCGAGCTGCGCGGCCATGGCGCTCGTCCTGGCCGCGTACGCGGCGCCGTCGGGGTGGGACCGCCCGGTCGCCGCGGGCGCGGTCGTCGCGCTCACCGCCGTCGGGTACCGGGGCATCACCCGCACCGCGAAGGTCGCGCGCGTGATCGTGGTGGTCGTGCTCGTCGTGCTCGCGACCACGGTCTCCGCCTCCCTCGCCGGAGGCACGCCCGCGTGGGTCCCGGTGCCCGACGGCGCGCACGGCGGCTGGTACGGGATCCTGCAGTCCGCGGGACTGCTGTTCTTCGCCTTCGCGGGGTACGCGCGGCTCGCGACGCTCGGCGAGGAGGTGCGCGACCCGCGCCGCACGATCCCGCGCGCGATCCTGCTCGCGCTGGGGATCGTGGTGGCCGTCTACGCGGTGGTCGCGGTGACGCTGCTCGCGACGCTCGGGCCGGACGGCCTGGCGACGTCCCCGGCGCCGTTGTCCGACGCCGTCGCCGCCGGTCCGTGGGCGTGGGCGGGCCCGGTCGTCGCGGTCGGTGCCGTCGCCGCGAGCGCCGGGGCGCTCCTCGCCCTGCTCGCGGGGGTGGCCGGACGACGCTCGCGATGGCCCGCACGGGCGACCTGCCGGGCCGGCTCGCGGCGGTCCACCCGCGCTTCGGCGTGCCGCACCGGGCAGAGCTCGCGGTCGGCGCCGTCGTGCTGGTCCTCGTGCTGACCGTGGACCTGCGGGGCGTGATCGGGTTCTCGTCGTTCGGCGTGCTCGTGTACTACCTCGTGGCGAACCTCGCGGCGCTGCGTCAGGGCGACGGGCGCCGCCGCTACCCGCGCTGGGCCCAGGTGCTCGGCGCGGCCGGGTGCGTGCTGCTCGTCGCCACGCTCCCGGTCACGGCAGTCGCGACAGGTCTCGCGGTGCTCGCTCTCGGCCTGGTGCTGCGCCGGTGGCGGCTGCGGGCCTGAGCGCGGCGTCGGGACGCGCGGAAGGGCTCAGTGCCCGGCGCCGAGGTTTCCGGCGAGCAGCTCGTAGCGCACGGCGCTGTCGTCGTTCAGCCCCACGACCTCGAGGTGCTTGCCCTTGGCCGCGTACTTGGTACGGATCGCGTCGAGCGCGGCGACCGTGGAGGCGTCCCACACGTGCGCGTTCGACAGGTCGATGACGACGTTCTGCGGGTCGCCCGCGTAGTCGAACTGGTAGACGAGGTCGTTGGACGAGGCGAAGAACAGCTCGCCGTCGACCCGGTAGGTGCGGGAGCCGCCGTCGGGCACCTCGGACCCGTCCGCGGCACCGGCGGCACCGGCGGCACCGGCGGGAGCGGCGGGAGCGGCGGGATCCAGGCGCGTGACCGTCGTCAGGTGGGCGACGCGGCGGGCGAACAGCACGGTCGCGGTGAGCACGCCGACGATCACGCCGTACGCGAGGTTGCTCGTCGCGACGGTCACCACGACGGTCGCGAGCATGACCGCGGTCTCGGACCTCGGCATCCGCCGCAGGGTCGAGGGCTTGACCGAGTGCCAGTCGAACGTGCCGACGGACACCATGATCATGACCGCGACGAGCGCGGCCATCGGCATGATCGCGACGACGTCGCCCAGCCCCACGACCAGGCCGAGCAGGAACACGCCCGCGAGGAAGGTCGAGATCCGGGTCCGCGCTCCGGACGCCTTCACGTTGATCATCGTCTGGCCGATCATGGCGCAGCCGCCCATGCCGCCGAAGAACCCGGTGACGATGTTCGCGACGCCCTGGCCCCACGCCTCGCGCGTCTTGTTCGAGTGCGTGTCCGTGATGTCGTCGACGAGCTTCGCGGTCATCAGCGACTCGAGGATGCCCACGAGCGCCATGCCGAGCGCGTAGGGCGCGATGATCTGCAGCGTCTCGAGCGTGAACGGCACGTTCGGGACCAGCAGCGACGGCAGCGACTCGGGCAGCGCACCCTCGTCCCCGACGGTCGGGACGTCGATCGCCCCGGCGACGACCGCGGCGGTGAGCAGCACGATGGCGACGAGCGGCGCCGGCACGACCTTGGTCCAGCGCGGCAGCAGCACGATGAGGGCGATCCCGACCGCGACCAGCGGGTACACCTGCCACGGCACGTCGATCAGGTGCGGGAGCTGGGACAGGAAGATGAGGATGGCGAGCGCGTCGACGAAACCGACCATGACCGAGCGCGGGATGAAGCGCATGAGCCGCGCGATCCCCGCGACGCCCAGCAGGACCTGGATCACGCCGCCGAGGATCACCGTGGCGATCAGGTAGTCGACGCCGTGGTCGGCGACGACGGGCGCGATGACGAGGGCGATGGCCCCGGTCGCGGCGGAGATCATCGCCGGCCGGCCGCCGACGAACGAGATCGTCACGGCCATGGTGAAGGCCGCGAACAGCCCGAGGCGCGGGTCGACGCCCGCGATGATCGAGAACGCGATCGCCTCGGGGATCAGCGCCAGGGCGACGACGAGACCGCCGAGCACCTCGATCCGCAGGCGGCGCGGCGAGCGCAGCGCGGCGCGCACGGACCAGGACTGGTCGGCCTCGGGCACCGTCGCGGGGGACGGGACGGGGGCGGGCAGGGGCGTGGGAGCGTCGTTCGGCACGCGCGTTCCTCCGGTGGGGACGATGCCCGACGCCGCGTGGCGGGGTCGAGCAGGACGGGGGCGCGCGGCGCTGCGCACGAGAGATCAGGGGGCGGCCCGGTGGGACCGTGCGGAACTCTACCCTTACGTGAGGGTAGAGTTCCACTCTCCCCGATCAGGAAGACTGTCCCCATGAGCGATCCCGGCAACGCCCCGACCTCGACGGCGCCCACGTCCCACATCGGCGCGGTCGCGGAGCGCACCGGGCTGTCGCTGCGGACCCTGCGCCACTACGACGAGATCGGGCTCGTCCCCCCGTCGGCCCGTTCCGAGGGCGGCTTCCGCCTCTACACCGACGCGGACGTCGAGCGGATCCTGCTCGTGCGCCGCATGAAGCCCCTCGGCTTCTCGCTCGACGAGATGGCAGACCTGCTGGAGATCACCGACCGCCTCCTCCCGCCCGACCGCGACGCCACCGCCGTCCGCGGCGAGCCGGGAGCGCAGGTCGACGAGAACCTGCGCGCCCGGCTCGACGCGTACGTCGTGGCGGCCGAGGAGCGCCGCGCCGACCTCGCGCGCAAGCTCGACTGGGCGGACGAGCTCATCGCGCTCCTCCGCTCGCGCTGAGCCCTCCCGGGACACGACGTGGCAGCGGGGCTCACTCGTCCGCGGGCCGGGACGCCTTCCCGTCGAGCCAGAGCGTGTCGCTCGCGTCCCGGTGCGTGCCGTCCGTGCCCACGTGCTTCGTATCGATCCGGTCCCCCTTGGTGATGACGTGCACCATCGCCATGGCGTGTCCGCGACCGAGCCCGTAGTCGGCGGCGAGCCAGGCCACGATCGGCGTCGCCTTCGTGCCGGGGCCGAAGCCCTGCTCGTGCGCACGCTGGACGAGCTCGCGCGGGGTCATGCCGGTCTTGGTCTCGACGGCGTCGAGGTAGGCCTGGAAGCTCATCAGCGGTTCTCCTGGATCATCGAGGGTGGACGCACCTGGTGCCGCGCGCCGTCGGAGCGCGACCGGGCCCAGCCTGTCCCGGGCGACGTCGTCCGGCTACAGTTTCGACGTGCGTCGAAAGATGGTCGAGCTCCGCCTGGCGCCCGACGACCTGTCGGCGATCCGCTTCGGCCTGTCGCCGGGGCACGAGCTCGCCCACGCGGTCCGTGTGCTGGTCCGGCCCCAGCACCACCCGCTCCAGTGGGGCTGGCTGCGCAGCACTCGTCCACGCGTCCCGCGCGAGGCGTTCGACCTCCTGCGGCTCGTCGTGGGCGAGGTCGGCTACCTGCCGGACTTCCTCACCTCGACCCCCGACTGGGACCTGACGCCCGACGAGGAGCTCGAACGTCTCCGACGGGCCGACGTCGGGCCGATGCGCGTCGACCTCGGCAAGCGGGTGCTGCGCACGACCGGTCACGAGCAGCGAGCTCTGCGGGCGATGGCGGCAGACCCGGCACGGACGCGGACGAGGGTCGCCGACGCGTGGGAGACCTTCTGGGAGGCCGCGCTCGCACCGCACTGGTCGCAGGTCGACCGGCTGCTGCGCGCCGACATCGCGGCCCGTTCACGGCGGGTGGCGACGCACGGCGTCGGGGCGATGGTCGCGACCCTCAACGAGGCCGTCACGTGGGGCTCGGATGCCGTCCGCGTCCGCACGGAACGCCACGAGGAGGTGCTGGACTGCGCCGGCAGCGGCCTGGTCCTGGTGCCTTCGGTGATGTCCGCGGGCTGCGCGGTGCTCACGGAGCGCCCGGCGCAACCGACCCTCTTCTATCCCGCGCTCGGTGTCCGCGAGACGTGGACCACGGACGGCCGGGACCTCCCCGCCGCGCTCGCCGCGGTCCTCGGCGACGGGCGGGCGCGCGTGCTCCTCGCCCTGCGCGAACCGATGTCGACGAGCGAGGTGGCGGCCGGCACCGGTCTGGCGATCTCGACGGCCTCGCACCACCTCGCCGTCCTGCGCGTCGCTCGCCTGGTCGACGCCCGGCGGGAGGCCAACCGCGTCATGCACACCCTCACCCCCCTGGGCGAGGCCCTGACCACCCGCTGACGCCTACCGCCGTCCAGCCGTGACCTCGACGTCGACCAGGCGGGCGTCGGCGGGCGTCACCTCGTGGACGTCCCCCGTGAGGCGCACGACGACGCGGGGCGTCGTCTCGCCCGGGAGCGAGCGACGCGCCGTCGGGCCCTGGGCGACGATCGCGCCGCCCGTCATGTCGTCGATCGCGGTCGCGGGACCGGTGCCGGCGTGCGCCGCGACCCACACCTCGACGTCGCCCGGCTCCACCACGCGCACGAGGCGCCGGTCGGAGAACGCGAGCCGCGTCGTCGGGACACGGAACCGCACGCGCCGCGACTCGCCCGGTGCGAGGTCGACGCGCGCGTAGCCGAGCAGCTGCACGGCGGGACGCGGGACGGACCCGAGGACGTCGCGCGCATAGAGCTGGACCACCTCGGCACCCGCCACGTCGCCCGTGTTCGTCACGGTCACCGCGGCGTCGAACGACCCGCTCGTGGGCACCGCGGCGTCCACGTCGAGGTCCGCGTAGGAGTAGGTCGTGTACGACATCCCGAACCCGAACGGGCGGACCGGCGTCGGGTCGGTCGAGGTCACGTCCGAGGGCCCGCCCAGCACCGGGTGCAGGTAGGAGTACGGCTGCGCGCCCGCGGATCGCGGGAGCGAGACGGGCAGCCGGCCGGAGGGGTTCACGACGCCGGTGAGCAGGTCCGCGATCGCGTGCCCGCCCTCCTCGCCGGGGAAGAACCCCTGCACGACGGCGGCAGGCAGGGCCCCGCCGGAGTCCGCGCGACCGGTCGCGGAGCCATCGACGGCGGCACCGTCCAGCGCCCAGCCGATCGCGTACGGCCGGCCGGTGAGCAGCACGAGCACGACGGGGGTCCCCGTCGCGACGAGCTCGGCCACGAGCGCGCGCTGCACGCCCGGCAGCTCGAGCGACTCGACGTCGTTGCCCTCGCCGACCGTCCCGCGCCCGAACAGCCCGGCGTCGTCGCCGACGCACACGACCGCGACGTCCGCCGCTCGGGCCGCCTCGACCGCGGCGGCGAACCCCGACGTGTCGGACCCGTCGACCGTACAGCCCGGCTCGTGGACGACGTGGGACCCGGGGAGAGCCTCGCGCAGCGCGTCGACGACCGTGGGGAGCTCGATGCCGCGCGGTGTGCCGGGGTGGTGCGCGAGCACGTGGTTGACGAACGAGTAGCAGCCCATGAGTGCCTCGGCCCGGTCCGCGTTCGGCCCGACGACGGCGACCGTCGTGGGCGCCGGCCGCGCGGTCGCACCGACAGCACCTCCGCCGAGCGGGAGCACCCCGTCGTTCGCGAGGAGCACGAGCGACTCCTGCGCCAGCCGACGGGCGGTCGCCCGGTGGGCCGGCGGGTCGAGGTCGACGACCGCGGGCGGGCCCCCGGCGAACGCGTCGGGATCGAGCAGACCGAGCTCCTCCTTCTGCTTCAGCACCCGCAGGACGGCGCGGTCCACGAGCGCCTCGTCGACGAGGCCGGCACGCACGCGGGCCGCGAGCGGCTCCAGGTAGGCGTCTCCCGACGGCAGCTCGACGTCGATCCCGGCCTCGAGCGCCAGGGCCGCGGCCCCGCCGCGATCGGCCGCGACGCGGTGCATGACCTCGAGGAACGCGACGGCGAAGTAGTCGGCGACGACGACGCCGTCGAAGCCCCAGCGACCGCGCAGGACGTCGGTGAGCAGCTCGGGGTTCGCGGCGACGGGGACCCCGTCGACCTCGGCGTAGGAGTTCATGACCGAGCGGGCACCGCCGTCGCGCACGGCCATCTCGAAGGGCGGCAGGAAGACGTCCGCCAGCTCGCGCGGCCCCGCGCTCACCGGCGCGTGGTTGCGTCCCGCGCGGGACGCGGAGTAGCCGACGAAGTGCTTGAGCGTCGCGTGCACGCCCGCCTCCTGCAGCCCGCGGACGTACGCGGTCCCGAGCGTCCCCACGAGGTACGGGTCCTCCCCGATGCACTCGTCGACGCGGCCCCAGCGCGGGTCGCGCACGACGTCGAGCACGGGCGCCAGTGCCTGGTGCACACCGATGCTGCGCATCGACCCGCCCATCTGCCGCGCCATCTCCTCGACGAGACCCGGGTCGAACGACGCACCCCACGCGAGCGGGGTCGGGTACGTCGCGGCCCGCCAGGCGGCGAGCCCCGTGAGCGCCTCCTCGTGGACGATCGCCGGGATCCCCAGGCGCGTCTCGCGCACGAGGCGGCGCTGCTCGGCCCAGAGCCATGCCGCGCGCTCGGCCGGGTCCACCGGACGCGTGCCGTACACGCGCGTGTAGTGGCCGATGCCGTGCTCGGCGATCTCGGCCAGGCGCCCCGATCCCCGCTGGCCGGCCGTCATCTCCGACTGCATCGGTGCGACGGTGCCGTTCTGGTCGATCCAGTAGCCCACGAGCTGGGCGAGCTTCTCCTCGAGGGTCATGCGCTCGTGCAGCGCGGTCACGCGCAGCGGCACGCCGGGCGTGGGGGCCGGGGCCGGATCGCTCGTGGTGGGTGCCTGCTGCAGTGCAGGGACGACGTCGGTCACGTGACCGTTCTCCTTCGGTGGTGCGAGGCGTGCGGCGCGGTGGAGGGCGCTCTAGCCCTTCACCGCTCCCTGCAGCCCGTTGACGATGCGCTTCTCGAGCGCGAGGAAGAATATGAGCGCCGGGATCATCGCGAGCGTGGTGAAGGCGAGGACGCCCGCAGTGTCCGACGCGTGCTCGGACGAGAAGTCCGCGACGCCGAGCGGCAGCGTCTTGGCCCCCGGGTCGTTGAGCACGAGCAGCGGCAGCAGGTAGGCGTTCCACGACGCGACGAACGCGAGCACGCCGACCGTCACGATCCCCGGCCCCGACAGCGGCAGCAGGATCCGCCAGAAGAACCCGATGCGCGACGTGCCGTCGAGCAGCGCGGCCTCCTCCAGCTCCTTGGGCAGCGCCATGAGGAACGGGCGCAGGATGACGATCGTCATCGGCAGCGCGAACGCCGCCTGCGGCAGGGCCACGCCCCAGAACGTGTTGTTGAGCTGCAGGTCCCGCACCATGAGGAACAGCGGGATGATCGCGACGGTCAGGGGGAAGAGCAGACCGAGCGTGAAGACGAGGAACAGCGCCTCGCGCCCCCGGAAGCGGTACCGCGCGAGCGGGTAGGCGGCCATGACGCCGAACACGGCGACGACGGCCGTCGTGACGAGCGCGATGACGGACGAGTTCAGCGCGTAGCGCCAGAACGTGTCGGACGTCAGCACGTTCGTGTAGTTGCTCAGCACCCAGGGGTCGGGGAGGCCGACGGGCTCCGACGCGAGCTGGGCGTTGCTGCGGAAGCCGCCCAGGACCGCGTAGACGACCGGCGCGACCGTCACCGCGACCACGACGAGCGCGATCGCGTACACGAGCGGGTTCCCGCCCGCGTTGACGCCGGAACGACGACGGCGGGGCGGACGCCCGCCCCTGGTGGTCGACGGCGCGCCCGCGGTGGGCGCGAGGACGGGGGTGCTCATGAGCTCACCTTCGTGTCACGGCGCAGGACGAACACCTGGTAGATGGCGGCGAGGATCAGCGAGATGGCGAACAGGAGCACCGCGACCGCCGACGCGTACCCGTACTGGCTGCGGTCCGTCCCCTGGTTGATGAGGTACGTCGCCATGGTCACCGTCGAGTTCGCGGGCCCGCCCTTGGTGAGGATCCACACCATGTCGAAGAGCTGGAGCGAGCCGATCATGGACAGGAAGCCCCACGTGCGGATCGTCGGGCCGAGCAGCGGCACCGTGATCCGGCGCTGCACCTGCCACCACGACGCGCCGTCGATCTGCGCGGCCTCGTACAGCTCGTCCGGCACGCCCTGCAGGCCGGCGAGGAAGAGGATGACGGCGAGGCCGAGGTACTTCCACGTGAGCACGACCAGCACGGTGTACAGCGCCACGTCCGGGTCCCCGAGCCACAGCTGCGTGAACCCGCCCAGCCCCACGGCGTCGAGCACCGCGTCGACCGGTCCGTCCGGCTGCAGCAGCATGAACCAGACGACACCTGCGACGACCTCCGCGAGGACGTACGGGACGAAGATCACGACGCGCAGGAACGTGCGGCCCCACATCTGGCGGTTCAGCAGGAGCGCGATGCCCAGTCCCAGCGGGAGCTGGACGACGATCGACAGCACCACGATCGTCAGGTTGTGCTGGACGGCGCTCGTGAACACGTCGTCGGAGAGCGCGCGGACGTAGTTCTGCAGCCCGACGAAGTCGTCCATCGGGCCGAGGCCGTTCCAGTCGTACAGCGAGTACCGTCCGGCCTGCAGGATGGGTACCACCACGAAGACGGCGAACAGCGCGAGCGCGGGCGAGACGAAGAACAGGATCTCCAGCCGCTGGCGCCACGCGGAGCTCAGTCGCCGGCGCGGGGCCCCGCCCGTCCCCGACCGCGCCGGGGCGCTGTCGGGGACGGGCCGGGTCGCGAGCGCGTCGTCGGCCACACTCATCACGCAGTGCCGGCCGCGGACTGGATCGAGTCGACGATGTCCTGCGGAGACGCCTCACCGGCGAACATGAGCGCGATCGTGTCGTTCATCGCGCCGCCGACGTTCTCGCCGAACGCGGTGTCGAGGTAGAGCTGCACGTAGGGCGCGTCGTCCCGGACCGTGAGCAGGTCGGCGAGCGCCGGGTCTGCGACGGAGCCGCTCGCGGCCGGGTTGGTGGGCAGACCCATCGACTGCTCCGCGAACCCGATCTGGACGTCGTCCGAGAGGAGGTACTCGATGAAGTCGACGCACTCCGGCGGGGCCTCCGCGGAGCAGGCCCACGCGTCGCCGCCACCGAGCGCGGCCGTCGGGTCGCCCTCCCCCTGCTGCACGGTCGGGAACGCGAACCAGCCCGTGTCGTCGCCGAGCCCGGTGCCGTCCTCGGTGAGGCCCTGCATGACGCCCGGCTCCCAGTGCCCGGCCAGCTCCATCGCGACCTTGCCCGACGCGAGGAGACCGGACGCGCTCGTCGGCCCCGTCTGTGCCGGCGTCGCGAGGAAGCCCGCGTTGAACGGCTCGGTGGCGATGAAGGCCTCGAGGTCCTCACCGGCCCGGAGGAAGCACGGGTCCGAGAAGTCGAGCGAGGTCACCGCGTCGGCCAGCACGTCCTGGGAGCACTGCCGCACCGCGTAGTAGTACCAGTAGTGGGCCGCGGGCCACTTGTCCCCGGCCCCGACCGAGATCGGCTCGACGCCGGCGTCCTTGAGCTTCTGGACCGCGTCGTCGAGCTCTTCCTGGCTGGTCGGCGGCTCGGTGATCCCCGCGTCCTCGAAGTGCGCCTTGTTGTACCAGAAGCCCACGACGCCGACGCTGAACGGCAGCGCGTAGGTCTTGTCCTCGACCTGCCAGCCGGCCACGGAGCCGCCCAGGTTCTCGATCGTGTCGGCCGCGGGCTCGGACAGGTCCATGGTGAGCCCGGCCTCGACGTGGTCGGCGAGCTCGCCGCCCCCGCGCTCCATGTAGACGTCCGGGGTGTCGCCGGTCTGGAACGCCGCGTCGAGCTTGGTCAGCATGTCCTCGTGCGCCATGGCCTGGACGTCGATCGTGACACCGTCGTGGTCCGCCTCGAAGTCCTCGGCGACCTGCTCGTAGTAGCCCTTGCCGGGCTCGTTGTTCGAGTTGTGCCACCACGTGAGGGTGACGTCCCCGCCGCTCTCCGCCGGGTCGTCCCCGCCGGACCCGCTGCTGCACGCACCGGCCACCAGGGCCACTGCGGTGCCCAGCGCGAGCACGGTGGCCGCGCGCCTGTTCCTCGTCATCGGAATCTCCTCGGTCGTCGTTGACGGATCACCGCGAGTCTGGCACCGCCCCCGACCCGTCGTCAATCGTTGTCGATAACGTTTTCGACACAACCCGCACGAGACCCGTCGCGGTCGATCCGGTGCGACGATCGAAGGCCCGGACGGCTACTGTCATCACCATGCAGGCGTCCGGGAGAGTGACCATCGGCGACGTCGCGCGCACGGCGGGCGTGTCGGTGGCCACGGTCTCCAAGGTCATCAACGACCGCTACGGGGTCGCCCCGGAGACCTCGGCCCGCGTGCACGAGGTCATCGCCGATCTCGGCTACGAGTCGTCGATCGTGGCCCGCAGCCTGCGCAGCCGCCGCACCAACGTGATCGGCATCCTCGTCGCGGAGTTCGAGCCGTTCTCGACCGAGCTCCTCAAGGGCATCTCGGAGGCCGTGGAGAGCACCGGGTACGAGCTCCTCGCGTACTCCGGCGGCCTGCGCCGCGACGACCGCGTCGGGTGGGAGCAGCGCTATCTCTCGCGTCTCGCCGGGACGTTGATCGACGGCGCGATCATCGTCACCCCGACGGTCGTCAACCCCCGCAACTCGATCCCCGTCGTGGCCGTCGACCCGCACCGCGGCCCGTCGGGCCCGCCGACCGTCGACTCGGACAACCTCGCCGGGGCCCGCGCCGCGACGGAGCACCTCGTCTCGCTCGGGCACACGCGCGTCGGGTTCCTGGGCGGGCGCCCGGACCTCGAGTCCGCCCGGCTGCGCGAGCAGGGGTACCGCGACGCCCTCGCGGACGCCGGGATCCGGGTCGACGAGGACCTGGTGCTCGTCGGGGGCTACCGCCCGGACCTCGCCGACACCCCCGCCCACGAGCTGCTGCGCCTGCCCGAGCGACCCACCGCGATCTTCGCCGCCAACGACCTGTCGGCGATCCGAACCATCGAGGTCGCCCGCGAGCTCGGGCTGCGCGTCCCCGAGGACCTGTCCGTCGTCGGCTTCGACAACGTGCCCGAGTCGGCCCTCACCGTCCCCCCGCTGACGACCGTCAGCCAGCCGATCCACCAGATGGGGGCCGAGGCGCTGCGGATGGTCGTCGACCTCATCCAGGGCAACCCGCGAGACCCGCACGTGCGGCTGCCCACCGAGCTCGTCGTCCGCGGCACGACGCGCGCGCTCTGAACCGCCGGACAGGCCGGCCCCCCGGGCCGGTCCTGGAATCCTGCGCGCCCCGGGGGCGTTATGTCAGCAGTGACCACGAGCAGCATGCGCAGCACGCGCAGCACTGCCGACAACCGGAGGAGGTCCGCATGGTCCGCCGACCCGCCCGCCGCGTCCAGGTGGAGAACGACGCAGGCAAGATCGTCAACTACGTCCGCCACACCGGCGACGGCGTCGTCTCGCCGCACGCCGAGGTCCCCGAGTCCGTGCCCGTCGGCGCGGGCACCTACGTCGAGTCCGGCGCACGCGTCGGCCCCGGGTCCCGGGTCGGGGACGGGAGCTGGGTCGACCACGACGTGGTCGTCGGGCGCGACGTGCGCGTCGGCGACAACGTCCACCTCGGCCCCGAGACCGTCGTGGGCGACCGCGCCCGCATCGGGCACGGCGCCCGCCTCGGCGCGCGCGTCCGGGTCGAGGCGGGCGCGCACGTCCAGCCCGACGCGGTCGTCCCCGAGGACGCCACGGTGCGCCGGCCGACCGGTGGTCGTTCGACGTACGACGTCGCCGCCTGACCTCACCCGCACCGCGGGACCGGGGACCGGACCCCGTGTCGCGCCGCGCGCGAAGTGCGTACGATCCGCCACGTGAGCCTCCCCGACCCGCGGTACGCACCGCCGCAGCAGCAGCCCCGTCCCGCGCGCCGGTTCGACCCGCGGGCCGTCCTCGACGGGCGGCCCCCGGGCCGTGCGCCGGTCGGCGCGATCGTGACGATCGTCGTCGCGAGCCTGTGCCTCTTCGCCGTGCTCGCGCTCACGGCGCTGCAGGGGATCGCCCCGTTCGGAGCCGGGCTGCTGCTCGCGCTGGTCCCGCTGGGCGTGTGGATCCCGGTCGTGCTGTGGCTCGACCGGCTCGAGCCCGAGCCGCCGATGAGCCTGACCGTCGCGTTCCTGTGGGGCGCTGGCGTCGCCACGCTGTTCGCCATGCTCCTCAACGACGCGGGGCTGCGGTTCGTCGCCCTGCCGCTGTTCGGTCCCGAGAACGCGATGTACGCCGTCGCGACGGCCGGTGCGCCGGTCGTCGAGGAGCTGCTCAAGGGCGCGGTGCTGTTCGGCATGCTGTGGTTCCGACGGCACGAGATCAACGGCTGGACGGACGGCGTGATCTACGCGGCGATGGTCGCGCTCGGCTTCGCCGCGGTCGAGAACATCACCTACTTCGTCGCCGCCTCGTACACCGGGACGCTGACCAGCACGTTCGTGCTCCGCGCGCTCATCTCCCCGTTGCTGCACCCCCTGTGCACGGCGCTCACCGGCATCGGCGTGGCCAGCGCCGCGATGAGCCCGCCCGGTCCGCGGCGGGTGCTCGCGCCCCTCGGCGGCCTGCTCGCGGCGATGGCGCTGCACGCCCTGTGGAACGGCTCGACCGGGTTCGGCTACGTCGGTCTCGGGTTCGCCTATCTCGTCGGCCTCGGTGTCCTGGTGACGATCGTCGTGCTCCTGGTCCGCGACCGGCGACGCACGGTCGCCACGATCTCCCAGCAGCTCGGGCGCTACGTGCCCTCCGGGCTCGTCACCCCGCCGGACCTGACCATGCTCTCCTCGCTCAAGGGCCGGCGACAGGCGCGGGGCTGGGCGCGCTCGTCGGGCGGAGCAGGCGCCGAGAAGGCGATGAACGACTACCAGCGGGCCGCGACAGAGCTCGCGCTCCTGCACGACCGCGTCGCTCGCGGCGCGACCGAGCCCGCACGGGTCGAGCCGCGCCGGCAGGGGCTGCTGGGCCTCATGGACGTCACTCGTCACGCGTTCGTCGTCCGCGCGCCGCAGCCGACACCCCCGCCCTGGTCCCCGCACGCGCCGTCGGGCTTCACGCCTGCTCCCCCGCACCGCACCTACTGACCCCTGGCGGTCGCTGCGGGGGCCGATCTCGAGGAGCCGGTCCTCGCGCGCCGGGAGCGCAGCGTCGGCATCGGGTGTCAGCTCTCGGCCGTCGGGGTGGGTTCCGGGCCGAGGACCGGCATGTTGTCGCGGAAGACGTTGCCCGGGTCGACGCGGCGCTTGAGCTCGCGGAGTCGCTCGAGCGTCGCCGGCGGGTACGCGTCCGCGACGCGCTCGGGGCGCTGGTCCGACTCGAAGCTCACGTACAGCCCGTCGAAACCGTCGGCGAGCGAGTCCCAGCGCGCGTCGAGCCGTCGCCGGCTCGCACCCATCGCGAGCACCGAGAAGTTCGCCGCACGGTGCGCGTACGCCGTCGCGTCCGCCGGGACGTCCGACGCCGCGCCCCCGGTCGAGCGGATCTGGAAGAAGTACGTCTCGCCGCTCGCGACGAGACCGGCGAGCCTGCCCGAGAGCTCGGGCGTCAGGTGCTCCGCGAGCCCCGTGCGCGACACCGGCTCGCCCGATCCCCGGTGCGGACCAGGAGCCGGCGGCGACACCACCGCGTCGTACGGCAGGATCTGCGCGGACTGCCCGAGCAGCGGCGCGAGGTCCGCGAACGGCTGCAGGCGCGCGACCACGACGTCCGGGTCGTCCGAGTCGACCATCGTCATGGACTGCGCCACGACCGGTTCGCCCGGTCGGGGCCGGCCCATCAGCAGGAAGCTCGTCGTGTCGCGCGGCGACGCCTCGACCGTCGCACCCCAGCGTTCGAGGAACTCCGCGGTGTCCGAGGCGTCGTGCACGAGCTGGGCGAACCCGACCGCGCCGACCTCGTCCGCGACCATCTCGAACGACGTCACGATCCCGACCTGGGCGCCCGCACCGCGGACCGCCCAGAACAGCTCGGAGTTCTGCGCGGCGTCCGCGCGGACCGTCGACCCGTCCGCGAGCACCATCTCGACGGCCCGCACGTGGTCGATCGTCAGCCCGTGCGCACGCCCCAGGAAGCCGATGCCGCCGGCCGTCGCGAGCCCGCCGACCCCCACTCCCCCGGAGTCGCCCGAGGAGATCGCCCAGCCGTGCGGTGCCAGCACGCGCGCGACGTCGCCCCACCGTGCACCCGGACCGACCCGGACGAGGCGAGCGTCCTCGTCGACGACCTCGATCGTGTCGAGCTCGCCGACGTCGAGCACGATCCCGCCGTCGTTCGTCGACCGCCCGCTCATGCCGTGCCCGCCCGACCGGACCGAGAGCGGCACCCGCCGCGTCACGTCCTGCGCGCGCGCGAACGCGAGCGCCTCGACGACCTCGGCGGTGGTGCGCGGCCGCAGCACCAGGCCCGGCGACCCGCCGCGCATGTAGGTCGCGGCGACGGCCGCGTGCTCGGGGTCGCCCGGCTCGACGGATCGCTCGGCGAGCGCGGCGGGGACGTCGTCGTACGCGATGCCGTCCCGGCGCAGGGCGCGCACGCCGCGCGGCACGACCCGTCCGGTGTCGGTGCCGCGTGCCGCGCGCTCACGCGCGACCTGCTCGCGCAGCGCGGGCACGACCTCCGCGGCGAACCGTCGCATGGTCGGCTCGTCGTCGGTCGCGAGGATCAGCGTGGACACGCCGTCCTCGAGCACGAGCGGGAGCAGCCGCTCGACCCACGCCGCGGGCGAGCCCGCGAGGTCGGACCGGCCGCCCGGCGCGGACCCGGTCCGCGTCGCGTCGTCGAAGGTGCCCGAGACGTTCAGCAGGCGCGTGATCTCCCGCGGGTCGCGCCCGGCCGCGGCCGCGGCCGCGTCGATCGCGGCGTTCCCCGCGCGCAGGCCGTCCGTGCCGATGCGGCCGAGGGACGGGAGCCACCCGTCGGCGGTCGTGCCGGTGAGCCGCAGCATGCGTGGGCCGAGCGCGCCGAGCCACACGGGGATGCGCCGCGACGTCGGCGGGCCCTCCGCCCACGTCGCCCGCACGACGTCGATCGCGTCCGCGAGGGCGTCGACGCTCTCGCCCGGGGTGCGCCGCGCGACGCCCATCGCCTCCATCGCGTCCCAGAACGCGCCCGCACCGAGGGCCAGGTCGACGCGCCCGTCGGAGAGCAGGCCCAGGCTCGCTGCCGCCCGCGCGAGCACGGCGGGCGGGCGCATGGGCACGTTGGCGACGTTCGGCGCGACGTGGATGCGCTCCGTCGCCGCGGCGACGTACGACAGGAGCGTCCAGGTGTCGAGGAACCGCGGCTGGTACGGGTGGTCCTGGAACGTCACGAGGTCGAGGCCCACGTCCTCCGCCAGCCGGGCGCGCGCGACGGTCTCCTCCGGGTCCGCGGCCAGCGGCGTGACGAACGTGCCGAACCGCAGCGGGTGGCCGTAGTCGGTCATGCTCGCGCACCGCCGTCCGTGGTGCCGCGCTCGGCGGCCACGAGCTCGCGCGCGGCCGGCGCGACCTCCTGCCCGACGACGGCGAGCGTCGTCGGGTCGTCTCCCATCACCACGTAGGTCGAGACCCCGTGCTCGAGCGTCACCGCCGCGAGCTGCTCGGCCCACTGGCGCGGCGGCCCCTGGAGGAACCCGTCGCCGCCCTGCGCGGTGAGGCGGCCGCCGACGTTGAGGAGGCGCCGGACCGCCGCGGGGTCCCGGCCCGCGTCGCGCGCGGCGTCGTCGATCGCGGCGTTGCCGCGGCCGAGCGCCTCCAGGCTCTTCAGGTACGCCAGCGACGGCAGCCAGCCGTCGGCCTTCGTGCCCACGAGCCGCAGCATGCGCGGCTTGAGCGCACCGACCCAGATCTCGACGTCGTGCGCGGGGGCCGGACCGCGCTTCGCGCCGTCGACGTGGTGCTGCGGGCCGCCCGCGACGAGGCGCTCGCGGTTCTCCACGTCCCACAGCCCCCGCACGACGTCGATCGCCTGGCCGAGCGCGTCGACGCTCTCCCCCGGCGTGAGCCGGGTCCCGCCCATCGCGACGATCGGGTCCCAGAACCCGCCCGCCCCGAGACCGAGCTCGACCCGACCGCCCGAGAGCCGGTCGAGGCTCGCGACGGAGCGGGCGAGGACGCCCGCCGGGCGTAGCGGCAGGTTGAGGACGTTGCCCGCGAGACGCACGCGCTCGGTGCGCGCCGCGACCCACGACAGCAGCGTCCACGTGTCGAGGAAGCCCGGCTGGTACGGGTGGTCCTGGAACGTGACCAGGTCGAGGCCCGCCTGCTCGGACGCGACCGCGAGGTCGACGACGTCGCGCGGCGACGCGGCGGTGGGGGTGATGAACGCGCCGAAGCGCAGGTCGTGGCCGTAGTCGGGCATGGTCCCCTCGCGATCACTTTAGGTTGCTGAACAGAACATATCTGCAACAGATAGATGGTGCAACCGCATTCCTGCCGGTATCCTGGGCGGATGAGCACGACGACGACGCCCCCGGCGACAGAGCGCGACGCCGACCTGGGCTGGCATCTCGGCGTCCTCCTGCGCGGTTACCACGCGACGGTGGCGACCACGCTCGCGGACGTCCCCCACGGCCCGCGCGGCTACCAGGTCCTGGTCTCGGTCGTCCAGGGCGACCAGCCCACGCAGCTCGCCCTCGCCGAGCACCACGGCATCGACCGCACGGTCATGACGTACCTGGTCGACGACCTCGTCGCAGCAGGACTCGTCGAGCGGCAGCAGAACCCGACCGATCGCAGGGCCCGCCGCGTCGTCGCGACGGCCGACGGCCGACGCCGGCTCGACGGCTGGGCGCGCGCGGTGCACGACGCCGAGGAGCAGCTCCTCCAGATGCTCTCGGACGACGAGCGGAGCACGTTCCGCCACCTCGCCCGTCGGGTCGCGTGCGACCTGCGCGACATCGACTCCGGCACCGACCCGTGCGCCGTCGGTCCCCGTCAGTCCCCGGAGCGCGGCTCCGGCGGCCCGGCCGCCTCCTCGTCGGCGCGCGCCTGATCGCGCGTCAGCTCGTCGACGACGAGGTCGGCGGTGTCGACCTTGCCCGTGCGGAACCCGGCCCGGCCGACCATGTGCGCGGCCACGGGCGAGGACAGGAGCTGGAACACCACGACGAGCAGCAGGGTCGCGGCAGCGCCCCAGCTGTGCAGCCGCAGCGCCAGGCCCGCGAGCACGAGCACCAGCCCCAGCACCTGCGGCTTCGTCGCCGCGTGCATGCGGGCGAGCAGGTCGGGGAAGCGCATCACACCGACCCCGGCGGCGAGCGCGAGGAAGCCGCCGGTCAGCAGCAGCACCGCCGACGCGACGTCGGCGACCGCGATCCACCCGTCCATCAGCGCACCTCCCCGTCCGGCCCGCCGCCGTGGTGCTCGGGGTCGACGGCGGCGCGTTCCTCGTCGTCCTCCGTCAGCCTCGCAGCCTCTTCCGCGGCGATCTCCTCGGCGGTCCGCACGCGGCCCTCCCCCTCCGGCTCGACCGACGCGAAGCGCGCGACGGTGACCGAGCTGACGAACCCGACGAGCGAGAGCACGACGAGCAGCGGGATCGTGTCGGTCCGACGCGAGAACGCCGCCTCGAGCGCGATGGCGCCCACGAGCGTCGTGGTGAACACGTCGAGCGCGATCGTGCGGTCGAGCGTGGACGGACCCCGCTCGACCCGCGCGACGGCGAGCACCGCCGCAGCGGCGAGCAGCACTCCGCACACCACGACCACCACGAGGAACCAGGTGTCGGTCATCGCTCCCCCTCGCTCGGCCGCGTGGTCTCGGCGGCCGGTGCCGCGGTCCGCCGGTCCGCCGTGGGCCCGCCGTCGTCGTGCAGGTAGAGCCCCGACCTGCGCAGGTCGGCGTTCGACGCGAACGCACGCAGCACGCGAGCCTCGAGCGCCAGGGTGTCGGCGCGGACCTTCTCGATGCCGCCGGACTGGTCGACGTCCAACACGTGGACGTACAGCATCCCGGTCAGGCGGTGCGCCTCGACGACGACCGATCCGGGCACGAGCGAGCACAGCTCGGCGGTCGCGGTCATGTAGACGTCGGACGGGTTGCGCAGCCGGATCCCGACGACGGCACCGCGCGGCGTCCGGCGCGGGTCGAGCGCGAGAGCGCTGACCTGGAAGGACGCGACGACGAGGTCGGCGACGAACCGGCCGGCGAGCACGAGGAACGGCCACGGCCGGAAGCCGCCGTGCGTCGCGACGGTCGGCAGCGGGAGGAACGTCACGACGGCGAAGCCGACGACGACGCCGGCGATCACGTTCGCCCACGACAGGTCGCCCCACAGCATGACCCAGACGAGCGCGAGCCACGCGGCGGTCCGCCACTGCGTCGTCGCGCGCTCGAACCAGCCGGCGGTGACGGTTCGACGACGCGGGTGCAGGCTCATCCGTCGCCTCCCTCGTCCGTCCCGCCGGTCTCCTCGAGCGGCGGCTCGTCGGTCGCGACCTCGTTCGACTCGCCCTCGCCGCGGTCCCCCTTGGAGAAGACCGCGTCGACGTAGGAGTGGCCGTCGAGCAGCGTCCCGGCCGCCCGCTCGGAGTAGGCGTAGAGGGGCCCGGCGACCACGGTGAGGCCCAGCCCGAGCACGACGAGCGCAGCGGCCGGCCCCACCATGCCGCGCGGGAGGCGCGTGTCGGTGGGGATCTCGGCCGGCGCCGTCTGCCAGAACGCCTTGTTCCAGGCCTTGACGATCGCGTACAGCGTGAGCAGCGACGTGACGACGGACCCCACGACCAGCACCCAGGTCAGCCACGTGTCCTGGGCGATGCCCTCCTGGACGAGGCCGAGCTTGCCGAGGAACCCGGACATCGGCGGGATGCCCGCCAGGTTCATCGCGGGGATGAAGAACAGGATCGCGAGCCCGGGTGCGAGCTTGGCCAGGCCACCGAGCCGGTCGAGCGACGTCGACCCGCCGCGCCGCTCCACGAGCCCGACGACGAGGAACAGCGTCGTCTGGACCGTGATGTGGTGCACGACGTAGAAGATCGCCGCGGACATGCCGGGCTCCGTCGCGAGCGAGATGCCGAAGATCATGAACCCGACATGGCTCACCAGCGTGAACGAGAGCAGTCGTTTGATGTCGTTCTGCGCGACCGCGCCGAGGATCCCCACGAGCATGGTCAGCAGCGCGAGCCACATGAGCACCGTGTCCGCGTGCCCCTCGGGGAACAGCAGCGTCTGGGTCCGGATGATCGCGTAGACGCCCACCTTGGTGAGCAGGCCGGCGAACACCGCGGTGACGGGCGCGGGCGCGGTCGGGTAGGAGTCCGGCAACCACGCGGACAGCGGGAAGATCGCGGCCTTGATCCCGAACGCGAGCAGCAGCAGGAGCTGGATGACGAGCCGCACCCCCGGATCGATGTCGGCGAAGCGTTCCGAGAGCTGTGCGAGGTTCACCGTCCCGGTCGCGGCGTACGTGACCGCGATGGCCACGAGGAAGATCACCGACGAGAGCAGCGCCACGACGACGTAGATCGACCCGGCACGGATGCGTTCGCCGGTCCCGCCGAGCGTCAGCAGGACGTAGCTCGCGGCGAGGAAGACCTCGAACCCGACGTACAGGTTGAACAGGTCGCCCGACAGGAACGCGTTGAACACGCCCGCGGCGAGCACCATGTACGTCGGGTGGTAGATGGCGGTGGGTATCGACGCGTCGTCGCCCGCGGCGTCGTCCGCCACGCCCTGCGCGAGCGAGTACAGCAGCACGCACAGCATGACGATGCTCGACACCGTGAGCATGAGCGCGGACAGCCGGTCCGCGACCAGGTCGATCCCCACCGGCGCGGCCCAGCCGCCGACGTCGACCACCACCGGGCCCGAGTCCGCGGCGACGAGCAGCACGACGGAGATGGCCACCACGGCCGAGAGCGTGACGACGGTGATGATCCGCTGCGCACGGGAGTGCCGCCACAGCGCGAGCGTCAGCCCGGCGGCGAAGAGCGGGAGCATGACGGGCAGGGGGACCACGTACTGCGCGGCGTCGGGGGTCATCGTGGCTCCCTCGTCGTGCGGCCTTCGGCGTCGTCGGTGCCGTCGGTGCCGTCGGTGCCGTCCGCACTGTCGGTGCCCGTCTCGTCGCGCACCTGTGCCGCCTCGTCGTCGAGCGTCTCCCCGCTCTCCTCGCTGTCGGTGTCGGTGAACGCCGGTGCGTTGCGCGCGGCGTGGCGTGCGACGCGGCGGTCCTCGAGGTCGTCCTGCACCTCGTCGTGCCCGTGGAGCTGCCACGAGCGGTAGGCCATCGCGAGGACGAACGCGGTGATGCCGAGCGTGATGACGATCGCGGTCAGCACCATCGCCTGCACGAGCGGGTCGCTCATCTCGTCCTCGGGCGTGGTCCCGACCAGCGGCGCACCGCCCGAGCGGCCGCCCGCGACGAGGAACAGCAGGTTCGCGCCGTTGCCCATCAGGATGAACCCGAGGAGCACGCGCGTGAGGCTGCGCTCCAGCAGGAGGTAGACCCCCGCGGCGAACAGCACCCCGATCGCGAGGACGAGGGCGAGGCTGGGCGTGGTGTCGATGACGTTCACGGGGCGCTCACCTCCTCCCGCCGCCGACGGCGTCGGGCTCCATGGCCTCGAACGGCCCGGTGTCCTCGCCCGGGTCGCGACCGGTCTCGGCGCGCTCGGCGTGCCGGTCGATCTCGGCGCCGAGCGTGCGCAGGATGTCGAGGACGAGCCCGACGACGAGGAGGAACACACCGAGATCGAAGAACAAGGACGTCACGAGGTGGACGTCGCCGAGCACGGGCACGTGCAGGTCGAAGGTCTGGCTGTACAGCGCCTTGCCGGTGAGGAGCAGCGAGACCAGCCCGACGCCCGCGGACAGGAACATCCCGGTCCCCAGCAGGATGCCCGGGTGGATCGGGGCGGCCTCGCCGAGCTCGTAGCGCCCGCCCGCGAGATAGCGCACGATCAGCGCGATCCCCACGACCAGCCCTGCGGCGAACCCGCCGCCGGGCGCGTTGTGGCCCGAGAAGAGCAGGAACAGGGCGAACACGATCATGGCGTGGAAGATCACGCGCGTGACGACCTCGAAGATGACGGAGCGCCGCCGGGGCGCGAGGGTGCGCCCGGCGTTGAGCCACACGACCATGCGGGGCTGGGCGTCGTCGGTCACGCCGTGGCGCCGCAGCGCCGCGTGCGGGTCGGTGCCGTCGGACCAGACGCCGGCACCTTCGCGGGTCGCGGAGCGCGCGTCGCGCGCTCGCATGATCTCGCCGCTGCGCGTGCGCAGGAACACGAGCGACGCGACGCCGGTGGCGGCCGCGAGGAGCACCGAGATCTCCAGCATCGTGTCCCACGCCCGGATGTCGACGAGCGTGACGTTGACGATGTTCTTGCCGCCGCCGTACTCGTAGGCCTCCGCGGGAAAGTCCACGGACACCGGCGTCGCGATCCGCGCGAGGGGGGCGACGAGCGCGAGACCCATCATGACGACCCCGACGCCGACACCGACTCCGAGGCGCACCCACCGGCTCGCGGCGAGCGGCCGGTCCGAGAAGTACGGGGGCAGGCGCCGCAGGACGAGCACGATGATGACCAGGGTGATGGTCTCGACGAGCACCTGGGTGAGCGCGAGGTCCGGCGCGCCGTGCAGCAGGAACAGCGCCGCGTTGCCGTACCCGGCCACGCCCACGAGGAGCACGGCCTTGAGCCGGCGCCGAGACCTCGCCGCCAGCACGGACGCGACGCAGATCAGGCCCACCGTGACGAGCTGCGCGGGCCGGTCCCACGCCGTCACGTCGCGCGGCCAGGCCGTGCGCGCGAACATCACCCCGCCGGGTCCGACGACGAGGACCACGAGGATCGCGCCGAGGTAGAACGGCAACGAACCACGCTGAGTGAGCGCGGTGACGTCGGCCGCGAGGTCGTCGAGTCGCCGCATCACCCGGCGGTAGACGACGTCGGCCTCGAGGATGCGCCACAGCGACGCCTGGAAGCGCTCGACCCGCGAGCGCTGCCAGAACAGCACTGCCCCCACGCCCAGCACGAGCGCGGTCAGCCCGAGGGCGGGCGTGACACCGGCCCAGAGCACCAGGTGGCCGGGCTCCCCCGCCGGGTACGTGTCGGCGTACGGTGCCAGCAGCCTGTCGCCCAGGTGGGGCACCAGGCCGGCCGCGAGCCCGAGCACGGCGAGGACGAGCGCGGGCGCGACGAGCTGCACCGGCTGCCGGCGGAGCCGGGCCGGGTCGATCGGTGGTTCGTCCGACTCGGCGAGCGGACCGCGGCCCGGCCGGAGGTCGACGTGCTCGTTCGCGCGTGCCGGGGCGTGCAGATGGCTCTTGGACCAGAACGCCCCCCACCAGAACCTCAGCCCGTACGCGACCGTCAGCATCGACCCCACGACGACGGACCACAGCACGACGAGCGCCACCCACCGCGGCCCGTCGGTGTGCAGCAACGCCTCGAGCGCCGCCTCCTTCGCGACGTAGCCGGCGAAGGGCAGCAGCCCGATCATCGACGCGGTCGCGAGCCCGCCCGCGAGGGCCGTCCACGGCAGGGCCCGTCCGACCCCCGTGAGCCGGCGCAGGTCCCGGGTCCCGGCCGCGGCGTCCACGACCCCGACGACGAGGAACAGCGACGCCTTGAACATGGCGTGGGCGCCGATCATCGCGAGCCCGGCGAGCGCGGCCCCCCGCGTGCCGAGGCCGACGAGCAGGATGATCAGACCGAGCTGGCTCACGGTGCCGAACGCGAGGACCAGCTTGAGGTCGTACTGGCGCAGCGCCCGGTACCCGCCGACGAGGAGCGTGCCCGCGCCGAGCGCGATCACGATCGTCCGCCACACCGTGGTGTCCGCGTAGGCGGGTGCGAACCGCGCGACGAGGTAGACGCCCGCCTTGACCATCGCGGCGGCGTGCAGGTACGCGCTGACCGGCGTCGGCGCCGCCATCGCGGCGGGGAGCCAGAAGTGCAGCGGGATCAGGGCCGACTTGCTGACGGCGCCGACGAGGATGCACACGACCGCCGCGGTGACCGCGCCACCGGTGGGCGGGTCCGCCACGATCTCCGAGAGCCGGTAGGTCCCGGCCTGGACCCCCAGCACGACCAGGCCCACGAACATCGCGAGACCGCCCGCGGTCGTGATGACGATCGCCTGCATCGCCGCGCGCCGGCTCGCCTTGCGGTCCGCGTAGTGCCCGATCAGCAGGTAGGAGAAGACGGTGGTCAGCTCCCAGAACACGAACAGGAGCAGCACGTCGTCGGCCACCACGAGGCCGACCATCGCCCCCGCGAACGCCGTCAGCACGCCGCCGAAGCGCCCGAGACCGTGCGCGGTCCGCGAGAAGTACGCGGAGCAGTAGACGAGGACGAGCGCTCCCACGCCGCCGACGAGGAGCAGCATGAGCCACGACAACGTGTCCATGCGGAACGCCAGCTCGAGGCCGAGGCCGGGGACCCACTCGACCACCTGCACCGGCTGCTGCCCGTGCATCACCCGCTCGGTCCACGCGAGCGCGTAGGCGGCGGCCGAGGCCGGGGCCAGCGCCATCACCAGGAACGCACGACGACCGAGGAACGAGACGAGCGCGGGCGCACCGAGTGCCATCGCGAGATGCGCGAGGAGCACGTAGAGCACGGGCCGCTCCGTCCGGGTCGGGGGCGGGGTGGGCAGGAACCATTTTATCGGTCCGCGACCGATGCTCCGTGCCGTGGCTGCCGACCGGGCCCTACGCCGAGGTCAGAGGTCCTCGGGCTCGACGAGGAACTCCGACTCGTCGGCGATCTCCCCGCCCGCGGCGGCGTGCAGGGTCCGGGTGATCGCCGCGACGGCCTCGCCCGCGCGCTTGCGCGCGACTCGGTGCTCGAGCGACGGGTGCTCCTGCTGGGACTCGACGAGGTCTCGCGGCTCCCAGCGCACGCGGTAGCAGACCGCTCCCTGCGACGCCCACGGCAGCGCGCGCAGCAGCAGCGGGAGCCGGTCCTCGCCGCCGACCTCGACCGCGACCATGCCGTCCATCGCCAGGTCGACCAGCAGGCCGTACCCGTCGAGGACCGTCCCGGTCGTCAGCGCCGCGATGTCCACGTCGTCGGCCCGGGCGTGGATCGCGCGCCGCAGCTCGGGGTCCATCTGCTCGCCCGGGTACAGCGGCAGCTCGCCGATCCCGCGCGGAGGTCCCCCGTACGACCGCCCCTCCGTCGCGAGCGTGACACGCGGGTGCAGCCGCGCGACGACCGCCCGCGCGGCGTCCGGGTCCAGCCAGACGTCGGAGTACAGCGTCATGTCGATCGCCGCCCCCGGGTCCGGGGTGAGAACCACCGCGGGCGCGGCCGGGTTCCCGACGTCGGTCCGCAGCGAACCGCCCAGGCGGCGTGCCGTCGCGACGAGCCACGCGACGACACGCTCCTCCTCGCGTGCCGGCATGCCGCCGGGAAAGGCACGGGCGATCCCGTCGCGGTCCCCGCCGCCGGGGTACGGCGCCTCGCCGCGCTCGCGCGGGCACACGACGTCGAACACCATCTCGGTGCCCGGGGGCAGGCCGGCGCCCGACGGCGCGTACGGGCCCGTGAGCGTCGTGTGGCGGGAGGTGCGCAGCACACCGGGCTGCCCCGGGCCCACGGTCCGCGCCGGCGGCACGAGCGGGTCGGTCCCCGCCGGGGCGGCGTCCCAGCGCGCCCCGCCGAACCGGGACAGCGCGAGGGTCTCGAGCTCGTCGACCAGCACGTCGCCAGGCAGCGCGAGCAGGTGCCGCGACTGGTACGACTGCGCAGATCCGACCCCGTGGGGGTCGGGGAGCGGGAGGAGCCGGGTCGTCGGGGGAACCATGGTCCGAGGGCTCCTCACACGTCCGTCCGGTGGAAACCCTGCCACGAGCGCGACGCCGTCGGGCCGCGCTGGCCCTGGTACCGCGACCCGTACACGCTCGATCCGTAGGGGTTCTCGGCGGGCGAGGAGAGGCGGAAGAAGCAGGTCTGGCCGATCTTCATCCCCGGCCACAGGGTGATCGGGAGCGTCGCGACGTTGCTCAGCTCGAGAGTCACGTGCCCGGAGAACCCGGGATCGATGAACCCGGCCGTGGAGTGCGTCAGCAGCCCGAGCCGGCCGAGGCTGGACTTGCCCTCGAGCCGGGCCGCGACGTCGTCGGGCAGCGTGACCGACTCGAACGTGGAGCCGAGGACGAACTCCCCCGGGTGCAGGACGAACGACTCGCCCGGCTCGACCTCGACGAGACGCGTCAGGTCCGGCTGCTCCTGCGAGGGGTCGATGAACGGGTACTTGTGGTTGTCGAACAACCGGAAGTACCGGTCGAGGCGCACGTCGATGCTCGACGGCTGCAGCATGCTCGGGTCGTACGGCTCGAGGCGGACACGCCCGGCGTCGAGCTCGGCGCGGATGTCGCGGTCGGAGAGCAGCACGGGGCCACGCTAGCCGACGCCGCGAGGTGCGTGGTGCCAGGTCCGTCGCTAGGTTCGCGGGAACGTCGAACGAGGGAGACCACCATGAAGTCGAAGATCGCGCTCGTCGTCGGCATCGGCATCGGGTACGTGCTCGGGACCCGGGCCGGCCGCGAACGGTTCGAGCAGATCCGGGGCAAGGCCGAGGAGCTGTGGCACTCCGAGGACGTCCAGTCCGCCGTGGGCTCGGCGCAGGAGAAGGTGACGGCGGTCGCCAAGGAGCAGGGCGCCAAGGTCGCCGGGGTGATCAAGGAGCAGTCGGTCAGCGCGCTCGGGCGGCACAAGGACGAACCCGACCCGAAGAGCGCCGACGACTTCCGGATCTGAGCGGCGTCAGGCGCGCAGCGGACGGCCCGTCGAGTCCACGGCGTACGAGCCCTGCTTCGCGGTCAGGTAGAGGATGCCCTCCACGAGTCCCCAGACGGACACCGCGACCGGCGCCAGCCCGAACGTCGGGAACGCGCCGAGGACCGACACGAGCAGCATCGTGAGGCCGATCCCCGTGTAGCCCAGGTAGAACCGGTGGATGCCGAGCGACCCGAGGAGGATGCCGAGCAGGCCCGCTGCGAGGCGTGACTTCGCTGCCGGGTCCTGGTTCGGGTCGTAGCCGTACCCGTATCCCGGGGCCACCGGGGGGTACGCGGCGCCGGGCTGACCGTACGGCGGCTGGCCCGCGGGCGGCCCGTAGGGCGGCTGGCCGGCGGGCTGTCCGAACGGCGCACCCTGGGGCGCGTGACCGTAGGGCGGGTTCGCGGGGGTCCCGTAGGGCGCGCCCTGCGGAGGCTGCCCGTAGACGGGCTGGTCGCCGGGCACGTTCGGCTCCCCCGGCTGCGGGGGCTGCTGGTGGTACGGGTTCTCGGACACGGGGCTCCTCGCAGGCGGTTCGGGCATCGGGCGTCTCGTCCGCTATGATCGGGGCGCGCGCTGGTTCGCCGAGGATCCTCCCAGAGGTTCGCAGGCGGACGCCACCAGCGCCGCGCGGGTGTAGTTCAATGGTAGAACTTCAGCTTCCCAAGCTGATAGCGCGGGTTCGATTCCCGTCACCCGCTCCAGCACGCGAAGGGCCCCGACCGCCGTCGGGGCCCTTTCTGCATCTCCCGGCCATCGTGCGCCACCGGCCCTTGACAGCGGACTGTACAGGTGTGTACATGTATATACATGGCAGCCAACGTCGTCTACGGCAAGCGGGACCTCGTCGTCGAGGCCCTCGCGCAGAAGATCCGTTCGGGAGCGCTCGCGCCCGGACAGCGTCTCGAGGGCGAGCACCGGCTCGCCGAGGAGTTCGACGTCTCACGGGGGACCATCCGCCAGGCCTTGTCCGAGCTGGCCCGGCAGGAGCTCATCGCGACGCAGTCGGGCATCGGCTCGTTCGTCACGTTCGACGACAAGCCGCTCGACCAGCGCCTCGGGTGGGCGCAGGCGCTGTCGGACGCAGACGCACAGATCGTGACCCGGGTGCTCGCCATCGCAACCGTCGCGCCCGACGACGCCCCCGACCTTCCCGCGATCGTCCCCGGCGGACCCCTGGTGGCGGTGCGTCGCACGCGCGAGCTCACCCGACCCGAGCTCCCGGACGTCGTGTCGTTCGAGAACGCGTTCGTCCCCGCGACCGGAGTGCTCCGGGACCTGCCGCGGACCGGCCTGCGGGACGGTTCGTTGTCGGCAAGCCTGGCAGCGGCCGGACTGAGGCCCGCACGGGGCGAGCAGCGTGCAGCCCTCCACCGCCTCACCCGCGACGAGGCCCGTGTCCTGCGGCGCGAACCCGGCGACGCGTTCCTGCGGACCGCGCGCACCTCGTTCACGAGCGACGGCCGCTTCGTCGAGCACGTCGTCTCCCTGCTCGACCCCGACCACTTCCAGCTGCACTACACCTTCGGAGACCAGCGATGACCACGGACCTCCAGCAGGACCGAGCCGTCGGTGCGCTCACCGGACTGGCGATCGGTGACGCGCTGGGCATGCCGACGCAGTCGATGTCACGCGACCAGATCAGCGCACGGTACGGCCGCATCACCGGCTTCGTCGCGGCCGCGGCGGACCAGCCGATCGCCCCCGGCATGGCGGCCGCGTCGATCACGGACGACACCGAGCAGGCGCTCCTGCTCGCGCGCCTGCTGGTCGAGGGCGCCGGCCGTCTCGACCTGCAGACGTTCGCCCAGGCGCTCGTCGACTGGGAGAGGTCGATGATCGAGCGCGGCTCGCGCGACCTGCTCGGCCCGTCGACGAAGTCCGCCCTGGTCGCTCTCGAGCACGGCACCGACCCCGCGCTGACCGGCAGGTACGGCACCACCAACGGCGCCGCCATGCGCGTGGCACCGATCGGGATCGCCTCGCGCCCGGGCGCGGGCCTGCACGGTGCCGTGGAACGCTCAGCGCAGGTCACCCACAACACCGGGCTCGCCATCTCCGGGGCTGCAGCGGTCGCGACCGCGATCAGCGCCGCCCTCGACGGGGCCGGCACCGACGAAGCCCTCGACGCGGCGGTCGAGTCCGCGCACGCGTGCGAGTCGCGCGGCCACTGGGTCGCCGGCGCCTCCGTCGCGAGCAGGTTCACGGCGCTGCGGCCGATCGCACGAGCGCTCGACGATCCCGGCCTCACCGCGTTCCTGTACGAGGTCGTCGGAACATCGGTGCAGTCCCAGGAGTCCGTCGTCTCGGCCCTCCTGCTGGTCGACCGATACCGGGACGACCCGTTCGCCGGTCTGTGCACCGCCGCGAGCCTCGGCGGGGACACCGACACCGTCGCTGCGATGGCCGGCGCCGTCCTCGGCGCGCTGCACGGCGTCCACGCCTTCCCTGACACGGCGGTCGACGCGGTCCTCCGCACCAACCACCTCGATCTCGACGACCTCGCCGCGCAGCTTCTCGCGCTGCGCGGCTGACCTTCCGACCACCCCGGCCGACCCCGGCCGGCGACCAAGGAGACGACGATGTCCACACTCACGCCAGGGACTCCGGCGCCTGTCGCGGCCGCGCCCACGCAGAGGGCTCTCGCCGCCGTCGAGCAGCGCGGCATCGAACCGGTGCCCGTCGACGAGCGCACCGGAAACCCGATGCAGCTCTTCTGGGTCTGGTTCGCCGCGAACATCTCGGTGCTGGGCCTACCGCTCGGTGTCGCTCTCGTCGCGAGCGGGCTGTCCGTGTGGCAGGCGGTGATCGCCGCGGTGCTCGGCGCGTTCGGGTCGTTCGCCGTCGTCGGCGTGATCTCGATCGCGGGTCGTCGCGGTGGTGCGCCGAGCCTGACGCTCTCCCGGGCGACGTTCGGTGTCCGGGGGAACATCGGACCGACGATCGTCTCGTTGTGCTCGCGGCTCGGGTGGGAGACGGTCAACACCTCGACCGCCGCGCTCGCCTTCGTCACCATCTGCTCCATCGCCTTCGGCACCGGGGCTGCGGCGAAGCAGGTCCCGGTGCTGACGATCATCGGTGTCGTCCTGTTCGTCGCCTGCACGGTCGCGGTCTCGGGCCTCGGGCACGCCGCCATCCTCGTGGTGCAGAAGTGGTCGACCTGGATCTTCGGCGCGATCAACCTCGTCGTCATCGGCTTCCTCGTCGTGAACATCGACTGGTCTGCCGTGCTCCAGGCCCGTGGCGCGTCGACCGCGGTCGTCATCACGGGCATCGGGACGATCGCGGCAGGAACCGGGATCGGCTGGGCGAACTCGGGCGCCGACATGGCGCGGTACCAGTCCCCCTCGGCGACGGCGGGGCGCCTGATCGCCTCCGCGTCGGCCGGCGCGGGGATCCCGCTCGTCATCATGATCTCGATGGGCTCGATGCTCGGCACGTCGAGCTCGAGGGTGCTCGAGTCGCCCAACCCTCTCGACGCGATCCGCGACACGCTGCCGACCGGCGTGGCCATCGTCTACCTGATCGTCTCGTTCGCAGGCCTGCTGCTCTCGAACCACCTCTCGGTCTACTCGGCCGGCCTCACGACCCTCACCCTCGGCGTCCGGCTCGAGCGGGTCTACGCCGTCGTGGTCGACGTCGTGATCACCACGACCGCCTCGCTGTGCTTCCTGCTCATCGCCGACGACTTCTACGGCCCGTTCATCACGTTCATCTCGCTGCTCGCGGTCCCGATCATCGCGTGGGTCGGCGTGTTCCTGGTCGACATGATCGGCCGCCGCACCTACGACGCGGACGCGTTGCTGGACCTGAGCCGCCGCTCGGGCTACTGGTACACCCGCGGTATCGCCTGGCGGGCCTTCGGGTCGTGGGCGGCCGCGATCGTCGTGGGCGCGCTGTTCCTGCAGATCCAGCCCGGTGACGTCCCGTGGTTCACGGGCGCGCTGCACGACTCGTGGCTGGGTCACAACGGTCTGGGATGGGCGGTCACGGGCGTCCTCGCCGCAGTCTTCTACGCCGTCCTCGGTGGCGCGCGTGCCGGCCGCGCCGGTACGCCCGACACCTCCGGGACGGATCGTCGCCCGGCGCACGAGGGGGATCGCTGATGCCCAAGGTGGTGCACACCGGTCAGGCGATCGTCGATCTCGTCATGGAGGTCGACAGGCTCCCGACCGCCGGAGGAGATGTCTTCGCCTCGGCACACCGGTTCGCCGTGGGTGGTGGCTTCAACACCATGTCCGCCGCCTCCCGGGACGGAGCGACCGTGGTCTATGCGGGCGGTCACGGCACCGGACCGTTCGGCGACATGTGCCGCGAGGCGATGGCCGCGGAAGGCATCGCTGCCGTCGCGCCGGTGGGCACGACGATGGACTCCGGCTTCTGCGTCGCGATCGTCGACGGCGAGGCCGAGCGCACGTTCGTGTCGACGCTGGGCGCAGAGGGCCAGGTCACGATCGAGGACTACCGGGCCGCCGACGTCGGGCCCGAGGACGTCGTCTATGTCAGCGGGTACTCGCTGCTGCACGCCAGGAGTCGCGAGGCACTGCTCACGTGGCTTCCCGACCTGCCGTCGTCGGTCACTCTCGTGGTCGACCCGTCACCCGTCATCGGGCAGGTGCCCGCCGACGTCGTGCGCGCCGTCGCGCAGCGCGCCGACGTCTGGACGTCCAACGAGGACGAGGCCACAGAGCTCGCCCGCATGCTCGACATCCCCGGTTCCGGTTCCGAGCTCACGGCAGCCGTCGCCCTCTCGCTCCGTTGCACGGTCGTGCTGCGCAGAGGCGGCGCGGACACGCTCGTGGCCGTGGCCGACGACGCGGTGCGGGCCGTCCCGGTACCAGCAGTCCGGGCAGTGGACACCAACGGTGCAGGCGATGCACACACGGGCGTGCTGTGCGCAGCGATCGCAGGCGGGCTCGGCCTGGACGTCGCCGTCCGCCGGGCCAACGCGGCCGCAGCCTTGGCGGTCACTCGTCGGGGACCGGCGACGTCACCTACCGCCTCGGAGATCGACGCGCTGCTCGACAGGCTCCCCTCGCAGTGATCGGGACCGCTCGCGGACAGCGGCACCCAGCGGTCCGACCCGCCTGACCGGGACGGCGCACGGTCACGTATCGGCGGGGAGCGCTCGTCGCACCTCGCCCACGATCGAGGACATCGCTGCCTCTGCGGCCTCGGGGTCTGCGTCCGCGACGGCGCGCGCGACGGCCTCGTGCTGGTCCAGCGCCTCTGGGACGGGCGATGCCGGCATGAGGCCGAGGTGGGTGCGTCCCGACAGGACGGCGGCGACGACGCCCGCGAGCGCCCCGAACATCTCGTTGCCGCTCTCGCGCAGCAGCAGCTCGTGCATGCGGATGTCGAGCCGCAGGAACTCCTCGAGGTCCCCTGCCTCGCCGAGCACCCGCATGCGCGTCGCGGTCTCGACGAGCGACGCCCGCGCGGCGTCGGACGCGTTGCGAGCGGCTCCGGCGGCGGCGAGGGGTTCGACGGCGTGCCGCAGCTCGGTCAGCGTCCGCAGCTGGGCGTCGCGACCAGGGCCTTCGAGCCGCCATCGGATGACGCGCGCGTCCAGCACGTTCCACTCGTCGGCACCGAGCACGACGATCCCGACGCGCCTCCCGGAGCGTACGAGCCCGAGCCACTCGAGCAGGCGCATGACCTCGCGCGCGACGGTCCGCGAGACCCCGAACTCGGTGCCGATCGACTCGAGCGTGAGCGAGGTGCCGGCGGGGACGTCACCACTCGTGATGCGTCGGCCGATGGTGTCGAGCACGGTGGTGTGCAGGGCCGTCGTCGCCATGTCGGCGAGCCTAGTGCCGAGGATTGGTGTGATCAATCGCTTGCCAATGGTGCTATCAATGCGTCATGGTGGAGCATCCGAGACCGAACGACACGGAAGTCGACGACATGGACACCGACGTCAGCTCCACCGCGAGCGCACCCGACGCGCCCGACGCCCCCGAAGCGCTGCCCGAGCATCTCGTCGTGATGGGCGTGGCAGGCTCCGGCAAGACGACGATCGCGACGCTGGTCGCGGAGCGCCTCCACACCACCTACGCCGAGGCGGACCAGTTCCACCCGCAGGCCAACATCGACAAGATGAGCGCGGGGACCCCGCTCACCGACGACGACCGCTGGCCATGGCTCGAGGCCATCCGCGACTGGCTCAGCAGCGAGGCCGACGCCGGACGGTCCGGCGTCGTGACGTGCTCGGCGCTGAAGCGCTCCTACCGCGACCTGCTGCGGACGGCTCACGGGAGCGTCTGCTTCGTCCACCTCGACGGATCGCGCGAGCTCCTCGGCGAGCGCATGGAGCATCGCAGCGGCCACTTCATGCCGACGTCCCTGCTGCCGTCGCAGCTCGCGACGCTCGAGCCCCTCGCCGACGACGAGCGGGGGTTCACGCTCGACGTCTCGGCCACGCCCCTGGACCTGGCGGACGAGATCCGCGACCGCACGAACCTGCAGGTCGCCCCCCGGACGCGCTGACGCCGCGGATGCACCGACGCCGCGCGGACGCACCAAGACCCGACACACCAGACCCCTGACCACGACGTCGACGGAGACACCATGCCCCCCGAGGACTGGACCCAGACCCTGACCGCCGGACCCCTGCTCGCGATCGCCGCGGGCGCCATCGCGGTCCTGCTGTTCCTGATCATCAGGCTCAAGCTGCACGCGTTCCTCGCACTGATCCTCGTCAGCCTGCTGACCGCGCTCGTGGCGGGCATCCCGACGGGCTCGATCGTCGAGGTGCTCACGACCAGCTTCGGCTCGACCCTCGCGACCGTGGCGCTCCTCGTCGCGCTCGGCGCCATGCTGGGCCGCCTCGTCGAGACGAGCGGCGGCGCGCAGGTCATGGCCGACTACCTGATCGGGAAGTTCGGCGAGAAGCGGGCGCCGCTCGCCCTCGGCATCGCGTCCCTCATCTTCGGGTTCCCGATCTTCTTCGACGCGGGCCTCGTCGTCATGCTCCCGATCGTCTTCTCCGTCGGTCGCAAGCTCGGCGGCTCGTTGCTGCTCTACGGCCTGCCCGTCGCGGGCGCGTTCTCCGTCATGCACATCTTCGTCCCACCCCACCCGGGTCCCGTCGCGGCCACGGAGTTCCTCGGCGCCAACATCGGCATCGTCATCGCGCTCGGCCTCGTCGCCGCGATCCCCACCTGGTACGTCACGGCCTACCTCTTCAGCCGCTACGTCGGCAAGCGCATCACGCTGCCCATCCCGAGCATCCTCGGCACGGCGGACGAGGAGCAGATCCAGAACCCGCCGAAGTTCAGCACCGTGGTGCTCATCCTCCTGCTGCCGCTCGTGCTGATCTTCGCCAACACGGGGCTCGACGCGCTGGGCGCAGCGGGCACGGTCGACCGGGACAACCCGGCGGTGCAGGCGCTCCGAGCCGTCGGTGCCACGCCCATCGCGCTGCTCATCACCGTCCTGGTGGCGTCGTGGGTCCTGGGTCGCCGCCGCGGGCTCAGCGGGACGGCGCTGGAGAAGACCCTCGACTCCGCTCTCGGCCCCGTCTGCTCCGTCATCCTCATCACCGGTGCGGGCGGCATGTTCGGCGGCGTACTGCGCGCGACGGGTATCGGGGACGCGCTCGCCGACGTGCTCGGCGACCTCGGGCTCCCGGTGATCGTCGCCGGGTTCCTCATCGCCGCGATCCTCCGGGTGGCCCAGGGCTCCGCGACCGTCGCGCTCACCACGGCGGCCGGCCTCATCGCTCCCGCCGTCGCCGCCGGTGGTTTCAGCTCGGTCGAGCTCGCCGCGATCGTGGTCGCCGTGGCCGCCGGGTCGGTCGTGCTCAGCCACGTCAACGACTCGGGGTTCTGGCTCGTCGGCCGGTTCTTCGAGATGGACGTCAAGACCACGCTGCGCACCTGGACCGTCATGGAGACCGCGATCGGCGTCATGGGCTTCGCGATCGCGGCGCTCGTCTTCGCGGTCGCCTGACCGGGACCGTCTGCCGCACGTGGCGGGCTCCGTCGCTGCTCAACGACAGCCGTAGAGTGCGATGCGCACGCACGCTGCCGCACCCGACGACAGGGACCCCATGGACCGCACCGACGACGCACGCGCCCCCGGCACGACGCCGGAGCACGTCGTCGTCATGGGCGTGTCCGGATCGGGGAAGTCGACGGTCGCGGGGCTGCTCGCGGCCCGCCTGCACACCACGTGCACCGAGGCGGACGCGCTCCACACCGCGACGAACGTGCGCACGATGCGGTCCGGCACACCGTTGACCGACGCCGAGCGCCAGCCATGGCTCGAGTCGGTCCGCGACCGCCTGAGCAGCGAGGCGGACGCCGGGCGGTCGGCCGTCGTGACCTGTTCCGCGCTCAAGCGCAGCTATCGCGACCTGCTGCGCACGGCGCGGGGCGACGTGTGGTTCGTCCACCTCGACGGCGAGCCGGAGCTCCTCTCGTCCCGCATGGGACGTCGCACGGGCCACTTCATGCCCGCGTCGCTCCTGGCGTCCCAGCTCGCCGCGCTCGAACCGCTGGACGACGACGAGCGCGGGTTCGTCCTCGACGTCGCACAGCCGCCCGAGGAGCTCGTGGACGAGATCCTCGCGCGGACGCGCACGCCGGACGTGCGCGACGTCTGACCCTTCGGGCGGGTCGGCGGCCACGCCCGGACGGCGCCGCGCGAGGTGCGCGACGCCGCCCGGAACCTGTTACGACCGACCGTGCCCGAGCATCCGGGCGTACGCGTCGCGGTCCGCCATGCCCGGACGACGACGACGCAGCCCGCGCATCGCCAGACCGAGCGCCGTGAGCAGGCCGGCCATCACGAGCAGACCCACATCACCAGACGTACCGGTCGTCGCGAGGGTGGAGGGCCCCTCGGCGGCCACCCAGGTCCCCTGCGCCGAACGCAGGCCCGACGACGACGCCATGTCCGTCACCGGGTAGGAGACCCGGACCACCGAGTCACCGGTCGACCCCGTGGTGCCCGTCGGGCCCGAGGGGTCCGCCGGGTTCGTCGGGTCGGTGGGATCCGTGGGGTCCGTCGGGTCCGTGGGATCCGTGGGGTCCGTCGGGTCCGTGGGATCCGTGGGGTCCGTCGGGTCCGTGGGGTCCGTCGGGTCCGTCGGGTCCGGGTCGGCAGCGGCGTTCGCGCAGTCCGCGCTCACGTCACCCAGCACTCCCACCCCGATGCACGAGACGTCGACGGGAACCGTCACAGGCAGGTCCACGTCCACGTCGGGCAGCGACCCGAGCAGGTCGTCACCCAGGATCCCGTCCTCACCGAGCAGACCTCCGTCGCCCAGGATCCCGTCCTCACCGAGCAGACCTCCGTCGCCCAGCAGCCCCTCGTCGCCGAGCAGCCCGTCGAGGAGTCCGTCGTCGTCCACGAGCCCGTCGTCGTCCAGGAGCCCGTCGTCACCGAGGAGTCCGTCGAGGAGATCGCCGTCGGTGTCCACCGGGCTGCTCGGACCGCCGGTCGGGGCGCCGTCGTCGCCTGTTCCCGTCGTGCTTCCGCAGCTCACGGCCGCGTCGCCGAGGATCCCTGCTCCGATGCACGAGACGTCGACCGGCACCGTGACCGGCACGTCCACGTCGAGGTCGGCCGAACCGGCGTCCGCGGGCTCGGCGGGCGCGACCGGCTCGGGCGCCGGGGCCCCCGACCCGTCCACGGTCGCGTCCCCCAGGACGCCCACCGCGACGTCGGACACGTCGACCGGCACCGTGACCGGCACGTCCACGTCCACGTCCGCCGGCTCGGCCGGCGACTCGGGCGCGGGCTCCGGCTCCGGCTCGGGGGCGGGCTCGGGGGCCGGCGCGGGCTGCACCGACTCCTCCACGGCCGCGTCCCCCAGGACACCCACCGCGACGTCGGACACGTCCACCGGCACCGTGACCGGCACGTCCACGTCCACGTCCGCCGGCTCGGCCGGCGACTCGGGCGCGGGCTCCGGCTCCGGCTCGGGGGCCGGCTCGGGCTCGGGGGCCGGCTCGGGCTGCGTCGGCTCCTCCACGGTCGCGTCGCCGAGGACGCCGACCGCGACGTCGGACACGTCGACCGACAGGTCCACCGGGACGTCGACGGACACGTCGGGCAGGACCTCGGCGACGTCGCTCAGCTGAGCGTCGACCGCGACGTCGAGTCCGGGATCGCCGAGGCCGTCGCCCTCGGCTGCGTGGGCCCCTGCGGCCCCGACGACCACGAGGCCGCCTGTGACGAGCGCTGTCCTCAGCGCGCGCCGAACGAAGGTATGCATGATGAGTTCTCTTCCTGTCTGAGGTGAGGTGGCGCATCGGCGCCGGGTCGCGTGCCGCGTCCGAGGGCGCGGGGCGACCGCCTCAGGCAGGAGAGACGGGGACGTCGAAGAAGGTGCCGGACAGCTCCGCGCGGGCGTCGCCGCCCGCGACCAGCCACGTCCGCACCGGGGCGGACAGGGCGTCGGGCCCGACGGCGGGGTGGTCTCCCGAGCCCGCACGCTGGCCGACGTTGCCGGAGGACCCGGGGGACGTGGCGGGTGCGTCGTTCGCGGGGGCACGGGCCGGCCCGCCGGTCTCGTGCGACCCGACGGCGGACGACGGGGTGTCCTGCGCCGGCGCGGCGGCCACGTCGAGGCGCGAGGGGACCCCTCGCTGGGGGCTCGCCGTGCGGACCGCGTCGACGACCGCAGGGCCGTCCTGCGGTGCGGACGCCGAGGAGCCCTGCTCCGGTGGGACGAGCTCGCGCACAGGGCCGTCCGGAGGGCTCGCCGGGACACTGTCCGCAGGGCCGTCGGCGACCGCGTCCGGGCCGGCTGAACCGGATCCGTCCGCACCGGGCGCCGTCGGCAGCACGGGGGCGAGCGGCTCGAGCGGGGTGAGAGGCGCGATCACGGGACCCACGAAGGGATCGGTGACGGGCGCGAGGGAGTCGACGACGGGCGCCACGAGGTCGAGCACGGGGTCGGTGACGGGCGTGAGGGCGGGGGCCGCCGCCTCGAGGACGGGGTTGACGATCGACGCCACGGCACCGACGACCGGTGTGAGCGACGGGGCGACGGAGTCCGCCACCGGGGTCGTCACCGGCGCGACCGCTTCGGTCACCGGGCGAACGACGTCGGCGACGGGCTCGACCACCTCGTCGACGGCCGGCGCGACGGGCTCGACGACCTGCTCCACCACGGGGGCGACCGGCTCGGCGACCTTCTCGACCACGGGGGCGACCGGCTCGACGACCTGCTCCACCACCGGCGCGGCCGGTTCGGTGGCCGTGCGGACGGGTTCCGCGACCTTCTCGACGGGTTCCGCGACCTTCGCGACCGGTTCGGTGACCTTCTCGACGGGCTTCACGACCTCCTCGACGACCGGCTTCACGACCTCGTCGGTGACCGGCGCGACCACGTGCTCCACGAGCGGGTCGACCACGGTCTCGACGGTGGAGGTGACGGGCTCGAGCGCCGTGCCGAGACCCAGAGGGTCGTGCTCCGCGGCGGTCGCGCCACCGGCGGTCGCGATGCCGAGGGCGACGCCCAGACCCAGCCCGCCGCTGGTCATGAGCCCGCGCAGCAGCCAGCGGCGGACGCCGTGGCGCCTGCCCTGCGCTTCCTGCGTGCCGGCCATGACCGTTCCCCTGAGTCGGTGCGTGTGCTGGACACCCGGCCCGTCGTCGGACCGGTGCCGTCCCAACGTAGGCACATCGTGCGGGTTATCACCACCCGACGCGACCGGATTTCACCCGACCGTTGCTCCGAACACCAGACCGAGGACGTACGTGGCGGCAGCCGCGCCGTACCCGATCGCGATCTGCCGCAGCGCACGCGACAAGGGCGAGGTCCCGGACAGGAGGCCGACGGTCGCGCCGGTCGCGAGGAGCGCGATCCCGACGAGGGCGGCCGCGAGGGCCACCGCGGGGAACCCGCTCGACCCGAGCAGGTACGGCAGCACCGGGATCAGCGCGCCGGAGGCGAAGAAGAAGAACGATGAGACCGCGGCACCCATCGCGGTCCCGTGCGTCTCGTGCTCGTCGTCGCTGGGCGCGGGCGCGATCTCGGTGGTGGCGCTGTAGGTGCGCAGGACCTCCGCCGCGTGCCCCTCGGCCTCGTCGGCGGACATGCCGCGCGCCCGGTAGACGAGCGCGAGCTCGTTCGCGTCGACGTCGAGGTCCGGCAGTGCCGCGGACGCCTGCGGGCTCGGGGTCGACGCGTCCAGCAGCTCTCGCTGCGAGCGCACCGACACGTACTCGCCCGCCCCCATCGACAGGGCCCCGGCGAGGAGGCCGGCCAGCCCGGACAGCAGGACCGTGGCGTTCGAGGCACCCGACGCCCCGATCCCGAGGATGAGCGCGAGGTTGGACACGAGACCGTCGTTCGCGCCGAACACCGCGGCACGGAAGGTGCCGGACATGCGGTTGCGTCCGCGCGTCGCCAGCCCGCGAACGACCTCCTCGTGGATCCGCTCGTCGGCCGCCATGGTCGCGGTCGCGTCGTCGTCCGTGTCGTAGCTGGACCGTGCCTCGGCGCGCTGTGCGAGCGCGAGGACGAAGACCCCGCCGAAGCGGCGCGCGAGCCAGCCGAGCGACCGGGTCCGCCAGGCCCCCCGCAGGGGCATGCCGACCTCGTCCCCCAGCAGGTCGAGCCAGTGCTGCTCGTGACGGCGCTCCGCCGCAGCCAGGGCGAGCAGGATCTCGCGCTCCTCGCCGGTGCGGCGGCTCGCGAGGTCGCGGTAGGCGGCGGCCTCGGCGCGCTCGTCCGCGAGGTAGCGGCGCCACCGGCGGACGTCTCGTGGTTCGGGTCGGGGCATGGGTCCATGATCGCGAAAAACGTGCCGCCGGTGTTTCGCACGGGCGAACTGCCGTGCCCGGCATGCCCGCGACCTGCGGTCCGGGTCCCCCGCGTGATTGGATCGAGGCATGAGCACACAACTGGAACGCCCCGAGGTCGACCCGCCCGAGGGTCCGGCCCCCACCGAGCTCGTCGTCGAGGACATCACCGTGGGTGACGGCCCGGCCGCGACGCCCGACTCGACGGTCGACGTGCACTACCTCGGCGTGGAGTACGAGACCGGCGAGGAGTTCGACGCCTCGTGGAACCGCGGGCAGTCGATCAACTTCCCGCTGCGCAGCCTCGTCGCGGGCTGGCAGCAGGGCATCCCCGGCATGCAGGTGGGCGGGCGTCGCAAGCTCGTCGTGCCGCCGGAGCTCGCCTACGGTCCCGCCGGAGGCGGGCACCGCCTGTCCGGCAAGACCCTCGTGTTCGTCATCGACCTGCTCGGCGTCTCCTGACCCTTCCGGGTCACCGGCCGGGGCCGCCCGACGCGCGGCTGCCCCGGCCCACCCGCCGGCTCGCGTCGATGTAGGGCTGCAGGGCGCGCAGGAAGTCGTCGCGGTGCTCGTCGCTGAGGTCGATCTCGTACCGCGCGTCCTGCCACGCGAAGCGGTAGGTCTTGGCACCTTCCGCGCCGTCGAGGTCGTCCGTCACGGTCACCTGGGTTCGCTGGGCCACCCGACCATTCTGCCGCACCCGGTCCGGGTCGTCCCTGCTCGTCCTCGTCCCGCCGTCGTCGGCCACGAGCCGCGGCGGCGCTGGTTCATCCCGGTCCGGCGGCACACCCGACGAGCGGCGTCGGAGCCGTCGGCCCGTCCTCGACGTCCGAGGGACGCGGCTCGACCGCGAGCGGTCGCCGGCGGGCGACGGCGTCCCGGCGGCCGCTCCACCACGACGCCGCGCGGTCGACCACGAAGCCGAGCAGGATCCCCGCCACGACGCCGACGGCGACCGCCAGCAGCGGCTGGTCGCCGAGCCACCGCGCGGCGAGCATGCCGAGCGCGACCGACCATCCCGCCCAGACGACGGACGCGACGGCCGAGACCCCCATGAACCGTCGTCGTGAGAACCCGACGGCGCCGGCCGTGACGTTGACGGCGGTACGCCCCACCGGCACGAACCGGGCGCCGAGCACGACCGAGGACCCCCTGCGGTCGAGAGCCCGGGCCGCCCAGGCGACGGTGCGCCGACCCCGGGCGCCGCGCAGGACCGGCAACGAGCGCGTACCGAGCGCGCGGCCGAGGGAGTACGCGAGCTGGTCCCCGCACCACGCCCCGAGCGCGGCCACGAGGAGCACGAGCGACCAGGCGACGCCGCCGCCCTCCTGTGCGGCCACGGCCAGCGTCACGATCACCGTCTCCCCCGGCACGGGCGGGAAGAACCCGTCGGCGGCCGTCGTGGCGAAGAGCGTGGGCAGCGCCCACGCCGAGTCCACGAGCGCCAGCAACCACGCCTCGACCTGCCCCCAGAGCCCTGCGATCCCGTCGACCATGGGATCCAGGTTGCTGCTTCTGCCGGCCGTGCACCATGGGGTATCCCCCCGGTCCTACCCTGAGGCGCCCCCGACGCGCACCGTCGCGGCGGCACGCCGGCGGTGCCGTGTCCGGGTGGTGCGCCGGGCCCTGTGGACCGCCGGACGGCGCGTCCCCGCGGTGGTGGACAATGAACCGCGAGGAGTGACCGAGAGAGCACCGTGGAGCGAGGAGCACTGTGATCACTGTCAGCACCGACGGCTCGTGCCTGCGCAACCCGGGCGGAGCGATCGGGTGGGCGTGGATCAACCACGACGGCACGTTCGACTCCGGCGGCGCCGAGAGCGGGACCAACCAGGTCGCCGAGCTCACCGCGCTGCTGCAGGCGGTCCGCTCGCACCCGGGCACGGACCCGCTGCTCATCGAGTCGGACTCGCAGTACGCGATCAAGAGCGCGTCGGAGTGGGTCGTGGGCTGGAAGCGCAAGGGGTGGCGCACGGTCGGCGGACAGCCGGTGAAGAATCTCGAGCTCGTCCAGGCCATCGACCGCGCCATCGACGAGCGCCCGGGACCGGTGCGCTTCCGGTGGGTGCGCGGGCACGTCGGCAACGAGTTCAACGAGCGGGCCGACCAGCTCGCGGGCCTCGCCGCCCAGGACTGGGCCGCGGGGCGCGGGCACCTCGACGGCACCCTCGTCCCGGAGCTCGGCCACGGCGCGGCCGGTCGCGCGCCCGCGCCGGCGGTGTCCTCCGCGCGGATGTCCGCGGCAGACCCTGCCTGGGACATGGACACGCTCTTCGACTGAGGGCACGCCTGGGGCATCCTGGGGCACGTGACGACACGCTCCCCCAGCGCCCTGGTCCGCGATTTCTTCGACGTCGTACGGTCCGGCCGCGAACCCGGTCGAGCCGGTGAGTTCATGGCTCCGCTCGTGCGCGCGCACCAGGTCACGTCCCACGCGCCGACGACCGTCGAGCGGACGCCCGCCGAGTACGCCGAGCACGTCGGGGCGATGGTCACGGCGTACGGGCACTTCTCGCTGACGGTCGACGAGCTCCTCGCGGACGACGACCGGGTCTACGTCCGCTGGACGCAGCGCGGTCGCCACCTCGGGGACGTGGACGGGATCGCGCCGACCGGGCGCGAGGTCGTCGAGGTCGCGAGCTGCGTCTACCGCGTCGCGGCCGACCGCGTGGTCGAGTACTGGATCCAGGTCGACCGTGCCGGCCTGGCCGCGCAGCTCGCGCGAGGTCCCGCGGCCCGCTGAGTGGTGTGGGACACGGGTGGGACCATGGGTCCGTGACCGTCCTGCCGAGCTCGATCCCGAGCGTCTCGCTCGCCGGCCCCGGGCCGGGGCACCGTGCCGACGAGCCGCGCGTGGGGCGCGTCGTCTCCGACCGCCCGCTCGACCTGCACCTGACCCTCGACCGCCTCGCGCGCGGCCCGTACGACCCGACGTTCCGCCGCACGCCAACGGGCGACGTCTGGCGCACGAGCCGCATGGCGTCGGGCCCGGTGACCTGCCGCCTGTTGCAGACCGGGCCGCGCGACGTCGTCGGGCAGGCGTGGGGAGCGGGCGCGGACGAGGCCCTGGACTCGCTCCCCGGGCTCCTGGGCGAGCACGACGACGCGACCGGGTTCGCCCCGCCGGCCCTCCTGCGCGACGCGCACCGCCGAACGCCCGGGCTGCGCGTGCCGCGCACGGGCCGCGTCATGGAGGCGCTCGTCCCGGCGATCCTCGAGCAGCGCGTCCAGGCCGTCGCCGCCTGGCGCTCGTGGGCGTGGCTCCTGCGTCGGCACGGCGAGGTCGCACCGGGGCCGGCCGGACCGGCCGGGATGCTCGTCGTGCCTGACGCCGCGACCTGGGCCTCGATCCCCGTGTGGGACTGGCACCGGGCCGGGGTGGACCCCGGCCGAGCGCGCACCGTCACGGCCGCCGCTCGGGTCGCCCGCCGGCTCGAGGAGTGCCCGGCCGTGCTCGACACGCACGGCGCCGCGGCCGCGCACGCTCGGTTGCAGGTCGTGCCGGGCGTGGGCGTGTGGACGGCTGCCGAGGTCGCGCAGCGCGCGCTCGGCGACGCCGACGCGGTGTCCGTGGGCGACTTCCACCTCGCGAAGGCCGTCGGCTGGGCGTTGGAGGGCGAACGGGCCGACGACGAGCGCATGCTCGAGCTGCTCGCCCCCTACGCCCCGCACCGCTACCGCGTCGTCCGGCTGCTCGAGGTCTCCGGCCGCGCACGACCGCCGCGTCGCGGACCGCGCCTGTCGATCCAGGACCACCGCGCAGGCTGACGGACCGGCACCCGGAGACCGTCCGGGCACCGCGCCGTCACCGTCGGCCTCTCGCGGCCCGCGTCGTGCTCAGTCGGGCAGCGCGCAGGTCCCGTCGGCGCACGTGCCGGCGTCGCCGCCGACCATCGTGAGGCCGGCGGCGGCCTCGCGCTGAGGGGCCGCTGCCTCCGCGGCAGAGACGCTGATCAGCGTCGTCCGTCGCGGGTTCGCGGTCGAGTGGAAGACGTTTGCCGTCATGTCGGTCATCCGGACCTCCTCGTGGGACCTCACCGGGTGTTCGCCCAGTCTCGGTGGTACTGCGTCGCACGGCGACCCGGTCGGGGTCGGCCGCGCTGTGAGATGCGTCGCTCAGGCGGCAGCGACCTCGGCGGCGGCCTGCTCGATGGCCTGGACGAACACCGCCGGGTCCTGTGCGCCCGAGATCCCGTACCGGCCGTCGACGACGAAGAACGGGACACCGTTGATGCCGTAGGCGCGGGCCTGGTCGATGTCCGCCTGGACGGCGTCGGCGTACCGGTGGTCCGCGAGCGCCGCCGCGACCTCGTCCCGGTCGAGCCCCACCTCGGCGGCGAGGTCGGCGAGCTCGTCGGCGCGACCGACGTGGCGCCCGTCCTCGAAGTACGCCTTGAGCAGTCGCTCCTTCATCTCGAGCTGCTTGCCGTGCGCCTTCGCGTGGTGGAGCAGCTCGTGCGCCGTGAGCGTCTTCGTCTGGTGGACCGCGTCGAAGTCGAACGCGAGACCCTCCGCGGCGGCGAGCGTCGTCATCTGGCCCAGCATCTGCTCGACCTGATCGTGCGGCATCCCCTTGTGCCCGGCGAGGAAGTCGACCGCGCTGCCCTCGAAGTCGACGGGCGTGTCCGGGGAGAGCTCGAAGGAGTGGTACTCGATCTCGACGCGCGGACCCGTGCCGGTCTCGGCGAGGCGGCCCAGCGCCGTCTCGAGGCGGCGCTTGCCGACGTAGCACCAGGGGCACGCGACGTCGGACCAGATGTCGACCTTGACGGTCGTGGGAGCAGGTTCGGTCATGGACCGTTCAACCAGCAGGTGTGCTCATCGATTCCCCGGCGACGGTGTGACGTGCGTGGCGCGGTAGAGGTCCTGCAGGACCATGATCTCGGCACCGTGGTGGACGAGCTCGCGGTTCATGTGGGCCACGAGGTGCACGAACGGCGACTGCGCGTCGATCGGCGTCGCCTGGCTGAGCCCCACGGTGAAGGCCTCGTCGTCACCGAGGGCGTCGACCCCGACGCGCCACCGGTCCACCTCGTGCCGCAGGCCGGCGACGGCCGGCCCGACCTCGCCCGAGAACTCGACCGAGTCCCGGCGGCGCTCGTGCGCGCCGAACGTCCACTCCCAGCGTTCGAGATACGCCTCGGTGAGGTGGGCGACCAGCCACGCGATGGTGCGGGGCTGCGGCGAGTCGGCCCCCTCGGGCCACTCCATGACCCACTCGCCCGGACCGAGCGTGCGTGGCGTGCGCTCTGTGCCCCGCCGCACCACGCGCAGCGCGCCCGGCCCGGGTTCCCACTCGAGCTCGTCCTGCGTCACGGTCGCGAGCCGGTCCGCGAGCTCGAGCCACGAGAACCCGAGCTGCCCCCGGACCACCGCGAGCGCGGTCGGGACCTGGAGGACCGACCAGTCGAACTCCGGGCTGCCGTAGACGGTCGAGCCGTCCTCCGCCTGATGCACCACGAGCTGCTCCTTCGCCACGTCGTCGTCCTGCCGTCGCACAGGACGGTACGACCGACCACCCACACCCGCTCGCGCCCCCGCGAGCGGTCCGCGCGCCGTCGGGCCATGCTGGCAGCAGACCCCGACCAGGAAGGCCGACCGTGAGCACCCACGACGAGCTCGACCCCCAGATGGTGCTGCTGCGCCACGGCGAGACGGAGTGGAGCGCCAGCGGGCAGCACACGGGGACGACGGACATCGACCTGACCGCGGCCGGCGAGCAGCAGGCCGTCGCCGCAGGCGTGTGGATCCAGCGGTGGGCGGACGAGCGGGGGCGGGGGCCCGCCACGGTCCTGTCGAGCCCGCTGCGACGCGCGCGCCGTACGGCGGCGCTCGCCGGCTTCGCCGACGCGCCGACGGACGCCGACCTCGTGGAGTGGGACTACGGCCCTGCCGAGGGTCGTACGACCGCCGAGATCTCGGCCGAGCTGGGACGCGAGTGGCTCGTGTTCCGCGACGGGGTGAACGTCGTGCCGTCCGCAGACGAGCGCCGCGGCGAGGAGGTCGAGGAGGTCGCGGCCCGTGCGGCACGCGTCCTGGCACGCGTCGAGCCCACGCTGCAGGAGGGCGAGGACGTCGTCCTCGTCGCACACGGGCACCTGCTGCGCGTGCTCGTGACCCAGTGGCTCGGGCTCGACCCGCACCTGGGTGCGCGGTTCGAGCTCGGCACCGCGGCGATCAGCCTGCTCGGGTACGGGCACGGGCTGCGCACGGTCGAGGGCTGGAACCTGCCCCCGGGTCGCTGAGCCGACCGCGGACGCGTCTCCCGCCGCAGGGCCCGGCGGTGGCACCATTCTCCCCATGGGACTGAGCGAGAAGCACCTCACCGACGGTGAGCACGTCGTCATGGAGCTCAAGGAGCACGCGAAGGCGCTCTTCTGGCCGATCGCCCTGCTCGTCGTGCTCGTCGTCGCGGTGGCGGCGGCCGTCGTGCTCGTGCCGGACGCCGTCGTCCGGTGGGTGGTCGCGGGGATCGCCGCGCTCGCCGCGATCGTCTGGGTGTTCGTCCCGTGGCTGCGCTGGCGCACCACCGAGTACACCGTGACGAACAAGCGCATCTCGATGCGCTCCGGGATCATCACGCGCACGGGCCGCGACATCCCGCTGTACCGGATCAACGACGTCAACTACGAGAAGGGCCCGATCGACCGGGTCTTCGGCTGCGGGACGCTGGTCATCTCCGACGCCTCCGAGAAGCCGGGCCTCGTCCTGCACGACGTGCCCGACGTCGAGAACGTGCAGGTGCACCTGCACGACCTGCTGTTCTCGGCGGACGACGGGTCCGACGACGGCGAGTGGCCGCCCCGCGAGCCCCCGCGCGGTCGACACGCACCCCGGATCCCGCGCGCCGAGCGCTGAGCGGGTCGGTCCGCTCAGCCCGCTCGGTCCGCTCGACCCGCTCGGCCCGCTCAGTCTTCCAGGCGCTGACCCGCGGCGATCTCGGCGCGCTCCCGCAGCTCGTCGCTGAGCGTCGTCCCGCCGTCGAGGTGGGCCGCGAGGAGACGCCGGGCGAGGTCGGCCGCGCGGTCGGGGGCTTCGCCGCGACCGTTCCACGCCGCGAACCAGTCCGCGATCGTCACGCCGTGCTCGGGGCGGTAGCAGACCGTGACGGCGTCGCCGGCACGGACCTCGCCGCGCCGGACGACGCGCAGGTAGGTCCCGGTCCGGTTCGCGGCCGTGAACCGCACGACCCAGCGCTCCTCCTCGACCCGGCGCCCGAACGTCGCGCACGGGGTGCGCGGCTGCGTCACCTCGAGCAGCGCGGACCCCACGCTCCAGCGCTCGCCGACGACGGCACCGCTGACCGGCACGCCCCGCACTCGCAGGTTCTCGCCGAACAGCCCCGGGGGCACGTCGTGCCCGAGCTCGCCGGCCCACCACTCGGCGTCGTCCTCGCCGTAGGCGTACACCGCCTGGTCCTCGCCGCCGTGGTGCGCCCGGTCGGCCTGGACGTCCGCGTACAGGCCGAGGCGCCGCACCTTCACGGGCCCGTCGACCGGTCGCTTGTCGATGGCCGTGACCCCGACCGCGCCCGCGTCGGGCAGCAGCGCGTGCACCCGGCACACCGCCACGAGCTCGCCGGTCGGGGCGGACGACGCCAGCTCGGTCACGGGTACGGGTGCGGCGCTGCTCATCCCCCGAGTCTGGCAGCCCACCCCCAGAAGGTCACCCCTCACCCCACCCACTCGTCGCGCCACCCCCACCCCCACCCCGGCGCTCCGCGCCGCCGTCGAGCACGACCTGAGGGTCGCCACGCGTCCGGTGACGACCCTCAGGTCGTGCTCGACGACGTAGCGTCGGGGGATGAGCACCGTACGTCCCTCCCGGTGGGAGCAGAAGGTCGCCGCCGATCCCTCGCACTCGACCTGGTACCGCGACCGCATGCGCGGGCTCGCCGCCGACGGGGCCGACCTCGCGGGAGAGGCACGTCTGGTCGACGCGATGCTCCCCCGCGGCTCGCGGGTGCTCGACGCCGGGTGCGGCCCGGGGCGTGTCGGTGCGGAGCTCGCGGCGCGCGGGCACGTCGTGGTCGGGGTCGACGTGGATCCCGTCCTGGTCGACGCCGCGCGGCAGGACCACCCCGGGGCGGACTGGCGCGTGGGCGACCTGGCCGAGCTCGACCTCGTCGCCGACGGGGTCGCGGAGCCGTTCGACGCGATCGTGTGCGCGGGGAACGTCATGACCTTCCTGGCCGCCGGCACGGAGGTCGAGGTGCTGCGACGCCTGCGCGCGCACCTCACCGCCGGCGGTCGCGCCGTCGTCGGGTTCGGGGCCGGCCGCGGCTACGCGTTCGACGCGTTCTTCGCCGACGTCGGGACCGCGGGGCTGCGGGTCGACGTCGCGCTCGCGACGTGGGACCTGCGCCCGTTCGACGACGGCGCCGACTTCCTCGTCGCGGTGCTGTCCCGGGCCGCCGGGACGTCGACTGCGTGACCTGGCACGACACACAACCTACGCAACCGTAGGTTACGGTTGCGGGGTGAACGCGCTCGCGAGCAGGCCCTGGACCGAGCGGTACGCCCCCGGCGTCCCGACGACCGTCGAGATTCCCGACGAGCCCGTGACCGCGGCCCTGTTCCGCGCCGCGAGCCGCTGGCCCGCCCGCGCCGCCGTCGACTTCTTCGGCGCGGCCACGACGTACGCCGAGCTGGCCGCAGAAGTCGAACGTGCGGCCGGGGCGCTGCACGACCTCGGGGTACGCCACGGCGACCGGGTCGCCCTCGTCCTGCCGAACTGCACGTCCCACGTGGTCGCGTTCTACGCCGCGCAGCGCCTGGGCGCGGTCGTCGTCGAGCACAACCCCACCTACACCGCCGACGAGCTCGCGCACCAGCTCGCCGACTCCGGCGCGAGCGTCGCGGTCGTGTGGACCAAGGCCGTGCCGGCGGTCCTCGAGGCGCGCGGGCCCGCGCTGCGCGCCGTCGTCGCGCTCGACGTCGCACGCGACCTGCCGCGCTCGTCCCGGCTCGCGCTGCGGCTGCCCGTCGCGCGCGCCCGCGCCCAGCGCGACGCGCTGCGCGGACCGGTCCCGCCCGGCGTGCCCGACTGGCACGCGCTCGTGCGCCGCGCGCGGCGCCTGCCGGCGTCGCTGCCCCACCCGGGGCCCGACGACGTCGCGCTCGTCCAGTACACGGGCGGCACGACCGGCACGCCCAAGGGCGCGACGCTCACGCACCGCAACCTCGTCGCGAACGTCGTGCAGGGACAGGCGTGGGCCGGTTTCACCGAGGGCGCCGAGACCGTCTACGGGGTGCTGCCGTTCTTCCACGCGTTCGGGCTGATGTTCTGCCTGACCCTGCCGGCGCACATCGGGGCGACGCTCGTCACGTTCCCGAGGTTCGACCCGCAGGCGTTCGTCGCCGCGCAGGCACGCCGGCCCGCGACGTTCCTGCCGGGCGTCGCGCCCATGTTCGACCGCATCCTCGACGCCGCGGGCTCCGGCACCGACGATGGCACCGCCGACGGTGCCGACCGACCGGACGGCGCCGACGGCGTCGACGGGGGCCACGCCCGGCGACGGGCCGACCTCAGCTCGGTCCGGCTCGCGTTCGCCGGAGCGATGCCGATCACCGCCGAGACCGCGAGCCGTTGGGAGGCCGCCACCGGCGGGCTGCTCATCGAGGGCTACGGGATGACGGAGACGTCGCCCATCGCGCTCGGCAACCCCTGCTCCGACGACCGCCGCCCCGGGACCCTCGGGCTCCCGTTCCCGAGCACGGAGATCCGTGTCGTCGACACCGACGCCCTCGACGCCGACGACCTCCGCGACACCGAACCCGCCGGGCCGGACGCGTCGGCGGACGGTTTCCCGGTGGTCCGCGGCGAGCTCCTCGTGCGTGGTCCGCAGGTGTTCCGCGGGTACTGGAACCGGCCCGAGGAGACCGCGGGCCAGCTGCTCGACGACGGCTGGCTCCGCACGGGCGACGTCGTGCAGGTCGCGCTCGACGGACCGGACGCCGGGGTCGTGACGCTCGTCGACCGCATCAAGGAGATGATCGTCGTCGGCGGCTTCAAGGTGTACCCGTCGCAGGTCGAGGACCAGCTCCGGGCGATGCCGGGAGTACGGGACGTGGCGGTCGTCGGGCTCCCCGGCACGGGCTCGGACGAGCAGGTCGCGGCCGTCGTCGTGCTCGACGACACCGACGGCGCACCCGCACCGCCGCGCGTCGACCTCGCCGCCGTGCGCGAGTGGGGCGAGCGCCGGCTCGCACGCTACGCGCTGCCGCACGCGCTCGCCGTCGTGCCCGAGCTCCCGCGCTCGCAGATCGGCAAGGTGCTGCGCCGCGTGGTGCGCCAGGACCTGCTGGAGAACGACGACGTGGAACGTCGCGAGCGCTGAGCCCGTGCCGTCCTACCGTGTGACGCTGACCGTCGGTCTGCTGCATCTCGGCGTCGAGCCGGAGTCCGTGCTGCCCGCTGCCGCGGACGCGGCCCGCGCCGTCGCGACCGTGGAGGCGTACGACGTCGGCGTCGTGCGCGGCGAGGCCCGCGTGACCGTGCGGTTCGTCGCGGACGGTGACGAGGCCGCCCACGGCGTCGCCGACGCGGTCGAGACCGGGGTGCGGCACCTGGCCGCGACGTCCGGCGGGCGCCTGACGCGGCGCTGGGGCGGGCGCTGGTACCCCGCCTGACCGCGCGCAGGCGCCGACCACCCCCGTAACCTGGCGGTGTGCCCCGCACCGACACCACCGACCTGCCCCACGTCGTCGTCGTGGGCGGCGGCTTCGCCGGCCTCGCGACCGTCAAGGAGCTCGCCAAGGCGCCCGTGCGGATCACGCTCGTGGACCGCCGCGTCTACAACACGTTCCAGCCGTTGCTCTACCAGGTGGCCACCGGGGGCCTGAACCCCGGCGACGTCACCTACTTCCTGCGCGGTATCCGGCTCCGGCAGAAGAACGTGCGGGTCGTGCACGAGCACCTGGTCGGGATCGACCACGACAACCGGCGGATCCGCCTGCTCAACGACGAGCTGGTCGACTACGACTACCTGGTCCTCGCCAACGGCGTGACGGTGAACTTCTTCGGCACCCCGGGTGCCAAGGAGAACTCGTTCCCCATGTACTCGCGGTCGCAGGCGATGAAGATCCGCGACACGCTGTTCGTCCGGCTCGAGAAGGCGGCGGCCACGCCGGGGACCGACGAGGGGCTGCGGGTCGTCGTCGTGGGCGGTGGCGCGACCGGGGTCGAGGTCGCCGGCGCCCTCGCGGAGCTGCGCACCGCGGGACTGCGGCCCGCCTACCCCGAGATCCACGGCGACGCGTTCGAGGTCAAGCTCGTCCAGCGCGGCGGGGAGGTGCTCAAGGCGTTCCACCCGTCGCTGCGTCAGTACGCCGCGGACGAGCTCCAGCGCCGCGGCGTCGGTCTCCACCTGGGGGCGGGCGTCGCCGAGGTCCTGCCCGACGCCGTCGTCCTCACCGACGGCACCCGCATCCGCTCCGACCTGACCGTCTGGTCCACGGGCGTGAGCCCGCACGAGGAGGTCGACGACTGGGGGCTGCCGCGCGGCGAGGGTGGTCGCGTCGTCGTCGGGGCCGACCTGCAGGTCGAGGGCCTGCCCGGCGAGTTCGCGGTCGGCGACATCGCGGTCTCCCCCGCCGACCTCCCTCAGCTCGCGCAGCCCGCGATCCAGGGCGGCAAGCAGGTCGCGCACAACATCCTCGCGCTCGTCGAGGGACGCCCGACGACGGCCCTGCACTACTTCGACAAGGGAACCATGGCGGTGATCGGGCGCCGGGCAGCCATCGCGGAGGTCGTCGGCCGGGTGCGGCTCACCCGCGGGGTGGCGTGGCTCGCGTGGCTGTTCGTCCACATCATGGGCCTCATCGGCCCGCGCAACCGGCTCACGACGCTCGCCGGACTCGTCACGCGCTACGGCTTCCCCTTCCACCGCCGGCCCATCCCCATCGTCGGCGACGTGCCGACCATGCGCCCCCCGAAGCGGAAGACCACCACCGGCCCCTGACCTCGGACGATCGTCTCCCGGTGTACGGGGTGCGCTCCATCGCCTACCCTCAGGGGGACAGACCTGCCGCGAGGCAGGTGCAGGGGGGCGACAGCTGGGGGGCGCGTCGTGGTACGTGCAAGTGCTTTTCGTGGTGCGCGACGTGGCGTGCTGCCGATGACGACGGTGGCGATGGTGGTGCTGCTGTCGGCGTGCAGACCGGGCGTCCCGGACGCGGCTCCGCCGCCGCCACCGACCACCGCACCGTCCGACCCGAGCACCCCGGCCGAGCCGGACGCTCCCCCCGGGGCAGGGGACCCGACGACGGACGTGCCGGACCCGGGTGATGGCGACGACCCGGGTGATGGCGACGGAGTCCGCGTGCAGGTGGAGATCGAGCCCGCGTTCCTGGCACCCGCGCTGGCCGACACCGACCTCGCGCACGCACGCGCAGAGCTGGTCGGGCTGGGGGCTGGGGACGTCGCGGTCGTGGACGCGCGCCACGGGCGCGGCGTGACCGGACCGGACCGCGGCTGGGTGGTCTGCGGACAGGAGCCCGCGGCCGGGGAGCTGGTGCGGAGCTCCGTCACGGTCACTCTCGTCGCCGCGCGGAGCTCGCGCGGCTGCCGCTGAGCCCGTCGTCGCCACCCACGACTGGCGTACCGGGTGCGGGTACGCGACGGTGAGGTCGTACCCCTGCCGCACGCGAAGGAGAGCACGATGAAGATCGCCCTGGTCGGAGCCCACGGCAAGGTCGGGCGCGTGCTGATACCGATCCTGGCCGAGCACGGCGACACCGTCCTCGGGATCGTGCGCAAGGAGGGGCAGCCGACGCTCGTCGAGGAGCTGGGCGCGCAGCCGCTGCTGCTCGACGTCGGGGCCGCCTCGACCGACGAGATCGCCGAGGCGGTCCGGGGCTCGGACGCCGTCGTGTGGTCCGCCGGTGCCGGCGGTGGGAGCCCCGAGCGCACGTACGCGGTCGACCGCGACGCGGCGATCCGGACGATCGACGCCGCAGCCGCGGCCGGCGTGCCGCGGTTCGTCATGGTGTCGTGGATCGGTTCCGTCGCCGAGCACGGCGTCGACCCCGAGTCCGCGTTCTACCCGTACGCCGAGGCCAAGCTCGCGGCCGACGACCACCTGCGCGCGAGCGATCTCGAGTGGACCGTCCTCGGGCCGGGCACGCTGAGCGACGACCCACCGACGGGCGCGATCCACGTCCTGGCCGAGGACGAGGAGATCGAGGGCGGCCCCGGGCTCGAGGTGTCCCGCGCGGACGTCGCGATGGTCGTGGCGCAGGCGCTGCACAGCGACAGCGCCGTGGGCCGGTTCGTGCGGTTCACGTCCGGCGACACCCCGATCCTCGAGGCGTTCGGCCACTAGCTCGCAGGTCGGGACCGTCGCCCGCGTCGTCGCCCGTCGTCGTCAGGAACGGCTCTCGACCCATGCCCACCCGGCCGTGCCGAGCACGCCCGAGCTCGCTGTCGAGCACGACCTGGGGGTCGTCATCCGGCGGATGACGACCCCCAGGTCGTGCTCGGCGGGCTGCGGGGTCAGGTGCAGCTGATCGCGTCGAACGGGACCGTGTACTGCTGGTACACCGAGTCGCCGTTTCGCCACTGGTACGCGGCGACGGTGGCGATCCCGGCCTCGACGGACGAGGCACGGGTGCTGAACGACTGGTAGACGTTCTTGCCCGGTGCGAGCGACGAGACCTTCTTGTCCCCGTACGGCGTCGCGCCCTGCGCGGCCGGCCGCGCCGTGATCCGGAGGTCGGCCGGGGCGGCCTCGCCGTTGGTCGCACGGATCGCGACGTAGGCCGTGCCGTCGAGGCAGCGCGCCTGCGCCTCGATGCCGTCGACGCGCGGGTTGCCCACGCCGTTGATCGCAAAGGTGTCCTCGGACAGCGACGCGACGGCGTGCCCGATCGCGCGCGACATGATGTCGAGTGCCGCGGGGTCGACGTTGTCGATCGTGTCGAGCGGCGAGTGGTAGTTCGGGTCGTGGGTGATCCCCTCGGTACCGCCGAACAGCGCGACCTCCTCCGCGGTCTTCACGTCGTCCGCACCGGTGAACAGACCGGACGCCGGGATGCCGTTGACGATGAACGCCTGGTAGTCGGAGCGGCCCGAGAACTCGGTGTCCACCCAGGGCTGGTCGATCCCGTCGAAGTAGTCGGTGAAGACCTCCTCCGTCTCGGGCGACCCGGCCGGGACGTCGACCGGCGCGGGGTACGTCGACTCGTCCGCGTCGTACACGCCGATGATGTAGTTCGGCGAGCCGACCATGTCGAAGTTCAGGTAGGTCGCGATGTCGTCGAGCGCCCCGGGGTCGTTCGCCGCGAGGTCGTCGACGTAGTGCGTCGACCCGACGAGGCCGACCTCCTCGGCGCCCCACCACGCGAAGCGGACCGCGTTCTCGACGTCCTGCCCGCCGTCCGTCGCCTCGGCGAGCTGGACCGCGACCTCGAGGATCGCCATCGACCCGGACCCGTTGTCGTTGATCCCCGGCCCGTCCTCGACGCCGTCGAGGTGCGCGCCGACCATGACGACGTTGTCGTCCCGGCCACCGGGCGTCTGGGCGATGACGTTGAACGTCTCGAACTCCTCGACGTGCGTGACGACCTCGACGGTCGCCTCCGGAGCGGCGCCGTCGGCCAGCGCCGCGAGGATCGCCTGCCCGTCGGCCTGCGTGATGCCGACCGTCGGCACCCACGCGTCGTCGTCGGCACCGAGCGTCGGGCTCAGGGCCCCGTCCGTGTTGTTGTAGAGGATGACGGCGACGGCGCCGGCCTGTGATGCGAACAGCACCTTGTCCGAGAACGGGCACGTCCCGCGACTGACGAGCGCGACGCCACCCGTGGCCTCGACACCGTCCCAGGTCTCGGCCGTGCAGCCCTGCACGAGGTCGTCGGACGGTTGCACGAGCGGTCCGGTCACGCCCCCCTCCGGCGTGTCCGGGGCGAAGGCCGCCGGGTAGATCGACTCGGTGACCTCGACGCCCGCCGCCGTCGCGGACAGCGCGTCGATCACGGGCTCCTCGAACGTGAAGTACTGACGCTCGGGCGCGTAGCCGGCGTCGGTCAGCGCCTGCTCGACGTACGCGGCGCTCGCCTCGTAGCCCGGCGTCTCGAGCGCGCGGGTGCCGCCGTTGGCGTCCGCGATCGCCTGCAGGTCCTCGAGCCGGTCCATGACGGCGGGCCCCGTGACGAGGTCGGAGAGCGGCGGCGGGTCGACGGCGGCCCGGACCCCGCCGGGTGCGGCACCGGCCGGCGCAACGGTCAGCGCGGCGAGCACCAGGCTCGCGGCGGCGACGGACGGGACGATCGTTCGCGATCTCACGTGTCTCACGCATCCTCCTCGGCAGTGGCCCCCGCCGGCCGTCCCCGGGGTGCCGGGATCAGCCGAGTCGCACAGGACGCGACGTCGCGAAGACCCGTGTGCTCGTGAGCGTAGGTCCGCTCCGGGTCCGGCGAAAGCCCAGGGCGGGTGAGTTCACGCGACGGTAACGAACGACGGCCGCCGCCGGCCCGCGGTGGTGCTCTCGGAACCGGGCGGAGTCGGGCAGACTGGGCGCGTGCCCGGATTCGCCGTCGTCGACCTCGAGACCACCGGGTTCTCCCCGCGGCTCGGCGACCGGGTCGCGGAGGTCGCGGTCGTGCTGCTCGACGACGCGGGCCGGGTCGAGGACGAGTGGTGCAGCCTCGTCAACCCTTGCCGCGACCTCGGGCCTCAGCACGTCCACGGGATCACGGCCGCCGACGTCGCCCTCGCTCCGACGTTCGACCGCGTCGCACCCGCGCTGCTGCGCCTGCTCGACGGTCGTGTCCTCGTCGCGCACAACGCGTCGTTCGACACGCGGTTCCTGCGGGCCGAGCTGGGCCGCGCCGGGATCGCGGCGGCGATCGACCCGCTCGCGTGCGTGTGCACGCAGCAGCTCGCGGGCCGCTACCTCACCGGCTCGCGCGGCCTGGCGGCGTGCTGCGCCGCGGTCGGGATCGTGCACGACGACGTCCACTCCGCCCTCGGGGACGCGCGGGCGACCGCGGGCCTGCTCGCGCACTACCTCGACGTCGCCGCCGACGACGAGTGCTGGGCCGTCGCGCGCGCCGCGGCGGCCGGGGTGCGCTGGACCCTGCCGCCGGAGTGCGGCGACCCCGCCGGTCTCGGAGCACCCTCGGGTCCGGTGCTGCGCGGGGCGAGCCGGCGGCACGCGCACTGGCTCTCCGGGCTCGACGTCGCCGGTACCCCTCGTGACACCACCGGCACCACCTCGCGGGAGGAGTACCGCCGCCTGCTCGACCTGGCCCTGCTCGACCGCTACGTCTCGCACAGCGAGCGCGCTGCCCTCCTCGCCACCGCCCGCGACGCCGGACTGACCCGCGGGGACGTCGAGTCCCTGCACCGCGACCATCTCGCGGACCTCGCCCGGCAGGTCCTCGACGAGACGGTGCTGCTCGGCGAGGTCGCCGGCGGCGACGCCTCCACCCGCGGCCCGGGGGACCACGCGGACGACCGCTCCCTGCTCGGCGCGCTGTCGGTCGACGCCGACCTGCACGAGGTCGCGGGCCAGCTCGGTCTCGACGCGGACGACGTCGCGGGCGCCGCCCAGGCCGCGCTGGGAGCGCGGCTCGTGGACGAGGCGGGCACCGGCGTCGGGCAGCGGGAGGCCTTCACGCTGGGACCGCGCGACGAGATCGTGCTGACCGGGTCGATGCGGCGCACCCGCGAGGCGTGGGAGGACGACGTCCGGCGGGCCGGACTCGAACCGTGGCGGTACGTGAGGCGGCGCACGCGGCTCGTCGTCGCCGCCGACCCGGACTCGTTGTCGACCAAGGCGCGCACCGCCCGGCGCTACGGGATCCCGGTCGTCACCGAGGACGCGTTCGCCCGCATGCTCCGACGGCCCCCGGCCGCCCGCCCGGTGGACCCTGCCGGCCCCGCCGGTACCGTGGGACGCTGGGCGTCGTGAGTCCCGACGCGCCCGGCACCGGTGACGTGCCCGACCTCGCCGACGAGCTCGCCACCGAGCTCGACCGGCTGTACGCGCTGCCGCTCGAGCAGTTCGTCGTCGCGCGCACGGCCGCGGCCCGGCGCGTCAAGGCGTCGGGCGACGCGGTGGGCGCGGCCCGCGTCGCACGGCTGACCAAGCCGACGGTCGCCGCCTGGGTGGTCAACCAGGTCGCCCGGTCCCACCCCGACCAGGTCGCGGCGCTCGTCACGCTCGGCGACGAGCTGCGGACCGCGACCACCGACCGCGACCGAGGTCGCATCACCGCGCTCGACCGGCTCCGGCGCGAGCGCACGGACGCACTCGTGGGCGAGGTCCGGTCCGCCGGCGAGGTCGCGGGCCGTGCGGTGTCGGCGGGCACGGTCGACCGGCTCGCCGAGACCCTGACCGCCGCCGTCATGGATCCCGACGCCGGAGCGCTCGTCCGGTCCGGCCGGCTCGGGCAGGCGCTGCAGCACGTCGGGTTCGGGATCGTCGACGAGGGTGGCGAGCCTGCCGACGTCGTGACGCTGCGCGACGAGGTCGCCGCGCGTCGCTCCCGGACCCGGGGCACCACCTCGACCGGCGACGCGGGCGCCGACGCGGACGCGGACCCCGTCGCGGAGGCCGAGCGCGAGGTGGCCGAGACAGCGGCCGAGGTGGACCGGCTCGAGGCCGCCCGCGACGAGGCCGACGCCCGGGTGCGCGAGGCCGGGGACGTCGTCGGGCAGGTCGAGGACGAGCTGGGCACGATCGAGGACGAGCTCGCCCGCCTCGCCGACGAGCGGGACGCCGCGCGGGCCCGGCTCGCCGACGCGAACGACGCCCGCGCGCGTGCGCAGGACGCCCTCGCGACGCTCGACGACGAGCTCGACACGGCGACCGACCGCGCCGCCGCGGCCCGCAAGGCCCGACGCGCCGCGCGCCCGCCCCGCTGAGACCGGACGCCAGGACACGGCTGCGCGCGCGCCCGACCCTGCCCTAGGCTGACGGACCATGACGAGCATCCGGGCCGCCCGCTCGCCCCTCGCCCCCCGAGCGGGCCGTACCCGCGCGCGCACGGTGGGCGCCGTCGCGGCCGTCCTGCTGCTCGCCGCCGCGTGCACCGGCGGCGACGAGGACGAGATCGAGCCCGTCACCGTCGGGGCCGACGAGTACCAGCCGGTCGTCGAGATGACCGTGCCCGTCCCGAGGTCGCCGGAGGACGAGGTCACGGTCGGCGTCGTGGCGCTCACGGCGGACGGGCCGACGACGCAGCTCCAGGTCGTCCTGACCCCGCACTTCACGTCGGTCGAGCCCGGCGACCTGGTCTCGATCTACGACATGTTCGGCAACGACGTACTCCCGACGATCGTCGACGTGGACGCCGTGACGAGCTACGAGGTCGTCTCCGACACGGGCACCGACCTCGAGACCGACGTCAACCGGGCCTCCGCCCGCAACGACGAGGCGGTCCTCTACCAGGCGTGGTTCCCGCGCCCCCAGGGCGACCCGGCGGCCGTCGACCTGTGGCTGCACCCGTCGTGGCCCGCGATCGAGGACTTTCCCGTCACGTACGAGCCCGAGGACTGAGCCGTGCGCGCGCCACGACACCTCGGCGCCGGGGCCGCGCTCGCCGCGCTGCTCGCGGGTGGCGGCCTCGTGCCCGCCGACGCCACCGACGACCCGTCCGGTCCCGTCCCCGGGTTCGACGCGCTCACGCTCGACGACCTCGGTGGTGCGCCGAGCGCCGAGGCGCTGGAGTCCGCGACCTCGACGTACGAGACCGACAACGCCCGGACGTACGCGCTCGAGGGCAGCGTCGAGAGCGTCCAGACGATCGAGGAGGAGGGCGAGGAGGTCGTCGTGACGCTCTCGTCCGACGTCCTGTTCGACGTGGGCTCGGCCGACCTCTCCGACGCCGCGGCCGAGCGGATCGGCGGGCTCGTGGACCGGGTGCCGCAGGACGGCCCGCTCACCGTCGAGGGCTACACGGACTCGGTCGGCTCCGACGAGGACAACCTCGACCTGTCCCGGCGCCGGGCGCAGTCGGTGGCGGACGCCGTCGCCGCAGCCCGTCCCGACCTCGACCTGACGGTCGAGGGCTACGGGGAGACGCGGCTCGCCGTGCCCGAGTCCGGCGACGACGTCGCCGAGGACCGCGCGCAGAACCGTCGCGTCGAGCTCCGGTACACCGGCCCGGTGCCGGGCCGGTCAGAGACGCGCGTCGAGACCGAGGACATCACGCCGGCCCAGGGTGAGTACGTGCCGGCCGACGCGCCGTCGGTCCACCCGGTCGGCGAGGCCGAGACGGTCGACGAGATGGTCGTGCCGGTCCCCGGGTCCGACGGAGCGCAGGTGCGGGTCGCGGTCGAGCCGCTCGTCGTGCGCGGGTCCCTCACGAGGCTCCGGCTCACCCTCACGCCGCTCGACGCGGTGGACGACGACGAGACGGACGACGTGTCCGTGTGGGACATGACGGGATCCGGCGAGCTGCACCCCACGCTCGTCGACACGCGCACGCTCGCGCAGTACCAACCGGTGCGCTCCTCCGGCGTCGAGCTCGAGAGCGACCCGGTCCGGGCGACGACGTCCGTCGACGGGACCGTGCGCTACGAGGTCGCGTTCGCCCGCCCGGTCGATGACCTGTCGTCGCTCGACGTCGCCGTGGTGGCGTCGTGGCCGACGTTCGAGGACGTTCCCGTGGAGTGGGACTGACCCGACACCACCTCGTGGACGAACGCGAGCTTGGCCCGCACCGGCTCGGTGAGCACGAACGGGTACAGGTCGTTCTTGCCCATCGAGCGGTTGATCTGGTTGAACGCGATCGCGAGCGGGTGCCACAGCGTGAGGATCTCCTCCATCGTGGCCTCGCGGTAGCCGGTCACGGAGAACGCGGGGTGCGTCGCGAGCGATCCCCGCAGCTCCGGCGCCAGCTTGTCGCCGATGAGCCCGCCCAGGTTCATCCCGAACGAGGCCGCGGTCTGCAGGGTGTCCGTGATGTGCAGGTAGTGGGCCCAGGACTCGGCGAAGTCCTCGTACGGGTGCATCGTCGCGTACTCGGAGATGAACTCGGCGCGCCACCCGTCGGGTGCGCCGTGCGCGTAGTGCCGGTCGATCGCCTGCTGGTAGTCGGCGGTGTCGTCGCCGAACAGCTCCCGGCACCGAGCCAGCAGGGCAGGTGACGACGACACGAGCTCCTGCCAGTAGTAGTGCCCGGTCTCGTGGCGGAAGTGGCCGAGCATGGTCCGGTACGGCTCGCCCAGCTCGACGCGCAACGACTCGCGGTACGCGTCGCCGGTCTCGGACAGGTCGATCGTCACGACGCCGTCCGCGTGCCCGATCGTCACGGGGTCGCCCGTCGTGGACGACAGCAGGTCGAACGCGAGGCCGCCGTCGCGCTCGGCGTAGCTGGTGATCGGCAGGTCGTTCTCCAGGACCTGGAACAGCAGGCGCCGCTCCGCGACGAGCGCCGCCGCGTACTGGTCGGTCGCGAGGTCGTCGCCGGGGGACGGGTGCCGCCGGACCAGGCGGCACGCGACGCAGAACGCCTCGAGCTCCGGCCCCTCGGGCACGAGCCAGTTGCACCCGAGCGGCTGGTTGGCGCACAGGATCCGGGGCACGCCCTCCCAGCGGGCCCGGCCGTCGTCGTCCAGGGCCCGCATCCGGTCGATGCCGTGGACGTAGCCGAGGGTGGAGCCGCAGGACACGCAGGTCGGGTCCTCGAAACCGACGAGGCTGCCGCAGCGCGAGCAGGAGAAGGCGCGCACGGGATCAGGCGAGGTAGGTGCGGGGCCGGCCGAGGAACGCCCGCAGCGCCTCGACGACGAGCGCGTGGTCGTCCGCCTGCGCCAGCCCGGACACCGTCACGACGCCCACCGGGCCGACGCCCTCCACCCGGACCGGGAACGCCCCGCCGTGCGCGGCGTACTCCTGCAGCGCGAGCTGGTGCTGCTCGCCGAACGTCTGGCCCCGGACCTTCGACCGCAGCCCCACGAGGTACGACGACGCCCCGAACCTCTGCACGACCCGGACCTTGCGCTCGACCCACGAGTCGTTGTCCGGCGTCGAGCCCTCGCGCGCGGCGTGGAACACCTGCTGGTGGCCCTTGCGGACGTCGATCGTCACGGGCAGGTCGCGCTCGGTCGCGAGCTCGACCAGGACGCACCCCAGGCGCCACGCGTCGTCGTGCGTGAACGCGGGGAGCACGAGGTCGCGCTCCTGCGCCTCGAGCGTCGCGACGAGCTCGGTCAGTGCGGTGCGGTCGTCGGCGTTGCTGGTCATGCGCACATCGTGGCACGCCGACGGACCCTCGAGCTGCTCAGTCGCCCCGAGCGTGCCGGGTCTCACGCTCGTTCGCCCGCTGGATCCCGTCGACGAGCTCGTCCTTCGTCATGCTCGAGCGGCCGTCCACGTCGAGCCGCTGCGCGACCTCCAGCAGGTGCTCCTTGGTCGCGTTCGCATCGACGCCGCCCGCGGACTCACCGTCCGGGTCGAGCCCGCCCTCCTCGGCACGCTCGTCCGACGGGCCGGGCTCGTCCTTGGGCTCCCAGTGGTCGCCGACCTTCTCGTGCGTGTGCTTGAGCGCCGCGAACGCGACCCGGCGGGCACGCTGGTCGGAGCCGTACTGGTCCATCGCCGCGTCGAACGCCTGCGCGAACGTGCGCTGCGCCTTCGCGTCCGAGCGCTGCAGGGTGCTCGGGATCTCGGACTGCTTCGCGTCGCCGTCCCGGGTGGCCTTCGGCATGGTCCTCTCCTGCCCGACGACGTCCGCCGTCTCCCCCGACCATCCCGCGCGGAGGACGATCCCGCCAGCGCACGGCGGCTGTGCCCGAGAGATGCAGCAGTGCCCGAGTGATGCGTTCCTGCCTGCATCACTCGGGCACCGCTGCATCGCTCGCCCCCGGAGGTTTCCGGGAGCCGGTCATGTCAGGGACAGGTGAGAGAGGCGTAGCCCGCCTCGGACGGGTGGGATGCGCCGTCGTCGGTCACGGTGGCCGTGGCCGTGCCGGCGTCGACCGACGTGGCGCGGACCGCGAACGACTGGTAGGCCGAGGTGCCCGGACCGACGTCTGCGAACGTGCGCGAGCCGTACGGCGTCGACAGCTCGACGTCCGCCGCGTCCGCACCGACGTTCGTGGCCCGCACCGCGACGTACGCCCTGCCCGCCAGGCAGCGCGCGCTCGCGGTGACGTCGAGCTGCGGTGCCGCGGCGCCGTCGTGCCGGACCGTGACCCGGTCCACGACCCGTTCGGTCGCCGTCGCGTACGTCGTGACGGTGAACGACGTCGGGGTCACGTCGACCTCGGAGTAGCTCGGCTCGCGGGACTGCTCCCAGCGAGCGGTCCAGGGCTTCGCGCCGTCGAAGTCGTAGTACTTGCTGCCCGTCGAGGAGTTGCCCGTCACGTACAGCACCTGCCCGTCCTGCGGGTCGAGGACGTCGCCGATCGCGGGCTCGGTCTCCGGCACGACGGGCGTCGTGCCGTCCATGAGGTGGCTGCGCGTGAAGATGTGGTCATGCCCCGCGAGGACGACGTCCACGCCGAGCTCGCTGAACACCGGCGCGAGACGCTCGCGCAGGCGGACCACGTCCGCGTCGCGCGAGTGGAAGGCTTGGCTGTACAGGGAGTGGTGGAACGACACGACGACCCACTCGTAGTCGTCGCCGCGCTCGTCGATCACCCCGCGCAGGTACGCCTCGCGCTCGTCGATCCCGGCGTCCGAGGACTGGTTCGAGTCGAGCGAGACGAACAGCACGTCGCCGTAGCCGTACCAGTAGTCGCGCATGCCCTCGGTCGCGTTCGGGCGCGCGTAGTGCTGGTCGTAGAGCATGCTGCCCGCGTCGTGGTTGCCGACGTCGGGTGCGAAGCGCAGCGTGCGCATGGACGCCGCGGAGAACAGGCCCGCGTACTGCTCGGTGCTGCCCGAGCTGTCGACCTGGTCGCCCGCCGAGACGAGGAAGGCGGCGTCGGGGTGACGCTCGTCGATCGTGCCCGCGTTGCGGACCCAGCTCGCGGTGTCGTTCGACGTGCTCCCGCTCGCACCGATCTGGATGTCGCCGACGAACAGGAACGAGTACTCGTCGCCGAACGTGCCCGTGTCGAACGTCGCCGGCTCGGACCAGCCGGTGGCCGCGCTCCCGACGCGGTAGACGTAGGACGAGTTCTCCTCGAGACCGCTGATCGCGGCGTGGTGGTAGGTCGCGCCATCGACCGAGGCGTCCGCGGCGGACGGCGCCGACTGCGCGTCGAGCGGGAACGTGCCGCCGACCACGTCCTGCGCAGGTGCCCACTGCACCTCGCCCGAGCCCGGCAGGTTGGCGAACCACGCGACCGTGGCCTGCGTCTCGTCCGCCCCGATGCCGAGCGTGACGTCGCGCACCTCGCCCTGCGTCGGGACGAGCGAGCGGACGTCGAGGTAGATGTCGGAGCTGGTCGGAGCGTCCTGGTAGAGCGCGACCGAGATCGTGTTCTCCCCCGCCTCGAGTGCGCTGGCCGGGACGACGAACGTGCTGGTCACGGGATCGCTGCGGCTCGTCCCGAAGTACTGCAGGTTCTGCGTGATCTCGCGGTCCTCGTCGCCGAGGCGCGCGACCTCCTCGCCGTTGACGTAGACGATCGCGGCGTCGTCGTACACGATCTCGCCCTCGAACGCCGCGGCTGCGTCCAGCTCGGCGGCCGTGACGTCCACGTCGGTGCGGAAGAAGAACGTGGGGACGTCCGTCGTCGTGCTCTCGACGTACTGCGTGAGGAGCGTGGTGATCGGGAACGCGTCGCCGATACCGGTCGCCTGGCCGCGCTTCGCGCCGAACGCGCCGGTGCCCGACTTCCAGGCGGAGTCGTCGAAGCCGGTCGTCGTCCAGACGCGCTGGTCCTCGTCCGACCCGGCGGGGTTCGTGTTGTCCTCGAGATAGCGCCACGTGGTGTCGCCCGAGCTGATGAGGGACTCGTCGGCGGCCGCCGCGACGTCCGACGTGGCCGTCACGACGCCGGTGACGAGCAGCGCGCCGACGAGCGAGAACGCGACCGTCGACGCCACCGTGCGCGTCGACGCGCCCGGTCGGTGGGATGCGTGCAGGTTCATGGGTTCCTTCACAGGTCAGGGGCCCGGGCGACGACCGTCGGACCGCCGTCGCAGCACCGGGACCGGGTTGGGAAGCGCTGTCACGCTACGGAGCCCGGGTGGCGTGCGGACATCGCCCCGGTGAACGGCGCCCGACGATCGGGTGGCAGGTCGTCCTGGTCGTCGGGGTCCCCGGCCACGAGCACGAACCTGCGCACCGCGAACGCCGGACCCCGGGCCGTCAGGGCTTCGATGTTCTGTAGCCCGACGACCCGGGGTCGGTTGCGGTGCGGTGGCAGTCCGGCCGGTCAGACGCTCCGGCGGCGTCGCACCACGAGGAACGTCCCGAGAGAGACCAGTGCCAGCGCCGCCGCGACGAGACCGGCCGTCTGCGCACCGGTCGCCGGGAGGTCCTCGTCCGGCGTCGGGGTCGGCGTGTCGGTCGGCACGTCCGGCGTCGGGGTGGGCGTCGGGGTCGGGGTGGGCGTCGGTGTCGGCGTGGGAGTGGGCGTCGGTGTCGGCGTGGGAGTGGGCGTCGGGGTGGGCGTCGGAGCCGTCTCCGCCGCGTTCGTCAGGACGAGCTCGACGTCGTCCGCCTCGCCCACCTCGACGCTCACCGTGCCGTCCGCGGCAGGTTCGACCGTCTCGCCGTCGACCTGCCACCCGGGGTCTCCCCACTCGACGCCCTCGACGTCGGGAAAGGTCGGCTCGGAGAGCTCCACCTCGGTGCCCGGCGCGAGGTCGTCGATCGTCGCGGGCTCGCCGACGGTGACGGCCAGCGGGTCCTGGTCGACGCCGTCGAGCGCGTAGCCGACCGTGAACTCGGTGTCGTCCGGGACGGCGGAGGCCGCGCCTCCGTCGACGAGCTTGGTGAGCGTGAGGCTGCCGGGCGCGACGTCGGCCGCGCACGGGATCGCGCCGGCGAACAGGTAGGAGTGGACCTCGCCGCCCTCGACCACGAGGTTCTGCGCGACGACCTGGCCGTCGAGCGGCGCGGCGTCGAGCGTGAGGTCGGCGTCCGGGGCGTAGACCGACCCGTCGACCCGCGTCTCGCCGCCGTCGAGGGTCACCGGGCCGTCGACCTGGGACATGTCCCACATGACGTAGCGGGCGGCCTCGCCCTCCGCGCCGAACACCTTGCCCTGGACCGTCGTCGTCCCGGCGGGGACCTGGACGATCAGCGGCGCGTCGACCGAGGGCACGGCACCGTCCGAGAACTGGACGGTGTGGGCCGCCGCGACGTCCTCGTAGTCCACGACGTTGGGCCGCCCCTGGACCAGCGGCGACAGCACGACCCGGTCGCCGTCGTCCTCGGTCACGGTGAGCTCGTTCGCCTCGCCGCTCGGCACCAGGTCGGCGAGGCACTGCTCGACGTCGTCGGGCTCGGTCGCGTCGGCCTCGACGTAGGCCGCGACCGAGTCGAGCCGCGTCGGGACGGTGCTCTCGCCGTCGGGCCAGGGCTGGTTGGTGGCGTCGATCGCGGGCTCGCCGTCGACCTCCGTCCGGTACCGTACCCAGTCGGCGCGCTCGTAGGTGTCGAACTCCGCGTCGCCCGTGACGACCTTCAGGTCGCCCGACAGCTCCTCCACCCGGTCCGCCGGGACGCCGGAATCGGTGATCTCGACGAGCCCGGCGTCCGTCGCGTAGCTGCCGATGAGCAGCCGCGTCGGGTCGCCGTCGACGGTCGGGATCGTGTAGTCCGCCGTGCCCGCGACCTGGTGGGCGATCTGGTACTCGCCGCCGTCCGCCCGGACCGTGAGCTCGTCGCCGACGGCGATGCTGCCCTCGGTCTCGGAGTTGTCCAGCTGCGCGTCCTCGCGCGCGTAGACGGTGAAGCCGCCCGCGAGGTCGAACGGGTCGACCTCGACGGTCGCGGCGCTCGCCCCTGCGACCGGGAGGACGAGCGCGGGGGCCACGAGACCGGCCACCGTCGCCGCGCGGAGTCGCCGGGAACGGCGGTGTCGGGTGAGCCGACGCCTGGTCGAGGAGGGCAGCACGGACGAGAGCGAGGTGGGGCGGGTCATCACTGCCTGAGGGTCGCGGGACGGGCGGTACGGCGACGCGCGGGTCGCACTCTGCGCAGCACGCTAACCCATCCTGGACGGCTGTCCAGTTTGCTGACAGGCGGTGCCGATCCATCGTGATCGGCGCCACAGCTCGCGTGCTGGCGGGCGTCGCCCGGCGCACCCGCCTACGCTTCTGGGATGTCACGGCTCGCGCGGTTCCAGGGCCGGATCGCCGGCTGGGGCACGGCGTCCGGGACGCGGGTCGTCGTCGGGCGATGGGACTTCTCGCCGCTCGGCGGGTTCGCGGACGTCATGGTCGAGCGGCCCGACGGCGAGCGCCTCCTCCTCGCACCGACCGAGGGCATCGCGGCGTTCGTCTCGAGCACCTACCGGTTCGACCGGGTCGAGGTCGTGCCCGTCACGGTCCGCGACGACGCCGAGGACGGCGACGGGTCACGGCACGACCGGGACGCGTCACGGCGCGACGGTGACGCGTCACGGCGCGACGGGGACGGGTCACGGCACGACGGGCGCGCGGGCGTCCCCGCACCGTGGCTGGTGGACGCCGGCCCCCTCTCCGCACGGGTCGTCGTCGGGCCGCGGACCGGGCTGGGTCGCTTGTTGCGGCTCGTGCCGGGACGACTCGCCACGTCGCCACGGTTCACCGGCCTGACCGACCCCGCGGCCCGCGTCCTGCTGCACGGTGTGCGTACGCGCGGGAGCGCCGGGTCGGGACGCGTCGAGCACTACGGTGCGACGGACGTGCACGCGGTCGTGGCGGTCGCGTCGACGTGGGGCGACGAAGCGCTCGGCGGTCTGGCGCCGGTCGACCCGCCGGTGCGGTTCGGGTTCGGCTCGACGCCCCGACGCCCGGCGGTGACCGACGTCGTGACGACGATCGTCCTACCTGCCGCTGGCTGAGACGGCCGGGCACCGGCCACGGCGGGCGGCTACCTCGCTCGTGCGGCCGTCACCTCGGCGAGCGCGTCACGGACCGCCTCGACGCCGACGCGCACCTCGTCGAACGACGTCGACAGCGGCGACAGCCCCAGCCGCAGCCCGTCCGGCCGGCGGAAGTCGGGGATGACACCGCGAGCCCACAGCAGCGGGAGCGTCGCCTCGAACGCCTCGTGGTCCACGGTCACGTGGCTGCCGCGCAGGCCGGTGTCGCGCGGGGACGCGACGCGCGCGCCCAGCGGGACGAGCAGGTCGTCGACGAGCTCCAGCGCGAGCTCGGTCAGCGCGACCGACTTCGCGCGGATCGCGCCCATGCCCGCCTCAGCGACGAGGTCGACCATGTCCTGCATGGCGAGCATCCCCACGATCGCCGGCGTCCCACTGAGGAACCCGCGAGCGCCGGGGTGCGGGGCGTACCCCGGTCCCATCTCGAACGGCGCCGCGCTGCCCATCCAGCCCTGGATCGGCTGGGTCAGGGCGTCCTGCAGGTCGGCGCGCACGTACCCGAACGCGGGCGCGCCCGGACCGCCGTTCAGGTACTTGTACGTGCAGCCGACCGCCAGGTCGACGCCCCACGCGTCGAGCTCGACGGGCACCGCACCGGCCGAGTGGCACAGGTCCCACAGGACGAGCGCGCCGGCGTCGTGCGCGAGGCGCGTGATCCCGGCGGCGTCGCTCAGGTACCCCGACCGGTACGCGACGTGGCTCAGCACGACGAGCGCGGTGCGGTCGGTCAGCACCTCGGCGACCTGCTCGGGCGTGACACCCCCGTCGTGCGCGGGGGCGACCCAGCGCAGCGTCACGCCGTGCTCGCGCGCGACGCCCTCCAGGACGTAGCGGTCGGTCGGGAAGTTCCCCGAGTCGAGCACGACCTCGTCCCGGCCCGCGACCGACGGGGCCCCGAGCGCGGCACGGACGAGCTTGTAGAGGATCACCGTGGTGGAGTCGGCCACGAACGCCTGCCCGGGTCCCGCGCCCAGCGCTGCGGCGCCGATCCGGTCGCCGAGGGTCAGCGGCAGGTCGTACCACTCCTCGTCCCAGCCGCGGATGAGCCGCGCTCCCCACTGCTCGGTCGCGAACCGGGCGAGCCGCTCGGCGGACGCGCGCGTCGGGCGGCCGAGCGAGTTGCCGTCGAGGTACGCGACGACGTCCGCCGACGGGACGAACGCGCCGACGTAGCGCGCGAGCGGGTCGGCGGCGTCGAGGGCGGCGGCGCGCGCGGCCCGCTGTTCCGTGCCGCTCGAGGAGCTGGTCGAGGAGCTGGTCGGTGTGCTCATGTCTGTTCCATCCCGGGGTGGGGCACGGTCGTGGCGCCGGCGAGCCAGCGCGGGAGGTCGTCCGGGTCGCTAGGCGCCTCGCCGGGGACAAAAGTCACCCACCCCGCCGAGAACGACCTGGAGGTCGTTCTGGGGCTCAGAACGTCCCTCAGGTCGTTCTCGGCGGGATGTGTGGAGGTGGTGGAGGTGAGCGTGCGCAGGAGGGCCTTCGGGTCGAGGCCGGCGGCTGCGAGCGCACGCAGCTCGCGCTCGTTCACCCCGACCGGGAGCGGGCCGTTACCCAGGTCCGTCCCGTAGACGACCGTGCCGCCCGCGGCAGCGAACCGCCGGACGTTGTCGATCGCAAGATCCTGAACGGCCGACGACACGCCCCACCCATGCACATCGAGCGTGCTGACCCAGCTCATCCGGCTCACCCACCCCCGGCCGAACACGACCTGGAGGTCGTTCTCGCTCGCTTTCCGGCCCTCAGGTCGTGTTCGACGGCGGGTGGCGGGGTGGGGGGCGGGTTGGGGGTGGGGGTGGGGGTGGGACATGGCTGCGAGCAAGGCGTCGGGGAGGGGCTCGGAGAACGGGGCGTGGGCCAGGCGGTCGACGCCGGCCTCGAAGGCGCGCGCCGCCTGGCCGGGGCCCTCCGCGTGCGCGACGACCGTCGCGCCCCGCGCGTGGGCGCGCGCGGCGATCGCGGCGAGGGTGACGTCGTCGGGCACGGGGCCGGCCGCGCTGTTGAGCGCGACCTTGACGAACGACGCGCCCACGGCGAGCTGGCGGTCGACGGCGGCGACCGCCTCGGCGGGCGAGGCGACCTCCTCGACCGAGCCGTCGGGCGCCCAGGCGCGGCCCGAGGGGTAGCCGCCCGGCGCGGTGAGGAACGCGCCGGCGAACGCGACCTGCGGAAGTCTGGTGGCCTCGGCCGACTCGGCAGCGCGCGCCCAGCCCGCCGCGACGTCGGGCACCCAGCCGAGGTCGTGCACGGCGGCGATGCCGTGCGGGAGGAGCGCGGTCGCGTCGATCAGGCCGAGGTGGACGTGCGCGTCGGTGAACGGCGGCAGGAGCGTCCCGCCGTCGACGGCTCGGCCGAGCGGCACGCGCGTCATGCCCGCACGATCTCCGTGCGGACGGCGACGAGCTCGGCGAAGGACGTGAGGTCGAGCGCGCGTTGGAGGAAGCCCTCGCCGCTGGAGGGTTCCTGGGTCGTGCGACGAGGCCAGGACACCGCCGCACGGGACCCGTGGCGCCGGAGTCCGAGGGCGCTCAGGCGGACTCCTCGGCGCGCTCCTCGATCTCGCCCACCGACTCGCCCGTCGGGTCGTCGGCGCGGCTCGGCAGCAGCCGACGCCCGCCCAGCGGGTCCGCGACGACCTGCCGGAGCGTCCAGCCCGACGTCGGGCCCCCCTCGACCTCCACGAGACCGGTGTTCGCGAGCGGGGAGTGCGCCATCGTCGCAACGTCCACGCCGGCAGCCCGCGCGCAGGCCCAGGACCGGATCGCCGCACCGTGCGAGACGACGACCGCCGTCTCCCACCCGCTGTCGACGACCTGCGCGACGGCGTCGTCGAACCGGCCGAGAAAGTCCCGCCCGTCGGGTCCGCCCGGCACCCGGCGCGACAGGTCGCCCCCGGCCCAGGAGAAGACGGTCTCGAGGTAGCGCATGTGGGTGTCGTGGTCGTCCGTGCCCTCCCAGTCGCCGCCGTCGACCTCGCGGAACCCATCGAGCTCGACCGGCTCGAGCCCGCGCAACTCTGCGAGCGGCGACGCCGTCTGGTGCGTGCGCACCAACGTCGAGACGGCGATGCCGTCGATCGCGCGGTCCTCCAGCACGTCCGGGATCGCGGCGGCCTGGCGCGCGCCGAGCGCGGTGAGGCCGGGGCCCGGGAGGGCGGTGTCGAGCAGACCCTGGACGTTGGACGGGGTCTGGCCGTGGCGGACGAGCAGCAGGCGCATGGTTCTCCGGTTCGCGGGGTGTTCCTGGGATATCGCCACCCTACGATCAGCCGACGACGGTGGCAGGCTGGCACCATGTCGCGCAGGGAGCTCGTGGTGCTCGGGACCGCCAGCATGGTCCCCACGCGCACGCGCAACCACAACGGGTACGTGCTGTTCTGGGACGACGAGGCGATCCTGTTCGACCCGGGCGAGGGCACGCAGCGGCAGATGACGCTCGCGGGCGTCTCCGCGACCGACCTCACCCGCATCGCGATCACGCACCTGCACGGCGATCACAGCCTCGGCCTCGCAGGGGTCGCGCAGCGCATCAGCGGGGACGCGGTGCCGCACACGATCCCGGTGTCCTACCCGGCGTCGGGCCAGCGGTGGATCGAGCACCTGCTCGACGCGTCCGCGTACCACCGCCAGGGCCGGACGACGCTCCAGCCCCTGACCACGGACGGCCCGGTGCCGCCCTCGCCGGACCGCCCCGACCCCGGTTTCACGCTGCGCTCGGCCCGGCTCGACCACACGCTCGACGCCGTCGGCTACCGCCTCGACGAGCCCGGCGGCACGAGTCTCGATCCCGAGGCCCTCGCCGCGCACGGGCTCGCGGGACCTGTCGTCGGGCGGCTGCAGCGCGACGGCGCCGTGCAGGCGCCGGACGGGCGGACCGTCACGCTCGACGACGTCGGCCGCCCGCGCCCGGGCCAGTCGTTCGCGTTCGTCATGGACACGCGCCTGTGCGACGCGGTGCACGACCTCGCCGCCGGCGTCGACCTGCTCGTCATCGAGTCCACCTTCCTGGACCGCGACCTGGACCAGGCCGAGCGCTGGGGCCACCTCACCGCGTTCCAGGCGGCGAAGGTCGCTGCGGACGCCGGCGTGCGCCACCTCGTGCTCACGCACTTCTCGCAGCGCTACGCCGACCCGGGCGAGTTCGAGCGCGAGGCCCGGACGGTGTTCGACGGCGCGCTGACCGTCGCGGCCGACCTCGACCGCGTGCCCGTGCCGCGGCGCTCAGGTCACCGGTCGTCGACCTCCACGAGCTCGCCGTCGCGGACCTCGAACCGCACCTCGTAGTCGAGCGCGACCTCGTCGTCGAGCGCGACGGCACGCGGCGACGACCCCGACCCCGGGTCGTCGTCGACGCGACGCAGGGTAGCGGTGGCCTCGACCGTCCCGTCCTCGACGGTGACCGTGATCGTCGGCGGTGCGCCGGTGGACGACGAGTGGCCGTCGCGCTCGGCGACGATCAGCGGCGGGTCGGTCAGCTCCCAGGCGAAGTCCTCGACGTCCACCTCCGGGTCGAGGTCGAGGGTCGCGTACCTCTCGGACATCTCGCCGCAGCCCTCCGGCGCGGCGTCGGCTGAGGCGACGCACGCGTCCAGGCTCTGCGTGACCTGGGTCGCGGCGGCCTCGAGCGCCGCGTCCGTCACCGCGTGCCGCAGGAGCTCGTCGCCGTCGACCCCGCCGACGAAGCTCGTGTCCCCCGGCCCGCCGACCAGCACGGGGACGGTCGGTGCCTCGAGGAACGGGCCGCCGTCGGGCAGGGTGACGTCGTAGCGCCCCGGGAACGCGGCGAACCACGGGGCCTCGTCCGAGCCCACCGACGGCGCCACCTCGACACCGTCGACGACGACCGTGAAGTCCGGGGGCAGGTCACGGGCCCGCGGCAACGAGGCGCGCGACACCGGCGGCGGGACGAGCTCCCACCGGTCGAAGAGGACGAGCTCGCGACCGGCCCGCCGCACGGTGAAGACGTCGAAGACCTCCTGCCCGCCCTCGTCCCACGTGACGGTCACGAACGCCCGGTCCGTCCCGTCCTCCCGCTGGACGCCGTCGACGTGCGGCGACGACGGCCTGGCCTCGACCTCGCCGTAGACCTCGTTCGTCAGCAGGACGCTCTGGTCGGGCGACAGACCCGGAGCGCTCATCGCGAGCGCCGCCTCCGCGTCCCCCGCGCCGAGGGTCTCGAGGTACGCGACGACGGGCCTGCCGGCCGAGAAGACCGTCGCGCTCAGGACCGCGCGCGCTCCGACCGCGAGCACGACGAGCAGCACGACGGCGCCGGCCACGATGCCCACGACGACGGTCGGCGACACGGTCCGACGGCGTCGTCCCGGCTGCGGTGCCTGCACGCCGGGCGTGGGCGTCGGCTGCGTCATGAGGTGGTCCCCCGACCTGTCGTCCGTGCGTGAGCGCTGCTGCCGGTCACTGTTCTACCAGTGCCGACGGGCCGGGGCCGCGCAGGTCCACCCGCCGATCGAGCGGTAGTCTCGGCACCCACGACCGAGGGGGTGAGCGTGCCGAAGCGGAACCGCGCGCGCGAGGCGGCACGGGCGCAGGGCTCCCCCTCCGCCGCGCCCACCGCGGGTGAGCGCGCGCGCACGAGCCCGCCACGCGGCGTCGGGCACGTGGTCACCGAGGACGCCGCCCGCGAGCTGGCCGAGCGCCTGCTGACCCCGGGCCGGACCTGGCCGGTCGTGGTCGTCACGACGCCCGCGGGCGTCGGCTCCCCCTACGTCGACCCGGCGGCGCTCGAGCACGAGGTCGCGGGGCTCGCGGAGGTGGTGGTCCTGCCGACGGGCGGCCCGTCGTGGGCGTTCTCCGACGCGATGCCGGACCGTACCCAGGTGTACGGCGGCGCGTCGCGCGTGTACGCGGTCGAGCACGACTGGGTCGAGCACCCGCACCGCTCGCGCCTGCACTTCGCGTGGTCGGGCGACGACGACGAGCGGGTGCGCCGCCACCTCGTGCAGGACGCGCTCGGCGCGGCGGTCCGCGCCGGGCTCGTGGGCCGGTCGGTCTCCCCGTCGTCCGCACGCGGGGCCGGGAGCGTCAGCGGCGTCGTGGGTGGACGCGCGTTCGTCACGCTCGACGACGGCGGCCAGGCCGTCGTCGCGGCCGAGCTCACCCTGCCCGGAGTGCCGCTCGAGCGGATCCTCGCGACCGGGCAGCGCGTCGAGGGGACCCTCGACCGGGCGTCCGCGCGGCTCGACGTCCGCGCGTCGCTGCCCGACGCCGCGGGCTCCCGCCGTCTGGTCCACGCCGCGTACCAGCCCGGCGACGTCGTGCTCGCGCGGGTGCGCGAGGTGGAGCACGACGCGGTCGTCGTCGATCTCCTGCCCGAGCTGCACTGCCGCGTCGCGCGCGACCGTGTGACGGGCAACGAGCTCGACGACCTGGCGGACCTGTTCAGCGAGGGCGAGGTCGTGATCGCGCGGGCCGTCGCCTCGCCGGGCGGGATCGCCGTGCGGCTCGACGACGTCGACGAGTCGGAGGACGAGCCCGTCGCGGCGCCCGCGCTGCTGGCGGGCGGTCCGCCGTGGCTGGCACCACCCAGCGCGCCGGAACCGTCCGGGACGCGACCGGCGACCCGGAAGTCGGCCGACGGCGACACCGGCCCCGGACAGGCCGAGGCAGACCCCGGCACAGCGGCCGGGGCGCCGATGACCGTGCCGGCGAGCCTCCCGGCGCTCGCCCCTGTCTCCGCTCCCGTGCCGGCCGCGCGGCGTCCGGCGGCACCGACGCCCGCCCTGCTCGCCGCGAAGGCCCGCGGGGAGGTCGAGGCGCTGCCCTGCCCGCCGGAGCCGAAGGCGCCCGCCCCGCCCCCGGCGCCGCGCGGCAGCGCGCTCGGCGACACCCAGCTCGCGCTCGCCGCGGCGCGAGCCCAGGGTGAGATCGACCGGGCAGCGGCGCGCGACGCGACGCGCCGCGCGGCGGACCTCGACGTGGAGGTCTCCCAGCTCCGGGCGCTGGTGCAGGAGCAGCGCGAGCAGGTCGAGCGGCGCGACCGGACGATCGCCGCGCAGAAGACCCGGTACCGCGCCACGGACCTCAAGCGGCAGAAGGCGACGCGGCAGCACGTCGACCACGAGGCCGGCGACCGCGGTGCGCCGGCCGAGTTCGCCGACCCCGTCGACCAGCTGCGCCACGACGTCTACCTCGCGTGGGCCCGCCTCGTGCCCGCCGGCGAGAAGGCGGACCGCCCGCTCGGCGCGTACGAGGTGGGGCCGCGGTTCGTCGAGTCCCTCGGGCTCGAGGGCGTGTCCCGGCGCAAGGTCGTCGAGGCGCTCGTGCACGTGCTCACCGGCCGCGCGAGCGAGATCAACGGGTACCAGCTGCACCGGCTGCGCACCAGCACGAGCGGGGCCGCGCCCGCTGCGACCCGCGACGACGGCGCGGTCTGCTGGCGGCTGTCGGTCCAGGTCAACACCGCGAGCGCACGCCGCCTGCACTTCTGGCGGCTGGCGGACGGCAGCGTCGAGCTGTCGCGCGTCGTGCTGCACGACGACATGGAGCCCTGAGCGCGTGCCGACGACGACGTGAGCCGGCCCCTGCGTCGTCGGACCGAACGCAGAGACCGGCTCACCTGGCTGTCAGACCTCGTGCCGCCGAGGACCGAGCACGCCTGGGTCGACCGTCACCCGCACTGCAGCGAGGCGAAGTCGGCGTCGACGGTGCTCACGGTGCCGTCGCCGGACGTCGCCGTGACGCTCACCGCACCGGCGTCGACCGTCGTGGCACGCACGGCGAACGACTGGTAGGCGTTCGCCCCGGGAGCGATCTCTGCGAACGCCCGCTCCCCGAACGGCGTCGACAGCGTCACCGCGACGGGGTCGTCCCCGACGTTCTGCGCACGGACCGCCACGTAGGCGCTGGTGCCCAGGCAACGGGGCTGGGCGACGACCGTGACGACCGGCTCGGTGGGAGCCTGCTCGGCCGGGTAGACGTCGAGCGCGTCCAGCTCGGTGTACCAGGTGCTCCGCGTCAGGGTGACGGTGTTCCAGCCCTGGTCGAGCTGCACGTCGTGCGTGACGGACTGCCAGTTGCCCCAGGTGGTGTGTGGGAAGGTGACGGTCCCCGCCGGCTGGCCGTTCACGGAGACGAGGTCCGAGGACTCGAGGTTCCAGCCGCCACGCTCGGACCCGTTCGCGAACCGCACCGCGAGCGTGTACGGACCCGCCTCGTCGGCGTGGACCTGCAGGGCGACCGAGCTGTCGGCGAAGTCGAGACCGCCGACCTTCTCGCCGCCGGAGGCGCCCGCTGCGGTCCCGACGGTGCCGCGCGTGATCGTGCCGTCCTCGAACTCGTAGCGGTCGGCGTCCGTCGGGATGACGGGCGGCGCGCTCGGGCGCGGGTCGCGGGTGGCGGGGTAGACGTCGATCGCGTCGATCTCGGCGTAGAACGTGCCACGCGTGAGGGTCACCGTGTTCGCGCCCTCGACGAGGTCGACGACGAGCTCCGCCGTCTGCCAGTTGCCCCACGTGGTGTGCGCGAACGTCACGGTCCCCGCGTCCTCGCCGTTGACGGTCACGGTGTCCGTCGACGGGACGCGCGTCGAGCCGTCGAGCGACCCGTTGCCGTAGCGGATGCCGAGCATCGCCGGGCCCGCCTCGTCGGCGTGGACCTCCACCGTGACGGAGCTGTCGGCGAAGTCCATGCCGCCGACCTTGGCGCCGCCCGACGCCCGGGTGTCGGCCACGACCCGCGCGTTCGTCAGCACGCCGTCCTCCGCCTGGTACCGGTCGGACGCCTGCGCGACCGACGGGACGCCGTCGGCGGACCAGTCGAGGTCGCCCACGTACATCGCGCGGTAGGTGTACGTGGAGTTCCAGCCGTGGAAGACGATCGCCGTCTCGCCGTCGGGCCCGGTGACGATGTCCTGACCACCGGGGCCGCGCACGTCGCCCTGGAAGCGGTCGGTCGTCATGAGCTCCGTGGTCGCCTTGGTCCACGGGCCGGCGAGGCTGTCCGACGTCGCGTAGGACGTCCGGTACCCCGCCGCGCCGAAGTCGTTGGCGGAGTAGAAGAGGTAGTAGGTGCCGTCACGCTTCACGAGCGTCGGGGCCTCGACGACGTTCCCCTCGTAGGGCGTGTCGACGCGGATCAGCTCGGTCGGCTCGTCGGTGAAGGTCGTGCCGTCCGGGGTCAGCGGCTGGCTGAAGATGATCGCGGTCTTGCCGGCGCAGCAGTTCCCGTCGGCCTTCCACAGCAGGTACAGCTGGCCGTCCTCGCTGTACGTCCCGGCGTCGATCGCGCCGCCGAGGTCCTCCGTACCGTTCTCGCCACCCGGGCACACGAGCGGGTCGGTGCCCACGGGCTCGAACGGGCCGTCCGGGGACTCGGAGAGCGCCAGGCCGATGCACTGGCGCTGCGACGCCTCGTCACGCGCGGTGTAGTACAGGGCGTAGCCGCCCTCGACGGCGGCGACCTCCGGGGCCCACACGCAGTGGTCGGTCGCCCCGCCCGGAGCGAAGCTGCACTCCCCCACCCAGTCGCCGAGGACGGGCGCGGCGTCGGGCTGCTCGGTCCAGGTCTGCAGGTCGGTCGACGTGCGGTGCTGGACGTTCTGCCCGTCGGAGTTGGTCGCGTACGCGTGGTACGTCCCGTCGACCAGCAGGAGGTCCGGGTCGGCGAAGTTGTCGTCGATCACGGGCGCGATGCCCGACGCCGCGGCCTCGCTCGCCGCCGGGGCAGCAGGCGCGGCGGACGCGGCGGTGACAGGGAGCGCGACGGCGAGAGCGAGAACCGCGCCCGCGACGGCAGAGACGATGGAACGGGTGGACCGGGAACGTGGCCTCATGGTGTCCTCTCGGCGGTGAGGGGGCAGACGCCCAAGGGCAGGGTTGACCTGGGCGCCCTGAGTCTTCCCTGCTGTTCCACAGAAGTCAACAACACCTAGCAGAACTCAACATGTTGAGCCCTGGGTCGACTGCGGCCACGGTCGCCGGGCAGACCCGATGAACGTCGCCGATCACGACGACGGCCCGCGACCTCGCCGCACGACTGGCCGCATCGGCCGGCGTCGCGCTCGGGGCACGAACGCTCGACGGCGTGCTGGGGCGGTCGCCGCCCGCTCCGGCAGATCGAGCGTGACGGCGCGTCCGCCCGAGCTAGCCGACCGAGTCCTCGACCAGGCGTGAACGGGCCTCGTACACCTGCAACGGGTCCGCGGCGGACTGCGTGGTCGCCTCGCCCGGGATGTCGGTCCACGTCGGCGAGCCCGCGATCCGGAACTGGCCCGACCACGTCGTCGTCAGCCCGATCGTCACCGCGTCGACCGGTTGCTCGTACGTGTGCGTCACCGACTCGTCCGGGTACGCAGCGCCAGGATCCGACGTCACCAGCGCGTCCGAGCCGTCGCCGTAGTCCCACGCGAACTCGTCCGGGACCGCGCGGATCTCCACCGGGATGCCGAGGAGAGCTGCTGCCAGCACCTGGTCCTCGTCCTGGGTGTACGTGATCGTCGGGACGTTCACCAACGTCCACCCGTTTGGCGGTTGGACCACGATCGCCGACGCTTCGATGGGCAACGTCGCGAACTCTCGCTTCGCCTCTGCCAGCAGGTCAGCGGGCGTCACGCACTGTTCGTCGCCGACCAACTCGGGTTCACTCCACGTCCCGTCGTCAGCGCGATCCTGGCGGAACAATGCACCGTCCGCGAACTCATCCTCGCCGCACTCGATGCCCTCGTATGCCAGTTGCGCACCTTCATTACAGACAAATGCGAAACGGGTCGAAGGGTCGTCGACGCTATTCACCAGCAAACACTTTGCTGGCGTCGTCGCGAAGTATCTCTCCGTCTGCTCGCCGGCTGATTTAGGGTAGTACACCGAGTCTTCACGAGTGGACACAACGACGGCATCGACTCTGACCGTGTCGTCGACAGTTCCGCCTCCTAGATCCTCGTAACCTGTACCGGCGTAGGAAGCGCCACCGGCTGAGAACATACTGCTGAGGCCTAGCACAATCGCAAAGAAGGGCCGCGGCCACATCATGACTTTTCGCCCGTAAGATCGGTGATGCCGACGACGATCCATTCGCCTCCTTGTCGCCCCATCTCAACTCGACGGCCGCTCTTTCCTCCAGAAGAAGAGAACACTTCTTCGCCAGAAGCGTCAGAGATGCTCATTGGCTCCTGCGAGTACTCAATGTCCAACGGGAATATGCCCGTATCGTCGTCGCGCACGTACTTTCCTGGCGCAGGAACCACCACGGCCACTTCTCCGCCAGCGTAGATGTCACCATTCTTCTTAATCTTCTCAGCCTGGTCGATAAGCCCGGCGCACGACTTGCACCCGTCATAGGACATCGATTCCCACTCCGCGGTGTCCCCAGTCGCCATAACGTAGGGGTACAGTTCGAGAAAGTACTCTGCCGAGGCCGCAGCACCGTTAACGTCGTCCTTCTCCATCTCGGCAGGTCGTTCGGGCTTTGCGGGACCAGTTTCGGTCGGCTCAGGCTCTTCGGTGAGTTCGGGTGCAGGCTTTGTCTCAACCTTGCTGGTATTCGGTTCCTGCTTCGGAGCCTCATCCGCCGTGCATCCGGCGGACACCAGACCCACCGCCACGAGGACGCCAACGGCAACCACGCGACGTCGGGCACGGAGGGACGAACGAGGAATGGACGGACGCACAGCAACCCCTGCCGGATCGGGACACGCCCCGACCCCGGCAGGGCCACGACGCGCGAACTGCCCCAGAACCTAGCGAAACACCGCCGGGGAGGGAACCTCCCGTCCCGGCCTGTGGACAGAGCTCAGGCGACGTCCACCGAGTCCAGCGGCGTCGGCACCGCGACCTGCCACCCTGCCGGCTTCATCTACCGCATTGCGTTGCCCTATGGCATATCAATGATAACCTCGCTCGCATGACCGACATCCGAGCGGAGCGAGAACGCGCGGGCCTGACGCAGGCGCGCCTGGCCGAGCTCGTCGGCATCGCGGCATCCAACCTCTCGGCGTACGAGTCCGGGAAGCGGCATGCCTCCCCCGCGATGAACGAACGTATCCGTCGGGCGATGATTCGACCGTCCGATCGGCTTCGTGCCCACCGGGACGACGTCCGAACGGTCATCGACCGGAACGGCGGGACCAACCCGCGGGTGTTCGGGTCCGTGGCTCGCGGTGATGACACCCCGGCAAGCGACCTCGACATCGTCGTCGACGTGCGCCCCGAGGACGCGTGGCGCTTCGTCTCCACCGCGCGCGAGCTGTCCGAGATGCTCGGCATTCACGTCGACCTCGTCACCGAGCGCGGGCTCCGTGCCAAGCACCGCGACATCCTCGACGAGGCCGTCCCATTGTGAACACACGCACGCAGCGGTGGCTCCGCGACCTGATCGAGCACGCGCACACCGTCGCGCGGTTGGTCCGACGTGGCAAGGACGCCTACGACGCCGACGAGATGCTGCGCTACGCCGCCGAGGACCTTCTGATCCGCCTCGGCGAGTGCGTCAGCAGGATCGACCGCGACGAACCTGCCTTCGTCGACGCCCACCCTGACTTCGAGCTGCGGCGACTCAAGGATGCGCGCAACGTCATCGCGCACGGGTATGACATCGTCGACTACGAGCTGCTCTGGGCAGTCCTCTCGACGAACGTCCCGCAGGTCGCGGCCCGGCTCCGTTACCTGGTCGACAGCACCGGGACGTCATGAGCATCCCGCTCGCACGAGACGCACGCCACGACGCGCGAACTGCCCCAGAACCTAGCGAACCACCGCCGGGGAGGGAACCTCCCGTCCCGGCCTGTGGACAGAGCTCAGGCGACGTCCACCAAGTCCAGCGGTGTCAGGACCGCGATCTGCCACACCCCGCCCGTCTCGACGAGCTGGTAGACGAACCGTTCCGTGGCGCCGTTGTCGTGGTGCCACGTCACGTCCGCCCAGACGCTGTGCGGCGCCTCTGCCACGACCTCGACGTCGGACCGCGTGTCCGTCACGCCCTCGTACTGGCCGAACGCGGCACCGAAGAACTGTTCGGTCTGGGCCCGGTCGGACACCGCGACCGACTGCCCCGGGAACAGGATCAGCGCCGGTACCGCGTACAGGTCGGCGATCGCCGCTGCATCGCGGTCCAACAACGCCCGGGCGTAGCGGTCGAAGAACGCGTGGGCCCTCTCACTCGTGCTCATCCCTCGACCGTACCTACGGTCTCCGACGCGCGTACGTTCGGTGTCGGAGGGCAACCCGTCCGCACGACGGCCCGCGGCATCGCTGCCGTCGCCGACACTCGGCGACCACCTTCCGCGTCTCGGTCAGCCCAGCGCGACCTCGACCCCCCCGGAGAACATCGAGTCGTGCAGCTCGATCGACGCCGGGGTGGCGTCGGCAGGGATGTCGAACACCACCACCCCGTCCACCGAGTTCCCCGGGTTGATGTCCGTCAGGAAGCTGTTCGAGTCATCCAGGTAGATCGCTGCGCTCCCGTCGTTCTCGTGGGTGCGACCCTCGGTGTCGGTGAGCTCCTGGCTGCTGCCGTCGAACAGCTGCGCCTCGTCACCGATGTTCTCCACCGTCATGTGCACCAGCACGTACTGCCCCTGCGCCTCCTGCGCGAGGAAGTCATCACCCACGCTGGCCACGCCCGTCTCGACCTCGGTCACCGTGAACTCGAATTTCCCGTCCCGCACCGCGTCCCCGACAACCGCCGCCGCGTCCGGCTTCTCGACCGGCTCCTCAGCCGCCGCCTCCTTGGCGGAATCCTCCGGCGCGGGCTCATCCGTCGCGTCCGCGTCGCTGCTCGAGGCAGAGCTGTTCGCGGAGTCCACGAAGACCGGGGCCTCGTCGGACCCGCCGGCGCTGGCGGTGCCGATCATGATTCCCAGTACGAACGTCCCGGCACCGATGAACGTGGGCGCCTTCCAGTGCCGTTTGCGCTTCGGCGCGCCGGTGGGCGGCGCCGTCCAGCTACCGTTCGGGGCGTATCCCTGCGGCGGCATGGCGGCGTGCGGCACGGCACCGGGCGGCACCGTGGGCTGGGGCGCGTAGTGCGGTGCAGCGGCATACTGCGCTGCCGGTGGGTGCTGAGGTCCGGGCGGGTACTGCGGTCCCGGACCCTGCTGCGGCTGGGGCGGCGGCGCGAAGCTGCTCATGATCGTTCCCTACGTGTTGTCGCCGCTGCGCGATGCCGCGCAGCCACCAGAAGGGACTGCGCACTCGATCGGCTATGACGCGACTTGGGTGCCTCGAGCACTTCGCTCGCGGGATCTCGTTCGACGAGGGCAGATCGCACCACGTCAGCGTTTCGAGGCGCGGTATCCGGCGGCTTCCGCATCGCCCGCTGTGGCGAAGCACTCCTCCGGATCCGTGACGTCGTAGAACGCGCCGCTCGGCACGTGGTAGATCCACTCGCCCGACGACGAGTGGTTCCCCTTGACGGGGCACGCCCCGTCGCCGGCCGGTTGCGGACCCGGCGGTTCGACGACCACGTCCTCGGCAGGAGAGTCAGCGACCGCTTCCTCCTCGGGCTCCACCACCACCGTGACCGGCAGACCCTCGGTGGGGCAGGAGGAGAGCACGTCGATCATCGCCCCGCGTTCCGCCTCGGTCACCCAGAGGTCGTACTCGACCTTCACCGCGACCTGCCGTGCCAAGTACTCGGGTCTGCCCCCGGTTTGGTTGACGATCGGGGTGTGCGGTAGTCAGGCCGCGTCTGCGGTCCGGTAGATCATCTCAAACTCGACCGGGGTAAGTCTGCCGAGACGGCGTTGGCGTCGGCGACGGTTG
>NZ_JACYHB010000011.1 GCF_014837295.1 Cellulosimicrobium arenosum
GCCCTTGCGGGCCACGGCCACGACGTCGTCGCGGAACTCCTTGGGGTAGGGCTTTGCCACGGGGACATCCTTCCACCTGAGGCCGGAACCTCAGAGATCAGGTGTCAACCAAACTCGGGGCAGACCCCAGGAACGCTGAGTCAGACCTGCATATCGACGAACCGCGAGTAGTGACCCTGGAACGCTACGGTGATCGTGTCCGTCGGGCCGTTACGGTGCTTCGCGACGATCAGGTCCGCTTCGCCAGCTCGCGGCGACTCCTTCTCGTATGCGTCTTCGCGATGCAAAAGTATGACCATGTCCGCATCCTGCTCAATTGAGCCACTTTCGCGCAAATCAGACATTGCAGGCTTCTTGTCGGTGCGCTGCTCCGCGCCACGGTTGAGCTGCGAGATCGCGATGACCGGGACCTCGAGCTCCTTCGCGAGCAGCTTCAGCGCCCGGGAGAACTCCGACACCTCCTGCTGACGCGACTCGACGCGCTTGCCGGACGTCATGAGCTGCAGGTAGTCGATGACCACGAGCTTGAGGTCGTGTCGCTGCTTGAGTCGCCGACACTTGGCACGGATCTCCATGAGCGACATGTTCGGCGAGTCGTCGATGAACAGCGGAGCCTCGGAGATCTTGCCCATCGTCGCGGCGAGCTTCTGCCAGTCGTCCTCGCCCATCGAGCCGTTACGCATCTTCTGCAGGTGGATGCGCGCCTCGGCCGCCAGCAGACGCATCGTGATCTCGTTGCGGCTCATCTCGAGCGAGAACACCACGGATGCCAGGTTGTGCTTGATCGACGCGCTTCTGACGACGTCGATTCCTAGAGTTGATTTGCCGATGGCCGGCCGGGCGGCGACGACGATCATCTGCCCCGGGTGGAGCCCGTTCGTGAGCCGGTCCAGGTCCGCGAACCCGGTCGGCACGCCGACCATGCCCTCGCCGCGGTGGCTGGCCGCCTCGATCTCGTCGACGGTGCCGCCGATGATGTCCGACAGCGGCAGATAGTCCTCGGTGGTCCGCCGCTCCGTCACGGCGTAGACCTCGGCCTGCGCGTTGTTGACGATGTCGTCGACGTCGCCGCCGTCGGTCGCGTACCCGAGCTGGACGATGCGCGTCCCGGCCTCGACGAGGCGGCGCAGCACGGACCGCTCGCGCACGATGCGTGCGTAGTACCCGGCGTTCGCGGCCGTCGGCACGCCGGCCATGAGGTCGTGGATGTAGGGGGCACCGCCGATGCGGGTGAGCTCGCCGCGCTTCTGCAGCTCGGCGACGACGGTGATCGCGTCGGCGGGCTCGCCCCGGCCGTAAAGGTCGATGATCGACTCGTAGACGACCTCGTGCGCGGGGCGGTAGAAGTCGGAGCCGCGGATCTGCTCGATGACGTCGGCGATCGCGTCCTTCGACAGGAGCATGCCGCCCAGGACGCTCATCTCCGCCGCGACGTCCTGCGGGGGCGTGCGGTCGAAGCCGGTGGGCCCCGGTCCCCCGTAGCTCTCCTCGAGCTCGTCGATCGACATGCGCCCCTCATCCCCCCGGTCCCGCCGACGCCCACAAGGGCCCCGACGCCCGGGCATCGCCCGCGTCGTACATCAGTTCTACAGCGGGCCACCCACAAGACCGCCCCGGTGGCCGCGCCTCCCACCCCCGACAGGCACGACCTGGCGACACTAGATCCCGCATCCAGGCCCCGCAAACGAGCCTGTGCACACACCGGTGGACAGACCGCCCGTTCCTGTGGACGAACGGTCCCAGCCTGTGCACATAACGTGGATAACCCTGTGGACAGAGCACGGATGTCCCTGTGTACACCTCCGCGCGCGGGGTTTGACCTGCGCCTTCACTACCCTCAGGGTGTGGACGAAAGAAAGTCCGGCGACACGCCGACGCTCGACCGCCAGATCGTCGCGCTCGCCCTGCCTGCTCTCGGCGCGCTCGTGGCCGAGCCGCTCTTCGTCCTGGTCGACTCCGCCGTCGTCGGCCACCTCGGCACGGCCCAGCTCGCGGGCCTGTCCCTCGCGTCCACCCTGCTGGTCACCCTCGTCGGGCTGTGCGTGTTCCTCGCCTACGCGACCACGGCCGCGGTCGCCCGCCGTCTCGGCGCCGGACGCGAGCGCGAAGCCCTGCAGTCCGGCATCGACGGGCTCTGGCTCGCGCTGGGCCTCGGCGTCGTGCTCGCGCTCGTGCTGCTGCTCGCCGCGCCCTGGGCCACGGACGCGATGGGCGGGGCGGGCGCCGTCGGGCAGCATGCCGTCACCTACCTGCGCTGGTCCGCGCTCGGTCTGCCCGGGATGCTGCTGGTCCTGGCGTCCACCGGCGTGCTGCGCGGGCTGCAGGACACCCGCACCCCCCTGTGGGTCGCAGCGGGCGGGGCGACGTTCAACGGGGTGCTCAACGTCGTGCTCGTCTACGGGCTCGGCCTGGGGATCGCCGGGTCGGGGATCGGGACCGCGGTCGCCCAGACCGCGATGGGCCTCGTCCTCGTCGTCGTGGTCGTCCGCGGCGCCCGACGCCGCGGCGCCTCCCTGCGCCCGGCCACCGGCGGCATCTGGGCCAACGCGCGCGCCGGCGCGCCGCTGTTCGTACGCACCCTCTCGCTGCGGCTCGCCATCCTGCTCACGGTGTTCGTCGCCGCCGGCCTCGGCGAGGTCGCGCTCGCCGGCTACCAGGTCGTCGCCTCCGTGTGGGGCCTGGCGGCGTTCGCGCTCGACGCCCTCGCGATCGCGGCGCAGGCGCTCGTCGGTTTCGGGCTCGGGGCCGGCGACGTCCCGCGCGTCCGCGGCGTCCTGCGCCGCACCCTGCAGTGGGGCGTGGCCGCGGGCGCGGTGATCGGCGTCGTGATGGCCGCGGGCGGCTGGTGGTTCGCGCTGCTCTTCACGTCGGACCCGCAGGTCCGGACCGCCGTCGCGCTCGGCATGGCGGTCTGCGGCGCACTCATGCCCATGGCGGGCTGGGTGTTCGTGCTCGACGGCGTCCTCATCGGCGCCGGCGACGGCCGGTTCCTCGCCTGGGCGGGCATGGTGACGCTCGTCGTGTACGCGCCGGTCGCGCTCGCCGTGCGGCACTGGGCGCCCGACGGCGCCCCCGGCCTCGCGTGGCTCTGGCTGGCCTTCGCGGGCGTCTTCATGGCGGCACGAGCCCTCACGACAGGCCTGCGCGCCCGAGGCACCACCTGGATGACCACGGGCGCCGCCCCCTGACACGACACCTGGCTCACCGGGGGCTGACACGTGGGTGGGGGGATGACGAAGGCCCGGTGCCGGGAGCTCGCGAGGAGCTCCGGCACCGGGCCTTCGGGTACTGCTGGATCAGGCAGCGACGACCTTCACCGTGACGGTCGCGGAGACCTCAGGGTGCAGGCGCACGGAGACGGTGTAGTCCCCGGTCGACTTGATCGGCTGGCCGATCTCGATCTTGCGCTTGTCCACCGACGGGCCCTCGGCCGCGGCGACCGCGGACGCGATGTCCGCCGTCGTCACGGCGCCGAAGAGACGACCGGCAGCGCCGGACTTCGCCTCGACCACGACCGTCTTCGCCTGCAGCGAGTCACGGATCGCCTTCGCGTCGTCGAGCGACGCGATCTCGCGGGCCTTGCGCGCCTTGCGGATCGCAGAGACCTGCGACTCGGCGCCCTTGGTCCACGGCGTGGCGAGCTTGCGCGGGACGAGAAAGTTCCGGGCGTACCCGTCCTTCACCTCGACGACGTCGCCAGGCTCACCGAGACCGGTGACCTCGTGGGTCAGAATCAGCTTTGCCATGTTCTTCCCCTTCCTCAGCGAGCCGTCGACGTGTACGGCAGCAGGGCCATCTCACGCGCGTTCTTGACGGCACGGGCGATCTGGCGCTGCTCCTGCACGGAGACGCCGGTCACGCGACGCGCACGGATCTTCCCGCGGTCGGAGATGAACTTCCGCAGCAGGACGGTGTCCTTGTAGTCGACCGTCTCGATCTTGGCCGTCTTCAGCGGGTTGGACTTCTTCTTGGGCTTACGCACCACAGGCTTGGCCATGGTGTTGCTCCTCTACAAGGTGCGATCCTCGCGAGCGGTCCGCGCCGACGGGCGGCGACAGGCCTACGAGGATGGGTGTGTGTATCCGGGAAGGCGTCCGGTCAGAACGGGGGCTCGTCGGAGAACGAACCACCGGACGACGCGGGACCAGCCGTGGCCCACGGGTCGTCGTTCTGCTGACCGGCGCCGGAAGCGCTGAAACCACCGCCGGCGGAGGCACCGCCACCGCCGAAGTTGCCGCCACCGCCGCCACCGCCGAAGTTCCCGCCACCCGAGCTCTGCGCCCGGGTGACCTTCGCCGTGGCACGTCGCAACGACGGGCCGACCTCGTCGGCCTGCATCTCGACGACGGTGCGCTTCTCTCCCTCGCGAGTCTCGTACGAACGCTGGACGAGGCGGCCCTGCACGATCACGCGCATGCCCTTCGTCAGCGACTCCGCGACGTTCTCCGCGGCCTCGCGCCAGATCGAGCAGCGCAGGAACAGCGTCTCCGCGTCCTTCCACTCGTTCGTCTGACGGTCGAAGGTCCGCGGCGTCGACGCCACCGTGAAGCTGGCCACTGCTGCACCCGATGGGGTGAAGCGCAGCTCCGGGTCAGCGGTCAGATTGCCGATCACCGTGATGACGGTGTCACCTGCCATGCCAGCTCCTCGTTCCTGTGTGCGTCGTGCGTCGTTGTCGCGGCTGTCGCGTGGCTCGTGCTGCTCTCGCGTCGGCTCATCCCATCACGCGGCACCGACACGCGCGAGGGCGTGCGGGCACACGATCAGCAGGGCGTGCCGAGCAGGGGCGGGGGGAGGTTCAGCGAGCGTCCGTGCGCAGGATCTTGGTCCGCAGCACAGCCTCGTTCAGGCCGAGCTGACGGTCCAGCTCCTTGGCGGTCGCGGACTCCGACGTGAAGTCGACGACCGCGTAGATGCCCTCGGACTTCTTGTCGATGTCGTACGCCAGGCGGCGACGACCCCAGATGTCCACCTTGTCGACGTTCCCACCGTCGGTCTTGATGACCGTCAGGTACTTGTCGAGCGACGGGCCGACGGTGCGCTCCTCGACCTCAGGGTCAAGGATGATCATCATCTCGTACTTGCGCATGTGGGTAACCCACCTCCTCTGGTCTTCACGGCCACGGCCTTTCCGTGGCAGGAGGGTTCATGCACTGCAGGCTGCCCGACGACGCGGCGTCCCCGGGTGGGCACACCGCGGCTCGCGGGTCAGCAGCTCCCCAGGGTACTCGCTGCGCGAGCACCCCGGAAAATCAGGGTCAGCGGAGACGGTCAGCCGGTGCCGCCGTTGCCCCCGCCGCCACCGGCATCGCCCCCGCCACCGCCGTTGCCGCCGCCGTTGCCGCCGCCGCCTCCCCCGCCGTCGTCGCCGCCGCCACCGTCGGTGGGCGGGTCGGTCGGGTCCGGAGCGGGCGGCTCGGTCGGTTCGGTCGGTTCGGTGGGCTGCGTCGCGGGGTCCGGGCCCTTCGACACCACGAGCGCGATGGTCGAGCCGGGCGGGACCTGGCCCCCGCTCGACCCGGCGCTGATCACCGTGCCACGCGGCTGGTCCGAGAACTCCTCGGTGACCTGGGCGCCCAGCCCGAGCGCACCCAGCGCAGCGCGCGCGTCGTCGACGCTGCGACCCACGAGGTCGCCCGGGACGGTGACGTCCTCCGGCTCCTCAGGCTCCTCGGTGGGCTCCTCGGCCGGCTCCTCGGTGGGCTCCTCGGTCGGCTCCTCCGTCTTCGGCTCCTGCTGGGGGACGCGCTGCGTCGGGACGTACGCCGGGAACTCCTCGACCGGCATGCCGTCGAGGGCAGCACCCATGTACTGGGTCCAGGCCTGCACCGGCCAGGTACCACCGGTCATGGACTCGCCCGCCCACTGGCCGAACGGGGTGACCGACTCCTGCTCGCCCTTCGGCCCGGACTGGTAGATCCCGACGACGGTCGCGAGCTGCGGCGAGTACCCGGCGAACCACGCCGACTTGTTCTCGTTCGACGTGCCGGTCTTGCCGGCGAGCGGACGACCGAGCTCCTTCGCGGGCTCGCCCGAGCCGCGCTCGATCACCTGGGTCATCGCGTACGTCGCCGCGGCCATGTCGTCGGCCTCGAACACGCGCTCGCGGTCGTCCGACCCCGGCCCCTCGTGCACGAGGCTGCCGTCGAGCTTCTCGACCTTGGCCACGATGTGCGGGTCCGACCGCAGGCCCTGCGCGGCGAACGTCGCGTACGCGTTCGCGAGCTCGAGCGGGGTGACGGTCGCCGTCCCGAGCACGTTCGCAGCGTTCGACTGGATCTCCGTGTCCTCCGCGATGCCCGCCCGGTGCGCGACCTCGGCCGTCTTCTCGGGGCCGTCCTCGACGTTGAGCTGCGCGTAGACGGTGTTCACGGAGTTCGCGGTCGCCGTGGCGAGGTCGATGGTCCCCCAGCTGTAGCCGTTCCCGACGCCGAAGTTCTGCACCCTCCAGTCGTCGCCGTTGTTCGCCTCGGGGAACGTCCGCGGCGAGTTGCCGTCGTACCGCTCCTCGAGCGTGTGCCCGGCCTCGAGCGCCGCGACGAGCGTGAACGGCTTGAACGTCGACCCACCCTGGGCGGCGCCCATGGTCGAGTTGTTGTACGACTGCTCGAGGTAGTCCGCACCGCCGTAGAGCGCGCGGATCGAGCCGTCGGCCGGGTCGATCGACACGAGCGCCGTGCGCGCGTTCTCGGACGCAGGGTTCGGGTCGTCCTCCTCGGTGCGCGGCACGGACTCGGCGGACTTCACGGCCGCCTTCTGCATCTTGGGGTCGACGGTCGTGGTGACCTTGTACCCCTTCTGGTCCAGGTCCTGCTCGCTGATGCCCTCCTCGACGAGCTCGTCCCGCACCATCGCGAGCAGGTACCCCGTCGGACCGGCGTACCGGTCGGACTTCTTGTACTCCTTGGCCTCGGGGAAGCCGGCGGCCTTCGCCTCGTCGTACTGGGCCTTGTCGATGTGGCCGTCCGCGAGCATGTTGTCGAGGGACCGCCCCCAGCGGTGCTCGGCCTGCTCGGGCGAGACCGCCGGGTCCCAGTTGGTCGGGTTGGGGATGACCCCGGAGATCATCGCGGCCTGCGACACCGTGAGGTCGGCCGCGTCGACGCCGTAGTAGGCCTGGGCGGCGGCCTCGATGCCGTAGGCGCCCCGGCCGAAGTAGATCGTGTTCAGGTAGTTCCCGAGCACGACCTCCTTGTCCTGCTGCTGACCGATCTTGATCGCGAGGACGGCTTCCTTGAACTTGCCGGCGTAGCTGGTCGTCGTGTCGAGGTAGTACCGCTCGACGTACTGCTGCGTCAGGGTCGACGCCCCCTGCGTGTCGCCGCCGCGGATGTTGTTGAGGAACGCGCGCCCGATGCCCTTGAGGTCGACCCCGGAGTTCGTCCAGAACGTGCGGTCCTCCGACGCGACGACGGCGTCGCCCACGTACTTCGGCAGCGTCTCGTACTCGACGATCTCGCGGTCCTCGACCGCGAACTTGCCCATCTCGGAGCCGTCGCCCCAGTAGACGGTGGTCGTCTGGTTGTCGATGTCCGGCAGGGCCGTGGGGACGTCCGTCGTGTAGTACGCGGCGACGACGACGCCCGCGACGAGCGCCACGCCGGTCAGCATCGCCCCGACGACGACGCGCCACGAGGGGAGCCAGCGGCGGAAGCCGCGGACGCGCGAACGCGGATAGTCGAAGAAGCGCCGGCGGCCCCGCGGGGCCGTCGCCTGCTTCGTCCTCGTGGATCGCGCCACGGTCTACCTTCCTCTGGGGGGCAAGCTCGGGGTCCGACGCCGGGCGGCGCAGCGACACGCGCGAGCGTGGGCGCACACGGCGGACCACCCTGAACAATAGGGCGTCACCCCGCCGTGACAAGGCTCGAGAGCGCGCCCGCCGCGATCGTCCCCGATTGATTCGCCGCCGCGTCCCGGGTCCTTCACAACTCGCGGCGGACTCGCCGTGGACCTGTCGTGGACCCGCCGTGGACCAGGGACGTTTGCGCGATGCATCGCGACGATCTACTGTTCCGATGTATCGACTCGATACATCGGGTCGCACCGAGCTGGCGTGACGCCGACTCGACACGGCCTCGATACGGCAGGGGGTGGGATCGTGCGCAGCAAGACACCGGTGCTCGAGACCGCGATCCTCGGCCTGCTCAACGGCTCGCCGCTGCACGGGTACGAGCTGCGCAAGCGGCTCAACCTCATGCTCGGATCGTTCCGCGCCCTGTCCTACGGCTCGCTGTACCCCGCGCTCAAGTCGCTGGTCGCCCGTGGACTGATCAGCGGCAACGAGCAGCCCGCGTCCTCGACGACGCCTCCCGTGCGCCCCCTGTCGGGACGCCGCGCACGGATCGTCTACGAGCTGACGGCGGACGGCAAGGAACAGCTCCAGAGCGTGCTGGCCTCCTCCGGGCCGGCCGCATGGGAGGACGAGAGCTTCGACGTCCGGTTCGCGTTCTTCGCGCAGACCGACGCCGAGACCCGCATCCGCATCCTCGAGGGCCGGCGCATCCGGCTCACGGAGAGGTTGGAGGCGGTCAGGGAGTCCGCGGCTCGCACCCGCGAGCGGCTCGACGAGTACACCCTCGAGCTGCAGCGCCACGGACTCGATCAGGTCGAGCGCGAGGTGCGCTGGCTCGACGGTCTCATCACCACCGAGCGCGACCGCTCCTACGGGCAGACCCGTACGAGCGGCCGCGCACGAACCAGCAGCACCCCGCACCCCGCGGACACACCAGAACAGGAGCCCGACGGCGCACGGCGTCCCGAGGACCCTGGAACTTCGAGAACCAAGGAGCGAGGATGACCTCCATCCGCGTCGCCATCGTCGGCGTAGGCAACTGCGCATCGTCCCTCGTGCAGGGCGTCCACTTCTACCGTGACGCCGACCCGGGCAGCACCGTGCCGGGCCTCATGCACGTCCAGTTCGGCGACTACCACGTGTCGAGCCTGGATTTCGTGGCGGCGTTCGACGTCGACGCGAAGAAGGTCGGGTTCGACCTCTCCGAGGCGATCAACGCCTCCGAGAACAACACCATCAAGATCGCTGACGTCCCGCCGCTCGGCGTGACGGTCCAGCGGGGCCCGACGCTCGACGGCATCGGCAAGTACTACGCCGAGACGATCGAGGAGTCGACGGCCGAGGCGGTCGACGTCGTCGCCACGCTGCGCGAGTCCCGCGCCGACGTGCTGGTCTGCTACCTGCCGGTCGGGTCCGAGGCCGCGGCGAAGTTCTACGCGCAGTGCGCGATCGACGCGGGCGTCGCGTTCGTCAACGCGCTCCCCGTGTTCATCGCGTCCGACCCGGAGTGGGCCGCGAAGTTCGAGGAGGCCGGCGTGCCGATCGTCGGCGACGACATCAAGTCGCAGGTCGGCGCCACGATCACGCACCGCGTGCTCGCGAAGCTGTTCGAGGACCGCGGCGTCGTGCTGGACCGCACGTACCAGCTCAACGTCGGCGGCAACATGGACTTCAAGAACATGCTCGAGCGCGAGCGCCTGGAGTCGAAGAAGGTCTCGAAGACGCAGGCCGTGACCTCCAACCTCACCGGCGCTCTCGCCGGCAAGAAGGAGGACCGCAACGTCCACATCGGCCCGTCGGACTACGTCGCGTGGCTCGACGACCGCAAGTGGGCGTACGTCCGCCTCGAGGGCCGCGCGTTCGGCGAGGTCCCGCTGAACCTTGAGTACAAGCTCGAGGTCTGGGACTCCCCCAACTCCGCCGGCATCATCATCGACGCGGTCCGCGCGGCGAAGATCGCCAAGGACCGCGGCGTCGGCGGCCCGATCCTCTCGGCCTCGACGTACTTCATGAAGTCCCCGCCGGTCCAGATGGAGGACACGAAGGGCCGGGCGCAGCTGGAGTCCTTCATCGCCGGGGACGTGGAGCGCTGATCCGGAGCGCAGCAGAGGTTGAGGGCCCGGCATGCTTTTCGCCGGGCCCTCGGCCGTCGCGCAGCGCAGGATCAGCGCGACCATGAGGATCAGGCGCTGATCCCGAGTGCAGCAGAGGCTGAGGACCCGGCATGCTTTTCGCCGGGCCCTCGGCCGTCGGCCCGGCATGCTTTTCGCCGGGCCCTCGGCCGTCGCGCAGCGCAGGATCAGCGCGACCATGAGGATCAGGCGCTGATCCCGAGTGCAGCAGGGGTCGAGGGCTGAACCTGGCCGCTCGCGTCGCGGGCGGCGCTGGTGCGGCGGGACTACGAGTGCCTGCGGCGGGCGAGCAGGACCCCGCCCGCGCCGAGCAGGACCAGGAGCAGTGCCGCGCCCGCCACGGCGATCACGTCCGCTCCCGTCGCGGGCAGCGGCCCCGGACCCGGGGTGGGCGTCGGGGTCGGGGTGGGCGTCGGCGGGTGCTTCGGGGTGAACTCGTTCGCCACACCGGCCACCTGCACGATCCCGTCGGCGTCGCCCGCTCCGCTGAGCGTGATCGTGCCGCTGATCACGGGGTCCTCCCAGGTACCCCCGTCGACGTCGGGAGCCGGGTCCTCGAAGACCGTGCACTCGGTGCCGACCGGCAGGTCCGCAGCCAACGTCTCGGTGCTCTCGCCCGCCTCGAGCGACCACGTGCCGTCCGTCACGACACCTTCGGGATCTGTGCACTGCCACGTCCCGGAGTACACGGTGTCCGCCGGGACCACGTCGCCGTCGTCGGTCAGGGACTTGGCGATCCGGAAGCCCGCGGCGGCCGGCGTGAACTCGTTGTCCACCGTGACCACCGGGACCGGGTCGTTCGCCGCGACGCCCAGCGTCACCTCGGCGCTGACGACCGGGTCCACCCAGTCGCCACCGGCCTGGTCCGCGGGCGGGTCCTCCGTGACCGTGCAGACCGAGCCCACCGGCAGGTCCGTCGCCACCGTGACCGTCTCCCCCGCGATCAGCGTCCAGTCGCCCGACCCGACCTCGGTGTCCGCGTCGGGGTAGGTGCACACCCACTCCCCCGTGAACTGGGTCCCGTCCGGGACCAGGCTCCCGTCGTCGGTCAGGTTCTTGGTGATCGCGAAGCCCGTCGCGTCCGCGTCCAGCTCGTTGTCGACCGTCACCAGCGGGATCGGGTCGGCGTCACCCGCTCCGATCACGATCGGGTCCGAGACCACCGGGTCCACCCACTCGCCGTCGTCCACGTCCGTCGGCGGGTCCTCCGTCACCGTGCACGTCGCACCGACGGGCATGTCCGTCGCGACCGTCGCCGTCTCCCCGGCCGTCACGGACCACGTCCCGCTGCCGACCTCGGTGCCCGCGTCCGGGTACGTGCAGACCCAGGTCCCGGTGAACTCGGTGTCCGGGGGTACCAGGCCGCCGGTGTCCGTCAGCTCCTTGGTGATGTCGAAGCCCGACGACGGCACGCGCGTGTTCGTCACCGTCACCGTCGTGTCGGTCGAGCTCCCGTCGACGAGGAACCAGTCGTCCGGCTCGATCGTGACCTCGTAGCTCGGGTCCACGTCCGGCTCGGTGACCAGGATCTGCGCACCCGCCGGCAGCGTGCTCGGCGACTCGGGGACGTCCGCGCTCTCGCCGTCGGCGAGGGTCACGGTCTGGAACGGGTCGGACCCGAGCGGGTCGCCGCGGAAGTCCCGCGCCTGCACCTCGATCGTGAACTCCTGGTCCGGGTCGACGTACAGGTCGTCCGGGTTCTCCACGACCTTCTCGACGCTCGTGGACACGTCGGCGACGTAGCCGGCGTCGATGGTCGGGTCGTTGTGGCCCGGCGAGCCGGCGGTGTAGACGACCTGCCCGGTCGCCTGGTCCGCGTCGGAGTCCACCTGGTCCTCGGGACCTCGGTCGTCGGTCGGTCCCTGGACCGTGAGCGCGGCCTCCGTCCACGGGACCGCCCCGAACGTCGCGAACGACGGGTCGTTCGCGGCGAACACGTCGCCGGTGGTCGGTGCGACGAACTCGACGGTGTAGTCCCCGCCGTCGGGGTCGAAGCCCTCGATGGCGGGGTCGTCGGTCGCGAAGTAGTACTGCCCGTTCGCGTCCGTCGTCGAGGTGGCGATCGTCGCCCCCTGGGGGTCGAGGAGGTTGACGGTGACCCCGGGCAGGGGCGGCTCGTCGGCGTCCTGACGACCGTCCTGGTCGGCGTCGAACCACACCACGTTCCCGATCTGCAGCGGCGCGAGCGGGAGCAGGGTGGCGACGTCGCCGAGCCCACCGGCCTTCTTCACGGAGGCACCGGTCTCCGGACCGGAGATGATGCGGGCGTCCGCGCGCGAGCCGTCGTCCGTGCTGAACCAGGAGAACCCGTTGGTCCGGTACTCGCCGCCCGGGTCGTAGGCCGTCGAGAGGATCTGGTCGACGCCGGGGATCGTCGCCAGCGCTCCCGTCGTCGTCTCGTGGTGGACCGGCGGGATGCTGACGTAGTCCGGGTCCTGCCACTGGGCCGAGTAGACGTTCGTGTCCTCGAAGAACTCGCCGCCACCCGGGCCCTCCGCACGACCTCCCGGAGCGGTCGACTTCCCGGGGATCGATCCCGCGCTCTCGAGCGTGAACCCGCCCGCGCCGTCGGGCGCGGCGATCAGCGTGTCACCGTTGCTGTAGGCGGTGAAGCCGCCGCCCGTGCCGTTCGTCTCGCCGCCAGGCCCGTAGTAGTCCGCACCCATCTGCAGGGAGAAGCGGTCCTGGAGACCGACGACGAGCTCGCCGTCCGCGGTGAAGTCGATCGAGCTGAGGATCGGCTGCGCGTGCGCGACGCCCTCGGCGCCCTCGTTCTCGATCCCCCAGCCGGTCGCGTCGAACGTGTCCGTCCACGGGTGCCAGAGGCAGACCTCGACCGGGTCCGGCGGAGCCGACGGCGGTGACGTGTCCGTGCACGACCGGCCCGGGCGCTCCCAGGGCAGCCCGTTCAGGTAGTCCATGCCGATCGTGAGGGCGGCCGGGGCCGTGGCCAGCGAAGCCAGGTCGGTCTCCGGTGCGCTGCGCACGACGCTCGTCATCGCGCTCGTCGGTGCGGTCGTGCCGCTGACGTGGCCGACGAGCACCTGTCCGTCGTGGACCTCGACGGCCCAGGGGCGGTCGTCGTCACCCAGGCCCAGGTCGATCTCGTCGACGAGCGACGCGCTCGCGATGTCGATGACGAGCAGCTGCTTGCTGTACAGGTTCATCGCGTACAGCAGGGTCTGGTCGGTGCTCACCGCCATGCCGCCGATGCCGACCTTGCCCGCCCACTCGTACCCGGTCGGGTCGAGGCCGGGGTTGTTCGGGTCGTCCGTGATCGGCCGGCCCACGGGCGAGAGGTCGAGCCCGGGGGGCGCGACGTCGGTCAGGGTCGACACGTCGAGCCACTGCTCGACCGCGCCGGGCGTGCCGACGAGCCCGGTGCCCGGGTCCATGACGTCGGGGACGCGGTAGATCCCCCCGATACCGAGCGGCCCGAGGTCCGTGTGGCGCTTGAGCAGCGCGGCCGCGAGCACGTCACCGGTGCTGCGCTGCGTGGCCATCCCCCACAGGGCGCCCGTGTCCTGGGTCTGGGCGAGGACGACACCGTTGCGGAGATAGCTGGAGACGCGGTCCGGGCTCGCGGGGTCGGGCTCGAGGTTGAACGCCGGGGCCTGCGAGACGTCGGTGTACTGGTCCTGCCACGGGTAGACCACGAGGGACTGCCAGGTCGCGGCGTACGGGTTGTCGCGCGTGCCCGCGTAGTGGATCGCGCTCACCACGGGGGTGTCGGTGCCCGCGGACGAGAAGTCTCCCGGCGCGTTGATCCCGAAGTCCGCGTCCGTGTCGCCGATCGTGACGAGCTGCACGTCGCTGCGGCTGTAGGTGCCCGACCCGTCCGCCGCGAGCAGGGAGTACGACGGGTGGTACCCCGCGGGCAGGTCGGAGAACGTGAGGCGGATCTCGTCGGTGTCCGCGCCCGTCACCGTCACGTCGTACGTGCCGTCCGCGCCCGACGTCGCCGTCCCGACCACGGTCTCGTCCCGGTCCACCGCCGTGACGAGCACCCCACCGATGCCGCGATCGACCGGGACGCCCGGCGCGACCGTCGTGTCCAGGAGCCCGTCGGAGTCGAAGTCGTGGAACACCGTGCCGGAGACGGACCCGTCGGCGGCGACCGCCGGGGCGACCGTGCCGGGCAGCCCGCCCGCGATGCCGACCGCCGCGAGGCTCAGGGCCACCAGCGCGGCGACGCGGGGCCGGGCCCGGTGGACCGCGCTGCGCGCGACGGCGCGTGCGTGCCGCGGTCGGTCCGGTGCACTCGTCATCCGGTGCTTCTCCTCGTGCCTCGCTGCCCGTCACACCCCCATGTGATCGCGCCCACCGATGGTTCGAGACCTACCATGCGCCATGACGCCCCTTCCGGCCACCGAGGCACGGGCGAGATGGGGTAACGATCCGACATACGTCAGGAGGGGCGCAGAACCGTCCCGAGCGGCCGGTCCGGGGTGAACCCGGGGAGGACGAGGAACGCGCCGGACGCCGTCGTGCGCGCCAGGGACGTCAGGGCGTCGGCCTCGTCGAGCCGGAGCTGGGTGCGGACGAACGTGTCCAGGTCCCGCTGGAAGGACATGAACAGCGCGCCCTGCTCGCCGCCGTCGGAGAACGAGTAGCTGCGCCGCAGCATGAGCGTGTCCAGGCCCGCGGGCAGCGGGTGCGCGCGCGAGACGTGCGCGTCGCGCGGGATGAGGAGGTTCCCGGCGTCGTCCTTGGCATGGATGTTGGGCTCCGTCGTCGCGTCACCACCCGACAGGGGCGCGCCCGTGGCGCGCACGCGCCCGACGGCGGCCTCCTGGTCGGCCACCGGCAGCGCCGTGAACGCGGCGGTGTCCAGGGGCATCTTCCGCACGACGAACGTCGTCGCGCCCGCGAGCGCCCCGTCCAGCCAGACGGCGGCATCGACGTCCGCGGCGGTGCGCGGGATGCTGAGCCCGTCGTGGAAGCCGACGACGTTGCGCGGCGCCGGCGCGTCCCCCGACTCGTCGCGCGGCACGACGAACCCGTGGACGCTCCAGCGCTCGGAGACACCGCCCCCGGCCGTCAGGGCCCGCACGACGGCGTCGCGCGCCAGCGCGACGACCACGCCGTCGTCGGCGCGGACCAGGACGACCACGTCACCTCCGGTCGTCGCGTCGGTGAGGTCGTCCCGCCCGAAGGCGGGCAGCTCGGTCGCGGCCGGGGTGTCGGCACCGAGCAGGGCGGCGACCACGCGCGGACCGACCCCGACCGTGACGGTCAGCCGCGCCGGCCCGAGTCCCGCGAGCGCCCGGGAGGTCCCGTCGGCGAGGTCGGCGATCGTCTGCCCGACGACGTCGAGCCGGTCCGCGAGAGCGGTCGGGTCGGTCACGTCGAGGGTGACGACCTCCGCGTGCCGCTGGATCGCGTGCGGACGCACGACGCCGCCCTGGTGCGTCCCCTGGGCCGCGACGCGAGCCGTCGCGGTCCCCTCGTCGGGGCCGCCGCCGTCGGGACGGGCCTGGCCAGGTCCGGTGGCGGGGGCCGTCTCGCGGCCCGCGACCGTGCCGACGGCTGCGCCGGCCAGTCCGACGCCGCCGACGACGAAGGACCGCGCGAGGAACTGGCGCCGGCTGGCACCCGGCGCGTCCCCGGTGTCCTCGTCCTCGGTGCCCTGGCCCGCTGAGGTCATGGGACGAGGGTAGGCGTCGGTAGGGTCGGGCCATGCGTCGTTCCCGACTCGTGCCCGCGGCCGTGCTCGCCGCGGTGCTGCTGCTCGGGGCCTGCTCCCCGGACGGCGGTGAGGAGCTGCCCGACGCCGACGCGGGGAGCGGGGACGTCAGGGTGCCCGCGGACGTGCCCACCATCCAGGAAGCGGTGGACCAGGCGGCCGACGGCGATGTCGTCGTCGTGGGACCGGGAACGTACACCGAGAGCGTGCAGATTCGTACGCCGAACCTCACGCTGCGCGGGACGGACCGCAACGGCGTGGTGATCGACGGCGGCCAGGTCCGGGGCAACGGGATCGTCGTGACGGCCCCGGGCGTGACGGTGGAGAACCTCACGGTGCGGGGCCACAACCTCAACGGGATCCTCGTCACGGGCCTGACGGCGGACGGCGGCCTCGCGGCGGGCAGCGACGGGTACACGCGGCTCGACCCCGAGGAGTTCCCGCCGCTGCAGGGTTTCGCGGTGCGGTCCGTGACGACGTACAACAACGGGCTCTACGGCGTGTACGCGTTCGACGCGAACGACGGCGTGATCGAGGACAGCTATGCGTCGGGGCACGCGGACTCCGGGTTCTACGTGGGCCAGTGCCGGGACTGCCGGATCGTCGTGCGCGGCAACGTGGCGGAGCACAACGCGGTGGGCTACGAGCAGACGAACGCGAGCGACTCCGTGACGGTCGTGGGCAACAGGTTCACGGACAACCGGGTGGGGGCGTCGCTGCTGTCGGACTACCAGGAGGCGTTCGTGCCGCAGCACGGCACGACCTTCGCGGGGAACGTCGTCAGCGACAACGCGCAGGCACAGACGCCCGCGGAGGCGAACGGCGTGTTCGGGGTGGGCGTCGCGGTCACGGGCGGGCAGGACGACGTCGTCGCGCGCAACCGCGTCGAGGACAACCCCGCCGCAGGCATCTGGATCGCCTCGACCGAGGACCTCGCGCCGGACGGCAACCGCATCGAGGGCAACGTCGCCCGCGGCAACGGCGTGGATCTCGCCTACACGGGCAGCGAGCGCGCGCCCGGCGCGGGGAGCTGCGCGGCGGACAACACGCTCGACACCACGCTCCCCGCGGACCTGCTCGACCTCTGGCCCTGCCCCGACGGCGGGACGCGCGCTCCCGGCGGGGCGCTCGACCTGCCCGAGGCGCCACCCGGCATCTCGTTCCGCGACGTGCCCGCGCCACCGGAGCAGCCCTCGATGACCGCGGCCGACCTCGACGCGGCGCCGGGGGCCCGCGCCCCCGCGGTCGACGCCGACGCCATCGCCGCGACCGGCGTCCCCGCCGCAGACCTCCTCGCCGACCGGGCCCGCTCGTGAGGCCGGACCCCGTCGTGCGACGCGGCCGCACGCGGCGGCGCGCGACCGGCGTCGGGCTCGTGGTCGCGGCGGCCACCGCCCTGGGGGCCTGCACCTCGGGGCCCGACGACGCGCCGTCGGGCAGCCGGGACGACGCACCGCGGGCGGTCACCCAGGACGAGGCGGACCGGCTCGCCGTGGCGCGGTTCAACGTCTACGACCAGCACTACGTCGACCTGGTCGCGACCGTCCCGGTGGAGGGGCAGACGCTGCGGCTCGACGGGACGGCGGACACGCAGGCCCACGCCGCCTCCGCGCGCGTCGAGTCCAGCGACGGGCAGCACGCGCTGCTGCAGTGGACGCTCGCCGCGAAGGCGCTCTACCCGGTCGGGGCGGCCGACGACCCGGGGCTGGACCCGGCCGACCTCCCGGACCCGACGGCCCTGCCCGCCGACGGCTGGACCGTCGCGGGCCTGGGCCCGGACGACCCGCTGGACGCGGCCCTCGTCGTGATCCTCAACCTGGCGTCCGACCGGCCGGAGAACGCGCAGCTGCTGCGGCAGAACGGCGCGCAGCGGGTGGGGACGCAGGAGATCGACGGGACCGCGGTGGACGTGTTCACCGCACCCGCCGCGACGGGCGGCAGCGACGACCGGGTGCGCTGGTTCGTCGACGACCAGGGCGTGCTGCACCGCGTGGAGGCCGACGTCGGACGCGACGTGCCGCTCGTCGTGGACCTGACGCCGTCGCAGGCCACCGAGGTCCCGGTCATCGACGCTCTCGTCGAACCGTAACCTTGACGCCGTGGGTGTGATCTCGGAGCTGCGGGCGCTGCTGCGCCTGGAGGGCTTCCGCAAGCTGTTCGCCGTCCGGCTCGTGTCGCAGGCGGGCGACGGCATGTTCCAGGTGGGCCTCGCGTCCCTGCTGTTCTTCTCCCCCGAGTCGCAGGGGACGGCGACGGCGATCGCCGGGGCCTTCGCCGTCATGCTCGCGCCCTTCACGATCGTCGGCCCGTTCGCCGGCGTGTTCCTCGACCGGTGGCAGCGCCGCCAGGTGCTCGTGTGGGGCAACGCGGTGCGCGTGGTCCTCGCCCTGGGCATGGCCGCGATGATGCTGACCGGCGGGGTGAGCGGCTGGATCTACGCGGTCGGCCTCGCAGCACTGTCCGTCAACCGGTTCCTGCTGGCAGGGCTGTCCGCAGGGATGCCGCGGGTCGTCGACGGCCCCCTGCTGCTCACCGCCAACTCCCTCGCCCCCACGCTGGGTGCGGGCGCCGCGTTCCTGGGGGGCGGCGTCGGGTTCGTCCTCGGGCTCACGTTCCCGCCCGGACGGGTCAAGGACTCGGTCGCGCTCGTGTGCGCGGGGGTCGTGTTCGGGGCGGCGTCGCTGCTCGCGCTGCGGATGAGCCGCACCCGGCTGGGACCGGATCGTCCTGCCGAGGCGGCGTTGACGAGCGAGATCGCCAAGGTCCTGGCCGGGCTGGCCGACGGCGCGCACTACCTCGTGCGCCGGCGCACCCCCGGGCAGGCGCTGCTGGCGATGGCGACCCACCGGTTCCTGTACGGCGTCGTGTTCATCGCGTCGATCCTCATGGCGCGCAACCTGCTCTCGCCCGAGTCCCAGGACGCCGGTCTCGCGACGTTCGCCGTGATCATCGGGCTCACGGGGGTCGGCGGGGCGGGCGCCGTCGTCCTGACCCCGACCCTGTCCCGCTACACCGGACCGCAGGTGTGGATCGCGCTCATGCTGCTCCTCGCCGCCGCGAGCCAGCTGCTGTTCCTCACCGAGCCGACGCGAACCGTCGTGTACGTCGGGGCGGCGCTCCTGGGGCTCGCGGCCCAGGGGACCAAGATCGCCGTCGACACGATCGTCCAGCGCGACACCGAGGACGGCTACCGCGGGCGCGCGTTCGCGTTCTACGACGTGCTCTACAACGCGGCGTTCGTCGGCGCCGCCGCGCTCGCGGCGTTCACGCTCCCGGACGAGGGGTGGTCGCGCGGGGTGTTCGTCGCGCTCGCCGTCGCCTACGTCCTCGCCGCGCTCCTGATGTGGCTGCGCGGCGCACGGACCGCCGCACCCGCAGGCATGCCCGACGACGTCCCCGCACCCCCCGGGCGGCCGCTGCCCCAGGACGGCCGGGCCTGACCGCACGGCACGCCCGGCCCGACCTCGACGGGCTCGACCGGCCGCGTGCGAGCCGGCGTTCGTACGATGGCCGGGTGACAGACCTGCCCCCGCCCAGCACCGCGTACCTCGATCACGTCGCCGCCGAGACCGAGGAACGCCGTCGGGCGGCGGTCGGACCGGGAGGGGCCGCCGTCGACCCCGGGCCCGCCGTCGCGACGCCCGAGCCCCTGCGCGATGCCGTCGAGACGGCGGTCGCGGGCCTGGGGCCGGACCTCGTCCGGGTCGTCCACACCCTGCACGAGCATCCCGAGACCGCGTTCGCCGAGCACGACAGCGCGCGCCTGCTGGTCGACCTGGTCGCGTCCCACGGGATCGCCGTCGAGGCGGGCGCACACGGCGTGCCCACCGCGTTCCGCGCCGAGCTCGGGACCGGGGACGGTCCCACCATCGCGATCTGTGCGGAGTACGACGCGCTGCCCGGGATCGGGCACGCCTGCGGGCACAACGTCATCGCCGCCGCGGGGGTCGGCGCGTTCCTCGCGTTGCGCGACGTTCTGGGTGGCGGGCTGCGTGGTGCGGGCCGGCCGGGGAGCGACGGGCCGGTGCCGGGCCGGGTCGTGCTGCTCGGCACGCCCGCCGAGGAGGGGCACAGCGGCAAGGAGGTCCTGGCCCGGGCGGGCGCGTTCGACGACGTCGACGCGGCGATCATGGTGCACCCGTACGGGGTCGACGTCGCCGACCAGGTGTGGCTCGGCCGGCGCCTGCTGACGTGGACGTTCACCGGGCGCGCGGCGCACGCGTCGGCGCAGCCGTTCATGGGTCGCAACGCGCTCGACGCCGCGCACCTGGCCTACCAGGGGATCGGCCTCCTGCGGCAGCAGATGCCGCCGTCCGACCGGGTGCACGCCACGATCGCCGAGGGCGGGACCCGGCCCAGCATCATCACCGAGCGGGCCGTCATGCACCTGTACGCGCGCTCCAAGTACGCCGACACGCTGCGTGACCTGTCGTCGCGTCTCGACGACGTCGCACGCGGGGCCGCTCTCATGACGGGTACCGAGGTCCGCATCGACTGGGACGACGGCGCGCACCCGTCCCTGCCGGTGCGCACCAACCAGGCCCTGACCCGGCGGTGGGTCGCCGCGCAGCGGCGGCGCGGCCGGGACGTGCTCCCGGGCGGGGTCGTCTCGGAGACGCTCGCGGCGTCGACGGACTTCGGCAACGTCAGCTTCCGCGTTCCCGGGATCCACCCGCTCATCCAGGTCTCCGCACCGGACGTCGCCCTGCACACCGTGGAGTTCGCCCGGGCGGCGGGCGGGCGGGCGGCCGAGGTCGCGGCCCTCGACGGGGCCGCCGGTCTCGCGCAGACCGCGCTGGACTACCTGTGCGACCCGGAGCTGCAGGACGCGGTCGCCCGGGAGTTCACCGCGCAGGGCGGACCCGTCGACGTGCCGCGCTACTTCGACTGAGCCCGTGCCGGTCCCGACCGGTCCCGACCCGCGACCTGCACCCACCACCGTGCCGAGGCCGGTGCCGCGACGGCCGATGACTTCGGTACCGAAAAGAAGTCGTCAGGTCAGGAGGGAATAACGCAGGATCGTTCGTGGTCGTACAGGGTACGGACAGCGCGCCGAGCGCGGTGTCCGTCCGGACTGCCGCACGTCACGCGGACCTCCCCACGACCGACCCGACGACGGCCGCGCCACCGCGCGCACACCGTCCGACCTGCCCACCGCCGGCCCGGAACGCGACCGGCGCGCCCACCCACGCGAGCGGAGCCCACCCGTGACAGCATCTCCGACCACCACGCACGCACCTCCCGGCACGCTCTCCCGCCAGAACTTCCTCGTGATCGCGCTGCTGCTGGTCTCCACGTTCGTCGCGATCCTCAACGAGACCACGATGAGCGTCGCCGTCCCGGTGATCATGGACGAGTTCGGCGTCACCGCCGCGTCGGGCCAGTGGCTCATGACGGCGTTCCTGCTCACGATGGCGGTCGTGATCCCGACGACGGGCTGGTTCATCGGGCGCGTCGGGACCCGGGTCGCCTACCTCACCGCGATGTCGATCTTCAGCGTCGGCACGCTGCTCGCTGCGCTCGCGCCGACGTTCGGCGTCCTGCTCGGAGCCCGCGTGCTGCAGGCCTCGGGGACGGCGGTGCTGTTCCCGCTGCTCATGACCACGGTCATGACGCTCGTTCCCGCAGCGCGCCGCGGCCAGGTCATGGGGAACGTGTCGCTCGTCATCTCCGTCGCTCCCGCGCTCGGCCCGACCATGTCCGGCGCCGTGATCGAGATCGCGAGCTGGCGCTGGACGTTCGGCGTCGTGCTCCCCATCGCCCTGATCGCGTTCGCGATCGGTACCCGGTACGTCCGCAACACGGCGGAACGTACACAAGCGCACCTCGACCTGCTGTCCGTGCTGCTCGCCGTCGGCGCGTTCGGCGGGCTCGTGTACGGCATGTCGGCGTTCGGCGAGAGCGCGCAGGGCGGAGCCGGTCTCCCCGGTGTTCCCCTGTGGGCCCCGCTCGCGGCCGGTGCCGTGCTCCTCGTCCTGTTCGGGCTGCGCCAGCTCTCGCTGCAGAAGCACGACGACGCGCTGCTCGACCTGCGGGTGTTCCGCTCGCGCGGGTTCTCCACCGGCCTCGGCATCCTCGCCACCGGCATGGTGGCGATGTTCGGCGTCATCATCCTCCTGCCGATGCTCCTGCAGGACGTCCTGGGACTCACGACGCTCCAGACCGGCCTCACGATGCTTCCCGGAGGCATCCTCATGGGCGTCCTGTCGCCCGGCGTCGGCCGCCTCTACGACCGGTTCGGTCCGCGCCCGCTCGCCGTCCCGGGGCTGCTCGCCGTCGCGACCGCGATGTTCCTGCTCACGCGCGTCCACGAGGGTTCCCCGGCGTGGAACGTGCTCGTCGCGCACGTCGTGCTCAGCCTCGGCCTGGCGTTCGTGTTCACTCCGTTGTTCACCACGGCGCTGTCGTCGGTGCGCCCGGACATGTACGCGCACGGCTCGGCGACGCTCGCCACGCTGCAGCAGCTCGCGGGTGCGGCCGGGACCGCGATCTTCGTCGCGATCATGTCCACGGCGGCCCGCGGCCTCGAGGCCGGCGGCGAGTCCGAGACCTCCGCCCTCGCCGGCGGGATCGACACGGCCTTCATGGTCGGTGCGGTCGTCGCGCTCGTGGCCGCGGTCGTCGCGACCACGCTGTCCAAGCCGGTCGAGCAGGACGGCGCCCCGCACCCGCACGGCGGATCGACCGTCGATCCCGTCGACGTCACGGACGAGCCGCTGCGGGCCGACCCGGCCCCGCTCCCGTCGGCCCCGGTGCAGGACGCCCCGGTCTCCCGCTGAGACCCGTGGTCGACCAGGCGGTCGTGGCACGTCCCGCTCCGAGGACGAGCCGCGACCGCCTGGTCAGCGGCAGGCCGAGGCGCCAGGAGTCATGACGACGACGACTCCGGCTGGGTGGCCCACCAGGCCAGGAGGTCCTCGCGGGCGACGTCCGCCGCGACCGGGCCGCGGTCCAGGCGCCGCTCGAGCAGGTACCGGTACGCACGGCCCACGACCGGGCCGGGAGCGATGCCGAGCGCCTGCATGATCTGCTCGCCGTCGAGGTCCGGGCGCACCGCGTCGAGCTCCTCCTTCGCGCGGAGCTCCGCGATGCGACGCTCGAGGTCGTCGTAGGACTCGCGCAGCCGCTGTGCCTTGCGCCGGTTGCGCGTCGTGCTGTCGGCCCGCGTCAGCCGGTGCAGCCGCTCGAGCAGCGGGCCCGCGTCGGTCACGTAGCGCCGCACGGCCGAGTCGGACCACGCGCCGTCGCCGTACCCGTGGAACCGCAGGTGCAGCTCCACCAGGCGCGCGACGTCCTTGACCACCTGCTTCTCGTACCGCAGGGCCTTGAGCCGCTTCGCCACCAGCTTCGCGCCGACCACCTCGTGGTGGTGGAAGCTCACGCCCCCGCCGTCCTCGAACCGACGCGTGGCCGGCTTGCCGACGTCGTGCAGCAACGACGCGAGCCGCAGCACGAGGTCCGGTGCCGGCACCGCCCCGTCCGGGCCGGTCTCCTGCGCGATCGCCTGGTCCAGCACCGTCAGCGAGTGCTGGTAGACGTCCTTGTGCCGGTGGTGCTCGTCGATCTCGAGCTGCAGGGCCGGCAGCTCGGGCAGCACGTGGTCGGCGAGGCCCGTGTCCACGAGCACCTCGAGCCCGCGCCGCGGCTCGTCCCCGCACACCAGCTTGGTCAGCTCGACCTGCACCCGCTCGGCGGACACGATCTCGATGCGCGAGGACATCGCGACCACCGCTGCGAGCGTCCCCGGTTCGACCGAGAAGCCGAGCTGGGCCGCGAACCGTGCGGCGCGCATCATGCGCAGCGGGTCGTCGTCGAACGACCGCTCCGGCGCGATCGGCGTGCGCAGCACGCGCCGGGCCAGGTCCGTCAGTCCGTCGAACGGGTCCACGAACGTCATGTCCGGTACGCGGACCGCCATCGCGTTGACCGTGAAGTCGCGGCGCGACAGGTCCCCGTCGAGCGTGTCGCCGAACGCGACCACCGGCTTGCGCGACGTCGGGTCGTACTCGTCCGTGCGGTACGTCGTCACCTCGACGACGATCTCGGGCGAGAACCTCTTCGCACCGATCGTGCCGAACTCCTTGCCGATGTCCCAGTGCGCGTCGCCCCACCGCGCGAGCAGGGTCTGGGTCTCGTCGGGAGACGCGGACGTCGCGAAGTCCAGGTCGTTGCTCGCGCGCCCGAGGAACGCGTCCCGCACGGGGCCGCCGACGAGCGCGAGCTCGTGGCCGGCCGCGCGGAAGACCTCTCCGAGCTCGACCGCTGCGGGTGCCATCTCGGTGAGCACGCCGAGGGCGCGACGCTGGAGCTCGAGCGCAGCGCCGGGAGACGGGAGTTCGGAAGGTATGGGCACGACGTCCAAGCCTGCCAGATCCCCGCGGTCCGCGGTGCGCCGACGGCCGCGTGGCGGCCCGGTCGGACGCCGGGCGCGGGGCCGCGTCCCGACGCGACGCGTCGCACTCGGTAAAGTTGCTGCATGTCCACCCCAGCGCACGCCGACGAGCCCCGGAGGGAACCGGGGAGCTCGCGCGCTGACGGTCGGGCCCGCTCCTTCCCCGTTCCCTCGCCCCCCGGGGGCCACCCGCTGCGCATCGACCCCGACGCCCGCCAGGCCCCGACGCCCGCTCCGCTGCCCGTCGTGGAGGAGGAGTCCGCCGGCGGTCTGGTGATCGAGGTGGACGACGGACGGCCCCACGCCGCCGTCATCGCGCGGCGCAACCGCGGTGGACGCCTCGAGTGGTGCCTGCCGAAGGGCCATCTCGAGGGGACGGAGACCCCGGCGCAGGCCGCCGTGCGCGAGATCGCGGAGGAGACGGGGATCGACGGCGCGGTCCAGGTCCCGCTCGGCGTCATCGACTACTGGTTCACCGGGTCCGACCGTCGCGTGCACAAGGTGGTCCACCACTTCCTGCTCCGCGCGACCGGCGGGTACCTGACCGTCGAGGGCGACCCCGACGGCGAGGCCGAGGACGTCGCCTGGATCGCCGTGGACGACCTCGCGGCCCGTCTCGCGTACCCGAACGAGCGCCGCATCGCGCTCGTCGCGCAGAACGTCCTCGCGGGTCGTCCGACCAGGTTGCGCACCACGGTCGAGAGTAGGGTGACCCGGACGATCGTCCGCCTGCCCGGCCCACGGAGCTTCCCCGACCCCTCATGACGTCCACCGCCTCGCGCGGCGTGCGCGCCACCCGCGCGTCGACGCCGGTCCGCTCCGCCACGTCCGCGTGGCCCGTGGTGCTCCGGTTCCTGACCGCGGTCCTCCTCGGTGGTCTCGCCCTGCTCCCCACGGGCGGGCCCGCGCTGGCCGACCCCGCGGCGTCGGGCGCGCTGGGCAGCGCCACGGACGAGCCGGGCGTCACCGTGCAGCTCCTCACCCTGAGCCCCGGCGTGCTCACGCCCGACGACACGCTCGACCTGACGGTGCGCGTGACCAACGCGGGGACCGCGGCCGTCGCGGCGCCCGCGGCGTTCCTCGGCGTCGACCGCCGCTCGCTCGACACACGCTCGTCTCTCGACGGCTGGGTGGAGGCCGGCGTCGTCGGCCGGACCGGGTACCGGGTCGCGGACGAGTCCCTCGACCCGATCGCCCCGGGCGACTCGGTCGACGTCCCCCTCTCCGTCCCCGCGGACCGGCTGGGGATCGTCGCGGGCAGCGACTGGGGCCCGCGCGGGATCGTCGTCGTCGTGACCGACGCCGGGTCCCGCGTCGCCGCGACCAGGACGTTCGTGGTCGGTGCCCCGCCGGGCGACGTCGAGCCGCTGCGGCTGAGCGTCCTGGCGGCCGTCACCGGCCCGGCCGTGGACCCGGACGCCCAGACGTACGACGACGCGTTGGCCGCGGCGACCGCGGAGTCCGGCCGCCTCGGGAGGCTCCTCGCCGCGACCGGGACGACGACGCAGGTGGGCTGGGCCGTCGATCCTGCCCTGGTCGCCGCCGCCGCAGCGTCGGCCGACCCTGCGGTCGAGGACTGGGCCGCGTCCCTGGACGCGGCGACCGCCGACCGCACGACGTTCGCCCTCGAGGCGTACGACCCGGACCTGGCGGCGTACGCGCGCGCCGGTGCAGACCTTCCCCGCGGGACGCCCCTGCCCGGCTCGGACCCCGAGCCAGCGGCGTCGGACGCGCAGGGCACGCCACCGGAGTGGCGCACGGACCTCGCCTGGCCCGCCGACCCCGTCCCGGACGTGGAGACGACGACGCTCGCCGCGTCGTCGGGCGCCACGGCCGTCGTCGTGGGCGGGGGCGGGCTCGCGCCCGACGACGCGCTGACCTACACCCCTACCGGGCTCGCCCGGGTCTCGACGACGGCCGGCGAGGTGACGGCCCTCGTCGCGGACCCGACCGTCACGAGCCTCGTCGCCGCAGGGGACGACCTCGCCACGTCGCAGCGTCTGCTCGCGGAGACCGCGGTCGTGGCGCGCGAACGACCCGCGGAGACCCGGTACGTGCTCGCCGCGCTGGACCGGACCTGGGAGCCCGACCCCGCCGCGCTCTCCGCGAAGCTGGACGTCCTCGGCGACGCGCCGTGGGTCGAGGTCGCGCCCGTGTCCGAGATGCTGTCCGCGCCCGTCCCCGCGGTCGACCGCGCGGCCTTGCCCGACGTCGCCACCGCGGAGACCGAGATGCCCGCCGCCGAGCTCGGCGAGCTCGGCGAGTCCCGCGCGGAGCTCGCCGAGTTCGCGAGCGTCGCCGTCGAGCCGGCCGCCCTCACCAGACCCCTCGAGCCGCGGTTCGTGACCCCGACCTCGGTGGCCTACCGCGCCGATCCCGAGAACCGCACGCGTGCGGTCCAGGACGTGCAGCGTGCGGTCGCGACCACGACGGGCAAGATCTCGTTGCAGCTGGGATCGACCATCACGTTCATCGCCGAGTCGGAGAACCTGCCCGTCCAGGTGTACAACCAGCTCCCGGAGGACGTCGTCGTGCAGGTCGTGCTCCGCCCGGACGGGCAGCAGCTCCAGGTGACGCAACGTCCTACCGCGTCCGTCCCCGCGGGCGAGGAGGTCACCGTCCCCGTGCCCGTCGAGGCGTTCGGCAGCGGCAACGTCACCGTGGCGGTCGAGCTCGTGAGCGCGGCGGACCCGCAGGTGCGGGTCGCGGACCCGCAGGATCTCGTCGTGCGCGTGCGTGCCGACTGGGAGTCCGTGGGCACCGTGGTCGTCGCCGGGCTGCTCGCCGTCGGGCTGCTCGCCGGGATCTGGCGCACCGTCCGGCGCGGCCGCTCACCGCGCCGCACCGCGGGGACCGAGGAGGAGTCGTGACGCCGAGCGCTCCCCGCCACGCGCGGTCCTCCGGTGCCGGTCGGCGTGCTCGCACCGGCGCGCCGCCGTCGAGCGAGGGCACGATCGCGGGCGATCCCGCCGCCGCCGGCCCGCCCGACGACGTCGCCGAGGGTGACGTGCCACCACCGCCCCCCACGGCCTCGTCCTCGGGCGGCCTCGGCCGCTCGTCCGCGCTCATGGCCTCCGGGACGTTCGTCTCGCGTGCCCTCGGGCTCGTGCGCAACGTCCTGCTCGTCGCGGCGATCGGGACGACCGGTCTCGTCGCCGACGCGTTCGACATCGCGAACAAGATCCCCAACGTGCTCTTCGCGATCCTCGCGGGCGGGGTGCTCAACGCCGTCCTCGTCCCGCAGATCGTGCGCGCCTACCGTGCGCGCAACACGCAGGAGCGCCTCGACAAGCTCCTCACCCTCTCCGGCGTCACCCTGCTCGCGATCTCCGCGCTCCTCACCGCGGGGGCGAGCATCCTGGTCGCCATCATGTCCGGTCCCGGCTGGACGTCCCCGCAGACGGCGCTCGCCGTCGCGTTCGCGTTCTGGTGCACCCCGCAGCTCTTCTTCTACGGCCTGTACACGCTGCTCGGGCAGGTCCTGAACGCGCGCGGGCAGTTCGGCCCGTTCATGTGGGCGCCGGCGCTGAACAACGTCGTGTCGATCATCGGGTTCGGCGCCTTCATCGCCGTCTACGGCCCCTACGCGATCGGCAGCACCGACGACCTCGCGCAGTGGGACGCCGCCAAGATCGCCCTCCTCGCCGGCACGGCGACTCTCGGTGTCGCCTCCCAGGCGCTCATCCTCGTCGTCCCGCTGTGGCGGTCCGGCTTCCGCTGGCACGCGCGGCTCGGTGTGCACGGGATCGGGCTGCGGTCCGCGGGGCAGGTCGCGCTGTGGACCTTCGCCGCCGTCATCCTCGAACAGGTGGGCGTGCTCTTCACGACACGCTTCGCGTCCGAGGCGCCACGGGCCGCCCTCGCCGCCACGTTCGGCGCCGGCGCGGGCGACGCCGCCGGGCAGGGCGTGGCGACCGGGCTGGTGACCGCCGTGCCCGGCGCGTTCACGGACACCCTCACCGTCGCCGGCAACGCGGCCTACACGCAGGCCCTCATGATCTACCTCCTCCCCCACTCCCTCGTCACCGTCTCGATCGCGACCGCCCTGTTCACGGGGATGAGCGCGGCGGCGCACGCGGGCGACGTCGCGCGCGTGCGGTACGACCTGTCGCGAGGTGTGCGGACGGTCGGGGTCTTCACCGTCCTCGCCACCGCCGTCCTCGTCGTCCTCGCCCTCCCGATCACCAAGCTGCTGGTCCCGACCGTCACCGCCGCCTCGGGCCAGGCGGTGGCGCAGGTCCTCGTCGCCATGGCGTTCGGACTGGTGCCGCTCGGCGGCATGGTGCTCATGAAGTGGGTGTACTACGCGTTCGAGGACGGCCGGACGGTCTTCTGGATCCAGGTCCCGGGCACGGTCGTGCTCGTCGGCGTGTCGTGGCTGGCCACGCGGACGCTCGATCCGCACTGGTGGGTCGTCGGCGTCGCGGCGGCGATGAGCCTGTCCAACATCGTCGCGGTCGCGCTCCGCACCGCCGGGCTGCGGCGCACCCTGCGCGGGCTGGACGGTCCCCGGATCGTGCGCATGCACGTCAAGGCGATCCTCGCAGCGCTCGCCAGCGCGGGGGCCGGGTGGGGAGTGCTCCAGGTCTTCGCCCAGGTCCTGGGCTCGATCTACGGCCTGTCCTGGTGGGAGGCGGCCGTGGTCGTCGCCGTCGCCGGGATCGTGATGGTCACGGTCTACGTCGTCCTGCTCAGGCTCCTGCGGGTCCGCGAGCTCGACGAGCTGGCCGCCCCGATCGTGGGCAGGGCGCGGCGGCTGCTGAGGCGATGAGCAGCCGATGACCGCACCGGAGCACCTGGTGGCCCGTCCGGCCGCGTCGTCGCGATACCGGCAATCCGGTCCCGCGTACCATGTGGTGGTGCTGCCCAACACACCCGCGGAGGAGGTCCGGTGAACGGCGTGGCCCCTGGAACCGTTCTCGTCGCGCGCTACCGCCTGGACGCGCCCGCCCCGTCCGATCTCGCGGATGTCTCTGCGTGGACCGCGCACGACCAGATCCTGGACCGCGACGTCCGGGTCTCGCTCGTCGCCGGCCCGCGCGTCGCCGAGGCGCTCGACTCCGCGCGCCGCGCGGCGCTCGTGTCCGACCAGCGCCTCACCCGCGTGCTGGACGTCGGTACCGAGGACGACGTGGCGTACGTCGTGACCGAGCCCTTCACGGGCCTGACCCTCAGCGAGGTCGTCGCGGGCGGCATCGTCGACCCGCAGCAGGCGCGCGCCCTGGTCGGCGAGGCGGCGTCGGCCCTCGAGACGGCGCGACGCCGCGGCGTCCACCACCTCGCGCTGCGCCCCGACTGCGTGCGGATCGACGGCAGCCGCGTCGTCGTGACGGGGCTCGGGATCGACGCCGGGATCGCCGGCCAGGACCAGGGCGATCCCGTGCGCACGTCGCGCGCCGACGCGGTGGGCCTCGTCTCGCTCCTGTACTACGCGATGACCGCGCGGTGGCCCGGGCCGGCACTCGACGTCCCCTGGATCCAGGACGCGGTGGTCCACCCCCTGCCTGCGCAGCGCGACGACGACGGCACCGTCCGGTTGTCGAGCGTGCGCTACGACGTCCCGCAGGACCTCGACACGCTCTGCGCCCAGACGTTCCGGACCGTCGCGGGGGACGGCGAGGACTGGACACGTGACCTGTCGGGCGAGGGTCCCGCCCAGCCCGCCGACGTCGTGGCGGCGCTCGAGCCCTGGGGAGAGGTGTCCGTCGTCGCGGCGATCCCGGACTTCGTCCCGGCCGGCTCGCCGGGCGTCAGCCGCCAGTCGGTCCGCAGCGTGTTCGACGGCGGCGCGTCCTCTCCCCCCGGCACCCCACCCCCCGCGGCCCCGGTACGACGCCCGAGCACGGGCCGCATCCGCCGCGTGAGCTCGGTCCCCGTGGCGGCGGGCGCCGGTGCGGCGGCGGCCACCGCGACGGCCCCGACGGCGCCCGCACCCTACGCGGCGGCGGCGTACGCGCCGCCTCCTGCTCCCGGTGAGACCGCAGCCCTCGACGTCGGGCAGTCGGCACCCACGGCGCCCGACGGGTCGGCCGTCGGGCCGCCCCCTCCTGCGCCGCCACCCCGACGTGGCCCGCGGAGGTTCAACGCCACCCCCTTCGTGATCGTCCTGGTGCTGGGCCTCGTCGGGTTCGGGGTCTACTGGGCGACGAACACGGCGTTCGAGGGGTTCGAGCCGCCTCTGCAGTCCGAGGGACGCAGCACCGCGGGCACCGACGAGGACGCGCCGGCCCCCGACGGCGAGGACACCGGTTCGACGGGCGACGAGGAACCCGCGGAGCCCGAGCCGGCACCGGAGGTCCGCCCCGTCATCGCGCAAGGCACCGCTCTCGATCCGGAGGGCGACGCGCTCGACCCCAGCAACGAGGGCGAGCACCCCGAGGCGGTCCAGCGTGCGTACGACGGTCAGCCGGAGACGTTCTGGTTCACCCGCAAGTACACCTCTCCGCAGTTCGGCGGCCTGCGCGACAAGGGCGTGGGCTACGCGATCTCGCTCGAGGAGAAGGCACCGGTCACCACCGTCGTCCTCGACACGGCGGTCTCCGGAGGCAACGTCGAGATCCGAGCCAGCGACGTGGACGACCCGACGTCGGGCAAGGTGCTCGCGTCCGGACCGCTCAGCCCCGGCGTGGAGTTCGAGCTCCCTGCGGGCACGGAGACCGCCTCGCTCGTGCTCTGGTTCACCGAGCTGCCGCAGAACGCCGCCGGGGAGAACCGCGTCGAGCTGAACGAGATCCTGCTGTCCTGATACGTCGGTGCACGGCAGAACCCGTCATGGAACAGAAGTCTGGCCCTCGGCGTTGACGACGAGGCGTGAGCAGACCACGCGAGAACGAACCACCGAGGAGCAGCACGTGACCCAGCAGCCAGCCGTCCACAACCTGATCATCATCGGGTCCGGCCCCGCCGGGTACACGGCGGCCGTGTACGCGGCGCGCGCCGGGCTCGAGCCCGTCGTGCTCGCCGGATCGGTGACCGCCGGCGGTGCGCTCATGAACACCACCGACGTCGAGAACTTCCCCGGCTTCCCGGAGGGCGTCCTCGGGCCCGACCTCATGGAGAGCATGCGTGCCCAGGCGGTCCGCTTCGGCGCCCGGGTCGAGTGGGACGACGCGGAGTCGGTCGATCTGGTCGGTCCGGTCAAGACCGTGGTCACCGGCGGGGGCGAGACCTACCGGGCGCGCGCGATCATCCTCGCGACCGGGTCTGCCTACCGAGAGCTGGGCCTCGAGGACGAGAAGCGGCTCTCCGGCCGCGGCGTGTCGTGGTGCGCCACGTGTGACGGGTTCTTCTTCCGTGACCAGCACATCGCCGTCGTCGGTGGCGGGGACTCCGCCATGGAGGAGGCCACGTTCCTCACCCGTTTCGCGTCGAAGGTCACGATCGTCCACCGTCGAGCCGAGCTCCGCGCCTCGAAGATCATGGCCGACCGTGCGCTGAACGACCCGAAGATCGATTTCGCCTGGAACAGCGAGGTCACCGCGATCCAGGGTGACAAGAAGGTCGAGGGCGTCACGCTGCGGGACACCGTGACCGGCGAGTCGAGCGTGCTGGACGCGACCGGCATCTTCGTCGCGATCGGGCACGATCCGCGCACCGACCTCGTCGCCGGGCAGGTCGAGCTCGACGACGAGGGCTACATCAGGGTGATCGGTCGATCGACGGCCACGAACGTGGAAGGCGTGTTCGCCTGCGGTGACGCCGTGGACCACACCTATCGACAGGCGATCACGGCGGCAGGGTCCGGTTGCGCAGCGGCCCTCGACGCGCAGCGGTTCCTCACCGAGCTCGCGGACCTCACGGAGGACGCCGAGGGTCTCCCCCGCCTGGCCGGCACCCCCGAGGTCCCCAACCCCGACGAGCTCCCCGAGGCGCTCGCCGAGATCAACTCCTGATCCCGCTCCCGACCCACCCCCTACCGGAGGTCACCATGCCGACCGTTCCTGTCACCGATGCGACGTTCCGCGCCGAGGTCCTCGAGGCCGAGGTCCCCGTGCTCGTCGACTTCTGGGCCACCTGGTGCGGCCCGTGCCGCCAGGTCGCGCCGATCCTGGAGGAGCTCGCCGAGGAGTACGAGGGCAAGATCAAGATCACGAAGCTCGACACCGACGCGAACCCGGAGACGACCGCTGCCTACGGCATCGTCTCGATCCCCACGCTCAACGTCTACGTCGGGGGCGAGCTGCAGAAGTCGATCATCGGCGCGCGGCCCAAGCGGGCGCTGACCGAGGAGATCGACACCGTCCTCGGGTCGACCGTCTGAGTCGGATGTGAGGCGGACGTGACTCGGGTGTGAGTCCCGGTCACGACCGGCCGCCGGAGGGCGAGCAACCATCGGTTGCTCGCCCTTCGGTGTCTTCACGATTCCCACCGACACCGCGTGCGAGACTGTTCGGCGTGAACGACTCGACGCCCGATACATCGTCCTCCACCGGGACTCGACTCGACCCGTGGTTCGGCGCGTACGCGGAGCGTGCGCACGGGATGCGGGCTTCCGAGATCCGGGCACTGTTCGCCGTGGCGAACAGGCCCGAGGTCGTCTCGCTCGCAGGCGGGATGCCGTTCCTCGACGGCCTGCCTCTCGAGACCATCTCCGAGACGATGGCTCGGCTCATCGCGACGAAGGGCACCAGCGCCCTGCAGTACGGCTCGGGCCAGGGCCACGAGGAGCTGCGGGAGCGGATCCTCGACGTCGTCCGGCTCGAGGGGATCGAGTGCCATCCTGACGACGTGGTCGTCACGACCGGGTCGCAGCAGGCGTTGGACCTGGTCACGCGCATCTTCATCGATCCCGGTGACGTCGTCGTCGCGGAGGCTCCGAGCTACGTCGGAGCCCTCGGGGTCTTCCGCTCGTACCAGGCCGAGGTGGTCCACGTCCCGCTGGACGAGCACGGACTGGTGCCCGAGGCGCTCGAGACGACTCTCGCCGACCTCGCCCGTACCGGTCGGCGGGTCAAGCTCCTCTACACGGTGCCGAACTTCCACAACCCGGCGGGGGTCACCCTCAGCGCGGAGCGGCGGCCCCGCGTCCTCGAGATCGCCCGCCGCTACGGGGTGCTCGTCATCGAGGACAACCCGTACGGACTGCTCGGCTTCGACGGACAGACGCTCCCCGCCCTCCGCTCGCTCGACGACGACGGCGTCCTGTACCTCGGGTCGTTCTCGAAGACCTTCGCGCCCGGACTCCGGGTCGGGTGGGTCATCGCACCCCATGCCGTCCGCGAGAAGCTCGTCCTCGCGAGCGAGTCCGCGATCCTGTGTCCGTCGAACGCGTCGCAGATGGCGATCTCGTCCTACCTGGACACGTGTGACTGGAAGGCGCAGATCAAGCAGTTCCGTGAGCTGTACCGAGAACGTCGCGACGCGATGATCGGCGCGCTCGCCGAGCACCTGCCGGCTGCGAGCTGGACCGTACCCGACGGCGGCTTCTACACCTGGGTGCGGCTGCCGCCCGGGCTCGACGCGCGATCCATGCTGCCGCGTGCGGTGACCGCGCGAGTCGCCTACGTGCCGGGCACGGCCTTCTACGCCGACGGCACGGGCTCCGACCATGTCCGGCTGTCCTTCTGCTACCCGACGCCCGACCGCATCCGGGAGGGCGTGCGACGACTGTCAGGTGTGGTCAACAGCGAGCGCGAGCTGGTCGAGATCTTCGGTACGGACTCTGAGCTCGATCCTGACCTCACCGACGTCGAGAACCCGGGTCCCGACCTCGCGTGACACCTGCGTCGCCCGCACCGCACCGCCGACACCGACGCCACGGATCCGAACAGGAGTCTCACAGCATCGTGGAGAACAGCATCGACCATGCCAACCCGACGGGGTCCACTCCCCCGGTCTCGCCGGGCCCCGGCTCCGCCCGACAGGACGACGAGGACCTGCACCGTGCCGGTGGCGGTGGCGGCCGCGTCGTCATCCTCGCCGGCGGGCTCTCCCACGAACGAGACGTCTCCCTGAGGTCCGGTCGCCGGGTCGCGGAGAGTCTGCGGTCGACCGGCCTGGAAGTCGACCTGCACGACCTCGACGCCGACCTGCTCCCCTTCCTCGACCAGGTACGGCCCGACGTCGTCTGGCCCCTGCTGCACGGCGCGAGCGGCGAGGACGGTTCTGTCCGCGATGTTCTGGGGCTCCTCGGGCTCGACTACGTGGGGACCGGTCCGCGAGAGTGCCGCGCGGCCTGGAGCAAGCCGGTGGCGAAGGCGACCGTCATCGGTGCCGGGCTCCGGACGCCGGAGTACGTGACGTTGCCTCAGAGCCTCTTCCGCGAGCTCGGGGCGCAGCCCGTTCTCGACGCCGTGCTCGCGCGGCTGAGCCTCCCCCTCGTCGTCAAGCCGACCCACGGGGGGTCTGCCCTCGGCGTCACCCTGGTCCGTCGCGCCGACCAGCTGCCTCGTGCGATGGTCGACTGCTTCGCCTACGGCGACGTGGCGCTGATCGAGGAGGCGGTCGAGGGGACCGAGCTCGCGGTGAGCGTCGTCGACACCGGCGACGGACCCGTCGCACTCCCGCCCGTCGAGATCGTCACAGAGGGCCCCTACGACTACGACGCCCGGTACAACCCCGGCCGCACCGAGTACTTCGCTCCCGCGCGGATCGATCCTGCCGTCCTGGACCGGGTGCGGGACGCCGCCGTGACCGCGCACCGCTCGCTCGGCCTCCGCGCGCTCTCTCGTACCGACGTGATCCTCGAGAAGGACGGCACGATCCAGTTCCTCGAGGTCAACGTCGCTCCCGGGATGACCGAGACCTCGCTGTTCCCGCAGGCCGCTCGCGCCGGCGGATATGACCTCGCGAGCCTCTACCGGGCCATCGCCCTCGGGCCTCGCCACCGCTGACTCCTGGCGACGACGCCGGTGTTTCACGTGAAACAGGCGTGTGGGCCAGCGCGAGCGAGGGCCGGTCACACGCCCGGGCCAAGGACCCGACCCGGTGCTGCCGACCATCTGACGTGTGACCGGCGGGCCTGGTGGAGAACCAGGGCCGGGCATCTGGCGGCAGTGTCGGGCGTGCGAGATCATCGTTTCACGTGAAACACGGCAACGAGGCGGTGTGTCCCGAGAGCAACGCTCCCGAGGCCCAAGCGCCAGCCTCGCCAGCCGCCGCTACTCCGAGTCGTCGTGGTCCGACACCGACCAGACGCCACGACTCGGCGGGGACCTGCCTCCACATGACTGATCCCCGGTGCTCCCACTACGGGGTTCACCGGGGATCTGTCGCTGCTGTCAGCGTCGCAGGAGCCCAGGGTCCTGTGGCGCCATCAGGTCCAAGATCCTGTTGAGGTCCTCGACGGACGCGAACTCCACCGTCAGGCGCCCCTTGTTCTTCCCGAGATCGACCTTGACGCGCGTCTCGAACCGATCGGACAGACGCGTCGCCAGCTCATCGATGGCTGCGGACCGCTGGCCGGCGCGCGGCGTGCGAGGCGCTCGCTCCTCACGCTCCCCCATCGCCACGATCTCCTCCGTCGCGCGAACAGACAGCCCTTCCGCGACGATGCGTTGCGCCAACCGCTCGATCTCCGCCCCGTCGGTGAGGCCCAGCAGCGCTCGCGCGTGGCCAGCCGACAGCACCCCCGCGGCGACGCGGCGCTGGACCAGTGGAGGCAGACGCAGCAGTCGGAGCGTGTTCGAGATCTGCGGTCGGCTGCGCGAGATCCGCGTAGCCAGCTCGTCGTGCGTACATCCGAAGTCGTCGAGCAGCTGTCGGTACGCCGCTGCCTCCTCGAGAGGGTTGAGCGCGCTGCGGTGCAGGTTCTCCAACAGCGCGTCGCGCAGCAGGTCCGAGTCGTCGGTCTCCCGGATGATCGCCGGGATCGAAGCAAGCCCCGCCGCTTGGGTCGCGCGCCATCTCCGCTCGCCCATGATGAGCTCGAAGAAGCCCGGGTCGCCGTCGACGGGGCGCACGACGATCGGCTGCAGGACTCCGATCTCGCTGATCGATCCGACGAGCTCGTCGAGCTCAGTCTCGTCGAAGACGGTGCGCGGCTGCTTGGGGTTGGGGCGGATCGCCGATACCAGCACCTCGGCGAAGCGAGCACCCGGCACCGGAACGAGATCGTCGGCACCGCCGCCGGTCCACTCCACCGACGACGAGTCGTCCGCCGGGACGTCGTCGGCGACGTGCGCGTCGCCCGGTGTTTCACGTGAAACACCCGGAGCCACCGGAGTGGCATCCGCTCCCGTCGCGGACAGCCCGTCACCGGACGAGTCACCCACCGAGATGGTCGGACCGGCGTGCGAATCCTTCCCCGCCACCGCCCCGTCGTCGCCCGCCGTGCCGAGCTCCCCGTGATCGAGGTCCTCGAGCTGAGCGATCGTGACGGTCGCGAAGCTGGTCACGTCCGTGGAGCCATCCGTCTCTACGGAGACGACACCGGGTCCTTCGAGGTCACCGCCGCCGGTGACGTCCGTCGCGGTCTCCGCTGTGCTCTCAGGTTCGGACTCGGCATCCTTGCCCGTCTCCACGCCCTGGGAACTGGGAAAGAACACGTCGACCGGGCGTGCACCTTCCGAACTGGTGGGGATCAAAGCTCCCAGACCACGGCCGAGACCCCGCCTCTTCTCGCTCATCCCTGCTCCTCCTGACCAACGACAGGCTGCTCAGCCATGTCTGCATACCCTGCTCGAGGTGCGTCTGCCGCAACGAGGTGGCCGACCATGATGCTGGACGACCCCTCAGCGCGGTCGTCGTTCATGTCGCGGACGTCATCTGCGGGGACAACCGTCGATGACGGCGTGCCGCCGTGATCTCCTCGCTCGTCAGGCGCGTCAGACGCCACGTTGCTGCCCCGTTCCGCAAGCTCCCTCGCAGCTTCGAGGTAGGCGAGCGCGCCGCTCGACCCGGCGTCGTACGTCATGACGGTCTGCCCGTAGCTCGGCGCCTCCGACACCCGCACCGACCGTGGCACCGTGGTGCGCAGGGTCTGGTCAGGGAAGTGCTCGCGAACCTCGGCGGCCACCTGCTGGGCGAGATTGGTCCGCCCGTCGTACATCGTCAGGAGGATGGACGAGACGTGCAGGCTCGGGTTCAGATGCGACTTGATGAGTTCGATCGTCTTGAGGAGCTGGCTCAGACCCTCGAGCGCGTAGTACTCGCACTGGATCGGGATCAGCACCTCCCGTCCCACCACGAAGGCGTTCACGGTCAGCAACCCCAGGCTCGGTGGGCAGTCGACGAGGACGTAGTCGATGGGGTCCTCACCACGCGCGGCCCGTGCAGCGAAGTAGTCGTCGAGCGCGCGCCGCAGGCGTGTTTCACGTGAAACCAAGGACACCAGCTCGATCTCCGCACCGGACAGATCGATCGTCGCGGGAACGCACCAGAGAGTCGGGATGTCCGGGCAACGCTGCACAGCAGACTCGAGGGGATCACCGTCCACCAGCACCTCGTAGACGGACGGGGTGCCGGCGCGGTGCTCCACACCCAGAGCAGTCGACGCATTGCCCTGCGGGTCGTTGTCGATAACCAGGACGTTGAGCCCGGCTTGGGCCAGACCGGCCGCGATGTTGACCGTCGTCGTGGTCTTGCCCACGCCACCCTTCTGGTTCGCGACCGTGATCACCCGCGTCGTCTCGGGACGCGGGAACCGACGACCGTGCAGCTCGATGCGGCGGCGCGCGTCGACAGCCAGCTGGGCTGCCAACGGCGTCGAGTCATCCGTCTCGGGGAGACTCGCCATGAGTGCAGCCCGTCGCTCGTCGTCGGGCGACGGATCACTCACGACAGCCTGCTCCGGCACCGCGCTCTCTCCTGCTCCAGCGTCGTCGATCGCCGCGCCATCCGTCACGCCCGTCCTCATCTCCTTCTCGTCCTCCACCGTCGATGTCGCCACGTTCTCGGAGTCACTGCGACGACGACCCCACGGCATCGCCCGCATCCAGCGCATCACCGGTTCAGCGTGACTTAGTCTGCCGCACGATGCGGACCACCGTCGTACTCTCCGCGCCAGGAAGAGTGACCGCATCCAGTACCTCGGGATCGGAACCGCCGAGCCGCCGGAGGACCTTCCTCGCGGGTTCGATCTCTCGGGCCACGTTGCGGCCCTTGAGGACGACCATCTCTCCGCCGGGGCGCAGCAGGGGAAGCGAGATTCTCACCAGCTTGTCCAGTCCGGCGACCGCCCGCGACGTCACGGCGTCGCACTCGAACGCACCGTGAAACTCCTCAGCGCGTCCCCGCTTGATCTCGACGTTCGTGAGTCCGAGGTGCGCGCTGATGGTCGTCAGCCACTCGCACCGGCGCTCCATCGGCTCGACGAGATAGACGGTCGCGGACGGACGCATCGCCGCGACCACGATGCCCGGCAGGCCGGCGCCCGAGCCGAGGTCCCCGATCAGCCCCTCGTCCGGGAGGAACGGAACCACCGCTGCGGAGTTGAGGATGTGCCGGTCCCAGATGCGTGGGACCTCGCGGGGCCCGATGAGCCCACGCACGCCGCCCTGCGTCTCCAGCTGCTGGGCGAACTCCGCGATGATCGGATAGGCACTCCCGAAGTACTCGACGAGTGCCGCTTCGTCGACCGATGACACCTCGAAGCCGTCAACAGCGTGCGCCGGTCCCGGCGTTCCCCCACTCACGGACTTCGCGCTCATATCTCCTCCACCTCGTCGTCGACGACCCATCGTTTCACGTGAAACGTCGTCTGACGTGACGCCGTGCGGGGTTCCACGCACTCCGTACGTTCGATCAGCACCGCAAGAGAAAGCGCCCCCTGCTCTGACGAGCAGGGGGCGCCGTTCCGGAGCAGCTAGTCCGCGGCCAGCACGACGACATAGCGCCGCGGCTCCACACCCTCGGAGTCGCTTCGCAGTCCTGCTGCGGCAACGACGTCGTGCACGACCTTCCGCTCGAAAGCGTTCAGCGGATCCATCGCGACTCGTCCTTCGCCACCCTGCACCCGCGCCACGACGTCCTCCGCCAGCACGGTCAGCTCGCGACGTCGTCGGGCGCGGTAACCCGCGACGTCGAGCATCAGCCGGCTCCGCTCGCCGGTCTTCTGCTGCACCGCCAGGCGGGTGAGCTCCTGCAGGGCGTCGAGCACATCGCCGTCCGTGCCGACGAGCGCGGAGAGGTCCTCGTCGTCCTCGGCCACCACCGAGACGGCGGCACGGTCGTGCTCGACGTCGATGTCGATGTCACCACCGAGGTCGGCGATGTCCAGAAGCTCCTCGAGATAGTCGGCAGCGATCTCGCCCTCTTCCTCGAGACGCCGGGTCAGGTCGGTGCCCGTGACGGTGTCCGAGGACCCCTCGCGAGGGACAGATGTTTCGGTCGACGGCATCAGGTGCTCCTTCAGGGCGCCGATGGCGCCACACGTCTACTTCTTCTTGGGCTTCTTCGTCGCGCCGCTGCTCTGACGCGGTTGCTGACGGGGTTCCTTCTCGGTCGGGGCCGGCGAGTCCTCGATCGCCTTCTCCTTCGAGGATCCGGGTGACTCGTTCCCGGCGTCCGAACGCGCCTGCTGCGGGGTCTGCGGGGGTCGGGGTGCCACCGCGCCCTTCTGGCGGTCCTTGCGCTTGGGCTGCTGGCGCTGGCCCTTGGGCTGCTCGATCACAGGCACCTCGTCCTCGACGATGCCCTTCGCGGCGCGCTTCTTGGCCTGTCGCTCCTTCAGCATCCGCTCGGCCTCCGAACCCGGAGCCGGCATGCGACGGATCGTGTAGAACTGCTGCCCCATGGACCAGAGGTTCGTCGTGGTCCAGTAGATCAGCACGCCGACGGGGAAGTTCACGCCGGACACCGCGAAGATGAACGGGAAGACGTAGAGCATCATCTTCTGCGTCGATGCCATCGGTCCCTCGAGGGCGGACTTGGGCATGTTCTTCATCGTCAGCTGGCGCTGGGTGAAGAACGTCGTCGCGCACATCGCCACGATCAGCACGGCGATGACGAGCCTCGTCTGCAGGTCATCGGTCTGCAGGAACACGTCCGAGAGCCGAGCTCCGAACACCGAGGACTGCTCGATGTCGCTCGCGACCGATGCATCGATCGGCCCGATGGGATCGTTCTGCCCGCTCGAGATGGGGACGAGCCCGTTCAGGACGCGGAAGAGCGCGAAGAAGATCGGCGACTGCAGCAGGATCGGCAGGCACGACGCGAACGGGTTCGTCCCGTGCTTCTTGTAGAGCGCCATCGTCTCGCGGCTCATCGCCTCACGGGACGCGGGGTCGGACTTCCCCTTGTACTTCTTCTGGATCGCCTGCATCTCCGGTTGCAGCATCTGCATGCCTCGAGAGGCCTTGATCTGCTTGAAGAACAGCGGGATCAGGATGATGCGCATGATCACCGTGAGGCCGACGATCGACAACACCCAGGCCGGACCTGGTCCGTCGGAGAAGCCGAGGAACTCGAGCCCTTGATGGCACAGGTACATGATCCAGGCAACGACCCACTCGATGGGGTAGAGGATCGCAAAGAGGTTCATGCGCTGGTGCTCCCGGGGATTCTGGCGGCGTTCGTGGGTCGCCCATCGCTGGGCTGCGGACTAGTGCGGGTGGCGTGCGGACGGGACGTCGTCGACCCCACCGAGGCTCCAGGGGTTGCACCTCAACAACCGCCAGAGTGCGAGGCCCGTACCCCGCAGCGCACCATGCCGTCGCACCGCCGTGAGAGCGTACTGCGAACAGGACGGGTAGTACTTGCATGTCGGCCCGGTCATCGGCGAGATGACCGACTGGTACGCACGAATCATCCCGACGAGTGCGAGAACCGGGACCTTCCGGACGAAACCCATCACCTGGGACAGGCGTCGAGTCGAGCCCACCTCAGGTACTGCCTCCGCGGGCTCGCGCACCTGCCTCGCGTTCTCGGGACGCACCAGCGGTTCAGTACTCACGACTGCGCGCTCCCCCGTCGTTCCCACCGTGAGATCGCGCGCTCCAGACCTCGGTCCAGGTCACCGCTGAGCTCGTCGTAGGTCGAGTCCGCGGCAGGGACGAGCGCGCGCACCACCGTCCGGCTGTGCGCGGGCAGGTCGGCCAGACGGGACCCGGCGGCGGCACGGAGCCTTCGCTTGACGAGGTTGCGCTGCACGGCGTTTCCGACGGCTCTGGACACGACGAAGCCGACCAGTGGTGTCACGTCCCCCCGGATGTCCTCGGAGAGATGGACGACCATGGTCGGCCTGCCTGCGCGCACACCACCACGCACCGCCCGCTCGAAGTCAACGGAACGGCGCATTCGGTGCGCCGCAGGTAGCACGCGTCGTCAGGCTGCGAGCTCGGAGCGACCCTTGCGACGGCGGGACGCAAGAATCGCGCGGCCGGCGCGGGTGCGCATCCGCAGCCGGAAGCCATGGGTCTTCGCCCGGCGTCGGGTGTTCGGCTGGAAGGTCCGCTTGCTCACGAGGTACTCCAAGAACGGGTCGGAAGGGTCATCGCCGCTGATCTCGACGATGTGACGGGTTCCGGTGGATCCCGCCGATGCTACTGGTGCAGTTCGTGGACGGTCCGTCCTCACGAACGAGCGCACGCGGGCGCGTCAAGAGCACCTGAACGGCTGTACGACGTTACGCTCCGCACGGCCTCCAGGTCAAACCCGATCACTCGTGCGGTGAGCAGAGGATAGTCAACCCACAGCCTGTGGACAACTGTGTGGACAAGCCGACTCCATGGCACGATCGTCTGCAGCAGCACCACCCGGAGAACTACTGCGTCCTGGACGGCTTCCGCGGGCCGTCCGTCTCGCGCCCCCGCGCGCGGGTCACGGCGTGATGGTCCTCGACGACGCCCGCCGCGACCTCAGAGGACAGAACGTGCCCAACCCCGACGAGAACATCGCAGACGTCTGGGCACAGACCCTCAGCATCCTCGAGGCCGATCCCGACACGACCTCCCGCCAGATGGCCTTCATCCGCCTGGCGAAGCCGCTGGCCATCCTCGACGACACGGTCTTCATCGCCGTGCCCCACGAGCAGACGCGGCGCTACCTGGAGACCGGTGTGCGGACCGAGCTGGTCACCGCGATCTCGTCCTACCTGGGTCGCGACGTGCGCTTCGGGATCACGGTGGACCCCGAGCTGAGCTCCGAGCCGGTCACCGCGCCGGCCTCGAGACCGGCGGTAGCACGTCCTCCCTATCCCGAGCTGGACGACGACGACGAGCTCCCCGAGCTCCCCGCCCCCACCCAGGTCCGACCTCAGGCGGAGCCCAGCAGGCTCAACCCGAAGTACATCTTCGAGACGTTCGTGATCGGGTCCTCCAACCGTTTTGCCCACGCCGCTGCGGTCGCCGTCGCCGAGGCTCCCGCGAAGGCGTACAACCCGCTCTTCATCTACGGCGACTCCGGGCTCGGCAAGACCCACCTGCTCCATGCGATCGGGCACTACGCCCACAACCTGTATCCCCACGTGCGGGTCCGCTACGTGAACTCCGAGGAGTTCACCAACGACTTCATCAACTCGATCGGTGAGGGCAAGGCAGGGGCGTTCCAGCGCAGGTACCGGGACGTCGACGTCCTCCTCATCGACGACATCCAGTTCCTGCAGGGCAAGGAACAGACGATGGAGGAGTTCTTCCACACCTTCAACGCGCTGCACAACGCGAACAAGCAGGTGGTGATCACCTCGGACCTTCCACCGAAGCAGCTCAACGGCTTCGAGGACCGGCTCCGTTCGCGGTTCGAGTGGGGCCTGATCACCGACGTCCAGCCGCCCGACCTCGAGACCCGGATCGCGATCCTGCGCAAGAAGGCCAGCAACGAACGGCTCAATGCTCCGGACGACGTCCTGTCCTACATCGGTTCGCGCATCTCCACGAACATCCGCGAGCTCGAGGGCGCTCTCATCCGCGTCACCGCCTTCGCCAACCTCAACCGGCAGCAGGTGGACCTGCCCCTGGCCGAGATCGTGCTCAAGGACCTGATCACCGACGACGACTCCGCCGAGATCACCCCCGCCTCGATCATCGCGCAGACCGCGGCGTACTTCGGCCTGACCATCGACGACCTCTGCGGCAGCTCGCGGTCCCGCGTGCTCGTGACCGCACGACAGATCGCCATGTACCTCTGCCGAGAGCTGACCGACCTCTCCCTGCCCAAGATCGGTCAGCAGTTCGGCGGCCGCGACCACACCACGGTCATGCACGCGAACCGCAAGATCACCGAGCAGATGGCTGAACGACGGTCGACCTACAACCAGGTCACGGAGCTCACGAGCCGCATCAAGCAGCAGCACAGAGGCTGACGCCACTCCCGGGTCGACGGACGCCGCAACAAGACGCCGCACGGACCTATGCTGTCCGCACCTGTGCACAACCTTGTGGACAATTGCCCGCACCGCGCCTCGCGGCCCCCAGATCTGTCGTCCGACGCTTCCGTACACAACGTGTGGACCGACTTGTCCACAGGCGTCCACAGGCAGCACGCGGACTCGGGAGCGGCCGTCCCGCAACGATCACAGTCGCCATCTGTCCTGGACAATCGTCCGATTCCCGCCGGTTCGCTGGTGTTATCCCCCGTGTTCCTGTGGACGCAGGACCCGCGAACCTCACCCTCCGAGCGCACCGACCGTCGGCCCTGTGCGCACACCTGTGGATAACTGTGGACGACTCCACCCAGAGTGTGGACAACCACCCACATCGCGGTGGACAACGTGTGGGCGAAGAGGCCTCACCCACAGGCTCCGCGAGTTACCCACATTGGGTCCCCCACCTCTTCCACAAGCAAGAATGTCCTCTGACCTGCACATCAACCTGATCTCCACGGATTCCACAGCTGCGACGACGACGACGAACCATCTCTCTCACGGGGAAATCCACACGCCTTCATCAGGCTCCGAGCCGCTTCCTCACGCGCCCCCTCGTCAGGAGCACGCCCCGATGCACGGTGCCGAGAACGTCTGCCTTCTACGGTTTCTCCCGACACCGTCCTCGCGTAGGGTTCATGCACGACAGGTCGTCTGACACGCCCGCACCAGCACCGCACGTACCGGACCGCCCTCGCGCTCGGTGCGAGGTGGCAGCACGGACGGACCGCACGGACCCGTCCGCTCGGCGCGCTGGCGTGGAACATGTGAAGATCGAGTCCGATCCTGGATGTGGGACGAGAGGGTGTGGGATGAAGTTCCGGGTTGAGCGTGATGTCCTGGCCGACGCGGTGACCTGGACGGCACGGACCCTGCCGACGCGACCTCCGGCCCCGGTCCTCGCGGGCGTCCGCATCGAGGCGGACGCGACCGGCACGATCGGTCTCTCGAGCTTCGACTACGAGGTCTCGGCCCGCTCCGAGATCCCTGCCGAGGTCAGCGAGCCCGGGACGGTCCTCGTGTCCGGACGGCTGCTCGCCGAGATCTCGCGCGCGCTGCCCGCCAAGCCGGTCGACGTCGTCCTCGAGGGCAGCAAGGTCACCGTCACCTGCGGGGCGAGCAGGTTCACGCTCCTGACGATGCCGGTCGAGGAGTACCCCGCGCTCCCGCCCATGCCCGAGCTCTCGGGCACCTGCTCCGGCGACGAGTTCACGCACGCCGTCGCGCAGGTGACCGTCGCGGCGAGCCGTGACGACACGCTGCCTCTCCTGACCGGTGTCCGGGTCGAGATCGACGGTGAGCGCATCACCCTGCTCGCCACCGACCGGTACCGGCTCGCGCTGCGTGAGATGACGTGGACCCCGGTCACACCGAGCTTCTCCGCGATCGCGCTCGTGCGGGCCCGCACGCTGAACGACGTCGCCAAGTCGCTCGGCGGCTCCGGCCTCGTGAACGTCGGTCTGAACACCGGGTCGGGCGTCGACCTGATCGGCTTCGAGGCCGGCGGCCGCCACACCACGTCGCAGCTCGTCGACGGCGACTACCCGGCCGTGCGCCGGCTCTTCCCGGACGAGACCCCGATCCACGCGGTGGTCCCCACGGCGCCGCTGATCGAGGCGGCGAAGCGCGTCGCGCTCGTCGCCGAGCGCAACACCCCGATCCGCCTCTCGTTCACCGAGGGACAGGTCGTGCTCGACGCCGGGCAGGGCGACGACGCGCAGGCCTCGGAGGCGCTCGAGGCCGTCCTCGTCGGCGAGGACATCTCGGTCGCGTTCAACCCCCAGTTCCTGCTGGACGGTCTGGGCGCACTGGGTACCGACTTCGTGCGGCTCGGGTTCACGCACCCCAACAAGCCCGTGGAGTTCACGGGTCAGGGTTCGCTCGACGGCGACGCCTCCTCCGCCTACCGCTACCTGCTCGTCCCCATCCGGTTCGCGGGTTGACGAGCACACCCGCCCACCGGCGGCTCACCCCTCGGTAGCAGTCAGCCCCACCCGCCACAGGAGGTCTTCCATGGTCAGCAGGATCGGACTCGTCGGTCTCGGGAAGATGGGCGACAACATGCGGTCGCGGGTCCGCGCCGCGGGGATCGAGGTCACGGGCTACGACCCTCGACCGGAGGTGTCCGACGTCGCGTCGCTCGCCGACCTGGTCGCGGCACTCCCGTCGGACGAGCCCCGCGTGGTGTGGGTGATGGTCCCTGCCGGCGAGCCGACGCGCAGCTCCGTGGACGCCCTGGCGGGTCTCCTGGGCTCGGGCGACGTCGTGATCGAGGGCGGCAACTCCCACTACGTCGAGGACCAGGAGCGCGCCGCCCAGCTTGCCGAGAAGGGGATCGGCTACATCGACGTCGGCGTCTCCGGCGGTGTCTGGGGGCTCGACAACGGGTACGGGCTCATGGTCGGTGGCGACCGGGACGTCGTCGAGACGGCGATGCCCGTGTTCGACGCCCTGCGACCGGACGGTCCCCGCGAGGAGGGATTCGTCCACGCCGGCGAGGTCGGGGCCGGGCACTTCGCGAAGATGGTCCACAACGGCATCGAGTACGGGCTGATGCAGGCGTACGCGGAGGGCTACGAGCTCCTCGCGGCGAAGAAGGGACTCGTGACGGACGTCCACGGCACGATGAAGGCCTGGACCCGCGGCACCGTGGTCCGTTCGTGGCTGCTCGACCTCTTCGTCCGTGCGCTCGAGGAGGACCCTAGCCTCGCCGAGATCACCGACTGGGTGGACGACTCCGGCGAGGGGCGGTGGACCGTCGACGAGGCCATCGACAACGCCGTACCTCTCCCCGTCATCTCGGCGGCGCTGTTCGCACGGTTCGCCTCGCGGCAGCAGTCCTCACCCGCGATGAAGGCCGTCGCCGCGCTCCGTCAGCAGTTCGGCGGGCACGCGGTCCGGGCGGCCGGTCCTACGTCGCCCGGTGCCGGCCCCCTCGAGCCACCCGCCTGACCGGGACGGACCCGTCCCGCACCCATCGGTATGTACTTCTCGCACCTCTCCCTGATCGACTTCCGCTCCTACGAGACGGTCGATGTCGAGCTCGTGCCCGGCGTGAACGCGCTCATCGGTCCCAACGGGCAGGGCAAGACCAACCTCGTCGAGGCGCTCGGGTACGTCGCGACCCTCGGCAGCCACCGCGTCGCCGGGGACGCCCCGCTGGTCCGGGCGGGGGCAGCACGCGCCGTCGTCCGCACGCGTGTCGTCCGAGGCGACCGGGCGAGCACGATCGAGCTCGAGATCACGACCGGGAAGGCCAACCGCGCGCGCATCAACAGGTCGCCCGCGTCCAGGCCGCGGGATGTCCTCGGTATCGCGCGCACCGTGCTGTTCGCGCCGGAGGACCTCGCCCTGGTGAAGGGGGACCCCGACGGCCGGCGGAGGTTCCTGGACCAGCTCGCGGTGCTGCTCGTCCCGCGCGTGGCGGGCCTCGTGACGGACTACGACCGGGTGCTGCGTCAGCGCGGGGCCCTGCTCAAGTCGGCGAGCGTCGTCCGGGGCCGCGGGCGCGGGAAGCGTCGCGCCCGGCCGGCACCACCGGTGAGCTCTCCCCCGGCCGGCGACCCTCATGATTCTGCCGGACCAGCCGGATCCGGTGCCGTGGACGACCCGGAGTCGGCGGCACTCGCGACCCTCGACGTGTGGGACTCGCGCCTTGCAGAGCTCGGTGGCCAGCTGACCGCGCTGCGTCGTCAGCTCGTCGCCGCGCTGGGGCCCTACGTCGCCCAGGCGTACGAGGACGTCAGCTCCGGGCAGGGAGAGGCCCGGATCACCTACCGGTCGTCGGTCGACGACGCCGTCGACACCACGGACACGGACGTGCCGACCGCGGACGTGCTCGAGCAGCGGATGCTCGACGCCCTCGGCGCGGTCCGCGACAAGGAGCTCGACCGTGGCGTCAACCTCGTCGGACCGCACCGCGACGACCTCGACCTGCAGCTCGGCGGTCTCCCGGCCAAGGGCTACGCGAGCCACGGGGAGTCCTGGTCCTTCGCGCTCGCACTGCGCCTCGCGTCGTACCGCCTCCTGAAGGAGGGCGCACCGCAGGGCCACGACTCGCTTCTCTGGGCCGACGACTGGGGCAGCGACAGCGAGCCGATCCTCGTCCTGGACGACGTCTTCGCGGAGCTCGACGTCCGCCGTCGGGATCGCCTCGCCGAGCTCGTCGCGGGCGCGGGACAGGTCATCATCACCGCAGCGGTGCCCGACGACGTCCCCGCCCTCCTCGCCGGAGCGCGGTTCGCGGTCGAGAACGGGACGGTCGCTCGTGTCGACTGACGGACCGGACCCGACCCCGGGAGACGACACCGACGACGCGGACGCACCGCCCCGTGCCACGGGCGTACCGGTCGGGCACGTCGTCGACCTCACCCCCCCGGCCGAGGTCGCCCGGCAGGCGCTGAACCGTGCCAAGGCGGCCGCACGGGCGAAAGGGCTGCGGCCGGGGCAGGAACCGCGCCGTCGCATCCTCGCGGACCCGCCGTCGTCGGGCGCCCGTCCTGGGGCCCGCGACCCGCAACGCGTCGCGGACACCCTGGCGCGGCTGCTGCACGAGCGGGACTGGGTCGCGGACGTGTCCGTGGGGGGCGTGATCGGCCGTTGGCGAGAGGTCGTGGGGGACCAGATGGCGGAGCACTGCCAGCCGGAGACGTTCGAGGACAAGGTCCTCGTGGTCCGCGCGGACTCGACGGCGTGGGCCACGCAGGTGCGTCTCCTCGTTCCGCAGCTGCTGCAGCGGCTCGCCGACGAGGTCGGCGAGGGCGTCGTGGAGACCGTGACCGTGCTCGGGCCGGCGGGACCGAGCTTCCGCCGGGGACCACGCTCGGTGCGCGGTCCCGGCCCGCGCGACACGTGGGGGTGACCCGGAAGGGCCCGCTGCGGGTCGATCGCAGCGGGCCCTTCTCGTCGGTCACCCGGTGATCACCGGCCCGATGTCACGCCTGCACGCGGCGGCGCAGCCAGAACACGAGGACACCGCCGCCGACCAGGAGGAGGGCGAGGCCGGCCGCGCCCGCGACCGTCGCGCCGGTCGACGCGAGCGCCGGCCCGGTGGTCTCGGCGTCGACCTCGGTGGAGCCGCCCGGCGCTCCGTCGGTCGTGGTGTCGTCGTCGCTCACGAGCTCCGCCTCGGTGACCGGCGGGTTGGCGCAGGTGCTCGTCGCCTCCGGGTACTCCACGATCGTGGAGTACGACGGGTTGACCTCGAACAGCACGGTCGCACCCGTCCGGGTCCACGCGTAGTTGCCGTCGGTCTCGACGTAGCTGCCGTCGTCCGTCTGCATCCAGCCCGGCCACTGCCGGGGCTCGACGTCGGAGGCGCCGGGCCACAGGATCGAGCCGGTCAGCGGCTGGTCGGTGACGACGTAGTCGTCCTCGCCCTCCGGGGCCACGAACGTGATCGTCAGCGGCGTCTCGTCCGCCGTGGTGTAGCCCTCGGGGAGGCTGACGCCGTAGCCGAGGTAGGGGACGTCGCTCTCGCAGACGGCCTGGATCTCGCCCGGGACGAGATCGCAGTCCGCGACCTCGAGCGCCACGTCCGCGAGGGCGAGCGTGGCGCTCGTGCCGTCGTCGGACGAGGTGTACCCGCCGAGGTCGCTCCCGAAGGTGTACCCCTCGAGCGGCGTGGCGGTGACGATCCCGCCCTGCGCCGCGTAGGCGATGCCGTCGGTCGTCGGCAGGGTCATGGCGACGTCGTCGGACTCGCACGTCTGGGAGACCGTCGGGGGTGCCGGGACGACCGACTCCTGGACCGGTGTCGTGTCGCACGCGCCCTGCGGGAGCAGCGCGCCGACGTCCTGGTGGTCGTCGCCGAGCAGGTAGCCCTCCGGGAAGATCCCGGTGTTCGTGGCCCTCTCGATGACGGCCGGCAGCTGGTAGTCGTTCGTGGCCCTTCCGACCAGGTCCTGCTGGATCCCCCACTCGGTGCACAGCTCGGCCGTCGTGACGTCCGCGTCGATCGTGCGTGCGACAGCGCGCACCTCGTCGAGGTCCAGCGGTGCGACGAGCCACTTCTTCTGCTCGGGGTGCGGGGGCAGCGTGATCTGCTCGCTGGTGACGATCCCCTGGAGTCCCGAGTTCTCCCAGGACGCGGGCTGCGTGGAGTCGAGCTTGGGGTAGACGTAGACGCCCACCTGGACGCGGGCGTCGTCGGGAAGATCGGTGTCGCACGGCTGCGATGTCCCGGTCACGTGCGCGCCGTAGCCGCGGGAGCCGTCGGGGTCGTCCCACGCGACCACGTCGACGCTCCACTCGTGCGAGGTGGTGGGCGGCTCGAGCCGGTAGCTGGTCATGAGCTCCCGGTCGAACGTCTCGTCGACCGTCTCGCCGTCGATGGTCACCGAGATCTGGTTCTCACCGGGGGCGTAGGAGGTCAGGTCGACGTCGATCGAGTCGCAGTCGGCGGTGATCCGCGGAGTGTGGGCCGAGGCCGGTGCCGCCGTGGCGACGGCGATCCCGCCCAGTGCGAGTGCTGCGGTCACAGCGCTCGCGAGGAGTCTCTTCACGGTGTCGGGGGTCCTTCGCTGTCGGGGCGTCACACGACATGCGTGATCACCGGGCGAATGGTATGAGTACATGACATCCAACCATTTGTCCGGAGTTCTGCGCATAACGGTCTGGTCACGGAGCGCGCCAGGGCGACTGCGGGGGTCGCTCCGCGCCCGTACACAGGGGCCTGTGGATAACTGAGGTGGAGAACGACGACCGGAGCGAGGGAGACTCACGCACCGTCGTCGTGGGATCCGCGTCATGGTGCCGCAGATCCGCGGTTCTCGGCCCGTGGCGGGTAGACTGTGGAGGTCATTCCGGGTCTTGTCATCACGCGCCCGCACAGGACGTCCTCCTGGCTCGTCCCAGGTGTGCTGCTCATCGACCAGCACACCTCGGAACTCGCCTCGGGACGGTACGAGCGATCGTGGTGCAGGCCCGGAACCTGTGAGCCGTGAATGACCGTTGCCCGGGGATATCCTGCGGAAACGTGCCTCACGTGCCAGACGACGAGGAGCAGTCCTGCCCGTGGCAGAGCACATCGACCCAGCCAGCCTGCAACCAGCCGTCGGGGCCGCCGACACCGGCGGCGCGAGCGGCGCCACCGGCCCAGCACCCTCGGCCACAGGCTACGACGCCGGGAACATCACCGTCCTGGAAGGCCTCGAGGCGGTTCGCAAGCGACCCGGTATGTACATCGGGTCCACCGGCGCCCGCGGCCTCCACCACCTCGTGACGGAGGTTGTGGACAACTCTGTGGACGAGGCGCTCGCGGGGCACGCCGACACGATCGACGTGACACTTCTCGCCGACGGAGGTGTACGCGTCGTGGACAACGGTCGTGGCATCCCCGTCGCGATGCACCCGACGGAGAACCGTCCGACCGTCGAGGTCGTCATGACCATCCTGCACGCGGGCGGCAAGTTCGGCGGCGGCGGGTACGCCGTCTCCGGCGGACTGCACGGCGTGGGCATCTCCGTCGTCAACGCGCTCTCCCGCAAGGTCGAGACCGTGGTCAGGCGGGACGGGTACACGTGGTCGCAGACGTTCGCGAACGGTGGCGAGCCCGTGACCGAGCTGGTGCGGGGAGAGGCCACCTCGGCAACGGGGACGTCGCAGACCTTCTGGGCCGACCCGGAGATCTTCGAGACCACGGAGTTCGACTTCGAGACGCTCCGTGCGAGGTTCCAGCAGTACGCGTTCCTCAACAAGGGCCTACGGATCAACCTGACGGACGAGCGTCCGGAGCACCTCGACACGGGCGATGAGGTCACCGGTGAGGACGCGACGCCGACCGCGGACGCCGCAGTCACCGAGACCGCGCCCGACGGGGGCCCGGCGGATGCCCGTCCGGAGGGCTCCGCACGTCCTGCACCGACCGCGCGCACCGTGTCGTACAAGTACGACGGCGGGCTCGTCGACTACGTCACGCACCTCAACTCGGCCAAGAAGGTCGAGCTCGTCCACGCCGAGGTGATCGACTTCGAGGCGGAGGACACCGAGCGCCGGATCGCGGTCGAGATCGCCCTGCAGTGGACGAACGCCTACTCCGAGTCGGTGCACACCTACGCGAACACGATCGCGACGACGGAGGGCGGCACGCACGAGGAGGGCTTCCGTGCGGCGATGACGTCCTTGGTCAACCGCTATGCGCGGGAGAAGACGATCCTCAAGGAGAAGGACGAGAACCTCACGGGCGACGACATCCGCGAGGGACTCACCGCCGTCGTCTCCGTCAAGCTGGGCGAGCCCCAGTTCGAGGGCCAGACCAAGACGAAGCTCGGCAACACCGAGGCCAAGACCTTCGTCCAGCGCGTGGTCCACGAGCAGCTGACGGACTGGTTCGACTCGCACCCCACCGAGGCGCGCGACATCATCCGCAAGGCGATCCAGGCCTCCCAGGCGCGGCTCGCGGCCCGCAAGGCCCGGGAGGCGACGCGCCGCAAGGGTCTCCTCGAGTCGGGCGGTATGCCCGGCAAGCTGCGCGACTGCCAGTCGAACCGCGCCGCGGACTGCGAGGTCTTCATCGTCGAGGGCGACTCCGCCGGCGGGTCGGCGGTCCGCGGGCGGAACCCGGAGACGCAGGCAATCCTGCCGATCCGAGGCAAGATCCTCAACGTCGAGCGCGCACGCCTCGACCGGGCCCTGTCGAACCAGGAGGTCCAGTCGATCATCACCGCCTTCGGCACCGGGATCGGCGAGGACTTCGACCTGGGCAAGCTCAGGTACCACAAGATCGTCCTCATGGCGGACGCCGACGTCGACGGCCAGCACATCGCGACGCTCCTGCTCACCCTGCTGTTCCGGTACATGCGCCCGCTCATCGAGAACGGTCACGTGTACCTCGCGCAGCCGCCGCTGTACCGGCTCAAGTGGTCCAACGCGCCGCACGACTACGTGTACTCCGACCGCGAGCGGGACGCGTTCCTCAAGGCGGGCCTCGCCGACGGCAAGCGGATCCCCAAGGACAACGGGATCCAGCGCTACAAGGGTCTGGGCGAGATGGACTACTCGGAGCTGTGGGACACGACGATGGACCCGGAGCACCGCACGCTGCTGCAGGTCACCATGGACGACGCCGCGGCCGCGGACGAGATCTTCTCCGTCCTCATGGGCGAGGACGTCGAGTCACGCCGAAGCTTCATCCAGCGCAACGCCAAGGACGTGCGCTTCCTTGACATCTAGCACCGACCGCACGCGGCGACAGCAGCACGTAGAGACGAACGAACGAGGTAGAGCGTGAGCGACGAGCAGACTCCCCCGACCGGGCCCGGCGACGGAGCTGACGGGGCCGACGGCGCGGACGGCGTCGAGGAGGTCGTGCACGCCGACGGCACCGCGGTCGCGGTGCAGCACGGGCGCATCGAGCAGGTCGACCTGCAGCTCGAGATGCAGCGCTCGTACCTCGACTACGCGATGAGCGTCATCGTGGGGCGTGCTCTCCCGGAGGTCCGGGACGGGCTCAAGCCGGTCCACCGCCGGGTGCTGTACGCGATGTACGACGGCGGCTACCGCCCCGACCGCGCGTTCTCCAAGTGCTCGCGGGTCGTCGGCGACGTCATGGGCAAGTTCCACCCGCACGGCGACAGCGCGATCTACGACGCGCTCGTCCGCCTCGTCCAGGACTGGTCCCTGCGGTACCCGCTCGTCGCGGGTCAGGGGAACTTCGGCTCCCCCGGCAACGACCCGGCGGCCGCCCCCCGGTACACCGAGTGCCGCATGGCCCCCATCGCCATGGAGATGGTCCGGGACATCGACAAGGACACCGTCGACTTCCAGGACAACTACGACGGCCGCACCCAGGAGCCGGCGATCCTCCCGTCGCGCTTCCCGAACCTGCTGGTCAACGGCTCCGCGGGCATCGCGGTGGGCATGGCGACGAACATCCCGCCGCACAACCTGCGCGAGGTCGCCGACGGCGTGCACTGGCACCTCGCGAACCCGGAGGCGTCGCGCGAGGAGCTGCTCGCAGAGCTCCTGCAGCGCATCAAGGGCCCGGACTTCCCCACCGGCGCGACGATCCTCGGCCACAAGGGCATCGACGAGGCGTACCGCACGGGCCGCGGCTCGATCACCATGCGCGCGGTGGTCAACGTCGAGGAGATCCAGAACAGGATCTGCCTTGTCGTCACGGAGCTGCCGTACCAGGTCAACCCGGACAACCTGGCGGCGAAGATCGCCGACCTCGTCAAGGAGGGTCGGGTCAACGGCATCGCGGACATCCGCGACGAGACCTCGGGCCGGACGGGGCAGCGGCTCGTCGTCGTGCTCAAGCGTGACGCCGTCGCGAAGGTCGTGCTGAACAACCTCTACAAGCACACCCAGCTGCAGGACACGTTCGGCGCGAACATGCTCGCGCTCGTCGACGGCGTGCCGCGCACGCTGAGCCTCGACGCCTTCGTCCGGCACTGGACCGCGCACCAGCTCGACGTCGTCCAGCGCCGGACGCGGTACCTGCTCGCGGACGCCGAGAAGCAGATCCACATCCTGCGCGGCTACCTCAAGGCGCTCGACGCGCTCGACGAGGTCATCGCCCTCATCCGGCGCTCCCCCGACGCCGACCGGGCACGTGCCGGCCTCATGGAGCTGCTCGGTGTGGACGAGGTCCAGGCCACCGCGATCCTCAACCTGCAGCTGCGCCGCCTCGCTGCCCTGGAGCGGCAGCGGATCACCGACGAGCACGACGAGCTCGAGCGCAAGATCCTCGACTACGAGGACATCCTCGCCAAGCCCGAGCGCCAGCGGAGCATCGTGGGCGACGAGCTGCGCGAGATCGTCAACCGCTACGGCGACGAGCGACGCACGACGATCCTGCCGTTCGACGGCGACGTCTCGATCGAGGACCTCATCGCCGAGGAGGAGATGGTCGTCACCATCACGCGTGGCGGGTACGTCAAGCGCACGCGCAGCGACAGCTACCGGGCGCAGAAGCGCGGGGGCAAGGGAGTGCGCGGCGCACAGCTGCGCGAGGACGACATCGTCGACCACTTCTTCGTCACGACCACCCACCACTGGCTGCTGTTCTTCACCAACCTCGGCCGCGTGTACCGGGCGAAGGCCTACGAGCTGCCCGAGGGAGGTCGGGACGCCAAGGGCCAGCACGTCGCGAACCTCATGGCGTTCCAGCCGGGCGAGAAGATCGCGCAGGTCCTGGACCTGCGCGACTACGACACGGCCGACTACCTGGTGCTCGCCACCCGGCGGGGCCTGGTCAAGAAGACGCGCCTCATGGAGTACGACTCGCCGCGCTCGGGTGGTCTGATCGCCATCAACCTGCGTGAGGACGAGCACGGCACACCGGACGAGCTCGTCGCCGCGCTGCTCGTCGACGCGACCGACGACCTCATCCTGGTCTCGCGCAAGGGGCAGTCGATCCGCTTCCCGGCGGGCGACGAGACGATGCGCCCGCTCGGGCGCGCCACGTCGGGCGTCACGGGCATGAAGTTCCGGGCCGACGACGAGCTGCTGTCGGCGGACGTGGTCGAGCCAGGTGCGAACCTGTTCGTGGTGACCGAGGGCGGGTTCGCCAAGCGCACCCGCCTGGACGAGTACCGCGTCCAGGGTCGCGGCGGACTCGGCATCAAGGTCGCGAACCTGGTCGAGGCTCGTGGAGATCTTGTGGGGGCTCTGGTGACAGAGTCCGACGACGAGGTCCTGGTCATCATGGAACGGGGCAAGATCGTGCGGTCGGCGGTCGACGAGGTGAACCTGACCGGCCGGAACACCCAGGGGGTGACGTTCGCCAAGCCCGACAAGGGCGACCGCATCATCGCGGTCGCGCGGAACGTCGAACGTCGCCTCGGAGAGGATCGGGATACCGTGGTCGCAGACGACGTGTCGACCGATGCGTCGACGGAGGCCGCGCACGACGTGGATCAGACCGCTACGGCCGAGGAGGCCGGAGGGACCGACACAGCCCCCGGAACCACCGAGGAAACCAGATGAGCAGCGAGAACAACGCACCTCCGGCGATCACGCCGCGGTCGACAGCACCGCGCCCTGACGCGAGCTCCGGCCACGGGTACTCCGGGCGGACCGGCGCGCACGCGGACGACCGCGGCTCGAGCGTGGCCACGGAGCGACCGGTCCCGCCTCCTCCCCCGCCGCCGGCCTCCGGCAACGGTTCGTCCACGGCACCGTCCGTCGGCACCGCGCCGCAGCCGCAGCACGACGAGGACGACGGCATGGAGCGCGCCGCCGGCGAGAGCCGGGTCTCGGTCGCGCGGACGGGTGCGGTCAAGGCCGCGGCCGCGGCGATCGCCGCGGCGAAGACCGCGGCGAAGAAGGTCGGTTCGGCGATGCCGGCCGCGCCGCCGGAGCACGCGGTCGACGACGACCCCACGGTGCGTCGCACGCCGGGCGCCACGTCCGCCGTCGGCGCGGGTGCGGCCTCGACCATGCACTACTCGGCTCCGGGGCTGTCCGGCACCGCGACGGGCGTCAGCGGCACCGCGCAGCCGGCCACCGAGACGACGGCGACGGCCCGGACCGACGGCCCTCGTCGGGTCCGCCTCGCCCTGTCGCGGATCGACCCCTGGTCCGCGATGAAGCTGGGGTTCCTGCTGGCCGTCGCGATCGGCATCATGACGGTCGTCGCGACCGCGGTCGTCTGGTACGTCCTCGACGGCATGCACGTCTTCATCAAGATCGAGGACTTCGTGCAGCAGATCGTCGGGACCGAGACCGACGTCAACGTGCGCCAGTACGTCGCGTTCGGCCGGGTGATCTCGCTCGCGACCCTGGTCGGGGTCGTCAACGTGGTCATCATCACGGCGCTGTCCACGATCACCGCGTTCCTGTACAACATCGTGGCGTCGCTGGTCGGCGGGGTGCACCTCACGCTGACCGACGACTGACCGCTCCAGGTCCGCACCTGGTCCGGCGCGTGCTCGGTTTGGGCAAGCCCGGCCCGGTGGGGTAACCTCAAGCGCTGCCTGCGTGCGACACGGTCGCCAACGCACGGCTCGGGCCTATAGCTCAGACGGTTAGAGCGCTTCCCTGATAAGGAAGAGGTCAGAGGTTCAAGTCCTCTTAGGCCCACTGCCGATCCCACTCGAGGGGGAACGTATGAAGAAGCTGCTCGTCCTGCTGCTCGCCGCCGGCGCCGGTTACCTGGTGTGGCGCAAGTACCAGGAGGACAACGCGGAGCGTGACCTCTGGGCGGAAGTCACCGACACGTTCGAGTGACCGCGCCTGGCCGGCGCACGGGGCCATGGCGCAATTGGTAGCGCACCTGCTTTGCAAGCAGGGGGTTGGGGGTTCGAGTCCCCCTGGCTCCACCACAGCTCGAGGAACAGACCGAGGGCCCCGCACCGACTTCACGGTGCGGGGCCCTCGGTCGTACCGGCCCGGTCGTGCGGGTCAGCCGGCGTCGTCCGCCTTCTTCGCGGCGTCGTCCGCCCTGTCCACGGCGGCGTCGATCTGCGTCTCGGCTGCATCAGCGGCCTTCTCCGCACCGTCGGCCGCGCTGTCCGCGGCGTCCCCCACCTTGCGGCGGGTGCGGCTCGTCGCCTTCTTCGCGGCGTCCTTCGCCTCGGACACACGGTCGCTGACGTCCTCGCGGACCTCGGTCGCACGGTCCGCGAGCTTGTCCGACGCCTCCTTGCCCTTGGCGACCGCGCTGCCCGCCGCCTCGCCGAGGGACTCGGCGGCGTGACCCACCGCCTGGCGCGCGTCGTCCAGGCCGTTGCGCTGCTGCTCCTGCTCCCAGGGCTCGGCCCACGGGTCGGACTGCGGCTGCGCACGCTGGTAGAGGACGTACCCGACGCCCGCGGCCGTGACGCCCGCGGCGACCCACAGGAACGCCTTCCCCTTCGAGCCGTCCTTCGAGGCCTTCTGGGCCTGCTTGCCGGCCTTCTTGGACGCCTTCCCGGCGTGCTTGCCGGCGTCCTTCGCGGCGTCCTTCGCCTGCTTGGCGAGCTTCTTGGCCTGCTTGCGCGAGACCGCGCCCGCCGCCGCCGTCGCGTCGGCCGCGCTCTCCGCGGCCCGCTCGGCAGCGGCAGCAGCTGCCTCGGCCGCCGCGTTGAAGCTGGCGACGAGCTTCGGCAGGAGGTCGTCGACGAGCTTGTCGTGGGCGGTGTCGATCGCCGGGCCGGCCTTGTCGGCGGCCTTCTCGACGCGCGGCGCCGCCGCCTGGACGCTGTCCTGCCACGCCTTCTCGAGGCGCGGCTGGAGCCATTCCACCAGGGCCTCGACCTTGGGGACGCTCCACTCCTTCGCCTGGGTCGCGGCACCCTTCGCCTGGCCGGCGAGCTGGCCGGCCGTGTTCTGGGCCGAGGCGGCGGCGGTCGCCGCCTGGTCCTTCAGCTTGTCGGTGTCCACCGACCCGAGAGAATCCTTGATCGTGCTGCTCGCTGAGCGAGAACGGGTCATGCGCGCTCCCCGGTGTCGTCGTCCGGCACGGACGTTGCGGAATCTGTCGTTTCCCCGACACTCTGCCACTACAGCCCGCCGCCCGCGAGGTTTCAGACGTCCGCCACGCCGCTGAGAGCGCCGGGGACTCGTGCGAGGATGGTCCTCATGTTCGCAACCCTTCACACGTCCGCCGGTGACATTCGTGTCGAGCTCCTGCCGAACCACGCCCCGAAGACGGTGGCGAACTTCGCCGGTCTCGCCTCGGGCTCCAAGGCCTGGACGGACCCCCGCACGGGCGCCGAGCACTCCGAGCCGTTCTTCGACGGCCTGATCTTCCACCGCGTGATCAAGGACTTCATGATCCAGGGCGGATGCCCCCTCGGTACCGGCACCGGCGGTCCCGGGTACACGTTCGACGACGAGATCCACCCCGAACTGCAGTTCGACCAGCCCTACCTGCTGGCCATGGCGAACGCCGGCCTGCGCCGCAACCCCGTGACGGGCGCGTCCGAGGGGACGAACGGGTCGCAGTTCTTCATCTCGACCATCCCCACCCCGTGGTTGAACGGCAAGCACACGATCTTCGGTCGTGTCGCCGACGACGAGTCGCGCGCGGTCGTGGACGTGATCAACGAGACGCCGACCCGCCCGGGCGACCGTCCCGTCGAGGACGTCGTCATCAGCTCGGTGACCGTCGAGGACTGACCATCTCCCAGCCACCGTCGCAACCGCCCTACGGATCGGCGGGGCCGCAGGGCGGTCCCGCCGCCGCGCCCGTGTGCCCCCGGCACCCGGACCGTGTGTCGTACGTGCGGTGCCAGCGCTGCGGTCGTCCGGTGTGCCCGGAGTGCCAGCGACCCGCCGCGGTGGGGGTGCAGTGCGTCGACTGCGTGCACGACGCCGCACGCCGCGTCCCGCAGCAGCGCACCTCCCTGGGGGGCGTGGTCCGGGGCGGCCCGCCGGTCGTGACCTACACGATCATCGGGCTGTGCGTCGTGAGCTGGGTGCTGCAGCTCGTCACGGGCGGCGACTGGACCCGGCTCTGGTGGTTCGCGCCGGTGATCGGTGAGCAGGAGCCGTACCGGTTCCTGACGTCGGCGTTCCTGCACTCACCGAGCCCGCTGCACATCCTGTTCAACATGTACGCCCTGTGGATCACGGGGCCGTTCCTCGAGCAGATGCTCGGCCGGTGGCGCTTCGTCGCGCTCTACCTGCTGTCGGCGATCGGCGGCTCCGTCGGCTACCTGCTGCTCGCGGGCGGGCCGCTGAGCGAGACCTGGTACCAGCCGGTGGTGGGCGCCTCGGGTGCGGTCTTCGGTCTGTTCGGCGCGATCCTGCTCGTGCTGCGGCGTACCGGCCGCAACGCCATGCAGATCGTCGTGCTCATCGCGATCAACTTCGCGATCGGCTTCTTCTTCTCCGGCATCGCGTGGCAGGCCCACCTCGGCGGGCTCGTCGTCGGGCTCGTGCTGGGGGCGGCCTACGCCTACGCGCCGCGAGAGCGGCGCACGCTGGTGTCTGTCGCGGTGACGAGCGTCGTCGCCATCGGCCTGGTGGCCGCGACCTGGCTCACGTACGCGACCGTGCCCCAGGTCCTCGGCGGCTGAACGCCCGCCGACCGACGCCCGCCCCCACACTTATCCCCAGGGTTACTCACAGGTGTGGAACTACACCGGTGGAACTCGGGTCACTTCCAGCGGGTGGTGAGCACGAACCCCGCGATGATGAGGGCGAACCCGACGGCCAGGTTCCAGTACTCCAGCGCCGGGATCGGCAGCTGCCTGGACCCGCTGAGGTAGAACAGGACGATCCAGGCGAGCCCGAGCAGCATGAGCGTGAGCATGGTGGGCACCAGCCAGCGCGGGTTGCCGGTCTCCGCCCTGGGCTCGCGGGGGGCGCGGGCGGCCTTGGCCGGCTTCTTGCGGGACTTCGACTCGGGCACGAGTAGGGGCTCCTGTCCTGGTGAGGTCCCTGCCGCCGTCTCCCGCGGTCGCGGGACTGCCGTCGTCGTGCAGGAACCGTGCATGGTGTGGGTACGTCGCGGGCGGCCCGGGGAGGGTTGTCCGCCAACGACATTCGTCGTCTAGCGTAGTGGGCGCAGAGACTACGCTGTACATCCGCGTGCGCGCACGCGCACGCGCGCCCCGATCCGCGGGGTCGTGGGCACAGGATCGTCGGGAAGGAGACCGCACCGTGAGCGAGACGGATCCGGTCCCCGCCGGCCCGCGGCAGCGACCGCGTCGCCTCCGATCGACCCTCACGGTGGCCCTGGTGCTCGCCCTCGCCGGTCTCATGTTCACCGCGAACGCGCGGCTCGCTCGGGGCGAGGAGTCCCGGCACCCGGAGAATCTCGCCCAGCTGGTCGACCGCGAGTCGGGTCGCGTCGAACGGCTCTCGGGCACCGTTGACTCGCTGAACGACGAGATCGAGACGCTCTCCGCGCCGTCGGGGCCGGTACCGGCCGTCGACAGCGACCAGATCATGCGCACCGCGGTCGCCGCCGGCACGGTGCCGGTGAGCGGCCCCGGCCTGTCGGTCGCGCTCGACGACGCGCCGCGGGACGGGAGCCACCCCGAGGGGCTTAGCGCCGACGCGCTCGTCGTCCACCAGCAGGACGTGCAGGCCGTCGTCAACGCCCTGTGGGCCGGCGGGGCCGAGGCGATGACGCTGCAGGGCCAGCGCGTCACCGCGACGTCGGCGTTCCGCTGCGCGGGCAACATCCTGCTCCTGCACGGACGCGTGTACTCGCCGCCGTACGTGGTCGAGGCCCTCGGCGACCCGAGCGCGATGCGGGCGGCGCTGGACCGGTCGGAGAACATCCAGATCTACCAGCAGTACGTGGACGCGGTAGGCCTCGGCTGGTCCGTCCAGGACGACGACGACATCGACATGCCACGGTACGAGGGGGCGCTCGAGCTCACGTACGCGCGTCCGGCCACCGGGACGCCGTCGTGACCACCGCTCCCCTGCCCACGGTGCGCCACCGGGCGCCGTCGGGCCGCCGCGGCGGGGGTGCGTCCGCGGTCGTCGGGGTGCTGGGCGAGATCCTCATCACCCTCGGTGTCCTGCTGGGGCTCTACGTCGTCTGGCAGCTGTGGTGGACGGACGTGCAGGCGGACCGGGTCCAGGCCCAGACGCTCCAGGAGCTGGACGCGCCGACGCCCGACGCGGCCGACGTCGCGGTGCAGGTGCGCCGGGACGACCCTCCCGTCATGGAACCTCCCGCGGCGGGCGAGGTCTTCGGCACGCTGCAGGTCCCGCGCTGGGACGACGCGGTGATGCCGATCGCCGAGGGCACGGACAAGCGCGAGGTCCTCGACAAGGCGGAGGCCGGGCACTACCCGGAGACCGTCATGCCGGGCGACGTCGGGAACTTCGCTCTCGCGGGCCACCGCATGACGTACGGCGCGATCTTCCACCGCGTCGAAGAGCTGGAGCCGGACGACCCCCTCGTCGTGCAGGCGGGCGACGTCTGGTACGTGTATCGGGTGACCGACATGCGCGCCGTCCAGCCGTCACAGGTCGAGGCCGTGGCGCCCGTCCCGTGGGAGCCCGGCGTCGAGCCCACCGAGCGTCTCCTGACGCTGACCACGTGCCACCCGATCGGCCTCAACTCGTTGCAGCAGCGGTTCATCGTCAACGCGCGGCTCGACTACTGGCTCCCCGTCGCGGACGGGACCCCGCCCGACCTCGTCGGGCAGACCGCACCGCCGGCAGACGAGGAGGCGAGCTGATGTACGGCGCCCTGTGGCGTGCGCTGCCCGGCCCGGCCTGGCTCCGGGTCCTGCTGCTCCTGGCCCTCGCGGCGGCCGTCGTGCTCGCGTGCTTCGAGTGGCTGTTCCCCGTCGTGGCCGAGCACATGCCCTTCAACGACCCGAACGTCCGCCAGGCGGCCCACGTGGTCCCGTCCTCACCCCCATCCCTCCAGGAGGTCCTGAGGTGACCCGCATCCTCGTCGTCGACAACTACGACTCGTTCGTCTACACGATCGTCGGCTACCTCGACCAGCTCGGGGCGCAGACGGTCGTGGTGCGCAACGACGCCGTGTCGGAGCCGGACGCCGACGGCCGCTTCCACGACACGGACGGCACGCCGTTCGACGGCGTCCTCGTCTCCCCCGGCCCCGGCACGCCGAAGGAGGCCGGGCAGAGCGAGCAGGTCATCCGGGCGTGCGCCGCGTCCGCGACGCCCATGCTCGGGGTGTGCCTGGGCCACCAGGCCCTCGCGGAGGTGTACGGCGCGACGGTCACCCACGCCCCCGAGCTCATGCACGGCAAGACGAGCCTCGTCGAGCACTCCGGTGCGAGCGTCCTCGCCGGACTGCCCACGCCGTTCACCGCGACGCGCTACCACTCGCTCGCCGTGGTGACCGGTACCGTCCCTGCCGTGCTCGAGGTGACGGCCGAGACGTCGACCGGCGTGATCATGGCCGTGCAGCACCGCGAGCTGCCGCTCCACGGCGTCCAGTTCCACCCCGAGTCCGTGCTCACCGAGGGTGGGCACCGGCTGCTCGCCAACTGGCTCGAGGCCTGCGGCCTCGAAGGGGCCGTCGAGCGTTCGGCGGGCATGGCTCCCCTCGTGCGCCAGTAGGCGGACCCGCACGCCCCACGATCAGCTCCACGCCCCACGATCAGCTCCACGCCCCACGATCAGCCCAGGGGCGTCCGAGACGCGGCGTCAGCCGTTGCCCCCTCCGTTGCCGCCGCCGCCGTTCCCCCCGCCGTTCCCCCCGCCGTCGTCGTCTCCGTCGTCGTCGCCGGGCGCGGGCCCGGTCGACACGATGAGCGAGACGGGCGACCCGACCTCGAGCTCGGCGCCGCCGCCCGGGTCCGACCCGATGACGACGCCGGCCGGCCACTCGTCGGAGGGCTGTGTCTGGCGCGTGCCCTCCGTGAGGTTCGCGCCGCCGAGCATCTGCTTCGCCTGGTCCTCGGTCTTCCCGACGAGGTCGGACGGGACGTTGGTCGTCTCGACGGCCGGTGGGATGGCGACATCGATCGCGACGCTCGACCCCTGCGCGACCTTCCCGGCCTCCGGCCGTTGCGCGATGACCGTGCCCTCGTCCTCGTCCGACTCGACCTCCTTGACGTCCGCGGTCAGCCCGAGGTCCGAGATCTGGCCCTCGGCGTCCTCACGCGTGGATCCCACCAGGTCGGGCAGGGACACGTTCCCGGACGACACGAAGAGCGTCACGGTCGACCCGGTGCTGACGCTCTCGTCCGCGGCCGGCTCGGTCTTCGTCACGAGGTCCTGCTCGACGTCGACGGAGTCCTCGCGCTCGACGTTGCCGGCGGTCAGGTCCAGCTCCTCGAGCGCCGCCCGTGCCTCTTCCTGCGTCTTGCCCTGCAGGTCGGGGACCCGGACCGAGTCCGGTCCGCCGGAGAAGTAGACCGACACCGTGGACTCGAGCTCGGCCTCCTCACCGCCCTCCGGGCTCTGCCGCGTGAACGTGTCCTCGGGCTGGTCGGAGTCGGGGTCGACGAGCTGCTCGTACTCGAAGCCCTCGGCCTCGATCTGCTGCTTCGCCTGCTCGGGCGTGACGTCGGCCGCGAGGGTCGGGACCGTGCCCGTCGTGGGCTCGTCCGGCTCCTGGTTCAGCAGGATCATGGCGATGATCGCCGCGATCGCGAGCACCGCGACCGCGATGAGGGTCCACATCAGGCCCTTGCGGCTCTTGCCCTGCTCCTCGTCCTCGCCGGGTTCCTCGCCCGGCGGGACGGCCGGGGCCGCCGTCGTCTCCCACGGGTTGGCCGGGCCCATCACCTGCGTGGCCTGGACCGCGGTCGGCTGCATGTCCGCCGCCGCGACGGCGCCCAGGCCGGCCGCGGCCATGGCGACACCGAGCGCCGGTGCGTTGACGTAGCCGCCGCGCACCGCGCTCTCGAGGTCGGCCCGGAACTCCGCGGCGTTGGAGTAGCGGTCCGTGCGGTCCTTCGCGAGGGCCTTGAGCGTGATGCGGTCGAGGACCTCGGGGACGTCGGGCGCGAGGGCGCTCGGCGTCGCGGGCGCCTCGCGCACGTGCTGGTAGGCGACCGCGACCGGGGAGTCCCCGATGAAAGGCGGCCGACCGGTGAGCAGCTCGTACAGCAGGCAGCCGGTCGAGTACAGGTCGCTGCGTGCGTCGACGGTCTCCCCGCGCGCCTGCTCGGGCGACAGGTACTGCGCGGTGCCGATCACGGCCTGGGTCTGCGTCATGGTCGCCGCGGAGTCCGCGACCGCCCGCGCGATGCCGAAGTCCATGACCTTGACAGCGCCCGTGGGGGTGATCATGACGTTCGCGGGCTTGATGTCGCGGTGCACGATCCCGGCGTGGTGCGAGTACTCGAGCGCCGCAAGCACGCCCGCGGTGATCTCGACGGCCTCGTCGATCGGCACCGCCTGGCCGTCGCGCAGGATCTCGCGCACCGTGTGGCCCTCGACGTACTCCATGACGATGAACGGCACGTGCACGGGGGTGCCGGCCGCGTCGGTGTGCACGTCCTCGCCCGTGTCGTACACCGCGACGATCGCCGGGTGGTTCAGCGACGCCGCGGCCTGGGCCTCGCGCCGGAACCGGGCGAGGAACGACGGGTCGCGCGCGAGGTCCGAGCGCAGGATCTTGATCGCGACGGTGCGACCGAGACGGGTGTCGTGACCGATGTGTACCTCGGCCATGCCACCACGGCCGATGAGGTCACCGACCTCGTAACGCCCGGAAAGCACTCGGGGAGCGTTGTCCACAGCTCATTCGTCCTTCGGAATAGTCGGAACCGCACGCGCGTCCGCGCGCGGCACGTCTGGCGATATCATCCCATCCGCGTGCGCGTCCCCCGCCCACGCAGGCAACGATGTCGTCACGATCCCGGCTCCGTACGATGCGTCGGGAGCGGCCGAGAGGGCGGAGTCGGAGCCGCCGCGGGCCGTGAGGGTCGCGACGACGAGCACGACCAGCAGGCCGAGGAGCGCCACGAGTGGCCAGGTCAGGCCACGCGGGAGCCCGCCGAGCCCGCCGAGCCTGCGCCCCGTCGTGGTCGACGTGCGCCCGCCGTCCTGCCGGGCCCGCCCCGAACCGGCCTCCGCCCGGCGCCGCTCCGCGCGTGTCTTCGGGACCGCGGGGGCGGTCGTCGGGCCTCGTTCGCCCCTGGCTCCTGACGCCGGCCCGGCGCCGCGAGGTGCGGATCGGGCCGGCGCCGGGCGCCGGGTGCGCGACGGCCCGTGCATCTCCCGGCGCGGCGGATAGCTGCGCGGTCCCGCTGCGGAGCCGCTCTCGTCGTCCCCGTGCCGTTCGCCCGGGGTGGGACGTTCCCAGGGCAGCGCGGGGCCGTGGGTGGTCTCGTGCGGAGACGGCGGAGCCGAGGTCTCGTCCTCGTCCTCCTGCTCGGGCGTCGCGCGGACCGTGGTCGGGATGACGATCGGCGTGATGACGGGGGCGACGTCGTCGGCGGGACCCGGCCGGGCGTGCAGACCGGCCGGACCGGCCGCTCCGGCCGGACCGGGAGGTGCGGGAGGCGGTGGCGGGCTGCTCTCGGTGCGGGCCCGACGGGCGCGGCGACCGCCGACGGCGACCGTGGCGGACCACGGGTCGCTCGTCAGGCGCTCCGCGATGGTGTCGAGCACCTGCGCGAGCGCCGCTGCCGTGCGCGGGCGCTTCGTCGGGTCCTTCTCGAGCATCGCCATGATGAGCTCGGCGAGCTCGTGGTCCACGGAGGACGGCAGCGCGGGCACCTGCTCGTTCACGTGCGCGACGGCGATGTCCACCGGCGTGGAGCCCGTGAACGGGCGGTGCCCGACGACCGACTCGTACGCCACGATGCCGAGCGCGTAGACGTCCGAAGCACCCGTCGCAGCCTGACCGACGGCCTGCTCGGGCGACAGGTACTGGGCCGTGCCCATGACCATGCCCGTCGCGGTCATGGGGACCTGGTTCGCGGCGAGCGAGACCCCGAAGTCGGTGATCTTCACCGTCCCGGACCGGTCGATGAGGATGTTGCCCGGCTTGATGTCGCGGTGCACGACGCCCGCGACGTGCGCGGCGTGCAGACCGCGTGCCGTCTGCGACAGCAGCGGCAGCAGCCGCGCGGGCGGCAGGACGGGCTCACGCTCGAGCAGGTCCGCCATGGGCTCGCCGAGCACGAGCTCCATGACGAGGTAGCCGGAGCCCTGCCGCTCGCCGTAGTCGTACATCTGCGCGATGTTCGGGTGCGACAGCGCCGCGCTGTTCCGCGCCTCGGTGCGCAGCCGGTTGAGGAAGTCCTCGTTGCCCGCGTACTCGGCGCGCAGCACCTTGACCGCGACCTCGCGACCGAGCGCGTCGTCGGCCGCGACCCAGACCTCGCCCATGCCGCCCACGGCGATGCGGCGGACCAGGCGGTACCGGTCCCCCAGCGTCAGCCCCCTCACCGGCTTCATCCGTTCAGCACCGCTTCCATGACGGCCTTCGCGATGGGGGCGGCGACCGCACCCCCGGTGGCCTCGCTGCCGCTCGAGCCGCCGTTCTCGACGATCACCGCGACCGCGACCTGCGGGTCGTCCGCGGGGGCGAAGGACGTGAACCACGCGTGCGGCGCCTCCCCGGGCACGTTCTCTGCGGTGCCGGTCTTCCCAGCCACCTGTACACCAGGCATCTGAGCAGACGTACCAGAGCCGTTCTGGACCACGCCGAGCATCATCTGGGTGAGGTCCTCGGCCGTCGAGCTCGACACCGACGTGCGCAGCCGGCGGGGGTCGGTCTTGCGGACCACGTCGAGGTCGGGGTTGCGGACGGTCTCCACGGTGTACGGCGCCATCTGGACGCCGTCGTTCGCGATCGCCGCCGAGACCATCGCCATCTGGAGCGGGGTCGCACGCACCGCGCCCTGACCGATCCCGGCGCGCAGCGTGCCGCCCTCGTCGGACTCCTCGGTGTCGTTCGTGGGGAAGTGGCTCGCCGTCACGCGCATGGGGATCGTCAGGCCGTCGTCGTCGAACCCGAAGTCCTCGGCCTGGTCGCGCAGCGCGTCGTCGCCCAGCGTGACGCCCAGGTCCGCGAACGCGGTGTTGCACGAGATGCGCAGCGCGTCCGCGAGCGTCATCTCACCCGACGGCGAGCAGCTGATGCCACCGAAGTTCTGCATCGACTGCGACGACTGCGGGTAGGGGATCGTGTCCGGCGCGGGGATCACCGTCTCCGGTGTGTAGTCCCCGCTCTCGAGCGCCGCGGCGGACGTCACGAGCTTGAACGTCGACCCCGGCGGGTACGTCTTGCCGCGGATCGCGCGGTTCGACATCGGGTCGCCGTCTGCGTTCGACAGCTCCTGGAACGCCGCGCTGGCCTCGCCGCTGTCGTGCGACGCGAGGGTGTTCGGGTCGTAGCTCGGCTTCGAGACCAGCGCGAGCACACGACCGGTCGCGGGCTCGATCGCGACGACCGCACCGCGCTGGTCCCCCAGCGCGTCCCACGCCGCCTGCTGCGCGGCGGGATCGATCGTCAGCTCGACCGACGCGCCCTGCGGCTGCTCGCCCGTGACGAGGCCGGTGAGCCGGTCGAGCCACAGCGAGCTCGCCTCGCCGCTGAGGTAGTCGTTCTCCGCCGACTCGATCTCCGACGTGCCGTTGACGACCGAGAAGTAGCCCGTGACCGGCGCGTACAGGGGGCCGTCGGTGTATGAGCGCTGGAAGCCGAACGGGTCGTCCACCGGAGCGGACGACGCGACCGCGTCGCCCGCCACGACGATCGGGCCGCGGTAGTTGTCGTACTCGCGGTAGATCGTCCGGACGTTGCGGGGGTCGTTGTCCAGCGTCTCCGCACGGAAGAACTGGATCCACGTCGTGGAGACCATGAGCGCGAGGAACATGACGAGCACGACCGTCGCGACGCGACGCAAGGGGTGGTTCACCGCGCACCCCCGGGCTGGTCGTCGTCGGACGGGCGGGCCACGACCTCGGTCGGCTGGTCGGTCGCGTGCCCGTGGCCCGTGTCCGTGCCTCCGCCGTCCACGGAACCGACACGTCCCCCGACGGCGGTGGGTGCGTCGTCGGGCATCGCCCCGGCGTGGACGGCGCCCCCGCCGGGGACCGCGACCGGCTCGTGCGCGCGGACTCCGCCGGGCGCTACCTGGCCGCGCACGGGCAGGGACGACGGGCGGCGGGCGTTGTCGGAGATGCGCAGCAGCAGGGCGACCACGATCCAGTTCGCCAGGAGGGACGAGCCGCCCTGCGCGATGAACGGCATGGTCAGGCCGGTGAGCGGGATGATGCGCGTGATCCCGCCGACGACGACGAAGAGCTGCCACGCCATGACGAACGCGAGGCCGCCGGCGAGCAGCTTGCCGAACCCGTCGCGCACCGCGACCGCGGTCCGCAGGCCGCGCTCGACCAGGATGAGGTAGGCCAGCAGGATCGCGAGCAGGCCGGTCAGGCCCAGCTCCTCGCCGAGCGAGGCGTAGATGAAGTCCGACTGCGCGAACGGGACGAGTCGCGGGTAGCCCGCACCCCAGCCGGTGCCGAACAGGCCGCCGTTCGCGAGCCCGAACAGGCCGCCCACGAGCTGGCCTGAACCGCCGGGGTCGCGCCCGTAGACCTCCGCGTCGAACGGGTGCAGCCACACCTCGACGCGGGCCTCGACGTGCCCGAACATGACCGTCGCCGCGACCGCTCCGACCGCGAACAGCAGGAGGCCGATGACGACCCAGCTCACGCGCTCCGTCGCGATGTACAGCATCGCGACGAACAGGCCGAAGAACAGCAGCGAGGTGCCGAGGTCGCGCTCGAACACGAGGATCGCGAGGGACACGAGCCAGACGATGATGATCGGACCCAGGTCGCGCAGGCGGGGGAGCTGCAGCCCGAGGATCTTCGGACCGGCGAGCGCGAGGGTGTCCCGGTTCGTCACGAGGTACCCGGCGAAGAAGATCGCGAACGCGATCTTCGCGAACTCGGCGGGCTGGAGCGAGTAGCCGAAGAGGTTGATCCAGATCTCCGCGCCGTGGATGTTGACGCCCAGACCGGGAACCAGCGGGAGCGCGACGAGCACGATGCCCACCACCATCGCGGTGTACGTGTACCGGCGCAGCAGCCGGTGGTCCCGCACGAGCCAGATCACGACGAACGCGACGACCATGCTGATCGCCGTGAACTGGAGCTGGCCCGGCGCGAGGTTCTGGTCGCCCCCGGTGACCTGGGACCCGAGGTCGAGCCGGTAGATCATGGCGAGGCCGATGCCGTTGAGCGCGATGACGACCGGCAGCATGACCTGGTCGGCGTACGGCGCGAGGACCCGCAGCAGCACGTGGGCGGTGAGGCCGAACGCGGCGATCGCGCCCCCCACGAGGTAGAAGTGCTCGGGGAGCGCGTCCGTGAGCTGCAGGCCCACGACCGCGTACGCACCGATCCCGATCGCGAGCGCGAGGACGAGCAGGCCGAGCTCGGCCCCCCGTCGCGGCCGTCGTTCGTCGGTGTCCACCGTGGTCATCAAGAGCTCTCGTCGTCGGCAGCGTCCGCGACGAGCCGCTCGGCCCGCGCCCGGGCGTCGTCGAGCGAGTCGGCGGGGATCGTCGTCTCGAGGCGGTCGACGACGTACCCGGGCAGGTCGTCGACGAGCGTGCCGGAGAGCTCGATCGGTGTCGAGAGCGTGACCGGTCCCGCGCTCTCGGGGATGCCTCGGAACACGGCGACCTGGCCGTCGGACACGCCCACGTAGTACTGCTGCTGCGTCCACCGGTAGCCGGCCCACCCGGCCGCGCCGAGCCCGAGGACGATGAGCAGCACCGCGACGACGGTGACCCAGCGGCGTGGCGGACGCCCCGGCCGCACGTCGTCGTCGACTCCCCCGGCAACCGTCTCGTCCATGTCGCCGGGCTCCGTGCCGTCGGCGGAGCCGCCGGGGACCTCGTCCGTGCCCTCGCCGGGTTCGGGGGCGGACGCGCTCGCCGCCCCCGCCGCGACGGGGACCGTGGGCAGGTCGTGGTCGGTCGTCGCCGCGGACCCGACGATCTCGATCTCGACGGCCGGCTCCGCGCCGTCGGGCACCGCGTCGAGGTCCACGACGTCCGCCACTACGACGGTGACGTTGTCCGTGCTGCCGGCGTGCAGAGCGAGCCGCAGCAGGAGGTCGGCGCACTCGTCGACGTCCGGCGTGCCCGTCATGGTCTGGGCGATCGTGTCGGTGCCGACGAACCCGGAGAGCCCGTCCGAGCACAGCATCCAGCGGTCGCCGACCTTGGCCTCGCGGACCGACATGTCGGGGGTGAGATCGATGTCGAAGTCGCCGAGGACCCGCATGACGACGTTGCGCTGCGGGTGGGTGTCGGCCTCGTCCGGCGAGATGCGACCCGTGTCGACGAGGTGCTGGACGAACGTGTGGTCCGTCGTGACCTGGGCCAGCTCGCCGTCGTGCAGCAGGTACGCGCGAGAGTCGCCCAGGTGCGCCATCACGAGCGTGCTGCCCGTGCGCAGGATCGCCGTCACCGTCGTCCCCATGCCGGCGAGCTGCGGGTCGGCCTCGCTGGCCCGGACCAGGTCCTGGCGGGCCTGGTCGATGGAGTGCTCGAGGTCGGTCAGGGCGTCGTCGGGACCGTGGTCGGTCGTGTCGAGCGGCGCGATCGCCGCGATCGCGAGCGAGGACGCGACGTCTCCCCCGGCGTGCCCGCCCATGCCGTCCGCGACGACGAGCAGGTTGGGCCCGGCGTACCCGGAGTCCTGGTTGTTGGACCGCACGAGCCCGACGTCGGAGCGCGCGGCGTAGCGCAGGGCGATGTTCACGTGCGGCTACCTCTGCAGCTCGACGACGGACTGACCGATGCGGACCTGCGTGCCGGGACCGAGCGCGACCGCCTGGCCGATCCGCTGCTCGTCGACGTACGTGCCGTTCGTCGAGCCCAGGTCCTCGACGTACCAGCCGCCGTTCTGCGGGAAGATGCGGGCGTGCCGGGACGACGAGTAGTCGTCGTCCAGCACGAGCGTGCAGCTCGGGGCGCGGCCCATGAGGATGGCCGACCCGCCGAGCGGGATCGTCGTGCCCGTCAACGGCCCGGCGGTCACCACGAGCCGGGTGGGGCCGGCCGGCTGCTTGCCGCGCTGCGGCTCCGGGGCGGGACGCGGAGCCGGTGCCGGGGTCGCAGCGCCCTTGTCGGCCCGCTTGTCGCGACGCGACGCCGTGCGCGTCCCGTAGAGGTCACGGCGCAGCACCCCGATCGCCGAGAGCACGAACACCCACAGCAGCACCAGGTAGCCCAGCCGCAGCAGGGTGAACGTGAGATCGGTCATGCCGGCCGGATCACCACTCCTCGTCGTTGGACGCCCCGGTCCAGAACATGATGCGTGTACGCCCGATGGTCAAGGAGTTCCCGTCCAGCAACGTCGCGGCCGGTACCTGGTGGCCCTCGACGAAGAGACCGTTCGTCGAGCCCATGTCGCTCGCGATCACGCCGTGCGCCGTCACGCGGATCTCCAGGTGGCGGCGCGAGACGCCCGGGTCGTCGACGACGATGTCCGCCTCCGAGCCGCGGCCGATCACCGTGACCGGGCCCGTCAGGAGGTAGCGCTGGCCGTCGATGTCCACCAGCGGGTGCCGCGCGCTCGGGGCTGACGACGTCGCGGGGGCCACGTTGCCCCGCACGCTCGACGACCGGAGCTGGAAGCGGCCCACCGCGAGCGTGTCGACCTGCTCGAAGCTCACGCTCACCGGGCCGACGAACGCGTAGTGCTGCGACGCCGCGTACTGCGTGACGTTCGACGCGAGCTCGTCGGCGAGGGTCTCCGCACCCCACGCGTCGACCTGGCCGAAGTCGTCCGGCGACAGCTCGATCGTGAACTCGTTGGGGACGACCGTGCGGTCGCGGTCGACGACGGCGGCGCGGTCGTCGACCTCGCGACGCAGCGCGCTCGCCAGCTCGACCGGCTTGACCTCGCTGCGACCGACCTTGGCGAACGCGTTGTTGACGACGCGCTCGACGCCCTTCTCGAAGCGGTCCAGGACTCCCATGCCACCTCCTCCCGATCGTGCTCGCGCGGAACCTGCAGACACACGTGCAGGCAGACTACCTAGATCGTAACGATCCCGTCGGCGGCGGTGGGGCGATTCGTGGCGGGATCCGGGTCCGATCCGGGGCTCGACGTGGCGAACCGGCGGTGAGGTTGTGAACGCTCGCGCCCGGCCCGGACGATTCCGACCCGGGTGGCCGTGCATGCTAGTCTTCTGCGGCACGCGCGAGTGGCGGAATAGGCAGACGCGCACGGTTCAGGTCCGTGTGCCCGAAAGGGCGTGGGGGTTCAACTCCCCCCTCGCGCACGTGAAGAGGGTTTCGACTTCTGAGTCGGAAGACCTTCGGAAAGTCCCGGTCAGGTTCTCCTGGCCGGGACTTTCTGCGTCCCAAGGCCTGTGCGGAGCGGTGGACGACGACGTTCGACGGCTCTGGGCGGGGCCGGCCAGGGTCCAGGGGGTGCTTGGGGTGGGTTGGGCGGTGCGCGGAGGCGTCTGAGGGCACGTCAGAGCGTTGCGCGGGCTGTGGTTCGGTGCTTGGTGTCGCTGCCGCGTGTGCGCGAACCTGTCGTGGTGTTCAGTGCGAAGCGGATTGATCCCCTTCGCCTGGTGGGCCGCGGCGGTGTCGCCGCAGTGACCGGGTACTTCTGCCGAGGGGTCGGCTGTCCGCGGGTTCGTTCAGCTGTTTTGCCCAGGGGCCGGGTTCGTCGTGGCTGGTGTGCCAGCGGTGGAGCTCGATGGTGTTGTGGCGGTGCGGTAGATCGCGAGGAGCAGCGCGGTGGCGTGGTGGTCGAGGATCTGGGACTGCTGCATGGATAGGTGACCGGGCGTCTCACTGAGCTACAGTGATCATCACTGAACTACAGTGATGGCTGCACTGACGTGAGAGTGATGGTGCTCAATTGGAGACGAGTCAGGGCCCGCTCGACGAGGTGGTGGCGCGACTGCGCGTAACATCGACCGACCTGGCGCAGATCGAGGTGAAGGCTGCCGGCGGCGGGCTTCCCAAGGACATCTGGCCGACGGTCAGCGCGTTCTCGAACGCGGAAGGCGGGCTCATCATCCTGGGCCTGGACGAGAAGCATCGTTTCGCCGTGGTCGACGGCTTCGACGCGACCGCGATTCGGGAGGCGGTCTCGAACGGCTTTCGGCCGCGCCGGAGTGACGAGGGTGCTGGCCCGGTCACTCCACGTCCCATCGGTTCTGTCGACATCGCCGTCGTCGACGATGCTCCGGTGGTCGTAGTCGATGTCGAAGCGCTGCCAGCGGGGCAGAGGCCCGCGTTCGTGACAAGTCAGGGCAAAGAGGCCGGAACCTACGAACGGGTCGGCGACGGCGACCGGCGCATGAGCACGTACGGGGTCTTCCTCCTCTCGACGAATGTCGAGCAACCGCGCGTCGACTCCGAGCCGGTACCGGGTGCCACCCTTGGCGACCTCGAGGGCGCTCTGGTCGAACGCTTCGTTGCCAGACTTCGTCGTCGTCGTCCGCGGTCGGTGGCTGGCCTGGCTTCGGTCGAGGACATTCTCGAGCGCCACAACGTCCTGGCCAGCGACGGTGCAACGCCGACGTTGGCTGGGCTGCTCGCCCTGGGGCGTTACCCCCAACACTTCGTGCCGCAGGCCATGGTGACGTTCGCCGTCTATCCGGGAACTGCCAAGGACGTGTTCGTCGGTGAACAACGCATGCTCGACCGGCGGGTCATCGAAGGACCGATTCCTGCCATGGTGGAAGACGTCGTGCGCGCCGTGCTGCAGAACATCCAGGTCCGACGGGTCGTCGCCGGCGCGGGTGCCCGTGACGAACCGGAGATCCCTGAGCTGGCGATCCGTGAGGCGATCGCCAATGCTCTGACGCACCGCGACTACAGCCCGTGGGCGCTCGGTGACCAGGTCCGCGTCGAACTGTTCCCGGACCGCCTCGAGATCGCCAACCCCGGCGGGATCTGGGGTGGGCGCCGCGTAGTCGACCTCTTCAGCGGAACCTCGCGCTCCCGCAACGCGGTCCTGTCGGCGCTGCTTGCGGACGTGCCCATGCTCAACTCCGAGGAGGCAGTGTCGGAGAACGCCGGCTCGGGGATTCCTGCCATGACTGGTGCGCTCGGCCGCTCTGGCTTGGCGGCACCGCGCTATGTCGCACACGTCACGGACTTGACTGTCGTTCTCGATCGGCACGGACTCCTCAGCCCCGAGACAGGCGATTGGCTCGCCTCCGTCGGCGCGACGGACCTCGACGCAGATCTGCGTCGCACGCTGGTCCTCGTCCACCGCGGCTATGCCGTCGACGACCAGGTGCTGCGTGCGCAGTTGGCGATGGACTCGGCGGACGCCAAGCAGGTCCTTCGACGCCTGGTCGACGACGGTTGGCTGCAGTTTCCGCGTCGTACGGACGGGGCCTACCGACCTGGACGCCGCCTCGACGGTGTGCTGCGCGACCAAGTTGCCCTTTTCCCCCACGCTGACGTGCGTGGGCATGCGCCGGGAAGCATCGACGACAGAATCGTCAACGCCCTTGTCAACGAGGGCCAGCTCTCTGTGCGCGCGATCGCGGAACGCCTCGACACTACGGTCGGGGCGTTGCGACCGAGGCTACGAGTCCTCGTCGCAGAAGGCGTACTCATTGCGACGGCGCCGCCCACCAGTCGAAACCGCGAGTATCGGCTCTCGTCCCGCCGCTGAAGGTGTGCCTGGACGATCGATCTGGGTGTGCCTGGCACTGCGGCCCTCCGAGTGGAGCCACTGGCCAGCGAGTTTCAGGAACCATCCACGTGAGGCTGTTCTCGGTTTCGAGAGCAGCGAACTTCGACAAGTCCCGGCCGGGATGCTCCGGCCGGGGCTTTCGTCGTTTCTGGGTGGTTCGTGCGGTCCTGCGTGGTCTCGCGGCGAGGTGATGCGGCCACCTGCTCGAGTCCTTCGTCGTCCAGGAGGCGATCCGGCAGACGACTTGGATGGATGACCCAGTCTCGGCCGGGTACTGGCGCACCAGGGACGACATCGAGGTCGATCTGGTCCTGGAGCGGCACGACGGTGCGGTCGTCGCCATCGAGGTCAAGGCAGGCGATCACGTCAAGCGGACGCAGCTCTCGCCGCTGGTCGCCCTGCGGGATCGCCTGGGATCTTCCTTCGTCGCCGGGATCACGTTCTACACGGGCGCTACGGGATACGAGGTGGACGACCGGATCCACGTGCTTCCGATCGAGCGACTCTGGACCTGACCTCTCTGCGGCGATCACGGCGGTACGCGCGAAGCGGGTGTGCGTGGCCGTCCCTCGGAGGTGTGCCCGGACTCTCCTTGGTGGTCATCTGGCCGAGGGGTCCACGCCACTGCCAGAGAGGCCCGGACCTCGCTGCGAACCATCGAAGGACGGCACGCCCCACGGCCTGTGCTCGGAGCACGTTCCGCCTGATGGGGTCAGTGCTGGGCGGCGACCATGTTCTCGATCTCCTCCAGCACGAGGTCTGGGCGGTCCTTCGCGACATCGTGCGAGCTGCCGTCGGCGGTGACCAGCGTGCGGCGGGGTCCGTCCTGCACGAACGACGCCGCGGCGTCCTTCCAGCGCTGGACGTCCTCCGGGGATCCGTCGAACGGAGTCTTCTCCGAGACGATGACCGTCGCCGGGACCGCGTCCGGCCAGGTCGCCTGGTGGAATGCGGTGCTCGTCGCGACGAAGCTCTCCGCGGTGGACAGGAGCTGGCGGTTCTGCGGGTTGTCCGGGTCCTCCTGGGCCGCGTCGAGCTGAGGCTGGCTGAAGGCCACCAGGCGTTCGATCTGCTCGTCGGTGAAGAAGGGAGGCAGGTTGGCGTCGACCAGGACCGCACCGGAGAGCAGCGCCGGGTTGTCCTGCGCGAGGTACGTCGCGATCTGGCCGGCCTGGGAGTGGGATACCAGGGTCACATCGTCAGTGACCCCCAGCTGCTCGAGGCCGGACTCGAGATCGCTGACGGCGCTCTCGACCTGCCAAGGGCCGGGCACGACCTCGCTCTGGCCGAGCCCGGCCCGGTCGTAGGTGATGACCGTGGCGCCTGTGGCCTCGTGCAGCTCTGGGACGAGGTCCTTCCAGTAGGAGGAGTCCTCGCCGCCGCCGGAGTCGAGGACGACGGTAGGGCCGGTTCCCTCCGTGACGTAGAACGCGAGGTGGTGACCGTCGTTGTCGATCATGTGCCGCGTCGCCTCCACCGGCTGGCCGGTCTCGTGCGAGGCGGACTGCGAAGCCGCAGATTCGGACGCCGCCCCCGGACCCGTGCAGGCGGTGACGGTGCCCGCGGTCAGAGCCAGGAGGGCGAGGGCGGACAGGGGCAAGGCCAGCGACCGGTGAGAGATGGTGCGGGACATGAGGATCCTTCGTTTCAAGGGAAGTCAGCGATATCCATCCTTCGGTGTGTCGCTCCGGCACGGAATCCGGCTGGCACACGAGTCGGCAGTGGGGCGGTCACGGGTGCGATCGGGGGGTTGTCCGCCGTCGTGCCAGGTCAGGCATGCACCGTCGAGAGGCGATTCCCGGTGCTCGTCCCTACGGCAGGTCCCTGGGCTGAAGAACCCCGTCCCCGCCGCCGAACATGCCATGGCGGCCCGTCCGGTCGTCCGGACGGGCGCTCACCGCATGTTCGACGGGCACGATGGCATGTTCGACGTGCCGGCAGATCGCCGTTCGGTGAGCCAGATCGTGGCCAGCCAGGTCTCGACCCCGGCCAGCACCACGAGGGCATCGGGATCGTGTCGACCCAGCCCATCGACGGCGAACGCCTGCGGTTCACCGACCTGCAGCGGCGCATCGCCGGCATCTCGCAGCGCATGCAGACCCGGACCGTGCGAAACCTCGAACGGGACGCGCTCGTCACCCGGACCGCGCCTCAGTCCTCACCGTGACGTGACGGAGATCCCCAGGTCGACGGCCCGCGAAGGTCCCTGCATGGCCACGAGGGGCACCTCGCGCGTCGCGAGCCGCAGGTCGTGGAGCTCCCCGTCCTGACCGACCTCGAGGCTGGTGGTCGAGCCGTCGGGCCGCGACACGGTCACCGTGTCGCCGGGGGACACCACGGTGCGTCGGACGGAGGCGTCCGGGGGAGCGTCGTGGCTCTCCCACCAGGTCGACGGGTGCCAGGTGCTGGTGACCGGCGGCAGTCTGGGGACGTCGGAGACTCCCACGATGCCGACCCCCTTCGTCGTGATGGTCGCTCTCGGTACGACCGCTGTATCAGGAGAGTGGTTCTGGAGGCCCGATCTGTGACAGGCCGAGCGTCATTCACCCCGGGGGAGAAGGATCGTGCATACATAGCACCACTAGGACTGGTGCTGCTATGGTCGTCATACCTAGCGGAACAAGGTATGGAGCTGCCGTGCACATCGACAAAGACCTCGTGGCCGCCTCGGCCACCCCGCTCGTCCTCGGGATCCTGGCCGACGGCGAGTCGTACGGCTACGCCATCCTCAAGCGCGTCGACGCGCTGTCCGGTGGCCGCATGCAGTGGACGGACGGGATGCTCTACCCGCTGCTCCACCGCCTGGAGCGGCTGGGGCACGTGGAGTCGTCCTGGGGGACGTCCGACGTCGGGCGGCGGCGCAAGCACTACGCGCTCACCGCCGCCGGTCGTGCGGCGCTCGCGGAGCGCCAGCTGCAGTGGAGCGTCGTCGCCGACGCGCTGCGACAGGTCTGGCAGGCCACCGAGGACGGGCTGCGGCCGCCGCGCCCCGCCGAGGGACTCGCCTGATGGCCGCGTCGACCCCGGGCGCCGTGCCGCACGCGGAGCTGGAGGTCCAGATCGGCCGGTGGCGCGACTACGTGCGGCGGCGCGAGGCCATCTCCGCGGCCGACGTCGACGAGATGGAGGACCACCTGCGCGAGCGGGTCGCCGACCTCACCGCGTCCGGGCTCGACGACGAGGAGGCGTTCCTCGTCGCCGTGCGACGCATGGGCAACCTCGACGCCGTCTCGCGGGAGTTCGCCGTCGAGCACTCCGAGCGGCTGTGGAAGCAGCTCGTCCTCGTCGCGGAGCCCGCGGACGGTGGGACGCGGTCCTGGCGTGAGCTCGCGGTCGTCCTCGGGTGCGCGGTCGGGGCCGGGGTGGCGGTCAAGGTCGGGAGCTTCCTGCTCGGCGACGACACGGCCTTCCTGCGCAACGTCGCACTGCTCGTCCTGCCGTTCCTCGCCGGCTACCTCGCCTGGAAGCGACGCGTGACCTGGCAGGTCGGCGTGGCGCTGCTCGTCCCGGTGGCGGTGCTCGCGACCGTGCTGAACGTCTACCCGTTCGCGCCGGACGGGTCGACCGCGCTGCTCGCCGCGATCCACGCCCCGGTCGTCCTGTGGGCGGCGCTGGTCGGCGTCGCGTACGTCGGCGGGAGGTGGCGGTCGGACGGGCGCCGCATGGACTTCGTCCGCTTCACCGGCGAGCTCGCGATCTACTTCGCGCTGCTCGCCCTCGGTGGGGGAGTGCTGCTCGGGCTGACTGCCGGCGTCTTCACGCTCGCCGACCTCGACCTCCAGCCCGCCCTCGAGAGCTGGATCCTGCCGTTCTGCGTGCCGGGCGCCTTCGTCGTCGCGGCCTGGCTCGTCGAGGCCAAGCAGGACGTCGTGGAGAACATCGCCCCCGTCCTGACGCGAGTCTTCACGCCGTTGACTATCGTCATGCTCGTCGCCGTGCTCGGGGTGCTCCTGAGCGGCGGGTGGGTCGTCGACGCGGACCGCGAGCTCCTCATCCTCATGGACGCGATCCTCGTGCTCGTCGTGTGCCTGCTGCTCTACTCGATCTCGGCACGGGACCCGCTCGCACCGCCCGCCTCCTTCGACGTGCTGCAGCTCGGCCTCGTCGCCGTGGCGCTCGCGGTGGACGCGGTCGCGCTCGTGGCCATGTTCTCCCGCATCGCCGAGTTCGGCGTCAGTCCCAACAAGGCCGTGGCCCTCGGCCTCAACCTCCTCCTGCTGGTGCACCTGGTCCGGTCGGCGGCGCTCGCGACCGCCTTCGTCCGACGGCGGCGCCCGTTCGACCCGCTCGCGCGCTGGCAGACGCGGTTCCTGCCGGTCTATGCGGTGTGGGCGGGGGCGGTGGTCCTCGTCGTCCCGCCGGTCTTCGGGTTCGCCTGAGCTCGGTCGACGACGCCGCACGGGCGGAGCGTCGACGGCGGGATGGGCACACGCCGCCGGACGACACCCGTTGTGGCGTCGTTCTGTGAGCGTTAACATCGCAACGGTGGACCGTTGCGGACGATGACTGTCCGCGGCACGGCCACCGGAGGCCGAAGGCCCTGACCACTCACGAATCCCCGACGACGAGGACGGCGATCGAGTTGAGAACAGGCAGCACCCAGAAGCGTGCGCGAGACGCACGGAAGCCCGGCCGGCCGCGCCGTGCGACGGCCGCGGTGGCAGTCGCCGGCCTGGTGGTCATCGGGCTCGCGATCAGCTTCGTGCCGGCGGCCGGCGCGGCTGAGGACGCGGACGACGACCGTGGCGCGAGCGAGATCCTCGCGACGATCGAGATCCCTGGCGCAGACGACGTCCGCGGGAACGTCTCCTTGCCGACGTCGGTCGACGGAGCCACCGTGACGTGGACGTCGTCGGACCCGTCGGTGGTGTCCGACGAACCGGAGGGACAGATCGCCGCCGGTGCGGTGACGCGGCCCCCCGCGGGGAGCGACACGGTCGACGTGACGCTGACCGCTTGCGCGACGGTCGACGGCGAGGAGGGTTGCCGCGACATCGTCCTGGCGGTCAGACCGTCACCGGGAGAGCTCGCCGAGACCACGGGTTACGGGATGGTGACCTTCCAGAACTCGGACTCCGAGAAGATCTACGGTGCGGCGAGCGTCGGTAACGACGCCTTCACCTGGGACGCGGTGAACGAGGGCGAGCCGCTGTTCACCTCCGACCAGGGCTCGACCGGTCTGCGCGACCCGTCGATCGTGCGCTCGCCCGACGGTGACCGGTTCTACCTCGTCGCGACGGACCTGTGGACGCAGGACCCGAACTTCAAGGGGTGGGGCTGGGCGCAGACGGGCGGCAGCAGGTCCATCGAGATCTGGGAGTCGGACGACCTGATCCACTGGTCCGACCAGCGGCACGTGCAGGTCAACACGTCGCCCGAGACCGGGATGACGTTCGCGCCCGAAGCCATCTGGGACCCGGAGATCGGCGCGTACGTCGTCTACTGGAGCTCCGCCATCTACGCCGACGGCACGTACTACACCGAGGACCTGGACGACCCGAACCGTCGTGACACCGACATCGAGTGGTGGGGGAGGAACGTCACCTACTACGCGACGACGCGCGACTTCGTGAACTTCTCCGAGTCGAAGGTGATGTACGACCGCGGCGGCAGCGACGGCGCCTCCTGGGACTACGGGTACGGGAACCTGGACCCCGTCATCACCTACGACCCTGACGACGACTACTACTACCGCGTCGTCCAGGACCGGTCGGACCACCGGTTCGAGAAGCTCTACGACGACTGCGCCCAGGACACGACCGACCTCTACATGGAACGCGCACGGTCGATCCTCGCCGAGGCTCAGGACTGGGAGCTCATCAAGGGCTGCTTGACCATCGACGCGGTCAACGGCGCGGGCCTGGGTACCGCGCGCTACAACGAGGGCGCGAACCTGATCAAGACCAACCCCGACGACGTCAACGGTCAGGGCTTCTACATGATGGCCGACGGCGGCTGGACCGAGACCGACGGGACCCGGCACACCGACCTGCAGCCGTACTTCGCGACGGACATCGCGAGCGGGAACTTCGAGGTCGCGACCGACCGCTGGAGCCCGCCGAGCCTGCAGGGAGACCGGAGAGCCCCGCGGGCCTCGCACGGAAACGTCTTCGCGCTCACGGCTGCCGAGCACGCCGCCTTCCGAGGAGCGGAGCTCGACTCGCTCGCCCTCACGTCCTTGCCCGACCGGACCACGTACGAGCCCGGCGAGGCTCTCGACACGACGGGTCTCGAGGTCGAGGCGACCTACGCCGACGGGTCGACGGGGGTGGACGTCGCCGAGGGGTTCGGTGGCTACACCGTCTCCGGCTACGACCGCGACGCCGTCGGGAAGCAGGAGCTCGTCGTCTCCTACACGGTGGGTGACGTGACCCGGACGACGAGCTTCGAGGTGCTGGTCGGCGAGGCCGGATCCATCGACCTCGCGGTCCAGGCCTCGGCACGCTGCCTCGCGGGGAGGGCCTACGTCGCGGTACGCGCGACCAACGGCGAGGACGTGCCCGTCGACGTGCGGCTCGCCACGCCGTACGGCGAGAGGACCTTTGCCGACGTCGGACCCGGGCGGAACGCGTACCAGTCGTTCGCGGTGCGTGCGGACTCCGTTCCTGCGGGCACCGTCACCGTGGACGGCGCGGCGACGATCGCCGGCGAGGAGGTGACGACGACGTCCGAGGTCGAGCTCGACGGGCTGGACTGCGCCTGACACCTCTGTCGAACCGTGAGGCCCCGCTCAGGTGGGCTTTCCCCTGGGCGGGGCCCGCGACGGTCCGTCTCCGGTCGTGCGTGCTGCTGGTGCCGGGCCTCAGTTGATCGGCGCGCTCGACGCGCGGGTCACGACGCGGCAGGGGAGGTCCTCGATGCCGGGGCGGACCGTGCCGTCGATCGCCGCGAACAGGCGCTGCGCCGCGACGCGCCCCAGGCGCTCGAGGTTCATGTCCACGCTCGAGAGCTGGGGGCGCGCGTTCGTGCTGAGCACTTCCCAGTTGTCGAACCCGATCACGGACACGTCGCCGGGCACGTCCCGGCCGAGCTCGCGGAGCGCGTCGAGCACGCCGCGTGCGATCTGGTCGCTGCCGCAGAAGAACCCGTCGACGTCGGGATGCTGCTCGACGACCATGCGGGCCGCGCCGCGCCCCCAGCCCTCGCTCCACGAGCCGAGGTACGCCTGCCCGCCGGCCATCTCCAGCCCGGCGGCGTCGAGCGCCGCGCGAGCGCCGGCGGCGCGGTCCTGTGCCGCCTTGTAGCCCGGGTCGCCGGAGACGTGGGCGATGTTCCGCCGCCCGCACGCCAGCAGGTGCTCGACGGCGAGCCGTCCCGCCCCGACGTTGTCCGCGGTGATCGAGTGGTCCGCCGGGTTCTCGGACGGCGCGTAGGCGTAGACCACGGGGACGGGGATCTCGGAGCTGAGGGGCGGCCGCGGATCGGTCCGGGAGCCCACCACGATCAGCCCGTCCACCCGGCGCGAGAGGAGCGCCTGCACGTGGTGCTGCTCGCGGATCGCGTCGCCCCGCGCGTCGCAGAGGAACACGGAGACCCGGCCGGCACCGAACGCGTCCTCGGCACCCATGAGGACAGGGATGGAGAAGCGACCCTCGAGGTCGCTGGTGAGCAGCCCGACGGTGCCCGTGCGGCCCTTCAGCAGCCCGCGGGCGAGGGCGTTGGGGGCGAACGAGAGCCGCTCGGCGGCCTCCAGCACGCGCAGCCGCGTCTCCGCCTTGACCTGCGCGCGCCCGTTGATCGCCTTGGACGCGGTCGCGATCGAGACGCCGGCGAGGCGCGCCACGTCGGTCAGCGTCGCGGTGCGCGGCGTCGCGCTCCCGCCCTGGGTGGTCATGAGGTCCTGCCCCCTCCTCGTCCGCGAGCGCGGACGCGCCGGAACCGGTCTGGCGTGATGGAACTGTAACCCGTCGTAGCGCTTGACGGCGTGCGCAATCCTGCCATACATTCAGAAAACCTTTTCGGTGGGTTTCAGCGATGACAGCCGCGGAAGGGTAGGGAGGCCGGGTGCACCGGCCGAGCTACGACAGGTGGACCGAAAGCAATTCGGCCGCTCGGCACGGATGCCGGGTGGGGCGCAGAAGGCTCGACGACGAGTGCGAGGAGACGCAAGATGACACACCACCGCAGGACGTCGGCGACGAAGGCCGTGGCCTCGACGCTGGTGATCGGCCTGACCACCCTCGGGCTCGCCGCGTGCGGCGGCTCCGGGGACGACGGCGACGGCGGCGACGACGGCGGTGGCAGCACCGCCAGCAGCCCCGAGGGGGTCGACGACGGCAGCACCCTGACGATGTGGACGCGCGCGCCCCTGGAGAAGCAGGCCAACCTGCTCGTCGACGCCTACAACGCGAGCCACGAGAACCAGGTAGACCTCACCATCGTCCCCAACGACGACTACGTCGCGAAGGTCGGCGCCGCGGCGGGCAGCGACGGTCTCCCGGACCTCTTCGCGGCCGACATCGTGTACGTGCCGAACTGGGTGCAGCAGGGCCTGTTCCAGGACATCACCGGCAACATCGACGGGCTCGACTACGCCGACACGATCAACCAGGGCCACCTCGACGCGGGCACGTACGAGGACGCGGAGTACGTGCTGCCGTTCGTCCTCGACGTGTCGATGATGTTCTACAACAAGGACCTCTACGAGCAGGCGGGTCTCGACCCGGAGCAGGGGCCGACGACGCTCGAGGAGTTCGGCGAGCAGGCCAAGGCGGTCGACGAGATCGGCGGCGGGGTCGACGGGACCTTCTTCGGCGGCAACTGCGGTGGCTGCCTCGTCTTCACGTGGTTCCCCTCGATCTGGGCCGCGGACGAGGACGTCATGAACGCCGAGGGGACCGAGTCGCTCCTCGCGAGCGACACGGCCAAGGACGTCTACGCGGTCTACAAGGACCTCGTGGACTCCGACGCCGTCGGTGCCGGCACGCGCGACGAGACCGGTGCGACGTGGGTCGCTCCGTTCCAGGAGGGCAAGGTCGGCGTCATGCCGTACCCGGCGACGCTCCTGTCCACGGCCGACGAGACGATCGACGTCGGCGTGGTCCCGATCCCCGGCCCGGGTGGCGGCGGCTCGACGTTCGTCGGCGGTGACGGTATCGGCGTCTCCAAGGACTCCGAGCAGTCCGACCAGGCATGGAACTTCCTGCAGTGGATGATGTCGGAGGAGGCGCAGGTCGATGTCCTGGCCAAGGACGGGAACGTCGTCTCCCGCTCGGACCTCACCGACAACGAGTACGCGGCGGCCGACCCGCGGGTCCAGCTCATCAACGAGACCGCGGCCGAGGGTCGTACCCCGGTGGCGCTCAACTTCCAGCAGGCGTTCAACGCGCCGAGCAGCCCCTGGCTGACGCTGGTGCGCAACGCGGTGTTCGAGGACGGCTCGAGCATCGACGCGGACAACGAGGAGATCACCGCGATCCTCTCGCAGTAGACGACCGCAGCTCCGGCGCCCGCCGTCGCCCGCCGCACAGCGGCGACGGCGGGCGCCGCGCAGGCAGTCCCCGCCACGTCCTCGTCCCGTTCCTGGAGTCCGTCATGTCCGTGCAGCTCCCGCTCTCGAGCGTCGCCACCGCGGCGGGGACGCCCCCGCCGTCGGCCCGTCGCCGACGCCGGCCCGGCCGCCACCACGCCCTGAGCGGCTGGGCGTACGCCGCCCCCACCGCCTTGTTCGTCCTCGTCCTGTTCGTCCTGCCGGTCCTGCTCGTCGGGCAGATGTCGGCCTCCGACTGGCCGCTGCTGTCGGGCAACCAGGGCGTGAACTTCCCCGACAACTTCCGCGACGCCGTCGACAACAGGTTCTTCTGGGACTCCGTCGTCTTCACGATCAAGTACACGGTCATCGCGACCGTCCTGCTCATCGGCCTGGGCCTCGGGCTCGCGCTGCTCGTGCAGGAGTCGACGCACTGGAAGAGCTTCCTGCGCACGGCCGTGCTCGTGCCGAGCGCGCTCGGTCTCGCCTCGGCGTCGCTGCTCTTCTACGCGCTGTACTCCCCGCAGGTGGGGCCGATCTCGCCGTTCCTGGAGCGTCTCGGCATCGTCGACGGCCCGGTCTCCTTCCTCGGCTCGCCGGACGGCGCGCTGTGGTCGACCGTGTTCCTCGTCGTCTGGCGGTTCGCGGGCTTCTACATGCTCCTGCTCATGGTGGGCCTGCAGGGGATCCCGCACGAGGTGTACGAGGCCGCGCGCATGGACGGCGCGAGCCGCTGGCAGACCTTCTCCCGCGTGACCCTCCCGCTGCTGCGCCCGTCGCTCGCGCTGTGCACGATCCTGTGCGTCACCGGCTCGCTGCTCGCGTTCGACCAGTTCTACATCCTCACCAAGGGCGGGCCCGACAACAGCACGATCACCGTGGTCCAGCTCATCTACAACGTCGCGTTCCAGGGCCAAAACGACCTCGGCGTCGCCGCCGCGCTGTCGATCATCGTGCTCGGCGCCCTCGTGCTCATCAACATCGCGCAGATCCGTGGCATGCGCGCACCCGAGGAGAAGTGACATGACCCTCGCCCCCAACGCACCCAGCGCCTCCGGCGCGCCCGACAGCTCGTCGTCGGGCACCGGGACCCCGACGGCCCCGCCTGCGGTCCGGCGCCGGGCCCCCGCCCCGCGCGCCCGCATCGCGGGCATCGCGACCCGCACGCCCTTCTGGGTGCTGACCACCGGTCTCGCGCTCGTGTTCCTGTTCCCGCTGATCTGGGCCGGGGTCGCGTCGTTCTCGCCGCAGGCCGGGTCGAACCAGGTGGACGGCTGGGGCTTCGGCAACTACGTGACGCTCGCCAACTACCAGGCGGGGATCGCGCAGTACCTGTGGAACTCGACCGTCGTCTCCGGGCTGACGGTCCTGTTCACGCTCGTCGTCTCCACGCTCGGCGGCTACGCGTTCGCGCGCTTCAGGTTCCCGGGCCGCAACCTGCTGTTCCTCCTGACCCTCGCGATCCTCATGGTCCCGTACGCGACGCTGCTGATCCCGCTGTACGTGCTGCTCAACGAGATCGGCCTGCAGAACTCGCTGCTCGGCCTGTCGCTCGTGCTCGCCATGTTCCAGCTCCCGTTCGCGACGTTCATGATGCGCATCTCGTTCGAGTCGGTCCCGCGCGAGCTCGACGAGGCCGCGCTGGTCGACGGGTGCTCGTCGTTCGGTGCGTTGCGTCGCGTGCTCCTGCCGGCGGTCAAGCCGGGACTCATCACGGTCGGGCTCTTCGCCTTCCTCACCGCGTGGAACGACTTCGTGGCACCCCTCATCCTCATCACGGACTCGGACAAGGCGCCCCTGCCGCTGGCCGTCGCGAACATGCGCCAGCAGGTCATGGGGATCGTCGACTACGGCGCGACCGAGGCCGGCGTCGTCGTCCTGGCCGTGCCGTGCGTCGTCCTGTTCCTCGTGCTCCAGCGCCACTACGTGCGCGGGTTCATGTCCGGGGCGCTGAAGGGATGACGACCGACCGTGCGGCGCAGCCGCCGACCCCCTCCACCCACCCTGCGGCGGCCACCGCCGACCTCGACGACCGGAGCGGCCAGCCCGCCTCCGGAGGTGATCCCATGACCATGACCCCGACCGCCCCTCCCCGCGGGCGTTCCTCCTCCCGGCCGGCCCCGGACGTGACGACTGGCCGCCCCGTCGTCCCGTCGTCCGGCCGGCTCGCGCCGCTCGGGCTCGCCGAGGTGCGCATCACCGACGGGTTCTGGGCCCGCCGGCAGGAGACCAACCGCACCGCGACGCTCGCGCACATCGAGCACTGGCTCGACCGGGAGGGCTGGCTGGCGAACTTCGACGCCGCCGCCCAGGGCGGGCTGCCGGCCTCCCGCCGGGGCCGGGAGTTCTCCGACTCCGAGATCTACAAGCTCCTCGAGGCCATGTCGTGGGAGCTCGGCCGCAGCCCGGACGCGGAGCTCGAGGCCCGGTTCCACGCGATCGTGCGCCGCGTCGCGAACGCCCAGGAGCCCGACGGGTACCTCAGCACCATGTTCGGGCGACCGGGCCAGGGGGCGCGCTACAGCGACCTCGAGTGGGGGCACGAGCTGTACTGCCAGGGCCACCTCATGCAGGCAGCGGTCGCTCGGGCCCGCACCGGTCACGCGGACGACCTCCTCGTGCAGGTGGCCCGGCGGTCCGCCGACCACGTGTGCGAGACGTTCGGGCCCGACGGGAACCAGGGCGTGTGCGGGCACGCCGAGATCGAGGTCGCCCTCGTCGAGCTCGGGCGCGCGCTCGACGAGCCGCGGTACGTCCGCCAGGCGGCGCTGTTCGTCGAGCGCCGGGGGCACGGGACGCTCGCGGACATCGAGTGGGGCCGCTCCTACTACCAGGACGACGTGCCCGTGCGGGACGCGACCGTGTTCCGCGGCCACGCGGTCCGCGCCAACTACCTCGCCGCCGGCGCGGTCGACGTGGGCGTCGAGCAGCACGACGACGACCTCCTCGTCGCGGTCGCACGTCAGTGGGAGCGCACGACGGCGGCCCGGACCTACATCACGGGAGGCCAGGGCTCGCACCACCAGGACGAGGCGTTCGGCGAGGACTTCGTGCTGCCGCCGGACCGTGCCTACTCGGAGACGTGCGCGTCGATCGGGTCCGTCATGGTGGCGTGGCGCCTGCTCCTCGCGGAGGGAGAGCCGCGCTACGCCGACGCGATCGAGCGGGCGCTCTTCAACGTCGTCGCGACGTCCCCGGCACCCGACGGGCACGCGTTCTACTACGCGAACACCCTCCACCAGCGCGTCCCCGGCGAGACCGCGTCGCCGGACGTGGCGAGCCGCCGCGCCGAGTCGTCGCTGCGCGCCCCGTGGTTCGAGGTGTCGTGCTGCCCGCCGAACGTGGCGCGGACGTTCGCCAGCCTCGCGGCGTACGTCGCCACGGTGGACGACGGCGGCGTGCAGGTCCACCAGTACGCGACGGGCGAGATCCGGGCGTCGCTCCCGTCGGGCGCGCCCGTCCACCTCGACGTGCTGACCGGGTACCCGGTCGACGGCCGGGTGCGGGTCCGGATCGTCGAGGCGCCGTCCGACCGCTGGGCGCTGACGCTGCGCGTCCCGTCGTGGTCGCCGACGGCGGTGCTGTCCGTCGACGGGCGTGAGCGGCGGGTGCCCGCCGGATCGGTGGCCGTCCCGGACCTGCGGTCCGGGAGCGTCGTCGAGCTGGAGCTCGACATGACGCCGCGCTTCGTGCAGCCCGACGACCGGATCGACGCGATCCGAGGGTGCGTCGCGGTCCAGCGCGGGCCGGAGGTCCTGTGCCTGGAGTCGGTCGACCTGCCGGGCGGCCGCGACGTCGCGGACCTGCGCGTCGATGCCTCGGTGCCTCCGCGCGAGGAGGACGGTCGCGTGACGGTGCGGGGCGTCGTCGTCGACCACCCTGCGCGCGACGCGTGGCCGTACGTCCCGGCAGACGACGCGGGGCGCACGAACGGGCGTGCCGGTACGGCGGGTACGCCCGCGGTCGAGATCGACGTGCCGCTGGTCCGCTACCACGACTGGGCGAACCGTGGCCCCTCGACGATGCGCATCTGGATGCCGGTGCGCTGAGGCCCGCCGCTGTCTCGTGCCCGGCCCTGCCGGCGGCGGTGCAGGCGCGGTACGTCGGAGTCTGGTTTCGTTGGAAACTGAGCGGAACTGTGCGGTGGAAAGGCGACTTCTGCCTTGCGCACAGCAGAAGTAGGCGTAGCGTCGACGGCAGTGCGCAATGGGGCGACTGCTGTCCGCACGGCGCACTCGGCCGCTTCTCGGAGCGTCCGTTTTCACGACCGGGGCTGGTCGGAACCCGTGGCTCACGGATGCCGGCCCGGCGTACCGACGCCGTTACGGGGGAGTCCTGGTCCTCGACAGACGTCAAGGAGGACACATTGTTCAGACGTGCCAAGGTCGGCCGCAGGCTGACCCGAGGTGCCGCCGCAGCGTTGTCCGCTGTGGTGCTGGTACCACTCACCTTCAGCGCGGCAAGCGCTCACCCCGGACACGACGAGGCCGACGGCGAGGTGGCCGCGGCCGCAGCCGAGGACGTGGACTGGAACGACTACGAGAAGACCCTGCTCAGCAAGAACACGGGCGAGCCGATCGACCTGGCCGTGCTGCCCGACACGCGGGTCCTGCACACCGCGCGCGACGGCGTCGTGCGCCTGACGGACACCGCGACGGGTCGCACCACCCAGATCGCCGACATCGACGTCTACGCGAACTCCGAGGACGGGCTGCAGGGCATCTCCCTCGACCCGGACTTCGAGGAGAACAACTGGGTGTACATGGTGTACGCCCCGCGCGTCATGTCGGGCACGTCGCCGTCCGGGGTCGAGTACCCGGAGACGACCCCGCAGGGCAGCGCGCCGAACTCCCTGCCTGCGGGCGAGGACGCCAGCTACTGGGACCAGTGGCTGGGCTACAACCAGCTCTCCCGCTTCACGTGGGACCCGACGACCGACGCGATCGACCTCTCCACCGAGCGCGAGATCCTCAAGGTCGACGCCCAGCGCGGGCAGTGCTGCCACGTGGGTGCCGACATGGCGTGGGACGACGAGGGCAACCTCTTCCTGTCCGCCGGTGACAACACCCCGGCCAGCACGCCCGGAGCCAACGGCTACGCCCCGAACAACAACGCCCCCGGCATGAACCCCGGGTTCGACTCGCGCCGCGGTGCCGGCAACAGCAACGACCTGCGCGGCTCGATCATGCGGATCAACCCGATCGAGGACCTCGATCCGGACACCGAGGTCGGACCGGGGAGCTCGTACACGATCCCCGAGGGCAACCTCTTCGACGGCACGGATGCCGACCCGGAGCTGGTGCGCGAAGAGCTCTACGTGATGGGTCTGCGCAACCCCTTCCGGATCGACTACGACACCGAGGCGGGCGCGCTGGTCTGGGGCGACTACGGTCCCGACGCCGGCTCCGCGAACCCCGACCGTGGCCCGATGGGCCTGGTCGAGTGGCAGCTGACGACCGAGCCGATGAACGGTGGCTGGCCGTACTGCACGGGCCCGAACGCGAACTACAACGAGTGGAACTTCGAGACCCAGGAGCCGGGACCGTTCTTCGACTGCGACGCCGGACCGGAGAACAACTCCACCTGGAACACCGGTCTCGAGCAGCTCCCGCCCGTCACGCCGCCGCAGGTCTACTACGGCGACAACCCGGGCGACCAGCCCGAGCTGCTCGACCCGCTGGTGACGCTGGGCGGCGGCGGTCAGGCACCCATGGGTGGCCCGATCTACCGCTACGACGAGAGCCTCGACTCGGACGTCAAGTTCCCCGAGTACTGGGACGGCCACCCGCTGATGGCGGAGTTCTCGCAGGACTACGTCGCGGCGTTCACGCTGGACGAGCTCTCGTCCGACGGTGAGGTCACCGCGGTGGAGGACTTCCTGCCGAACAGCCACCTCCAGACGGTCAACCAGCCCATCTGGGACAACGTCATGGACATGGAGTTCGGTCCGGACGGTGCCCTGTACGTCCTGGAGTACGGCGACGGATTCTTCCGCCAGAACCCCGACGCGGGTCTGTACAAGGTCACCTACGGGTCCGAGAACACCACGCCTCGTGCGTTCGTCTCGGCCGACCCGATCTCGGGAAGCACGGCACCGCTCGAGGTGACGTTCGACGCGTCGGCCACCACCGACGCCGAGACCCCGAACTCGGAGCTCACGTTCGACTGGGACTTCGACGCCGACGGTGAGTACGACGCCCAGGGCGAGACGGTGACGCACACGTTCACCGACCTCGGTCAGTACAACGTGCAGCTGCGCGTCACCGACCCGGGCGGCAACTTCGGCCTGGCGATCCAGCGCATCACGGTCGGCAACACCGCCCCCGAGATCACGCTGAGCCAGCCGAACGGCGCCATCTTCAACTGGGGCGACGCCGTCCCGTACACCGTCTCGGTGGAGGACGCCGAGGACGGCGACGACCCGACGTGCCGCAACATCCAGTACACGTTCGGCCTGGGCCACAACACGCACGCGCACCCCGAGGTGAGCGGCCGAGCCGCTGACACCGCCGACGGCTGCGGGTTCACGATCCAGACGAGCGCGGACGCCGTGGAGCACGGCGAGGGCGAGAAGATCTTCGGCACCCTCGTCGTCACCTACGCCGACCAGGCGCAGGGCGAGGTTCCCTCCATCACCGGCGAGGCCACGAACGTCCTCAAGCCGGAGGAGCAGCAGGCCGAGTGGTTCGACGCCTCCGAGGGCATCGAGACCGCGGCCGACGCCGAGGCCGACGCCGGGTACTACGTGACGTCCCTCGACGAGGGCGACTCGTTCTCCTACGAGCCGCTGGCCCTCGTGCACGCCCCGACGGGTGACCCGATCAACAGCGTGACCATGATCGGTCGCGGCGAGGGCACCGTCTCGCTCGGTTGGACGGGCGCCGACGGCGAGACCGTCGACTCGCTCGCCGAGTTCCGGTTCACCGGCGACGAGTGGAGCGACGCCACGCGCACGCTCACCGAGGTGCCCGAGGGCACGGGGACGCTCGTCGTGACCAGCACCGGCGGCGTGGACGTCGACAACCTGACCTTCGGGCAGAACGTCATCGTCCCGGCCGAGCAGGTGTCGATCCAGCTGTACTCGCTGATCCCCTGGGTCGCGGCTGACGGCCAGGAGGCCGTGCTCGACCGTCTGGGCGAGATCGGGCTCCAGAACGTCGAGCCCTATGGCGGCAACTACAACGGCCTCACGGCCGAGGAGTTCCGCGCGCAGGCCGAGGCCGCGGGCCTGAAGGCGCCGTCGTCGCACTACAACGTGGGCGAGGCGGACTTCGACACGACCCTCGAGTACGTCGGCGAGGTGGGTCAGCAGTACGTGGGCTCGGGCGGGTTCCCGTCGCCGGGGATCGGCACGTACGAGAACACGCTGGCCACGGCCGAGGCGATGAACCGTCTCGGTGAGCGGGCCGTGGAGGCCGGGTTCGAGAAGTTCTTCGGCCACAACCACGACCGCGAGTTCACCACGATGTACGAGCACGACGGTGAGCAGATGTCCGCGTGGGAGATCCTCGTCGCGGAGACCAACCCGGACTGGGTGACGTTCGAGGTGGACGTCGCCTGGGCCGCTCACGCGGGTGTCGACGTCGCGGCGCTGATCGAGCAGTACGGCGACCGGATCGAGCTCCTGCACATCAAGGACGCGACCGGTCTCGGTTCGAGCATCCAGTTCACGAACCTCGGCGACGGCGACGTGCCGCTGCAGGACATCCTGGCCGCCGCGGCGGACGCGGGTGTCGTGTACTACGTCATGGAGTACGACCAGGCACCGGACGGCGAGGACTTCGCCACGACCGGGTACGAGTACCTCACCGGCCTCCCGGCCGGCGGTTCGGACGAGCCGACCGAGCCGGTCGTCATCCCGACCGACCGGGTCTCGATGCAGCTCTTCTCGCTCGGTGCGTGGAGCCGCGACATCGGCTGGGAAGGCGTCTACGACCGCCTGGGCGAGATCGGCTTCGAGAACGTCGAGCCCTACGGCAGCAACTACTCCGGCCGCACGGCCGAGGAGGTGCGCGCCCAGTTCGACGCTGCCGGCCTGAGGGCCCCGTCCTCGCACTACAACGTGAACGAGGGCAGCTTCGACCAGACCCTGGAGTACGTGGGGACGGTCGGCCAGGAGTACGTGGGTTCGGGCGGCTGGCCGAGCCCGGGCATCGGCAGCCTGGAGGACACTCTCGCGACTGCTGAGGCGATGAACCGCCTCGGTGAGCGCAGCGTGGAGGCCGGGTTCGAGAAGTTCTTCGGCCACAACCACGACCGTGAGTTCAACACCACCTACGAGTACAACGGTGTGGAGACCTCGGCGTGGGAGATCCTCGTGGCGGAGACGGACCCTGAGTACGTCACGTTCGAGCTGGACACGGCCTGGGCCGCCAACGCGGGCGTCGACGTTCCCGCTCTCATCAACGAGTACGCGGACCGTATCGAGCTCCTGCACATCAAGGACGCGACGAACCTCAACGAGGGTGGGCGTCCGACGTTCACCAATCTCGGTGAGGGTGACATGCCGCTGCAGGAGGTCCTGCAGGCCGGTCTCGACGCCGACGTGGCGTACTTCGTCATGGAGTACGACGGCTCGCCGGCGAACGACGAGTTCTCCGCCGAGGGCTTCGAGTACCTCACCGGCATCCCCGCCGGCGAGGACACCCCGGACGTCGACGTGACGGTCGAGCCCCGCTGCCTGGCGGGCAAGACCTACGTCGCGGTCCGTGCGCTCAACGTCAACGACGGCGCGGTGGAGATCACGCTCGAGACGCCCTTCGGCAGCAAGACGTTCGCCGACGTGGCAGCGGGTAAGAACGCCTACCAGGCGTTCAACGCCCGTGCGGCGGAGATCGACGGTGGTACCACGACCGTCACCGTGACGGACTCCGAGGGGAGGACGGAGACGGTCGAGACCGAGTACGCCGCGTCGTCGTGCGGCTGATGCACGGCTGAGATCCGGATGAGGCGGGGTCCGACCCGCCTCATCCGGACGCGGTGAAGACCTTCGCACGACCACGAGTGGCCGGGCCCCTGCGGGGACCCGGCCACTCGTGCTTCGTCGCCCGGACCACGACTCGTGGAGACGGCGCTGGGCGACATGCTTTCGGCACGGTCAGCGGGACGAACGGAACCGACCCGTGCCCGGCCCCGTCCCGAAACTTCCGCCCGACCGACGGCGCACGTCAGAGCCGTTTTCCGCCCTCACCTGCGATCCCGCCCGACGTGGTCGAAATGAGACCGAAAAGCATTGCGGCTTTTCGGTTGTGGTGATTCACTGACTGCGGTCGGCGATCTCGCTGATGAGAGAGACGGTCGTGGACGCAGTGGTCACACGTAGCCAGGGGGCGCACTCCTGACGGAGCTGCGCAGCTGTTCAGGTTCCCGATGGAGAGGACTTGGTGATGTCGGGAAGAACGTTGAGAAAGGTCGTCGCAACGGCGACGACGAGCGCGTTGGCGCTCACCGGACTGGCACTCGCACCGATGTCGGCGCAGGCGGACGTCCTGCCGGGGCACGAGGACGACGTCGGGGTGTACACGAACGGCGAGACCGACTCGATGGACATCGGTGACCCGACCTACGGGAGCGTCGCCGCGACCGCGGCGGCGCTCGAGCCCGGTGTCCCGTGGACCGCCGGGTCGATGAACGGGTCGATCTTCGAGAAGGACCTCGCGGCCGGCGGGACGGACTACTACCTCGACCGCGTGCTCGGGGTCAGCGGGACGTCGCAGAACAACGTCCTCCAGACGCGCGGCAGGTCCCTGTACATGCGGGGCGGCAGCAACTGGGGCGTCATGGGCTTCGCGGGCTCGACGTTCGCGGGCGGGCCGAACAACCTGGGCAACCTCTACACGGTGACGGTGCCGGGGCAGACGGTGACCGAGGTCGGCGCGCAGCGCTTCAACGCCCCGAGCCACGCGAAGGCGCGGTACACGATCGGGTCGACCGGGGTCACGGCCGACCTCAAGAAGCTCATCACGTACGACAACATCGCCGTCACGGCGCTGACGTTCACCAACCCCGGTGGCTCCGACGCGACGTTCACCGTCCGGGCCGCCTCGCCGCTCGCCACCACGTCGACCGACGCCGACGACGAGCTGACCGGCACCAGGACCCTGACGAGCGGATCGAACAACGGTCTCGTCGACACGCCGTGGTCGACCGTGACGGTCGGCCTCAAGGCGGACGGGTTCGAGCGTGCGGGCACGAACCTCGACCGGGAGATCACCGTCCCCGCGGGTGGTTCGGTCGACCTGTCCGTCGTCGGCTCGCTGTACAGCGACACGATGCCGCAGTCCCGGGAGAGCTTCGAGGACTACGCGGCCATGGACCCGGCCGACGCGTTCCGTACGGGCGTGACGGCGTTCAACCGGCAGTGGGCGCAGGACATCCCGTTCATCGACGTGCCGAGCGCGCCGATCGAGAAGGCGATCGTCTACCGCTGGTGGGGCGAGCGCTACAACAGCCTGGACACCAACGAGCCGGGCTACGTCTACCAGTACCCGACGACGGTCGAGGGCTCGAACCTCTACCAGAACTCGATCGCGCTCACGCAGCCGATGCACCTGCAGGACACGAAGTGGATGCGGACCCCGTACCTCGGCTACGGGCAGATCCTCAACATCGGTGAGCTCTCCGGGTCGTCGGCATTCCTCGACAGCCCGGGTCACACGAGCTGGAACAACCACTACTCGCAGTACCTCGGCACCGCGGGGCTCGAGGCGTACAACGTGCACGGCGGCGGCGCCGACCTGGCCGAGCGCTTCGGCTACTACTTCGAGTCCGACGGCGTCGGCCAGCTCGAGCACTACGACGGCAACGACGACAAGCTCATCGCGTACGACACCAACTACATGCCGGGCAACGACGCCGACGCCATCAGCTTCGGCTACCCGAAGGTGAACGCGGGAGCGCCCGGTGCGCGGACGATCGAGCGTCCGGAGTCGGCGTACGTGTGGGGCGACTTCGACGCCGCGCGCCAGCTCTACGAGATGGCCGGCGCGGACGCCGGCAAGGTCGAGGAGATGGGTACCACCGCCGACGAGATCCAGGGCGCGATCCTCGACCGGCTGTGGAGCGACGAGATGGGCATGTTCCTCGCCGGGACGTCGCACGGTGCGACGTCGGGCGGGGCCCAGAACCCCCTGTCCGCCGCCGAGCGCGACCTCATCCCGGCGAAGGAGTCCAACCTCTACGACATCTACGCCGAGAACCTCATCCCCGTGGAGGACGCCGACCAGTACGCGGAGGGCTTCCGGTTCCTGCGCTACGGCGACAACTTCCCGATCTTCCCGTTCTACACGGCCAACCAGTACGACCGCGCCAAGTTCGGGATCGGGGGGTCGAACAACTTCTCCAACATCAACTTCACGGTCCAGTACCGCGCCGTGCGGGCTGCGCTGCGGCACTACGACCCCGACCACACGTACATCACGCCCGAGTACGCCGCGAAGCTGCTCGACTGGATGGCGTGGAGCGTCTACCCGGGCGGCGACACGCGGGCCCCGAACCAGGCCGAGTACTACTCGAACTGGAACGAGAGCGCGCAGACGTTCAACCGCAACAACCCGAACCACGTGATGCTCGGCAACATGAACTACATCTACGTCGAGGACATGGGCGGCATCCAGCCGCGCTCGGACGACAAGGTCGAGCTCTGGCCGATCGACCTCGGCTACGACCACTTCATGGTCAACAACCTGCGCTACCACGGCCACGACCTCACGATCGTGTGGGACGAGGACGGTTCGCACTACGGTCTCGGCGAGGGCTACAGCCTGTTCGTCGACGGCGAGCGCAAGGCCACGGCCGACGCGCTGGGCCGGTTCGTCTACGACCCGGCGGCCAACGAGGTCGTCGAGTCCGACGACGGGCTGGACGTCACCGTCGTCGCCGACGAGGGTGCCGACCTGCCGACCGCGGTGGGCACGCCCATCGAGGACGAGCGCGTGGTCTCCTACCTCAAGACGGCGGGCATCGACCTGACCGAGGACGCGACGAACCTCGCGGCCGGGGCCGAGCTCTCGTCGTCGGACATGCAGGACGGACCGCGCCCGACGCCGTGGCGCCAGTTCCACACCCCGGGCTGGAGCACGGGGTCGATGAACTACACGCCCGGCGCGATCAGCGAGACCGAGCGTCCGGTGTCCCTCGACGCGGTGACCGACGGCAACACCGTCAACGAGCCGTACTGGGGCAACTACGGGACCGAGGGCGACACCGGGTACGTCGAGCTCGACCTCGGCGAGGAGACGACGGTCGACAACGTCAAGGTGTGGTTCGTCAGCGACCGGCAGGCCGGTGGCTACCACGAGCCGATGAAGTACTCGATCCAGGTTCCCGACGGCGACGGCGGCTGGGCCACCGTGCCGGACACGTTCAAGGCGCCGAAGATCCCGGCGGCCAAGTTCAACGAGGCCCTGTTCGACGCCGTGACGACGGACCGCGTGCGGGTCGCCTTCACGAATACGCCGTCGTACTGGACGGCGATCTCGGAGATCCAGGTGTTCGACTCCGGGCGCGACGTGCCCGAGGTCGTCAACGACGCACCGACGGTCACCGTGTCCGCCGACCGGTCCAAGGACGGCAACCTCTCGACGACCCTCGTCGGTACGGTCACCGACGACGGCATCCCGGAGGACGGCGAGCTCACCTACGGGTGGTCGGTCGTCTCCGCACCGGAGGGCGGCAACGTCATCTTCGGTGACGCCGACGCCCTGACCACCACGGTCACGGGGACCGTGGCGGGGGAGTACGTCTTCCGGCTCACGGCCGACGACGGCGAGCTCACGACCGAGCGCGACGTCGAGGTCGAGCTCACCGAGAAGGCGACGTCCGCCGAGTTCGGCGCCTCCGCGACGATCACGACGAGCGGTTCGGCGTCGTGGGAGAACGCGCAGCGCGTCAACGAGTCGACCACCCCGGCGAGCTCTGCCCCGGGGACCGGTCAGGGCTGGGGCACGTGGGGCCAGCCCAACAACGGGACGAGCGCCCAGAACGCCGCGTGGATCCAGTACGCCTGGGACTCCTCGGTGCTGGTCGCCTCCACCGACCTCTACTGGTACGACGACAACGGCGGGACGCGCATGCCGCGCGCGGACACGTACACGGTCGAGTACTCGCAGGACGGCACCGACTGGACGCCCGTGACGCTCACGGACGACTCGACGTACGCGGGCGCGCTCCAGCGCAACGCGTACAACCACCTCGAGTTCGAGCCGGTCGAGGCCAGCTACCTGCGGGTCCGGATCACGGGCGTGCAGGGCAGCGGCGCCGGGACCGGCGTCCTGCGGTGGCGCGTCAACGGCGACACGGTGGACTCGGTCGCGAGCCCCGTGATCATGCGGACGGTCACCGGGGTCGTGCCGACGCTCCCGACGTCCCTGGACGTCGTCTACTCGAGCGGTGGTCGCGGCACGGTCGACTTCACGTGGCAGCCGATCACCCCCGAGATGGTGGCCCAGGCCAACGTGGACCCGTTCACGGTGTACGGGACGAACTCGACCTACGGGCTGATCGTCGAGGCGCAGATCTACGTGCGTCCCGAGGACTCGCAGGGCGGCATCTCGATCCAGGGCGCCGAGCAGTTCGAGCAGACCGTCGAGGTCGGTGAGCAGCCCTGGCTGCCGACCACCGTCGAGGTGTCGTACAACGACGGCTCGCGCGACAACCAGGCGATCGGCGTCGAGTGGGACTACGACGAGTCGGTGGTCGAGACCGCGGGCGTGTACGTCATCCGTGGTGACCTGGTCCTGCCGGACTACGTGAGCTCGTCGGGCACGACGACGACGACGCTCACGCTCACGGTGGGCGACGGCGTCCCGGCCGGTCCCGAGGTGTCGGCGACCGCGCAGACGCGGTGCCTCGCGGGGAAGGTCTACGTCGCCGTCCGCGCCACGAACGACGACGACGGACCCGTGGCGATCACGCTCGACACGCCGTTCGGCTCCAAGGAGTTCGCGGACGTGCAGCCCGGCAAGAACGCGTACCAGTCGTTCGCCGTCCGGGCCACGTCGGTCGACGCCGGTGAGGTGACCGTCGTCGCGACGGACGCCGACGGCTCGACCACCGTCACGCAGGAGTTCGACGCCGCGTCCTGCGGCTGACCTGCACGACGGCGGTGCCGCAGCAGCGGCGGTGACGCGTCCGATCCCCGGGCCTCGTGCCCGGGGGCGTCACCGCCGCTCGTCGGCCGCCCGCGCCGCCGCACCCCGGCGGTTCCGACATCCCCGCGCCGCCGAGCGCGGACCACGACCAGGAGACGCAGATGTGCAACCCCCGCAGGAGAGCGGCCCTCGCCGGCACGCTGGCCTCGACGCTCGCGCTCGGCGCGTTCGTCGTGACGGCCGCACCGGCGTCCGCGGCCGACTCGTCCACGTTCACGAGCACGCAGAACCCGATCCTCGACGACGGCAGCTACTACTCCGCCGACCCGGCGCCGCTCGTCGTCCCGGCCGGTGCGCCCGGCAACGAGACCGACGGCGACCAGCTGTACATCTACACGGGCCACGACGAGGCGGGCCCGACGCGAAACGACTTCGTCATGAACGAGTGGGGCGCGTTCTCGACGTCCGACGTCGACGCCGGCGAGTGGACGCACTACCCGTCGCTCATGCGGCCCGAGGAGGTCTTCGACTGGGCGACCCCCGGCCGCGCGTACGCGGGGCAGGTCGTGCAGGGCCTGGACGACCGCTACTACTGGTACGTCCCGGTGGCGGAGGCCGAGACGACGGCGTCCGACGCGTTCGGCATCGGCATCGCGGTCGCGGACTCGCCGACCGGCCCGTGGACCGACTACGTCGGGGCACCGATCATCTCGCAGCGCGTCCCGACGCCGAACACGATCCACAACATCGACCCGACGATCCTGATCGACGGTGAGGGCGAGGACGCCCGCGTCTACGTGTGGTGGGGCAGCTTCGGCAACCTGCGCATGCTCGAGCTCGAGCAGGACATGAGGACGCCGGTCGGGACGGTCCGGACGGTCACCGGGCTGACGGGGTACTTCGAGGCCCCGTGGGCGTTCGAGCGCAACGGGACGTACTACATGGCGTACGCCGGCAACAACGCCGGTCCGACGTCGCAGTGCACGCCGGCGAACTACCACGCGTGCATCGCGTACGCGACGGCGACCTCGCCCCAGGGCCCGTGGACGTACCGCGGGACGGTCCTCGCGCCGGTCTCGTCCACGACGAGCCACCCGGGCATCCTCGAGTTCGACGGCGAGTGGTGGATCGCCTACCACACGGCCGACGCCGAGGGTGGGAACCACTTCCGCCGCTCGGTCGCGATCGACCGCGTGAAGTGGGACGACACCCAGACCCCGCCGCGCATGGAGCGGGTCGTGACGACGCCGGCCACGACCCAGGACGTGACCCCGCGCGCGAACGTCGCGCAGGAGGCGACGGTCACCGTCTCGAACGAGCCGGTGCCCACGCAGTACTGGAAGAAGGCGCTCAACGACGAGCTCGTGCGCCCCAACCCGCTGCCCCCGGACATGTGGGGCACGTGGACGGGCAGCAACCCGCCGCAGCAGTGGGTCCAGTACACGTGGGACCAGCCGATGCGCCTGACCGGCTCGCAGATCGAGTTCTGGAACGACCAACCTCAGGGCACCGGTGTCGGCGTCGCGGCGCCCGCGTCGTGGCGCATCCAGTACTGGGACGCGTCCGACGGCGGCGCCTGGGTCGACGTGGCGAACCCCAGCGCGTACGGGACGGGCACGAGCGGCTACCAGGACACGACGTTCGACGCCGTCACGACCACCCAGGTCCGTGCCGTCTTCGACGCGTCGACCAACGGCAGCACGTACTCGGCCGTCGCGGTCGAGGAGTGGAAGGTCCTCGCGGCCCAGCCCGACGCCGTCGAGCCGCCCGAGGTGACCGTCGAGGTCGGTGAGACCGACCTGCCCGGCACGGTCGAGGTGACCTACCCCGGCGGCGAGACCCTGCAGGTCCCGGCGTTCTGGGACGAGGTCGCCGCCGCCGACGTCGCCGCGCCCGGCTCGTTCGCCGTCGAGGGGTCCGTGCTCGGGTACGCGGGAGGCCGCGTGTCCGCGGACGTCACGGTTCTCGCCGCCGAGGCGGCGCCCGGCGACGAGACCGCGCCGACCGTCGCGCTGACCGCGCTCGGCAGCGCGGGCAGCGACGGCTGGTTCCGCTCCGACGTGCGGGTGCGCGTCGACGGGACCGACGACTCGGGCGGCCGCGTGGTCCTGGCCACGGCGGTCGACGACGGCGAGCCGGTCACGACCGAGCACGTCCGCACGACCGAGGTCGCGGTCACGGGCGACGGCGAGCACACGGTGGTCGCGACCGCGACCGACCGTGCGGGCAACGTCTCCGGCGAGGAGTCGCTCGACGTCCGGATCGACCGGGTCGCACCGGTGAGCACCGGCACGCTCGATCCCGACGCCCGGACCGTGGCCGTGGCCGCGACGGACGCCACGTCCGGCGTCGTGCGCGTCGAGTACGCGATCGGCACGGGGGAGTGGGCGACGTACGACGGCCCGGTCGCAGCCCCCGACACGAACCAGCACCGCGTGTCGTTCCGCGCGGTCGACGCGGCCGGGAACGTCGAGACGCCGAAGAGCGTGACCATCCCCGCCGACGTGTCGGGGCCGCTCACGGGCAACGTCGCACCGATCGCCACGGTGAGCGCGTCCTACACGGCGGGCTGGAACAGCCTCGGGGCGCTCAACGACGGCGCGGACCCGACGAACCCGAGCCAGGCGCAGATCTGGGGCACGTGGTCGGGCAGCCGTCCGGCGAGCCTGTGGACCCGCTACGACTGGTCGCGGCCGATCCGGCTGACGGGCGCCGAGCTCAAGTTCTGGCGGGACTCGAACCAGGGCACCGGGGACGGCGTCGCCGCGCCGGACTCGTGGGTCCTGGAGTACTGGGACGACGAGGCCGAGACGTGGCAGCCGGTCACGAACCCGTCCGCGTACGGCACGAGCACCACGGCGTTCAACACCGTGACGTTCGACCCGGTCACCACCTCCCGCCTGCGCGCGACGTTCGCGGCGAACGGAAACGGCACGACGTACTCGGCCGTCGCGGTCACCGAGTGGCGCGTGGTCGCGGACGACCCGGGCACCGTGGACCCCGGTCCGGAGCTGGACCTGACCACGACCGTGCAGGCCCGGTGCCTCGCGGGCAGGGCGTACGTCGCGGTGCGGGCGACGAACACCTCGAACGGTGCTGCGGAGGTGCCCGTCGACGTGACCCTGTCCACGCCGTACGGCGAGAAGTCGTTCGCCGCCGTCGCCCCGGGCAAGAACGCCTACCAGTCCTTCGCGGTGCGAGCCCCGTCCGTGCCGGCCGGGTCGGTCACGGTGACCGGCACGGCGACGGTCGACGGCGAGGAGGTGACCGTGGACCGCGACGTCCAGCACGACGCGGTCGACTGCGCGTGACGAGGACCCGAACACCGCTCGACGACGAGTGCCAAGGAGCAACACACATGCCTGACTCGACCTACTCACGACGCTCTCTGCTGCGCCTGGGCGCGATGGCAGCCGGCGCGACCGCCGGTGCCGTCGCGCTCGCGGGCAGCGGCAGCGCCCTCGCGGCGCCGTCCGCGCCCGTCCCGGCGTCCGTGCCGTCCGGACCACCGGTGAGCCGCGGCTTCCTGCGGTCCCTGGACCGCTCGCTCACGCTCGACGGCTGGACCGCCGAACCGTTCTCGATGTCCGACGTGACCCTCGCGGAGAGCGTCGCGACCCGCTCGCAGGACCAGATGCTGCACCTGGCCCGCGTCTACCCGGTCGACCGCATCCTCGCGGTGTTCCGGCGCAACGCGGGCCTGGACACCAAGGGTGCGAACGCGCCGGGCGGCTGGGAGGGCTTCGGCCACGCGAACGAGCAGCCGTGGGGCCCGGACGACTACCCGGGGCGTGCGAACACCCAGACGGCGAACCTGCTGCGCGGGCACTACGGCGGCCACTTCCTGTCGAGCGTCTCGCTCGCGTACGCGAGCACCGGCGAGACGGTGTTCCAGGACAAGGTGAACCAGATCGTCGAGGGTCTCGGCGAGGTCCAGGCCGCGCTCGCCGCGATGGACCGGTTCAGCCACCCGGGCTTCCTCGCGGCGTACGGTGAGTGGCAGTTCAGCCAGCTCGAGCAGTACGCGCCCTACGGCGAGATCTGGGCGCCGTACTACACGTGCCACAAGATCATGGCCGGTCTGCTCGAGGCGTACCGTCTCGCGGGCTCGGACCAGGCGCTCGAGATCGCGACGTCCATGGCCGAGTGGGTCCACGGGCGCCTGTCCGTGCTGCCCCAGGCTCAGCTCGACCGCATGTGGGGCATCTACATCGCGGGCGAGTACGGCGGCATGAACGAGGTGCTCGCGGACATCACGTCGATCACGGGCGACGACAAGCACATCGAGACGGCGAAGCTGTTCGACCTCAACACGCTCGTGGACGCGTGCGCCGCGGGGACGGACACCCTCAACGGCAAGCACGCGAACCAGCACATCCCGCAGTTCCCGGGCTACCTCAAGGTGCACGACCTCACGGGCGAGCAGCGGTACCTCGACGCCGTCGAGGGCTTCTGGGGGATGGTCGTCCCGGGCCGGACGTACGCGCACGGCGGGCACGGCGAGGGCGAGCTGTTCGGCCCGCCGAACACCGTCGCGGGCGACATCGGGCAGCGCAACGCGGAGACGTGCGGCACGTACAACATGCTCAAGCTCTCGCGGCTGCTGTTCTTCCACACGCTCGACCCGAAGTACATGGAGTTCTACGAGCGCGGCGTGCTCAACCACATCGTGGGGTCGAAGAAGAACACGCAGTCCAGCACGTCTCCCGACGTGACGTACATGTACGGGGTGAACCCTGGTACACGTCGCGAGTACGGCAACACGGGGACCTGCTGCGGCGGGACCGGGCTCGAGAACCACGTCAAGTACCGGGACTCCATCTACTTCCGCACGGTCGAGGGCGACGCGGTGTACGTCAACCTCTACCTGGCGTCGACCCTCGAGTGGGCGGACAAGGGCTTCGAGATCGTCCAGCAGACGGAGTACCCCAAGGCAGGGTCGACCCGGCTCACCGTCAACGGCTCCGGCCGGCTCGACCTGCGGCTGCGCGTGCCCGGCTGGGTGCGCAAGGGCTTCACCGTCGCGGTCAACGGCACCGAGCAGGAGCTCGACGCCGTGCCCGGCAGGTATGTGAGCGTGTCCCGCTCGTGGTCGCCGGGCGACGTGGTCGACGTGACGATGCCGCTGAGCATCCGCGCGGTGCCGACGGTCGACAACCCCGCGATCCAGAGCATCGAGAACGGCCCGACCGTCCTGCTCGCCCGCAGCGCGTCGCGCGAGTACCTCAAGCTCTCCCTGTACTCTCACCTGGGCCTGGACGGGACGCTCGACGGCGCGTTCACGGACCTGGGTGACGGGTACTTCCGACTGGGGAGCCTGACGTTCGAGCCCGCGTGGTCGGGCGACGACACCCAGTACTCGATGTACATCGAGCGCTCCGAGCCGCGCGTGGTCTTCGCGGGCCGGGACAGCGGCGTCGCGAACGCGGTGCGGCCCAACGGCACGTCGTTCCTCGACGTGGTCTGGGGCGACGGCGGGTTCGGCGACCGTGCCGCGTTCCTGTCGAAGGTGCAGCGCACGGTCGAGCAGTTCACCGCCGACGGCCTGCTGAGCCGTCGCGACGGTCAGAGGATCCTGATCACGGCAGGGAAGGCGAGGCTCGCATGAGCGCACGGAACTCGGACCGGACGGTCCTCATCCCCCTCGACACCGCGGAGGGACGCACCGGGACCGGTGCCCGACGCCGCGGCGTCGTCGCCGGGGTCACCGCCCTCGCGCTCGCCGTCGCGGGCGCGGGTGCGGGTGCGCTCGCGTGGTCCGCGTCGGGGTCCGCTCCCGACGCGGTGACGGCGGCGGCCGAGGCCGAGTCCTCGAACGTCGCCCTGATCGGAACGCCGGAGGCGAGCTACACGGCCTCCTGGAACAGGATCGACGCGGTGAACGACGGCGCGGGCGTCAGCTCGGGCGGTGGGCACGACGCGGTCTGGGCCACGTGGAGCGGCGACCGCCCGGCGACGCAGTGGCTCGAGTACTCGTGGCCGGCGCCGGTCACGGTGGACCGTTCGGTCATCCGGTTCTGGTCCGACGGCACCGACGCGAACGGCGACAACGTCCGCGTCCCCGCGTCCTGGACCATCCAGTACTGGGACGCGGACGCCGAGGCCTTCGTCGACCTGCCGGACCCGAGCGGGTACCCGACCGAGCGCCTCGAGCTCAACGAGACGACGTTCGAGCCCGTGACCACCACGCGGCTCCGGGCGACGTTCGACGCCCTGCAGGGCTCGGAGTCGACGAGCTACTCGGGTGTCGGCGTGTCCGAGTGGGAGGTGTGGGGGACCGGCGGCGTCGAGGAGCCCGACCCGGTCGACCCGAACGGCCCGATCGACTACTCGCCCGTGCACATCCCGACGGACGTGGGCGTGCTGCCCGACCTCCCGGCGGACATCGACGCGATCTTCACCGACGGTCGCGTCGAGACCGTCGAGGTCGACTGGGACGACGTCACCGCGGACGACGTGGCCGAGGCCGGGTCGTTCGACGTCGCGGGCACGTCGCCCGACCTGGTCGAGCCCGTCGGCGCCACGGTGCACGTCCGCGACGGCGAGCCCGGCGAGATCGCGGCCGTGGACTACGTGAGCGTCGTGACGCTCGCGGGCGTCGCCCCCGTGCTGCCCGGGACCGTGGTCGCGGAGTACGAGGACGGCTCGATGGACAGCCGTATCCCGGTGACCTGGGACGACGTCGACCCGGCGGACTACGCCGAGCCCGACGGCCTGTTCTTCGTCGCGGGTGACGTCGAGGGGACCGACATCGACGCCGAGGCCACGGTCTTCGTCGTCGAGCCGGACGACGGCCCCGACACCACGGCGCCGACCGTCACGGTCTCCGCCGAGCCCGGCCCCGCGACGTCGGGCTGGTACGTCCAGCACCCGACGGTCACGGTCACCGCGATCGACAACCGGGACAACGCACCCGCGGTCGAGGTGTCCGTCGACGACGGGGAGTGGGCCGCGTACGACGGCCCGTTCGCGATCGCCGAGGACGGCGAGCACACGGTGAGCGTGCGCGCGACGGACGCGGACGGCAACGTCGGCGAGGGCTCGCGCGACCTGCGGGTCGACGCGACCGCGCCGGTCACGACCGCGACCGTGCGGGACCTGGGGACGAGCGTGGAGATCACGCTCGAGTCCACCGACGCGGGGTCCGGCGTGGACAAGATCCAGTGGGAGGGACCCGGGACGTTCTGGGGCACCTACACGGAACCGTTCACGCGCGCCCTGACCGACGAGGAGCAGGTCATCGAGTTCGCCGCGACCGACGCGGCGGGCAACGAGGAGGAGCGGCAGCAGGTCGTCCTCCCGGCGCTCGGCGGTGGCGACCCGGAGCTCGACCTCGCGGTCGAGGTGTCGCCGCGGTGCCTGGCTGGCAAGGCGTACGTCGCGGTCCGCGCCACGAACGGCGAGGACGTGCCGGTCGACGTGACCCTCTCGACGCCGCTCGGGGAGAAGTCGTTCGACGGTGTCGCGCCGGGCAAGAACGCCTACCAGTCGTTCGCGGCGCGGGCGACGTCCGTCCCGGCGGGCTCGGTGACGGTGACGGGGGTCGCGACGGTCGACGGTGGCGAGGTGACGTCGAGCACGGACGTCGCGTTCGACACCCTCGACTGCTCCTGACGCCGAGGTAGTACCGCAGTCCGCGAGGTAGTACCGGGGTCATCCACCCCGGTACTACCTCGCGGAGCCCTGGTACTACCTCGCGGACCGCGGTACTACCTCGTGGCTCGTCCGACAGGTCACGAGCCTCTTCAGCAGCTGTCTCTCGACGACGAAAGGCACGACCCATGACCTTGCAGGACTCCAGACACCCCGGACCCCGCCGGCGCGCGGTCGCCGGCGTCGCGGCGGCGGCCGTCGTCGTGAGCGGGATCGCGCTGGCCCCCGGGGCCGGCGCGGCCCCGAACTCCGACGTCGGGCTGCCGGTCTTCTCCGGCTCCGACCACCCGGTCCCCGACCAGGGGACGGGGTTCCACCCGCAGGGCCAACTCCGCGCGATCTTCGACGCCGACGTCGCGGCCGGGGCGGGCACGGACACCGACCACGACTTCTGGGTCGACCGGATGCTGGCGCGGACGGGCACGGCGCCGGGCGGCTCGAACGGCGACGGCAACCAGTGGCTGTTCAGCCGCGGTCGCGCCGTCTTCATGAAGACGCACGACCCCGCGAAGCTCGGGTTCGGCGGCGAGGTCGCCTACTGGGAGTCCATCGCGGGCGGACAGGGCGCCTACACGCTCGACGTGCTCGTGGACGGCGAGCCGCTGACGCTCACGGAGGTGAGGGCGGAGCGCAAGCAGACGCCGTCGTACTGGCGCTCGACGTTCACGGACGGGGCGGGCGGGCTGCGCGTCGTGCAGACGAAGTACATCACCCACGACAACGTCGCGGTCACCCAGCTCGCCGTCTCGGCGGCCGACGGCACGGCGCACGACGTGACGCTGCGCGCCACGTCGTCGTTCGCGACCCAGGCCGACGGTGACGAGCTGACCGGCTCGGTGCGTGCGTTCAACGACATCACCACGGTCTTCCCGCGGTTCTCCGGCGACGGGTTCGTGCCCGACGACGGCGCGCTGAGCCGCGCGGTCGAGGTCCCGGCCGAGGGGGCGGTCACCACCAAGGTGCAGCTCGGCTTCGTCACGCACGAGCTGCCCGGCTCGCTGGCCGAGTACGAGGAGTTCCGCGACCTCGACCCCGCCGCCGCCTACACCGAGCACGTCACCGCGTACAACGCGTGGTGGGCGGACAACATCCCGTTCCTCGACACCCCCGAGGACAACATCGACAAGACGCTCTTCTACCGCTGGTGGCTCATGCGGTTCAACTTCCTCGACGCCGACGTCCCGGGCAACGACTACCAGTTCCCCACGACGATGGAGGGCGTCCTCGGGTACAACAACGCGATCGACCTGACGATCGGCATGTTCCTCGACGACCTCAAGTACCTGCGCGACCCGGCGTGGTCGTACGGGACGTGGGTGTCGGCGGGCGAGACGGCCGGCGCGCAGGGGCAGTACCGGGACAACCCGGGCGACCCGGCGAACTGGAGCGCGAGCCACACGCAGTACATCTCGGAGTCGGCGTGGCAGTCGTACCAGATCCACGGCGGGCCGTCGTCCGTCGCGAAGACGCTCGGCACGTACGCCGAGCGGGACACCGCGGGCGAGCTCGCGACCCTCGACACGAACGACAACTTCCTGCTCGACACCAACTGGAACGCCTGGACGGGCAACGACGCCGACGCGGTGTCGTTCGACTGGGCGGACGGGCGCCTGGACCGGGCCGAGACCGCCTACGTGTACAGCGGCGCGATGGCCGGGGCCGAGGCGCTCGACGTCGCGGGCGAGACCGACCGCGCCGACGCGCTCCGGGACACTGCGCAGGACGTCAAGGACGCCGTCCTCGACGTCCTGTGGGACCCCGAGGACGACCTGCTGCTGCACGCCGTCGCCTCGACGGGCGAGCAGGTGCCGTGGAAGGAGATCAACAACTACTACCCGTACAGCGTCGGGCTGATGCCCAAGCCGGGCGACGCGGACTACGACGACGACTACGTCGAGGCGCTGCGGCTGTTCGCGGACGACGACGAGTTCCCGATCTTCCCGTTCTTCACCGCCAACCAGGCGGACAAGGCCGAGGCGGCCGCGGCGGGGAACCCGGGCAGCAACAACTTCTCGGTCATCAACTCGACGGTGACGTTCCGGATGCTCTCGAGCGTCCTGCGCGACTACCCGACGGACTACGTCACGGCCGACTGGTACAAGAAGCTCCTCTACTGGAACGCGTGGTCGCACTACCAGGACGACGGTGACAACCGGTACCCGGACCAGAACGAGTTCTGGGCCGACGGATCCGCCGACCCGCAGGGCATCGGGTACCGGTCGTGGATCCACCACACGATGCTCGGCACGACGAACTGGACCGTCGTCGAGGACGCGATGGGCCTGCGTCCCCGCACCGACGCGAAGATCGAGCTCGACCCGATCGACATCGACTGGGACCACTTCGCGGCGACCGACCTGAGCTACCGCGACAAGGACCTGGCGATCACCTGGGACGCTCCCGGCGGCGAGCGCTACTACGGCGACGACGTGCCCGAGGGCTACTCGGTGTTCCTCGACGGCGAGCTCGCGTTCACCGCCGACCAGCTGTCCCACGTCGTGTACGACCCGGCGACCGGCGACGTCCAGGTCGACGACGGCGTGCAGGTGTCCGACGCCGCGGCGCTCGGCCTCGCCGAGGCCACCGACGTGCACTTCGCGGCGGGCTCGCGCGTCGCGGACGTCCTCGCCAAGGCGGGCACGCCCGCGACGGACGCCGACCACGACGCCGTCGACGTCGCCGCCGGGAAGCCGGTCGCGGCATCGTTCGCGGCGAACGGGCGCGCTGCCGCCCAGGCCGTCGACGGCCGGACCGCGATGGAGTCGTTCTGGGGCACGGCGGGCTCGCCGAACGCCACGGACTCCGTGACGGTCGACCTCGCCGACGGCGGGGACGCGGTCCCGGTCGACGACGTGCGCGTGTACTTCTACCGGGCGTCGTCGAGCGCGACGGCGCAGGGCTACGCGGCACCGTCGCAGTATCTCGTCGAGTACGACGACGGCTCGGGCTGGCAGCCCGTGCCCGACCAGGCCCGCACCCCCGCCTACCCGCGGGGCAACCTCAACCACGTGCAGTTCCCGCAGGTCGAGGCCGAGCGGCTGCGCGTCACCGTGCAGCACGCGGCCGGTGCGCGCACCGGCATCAAGGAGGTCCAGGCCTTCGCGACCGGGGCGAGCGCACCCGAGCCGACCGACGTCGGGCCGCACGCCGACGCCTGGGTCGACTCCGGCTCCAACCAGGCGGGGGCTGCCCGCCTGGTCGGGCTCGCGCAGGGCGACGGCTCGTCGTCGGACGCGGTCTCGGCCCGCTGGTCGGTCGTCGACGCCCCCGAGGGCGGCAGCGTCCTGTTCGACGACGAGAGCGCCGCGACCACGATCGCGCGGTTCGGCGTGACGGGTCGCTACACGCTGCGCCTGACCGCGACGGAGGGCGACGCCACGGCGACGGCCGACGTCGTCGTCGACGCCACGGCGCTCGCGGAGGGGGAGATCGACCTCGCCCCGGGGGCGACCCCGACGGCGAGCTACACGGCCGGCTGGAACGACGTCGACGCCGTCAACGACGGCAAGGACCCGTTCTTCTCCGGCGGCAACCAGACCGACCTGTGGGGGACGTGGACGGGCAGCGAGCCGGCGACGCGCTGGCTGCAGTACACGTTCGACGAGCCCGTGCGGGTCGACCGGACGTCGATCGACTTCTGGTACGACAGCACCTCCGGCGGCTCCGGCGTGTCCGTGCCGCAGGGGTGGCACCTGCAGTACTGGGACGCCGCCGCGGGTGACGGCGAGGGAGGCTGGGCCGACGTGCCCGACCCCTCGGCCTTCGGCACCGAGCGGGACGCGACGAACGAGGTCACGTTCGGCGCGGTCACGACGACGCGGCTGCGCGCCACGTTCGACGCGCTCGCCGGTGGTGGGCGGTACTCCGCGGTCGGTGTGTCGGAGTGGCGGGTGTTCGCGGCAGCGGCGGCCTCGGTCGACCCGGTCGACGTGCGCACGACGGTCGGCGAGCTGCCGGAGCTGCCCGCGACCGTCGACGTCGTCTACCCCGACGGCGCCCGGCTGGCCACCCCCGTCACGTGGGGCGCCGTGACCGCGCAGGACGTGGCGCAGGAGGGTGACGTCTCCGTCGTCGGCGTCCTGGGCACGACGTCCCTCACGGCGCAGGCGACCGTCTGGGTGCGCGCGCAGCTCGCGAGCACCGTCACGACGGTCGACCCGGTCGAGGTGTCGACGTTCGTCGGCGTCGTACCGGTGCTGCCGACGACCGTCACCGTGCAGTACAACGACGGGACGCGGGCGAGCGGGACCGACGTCGTGTGGGACGACGTCGACCCGGCGGACTTCGCCGCCGAGGGGACGTTCGACGTCGGCGGGACGGTCGCGGGGTCCCAGATCCGGGCCCGGGCCACGGTGGTCGTCGGGTCGGGCGGCGAGCCCGACCCGGAGCTCGACCTCGCGGTCGAGGTGTCCCCGCGGTGCCTGGCTGGCAAGGCGTATGTCGCGGTCCGCGCCACGAACGGCGAGGACGTGCCGGTCGACGTGACCCTCTCGACTCCGTTCGGGGAGAAGTCGTTCGACGGTGTCGCGCCGGGCAAGAACGCCTACCAGTCGTTCGCGGCGCGGGCCGTGACCGTGCCGGCGGGCGAGGCCGCGGTGACGGCGTCGGGCACGGTCGGCGGCGAGCAGGTCACGACCACCCTGTCCGCCCCCTACGACGCCCTGGACTGCTCCTGACGCCGAAGTAGTACCGCAGTTCAGCGAGGTAGTACCGGGGTCACCACCCCGGTACTACCTCGCTTAGCAGTGGTACTACTTCGCGGGGCCGCGGCGGGCGGAGGAGTGAAGGTCAGAGGCGCGCCGTGTGCTCGGCCGGCGCCGGCGCCGGCGCCGGCGGGAGCGGGAGCTCTGCGCCGGCGGTGGCGAACATGCGCTTCACGAGGGGGCGCAGGGCGCGGGACATCATGACCCCGGTCGTCGCGCGCAGCACGGCGGCCTCTGCGCGGCTGCCCGGCACCATGCGCTTGATGCCGCCGCCCGGCACCTTCTTGCCCTGCTCGACGAACGGTGCGACGTCGTCGGCGTAGCGTCGCGTCGCGCCCGTCAGGTCGTCCGGCGTCGCGGCGAGGTGCTCGGCGAGCAGGTACGCGCCGACGAGCGCCGTCGCCGTGCCCATGCCGGTCATCGGTGAGCCGCACGACGCGGCATCGCCGAGGAGGACGACGCGGCCCGCGACGACGTCGGGCACGTCGATCCGCACGAGCTCGTCGAAGTACAGGTCAGACGCCGTGGTCATCGCGTCGATGATCGTCCGCGCGTGCCAGCCTGCGTCCGCGATGCTGCGGCGGATCAGCGCCTCCTGCTTCGCTCGGTCACCGCGCAGCGCGGGGTCGTGGTCGACCCGCAGCGTGATGAGCGACTTCGACGTCGCGGGGTCGCGGTCGGGGCGGATCCCGAACGTCGCCCCCGGGACGAACCTCATGGCGAACCAGCCCGGCTCGACGTCGTCGGGCGTCGGCAGCGTGAAGAACGCGGCGTATCCCCCGAGGTACGTCGCGAACTGCTCCTCCGGGCCGAACGCGAGCCGGCGCGTCGCGGAGTGCACGCCGTCGGCGCCGACCACGAGGTCGAAGCGCGCGGGGTCGGCGTGCTCGAACGTCACGTCGACGCCGTCGGCGTCCTGCGCCAGCGCGACGATGCGGTCGCCGAACCGCAGGTCGAGCAGCCCGGGCGCAGCCTCGCCCGCGGCCGCGAGCTCGTCGAGGAGCACGCCGCTGAGGTCGCCGCGCGCGATCTCGACCTCGGCCACGGCACCCTCGCCGTCGAAGTCCGCCATCGACATCCGGCCGAAGACCTGGCCGCGCGCGTCGACGTACGCGAGGCCCAGCTCGTGCACCTGGTGACGCTCGATGCCGGGCATCAGGCCCATGCGGGCGGCGACCTCGCGGCTCGCACCACGAAGGTCGACCGACTGGCCGCCGGGACGCGGTGCGGCGGCGCGCTCGACGACGGTGGTGCGGATGCCGTGCCGGACGAGCTGGAGCGCGAGCCCGAGACCGGCGATCCCTCCGCCGGAGACGAGGACGTGCGGGGTGGTGTCGATGCTGGTCATGTCGGGTGCCCTCCGTTGAGACGATCGTCTTGGACATATGTCTAACACAGGTCTGAGACGCTTGTCTAGCACGTTTGTCCTAGGTCGTGCGACGATGGCGTCATGGGCAATCGCGAAGACCTTCTCGCCGGTGCGCGTCAGGTGATCCTCGAGCGCGGGGTGGCCAGGGCCACCGCCCGCGACATCGCATCCACGGCGGGGGTGAGCCTGGCCGCGATCGGCTACCACTTCGGCTCGAAGGAGAAGCTCATCACCGCGGCGCTCGTCGAGTCGCTGGGGGGCGGCGTCGGTGACGCGATGGAGTCCGTCGTGCAGGAGACCGCGTCGCTGCCGCTCATCGACGGATTCGCCGCGCTGTGGAACCGCATGCCGGAGGTCTTCGCCGAGAACAGGGAGGCGCTGCTCGCGAGCCTCGAGAACGCCGTGCGCGTCCTGCGCGACAGCGAGGCCGGCCGGGAGATGGCCGAGGCGACGAGCCACGGCTACCTCGGGACCCTGGAGCATCTGCGCGCGGCCCGACCCGAGCTCGACGAGGCGGACCTCGAGGCGGTCGCCAAGCTCGACTTCGTGCTAGTGCAGAGCCTCGGCATGCTCTGGCTGCTGAACCCGGACGCCGTACCGAGCGGTGACGACCTCGCCCGCGCCGTCGCCGTGATCGCGACGACCCCGGCCGCCACACCGTAGGACTGCGGTACTACTTCGCGGGACTGCGGTACTACTTCGCGGGGTTCGGGTCGGGATAGTCGGTCAGGGAGTAGGTGCGGCGGCGGCGGGACTCGGGGACGACGAGCGGGGTGCCGGTCACGGGGTCGTCGATGATCCGGCACGGCAGGCCGAACACGTCCTCGACGAGCTGCGCCGTCACGATGTCCGACGGCGCCCCCTCCGCCACGATCGCGCCGTCCTTCATCGCGATGAGGTGGGTCGCGTAGCGGCACGCGTGGTTGAGGTCGTGCAGGACGGCCACGAGCGTGTGGCCGCGCTCGTGGTGCAGGTCGGAGCACAGGTCGAGCAGCTCGACCTGGTGGGCGATGTCGAGGAACGTCGTGGGTTCGTCGAGTAGGAGGATCGGCGTCTCCTGCGCGAGGACCATCGCGACCCAGACGCGCTGGCGCTGGCCGCCGGAGAGCTCGTCGACGAGCCGGTCGGACAGGTCGGTCACCCCGGTGGCGGCCATGGCCTCGACGACGGCTGCCTCGTCGTCGGCCGACCACTGGCGCAGCAGGCTCTGGTGCGGGTAGCGCCCACGGGCGACGAGGTCGACGACCGAGATCCCCTCGGGCGCGATCGACGACTGGGGGAGCAGCCCGAGCCGGCGCGCGACCTCCTTCGCCGGGATCGACGTGATCGCACGCCCGTCGAGCACGACCTGGCCCTGCGACGGCTTCAGCAGGCGCGAGAGCGCGCGCAGGAGGGTGGACTTGCCGCACGCGTTCGGTCCGACGATCACCGTGAACGAGCCGTCGGGGATCGAGACGTCCAGGTCGGCCGAGATGACCCGATCGTCGTAACCGATCGTGATCGCCTCGGTGTACAGGCGGTCGCCACCGAGATGTACGTCGTCCGTGGTGCGCGACGGCGCGGCGCCCGACGACGCGGTGCGGGCCGGCGCATCCGTCGTGCCGGTGCGGTCGGTCGGGGTCACGGGCGTCCTCCGAGGGTGCGGGTCAGGGGAGCGGGACGGGGGCGAGGCGGGGAGCCGGGGCAGGCGCGTCATCGGCGCGCCTCCCGGACGAGGAGCCAGATCAGGTACGCGCCGCCGACCACGACGGTCACGACACCCACCGGGAGCTGGGTCGGGGCGAACAACCGCTGCGCGACGAGGTCGCTCGCCGCCAGCAGGACCGCGCCCATCGCGGCGGCGGGCAGCACCTGCACGCCGGCCCCCCGGGTGAGTCGGCGCGCGAGCTGCGGGGCAGCGAGCGCCACGAACGAGATCGGACCGGCCACGGCCGTCGCGACGGCCACGAGTGCGACACCGACGACGACGAGGGCCAGGCGCGTCCGCTCGGCGTGCAGACCGAGGGCGGTCGCGGCGTCGTCCCCCAGCTCGAGCAGGTGCATGCGCGGCGCGAGCGCGGCCATGGGGACCAGCAGCACGACGACGAGGACGGTCGCGGGGCCCGCCTGCGCCCACGACGTCCCGTTGAGCGACCCAGCACCCCACAGGGTCGCGGCCATCGCGGACTCCAGGTCCGCGGTCACGATGAGCCAGGCGTTGACCGCGGCGAGCATCGCGGAGATCGCGATGCCCACGACGACGAACCGGAACCCCTGCACGCCGCGCCGGTAGGCGAGGAAGTACACGAGCACGGCCGACCCGATGCCGCCGACGAGCGCGCCGGCGGTCACGCCCCCGTACCCGCCGCCGATCACCATGAGGACCACGAGCGCGCCGGTGTACGCGCCGGTGTTGAAGCCGATGATGTCGGGGCTGCCGAGCGGGTTGCGGGTGATGGACTGGAAGATCGCGCCGCTCGCGCCGAGCGCGACGCCCACGACGAGCGCGAGCAGCGCGCGCGGGAGGCGCCACTCGACGACGATCGTGCGCACGGGCCCGTCCTCGACGCCGGTGAGCGCTCCGAGCACCTGCCCGACGCTCAGCGGGTAGTCCCCGGTGGTCAGCGCGACCACCGTCACACCGAGAGCGACGACGAGCAGCGCGAGGCACACGACCACGGTGCGCAGGTCGATCCGCCCGCTGAGCGTCCCGCCGCGGCTGCGCACGACGCGGACGGCACGCCCGAGACGGACGTCGGGCGGCGTCGGGCGCGTCGGCGCGCTCACAGGCCGCTCATCCGGGTCCGGCGCACGAGCGCGATGAGCACCGGCGCACCGACGAACGCCGTGATGATGCCCACGGGCACCTCGCCCGGACGGGCCACGACGCGGCCGAGCACGTCCGACACCAGGACGAGGACCGCCCCGAGCAGCGCCGAGTACGGCACGATCCAGCGCTGCACGGGTCCCACGGTCCACCGTGCGACGTGCGGGACCATGAGCCCGACGAACGCGACGGGCCCGGCGCCGGCCGTGGCCGCGCCGCACATCAGCGTGATGGCGACGCCCACGAGCAGGCGGGTGCGCCCGACGTGCGCGCCGAGGGACGCGGCGAGGTCGTCGCCGAGCGCGACGGCGTCGAGCGGCCGCGAGATCAGGAGCGCGAGGAGGAGCCCGCAGAGGATGAAGGGAGCGACGTCGCCCACGGTCGCCGGCGTCGCACCGGCGATCGACCCCGAGCCCCAGGCGCCCGAGGTGCCGCCCCACGCGCGCAGCCGGTCGAACGCGCTCGGGTCGAGCAGCGTCACGCCGAGCGTGAGGCCACCGAGGAACGCGCCGAGCGCGATCCCCGCGAGGGTGAGACGCACCGGCGTCGCTCCGCCGCGGCCCTGCGACCCGACGAGGTAGACCGCCACCGTCGCGACGATCGCGCCGGCGAACGCGAACCACACGAACGTCGACGCCTGCGTCGCCCCGAGCAGCGCGACGGAGAGCACGACCCCGAACCCTGCACCGGCGTTCACGCCGAGGATGCCCGGGTCGGCGAGCGGGTTGCGCGTCATGCCCTGGATGAGCGCACCCGAGACACCGAGCGCGGCGCCCACGAGCAGGCCCAGCAGCGTGCGGGGCACGCGCAGGTCGTGCACGACGACGTGGTCCGCGCTGCCGTCGTACGCGGTGAGCGCGTCCACGACCGTGCCGAGCGGGATCTGCTTGGACCCGACCGCGAGGCTGAGAGCGACCGCGGCGACCACGACCACCAGGGCGACGAGCAGCCCGAGCGAACGCCCACCGAAGGTGTGGACGAGCCCGGGGCGCCGGTCGGCGCGCGCCGGGGCGGCGGGGGTCGTGGTGCTCATGGGGAGTGCTCTTCGAGGAGGAGGTGAGGCGAGGTAACCCTCACCTTAGTTCACGCGGTGGTGTGCAAGAGTGGCCCGCATGACTTCTCACGTCCCCGTCGCGGCAGACCACGTCGTCACCGTCGACGACGACGGCCACCGCACCGGCACGTTCGAACGGTCCGCCGTCCACACCGCCGAGACCCCGCTGCACCTCGCGTTCTCCTGCTACGTGGTCGACGACACCGGCCGCCTCCTCGTCACGCGCCGCGCACTCGCCAAGCGCACGTGGCCCGGCGTGTGGACCAACTCGTTCTGCGGCCACCCGCGCTGGACCGAGACCACCGAGGAGTCGATCGCGCGCCACGCGCAGCACGAGCTCGGGTTCGAGGTCACCGATCTCGAGGTCGCCGTCCCCGGGTTCCGGTACCGCGCGGTCGACGCGTCCGGCGTCGTGGAGAACGAGATCTGCCCCGTCTACACGGGGCGCGCGGTCGGCGACGTCGCCGCGAACCCGGACGAGGTCATGGAGCACGCCTGGGTCGACCCGCACGACGCCGCACGCGCCGTCGTCGCCACGCCCTGGGCGTTCAGCCCGTGGATGGTGCTGCAGATCGCGGCGCTCGCGGGCGCGACCGGACCAGCCGGTGGCCCGACGGCGCACCTCGTGACCGCGTTCGGCCCCGACTCGGCCTGACGCCTCCGCTGCGCAGCTCCACGCACTGGATCCGGGCGATCACCGGAGGTACGGCCGAAGCCCAGGAAGCTGGACGAGGACGTCTTCGGGCCGGCCTGAGAGCACGGTCGCGGGCAGCGCGCGGGCGGCGACCCCCGCCGCGCCCGGTGCGCCCGCACGGTCGAGCGCTCTGTCGAGCGCCTGCACCAGGGCGTCCGGGTGCCGTTTGGTCGCGAACCACCGCAGGGCGGCGCGCCGCGGCGGCTGGGCCGCGCGGCCCTCGGGGGCGCCGGGTCGCGGGGGCGCCGCGACAGAGGGCTGCTGGACGAAGACGACCGCGTAGCGGGACCACAGCGCACCTCGACCCGTCGCGGAGACGCCGTTGGTCGCGGTCATGCGGGGGATGCGCGTGAACCTGTCCACGGCGTCGACGGAGCGCGCGTCGACCTCTGCGTAGGTGACGGCGGACGGGTGCAGGAACGGCGCGAACGACCCGACGAGGATGCCGCCCTGGAGCACCAGCAGCTTCTCCGAGCCGATGAACCAGAGGACGAGAGCGGCCAGCACCGCCCAGATCGGTGCCACCACGAGGGCGTCGACCAGGTCGCCGTTGCCCAGGACGATCCCGGTCGCAAACACCAGGATCACCCCGGCGGTCACCAGGTAGGCACCCGCAGGCGGAGTGTTCGACTCGACGTGGAGCAGACCGCCGAGCTCGGGGTGGCGGGCGACGGTCGCACGGATCTTGCGCGTGACCCGGCCGCCGGTCGGAGCGCCCGTGGACGCACCGGAGATCACGTGCGCTGCCCGGGAAGGTCGGCGCCCCGGCGGTCAACCATGTCGTCTCCTTCTCCGGTCCACGGGTCCGACGGTCGGGACCGTCGTGCGGTGCAGCAGGTGCACCGGGAGACTATCCGGTCGGCAGGGCACAATCGGACCATGCCCGATGCCGTCCCCGCGCACCGCCCGGTGCCCCCCGCCGACGCCTCGTTCGAGGAGCACGTCGAGTGGGCGCGGACGGTGCCCGTCGTCGGGTCGGACCTCTCGCCGGTCGACGGCCACGTCGTCGAGGAGGAGCTGCCCTGGAACTACGAGCGGCTCGCGCGCGAGCTGGTCGCGAGCGGCCGCGGGCCTGTGCTGGACCTCGGGACGGGCGACGGCGAGATGCTCGCGTCCCTCGGCCCGTTCCCGCCGCGCTCGGCGGCCACGGAGGGCTGGGCGCCTCACCTGCCCGTGGCCCGACGCCGGCTGGAGCCGCTGGGGCTCGAGGTGCGGCCCGTCGGTGGTGAGGGGCTGCTGCCGTTCCTGGACGCGCAGTTCGCGGTCGTCCTGGACCGGCACGAGGCGTTCGACCCCGACGAGGTGTGGCGGGTCCTCGAGCCCGGCGGGATCTTCCTCACGCAGCAGGTCGACACGCGCGACGGCACGCGGGTCAACGCCGCGCTCGGGGCGCGCATGCCGTGGGACCCGGACTCGGTGACGCTCGACGGCGCGGTCGAGGTGCTGCGCGAGGTGGGGTTCGTGGTCGACGTCGCGCGCGGGCACGACGGCGTGCGCCGGTTCCGCGACCTCGGTTCGCTGCTGTGGTACCTGCGGGCCCGCGCGTGGAAGGTGCCGGAGCTCGCGACGTCGTCGCCGGAGGCGGTCGCCCGGTACGAGGCCCCGCTGCGGGCGTTGCACCTGCACTTCGCGGGCGGGAACGAGTTCGTCGACGAGGCGCCGCGGTTCCTTGTCGTCGCACGCAAGCCCTGGTAGCCCGGGCGTGGGAAGGCCCGCGGGCTGACACCCCGCCGTGCGGCAGGATGCCCGTCGTGCTGGACGAGTGCACGACACCCGCGGGCCCCGGTGGTCGCGTGGAACTTGCTCCGCGCGCCCGGTCCGTCAGTCGAATCGGGGCGCGCCTAGCGCGCCACCACCTCACGAGTCCGAAGAATATTCACTTCCTGGACCACCTCCTTTCGCGTGTACGACGACGGTACGTCCGTCCCCGCCGATCGCGCCAGGGGTTTTCGCTGTTTCCTCCGTCGGAGGAACAGACCCCGGGTCTCGAGGTCAGCCGCGCAGGTGCGCCCACTCGTCGGGATAGTCGTCGAGCCACTCGGAGAACGACTGTCCGCGCCGTTGGGTGAAGCGTTCGACGACGTCGCTCACGTGCGCGAGCTCGCCCGCCGCGATCGAGGTGTACGACGACACCCAGCCGTCGACCTCGAAGGCGCTCGCCCCGAACCCCGCGCGCGACCGGTACGCCTCGTCGAGCGTCTCCGGGTAGTAGGTGATGCGGCGGCCCGTCGCCGCGGAGAGCAGCTCCGCGACCTCGGCGAGCGAGATCGCCTCCGGGCCGGTGACGTCGTACGCGACGCCGTCGTGGCGTCCCGGGTCGTCGTCGAGCAGGACCGCGGTCGCGACGTCGGCGACGTCGTCGTGCGACACCGACGCGACCCGGCCGTCGCCGCCGGGGCCGCGGAGCACGCCGTCGGGCCCCACCATGAGCGCGAGCGCGCGGTGGTACAGGTTGTCGCGCAGGAAGGTGTGGCGCAGGCCCGTCGCCTGCACGTACACCTCGGTGTGCCAGTGGTCGCGCGCGAACGTGAACGTCGCGTCGGGGTCGGCGCCGACGAACGAGACGTACACGATCTGCTCGACGCCGGCTGCGACCGCAGCGTCGACCGCCGCCCGGTGCTGGGCGACACGCTGGGCGTCCTCGCGCGCGGAGACGAGCACGACGGTCTGGGTGCCGCTGAACGCCTCGACCATCGCGGGCGCATCCTCGTAACCCCTGACGACGGCGACGTCCGTGTCCGGCAGCGGGTCGCCGTCGGGCAGCCGAGGGGCGCGCGCGGCGTCGCGCACGACGAGCCGCTGCTGCGCCCCCGCGGCCGCGAGCCGGAACGCGAGCTTGGACCCCAGCAGCCCGCTGGCACCGGTGACCGCGATGCGGCCCGTCCCCTCACCGATCGTCATGCCCACACCGTAGGTGGGTGTGCCCAGGCCTGCCTGGTGGGACAGGATGGTCGGCATGGGAGAGCCGTACCGCGTCATGACCGTCTGCACGGGCAACATCTGCCGGTCCCCGATGGCCGAGGTGGTGCTGCGCGACCGGTTCGGGTCCGCGGGGCTCGCGGACCGGGTCGTCGTCGACTCCACCGGGGTGAGCGACGAGGAGGAGGGCAACCCGATCGACCGGCGCGGGCGCACCGTCCTCGCGGCGCACGGCTACGTCGTGGACGGCGCGCACCGGGCGCGCCAGGTCCGGTCGGCCGACGTCGCGGGCCGCGACCTCGTGCTCGCCATGACGTCCCAGCACGCGCGGGCGCTGCGTCGGCTGGCCGGGTCCGACGAGTCGGGCCCGGGTACGTCCGACGCCGGCCGGATCCGCATGTACCGCTCGTTCGACCCGTCGGCACCGGGCGTCGGGGCCGAGGGCGACGAGCGCGCGCTCGACATCGCCGACCCCTGGTACGGCGGCGCCGCCGACTTCGAGGAGTGCCTGGCCGAGGTCGAGGCCGCGGCCGACGGCGTCGTGGCGTTCGTGCGCGAGGCGATCGGCGCAGGCGCATCCGACCGATCACGCTCGTAGGTCAGGGGTTGAGCGTCCCGTCGACGCCGCCGTCCACCCGGAGCGTCGCTCCCGTCACGTAGGCCGCGCGCGGACTGACGAGATAGGCGACGGCGTCGGCGATCTCCTCCGGCCTGCCCAGGCGTCCGACCGGGTTGGGCGCGTACTCCGCCGTCACGGAGGACTCGATCTCGTCCCAGTCGCTCCCTCCGCCGGAGCGGAGCGACCGGTCGAGGAACATCTGTCGCATCCCCGGCGTGAGGATCACCCCCGGGCTCACCGTGTTCGCGGTGACTCCTGACCCCGCGAGCTCTTGCGCCAGCGCACCCGTGGCGTTGGCGAGCGCGGCCTTGGCGGCCGAGTACTCGACCATGTTGGTCAGCGGTGCCCCGACGCCGCGCGTGCTGATCGTGACGATCCGTCCCCAGCCGCGATCTCGCATGGACGGTGCGAGGTGCCGGACGCACCGCACGGCGGACAGGACGTTCCCGGTGAACGCTGCGGCCCAGTCCTCGTCGGTCGCCTCGAAGAACGTGTGCTCCACGAACGGGCCGGCGTTCGCGACCAGGATGTCGACCGGACCCTCCTGCGCGGCGTCCGCGCAGACCCGGCGCGCCTGCTCGGGATCGGTCAGGTCACCGAGCACCGCCGTCGCGGTCCCGCCCGCTGCACGGATCGTGCCCAGCACGTCGCGGGCCGCCTCCTCGTCCCGGCCGTGCACGACGACCGAGCATCCTTCGCTCGCGAGCCGACGAGCGATCGCCGCCCCGATCCCGTGGGTGCTCCCGGTGACGAGGGCTCGCCTGCCCTCCAGCTCGAGGTCCATCCGAGCAGCCTGCCCGAGATCGTCGACGGCCGCCGGGCAGGACCAGCGCACGACGTGTCCACGGCCAGTACAGTGGGGTGTGAACCGCGCGCCCGACGGGCCGCGCCGGGGGCGACGACGGGTGGACGACGGCTGCCGACCTGACTCCTGAGCCCGGGGAGCTCGTCGTGGGGCGCAGCCAGCTCGCGCGCCCTGCAGGTGCGGATGCTGCGCGCCGGCTCAGCGCCGGATCTCGGCGCGCAGGCCTGGTTGCCCGCGGCAGGGGCGTCGTGCCGACGTCCGGCGCGGCCCGGGCGACCGTTGCGCGGTGCGCTGCGCCGCATCCGCGGTGCTGCCGCGGTAGAAGGAGGAGATGTGGCACGAACAGGCCGACGTCGGTCCGGTGGCGCGCGCGCCGGTTCCGGTGCGCAGCGGTCCGGCGCCCAGCGGTCGGGTGCTCAGCGTCGCCGCCCCTCACGTCCTGCCGAGCAGGGGATCATCCCCGTGCTCGCGGGGATCGCCCGCGAGGTGGACACCGCCGTGCAGCGGACGCCGACACGCCCGGGGGTGCGGACGAAGTTCCAGGTCGTCGCGCTGCTGGTCCGCGAGGAGCGGGCCCGGGTGATGGCAGACGGGTCGCTGACCGCGTCCAAGCGCGAGCAGGAGCTCAAGCGGCTGGACGGCGTGGCGACGCTGCTGGCCCGGATCGCGGCCCGGGACACCTCGCTGCTCGCGCTGCTCGCGGAGGACGCCCGGGTCTCCGACGCCGCGCGCACCTACAAGGCGACCGTGATGCGAGCCGGCGGGCTGGAGCCGCCCGAGGAGCCCGCGCCCGCCGAGCCGACCGTCACTGCGCCGGCCGCGAGGAACCAGGTGGTGCCGCAGTCGGTGATCTCTCGCCAGCTCGCGAACCCGTTCCTGGCTCCCGACTTCGAGGCCGCGGCGGAGCGGAACGCCGCCCGGGCCCGCCGGCTGGCCGGCTGGGAGCTGCTCGAGCCGCTCTTCCGATCCTTCGAGGTCGCCGGGCCCGGCGCCCCCGCGTGCATGCCGTTGCCGGCCCCCCACTCGATGTCCGCCGCCCTCGGCCGAGCGCTGATGCCGCACCAGGCCCAGGTCGTCGAGGCCACGATCCGCGGCCACCGCACGTTCCTGCTCGCGGACGAGCCGGGGCTCGGCAAGACCGCCCAGGCGCTGCTCGCCGCCCAGGCCGCCGACGCCTACCCGCTGCTGGTCGTGGTGCCCAACGTCGTGAAGACGAACTGGGCGCACGAGGTCGAGCTGTGGACGCCGTCGCGCCGGTCCACCGTCATCCACGGCGACGGGGACCGGATGAACGCGTTCGCGGACGTCGTGATCGTCAACTACGAGATCCTCGATCGGCACGTCGGCTGGCTGGGCGACCTCGGCTTCCGCGGCATGGTCGTCGACGAGGCGCACTTCATCAAGAACAAGGGGTCGCAGCGCTCGCAGCACGTGCTCGCCCTCTCCGAGCGGATCCGCACCCGTAGCCCCCGGCCGCTGCTGATGGCGCTCACCGGCACCCCGCTGATCAACGACATCGAGGACTTCCGGGCGATCTGGCAGCTCCTCGGCTGGATCGACGACAAGCAGCCCCTCGGAAAGCTGATGACCGCCCTCGAGGACACGGGCCTCACCCCCGCAGACCGAGGCTTCTCCGCCGCCGCGCGCGCCGCGGTGATCGACATGGGCATCGTGCGCCGCCGCAAGGCCGACGTGGTCGCCGACATCCCCGCCCGCCGGGTGGCGGACCTGCCGATCGAGCTCGACGGCGCGGCCGGCCGCTCGATCCGCGCGGCCGAGGTCGCGCTCACCAAGAGGCTCGTCAGCAGGTACCGGGCCGCGCTGGAGGTGCGCACCGGCGAGCCGGTCGAGGTGGACGGCGTCGACGTCGAGCTCGCGCGCCGGGTCGCGGCAGGCGAGCTCAAGGACTCGAGCGCCAAGGCCAAGGGTGAGAACGTCTTCACGATGGTGCGCCGGATCGGCCAGGCGAAGGCCGGGCCGGCCGCCGACTACGCCGCACAGCTCGCCCGCAACGTCGGCAAGGTGGTGTTCTTCGCCAAGCACGTCGACGTGATGGACCAGGCCGAGCAGACCTTCGCCGACCGCGGCATCCGCTACGCCTCGATCCGCGGCGACCAGACGCCGAAGGTGCGCGAGAAGAACATCGCCGCGTTCACCGGGGATCCCGACGTGTCGATCGCCGTGTGCTCGCTGACGGCCGCGGGCGTCGGGCTCAACCTCCAGGTCGCGTCCAACCTCGTGCTGGCCGAGCTGTCCTGGACGGACGCCGAGCAGACCCAGGCCATCGACCGGATCCACCGGATCGGTCAGGCCGAGCCGGTCACCGCATGGCGGATCATCGCCGCGCAGACCGTCGACGCCAGGATCGCCGGGCTGATCGACAGCAAGTCCGGGCTTGCTGCACGGGCACTGGACGGCGCTTCGGAGGAGGACACGACCTCCTCCACGGACGTGCAGCTCGACGCCCTGGTCGGGCTGCTCACCGACGCGCTCGCCGCGGAGGGCGTCGGCTGACCCGACCGTCCTACGGTTGCGCGGGTCGCCGCCGCCCGTCCTCGTCCGCCCGGGCGTCGTCCTGCATGTCGAGGTGCGTCGCCTCGTCGTAGGTGACGACGGCGGGGGAGGGGCCGCGCAGCGCGTCGTGCGGCGCGAGCTCCTGCTCGTCCTGCCGGGACTCGCGCAGCTGGTCGCCGTTGAGGAGCAGGTTGAGCAGGATCGCGCAGATCGCGCCCGAGCTGATGCCCGAGTCGAAGATCAGCTGGAACCACTGCGGGAACTCGGCGTAGATCTCGGGCTTGACGGTGGGCAGCAGCGCGACGCCGAGCGAGATCGCGACGACGAGGATGTTCTTGTTCGTGAACCTCACCTTGGTCAGCGACCGGATGCCCGACGCGGCGACCATCCCGAATAGGGCGACCCCCGCGCCGCCGAGCACCGCGCTCGGCACGCCCTCGACGACGGCGCCCACCTTGGGCACGAGACCGAGCACGACGAGGATTGCGCCGGCCATGGTCGCGACGTAGCGGGACCTGACGTTCGTCAGGCTGACGAGGCCGACGTTCTGCGCGAACGCGGTGTACGGGAACGTGTTGAACGCGCCGCCGAGGACGGTCGACAGCCCGTCGGCGCGCAGCCCGTCCGCGAGCCGCTTCTTCGTCACGGGCTTGTCGACGATCTCGCCCACGGCGATCATGTCGCCCGTGGTCTCCGTCATGATCACGAGCCCCACGACCAGCATCGACAGCACGGCCGCGAGGGGAAAGGTCGGTGCACCGAAGTGGAAGGGCGTGACGAAAGCGAACCACCCGGCGTCCCCGACGCCCGACCAGTCCACCTTGCCCATCGGCAGCGCGACGAGCGTGCCGATCGCGAGCGCCAACAGCACGGACACCCGGGCGAGCGCGGGCGGCGCGAACCGTTCGGCGAGCACGACGAACAGCAGCGTCCCTGCCGCGAGCGCGAGGTCCGTCGGCGCCGCGCTCTCCCCCTGCGCGGTGATCCACCCCGCTGCGACGTCCATGAGGGTCACGCCGATGATGAGGATGACCGTGCCGGTGACGATGGGCGGGAAGAAGCGCAGGAGCGCCGAGAAGAACGGGGCGACGAGGATCATGAACAGCCCGCACGCGATCGTCGCGCCGAACACGGCTGTGATGTCGTAGGTCGTCCCGATCGTGATCATCGGCCCGACGGCGGCGAAGGTCACGCCCTGCATGAGCGGTAGTCGGACGCCGAACCTCCAGAACCCCACGGACTGGATGATCGACGCGATGCCCGCGACGAACAGGTCGGCGCTGATGAGGAACGCGAGGTCCTCCGGCGAGTAGCCGAGAGCGCCGCCGACGATGAGCGGCACGGCCACCGCCCCGGCGTACATGGCCAGGACGTGCTGGAGCCCCAGCGGGAACAGCCGCGCGAGGCGGGGCACCTCGTCGACGGTGTCCGTGGCGCCCTTCGGCGGTGTCGTGGTCGTGGCGGTCATGGGCGTGTCCTCTCGCGCGGGGGCGGCACGCCTGGCGCCGCTGGACCGCACGCTAGAACGCTCCTGTCACCCGGCGGTCACGTCCGCGTTTCGCCCCGGTGACGAGACCGACGGTCCGTCCGGTGCTGCTCCGTCCATCGCGTCAGCTCCGCGGTGAGCGCTTCCGGGGCGTCGAGCTGGACGAGGTGCCCGGCGTCGGGGAGGATCGCGAGCGTCGAGTGCGGGATCGCCGCGTGCAGCCGGTGGGCGCGGTCGACCGGGATCCAGGCGTCCTGCGCGCCCCACACGACGTGCACCGGTTCGTCGATCGAGCCGTAGGCAGGTTCGACCTCGTCCGTGAACCGCTCGTCGGCCTGGGCGATCTGCCGGTAGAACGCGGCCTGTCCCTCCGTGCCCGTCCACGGCGTGACGAGCATCGCGAGGGCGGCGGCGTCGATCGGACGGTGCGCGGCGCCGCCGACGTAGGCTTCGACGGCTCCCCGGTGCACGGCGGGAGGAAGCTGGGCGAAGACGTCGGCGTGCTGCGCGACCAGCGTGAAGAACGGCGAGCCCCACGGCGAGATCGCGACGACGTCGACCAGGCAGAGCGACGCGTAGCGCGCCCCGTGCAGGAGGCGGGCGCGGAGCGCGACGGCCCCGCCGACGTCGTGCGCGACGACGTGCGGGCGGTCGAGCTCCCACTCCCGGAGCAGATGGGCGAACAGCTCGCCCTGCGTGCCGAGGTCGACCTCGTGCTCGGCCGCCTTCGAGGACTCGCCGTACCCGGGCATGTCCCACAGGTACACGGTGAACCGCGAGGAGAGTGCCTCGGCGATCGGCCGCCACAGGGCCGACGACCACGGGGTGCCGTGCAGGAGGACCAGAGCGGGCCCCTGCCCGAGCCTGTCCCACGCGATCGAGCGCCCGCGCCAGGCCAGCGAGCGGGAGAGAGGAACGCTCATCCACCCATCGTGGCAGACGGCGCACCGGTCCTGCGGTGCGGGAAGGGCTGCTCGCGGCCCTGGAAGCTCAGGATGCTCGGGTTCTTCACCACGCCCTCGTGGATCTCGATCGCGCGGGAGATGGTGAGGTCCTGCGCCCACGCGCCCGGTCCCTCCAGGACGGTGCGCAGGAACGGCAGGATCGCCTCGCTGACCTCCCAGGTGGCGGAGTTCCACAGGTACGACGGGCTGTGGTCGACGGCGTAGTAGCTCACCCCGCGGCCGACGGTGAACATCGGGTCGTCGAACGTGGTGGGTCGCGCCCACTCGAAGCCCATCCCCTCGTCGCACGAGACGTCGATGATCAGGCTCCCGGTGGCGAACCCCGCCAGGTCCTCGGTCCGCAGGTAGGTCAGCGGCGCGGCGACGTCCTGGAGGGTGCAGTTGACGACGATGTCGTGCGACGCGAGGAACTCCGGGAGCGTCACGTCGCCGTCGTCGGTGCGGACCGTGGAGAGGTGGGTCGGGCCGTCGTCGGTGTTGAGCTGGGTGATGTGCGCGGCGTGGATCGGCGAGCCGACGGCCGCGGCACCCCGCTGCGTGAGGACCTGGATGTCGTGGATGCCGTGCGCCTTGAGCGCGGTCACGGCGCCGCGCGCCGTCGCGCCGAACCCGATGACGACGGCGCTGAGCCGCGGCCCGTAGTCGCCCGTCGACCCGGTCAGGCGCAGCGCGTGCAGCACGGAGCAGTAGCCGGCGAGCTCGTTGTTCTTGTGGAACACGTGCAGGCTGAAGTCGCCGCGCCGGGTCCAGTGGTTCATCGCCTCGAACGCGATCAGCGTGAGCCGACGGTCGATGGCCGCCTGCGTCATCGCCACGTCCTGCACGCAGTGCGGCCACCCCCACAGGACGCGGCCGGCGGGGATCGCGGCCACGTCCGCCGCCTGCGGCTTCGGCAGGAGCAGCACGTCGGCGGACTCGATCACCTCTGCTCGCCCCGCGACCCGCCCGACGCGCGACTCGACGTACCCGGGCTCGAGCTGGAAGTCGGCGCCGTAGCCGTGCTCGACGATCATCCGCGCGCGCACGTCCTCGTCGATCCGGTCGAGGTGACGAGGGTGGACGGGGAGCCGCTGCTCGTTCTCCATCGAGGAGCCTGCGAGCAGGCCCAGGGTGAGCAGCTCGGCGCTCGGCGCGGCGTCGGACATCCGGACTCCCATCATCGGGGAACCGGGGTCAGCTCCTGGGCCGATGGTACGCGCCGGCCCGCCGCCGTCTTACCGGGGTGCCCGACGGCGCCGGGCCCGGCCCGTCAGGTGCCCGACGACGTTCCCGGTGAACCGCGCCACGGCGCCGGCCGCCCGCCCGAGCGGGCCGCGGGGACGCGCGTCGGGAGGTGCGGTGTCGCGGCCGCGACCCGGCCGGTCGACGTCGGGCACCCGAGGTGCGGGCGGGGGCACGTACGCGGCGAGCCACTGCGAGATCCGCCCGTACGCGAGGGAGCGGACGGGCCGGGCGGAGAGCACGACGTCGTGCAACGCGCCCTCGATGCGGGCGACGGTCACGATCGTCCCGAGCTGGACCGCGCGGCGGGCGACGCTCTCGACGTCGAGCGCGGTGTCGGTGTGCGCCATGTCGGGCGACCAGCGCGGCGCGAGGGTGCTGCGCGTGGAGAGCAGGACGAGGATCGGCGTGCCGATCCCGAGCCCGCGCGCGACGGCCTCGTGGCCGCGGAAGATCGCCGTGAGCCACGCGGGGGTGGTGCGAAAGCCGTGCTGCGGGCGCCAGTGCAGGTCGTACGTCCACTCGCCGTCGAAGTCCTTGCTGACGGCCCGCGTGTAGAAGCCGAGGTCGACGTTCGGCAGCGCGCGCGTCGGGGTGAGGCGTGCGCGTGCGCCCATGACGGGCTCGAGCAGGAGCCGCCCGACCTCGCGCGTCTGGAACTCGAGCCACGGCGCGTTGAGCACGATCGCCGCCGCGCGCCGCGGGTTGCGCGACGCCCACAGGCTCATCGTCAGGCCGCCCGTGGAGTGGCCCATGACCACGAGCCGGCGCGGGCTCGTGCGGTGCGGGCCGTGGCCGAGGACGGCGAGCGCGGCCTCGATCTCCTCGTCGTAGGTCGCGAGGTCGCGGATGAAGCCGGGCGTCTGCCACGGGCGCAGGCTGCGGCCGTACTTACGCAGGTCGAGCGCGTGGAACCGCGCCCCGTGGCCCGCCCAGAACTCCGCGAGCTCGGTCTGGAAGAAGTAGTCGGACCAGCCGTGGACGTACAGCACGTCGAGGTACGGCTCGGGCGCTGCGTCGGCTCGGGCCTCCGGGCGACGGCGCACCAGGGTGGCGACGACCTCGCCCTGGTCGTCGGGCGCCAGCGGCAGCGTGAGCTGCTCGTAGTCGTCCCCGAGGACGTCGGGTTCCCAGTCGGCCATGCCTCCGACCCTAGGAGGCGGGTCCCCGGCGCGCCCGCCAGCGCGCGACCTCGGCGTCGACCTCGCGGGTCGGGGTGACGACGGGCGGGCCGCCGTGGAGCTGTCGGCGGGCGTCGACCACGCGGGCGTTGAAGTCCTCGAGGATCGCGCGGACCGCCTTCTCGTCGAGCTCGCGGTCGAGGCGCGCGTCGAGCTCGCGGTCCTCCGTCCGGAGCAGGATCGCGGGCGGGCCCAGACCGGTGAGCTGCTCACGCTCGATGACGCTCTTGAGCCACCAGTCCGGGTCGTGCGTGCCCGTCAGGCCGGGGATCGGCTTGCCCGCGAGCGGGAGGTCGTCGAACTCGCCGCGCCGGATCGCCTGGTCGATCACGGTGTCGACGTAGCGGGCGCGCTGGTCGGCGGGGACGCGGGGCGGGGTGCGGACCGTCTCGCCCTCGCCGTGGGCGGTGTCCCCGGCGCTCGCGCCCGACGAGCCGTGCCGGCGCTCCTGCTCGGCGGCCTCGCGCTCGGTCTCCCGGTCGACGCGGTACTGCGCGGCGCGGCGCACCGGGTCGTCGTCGGGCCGGTGCTGTCGTCTGCGAAACATGGCGCTCCTCCCGCCTCGTGGCTCGTCCCCAGCCTAGGCACACCTCGCGGGACGGTCCCGACGGTCGTCGCGCGGCATGATGGACGCATGACCCGCCGGCTCAAGGTCTCGCGACGCTCGCACGTACCCCCGTTCGCCGTCATGGAGGTGCTCGCGGAGGCCAACCGGCTGCGGGACGCGGGGGCGTCCGTGCTGAACCTGTGCGCGGGGGAGCCGGCGACGGGCGCGTCGGACGTGGTGCGGCGTCGGGCGATCGAGGTGCTGGAGTCCGGCGACGTCGGGTACACGGAGGCGCTGGGCGTGCCGGCGCTGCGGCGCGAGATCGCGGCGCACTACGGCCGCTGGTACGACCTGGAGGTCGACCCCGCGCGGATCGCCGTCACGACGGGGTCGAGCGGCGGGTTCCTGCTCGCGTTCCTCGCGGCGTTCGACGTCGGCGACCGCGTGGCGCTCGCCCGCCCCGGCTACCCGGCGTACAAGAACATCCTCAGCGCGCTCGGGTGCGAGGTCGTCGAGCTCGACTGCGGGCCGGACTCGCGGTACCAGCCGACCGTCTCCCACCTCATGGAGGCGTACTACGGGGGCGGGCTGGACGGACTGGTTCTCGCGAGCCCAGCCAACCCGACCGGGACCATGATCCGGCCCGACGAGCTCGCGGCCGTCGCCACGTGGTGCGCCGACCACGACGTGCGCCTGATCAGCGACGAGATCTACCACGGCATCGTGTACGACGACGCAGCCACCTCTCGTCCAGCACCGCCCGGCCATGCCCGGGGCGGGTCGCCGACGGCCGCGCGGTACGTGCCCGACGGCGCGGTCGTCGTCAGCTCGTTCTCGAAGTTCTGGGCGATGACCGGGTGGCGCCTCGGCTGGCTGGTCCTGCCCGACGAGCTGGTCGGGCCGGTCGGGGCGCTCGCGGGCAACGTCGCGCTCTCGCCGCCCGCGCTCGCGCAGCACGCGGGCGTCGCGGCGTTCACCTCGGACGGGTACCTCGCGGCGGAGGAGAACGTCGCACGGTACGCGGCCTCGCGCGAGCTCGTGCTCTCCCGCCTCGACGACCTCGGCTGGACCCGCGTCGCCCCCGCCGACGGCGCGTTCTACGTCTACGCCGACGTGTCCGGCGACGGCATGGACTCCGTCACGTGGTGCGCCCGGCTGCTCGCCGAGGCGGGCGTCGCGCTCACGCCCGGCACCGACTTCGACGCCGTGCACGGCCGCGACTGGGTCCGCCTGTCGTTCGCCGCGGCCCCCACGACGGTCGCCGACGCCGTCGAGCGCATCGTCGCCTGGCGGCGCACCCTGACCCCGTGACCGGCCACGACGCGCCGCGCACGATCCGGCTCGCGACGTTCAACGCCCGCCACGGCGCACCACCCGGTGGCCGGGCCGACGTCGGGAGGTTCGCGGCCGCCGTCGGGCAGCTGGACGCGGACGTCCTGGCCCTGCAGGAGGTGGAGCGCAGCACGCCGCGCTCGCGCGGCGCAGACCTGGTCGCGGTGGCTGGGGCCGCGCTCGACGCGCCGTGGCACCACTTCTCGCCCACGGTCCGCGGCGTGCCCGGGACGTACCTCGCCGCCGGACGCGCGGGGCGCGGTGCGCGCCGGTGGCCCGGGTATCCCGGGCACGGGATCGGGCTGGTGAGCCGGTTCCCTGTCGACCGGTGGCTGCGCCTGGAGCTGCCCCGCATGGCCTGGCGCGACCGGGTCCGTCGCTCCCCGGAGGGGTCGGCGCTGCCCGTCCGCGTCGTCCCGGACGAGCCGCGCGTCGCGCTCGCCGCCGTCCTGCGCACGCCGGCCGGCCCGCTGACGGTCGTCACCACGCACCTGACGTCGCGCGTCGAGCACACCGCCACGCAGCTCGGCGCCCTTGTCCGGGCGTGCGCGGCCCTGCCCGGTCCCCTCGTCCTGATCGGCGACCTCAACCTGCGCCCGCCCGACGTCGCGCGCATCAGCGGGTGGCGACCCCTCGCCGTCGCCCACACGCACCCGGCCGGGCGGCCCGTCCGGCAGATCGACCACGTGCTCGCGGCGGACCGTGGCCTCGCCCCGGTCGGTACCGCCACCGCGGTGGACACCGGGGTCTCGGACCATCGTGCGCTGGCGGTCGAGGTGCTGAGCGCCGTTTGAGGGCGAGCTGTCGCCGCTGCCGACGCCGCGGACGTGCGGTCCACGCCTGTTCGTGCGACAACAGACAGGTGTGATGCGCCTCACAGCAGCCCGGGCGCCGTCGTGGTGGTGACGAAAGGGACCCCGTGGCACGTACACGTCGACCAGCAGGTGGCGCTCGCGCCGCAGGTGCCTCGCGCCGGTGGAGTGGTGCGCGGGGGGCCGCCGGGCCCGCCGCCCTGTCCCTGGTCCTGACGGCGGGGCTCGTCGCCGTCCCCACCGTGGCCGTGCCGCCCGAGGTTCTGCCGCACGCCGAGGCCGCGCCGGGGAGCCCAGGCGTCATGGAGGCCCCCGAGCTCTTCTACGTGGAGAACTTCGAGAACGTGACCTGGCCGGAGCCCAACGCGCCCGGACAGCTCGGTACCAACGCGAACGCGTGGGACGCGGGGGACTACGTCCAGACCCTGACCGAGTACCCCCTCGGCGGCGAGCCGGGCGACCCGGCGTTCCAGCCCGGCTACCTCAACGCCAACGGCACGACGACGTACACCGCGGACCCGGCCTGGGCTGCGGGAACGCTCTGCAACGGCATCGTGGTGGCCGCCCACGGGAACTACGGGTTCAGCAACGCGAACCTCGACGTCCCACTGCCGCAGCCCGGGCCCGCCACCGGGTGCGGGACGGGGAGCAACTTCAACAACCTGCGCATCATGGCGGGGTCGATGGGCAGCTGGCACCTCGACGCCGCCTACCCGTACCAGGGGTCGCCGCTCGGCACGACCGCCAGCCAGCTCGACAACCACGTGGTGTCCTCGTTCACGAACGGCGACGCGGGCGCGGGGACGATGCTCGAGTTCGACGACGAGATCCCCGTCGACGCCGGGCGGTACTACCAGTTCTCGATCGACATCGCGTCGGCCAGCTGCATCGTGCGCAACAACACGGGCGCGCTCCCCCAGATCTTCGTCACGCAGGGTTCCGACCCGGAGATCTCCGCGTTCAGCACGACGCTCAACTCGTGCCTCCTGCAGGGCACGGCCGGAGGCGGCGCCCAGTACGGCCCGGGAGGCGGCGGCAACAACGTGGCGCGGCAGCGCACCACGCGCGTCGGGACGTTCGTCGGCGACACGGCGATCCGGACCACCGGAACCACCGTCGGGCTGCGCGTGGACAACCAGCGCGCCACGGGCAACGGGAACGACACCGCGTTCGACAACATCCTGCTGCTCGACACCACGCCCAAGGTCGACAAGGAGTTCAGCGCCTACGCCACCCACGACGGGGCGTACCCCACGGGCGACGACGCGACCCTGACCTTCACGGTCACGAACACCCATGTGCCCGGTGACCCGGCGACGCCGTCGGGGCCCAAGGAGGACTTCGCGTTCACCGACACGCTCGCACCAGGACTGGAGCCGACGGGGACGTCGTCGACGACGTGCGGGGACGGCACGGTCGCGGTGGACGCGGCGGCGGGGACCGTGCAGCTCACCGGCGGCGACCTTGCGGGGTCGGACCTCGTCACGTGCACGGTGACGGTCGGCGTCACCTCGGCCACCGCCGGGACGTACACCAACGGACCGGACGACCTGGAGCTGGTCGGCCTGAACCCGCCGGGAACCACCGACATCACCTTCGAGGACGCCGGACCGGTCTCGTGCCCGGCGAGCGCCCAGCTGTTCCAGTACGTCCCCGACCGCCCGGTCACCAGCGTCTACGACGTCGACCTGGTGAGCGGAGAGTCCACCGACCGGGGGACCCTGCCCCGCTACGGCGCCAACGGCGTCGGCTACAACGCGATCGACGGCTGGTACTACGGGCCCGTCCCGGTCGGCCAGACGGGCGGAGAGCTGCAGTTCACGGCGACGTCGCCCGACCTGGCGACGCAGACCGACCTGTGGGCACCGGACTTCTCGGGGGTCGGGTACCTCAGCGCCGCCGGCTTCCCCGCCGGCGTCAACATCGGCGACGTCTCTCCCGACGGCGTCTGGTACGGCTCGACCGCCGAGCCGACCGGCGCCACGTGGTTCTCGATGGACGTCGACCCGGGCTCGCCGACGTTCGGCACTGTGCTCTCCGGCGACGACAGCTACGGCACGGGGAGCACCAACAACCAGCCCGGTGACGACTGGTCGTACCACGACGGGTTCCTGTGGTCCGTCGGGTTCAACGCGACCACGCGCAACACGCTGATCTTCCGGATGGACCCGGCCGCAGGGCGCCAGAGCGCGATGTCCGTGTGGGCGTTCAAGGGATCGCTCGCGGCGCCGGACGGCCAGAACCCGTCCGGACAGCCCGGCGGAGGCTCGTCGTGGGGGGCGACGTACCTGGACGACGCGGGCTTCCTCTACGCCTCCAACAACGGCACCGGGCAGATCTGGCGCTTCGACCTCACCGACGCGGCCGCCCCCGCCCAGTTCTTCGCCTACGGCCCGCCGTCGACCGGCAACGACGGCGCACGGTGCCCGGGCCCGCTCCCGACCGACTTCGGTGACGCACCGGCGTCGTACGGGACCGTCCTGGAGGACGGCGGCCCGTTCCACGGCGTGGGCGACGCCGCCTCGCCGGCGCTGACGCTCGGCGAGACGGTCACGATCGAGTCCGACGGTCAGCCGGTCGCGTCGGCCGCTTCGGACCAGGACGACGCGTTCGCGGACGACCCCGTCCTCCCGGTGAACGCCGGCACGGTGAGCCTCACGGTGCCCGTGGTCAACGCGTCCGGCGAGGCCGCCGGCGTGGCGGGGTGGATCGACCTCGACGGCGACGGGACCTTCGACCCCGGCGAGCGGGCGGCCGCGGACGCCGGGACGACCTCGGGAGACGTGACCCTGGCCTGGTCCGTCCCGGCCGGCACCACCCCGAAGAGCACCTATCTGCGCCTGCGGGCCGTGCTGGGCTCCGCACCGCCGTCGCCCACCGGGACGTCCACCGCGAGCGCCGGCCTCGACTCCGGCGAGGTCGAGGACTGGCCGTTGACGCTCGCGGAGCTGCCCCTCGACCTCGGGGACGCCCCGGCGTCGTACGGGACACTCCTGGCCGACGACGGCCCGCGCCACGCCGTCGTCGGGTACGACCCCGTGACGAGCACGGCCCCCCTCATGCTCGGGGACGAGAACACGGTCGACGTCGAGGGCGACGGCGTGCCGGGCGCGGGGGCCGACGGCGACGACCTCGCCGGGGTCGACGACGAGGGCTCGATCGTCGAGCCGGTCGAGCTGGTCGCGGGCCGGGAGGGCACGCTGTCGGTCGAGGCGACCAACGACACGGCCGCCGACGCCACGCTGGCGACGTGGGTGGACGTGGACGCGAGCGGCACGTTCGACGCGGACGAGCTCGTCACGACGACGGTGCCCGCGGGGAGCGGCCCGGAGGACCACCCGTTGACGATCGACGCGTCCGGCGCCGCGGCCGGCACCACGTACGGGCGCGTGCGCCTGTTCGCCGGCGGGACCGACGACCCGTCCCCGACCGGCGAGTGGGTGGGGGGCGAGGTCGAGGACTACGCGATCACGGTCCTCGAGCCGTCGCTCCAGGTGACGAAGACGGCGTCGTCCTCGGAATCGCCGCTGGTCCCCGGCTCGGAGGTGACGTACACGGTCGTCGCGGAGAACGTCGGCGACGCCGACTTCACGACGGACGTCCCCGCGACCTTCGCGGACGACCTGTCGGGCGTGCTGGACGACGCCGCGGTGACGGCCGGCCCGACGGCGTCGGCCGGGATCTCGGCGATCGACGGCGACGCGCTGGCCTGGACGGGCGCGCTCGCGGCGGGCGAGAGCGCGACGGTGACGTACACCGTGACCGTCGGCGACCCGCTCCCGGGGGCGGGGGACGCCGTGCTGACGAACGCCGTCGTGGGCGGGCAGTGCGCGGACCCGGCGGTGACGGACCCGGTCGACCCGGCGTTCGACCCGGACTGCGTGACGGTGACCCCGGTCGCGGACCTCACGGTCGTGAAGAGCTCGACGCCGTCCGCCGACCCGCTCGCCGCGGGAGACACGGTCGAGTACACGGTGACGGTGACGAACACCGGCGGCGCGTCGTACGCGTCGCCCGCCCTGGCGGTGTTCACGGACGACCTGACGGACGTGCTCGACGACGCGACCGTCACCACGGCTGCCGAGGCGTCCACCGGGTCCGCGACGCTCGTGGGCGGCACGCTGTCCTGGTCCGGTGCGCTCGGCGTCGGCGCCTCGGCGACGGTCACCTACACGGTGACGGTGGACGACCCCGCGCCCGGCGGCCCCGGCGACGGCGTACTGACCAACGCGGTCGTGGGCGGGCAGTGCCCGGCGCCGCCGGTGACGGACCCGGACGACGCGGCGTTCGACCCCGACTGCGTCACGACGGACCCGGTCCAGGCGTTCACGGTGGTCAAGTCCTCGACGGCGGACCCCGACCCCGTGGTCCCGGACGGCACGGTCGAGTACACGGTGACGGTCACGAACACCGGCGGCGTGCCGTACGCGGCACCGGCGCTCGCGTCGTTCGCCGACGACCTCTCCGGCGTCCTCGACGACGCGGAGGTGACCACCGGGCCGGTCGCGTCGGCGGGGACGGCGACGCTCACCGGGACGACGCTGTCCTGGACCGGTGAGCTGCCGGTCGGCGGCACGGTCGTCGTGACGTACACGGTGACGGTCGGGGACCCGCTGGTGGGCGGCGAGCGCGACGGCGTCCTGACCAACGCCGTCGTGGGCGGGCAGTGCCCGGACCCGGCGGTGACGGACCCCGACGACGCGGCGTTCGACCCCGGCTGCGTGACCGTCGACCCCGTGGAGGACTACGTGGTCGTCAAGGTGGCGACGCCGTCGTCGGTCCCGCTCGAGCCGAGCGGGACGGTCGAGTACACCCTCTCCGTCATCAACTCCGGCGGTGTCGACCTCGCCGCGGCATCGGTCACGGACGACCTCGCCGACGTGCTGGACGACGCCGCGATCGCGACCGCGCCCGCCGTGAGCTCCTCGAACGCGGATCCCGGCACGCTGGCGGTGACCGCGTCGACGGTGTCGTGGACCGGCCCGCTCGCGGTGGGCGACGTGGCCACGATCACGTACACGGTGACGGTGGGCGCCCCCGTGCCGGCGGGCGGTGATGCGGTCCTGACGAACGCGCTGGTGGGCGGGCAGTGCCCGGACCCGCCGGTGGCGGACCCGGACGACCCGGCGTTCGACCCGTCCTGCGTCACCGTCACCCCGGTGGCCCAGGTGCTCGTGGAGAAGTCGTCCGACGCACCGGCAGCCGTGTCGGGTGGCGAGACGATCACGTACTCCGTGACCATCACCAACACCGGCGGGTACGACTACACCGTCGACGAGCCGGCGACGTTCACCGACGACCTGACCGACGTCCTGGACGACGCCTCGATCGTCGTCGACTCCGTCACCGTCACGCCGTCCGGTCAGGGCGACGTCGACGAGGACCTGCCGACCCTGACGTGGGTCGGCCCGCTCGCGGTCGGTGAGTCCGTCACGGTCAGCTATGCCCTGGTGGTCGCCGCGCCGCCGGCCGCCGGAGCCGAGCTGGTCAACACCGTCACCGGCCCGCCGGAGTCGAACTGCGCGCCGGACGCCGGGACCGCCGACGCCCGCTGCAGCGTCACGGTGCCCACGCTGGGCCTGGAGGTGACCAAGTCGTCGTCGTCCGACGGCGACCCGCTCGTCCCCGGTGCGGTCGTCACCTACACGATCACGGCACGGAGCACCGGGACGGGGGACTACACCGACGAGGTCCCGGCCACGGTCGTGGACGACCTGACGGGGGTGCTCGACGACGCCGCGTATGGCGGGGACGTGACGGCCCGGGTCGGTGGGGACGACGTCGGGACGACGGACGACTCGGCGCTCCCCGCCCTGTCGTGGGCCGGGCCGGTGGCGGCGGGCGAGACCGTCACGATCACCTACACGGTGACGGTCGGCGACCCGCTGCCGGAGGCCGGCGACGGCGTGCTCGCGAACGGCGTGAGCGGCGGGCAGTGCCCCGACCCGGCGGTGACGGAACCGGACGACCCGGCGTTCGACCCGGCCTGCGCGACCGTCGACCCGGTGCGCGCGCTCGACGTGGTCAAGTCGAAGACCGCTCCGGCAGGAGACCGTCTCGAGCCCGGGCAGGACGTGACCTACCAGATCGTCGTGACGAACGTCGGCGGTGCGGCCTACACCGCCGAGGACCCGGCGACGGTCGCCGACGACCTCACGCGCGTCCTCGACGACGCGGCGTACGGTGACGACGCCACGGCCGACGTCGGGGTCCTGACCTATGCGGAGCCCACCCTCTCGTGGACGGGCGCGCTCGTGCCGGGCGCGGCGGCGACGATCACGTACTCCGTGACGGTGGCCGACCCGATCTCGGGCGACGGGTTCCTGCTCAACGCGGTCACGGGACCGCCGGAGTCGAGCTGTCCGCCCGGCACCGACGACGTGGACTGCTCGGTCCTCCTGCCGGGTCGTCAGCTCGCGCTCACCAAGACCGCCGCCCCGACGGGGCCGGTCGCCGCGGGCGACGTCGTGACCTTCACCGTCACGGCGACGAACCTCAGCGAGGCGCCCTACACGGACGAGTTCCCGGCGCTCGTCGTGGACGACCTCGCCGGGGTGCTCGACGACGCGGCGTACGACGGCGACGCGACGCTCGCCCCGGCGTCGGGCACGCTCGTGTACGACGAGCCGCGCCTGGTGTGGGTCGGGCCGATCCCTGGCCTGGGGTCCGTGACGCTCACGTACTCCGTGACGGTGACGGACCCCCTCGCGGGCGACGGCCTGCTGGAGAACACGGTCTTCGAGGCCGTGCCGCCTCCGCTGGGGTGCACGGGGGACGACTGCGACGACACCCCGCCGACGCCGGCCTGCACCGGCGGCGCCGTCCCCGCCACGGGCCGCCCGTGCGAGACCACCGCCACGCCCGTCCGCGCGCTCGAGATCCTCAAGACCTCGGACGCGGGCGACCAGGTGGACCCCGGTGACACCGTCGGGTACTCGATCGTCGTGACCAACACGGGCGGCTACGCGTACACGACGGACGACCCGGCGATGTTCACCGACGACATGACCGACGTGCTCGACGACGCGACGTACGCGGACGACGTCGCGGCCACCGCCGGGTCCGCGACGTTCGCGGTGCCGACGCTCACCTGGAGCGGGCCGCTCGAGCCCGGTGCGACCGTCGCCGTGACGTACTCGGTGACGGTGGCGGGTGCTTCCGACGGGGCCGACGGCGACGCGAGCCTGGTCAACCGGGTCACGGGTCCGCGGGAGTCCTCGTGCGCCCCGGTCGAGGAACCTGTCGCGCTCGCGGCCACCGCGGCCTTCGTGGCGCTCGCGGCTCCGCCCGCGTGCGCGACGCAGGTGCCGGTGGCCGAACCCCCGGGGACGTCCCCGCCGACCCCGCCCGAACCGACCCCGCCGGATCCGGCCCTGCCCGGGTCGACCCCGCCGTCGGTCCCGCCGGGGCAGTCCACCGGCGCGGCCCCGCCCGCCGGGACTCCACCCGGCCCCATCCCGCCCGGGTCGCTCGCGACGACGGGCGCGAGCCTGGGGGCGGTCGCGGTGCTCGCCCTGCTCCTGGTCGCGGTCGGCGTCGCGCTCGCGGCGCGTCGCCGCAGCCGGGGTGGTTGAGGCAGCCTCGCGGGATCGCGGTCCCCACCCCGTGCTCGTACGATCGCCGGAAGAGGACTGCGGGCGCACGGATGCGGAGGCGGCGATGGCCCAGGACGGCAAGATGTCGGACCGCACGCTCGGGACGGCGCGCAAGCTCTGGGGACTGGTGTACGTCCGGGGCGCGGCCTATCTCGGCGTGGGGGCCGCGCTGTTCTGGGTCCCCGACGAGGGGCTCACATGGTTGCGCTGGCTCGTCGGGCTGGTCATCGCCGCGCAGGGCGCCCTCCTGATCGTCGAGGGCCGCCCGGGCGAGGAGGACAGGGGCGAGGTCCTGAGCTGGCGGTTCGTCGCGGGGATCGTCAGCGTCGTGGCCGGGATCCTCATCGTCGCGTGGCCGTCGATGACGGGCCCGCTCCTGCTCACGGTCGTCGGCATCTGGGCGTGCCTGGCCGCGGTGATCGGCGTCGTCGGCGCGCTCCGGGAGCGCAGCTCCCACGCCGTCGCGTGGGACTGGCACCTCGTCAACGCCGCGCTGTGGTTCGTGCTGGGCGTCGGGATGCTCACGCGGCCCACGGACGACATCACGACGTCGGCGATGCTCATCGGCCTGTACCTGCTGGTCTCCGGCCTCGTCCTGCTCGTGGGCGGGTTCTCGACGAGCACCCGGTTGCGGGACGAGCGTGCGGCCGCGTCCGCGGCCCCTGCCGACACCCTGGCGCCGCCGCCGGAGCCCGGTCTCCCCTGACGAGCCGCGCGGAAGGTGGGCGGGGCACGTATCGTCGGGAGATGAGGCTGCCGGACCGCGGGCTTCGACGCCTCGCGGCCTCGACCCTCCTGCTCGCTCTCGCCGCCGTCGCCGTGCCGACGGCCGGCGCGGGCGCGGCGACGACGGCCGGGTGGGCTGACTGGCAGCCGCTCGCGGGTGCCGCGGGCAGCTGGACCACCACCATGCAGCTCCCGGCCGGCGGGTTCCCTGCGGCGTCGGTCACGACCGACTCGCGCGGCGGGCAGGTCGGCGTCCAGTCGGGGGCGAGCAGCTGGCTCGGCGATGCCACCCCGCCGGGCGCCGAGTTCGGTTCGAGCCGCGGGGAGCCGTATCTCAACCTGCGCCCCCGTGCCGACAACGCCACCTCGCCGTCGACCACCACCTACACGTTCGACCGACCGACTCCGGCCGGAGGCTGGGCGTTCGTCCTGGGGGACATCGACGCCGACGAGGCGGTCGTGATCGCGCGCGACGAGACCGGTCAGCTCCTGACGGGGGCCGAGCTCGGCTGGCAGGGCGGTTTCAACTACTGCGCGGTCACGCCGCGCCCGGCGTGCACGGGCTCGGCGACCGACGTCGCCGGCTGGGACCCGGTCACGGGCCGGGTGACCGGCAACACGGCGGGCATGGACACCTCCGGGTCGAGCGGCTGGTTCCGCCCGACGGTGCCCGTCACGAGCCTGACCGTCTACTACTCCCGGCGTACCGGCCTCCCGGTCTACCAGACCTGGTTCGCGTCCCTGGCCCGGGACGTCTCCGGGGTCGTCGACCTCGTCGCCGCCGACGGGACCCCGATCGGGGTGGTGCCCGGTGCGACCCTCACCCTGCTCGGGCCGGACCGTGCTGCTCTCGCGACGACGACGTCGGCCGTCGACGGCTCGTACTCCTTCCCCGGATACACGGCGGCCCCCGGCTACACGGTCGAGCTCACACGGCTGCCCGTGCCGGGCGGGGAGCTCCCGTTCGGCCTCCGGCCGCACGGGCAACGGGTCGTCACCGGCGTGGACCTGTCGGAGACGGACGCGACCGACGTCGATCTCGCGGCGCGCGAGGTGGTCCCGATCGCGGTGAGCGGCACGGTGCGGGACGCCGACGGTGACCCGCTCGAGAACGTCACCGTCACCCTCGCTCCCGTGGGCGGGGGGACACCCTTCACCGCGGTGACGAGCTCGTCGGGCGAGTACGTCATCGACGACATCGGCTGGGACGTCGAGGAGGACGCACCACAGGCGTACACGTTCGGGCTCACCGACCTGCCCGCCGGGTACACCGTCGACGCGGTGCCACCGGACGTCGTCGTCGACGTCGGTGAGGAGGCCCCGAGCGTGGGGAACGACTTCGGCGTGTCCGCGCCGCCGACGGTCGCCGGCGCGGTCACGGCCGGTGGTGTGCCGGTCGCCGGAGCCGTGGTGACGATCGTCGGGCCCGGCGGGTCCGTGACGGCACCCACCGGGTCCGACGGCACGTACGCGTTCGACCTGCTCCCACCCGGGGAGTACGCCGTGAGCGTCGAGGTCCCCTCCGGCTACACGGCCGACGGCCCGACGGAGCAGGGCGTGACCGTGACCGGCGAGGACGTCCCGGGCATCGACTTCGCGCTCGCGCGCCCCGGTGCGGTCGGCGGAACCGTCACCGACGACGCCGGCGAACCGGTCCCCGGCGTGACGGTCACCGTGTCCGGCCCCGACGGTCCCGTGGAGCTCGTCACCGACGAGGCCGGCGTGTACTTCCTCGACGGACTCGGGTCGGGGGACCGGACGATCACGCTCACCGTGCCGGACGGCTACGGCGCCACGACCACCGAGCGCGAGGTGATTCTCACGGCTGCGGGCGAGAACCGCCTCGACCAGGACTTCGTCGTCTCGCAGGCCGCGGTGCTGGTGCAGGTGGGCGGCACGGTCACGGACACCGAGGGGTACTCCGTCCCCGGCGCGCGCATCGAGGTGCGCGACGCGCAGGGAGAGGTCGTGGCGACGGTGGCCGCCGGAGACGGCGGGACGTGGTCCACGGAGCTCCCGGCGGGGAGCTACACGGCGCGCATCGATCCCCCTGCCGGCTACGTCCCCGCGGGCGACGGCGAGCGGTCGTTCGTGGTCGCCGGGGTGGCTCAGGACGGGATCGACTTCGTCCTGCTCCTCGACGACACGTCGGTCCCTGACCCCACCGACGCGCCGACCCCGACCGGTGGTGGAGCGCCCGGTACCGAGCAGGGGACCGGCGTGGACGGCACCCCGCTCGCCGTGACGGGCACGTCGGCGGCGACGGCGGTCGTCGGGGCTCTCGCGCTGGTGCTCGCGGGTGCGGCGCTCGCGCTCGTCGCCCGACGCCGCGGGGCGGCGCCGGGACCGGCGGCCCGCGAGGACTGACGAGTCAGGCCGCGAGCTCGACGTCCGCGGCCGTCGGGACGGGCTCCGCGGAGCGGGCGCGACGGGCGCGCAGGACCAGACGGACGGCCTGCACGCCGATGACGATCCAGACGAGGTTGGCGGCGACCGACGGCCACACGCCGTTCGCGGCGGCGACGATCGCCATGAGGCCCGCTCCGACGAGGTTCGTGAGCTGGAAGTGCGCGGACGTCGGGGTCCACCGGCCCCGACTCACCATCGCGTAGGCGACGACGCCGGCGATGGCGCCGGCCCAGCCGAGGATCATGAAGAGGGTGTCGAGGGTGATGGGCACAGCAGGCTCCGATGAGACGTTTCGGGTGGAGGAGGTACCGCGGTTCCGCGGTGGCTGTGCGCTCCGGGCACGGATGCTGGTGGCGCTGGTCGTACATGGGTACGGCACCGGTCAGGACGTTGTCCCGAGCGGCGCCGTGACCATTCTGAGACCACGGATGGCTTCAGCGCAATCGAACGTTCCTTGAGTGGCCGTTTAGTATTGCTACATGGCAACCGACCCACGCAGACTTGCCTTCCTCCTTGCCGTGCACCGGGGTGGAGGTGTGCTCGCGGCAGCGGATCTTCTCGGAGTGACCCCCTCGGCGGTGTCCCAGCAGATCCAGCGCCTGGAGGCCGAGGAGGGGTTCGCCGTCCTCGACCGCGGCCCGAGGGGCGTGACGCTCACGGCGGCCGGCCGGGTCCTCGCCGACGTCGCCGAACGGATCGAGACCGAGCTGGCGGAGGCGCGCAAGGAGCTCGCCGCCCTGGGCGACGAGGTCACCGGCCGGGTCGCCGTCGGGGCGTTCCAGTCCGCGATCCGCGCCGTCGTCGCACCGGTGGCTCAGCGCATCCTCGAGGACGCACCGGGGATCGACCTCGACGTGCAGGAGCGCGAGCACGTCGAGGCCCTGCGGCTGCTGCGCGCGGGCGACCTCGACGTCGTGCTGCTCGAGCGAGACTTCGAGGCGTCCGACTCCCCCGCACCACGGGGTACGCACGAGATCGTCCTGCTCGAGGAGCCCTGGCGACTCGTGGTGCCCGCCGCCGTGCCGACGCCCGAACGGCTCGACGACGTCCGCGACGCCGTCTGGCTCGCGCCCCAGGCGGGCACCGCCGCCGCACGCGCGATGAGCCGCCTCGCGCTGGGGTTCGGTCAGGAGCTGCGCACGCGGCACCGCTACTACGACTTCGACGTGGCCCTCTCCCTCGTCGCCGCGGGGCTGGGCGTCGCGATGCTCCCGGCGCTCGCGGTCGAGGGCGGTGCGTCGGACGAGGTGCCCGACGGCGTCACGGTGGTCGGCCTGCCCGGGCTGGGTTCACGCCGGCTGGTCGCGCGCCACCGCGCGACGCGGCACGAGCCACGACCCGTCGTGAGCGCGGTGCTGGACGAGATGATCTCGGCGGCAGCGGAGATCGCGTTCGCCTGAATCCGGCCCGCCGCGCGCCCGCGCGGTCCGAGCGGTTCTCACAACGCGGCGTCGGGCGCTGAGCGAAGAACGTCACGAGACCGGTTCGGTGGCGATACCCCGGGGAAACGCTCGCCTCCTAGCGTCGGGCGCACGCCGCTCAGTGCGGCGGGCCACCGACGCCCTCTCACCCGGAGCCGTTCCCCATGTCCTACGTCAAGCCCGCAGAGCTCGTCCCGACGATCATCGACGCCGGCGCGAACAAGGTCCTGCTGTCCACGCGCGACACGCTGATCCGCGCGGCGATGGGCGGTGCCATCCTCGCGATCGCCGCCGCGTTCGCCGTGACCGTCAACGTCACGACGGGATCCCCGGTCCTCGGGGCCGTCCTGTTCCCCGTCGGCTTCATCCTGCTGTACCTGCTGGGGTACGACCTGCTGACCGGCATGTTCGTCCTCGGTCCGCTCGCGTGGCTGGACAAGCGACCGGGCATCACGGGCCGCGCCGTGCTGCGCAACTGGGGGCTGGTCTTCGTCGGCAACTTCCTCGGGGCCTTCGCGGTCGCGGTGATGCTGGCGATCGTCGTGACCTACGGGTTCGACACGCCGCCCGACGAGGTGGGCCAGGCGATCGGCCACATCGGCGAGGGGAGGACCGTCGGGTACGCCGAGCACGGGGCGTCGGGCATGCTCACGCTGTTCGTGCGCGGGATGCTGTGCAACTGGATGGTCTCGATGGGCGTCGTCGGCGCGATGATCGCCAAGGACGTCCCGGGCAAGGCGATCGTCATGTGGATGCCGGTCATGCTGTTCTTCTTCATGGGCTTCGAGCACTCGATCGTGAACATGTTCCTGTTCCCGTCCGGGCTGCTGCTCGGTGGCCAGTTCACGATCATGGACTACCTGATCTGGAACGAGATCCCCACGGTGCTCGGCAACCTCGTCGGCGGTCTGCTGCTCACCGGACTCCCGCTGTACTTCACGCACGGTCGCCCGAAGGCCCGCCGCGACGGGGCGACCCCGGAGACAGGCACGTCGTCGTCGAGCGAGGCACAGGCAACCCCCGAGCCCACGAAGGAGCTCGTCGGAGAACCTGCCTGACCGCTGACAGGGTGGGGGTGCCGGTAGCATGGGCACGAACGTGATGCTTGATCGCCGCCAGAACTTCGACGGGAGAGTCCGGCCACGGTCCTCGTGACCGCCCGGCGCCGAAGGAGCAAACCCTCCCCGGGAATCTCTCAGGCCCCCGTACCGTCGAGGCGAGGCAACTCTGGAAAGCGGTCCTTCCCGTCGAGGCCCGTCGGGTGTCGCGGGTCGGGCCCACCGACGGTGCAAGTCGGCGCGCCCCGTCGCTCCTCGTGAGCGCAACGGCGGACCGGCAAAACTCTCAGGTGGACGTGTGCGCGTCCGATGACAGAGCGGGGAGGGGCCCGTCGTCGTCCCCTCCACCGGAGGTCCCCGTGACCCAGCTCGACCCCACCACCCCGCACGCCGCCGCCACCGGCGCCTTCGCGCCCCGCCACGTCGGGCCGCGCGGTCGCGAGGTCCAGACGATGCTCGACCAGCTCGGGTACGACACCCTGGACGCGCTCGTCGACGCCGCGGTGCCCGCGTCGATCCGGTCCGACCGGCCGCTCGACCTGCCCGCCGCGCGCACCGAGACCGAGGTCCTGGGGGCGCTGCGCGGGCTCGCCGCGAAGAACGTCGTCAAGACGCAGATGATCGGGCTCGGCTACTACGGGACGATCACCCCGCCGGTCATCCGCCGCAACGTGCTCGAGTCGCCCGCCTGGTACACCGCGTACACGCCGTACCAGCCCGAGATCTCGCAGGGCCGCCTCGAGGCGCTGCTGAACTTCCAGCAGGTCGTGGAAGACCTCACGGGACTCGACGTCGCCAACGCGTCCCTGCTCGACGAGGCGACCGCCGTCGCCGAGGCGGTCGCGCTCATGTGGCGCGCGTCGCGTGCGAAGTCGGGATACGTCGTGCTCGACGCGGACCTGTTCCCCCAGACCCTCGCGGTCACCCGGGGCCGGGCGGACGCCGTCGGCCTGCCCGTGGTCGTCGCGGACCTCTCGGGCGGTCTCGCCGCGGGCCTCGACGCGGCGCGCGCCGCGGGAACGTTCCCGGCCGGCGTGCCCGACGACGCGGCCCTGGTCGGTGTCGTCGTGCAGCAGAGCGGGGCGTCGGGTCGCGTCGTGGACTGGAGGCCGGTCGTCGCGGAGGCGAAGGAGCGCGGTGCGCTGGTCACGGTCGCCGCCGACCTGCTCGCCCTGACGATGCTCGTCCCGCCCGGCGAGCTCGGCGCCGACGTCTCCGTGGGCTCGGCCCAGCGCTTCGGCGTCCCGTTGTTCTACGGCGGACCGCACGCAGCGTTCATGGCCGTGCGCAAGGGCCTGGAGCGGTCCCTGCCGGGCCGTCTCGTGGGGGTCTCGATCGACGCGGACGGTGACACGGCGTACCGCCTCGCGCTGCAGACGCGCGAGCAGCACATCCGTCGCGAGAAGGCGACGAGCAACATCTGCACGGCGCAGGCGCTGCTGGCGATCGTCGCGTCGATGTACGCGGTCTACCACGGCCCGGACGGGCTGCGGGCGATCGCCGAGCGCACGCACGCGCACGCGGTCGCCGTCGCGGACGGCCTCCGGGCGGCGGGGACGCCGGTCGAGCACGACGTCTTCTTCGACACCGTCCGCGCCGCCGTCCCGGGCCGGGCCGCCGCGGTCGTCGCGGCCGCCGCGGCGGCGGGGATCAACCTCTACGCGCCCGACGCCGACCACGTCCAGGTCGCGTGCGACGAGACCACGACCCTCGCGACCGTCAGCGCGGTGCTGGCAGCGTTCGGTGCCGGGGCGCCGGCCGCGCGGGACGACGGACCGACGGCCGCGGGACTGCTGCCGACCGCGACCGGGCTCCCGCCCTGGGCCGTGCGCGAGTCCGCGTTCCTGCAGCACCCGATCTTCCACCTGCACCGGTCCGAGACCTCGATGCTGCGCTACCTGCGCCGCCTCTCGGACAAGGACCTCGCGCTCGACCGGACGATGATCCCGCTCGGGTCGTGCACGATGAAGCTCAACGCCACCGCGGAGATGGAGGCGATCTCCTGGCCGGGCTTCGCGGACCTGCACCCGTACGTGCCCGCCGACCAGGCGCTGGGCTACGCCGAGCTGATCGACGGGCTGGAGGGCGCGCTGGCCGAGATCACGGGCTACGCGGGGGTCTCGGTGCAGCCCAACGCGGGCTCGCAGGGCGAGTTCGCCGGGCTGCTCGCCATCCGCGACTACCACGTGTCGCGCGGTGACGCGGAGCGCGACGTCTGCCTCATCCCGGCCTCCGCGCACGGGACGAACGCGGCGTCCGCCGCGATGGCCGGCCTCACGGTCGACGTCGTCGCGACAGCGCCGGACGGCGAGATCCTGCTCGACGACCTGCGCGCCAAGCTCGCGGACCACGGCCCGCGCGTCGCGGCCATCATGATCACCTACCCGTCGACGCACGGCGTGTACGAGGAGCACGTCACCGAGGTCTGCGACCTGGTACACGAGGCAGGTGGCCAGGTGTACGTCGACGGCGCCAACCTCAACGCCCTCGTCGGGCTGGCCCGACCGGGCGAGTTCGGGGGTGACGTCTCCCACCTGAACCTGCACAAGACCTTCTGCATCCCGCACGGCGGGGGAGGCCCCGGCGTCGGGCCGGTCGCGGTCGCCGAGCACCTCGTGCCGTTCCTGCCGGGCGACCCGCTGGCGTCGACGGCGGCCGCGCCGGGCCCGCACCCGACCCCCGTCTCCGCGACGCGCCACGGCTCCGGCGGCATCCTGCCGATCTCGTGGGCGTACGTCGCCCTCATGGGGCCCGACGGGCTGACCGAGGCGACCAAGACGGCCGTGCTGGCTGCGAACTACGTCGCGTCGCGCCTGGCCGACCACTTCCCGATCCTCTACACGGGACCGGCCGGGCTCGTCGCGCACGAGTGCATCCTCGACCTGCGGGCGATCACGGCCGAGACGGGCGTGAGCGTCGACGACGTCGCGAAGCGGCTCACCGACTACGGGTTCCACGCCCCGACCATGTCGTTCCCGGTGCCCGGGACGCTCATGGTCGAGCCGACCGAGAGCGAGGACCTCGCGGAGCTGGACCGGTTCGTCGACGCGATGGTCGCGATCCGCGGCGAGATCGACGCAGTCGTCTCCGGGCGCTGGTCGGTCGAGGACTCGCCGCTGCGCGGCGCGCCCCACACGGCGGGGGCCCTGACCGTGGACGTCTGGGACAAGCCCTACTCGCGCGAGCTCGCGGCGTACCCGGTCGCGAGCCTCCGGGCGTCGAAGTACTGGCCGCCGGTGCGCCGCGTCGACGGCGCCCGCGGGGACCGCAACCTCGTGTGCTCGTGCCCGCCGATCGAGGACTACGTGCCCGCACCGCCGGCCGCCCCGGTGGCCTGAGGCCCGCACGGACAGGAAGGATGAGCACATGACGACCGACCCGACCGACCCGACCGACCGTCAGGGCCCGCTGCACGACGAGCACCTCGCCCTCGGCGCGTCCCTCACCGGCTTCGGTGGCTGGCTGATGCCGCTGCGCTACACCTCCGACCTCGCCGAGCACCGTGCCGTGCGCGAGGCGGCGGGACTGTTCGACCTGTCCCACATGGGGGAGATCGAGGTCAGCGGTCCCCAGGCCGCGGCGGCGCTGGACCACGCGCTCGTCGGCAACCTCTCCGCCGTGGCACCGGGCCGCGCGCGGTACACGATGCTCTGCGCCGAGGACGGGTCCGTCCTCGACGACCTCGTCGTCTACCGGCTGGCCGAGGACCGCTTCCTCGTCGTCGCCAACGCGGGCAACGCCGCGCTGGTCGCGCGCGAGCTGGTGGCACGTGCCGCCGCGTTCGACGCCGTCGTCGCGGACCAGGGCGAGCAGACCGCCCTGATCGCGGTCCAGGGCCCGCGCGCGGAGGAGATCGTCGTCGCGCTCGTCGACCCCGCGGACGGGGCCGACGCGACGACGGTCCGCGAGATGCGGTACTACGCGTCGTCGGCCGTGTCGTTCGAGGTCGCGGGAGAGCGCGTCGACGCGCTCGTCGCGCGGACCGGGTACACGGGCGAGGACGGGTTCGAACTGTTCGTTCCGGTCGGCGTCGCCCCCCTGCTCTGGCGGACGCTGCTCGCCGGGGGCGCGCCCCTCGGGCTCACGCCCGCAGGCCTCGCCGCCCGCGACTCGCTGCGTCTCGAGGCAGGGATGCCGCTGTACGGGCACGAGCTGGACACGACGACCACCCCGTTCGAGGCCGGTCTCGGGCGGGTCGTGAAGCTCGACAAGGTGTCCGACGACGGCACGCCCGTGCCGTTCGTCGGCCGGGACGCGCTCGCGGCCCGCAAGGTCTCGCCGCCGTCGCGCGTGCTGGTCGGGCTGCGCGCCACGGGCAGGCGCCCTGCCCGAGCGGGCTACGGCGTCGTGCTCCCGGAGGCCGGAGGCCCGGCACGCCGGGTCGGCACGGTCACGTCGGGCGCGCCGTCCCCCTCGCTCGGGTACCCGATCGCGATGGCCTACGTCAGCCCGGAGCTCTCGGCGGAGGGGACGGAGCTGGGCGTCGACGTGCGCGGCCGCGTCGAACCCGTGGTGGTCGTGCCGCTCCCGTTCTACCGTCGTCCCCAGCAGTCCTGACCCCGGTCGGCCCGACCGACCGTCCCGACCCGTCGTCGCAAGGAGCAGAACCATGGCCGGTCCCACCGCGCAGTTCCCGGAGAACCTCCAGTACACCGCCGAGCACGAGTGGATCGACATCGTCGACCCGCAGTCGCCGGCCACCGTGGGCATCACCGCGACCGCGGTCGAGGCGCTCGGGGACATCGTCTACCTCGAGCTGCCCGAGGTCGGCGCGACGATCGGCGCCGGCACGGTCGTCGGGGAGGTCGAGTCGACCAAGTCCGTCTCGGAGCTCTACTCCCCGGTGAGCGGCACGGTCGTCGAGGTGAACCAGGCGGTGATCGACGACCCGGCGATCGTGAACTCGTCCCCGTACACCGACGGCTGGCTCTTCCGGGTGACGGTCGAGGCGACCGGTGACCTGCTGAGCGCCGAGGAGTACGCAGCCGTCACCGGCTGAGACCGCGGGTGATCTGGATCACACCGGCGTCTCCTGGTGTGCTCGGGCCGCGTCGACCTCTCGGTCGGCGCGGCCCGCGCGCGTCGCCCCAGGGGCGTGGTCACCGGGACCCCCGCTGTGACCTGCGACGACACCTCCGGTCGCGCACGGGCCGGGCGCGTTCGGGGACCTGGGGTCGCGTCGCAGAAAACTCAGGGTGAAAAGTCGCGTCATGAATCGGACGCTCGTCCATCTCTCCTTGTAGCAGTACACCGGATCCGCCACGTGGGGATGGCGCGAACGGTACGCACCAGGAGGAGAATGATGAGCACCATCGAGCTGGTCCGCCCGACGTTCGAGTCGACGCCCGTGACCTCAACCCCGCTGACGCACCTGACGCGCCGCGAGCGGGTCGTGCTGTCGAACCTGTCGGAGGACGTGACCCTCGAGCAGGTCGCGACCAAGCTGTTCGTGACCCGCAACACCGTCAAGTCACAGGTGCGGAGCCTCTACCGCAAGCTCGGGGTCTCGACCCGGGCGGAGGCCGTCGCCTGGGCTCGTGAGGCCGGCATGCGCTGACCCGGGCCGGAGCGGCGTGCGTCGTCAGAGCGACGTGCGGCCGTGCGAGACTCCGCGTATGACCTCGCGCAGACTCGTCGTCGCCGCGGCGATCGTGGACGACCTGACGGGACCGCGACGTCTGCTGTCGGCTCGCCGCTCGCGCCCGCTGCACCTCGCTGGCCGCTGGGAGTTCCCGGGCGGCAAGGTCGACCCGGGGGAGACGCCCACGCAGGCGCTGCACCGCGAGCTGCACGAGGAGCTGGGGGTCGTCGCCGAGCTGGGTGACGAGATCGTCGGGCCCGACGACGGCGCGTGGATCATCACCGACCGGCACGTCATGCGCCTGTGGCTGGCACGCGTCGTCGAGGGCGAGCCGCAGCCGCTCGTGGAGCACGACGAGCTCGCGTGGCTCCCGGTGGGGGACTGGTTCAGCGTCCCGTGGCTCGACGCCGACGTGCGCATCGTCGAGGAGCTCACGCGCCAGGTGTCGCGGGGAGCCGTCTGAGTCAGCGCTCCACCTCCGCCCGTTCCCGTTCCACAGCACCTCGCGCGTGACCGACCGACGTACCGTCCGCACGACCACCTGCCGCATCGCGACGCGCGTCGGCAGGCCGAGCCGCACCACGAGCGTGACCACCGCGCGCACGTCGTCTTCCCGGACCCCGAGACCCCGGCCACGGCGATCCGTCGCGGACGCGATCCAGGTGCTCGGCGACGTCGTCGTCCGGTCCGAGCAGAGGCATCGGACGGGAGTACCGGGCCGCCGGGCGGTCTTCGGTGCTCGCCGAAAGGTAGCGTTTGAGAACGCCGAAAGGTAGCGTTCGATGCTCGCTCTTGGCTAGAGGGTGCGGCCGGCGTCGGGCAAGCGGTGTCAGCCCACCGGCTGGACCCACGAGGACGGGGCCGGGGGAGCGACGACCGGCGGGCGGTCGTTGCACGAGGGCGCGTCGGGCACGAACCGGCCGAGCCAGTTCACGGTCCCGGGCTCCCAGGGGCTGAGGGACGTGCCGTCGTTGCCGCCGAGGTCGGTGAGCGTGAACTCGGTGCCCCCCGCGGGGAAGTTGAACGACCCGCAGTTGTTGACGCCCGCCCAGCCGACGTTGCGCGCGTCGACGTTCTCGAACGACGCGCCGCCGGCCACGCGGGCGGAGACCACGGACGTTCCCGTCCCGTCGACCTGGACGTCCTTGAACGCCACGCCCTCGATCGCGACGTCGTCCTTCACGCCCCAGTCCGAGACGAGCATGATCGCGTTGTACGTGCTGTCGAGGTAGTGGTCCCCGGTGACGTGGATGTCGGCGTCGATGTCGCGGTCGAGCGCGTAGAACCAGATCGCGCCGAGGCCGATGTTCCAGTTGAGCTCGTAGGTGCCCGCGCGGACGGTCGTGTTGTCGATGAGATCGAGCGTCCCGGCGAACGGCTCCGCGCCGAACCGTGACCCGACGTGCAGGCCGCTGCCCTCACGCACCGGGTCGGCCACGAGGTTGGCCGCCACGGTGTTGTCCGTGCCGCCGTAGATCGCGATGCCGTTCGCGAGGGTGTTCGACTGGACCGTGTTGTGCTCGAACGTGTTGCCCACGTTCGCGTTCGTCTCCGACCACATCGCGAGCCCGTCGTCGCCGGTGCCCCGGACGAAGTTGTCGCGCACCACGGAGTCCGTGACGCCGCCGTGGAAGTTCAGGGCGTCGGCGATCTGGTCGACGATCACGTTGTCCTCGACGGTCAGGTTCTCCATCGGCCCGTCGAACCACATGCCGACCTTGGTGTGCTGGATGTACAGCCCGGAGACCGACGAGTCGTTCAGAGCGCCGCCCACCCCGTTGACCTGGTCGGTGTCGATGCGTTCGCGCACGTCGCCGACGATCGCGAAGTCGCGCAGGTGCACGTCGTGGCTGCCGCCGTCGGCCGCGTCCTTGCCGTAGAAGCCGACGCCGGTGTGCACGGACCCGTCGGCCGCGGGCTCGTCGAGCGCGACCTCCTGGCCGCGGAAGATCGTGTACCAGCTCCCGGCGCCACGGATCGAGACGTCGTCGACCATGATGTGCCGGTTCACCTGGTAGATGCCCGGCGGGACGTAGACCTCCAGGCCGCGCCTCTGGGCGTACGCGATGGCTCTGTCGAGCGCGTCGGCGGAGTCGCGCCGGCCCGTGGGGTCGGCGCCGAAGAGGAGGGCGTTGGCGGCGCGCAGCCGGAACGTCGGCGGCGCGACCTTCTCGGTGTCGAGGAGGTCGATCACCGTCCACTCCGCGCTGCTGCGGCGCGGCATCGTGAGACGGATCGTGTCACCGGCCTTGAACGTGCGACCCAGCAGGAGACGCTGCTCGTCGTAGAACTTCATGGGTCGGAACGGGGTGTCGAACTCGGGGGCGGGCGAGGTCTCGGCAGGGACGCACGCGCACTCGGTCATCCACCAGCCGGGCTGCAGGGGACCGGCGGTCGGGTCGTTCGAGAACGGGTACTGGTTGTACAGGTAGGAGTACTCGGACGTGAGCGTCATCCGGCGGTCGAGCGCGACCCTCGTCCCGTGCCGCAGGACCGAGACGTCCAGGGGAGCGGTGATCCCGCCGCCCGTCGGCGCGTCCGGGAGCGCGTAGCGCACCGTGATCGCGTTCGTGTCGGCGGGCAGCGTGAGCTCGACGTGCTGCCCGGGCTCGAGGCGGACCGCGGATCGGCCCGAGGCCTCCGCCTCGATCGTGTACGCGTCGCGGCCGGGGCCGATCACCGTCCCGGTCGTCACGCCGTTCTCCGCCTCCTGCTCCAGGAAGGGCACGTCGGCGCCGCGGTCCGCGACGAGGGCCGGGTCGAGCCCGGCACGCGTCACCGTCGCCTGCGGGGCCGGGGGCCGCGGGCCGCCGTGGGCGAGGGCCGACGGCGCCGTCGTCGCGACCAGCGCGAGCGCGACGGCGGTGGCTGCCGCGGCGCGGGCGTGGCGTGCGCGACGTCGTGGTGCAGGTGTGTCTGTGCTGCGAATCATCGTTGACCCGTCTTCTCTCGGGAGGCGCGCGCCTCCGTGCTGCCGGAGGGCGTGCTGGCTCTCCGGTCCCTGCGGGTCGCACCTCCGCGCAGGGTCGTTCGTGGTGAACCCTAGGGTGCCGCAAGGCGATAGCACAAGGTTCTGCGACGAAATTACGATAGATCGTCGAGTTCTTGCACAGACCCACCTGCGGCGCACGCGTGGACGGAGTGGCGGGGGCGGAAGCCGAGCACCTCCCGGGCCCGTCGGGTGTCGACGAGCGCGTCGTCCGGGCCCACCGCCCACCGCAGCGGGACGTCCGGTGCGAAGCGGGCGAGGAGCTCGGTGGTCGGGACCGCGAGCAGCACGTCGTCGGCCGCGAGACCGACGACGTGCGCGCCGTCGAGCTCCGCGACCAGCGCCGCCTCGATCGCGCGGGCCGCGTCGCGTACGTCGAGGTAGGCCCAGCCCTCGCGTGCCATGACGGCCGGGTCCCGGGCGACGTCCGCCGCGATCTCGCGCAGCCGGTCGTGCTGCTGGGTCAGCGGGAACCGCAGCGCGACGACGCCCGTGCCCCACTGGCGCCAGGCCGCACGTGCCGCCGCCTCGTCGGCCTGCTTGGACAGCGAGTACGGGTCGGCGACGTCCGCCGGGACGTCCTCGTCGAGCGGGTAGTAGGCGGGCCCCACGTCGTGCGGGTTCATGGGCACGCCGAACGCGTTGATGCTGCTCGCGAGCACCACGCGGCGCACGCCGCGCTCGCCCGCGAGGGACAGGACCGCGTACGTCGCGGTCGTGTTGGTCGCGTACACCTCGAGGGGCGTCCCGAGGCGCGGGTGGGGGATCGCCGCCAGGTGCACGACGCCGTCCGCTCCCTCGAGACCGCGGCCGACGTCCTCGGGCGACCGCGCGTCACCCGTGACGATCCGGTCGGCGACGCACGGGTGCTCGAACGATCTCGAGAGCGCGGTCACGGCGAACCCGAGGGCCACCAGGTGGCGCACGGTCTCGCGGCCGATGGTGCCGTCGGCACCCGTGACGAGGACACGCGTCATGCGGGCGGGTCCGGGCCGTCGTCGCCCGTGGTCGCCGTGTCGGCCGCGGCCTGTGCGGTCGTCGCGCGCGCACGGAGCATGCTCGCGACGCCGTCGAGGGCACCGTCCAGGCGTCGAGGTGCGCGGTCGGGCCGCAGGAAGCGTGCGTCGTCGTCCACCTCGAGCACTGCGGGGTCGTCGGCCGAGAGGTGGTCGGCCGTGGCTCCGGGCCCCGGTGCGGACGGAGGATCGGGGACGTGCAGGCCCTCGTGGGCGCGCCACGCCAGCGTCGCGTCGACGAGACGTCGGTACACGCCCGCGTCGAGCGGGTCGCGCAGCCACGCATCGGCGACCTCGGCGACGTGCCGTGCGAGACGTTGGGACTGGCCCTCCACGCTCCCACCTCCTCGATCCTCCCGGCAGCGTAGCGGCGCCCGCCGACGGACACGGCCTCGGCGTCGCTCTGGCTCGACTGACCTCCCGCTCGTGCGCGACCTCGACGTGGCGCTGCAGCGTTTCGTGGGCCCCCGCCATCGTCGGCGCACCGGTCCCTGACGTCGAGTGGTCGTCGCGGGCGAGGCGCGCGATCATGCGGACATGACCGCGACCCCGCTCACCACCGCCGAGCTCACGGACGTCTACACCGACCTGCACCGCCACCCGGAGCTCGCGTTCACCGAGCACCGCACCGCGGGCATCGTCGCCGACCGGCTGGGAGCCTGGGGGTACGAGGTCCACGAAGGTCTCGGCGTGACGGGCGTGGCGGGCGTCCTGGCGAACGGCGCGGGTCCGCGCGTCCTGCTCCGCGCCGACATGGACGGGCTGCCCGTCATCGAGCGGACCGGCCTGCCGTACGCCTCCACGCAGACGGCGACGACCCCGGACGGGCACGCGACCGGGACCATGCACGCGTGCGGGCACGACGTGCACGTCACGTGCCTGCTCGGCGCCGCGGCCGAGCTTGCCGCGCACCGCGACAGGTGGTCGGGGACGCTCGTCGTCGTCTTCCAGCCCGCCGAGGAGGTCGGCGGCGGTGCCCGCGCGATGGTCGCGAACGGCCTCTTCGAGCGCACGGGAGGCGCGCCCGACGTCGTGCTCGGCCAGCACGTCATGCCGCTGCCGGTCGGGGTGGTGAACCTGACGCCCGGGACCGCGATGGCCGCGACCGACTCGTTCCGGGTGACCCTGCACGGCAAGGGCGGGCACGGGTCGAGCCCCGAGTCGACCGTGGACCCCGTGGTCATGGCCGCCGCGACCGTGATGCGGCTCCAGGGGGTGGTGTCGCGTGAGGTCGGCGCGGTGGAGTCGGCCGTCGTCACGGTGGGCGCGCTGCGCGCGGGGACGCAGGCCAACATCATCTCGGACTCGGCCGAGCTGCTGGTCAACGTCCGGTCGTTCACCGCGCCGGTGCGGGAGCGCGTGCTCGCCGCGATCCACCGCATCGTCGACGCCGAGGCGTCCGCGTCCGGTGCGCCCGCCGTCCCCGAGTACGAGGAGGTCTCGACGTTCCACCTCATGGTCAACGACCCGGACGCCGCCGCTCGTACGCGCACCGCGCTCGCGCGGACGCTCGACGAGCAGTCGTCGCTCATCGAGGCGGCCGGTGGCCGGCCTGTCGTGATCTCGCTCCCACCGCTCCCGGGGTCGGAGGACGTGGGCGACCTCGCGACCGCGGCGGACGTCCCCCTCGTCTACTGGAACCTCGGCGGCTTCCCCGCCTCGCTGTTCGCGGACTTCGACCTCTCGGCCGCGACGGGCATGGGGAACCTGCCCGACGGCGTCGCACCCAACCACTCGCCGTTCTTCGCTCCCGTGCCCGAGCCGACGCTCGACCTGGGCGTCGCGCTCCTCGTCGCCGCGGCGCGGGAGTGGCTGGCCTGAGCCTTCGTGGTCAGGCGGACTTCTCGCGTGGTGCACGCGACCGTGCACCGGTGCTGCGCGGCACGATCGTGGGATTGACGTTGTCCAGCACGACCTCGCGCGAGATCACGACCCGCTCCACGTCATCACGCGACGGCACGTCGAACATCACCTGCTGCAGCA
>NZ_JACYHB010000012.1 GCF_014837295.1 Cellulosimicrobium arenosum
GTGCGGGGCCGGGGGGGGGAGGGGCGGCGGCGGGTCTTCCATCCGCCCGCTCGTTCCTCGCGGGCTCCCGCCAGGCCCGCCACGACCCGCCGCCGCCCCTCCCCGCCCGGCCTTTGCCTCGTCGGCGTCTGGCCCCCCGCCCGGCCTTCGCCTCGTCGGGGGATGACGAAAGGCTCCGTCCCGCGCGGGAGGGAGCCTTTCGACTGCTATCAGGGGTCAGGGGTCAGGGGTCAGCGGGCGAAGGCCTGGTCGATCAGGACCGCCTGCTGGGCCTGGTGCTTCTTGGCCGTGCCGGCGGCGGTGGAGGCCGACGCCGGGCGGGAGACGACGCCGACGCGCGGCAGGTCCTCCGGCAGGTTGATGTGGATGTAGGACCACGCGCCCTGGTTCTCGGGCTCGTCCTGGACCCACACGACCTCCGCGTCGCCGAACCGGCCGAGCTCGGCGCGCAGGGCGTCCAGGTCGAGCGGGTAGAGCTGCTCGAGCCGGACGATCGCCACGCCGTCGTCGTCACGCCGGTTGCGCTCGGCGAGGAGGTCGTAGTAGACGCGGCCGGTGCACAGCAGGACGCGCTCGACCTTCGCCGGGTCGGCCGCGGCGTCGGTGATCACCGGCATGAACGTGCCGCTCGTGAAGTCCTCGACCGAGGAGGCGGCGGCCTTGAGGCGCAGCAGCTGCTTCGGGGTGAAGACGATGAGGGGACGACGAGGACGGTCGTAGGCCTGGCGACGCAGCAGGTGGAAGTACGACGCGGGCGTCGACGGCTGGGCGACCGTCATGTTGTTCTCCGCTGCGAGCTGCAGGAACCGCTCGATGCGAGCCGACGAGTGGTCCGGACCCTGACCCTCGTAGCCGTGGGGGAGCAGCATGACGACCGAGGAGTACTGGCCCCACTTCTGCTCCGCGGAGGAGATGAACTCGTCGATGACGGTCTGGGCGCCGTTGACGAAGTCGCCGAACTGGGCCTCCCAGAGCACGAGCGCGTCGGGGCGCTCGACCGAGTAGCCGTACTCGAACCCGACGGCCGCGTACTCCGACAGGGAGGAGTCGTAGACCCAGAACTTGGCCTGGTCGGCCGACAGGTACAGCAGCGGCGTCCACTCGGCACCTGTCTCGCGGTCGTGCAGGACGGCGTGGCGCTGCACGAACGTGCCACGCCGTGAGTCCTGTCCGGCGAGGCGCACGGGCGTGCCCTCGGCGAGCAGCGAGCCGAACGCGACCAGCTCGCCGAAGCCCCAGTCGATGCCGCCCGACTCCGCCATCTGCCGACGGCGGTCGAGCATCTGCGCGAGCTTCGGGTGGATCGTGAAGCCTTCCGGGGGCGAGGCGTGCGCCTGGCCGACGCGCTCGAGGACCTTCCGGTCGATCGCTGTCTTCCAGCCCACCATGGTGCCGGCGTCCTCGAGCTGCGACTCGGGCCGCTCGAGTCCCGCGACGGGCTCCTTGTCGGCGGTCGGCGTGTAGCCGCCCTCCTTGGTCTCGGTGAACACGCGCTCGAGCTGGGACTGGTAGTCCTGCAGGACGTGCTCGGCCTCCTCGAGCGTGATGTCGCCGCGCGCGACGAGGTTCTCGGTGTAGAGCTTGCGCACCGAGCGCTTCGCCTCGATGAGGTTGTACATCAGGGGCTGGGTCATCGACGGGTCGTCGCCCTCGTTGTGCCCGCGGCGGCGGTAGCAGACGAGGTCGATGATGACGTCGCGGTCGAACTGCTCGCGGAACGCGAACGCGAGCTCGGCGACGCGCACGCACGCCTCGGGATCGTCCCCGTTCACGTGGAAGATCGGCACCTGGTAGCCCTTGGCCACGTCGGTCGCGTACGTCGTGGAGCGGGACGACGACGGACCCGTCGTGAAGCCGACCTGGTTGTTGATGAGGACGTGCACCGTGCCGCCCGTGCGGTAGCCGCGCAGCTGCGAGAGGTTGAGCACCTCCGGGACCACACCCTGGCCCGCGAACGCCGCGTCGCCGTGGATGAGGATCGGCAGCACCGAGAAGCCGTCGCCGCCCAGGTCGATGCGGTCCTGCTTGGCTCGCACGATGCCCTCGAGGACCGGGTCGACGGCTTCGAGGTGCGACGGGTTGGCCGCGAGGTAGACCTTGGTCGTCGCGCCCGACTCCGCGGTGAACGTGCCCTCGGTACCGAGGTGGTACTTCACGTCGCCGGAGCCCTGGACGCTCTTCGGGTCGAGGTTGCCCTCGAACTCCGCGAAGATCTGCGCATAGCTCTTGCCGGCGATGTTCGCGAGGACGTTGAGCCGCCCGCGGTGTGCCATGCCGATCCCGACCTCGTCGAGCCCGTTCTCCGCCGCGCGCGACAGGATCGCGTCGAGCAGCGGGATGAGCGACTCGCCGCCCTCGAGCGAGAAGCGCTTCTGGCCGACGAACTTGGTCTGCAGGAAGGTCTCGAACGCCTCGGCGGAGTTGAGCCGGCGCAGGATGCGCAGCTGGTCCTCGCGGGGCGTGCGGGCGTACCCGGACTCGAGCCGTTCCTGCAACCACTTGCGCTGCCTGCGGTCGGCGAGGTGCATGTACTCCGCACCGATCGTGCGGCAGTACGAGTCGCGCAGGAGCCCGAGGACGTCGCGCAGGGACGACCGCGTGCTCCCGCCGAACCCGCCGGTGGGGAACGTGCGGTCCAGGTCCCACAGGGTCAGCCCGTGGTTCTGGATGTCGAGGTCGCCGTGCTTGCGCTGGCGGTAGGCGAGCGGGTCGGTGTCCGCCATGAGGTGCCCGCGCGAGCGGTAGGAGTGCACCAGCTCGGCGATCTTGGCGGGCTTGGCCGCCTCGATCTCCGCGTCCGTCGTGTTGTCGCGGACCCAGCGCACCGGCTCGTACGGGATGCGCAGGGCGGCGAACACGCGGTCGTAGAAGCCGTCCTCGCCGAGGAGCTTGTTCGACAGGACGCGCAGGAACTCTCCGGACTGAGCCCCCTGGATGATGCGGTGGTCGTACGTCGAGGTGATCGTCAGGACCTTCGAGATGCCCAGCCGGGCGAGACGCTCGGTCGAGGCCCCCGCGAACTCGGCCGGGTAGTCCATCGCGCCGACGCCGACGATGGTGCCCTGCCCCTGCATGAGACGCGGGACGGAGTGCACCGTGCCGATGCCGCCGGGGTTGGTCAGCGAGATCGTCGTGCCGGCGAAGTCGTCGACGCCCAGCTTGCTGCCGCGCGCGCGTCGCACCAGGTCCTCGTAGGCCGCCCAGAACTGGGCGAAGTCCATCGTCTCGGCCTTCTTGATGCTCGGCACGAGGAGCTGGCGGGTGCCGTCCGGCTTCGCGAGGTCGATCGCGAGGCCGAAGTTCACGTGGGCGGGCTGGTTGATCGCCGGCTTGCCGTTCAGCTCGGTGTAGCTCGCGTTCATCGACGGCATGTCGGCCAGCGCCTCGACGAGGGCGAAACCGATGAGGTGCGTGAACGAGATCTTGCCGCCGCGGCCGCGCGCGAGGTGGTTGTTGATGACGATGCGGTTGTCCACCATCAGCTTGGCGGGCACCGCGCGCACCGACGTGGCGGTCGGCACCTGGAGGCTGGCCTCCATGTTGGTCACGACGCGAGCGGCGGGTCCGCGCAGCTTCTGCACGTCGTCGTCGGCCGGGGCCTCGTCGGCGGGCACGCCGGCGACCTTGCGGGCCGGTACCTGGGCATAGGGGGCGGTGGCAGGCTGTGCGGTGGCGACCGGGCTGTTGGCGCGCGCGGCCTCGGCAGCGGCGTTGACCTCCGGGTCGGCGGGCAGGATGCGCGGCTTGGCACGCTGGGCCGACTCCGCCGCGGCGGAGCCGTCGGTCGCGGGCGCCGGGCGCTGCTGCGACTCAGCGGTCTTCGAGGCCTTCGCCGGCGCCGGGCCGGTCGACGGCGTGGGCGTCGTCGCCGCGTTCGTGCTGCCGTTCGTCGTGGCAGCAGGGGCCACGGCGCCGTCGGACGCGGCGACGTCCTCCGAGCGGTCTGCGGGGCGGTAGTCGGCGAAGAAGTCCCACCACGCGGGATCGACCGCGTTCTTGTCCTTCAGGTACTGCTCGTACAGCTCGTCGACCAACCACTCGTTCGCGCCGAAGACGGAACGAGCGTCGCTGATCGTCTCTGACTCAGCCTTCGGGGACACGCGTGGATCGCCCACTTTCCATGAAACATCGACTTCTGCTGCCGTCCGTCGCCAGGGAGGGCGGCCGGTCCGGTCCGGTTGCCGGACCCTCCCAGACTAGGCCCTCGTCCTCGTCGTAGCAGTCCCCGACAGGCCTTCTCGCGCGAGCCGTCCGCGGGTTCTTCACACCGTGTTGTCGGCAGGCAAAAGTGGTGCCACGCGCACCTTGGATCCGGGCAAGAGCGCGGAATCTGGCCCCATCACCGGGTATGCCGGAGGGTCCGTGTGATGGAACTCACCGCGCGTCGTCGGACACGGTGGGGTCCACCGGCTCCTCCTCCTCACCGTCGCCCGCCACCCCGGCCACGCGCGCCGGGAGCGTCACGCGCATCGTCGCGCCGCGCGGGCTGTCCGCCACCTCGACGCGCCCGCCGTGGAGGTCGACCGCCCAGCGCACGATCGCGAGACCGATGCCGGTTCCGCCGGTCGTGCCACCCGAGCCCGCGTGGCCGCCGCCGGTCGCGCTCGCCCGGGCGAAGCGCTCGAAGATCCGCTCGCGGTCCGCGGCAGCGATGCCGGGCCCGTCGTCGCCGATCTCGATCACGACGTCGTCGTCCACCGGGTAGGCCTCGAGCCGGATCTCGCCGCCCGCCGGGGAGTGCCGGATCGCGTTCTGCAGGAGGTTCACGACGACCTGGTGCAGACGCTCGCGGTCCGCCTCCAGGACGAGGTCCTCGGGTGCGACGTCCACGAGGTAGCGCAGCCCCTTGGCGGCGTCGACCATCGCGACCGCCTCTGCGTTCTCCTCGAGGAAGTCTCCGACGTCGATCTGCGCGATGTTCAGTGCCGCCGCCCCCGCCTCGATGCGGGACAGGTCCAGGAGGTAGGTCACGAGCCGGGTCAGCCGCTCGGTCTGCGCGAGCGCCATCTCCATGGTCGCCGGCGTCGGCCGGGTGACACCGTCGACGACGTTCTCGAGCTGCGCCTGCAGCGCCGCGATCGGTGTGCGCAGCTCGTGCGAGACGTTGGCGATCAGCTCGCGGCGGAGCTGGTCGCTCGTCGCGAGGTCCTGGGCCATCACGTTGAACGCCACCGCGAGCTGCCCGACCTCGTCGCGGCTGGTCGCGCGCACGCGTCGGCTGTAGTCGCCGTCGGCCATCGCCTGCGCGGCAGCCGTCATCTCCCGCAGCGGGGACGTCATGCCGCGCGCGAGCAGCTGGGTGAGCAGCAGCGACAGGACGATCGCCAGCGGGAAGGTGCGCGAGGGACCGAGCTGGTTGCGCAGCCCGATCCAGGTGATCAGGACGGCGAGCGTGACGGTGGCCGCCACGAGGACGCCGAGCTTGATCTTCAGCGAGCGGAACGAGTCGAGCGGTCGGACGTCCGGCAGGTGCGGGCGCATCGTCCGATGCTCCACCTCTGTTCGCGCCGGGACGTCGGGCGGGTCCGTGCGACCCGAGGGCGCCGTCATTCGGCGGGTGGCTCGAACGCGTACCCGACCCCGTGCACGGTACGGATCAGGTCCGCGCCGAGCTTGCGACGCAGCGCCTTGATGTGGGAGTCGACGGTGCGGGTGCCGCTCGCGTCCGCCCAGTCCCACACCTCGGCGAGCAGGCGCTCGCGCGTGAGCACCGTCTTCGGCGAGGTCGCGAGCATGACCAGCAGCTCGAACTCGGTCGGGGTCAGGTGGACCTCGTCCCCCGCGCGGTACACGCGGCGCTGGGCCTTGTCGATCGTGACGTCGCCGATCGCCATCGGCGGCTCCACGGGTGCGGTGCTCGCCGCCTGGGCGGCGCGGTCGACGCGGCGCAGGAGGACCTTGATGCGTGCCACCAGCTCGCGCATCGAGAACGGCTTGGTCATGTAGTCGTCCGCGCCGACGCCCAGGCCCACGAGCATGTCCGTCTCGTCGTCGCGCGCGGTGAGCATGAGGATCGGCACCGGGTGCTCCGCCTGGACCCGGCGCGTCACCTCGAGGCCGTCGATCCCCGGCAGCATGACGTCGAGGACCATGACGTCGGGACGCAGCCGGTTCGCGGCGTCCACCCCGGACAGCCCGTCCCGCGCGACCTCGACCCGCCAGCCCTCCGCGCTCAGGCGCTGGGCGATGGCGGTCGCGATCGCGGGCTCGTCCTCCACGACGAGGACGGTCGCGTTCTGCTGACCGGCCGAACCGGTCGGGGACACGGGCCGTGGCCCCGCAGTGGGCCCGACACCCGCACCGGAAGGGTTTGCGCTGGCAGCCATAGGGACAGCGTGGCACACGAGGGCCCCGAGCGTCCGGATATGCGTCCACCGCGGGTGCGCCGTGGTGCTGCGGCGCGTCGTGCGGCGCTAGCATCGTCGCACGATGAAGAGCACCTCTCGATATCGGTGGAGCACCTCGTGGTAGGCGACTGGTTCATGGTCGCGCTCGGGGTGCTCCTGACCGCAGGCACAGCCGTCTTCGTGGCCGGGGAGTTCTCTCTCGTCACCCTCGACCCCGCCGTCATCGGAGCCGGTGACGACCACGACGAGGGCGACGGACCGGGGCCCGGCGACCGCCGCGAACGCAGCGTGCGCGCCGGCCTCAAGCACCTGTCGACCGAGCTCTCGTCCGCCCAGGTCGGCATCACGATCACCACGATCCTCCTCGGCTACACCGCGCAGCCGGCGCTCGCGTCGCTCCTCGGCGCCGGGCTCTCGGGCACGACGCTGAGCGAGGCCGTCGCCGCGGTGCTCGCGGTCGTCCTCGCGCTCGTCCTGGTCAACGCCTTCTCGATGCTGTTCGGTGAGCTGATCCCGAAGAACTTCGCGCTCAGCGCCCCGTACGCGACGGCGCGCCAGGTCGTGCCCGTCCAACGGCAGTTCACCAAGGCGTTCCGCCCGCTCATCGCCGTCCTGAACGGCTCGGCGAACGCGCTGCTGCGCCGGCTGGGGGTCGAGCCGCGGGAGGAGCTCTCCGGGGCGCGGTCCGCACCGGAGCTCGCGGCGCTGGTCCGGCGCTCCGCCGAGGAGGGCACGCTGGACGTCTCCGTCGCGACGCTCCTGACCAACTCGATCGAGCTCGATGCGCTCAGCGCGGTCGACGTCATGACCGACCGCATGCGGATGGTCGTCCTCGAGCGGGACGCGTCGGCGGACGACGTGATGGACGCCGCGCGTCGCACGGGCCACTCGCGGTTCCCCGTGATCGGGGAGGACCGGGACGACGTCGTCGGGCTCGTGCACCTGCGCCGCGCGGTCGCGGTCCCGTACGAGCGCCGCGCCGACGTGCCGGCCGCCGCGCTCATGGACGACGTGCCGCGTGTCCCCGAGACCGTGCGCCTCGGCCCGCTGCTGGTGGAGCTGCGCGGGCTCGGGATGCAGATGGCCGTCGTCGTGGACGAGTACGGCGGGACGTCCGGCGTGGTCACGCTCGAGGACGTCGTGGAGGAGCTCGTGGGCGACGTCGCCGACGAGCACGACTCGCGGCGTGCCGGCGCGACCCGCGCGGAGGCGGGCTCGTGGCTGGTCCCCGGCGTCATGCGCCCGGACGAGCTCAAGGAGGTCACGGGCCTCGCGGCTCCCGAGGACGCCGCGTACGAGACGCTCGGCGGCCTCGTGATGTCCGTGCTCGGCAGGGTGCCGGAGGTCGGTGACCAGGTGGTCGTCGGGGAGGAGAGCTCGCGGGTCGTGGTCCGCGTCGAGGTGATGGACGGGCGTCGCGTCGAGCGCCTGCGCGTCCAGGAGGTCTCCGCATGAGCTCGACCACGGCCCTGCTCGTCGGCCTCGTGCTGCTGGCCGGCAACGCGTTCTTCGTGGGCGCCGAGTTCGCGGTGATCTCCTCGCGCCGCTCCGCGATCGAGCCGCTCGCCGCGCAGGGCAACCGGCGCGCACGCACCGTGCTGTGGGCGATGGAGCACGTGTCCCTCATGCTCGCGTGCGCGCAGCTGGGCGTGACGGTGTGCTCCACCGGTCTGGGGATCGTGGCCGAGCCCGCGCTCGCGCACCTCGTCGAGGCGCCTCTGCACGCGCTGGGCGTCAGCACCTCGCTCGCGCACCCGATCGCCTTCGTCGTCGCCCTGGCGGTGGTGGTCTACCTGCACGTGGTCCTGGGCGAGATGGTGCCGAAGAACCTTGCCGTGTCCGGCCCGGAGGCGGCCGTCCTGTGGTTCGGGCCCCCGCTCGTGTGGCTCGGTCGGGTGCTGCGACCGATCATCGGCGCGCTGAACTGGGTGGCCAACCACGTCGTGCGCTGGTCGGGGGTGGAACCGAAGGACGAGGTCGCGTCGGCGTTCACCGCCCAGGAGGTCCAGTCGATCGTCGAGCACTCGCAGGCCGAGGGCGTGCTCCGCGACGAGCAGGGCCTGCTGTCGGGGGCGATCGAGTTCTCGGAGCGCACGGCCGCCGACGTCATGGTCGGGGTCGGTGGGCTCGTGACCGTGACCGAGGGCTGCACGCCGGACGACGTCGAGCGGCTCGTCGCCAAGACCGGCTTCTCCCGGTTCCCGATGCTCGACCGCACGGGCGACCTCGTGGGGTACCTCCACGTCAAGGACGTCCTGTACGCGGACGAGTCCACCCGGCACCGTGCGATCCCCGCCTGGCGGGTGCGCGCGCTCGCGACGGCGGTGCCGGGGGACGAGGTGGAGGACGTGCTCCGGGCCATGCAGCGGTCCGGTGCCCACCTGGCCCGTGTCGACGGAGCGGCCCAGGTCGCCGCGCTGGGCGTGGTGTTCCTGGAGGACATCCTCGAGGAGCTCGTCGGTGAGGTGCGCGACGCGATGCAGCGACCGCAGCACTGAGCGTCCGCGCGCGGACGGCGTGGGCGCGTTCCCATGGCGGTGACCAGGAGACTTGGCATCCCCGGGACACTTCGTTACTGTTCCGTGATTGATCCGGTTTGCCGGAGTGATTCCTTCGACGGCGTGAGAGGCGGGTGGCAGTGGAGCCGCAGGATCCAGGTTCCCCCGCGTTCGAGTCCCGCCGGGCACGCCGCGAGGCCGAGGCCGGTCCTCGACGCCCCCGACGCCGGGCGGTGGACGTGCCCCGCCAGCACCGCTGGGCACCGCGGATGGCCGTCCTCGGCACCCTCGCCGTCGCCACGATCGCGATGCCGCTCTCCGCGGCCGGCCTGGACGGTGGTGTCCCCTCACCGTACGAGCCCGAGACGGGCCCGGAAGGACCGAGCGCGCTCGACCTGGCCACCGCTCCCTCCACCGTCCCCGCGGTCTCGGAGGCGGTCGCCGCGGCGCCGCGGGTCGCGGGCCGCAGTGCCGCCGCCTCCCGGTCGTCGCTGCGCGAGCCGTTGCCCGGCTGCGACCCCGAGGTGCGGCCCACCGGCTCGAACGGCCAGCTGGACCCGCACGGTCTGTGCGCACTGTGGCAGCCGGACTCCTACCTGCGGCCCGACGCGGCTGTCGCGCTCTCGGCGCTCAACGAGGCGTTCCGGGCGAACTTCGGCCGCGACCTGTGCCTCGTGTCGTCCTACCGCTCGCTGGACACCCAGGTCTCGCTCAAGGGCACGCGCGGCGCGTTCGCCGCCCGGCCGGGCACGTCGATGCACGGGTGGGGCCTCGCGATCGACCTGTGCTCGAAGGAGACGGGTTCTCGCGAGGTGTACGACTGGATCAACCTGAACGGCCCGGTGTACGGCTGGGACAACCCGGCGTGGGCCAAGCGCGGCGGTGTCGGCGCCTACGAGCCCTGGCACTTCGAGTACACCCAGGGCGTCGAGGAGATGGACGGGGCCTGATCCCCGTCACAGCCGCTGGTTGCGGCCGAAGTCCTGGGCGAAGTGGGGCCCGGTCGACTCGAGCTCGGCGTCGAACGCCGTGCGCCACCCGCCGAACGGGCGCCCGGCCAGGGCGTCGTTGGAGAACCTCGCGTCGTCGGTCAGCTCGGTGAGGCAGAAGGCGGGGATCCGCAGGTCCGTCACGGGTCCCGTACGCTCGCACTCGGCGATCACGAGCGGGTGGTTGGCCCCGCCGAAGACGTCGATCACCCAGCCGTCGTCCCCCAGCCACGCGGAGTAACGCGTCTTGACGATGAGAGCGCCGCCGCGTCGGATCATCTGGAGACCGACCGCCGGGTCGATCTCGCGCTCGGCCTCGTAGCGCGTCCCGCCGGCCGTCGGCCCCTTGACGGTCAGGGTGCACAGGTCGACGGCGTCGGCGTGCTCCGCGAGCGTGTCGAGAGCGTCGGTGGAGGGCGCCATCGGTGCGTCGACCTCCGGGGCCTTGGCGCGCAGCCGCAGGGCGTACCCCTCGTCCGCGAGGTAGTAGCTCTGGACGATGAGGGTCGGTGCGTCGCGCAGGTCGGGCGGTACCGACCGCACGAGGAAGCGGCGCTCGAACTCGAAGTCCCCGTACCCGCCGTCAGTCATGCCTGCCACGGTAGCGGTCGGGCCGTCCGGCGGGGGCCGGAGCGCGCCGCTGCCGACAGCAGATCTGCCCTCGGCAGATCCGGCCCCGGACGGCGCTGCGGCCGGGCACGGTGGTGGGCATGAGCGAGCACCCGAGTCCACAGCTGTTCTCCGAACGAGTACGACGCGAGCTGTACGAGCAGCGCGTCCTCGTCCTCGACGGTCCCCTCGACGACGACAACGGGATGCTGCTGGCGACCCACCTGATCGCGCTCGCCGCCGAGGACCCTGCTGCCGACGTGTCGCTGTGGATCCACTCCCCGGGTGGCTCGGTACCGGCCATGCTGGCGATCCGCGACGTCGTCCGGATCGTCCCGTGCGACGTCTCCACCCTCGTGCTCGGGATCGCCTACAGCGCGGGTCAGTTCCTGCTGTCGTCCGGCACCCGGGGCAAGCGCCGTGCGCTGCCGCACTCGCGCGTGCTGATGCACCAGGGTTCGGCCGGGATCGGCGGGACCGCGGTCGACATCGAGCTGCAGGCGGGCGACCTGCGCCACACCCGGGACACGGTGCTCGGTCTGGTCGCCCAGGACACGGGGCAGCCCGTCGAGCGCATCCACGAGGACTCCTTGCACGATCGCTGGTACACGGCTCAGGAGGCGCTGGAGTACGGCTTCGTCGACTCGATCGTGCGGTCGTTCGACGACATCGCTCCGCGCCGACGCCGCCAGGTCAGTCTCAGCGCGACCGCCGGGCGGGCGATCGCATGAGCACCTACACGATCCCGAGCGTCATCGTGCAGCACCCGCGCGGTGAGCGGGTCATGGACGTCTACTCGCAGCTGCTCACGGAGCGCATCATCTACCTCGGCACCGGAATCGACGCCGGCGTCGCCAACTCCCTCGTCGCCCAGCTCCTCCACCTGGAGTCGGACGACCCCGAGCGGGACGTGCAGCTGTACATCAACTGCGAGGGCGGGGACCCGAGCGCGATGCTCGCCGTCTACGACACCATCCGCTACATCCGACCGCAGGTGGCGACGACCTGCGTCGGGCAGGCCGTCGCGGTCGGTGCCGTGCTCCTCGCGGCCGGCGCGGCGGGCAAGAGGGCCGCGCTCCCGCACACCCGGGTGGTCCTGCACCAGCCGGCCGCACAGGGTCGTGGGACCGTCCCGGACCTCATCCTGCAGGCCGACGAGGTCGTCCGCGTCCGCGCGGACATGGAAGGGATCCTCTCGCGGCACACGGGTCGGACCGTCGAGCGGCTCCGCGCCGACACGGACCACGACCGGGTATTCACCGCCGCGGCGGCACGGGAGTACGGCCTCCTCGACCACGTGCTCGAGGAGCGGGAAGCCGTACGGACCTGAGCGGCCAGCCGGGCCTATGCGGCCAGGGCGTAGGCGCTGCGGCAGGTCGCGGCTCGCGCGCCGTCGACGTGCGAGGGCTGCAGGCTCTGGGCGACGCCGAGCGTGAGATCGACCAGCGTGACGTCCAGCGCACCGGCGACCGCTGCGATCATCTCGCTGGACGGCTCCTTGGTCCCCCGTTCCATCTCGGAGAGGTACTGCGGCGAGACCCCGGCCCGGCCCGCGGTCTCGGACAGGGTCTCGGCCCGCGCGTGGCGCAGGGCCCGCAGCTGGTCGCCGAGGACGTGTCGCCACAGCGGACCACGTTCTCGTCGCGCCGCCGCGCGGTCCCGGTCCGGCGCGGGCCGCAGTCCGTCGGGCCGGGGAGCAGGCGGGGCAATGTTCTCGGCCATGCTGGATGGTAGGTCGGCGAACCGGTCGACCGCTCGGTGTTCTGCTCCCGGCAGAACGCTCTCCCCAGGGGAGACACCGCACAAGAAGGTGCCCTCGATAGGATTCGAACCTACGACCTTCTGCTCCGGAGGCAGACGCTCTATCCACTGAGCTACGAGGGCGCGCGGCGCCGGTCGTGACGACCGGTCGGCGCGATGCACGAGACTACCAGCACGCCGGGGATGGTCGGGCGTCGGCGCGACGGGGGTCGGTCCCGCCTCGGTAGGATCGACCCGTGACCCCCGACGAGCTCTCCGAAGCGCTGAGCGCTGCCCTGGCCGCCGCCGTCGCCGACGGCACCCTCGCCCTCCCCGCGGACGCCGTCCCGGCCTCCGTCCACGTCGAGCGACCCCGACAGCGCGAGCACGGCGACTGGGCGACGAACGTGGCGCTGCAGCTCGCCAAGAAGGCGGGCACGACGCCGCGCGCGATCGCGGAGGACCTCGCCGCACGTCTCGCGTCGACGTCGGGGATCAGGTCGGTCGACGTCGCAGGGCCGGGCTTCCTCAACATCACGCTCGACGCCGCCGCGGCGGGCGAGCTCGCGCGCACGGTCGTCGAGGCGGGCCCGGCCTACGGGCGCGGGGAGTCGGAGTCCGGCAAGCGCGTCAACCTCGAGTTCGTCTCCGCGAACCCGACCGGCCCGATCCACATCGGTGGCGTGCGCTGGGCGGCCGTGGGGGACTCGCTCGCGCGCGTGCTCGAGGCGAGCGGCGCCGACGTGACCCGCGAGTACTACTTCAACGATCACGGCGCACAGATCGACCGGTTCGCCCGCTCGCTCCTCGCGCGCGCTCGCGGCCTCGAGGCGCCCGAGGACGGGTACGGCGGCGAGTACGTCTCGGAGATCGCCGACGCCGTGATCGCCGACGCGGTCGCCGCGGGAGAGCCGGACCCGCGCACGCTGCCGGACGCCGACGCGCAGGAGGTGTTCCGCTCGCGTGGCGTCGACCGGATGTTCTCCGAGATCAGGACCGCGCTGCACGACTTCGGCGTCGACTTCGACGTGTACTTCCACGAGGACTCGCTGCACGAGTCGGGTGCGGTCGACCGCGCCGTCGGGCGCTTGCGCGACGCGGGAAGGATGTTCGAGCGGGACGGCGCGTCGTGGCTGCGCACGTCCGACTTCGGCGACGACAAGGACCGCGTCGTCATCAAGTCGGACGGCGAGGCGGCCTACATCGCCGGCGACATCGCCTACTACCTCGACAAGCGCGAGCGCGGGTTCGACGAGGTCATCATCATGCTCGGCGCGGACCACCACGGGTACGTGGGCCGCATGATGGCGGTGTGCGCCGCGTTCGGCGACACCCCGGGCGAGAACCTCCAGATCCTCATCGGCCAGCTGGTGAACCTGGTCAAGGACGGCGTGCCGGTCCGCATGTCCAAGCGGGCGGGGACCGTGGTCACGCTCGAGGACCTCGTCGACGCCGTCGGCGTCGACGCCGCGCGCTACTCGCTCGCGCGCTCGTCCGTGGACTCGAGCATCGACCTCGACCTCGACCTGCTCACCCGGGCGACCAACGAGAACCCGGTCTACTACGTGCAGTACGCCCACTCGCGGACGTGCGCCGTGGACCGCAACGCCGCAGACCGCGACGTCGCCCGGGCGGACGGCTTCGATCCCGCCCTGCTCGACCACGCGACCGAGGCCGCGCTCATCGGCAGGCTCACCGAGTTCCCGCGCATCGTGGCCCAGGCCGCGGAGCTGCGCGAGCCGCACCGCGTCGCCCGCTACCTCGAGGCGCTCGCGGGCGACTATCACTCCTGGTACCAGCAGAAGGACCGCCGCGTCCTGCCGTACCCGGACGAGGACGTCACCGACACGCACCGCACCCGCCTCTGGCTGAACGACGCGGTCCGCCAGGTCCTCGCGAACGGGCTCGGGCTGCTCGGTGTCTCCGCCCCGGAGCGGATGTGACCGACGAGGTGCCCGGTGCGGGGGAGGCGGTGTACCCGGGCGAGCCGTGGTCGCGCGGTGTGCGCCGTCGCGACGACGGCGTCGTCGAGGTCGCCGGGACGGACGTGCGCGACGTCGCGGCCGAGCACGGTACGCCGGCGTACGTGCTCGACGAGGCCGACTTCCGGTCCCGTGCGCGCGCGTACCGCACGGCGTTCGAGACGGCCTTCCGTACGGTGGGCACCGACGTCGACGTGTACTACGCCGGCAAGGCGCTGCTCACGGTCGCGGTCGCGCGCTGGGCGCGCGAGGAGGGCCTGCGCGTCGACACCGCGAGCGGGGGAGAGCTCGCCCTCGCCCTGCGCGCGGGTGTCCCGGGCGCAGAGATCGGCCTGCACGGCAACAACAAGTCGGACGCGGAGATCGACCAGGCGCTCCGGTCCGGGGTCGGGCGGATCATCGTCGACTCGCTCGTCGAGGTCGACCGGGTCGCCGCTGCCGCGCGCGCCCGCGGCGTCGTCGCGCCCGTCATGGTCCGGGTCACGACCGGCGTGCACGCCGGGGGCCACGAGTACATCTCGACCGCGCACGAGGACCAGAAGTTCGGCCTGTCGATCGTCGCGCCGGCGGGCCAGGACTCGCCCGCGACGGTCGCGCTGCTCGACGTCGTCCGGCGCCCCGAGCTGCACCTGCTGGGCATCCACTCGCACATCGGCTCGCAGATCCTCGACGCGAGCGGCTTCGAGGCTGCGGCACGAGCCGTCCTGGAGCTGCGGGCCGCGCTGGCCGCGCGCACGGGGTCGCTCGTGGACGAGGTCGACATCGGCGGCGGCTACGGCATCGCGTACCTGCCGAGCGACGAGACGCTCGACCCGGACCGCGTGGCGCACGACGTCGCGCAGGCGGTCGCCGCGGTCGCGCGTGACCTCGGCACCCCGCTCCCGCGCTTCTCGATCGAACCGGGTCGGGCGATCGTCGGTCCGGCCGGGATGACGCTCTACACGGTCGGCACGGTCAAGCCCGTCACGCTCGAGGACGGACGCGTGCGCACGTACGTCTCGGTCGACGGCGGCATGAGCGACAACATCCGCCCCGCGCTGTACGGCGCGAGGTACCACGCGGAGCTCGTCGGCAGGTCCTCGGCCGCGGAGCCGGTGCTCGCCCGCGTGGTGGGCAAGCACTGCGAGAGCGGCGACATCGTGGTCCACGAGGTCCTGCTGCCGGGCGACGTGCGCGCAGGCGACCTGCTCGCGGTGCCCGCGACCGGGGCGTACGGCCGCTCGATGGCGTCGAACTACAACCTGATCGCACGCCCGCCCGTCGTCGCCGTCGCAGGTGGCGCGAGCCGGGTCCTCGTGCGACGGGAGTCGGTGGACGACCTCCTCGCGCTCGACCTGGGCTGATCGGGTCCCGCGAACCCCGGCGGGTGTGATCTCTGTCAACCCGTCATCCAGCTCTTGCTAGGAAAGGCTCTCCTAAATTAGGTTAGGCAACGCTCGCCTCGGAGACGAGGTCGTCGCGCTCGTCCGGGCGCCCATCGAGGAGTTGCCGCACCGCCATGGCCGTCACCAGCCGACCTCTCGCGCCGCGTGGGCGTGTCGCCACGCCGTCCCGCAGTCGTGCTCCCCGTCTGCGCTCCCGCGTCCTCGCCGTGCTCGGGCTGCCGGTGGTGCTCGCCGCGCTCCTGGCCGGGTGCGGAAGCGTCGGTGCCGGTACGTCCGAGGCCGCGGCGGTGGCGCCGTCACGGCCGCTGTCCGAGCTCGAGCCGGTCGACGACCCGAGATCCTGGGTCGGCGAGTCGACCGCCGTGCTCGCGGCGGAGCCGATCGAGCCCGTGACCACCGACGCGCAGCCCGACCTCCCGGTGACCCTCACCGACGCACAGGGGACCGAGGTCACCGTCACCGACACGAGCCGGATCCTCGCGCTCGACCTCTACGGCACGACGTCGCGCATCGCGTTCGAGCTCGGTCTCGGGGACCAGGTCGTCGGGCGGGACACGTCGTCGACCTTCGCCGAGATCGCGGACGAGCCGCTCGTCACCGCGAACGGGCACGAGCTCAGTGCCGAGGCGATCCTCGAGCTCGCCCCGACCGTCATCATCACCGACACGACCCTCGGTCCCTGGGACGTCGTGCTGCAGATGCGCGACGCGGGGATCCCCGTCGTCGTCGTCGACTCCCACCGCAGCCTGGAGACCGTCGGACCGCTGGTGCAGCAGGTCGCCGACGCGCTCGGCGTCAGCGCGCAGGGGACGGAGCTCGCCGAGCGCGTCGAGGGCGAGATCGCCGCCACCCGGGCGCAGATCGACGAGATCGTGCCCGCGGACGAGGAGGGACGCCTGCGCATGGTCTTCCTCTACGTGCGTGGACAGGCGGGCGTCTACTACATGTTCGGCTCGGGCTCCGGTGCGGACTCGCTCATCACGTCCCTCGGCGGGGTCGACGTGGCGACCGAGATCGGCTGGGACGGGATGCGGCCCGTCAACGACGAGGGTCTCGTCGCCGCACAGCCCGACCTCGTCCTCGTCATGACGAAGGGCCTCGAGTCGGTCGGCGGCGTCGACGGGTTGCTCGAGCAGCTCCCGGCCCTCGCGCAGACGCCCGCGGGTGAGCACCGGCGCGTCGTGGACATGGCGGACTCGTCGATCCTGTCCTACGGTCCGGACACGGCCCGTGTCCTCGACGCGCTGGCGGGCGCGGTCTACGCGCCGGAGGCGACCCCGTGAGCGCGCCGACGACGGGCGCTCCGGCATCCCGGGAGTCGTCTGCGGACGCAGCCGCGCTGGCCGCCGTCCGCGCGACGGACGGCCCGACGGCGCTCCCGCCGGCCCGGCCCGCTCGCGCCACCGCTCTCTTCGTCGTCCTGGCCGCGCTGCTGGTCGTACTCGTCGTCGTCTCCGCCGGCGCCGGTCAGCTGCACGTCCCGCCGGGCGAGGTCGTCGGCTCGCTCCTGCACCGCCTCGGCCTCGACGTGGGACCGATGCCCGCCCACCCGAACGGCGACGCCGCGCTGTGGACGATCCGGTTCCCCCGCATCGCGCTGGCCGCGCTCGTCGGCGCAGCCCTCGCGACCGCGGGCGCGGTCATGCAGGGGGTCTTCGGCAACCCGCTCGCGGACCCGGGCGTCGTGGGGGTCTCGTCCGGAGCGGCCGTCGCCGCGTCGGCGACGATCGTCTTCGGGCTCACCACGCTCGGCCCGTGGACCACCGCGACCGCGGCGTTCGTCGGCGGGCTCGTCACGACGCTGCTCGTCTACGTGCTCGCGCGGTCCGAGGGGCGCACGGAGGTCGTGACCCTCGTGCTGACGGGCGTCGCCGTCAACGCCGTCTGCGGCGCCGGGCTCGCCCTGCTGACGTTCCTCGGCGACACGCAGACGCGCGAGCAGATCGTCTTCTGGCAGCTCGGTTCGCTCAACGGGACCCGCTGGCCCTACGTCGCGGTCGTGGCACCGGTCGTGCTCGTCGGCGTCGTCGCCTCGACCGCCCTCGCGCGGCGCCTCGACCTGCTGTCGCTCGGGGAGCGCACGGCACGTCACCTGGGCGTCGACGTCGAGCGGCTGCGGATCGTGGCCATCGTGGTCGTCGCGCTGCTCACCGCGGGTGCGGTCGCGTTCTGCGGCATCATCGCGTTCGTCGGGCTGGTCGTGCCGCACGTGGTCCGCATGGCCGTCGGTCCCGGCCACCGGGTGCTCGTGCCCGCGAGCGCGCTCGGCGGCGCCGTGCTGCTCCTCGCAGCCGACCTCGTCGCGCGCACCGCGGTGCCGTACGCGGACCTGCCGATCGGCATGCTCACGGCGCTCGTGGGCGGCCCCTTCTTCTTCTGGCTCATCCGGCGCACCCGGCGTACCGCGGGAGGGTGGGCATGAGCGTCCTCCTGAGCGTGCGCGGGGTGAGCGTGACGATCGAGGCCGCGACGCTCGTCGACGACGTCGACCTCGACGTGCGCGCCGGCGAGGTGCTCGCCCTCGTCGGGCCGAACGGTGCCGGCAAGTCGACGCTGCTGGGCGTGCTGGCGGGGGACCGCGTGCCGTCGTCGGGCAGCGTCACGTGGGGCGGCGTGGAGCTCGCGGCGACGGGTGTCGCCGAGCTCGCACGTCGACGGGCGGTGCTGCTCCAGGAGACGCGCGTGTCCTTCCCGTTCCGGGTGGTCGACGTCGTGCGCATGGGACGCGCCCCGTGGCGCGGGACGGCGCGCGAGGACGACGACGACGCCGTCGTCGCGCGCGCGCTCGTGACCGCCGACGTGCTGGACCTCGCCGCGCGGCGCGTGCCGACCCTGTCGGGCGGGGAGAAGGCACGGACGGCGTTCGCGCGCGTCCTCGCGCAGGAGCCGGTGCTGCTCCTGCTCGACGAGCCGACGGCAGCGCTCGACGTCAGGCACCAGGAGCACCTGCTCGCCCAGGCACGCGAGCGGGCTCGGGCGGGGGACGCCGTCGTCGTCGTGCTCCACGACCTGTCCCTCGCCGCCGCGTACGCCGATCGCGTCGCGATCCTCGACGGCGGTCGGATCGCCGGGGTCGGCGCGCCCGCCGACGTGCTCGACCCCGAGGTCCTGGGGCGCGTCTACCGCCATCCGGTCGACGTCCTGCCCCACCCGCTCACGGGCGAGCTGCTCGTCCTTCCGCGCCGTCAGCCCCGCCGCCCCGTCCTGGAGGATGTCCGATGAACCGCGCCGTGCGCCCTGCGACGCCGCCCGCACCGCCTGCCCGGGCCGTGCTCGCCGGCCTGCTCGTCGTGCTGCTGGCCGCGCTCGCGGGCATCGGCTGGGCAGCTCCTGCTGCGTACGCCGCAGCCCGCGTGAGCGTCGCGAACGACTCCGGCCGCGCCGAGGCGAGCACGACCTCGAGCACGACGCTGCGGGTCACGGGCAGCGGCTTCCAGTCGGTGCAGGGCGGTTTCGGCGGGATCTACGTGTTCTTCGGCTGGGTCGCGGACCCGGGCGGCTCGTGGGCGCCCAGCCAGGGCGGCACCGTCGGGGCCGACTACCGCTACGTGCCGGACTCGGAGTCCGCGGACAACCACGGGTATCAGCGCTTCGTCGCGTTCCCGGGCTCGGACACCGAGTCGTCGGCCAACGGCGGCGTGGTCGCGGCGGACGGCACCTGGTCGACGTCGATCGTGGTCCCGGGTCCGACGTTCGACGCCCAGGACCGCGGCGGCGCCGTGACCACGGTCGACTGCCGCGAGGTGCAGTGCGGGGTCATCACCGTCGGCGCGCACGGCGTGCGCAACGCGACGAACGAGTCCTTCACGCCGGTGTCGTTCGTCGACGCCGGGTCGGGTGCCGTCGAGCAGGCACCGGACGCGGGCGACCCGCCCGACGAGACGCCGGCCGCGGCCTCCTCCGGCGCGCGCGAGCCGGCCGGGACCGACGAGGCGGACCGTCCCGAGACGGCGACCGTCGGGATCGACCGGGCGACCGCTGTCGCCGGGCACGCCCTGAGCTTCGCCGGCCAGGGCTTCGAACCCGGGGAGCAGGTCGTCGCGCTGGTGGACGACGGTGTGCTCGCCGTCGGGCCGCTCAACGCCGGTACCCATGGCGAGGTCGCCGGCATCATCGAGCTTCCCGACGACCTGCGCGTCGGCACGCACGTGCTGCGCCTGACGGGTGCGTCCTCCGGGAGCGCGCCCGAGGTGGAGCTCACGGTCCGCCGCGACCCCGCGGCGGTGAGCGCGTCCGAGGCGGCGCCGGCCGCCGCTCCCGGCGCGGACGACGGGTACTCGCCGGCCGAGATCGCCGTCCTCGTCGCCGGTCTGGTGCTGCTCCTCGTCGTCGTGTCGTCGTTCGTCACCGCACGACGCCGACGTCGCGACGCACGCTCGGACGGGACGCCCACGCAGTCGCCGCCCGCACCGGACGGCGCAGCCACGCAGTCGCTCCCGCCGGTCGCGCCGGACGTGCCGCGCCACCTCGTGGGCGCGCACGAGGACGGGGTGCTCCGATGAACCGGCAGCTCGCCACCTGCCTCGCCGCGTGCGTCCTGGCGTGCCTGACGCTGACGGCGGGACTCGGCGGCGTCGCCGTCGCGGCGGACGACGGCCTGGGCGGGCCCGGGGCGGGAACGTCCTCCATCCCGGTGACCGTGACGGTACCGGGCGCGGGGACGGGCGTCGACGCGCCCGGCGAGCTCGCCGTGCGGGACGCCGAGCTGCGCTGGACGCTCAACCACGAGTCCGGCGCCGCCGCCTACTTCGGCGGCTGCAACTTCCTCATGGCGGGCGTGCCCGGGACCGACGGCGACACGGGGGGCTCCGACGTCTGGGAGGCGGCGGACGGCTACTACCGCGCGAAGGAGGGGAACGTGCGGGTCGAGCGTCCGCGCGCGGACGGGTCGTCCGCCCTCGCGACGTTCGGGACGCGGTGCCGGGCCGCGGACGGCCGGACCGTGTCGATCGGCAACAACCTGTCGACCGGAACGGAGGTCGTGCTCGACGCGGGCACGGGCACGGTCGACCCCGCGGCGGGGACGGCGGAGATCCGCTGGAAGGGGACCTTCACCGTCGTGTTCTACGGCGGGATGACGTACTGGTGGGCGAGCGACCCCGTCCTGCGCGTCGCACCGGGCGGCACCGGGACGCTCACCGCCACCGCCGGCGGCTTCGGCGCCTCGCGCGACGACGCGTCCCAGTGGGTGGCGCTGCGCGAGAAGGTGGTCACGCTCGCCACGCTGCCCCGCGTCTCCCTCGACGGGGACAAGGGCTTCGAGTCCGTGCCCACGTATCGGGGCGTCGCGGTCGGAGTTCCGGCGGGCGGTGTCCCGCAGGTCCCGCGCACCGCGAGCAACGCGGCGCACTGGGGCTCGTTCCCGCAGGACTTCGTCGACTTCCAGCAGTCGACCGGGCAGGCGGCCTACTGGTACTCGTCGGGCGGTGCGCGCGACAGCGCGAAGGTCGCCGCGCCGCTCGCCGTGAGCTTCGACGCGGCGGACCCGGTCGTGCGCGATCCGGACCTGGTGCCCGACGCCGGACCGCCCGGTCCGACGGCGACAGCGGTCCGGCCACCGGCCTCCCTCACGCCCGGGACCGCGAACGGCACCGCGGCGCCCACCGCGGCTCCCGGCAGGGTGCACGACGCACCGGGGGCGGCGAGATCGCCGCTCGACACGACCGAGCCGCCGTTCTACCCGGCGGTCGCGGCGTCGACGGTCGGGGGCGGGCAGGGCCTGGTGCCCACCGGCGCGACGGTCCCGTCCGGACCCGTCCAGCGGCTCGCGATCTGGGGCACGGGGCTGCTGCTCGCCGCCGCGGGCGCGGTCCACGGCTTCCGGAAGGGATGGCTCGTGCTGCCCTTCCGCACCTAGACCACCGAGCCTGCCGCCGGGTCGAGTTCCCGCCCGGATCCCGACGGCAGGTCGGTCGCGCCGGCACGTCCGGCACACCGCACGCACCGCGTGCGGCACCCCGTTCCACGGAGCAGACGCCGGGTCGACCGGCACGAGAGGACATCATGCACATGCACGGACATCGGACGCGAGCCTCGCGCCGCCTGGTCGCGGGGGTCGGCGTCGCCGCCCTCGGCCTGGCAGCGACGCTCGTCGCGACCGCGCCCGCGGCGACCGCCGCCCAGGACGTCGCCGCCGCCGACGGCGTCGAGGACGGTGCGCTGGGCTGGGGCTTCAAGCAGAGCTTCCGCTCCTACGTCGGCAACCAGACCGCGGCGCTGCCGCCGATCGGTGCTGTCCCGACCGGCCAGCGGATCACGCTCGTCGCGCCCGCGGAGTTCGACCTCGACGGCACGCCGGCGAGCGCGACCAACACCTCGACCCCGAACGAGACCCTGCCGTACCTGCTGCCGGTCTCCGGGGGGACCGTCGAGTCGGCGGACGAGCTGAGCATCCGGTCCGACGGCGGGTTCGAGTACCACTTCCCGTCCCACTACTTCGAGATCAGCATCGAGAACGTCGGTCTCGAGGTCTCCGGCGGCACCACGTCCGTGGTCGCCGACGTCGAGGCGGTCGTCACCGGCTCGTTCGGCAGCTGGGAGGAGGGCACGTACGGCGGCGAGGGCGTGACGATCGCGACGACGTCGTCCGCCGACGTCGAGCTGGGCGAGGACTCGGTCACGGTCAGCGCGACGGGCCTCACCCTCACCGAGGCGGGCTCGCAGGCGCTGCCGCTCTACGCGGCGGGCGACCCGCTCGACGACCTGACGCTCACCGCAGCGCTGGAGAGCGCCCCGGTCGAGGTCGGCGACCCGACGATCACCGTCTCGAAGACCCAGGGCCTCGCCGTGGGCGAGACCGTCACGGTCACCGGGTCCGGCTTCGACCCGGCGGCGAACGTCAACTCCGCGGGCCGCCCGCCGGTGGCCTCCGGGCAGCCCACGGGCGTCTACGTCGTGTTCGGCCGGTTCGCCGACGACTGGCGCCCGTCCGAGGGTGCCGCGTCGTCGGCCCGCAAGGTCATCGCCCAGAGGTGGGCGCTCCCGGAGCCCTCCTTCACCCAGGTCGGCACGGACTATCCGCAGCAGCGGGCGGCGCTCGTGCCGCTGGCCGCGGACGGGTCGTTCACGGCCGAGCTGACGGTCGCCGAGAACGACGAGGTCGCCGGCGGCTACGGCGTCTACACCTATGCCGCGGGCGGCGCGGCCGCGAACGCCGCGCAGGAGCTCGCGGTGCCCGTGTCCTTCGCGGGCGACGGCGACGTCCCCATCGACGTCACGGTCCCCGAGGACGAGGTCGACCCCGAGCCGGAGCCCGACGGCGCGTTCACGTGGACCGTCGGCGGCGGTGCCGGCGCGGTCAGCCTCGGCACGGCGACCGCGACCGACGACGCGTTCGTCGCGTCCGGCGCGCTCCGGCCCGTGACGGTCGAGGACACGCGCACGGGCAGCCCCGCGTGGAGCATCAACGGGTCCGTCACGGACTTCGTCGCGGGCGACCGGTCCTTCTCCGGCAGCCTGCTCGGCTGGGAGCCGGCGCTGACGGGGGAGAACACCGTCGACGCCGTCGCCGGTCTCGCGGTCGTCCCGGGTGTCTCCGGCGGGTTGTCGGCCTCGGCCACGCTCGCGTCCGCACCGGCCGGGCACGCCAAGGGGAGCGCGACCGTCGACGCCGGGCTCGCGCTGGAGCTCCCGCTCGACACCCCGGCCGGCGACTACACGGGTGTGCTCACGCTCACCGCGATCGGCTGACAGGACGCATCGTGCCCGACTCCACCTCCCGCGCCCGCTCGGTGGCACCGGTTCGTCCGGGATCTCCCGGACGTGCCGGCGTCCGCCGGGCGGGCGCGGCGGTCCTCGCCCTCGTGTCCACCCTCGCCGTGGGCCTCGTGCTCCCCGCCGTAGCGGCGTCCGCGTCCGCCGCAGCGCCCGTGCCCGCCCGCGTCGCGGCCGCCGACGTCGGGGACGTGGGCGACGTCACCTGGGGGATGCTGCCCGCCACGGACGACGACGACCCGGACCGCGCCAACTTCGCCTACGCCGTCGAGCCCGGGCAGAGCGTGCAGGACGCGGTGGTGGTCACCAACGACTCCACGGTCCCGCTGCACCTGGGGGTCTACGGCACGGACGCGTTCACGACCACGAGCGGGAACCTCGACCTGCTGCCGGCGGGGGACGAGCCGGTCGATCTCGGCTCGTGGCTCACGCTCGACGTCGCCGGGCTCGACCTCGAGCCCGGCCAGTCCGTCGAGGTGCCGTTCACGCTCCAGGTGCCCGACGACGCGTCACCCGGCGACCACTCCGGCGGCGTCGTCACCTCACTGGTCCAGGCGCAGGAGGGCAGCACGCTCACCTACGACCGCAGGCTCGCGCTGCGCGTGCACGCCCGGGTCGCCGGTGCGCTCGCGCCCGCGCTCGAGGTGAGCGACGTCGAGCTCGTGCACCACGGCTCCGTCGACCCGCTCGCGACGTCGACGGCCACGCTGCGCTACACGGTGACGAACACCGGCAACGCGCGTGTCGTCGCGCTCGAGCGGGGCGAGGTGACCGGCCCGGCGGGCTGGGCGCGCCGCGGGACCGGGCCCACCGCGCTGCCGGAGCTGCTGCCGGGGTCGAGCCTCGAGCGCGAGGTCACCGTCGCGGGTGTGCGCCCGCTGGGACGCGCCACGGCCGAGGTCGTGGTCGACGCCACCGCGGTCGGGGTCGGTGGCGGTGCGCTCGCGAGCGCGAGCGGGACGGCCGGGACCTGGGCGGTCCCGTGGGCGCTGCTCGCGGTCGTCCTGCTGGTCGTCGTGGTCGCGGTCCTCGCTCCCGGCAGGTCCGCCGCGGCGCTCGCTGCGCTCTCGGCACGTCGTGCACGGTCCCGTGCGCGAGCGGGCGCGACGTCCGGGGGAGCCGCGCGCGCCGAGGGCGTGCACCGCTCCGACGGACCTGAGGTGTCCGCCGACCCGACGTCCGGGTCCGGTCCGCAGGGACCGGTCGCCGACGACCTCGCCGCCGCGCTCGAGCGGGCACGCGCGAAAGGGCGCGCCCAGGCGCTCGCGGAGCTCGGGGAGGGTCCGGCCGGTCCAGGGGCGCGGTGACCACGCGTGACGGCACGTGACCACACGTGACCACACGTGACCACACCGTGGGCGCGGGTCGGGGTGGGCGGGCACGGACAGTATCCTTGCCGTGCGATCCGTCGAACCGCTGGTCGGTGCCCTGCGTCTGCACGTCCGGGCAGCGCGCCCGAGGGCTGTCGACGCCGACGCCACCGCCATCGAGGAAAGGTCGACCGTGCCCGCCACCCCTGCCGCACCACGTCCGCTGCGCGTCGCGCTGCTCGGCTGCGGGGTGGTCGGGACGCAGGTCGCCCGCCTGCTCACGCACGACGCCGCGGACCTCGCCTCCCGGGCCGGCGCGCCGCTCGAGCTGGTCGGGATCGCGGTGCGGGACGTGACGGCGCCGCGCGACGCGGTGATCGACCGCGCGCTGCTCACCGACGACGCCGAGTCCCTCGTCGACGACGCCGACATCGTCGTCGAGGTCATGGGCGGCATCGAGCCCGCGCGCGCGCTGCTGCTGCGTGCGATCGCCGCCGGCGCGGCCGTCGTGACGGCGAACAAGGCGCTGCTCGCCGAGGACGGCCCGACGCTCTACCGCGCCGCCGACAGCGCCGGGGTGGACATCTACTTCGAGGCCGCCGTCGCCGGCGCCATCCCGATCGTGCGCCCCGTGCGCGAGTCGCTCGCGGGCGACGACGTGCGCCGGGTCCTCGGGATCCTCAACGGCACGACCAACTACGTCCTCGACCAGATGGCGACGACGGGTGCGAGCCTCGAGGACGCGCTCGCCGAGGCGCAGGCGCTCGGCTTCGCCGAGGCGGATCCGACGGCCGACGTCGAGGGCTACGACGCCGCGGCGAAGGCGGCGATCCTCGCGAGCCTCGCGTTCCACACGCGCGTGTCGATCGCCGACGTCGCGCGCGAGGGGATCCGCTCCGTCACCGCGGAGGACGTGGCCTGGGCCGCGCGCACGGGCTACGTCATCAAGCTCCTCGCGATCGCCGACCTGCGCGAGGACGGACCCGGCCGGGCGCCGTCGGGCGTCTCCGTGCGGGTCCACCCGGCGCTCGTGCCCCTGGCGCACCCGCTGGCGAACGTGCGCGGGTCCTTCAACGCCGTGTTCGTCGAGGCCGCCGCCGCGGGCGAGCTCATGTTCTACGGTCGCGGCGCGGGGGGCGCGCCGACCGCGTCCGCGGTCCTGGGCGACGTCGTCTCCGCCGCCCGGCACCGTGTGCTCGGGGGCAAGGGACCTCAGGAGTCCACGTACGCCGCGCTGCCGATCCTCCCCACCGGGGCGGCGATCACGCGCTACCAGGTCCGGGTCGACGTCGAGGACCGGCACGGTGTGCTGGCGCAGGTCACGCAGGTCCTCGCCGAGCACGGTGTCTCGATCGAGGCCGTGCGCCAGCCCACCCGCCAGGAGGACGAGGTCGACGACGCCGAGGACGGCGTCGCGCACCTCGTCCTGACCACCCACGCGGCACCCGAGGCCTCGCTGGCCGCGATGGTCGACGCCGTCGCGGCGCTCGAACCCGTCCGAACCGTCACGTCCGTCCTGCGAGTCGAGGGAGCCTGATCCATGGCCGTCCAGAGGGCCCACCAGTGGAGGGGCGTGATCGGCGAGTACGCCGACCGGCTGCCCGCGCACGTGTCCGAACGCGTCGTGACGCTCGGGGAGGGTGGGACCCCGCTCGTCGAGGCCCCCGCCCTCTCGGAGCGGACGGGGGCGCAGGTCTTCGTGAAGGTCGAGGGCATGAACCCGACGAGTTCCTTCAAGGACCGCGGGATGACGACGGCGATGTCCGCCGCCGCGGGTCGGGGCGCGCGGGCGGTCGTGTGCGCGTCGACGGGCAACACGTCCGCGTCGGCCGCGGCGTACGCGACGCGTGCCGGGATGCTGTGCGCCGTGCTCGTGCCGGACGGCAAGATCGCGATGGGCAAGCTCAGCCAGGCGATCGCCCACGGCGCACGGCTGCTCCAGGTGGACGGCAACTTCGACGACTGCCTCGTCGCGGCCCGCAAGCTGGCCGACACCCACCCGATCGAGCTCGTGAACTCCGTGAACCCGGACCGCATCGAGGGCCAGAAGACAGGCGCCTTCGAGATCGTCGACGCGCTCGGCGACGCGCCCGACATCCACGCCCTGCCCGTCGGCAACGCCGGGAACATCACCGCGTACTGGCGCGGTTTCCGTGAGTACGCGGGCCAGGGGGCACCGGGTCACCCGGGCGAGGGTCTCGATCCGGTGGCGACGGGGACCCCGCAGATGTGGGGGTTCCAGGCCGCCGGCTCCGCTCCGATCGTCGCCGGGCACCCGATCACCGAGCCCGAGACGATCGCGACCGCGATCCGCATCGGCAACCCCGCGTCGTGGCAGCAGGCGCTCGACGCACGGGACGAGTCCGGGGGGACGATCGAGGCGGTGACGGACGAGCAGATCCTCGCCGCGCACCGGATCCTGTCGAGCGAGGTCGGGGTGTTCGTCGAACCGGCGTCCGCCGCCGGCGTCGCCGGGGTCCTCGCCCGCGCCGAGCGCGGGCTCGTGCCCGCGGGCGCGCGGATCACGATCACGGTGACCGGCCACGGGCTCAAGGACCCGCAGTGGGCGCTGCGCACACCCGACGGGTCCGACGTGGAGCCGGTGCGGGTCGGCGCGGACGTCGTCTCGATCGCCGACGCGCTCGGGCTGGGCTGATGCAGCTCGGCGCCGACCACGTGCAGGTGCGGGTACCCGCGACCAGCGCGAACCTGGGGCCGGGCTTCGACGCGCTCGGGATCGCCCTGGCCTCCTACGACGTGCTCGACGTCCGGGCGCTCGCGAGCGACGAGGTCGTGGTCGACGTCGAGGGCGAGGGCGCCGCGGACGTGCCCCGGGACGAGACGCACCTGGTCGTGCGGGCGCTGCGGGCGGCGCTCGAGGTGGCGGGCGCCCCTCAGACCGGGCTGCACCTGTCCTGCGTCAACCGGATCCCGCACGGGCGGGGACTGGGCTCCTCGGCGGCAGCGGTGGTCGCCGGGATCGTGGCCGCGCGCGCTCTCGTGGCGGACCCGTCCGTGCTCGACGACGACGCGACGCTGCGGCTCGCGAGCAACCTGGAAGGACATCCCGACAACGCGGCGCCGGCCATCCTGGGCGGCGCGACGGTCGCGTGGGGTGCGGGTGGTGCCGGCGCCCGGGCCGTCCGCCTCGAGCTCCACCCGGACCTGTGCCTGACCGCGCTCGTGCCGTCGGCCCGGCTCGCCACGAGCCACGCGCGCGGCGTCCTGCCCGACCGCGTCCCGCACGCCGACGCGGCGTTCAACGCCGGACGCTCCGCGCTCCTCGTCGAGGCGCTCTCACGCCGCCCCGATCTCCTCCTCGACGCCACCGAGGACCGGCTGCACCAGGGCTACCGCTCGGACGTCATGCCCACGACGTACGAGCTCGTGCAGTCGCTGCGCGCCGAGGGCGTCGCGGCGACGGTCTCGGGGGCCGGACCCACGGTGCTCGTCCTGTGCGAGGCCGCGGACGCGGATCGGGTCCGTGCTGCGGCCGGTGCGCTGGTCGGCGGGATCTCGGACTGGGCCGTCCACCCGATGGCCGTCGACGAGCACGGGGTGACCGCACGGCGGGTCCAGGAAGGCTCCTCGCGGTGATAGAGTGCGGTAAGCCTTCGATCCAACTCCTCTCACGCGGTACCGCTCGCGTGTCGCCAGCTGTTCGCCCGGTTCCTTCCGGGCTGTTCACCCCGGCGCACGTCGCGTCCGGTGCGGGGACTCCTTGCGAGAAGGCCAATCCAGCCCACGTCAGCTGACGTCGTCGTACCACCGGCGTGGGGCTGATCTACGTGCCGGCCGTCACGCGCCGGTCGTCGACCACCCGCGGTCCACCCTCTGAGAGGTGGGCGCAGACGAGGGGGAAGGGTCCTTCGTGACAGACACCATCAACACCGCCACGGGCAGCGCGTCCGGCCAGGACGCAGCCGGCGGCACCGCCCGGAACGGCGCGCTCTCGAGCCTGCGCCTCCCCGAGCTCCAGGCGCTCGCGTCGCAGCTCGGTGTGAAGGGCACCTCCAAGATGCGCAAGAGCGACCTCGTGGACGTCATCCGGGGCAGGACCGGTGAGCAGGCCGCCCCGGCACGCCCGGCCGGCGACGCGGACGGCGCGCGGCTCGAGAAGCCGAGCCGTGCCCGGAGCCGGCGCGCGGACCGACCGGCGAGCAACGCGAGCGAGCCGGTGCGTGAGCACGCCCCGGCAGCGGCGAGCGAGCAGCGCGGGACGACGCCCGTCCTCGACCTCCCGGCACGTGCCGACGACGCGCGCGGCGAGGGCCGCGAGTCGAACGGCCGCTCCGAGGAGCGCGGTGACCAGCAGCACCATGACCAGCAGGGTCGTGACCAGCAGGGTCGTGACCAGCAGGGCCGTGACCAGCAGAAGCGTGGGCAGCGGGACTCCCGTGCCGAGGCCGCCGCTGCGGTCGCCGAGGCGCTCGGTGGGCAGGGGGCCCGGCGTGAGGGGGACACGACGTCCTACGAGTCGTCCGGGGACCGGGCCGCGCGTGCCGCGGCGGCCGTCGGCCAGGTGTCGGGGGACAAGGGTTCGCGGCGCGGGGAGCGTACCGACGCAGCAGCGGCGGACGACCGCTCCGACAGGGGCGGCCGGGGCCAGCAGCGCCAGGGCGACCAGGGCCAGCGCGCGGACCGCGAGGACCGGCAGGGCTCGGACCGCCAGGACCGGCAGGGCGGGGACCGCCAGGACCGCCAGGGTCAGAGCGGGCAGGGTGGCGCGAGCGACCGCGACGAGGAGCGCGGCGGCCGTCGCCGCCGTGGTCGCGATCGCGGGCGGGACCGCAAGCGGGGCCGCACCACGGGTCGGCAGGGTCCGGACGTCGCGAGCCTCGACGAGATCGAGCTGAACGACGACGACGTGCTGCTGCCCGTCGCCGGAATCCTCGACATCCTGGACAACTACGCCTTCGTCCGGACGAGCGGGTACCTCCCCGGCCCGAACGACGTCTACGTCTCGCTCGGCCAGGTCAAGAAGTCCGGTCTGCGACGCGGCGACGCGATCACCGGCGCGGTGCGGCAGTCGCGGGACGGCGACAACGGCGGCAGCAGCCAGCGGCAGAAGTTCAACGCGCTGGTCCGGCTCGACACCGTCAACGGGATGGCACCGGACGCGGCAGGTCGACGCGCGGACTTCACCAAGCTCACCCCGCTGTACCCGCAGGAGCGGCTGCGCCTCGAGAACGAGGAGGCGACGCGTCTCACGCCGCGCGTGATCGACATCGTCGCGCCGATCGGCAAGGGCCAGCGCGGTCTCATCGTCGCGCCCCCGAAGGCCGGCAAGACGATCATCATGCAGCAGATCGCGAACGCGATCACGACCAACAACCCTGAGGTCCACCTCATGGTCGTCCTGGTCGACGAGCGGCCCGAAGAGGTCACCGACATGGAGCGGACGGTCAAGGGCGAGGTCATCGCCTCGACGTTCGACCGCCCCGCGTCGGACCACACGATCGTGGCAGAGCTCGCGATCGAGCGGGCGAAGCGCCTCGTCGAGCTGGGGCAGGACGTCGTCGTGCTCCTCGACTCGCTCACGCGGCTCTCCCGCGCGTACAACCTCGCGGCGCCCGCGTCGGGCCGCATCCTCTCCGGCGGTGTGGACGCCTCGGCGCTCTACCCGCCGAAGCGGTTCTTCGGTGCCGCGCGCAACATCGAGAACGGCGGCTCGCTCACCATCCTCGCGTCCGCGCTCGTGGAGACCGGGTCCAAGATGGACGAGGTCATCTTCGAGGAGTTCAAGGGCACCGGGAACATGGAGCTCCGCCTGTCGCGCAACCTCGCCGACAAGCGCATCTTCCCGGCGGTGGACGTCAACGCGTCCGGTACCCGCCGCGAGGAGGTGCTGCTCTCCCAGGACGAGCTGCGCATCGTCTACAAGCTGCGTCGGGTCATGGGCGCGCTCGACCAGCAGCAGGCGATCGAGCTGCTGCTCGGCAAGCTCAAGGACACGAAGTCGAACGCGGAGTTCCTGCTGCAGGTCCAGAAGACCACGCCGGCGAGCTTCGCGGACGAGAACGCGGGTCGCACGATCTGAGGCGGCTCCGGCCCGGGGTGCGGGATGATTTCGGCACCCCGGGGCGTTCTGGCACAATGTTCGTCGGTCTGCGCTCACGCAGGCCCGTCTGCGGTTCACAGGCCCGGGGTCTCCCGGCCTGACCCGGAGACATCACATCCAAGGAGACACCGTGAAGTCTGGTATCCACCCCGAGTACGTCACCACCGAGGTGACGTGCACCTGTGGGAGCACCTTCGTGACGCGCAGCACCGAGACGTCGGGCAAGATCAGCTCCGACGTGTGCAGCGCGTGCCACCCGTTCTACACGGGCAAGCAGAAGATCCTCGACACCGGTGGCCGCGTGGCCCGCTTCCAGGCGCGCTACGGCAAGAAGGACGCCGGCAAGTAGCACCACCGCAGCGCCGGTGGTCCGAGCCCGACAACCTCTCCAGGGGCAGTCGACGAGCTCGGACCACCGGCGCTGTCGCGTTCACGCCCGCTTCGCCCCGTCCCGCCGAGCCCAGGAGCCTCCCGTGACCGACCAGGTGACCGACCCGTTCGCCGCCGCGCGATCGCTGCTGGGCGAGCACGCCGAGATCGAGGCGCAGCTCGCCGACCCCGCGATCCACGCCGACGCCGGCCGGGCCCGCACCCTCGGTCGGCGGTACGCCGAGCTCAACCAGGTCGTGCGTGCCTACCGGTCGTGGAGCGAGGCGACCGACGACGCGCACGCGGCGGAGGAGCTGGCCCTCGAGGACGAGGCGTTCGCGGCCGAGCTCCCGGCGCTGCGTGCGACGGCGGCCGAGGCGACCGAGCGGCTGCGGCGGGTCCTCGTCCCGCGCGACCCCGACGACGGCCGTGACGTCATCCTCGAGATCAAGGCGGGGGAGGGCGGCGAGGAGTCGGCGCTGTTCGCGGCCGACCTCCTGAGGATGTACCTGCGCTACGCCGAGCGGCGCGGCTGGAAGACCGAGGTCATCGAGGCCACCGAGTCCGACCTCGGCGGGTACAAGGACGTCCAGGTCGCGGTGAAGAACCGGTCGACCCCGACAGCGCCCGAGCAGGGCGTCTGGGCGAACCTCAAGTACGAGGGCGGCGTGCACCGCGTGCAGCGCGTGCCGGTGACCGAGTCGCAGGGGCGCATCCACACGTCCGCGGCGGGCGTGCTCGTCTTCCCCGAGGTCGAGGACCCCGGCGAGGTCGAGATCGAGCAGAACGACCTGCGGATCGACGTCTACCGGTCGTCCGGGCCGGGCGGGCAGTCGGTGAACACGACCGACTCGGCCGTGCGCATCACGCACGTGCCGACCGGCATCGTCGTGTCGATGCAGAACGAGAAGTCCCAGCTGCAGAACCGCGAGCAGGCGATGCGCGTGCTGCGCGCCCGTCTCCTCGCGGCGCAGCAGGAGGAGGCGGCGGCCGCCGCGGCGGACGTGCGCCGCTCGCAGGTGCGTACCGTCGACCGCTCCGAGCGCATCCGGACCTACAACTTCCCCGAGAACCGGATCGCCGACCACCGCACCGGGTACAAGGCCTACAACCTCGACCAGGTGCTCGCGGGCGACCTCGACCCCGTGGTGCGGTCGGCGATCGACGCCGACGAGGCCGCACGGCTCGCCGCGGCCGGCGATGCCTGACACCCGACCCTCGGCGCGACTGCGTCGGGCCACGGACACGCTCGCAGGGTCGGGCGTCCCGTCGCCGCGTGCCGACGCCGAGCTCCTGCTGGCGCACGCCCTCGGTGTCTCCCGGGGCGAGGTCCGCCGGCTCACGGTCCTCGACCGCGACCTGCCCGACGCCGTCGTCCCCCGCTTCGAGGAGCTCGTGACCCGGCGCGCGGCGCGCGTCCCGCTCCAGCACCTCACGGGTACGGCGCCGTTCCGGCACCTCGAGATCGCGGTCGGGGCGGGGGTGTTCGTGCCGCGGCCCGAGACGGAGCAGGTCGCGCAGGTCGCGATCGACGCGGCGCGCGCGGCCGTCCAGGGCACGGGCAGCGCGACCGTGGTCGACCTGTGCACGGGGTCGGGTGCGATCGCGCTCGCGGTCGCGACCGAGGTCCCCGGCGCGGTGGTGCACGCCGTCGAGCTCGACGCCCGGGCGCACCGTTGGGCCGAGCGCAACGTCGCCGGCGTCCGGGCGGAGCAGGGCGTCGTCGTGCACCTCGTCCGCGGGGACGCGCGCTCGGCGCTGCCCGATCTGGACGGGCGGTGCGACGTCGTGGTCAGCAACCCCCCGTACGTCCCGCCGGGCGCGGTGCCGCGCGACCCGGAGGTCGCGGACCACGACCCCGCCGTCGCGCTGTACGGGCTCGGTCCCGACGGGCTCGAGGTCCCGCGCGGCGTGACCCGCGCGGCCGCGCGGCTCCTGCGGGCCGGGGGCCTGTACGTGATGGAGCATGCGGAGGTCCAGGCGTCCGGCGCGCGCGACATGGTCGTCGCGACCGGTGGGTTCGAGGACGTGCGTACCGAGCAGGACCTCACCGGCCGTGACCGCATGGTGGTGGCGACGCGTGGGCCGCGCGACGACGCCGGGCACGCCGACCTCCCCGAGGGCGCCGGCCGTCGTGAAAGACTGGCGCCGTGAGTTCCGTGCACCCGGTCACCGACCCCGCGACGTGGGGCCCTGCGATCGACGAGGCGGTCAACGTGGTCTCCCGCGGCGGCCTGCTCGTCCTGCCCACCGACACCGTCTACGGGATCGGCGCCGACGCGTTCGACGCCGACGCCGTGGCGGCCCTGCTGGCGGCCAAGGGGCGCGGGCGCCAGATGCCGCCGCCCGTGCTCGTCCCGGACGTCCGCACCCTCGACGGCCTCGCCACCGACGTGCCCGACGCCGCGCGCCTGCTCGTCGAGAGGTTCTGGCCCGGCGGGTTCACCCTCATCCTCACCGCCCAGCCGTCGCTCGCCTGGGACCTCGGCGACACGAACGGGACCGTGGCGCTGCGCATGCCCGACCACGACGCCGCGCTCGCCCTCCTGCGCCGCACCGGCCCGCTCGCGGTGTCGTCGGCCAACGCGACGGGCAGCCCGGCGGCGCTCGACGTCGCGGAGGCCCGCGCCCAGCTCGGCGAGAAGGTCGCCGTCTACCTCGACGGCGGTACCGCACCCGGTGGCGTCGCCTCGACCATCGTCGACGCCACGTCGTCCGTGCTGCGCGTCGTGCGCGCCGGTGCCGTCTCCCTCGAGGAGCTGAACGACGTCGTGCCCGTCCTGGGTCCCGACCGCGACCCGAACCGCGGCTCCGAGCCGGCGCCCCGTAGCGCCGACGACCCCGCGGGGGCGAGCGGCGGGTGAGGGTCTATCTGCTCGTGATGCTCGTCGCCGCGGTGGTGACGTTCCTCACGACACCGTTCGCGCGGTGGGTCGCGCTGCGGACGGGCGCGATCACGGCCGTGCGCGCCCGCGACGTGCACTCGGTCCCGACGCCGCGCCTCGGGGGGCTCGCCATGCTCCTGGGCCTCGTGGTGGGGATCGTGTTCGCGTCGCAGATGCCGTTCCTGCGCGGAGTCTTCGTGCGCGACGTCGCGGGCGAGCTCGTCGCCGACCCGCGCACCTGGGGGATCGTGGGCGCCGCGGCCGTGGTGTGCCTGCTGGGCATGGCCGACGACATCTGGGACCTGGACTGGATGACGAAGCTCGCGGGGCAGGTGCTCGCCGCCGGGCTCATGGCGACGCAGGGGGTCGTGCTCTTCACGCTCCCGGTCGGCGGGACGCTGATCTGGTCCTCCCGGCTCCAGCTCGTCGCCACGATCCTCGTGGTGGTGGTCGCGATGAACGCCGTGAACTTCGTCGACGGGCTCGACGGTCTGGCCGCCGGGCTCGTGGCGATCGGGGGCACCGCGTTCTTCGTGTACACGTACGTGCTCACGCGACAGGCGGGCGGGGACGACTACGCGAGCCTCGCGACGCTGGTCATGGCCTGTCTCGTCGGGATCTGCGTCGGCTTCCTCCCGCACAACTTCCACCCGGCGCGCATCTTCATGGGTGACTCGGGGTCGATGGTCCTGGGTCTTGTCATGTCCGCCGCCGCGATCGTCGTGACGGGGAGCATCAGCCCGCGCGACCTCTCCGGCGCACAGCAGCTCCCGGCGGTCATCCCGATCCTCCTGCCGCTCGCGGTGATCCTGCTCCCTCTGCTCGACATGGGGATGGCCGTGGTGCGGCGCGTGCTGGCGGGCAGGTCGCCGTTCCACCCGGACCGCATGCACCTGCACCACCGGATGCTCGCGATCGGGCACTCGCACCGTCGCGCGGTGCTCATCCTGTACGTCTGGACCGCGGTCTTCGCGTTCGGCGCCGTGGCCCTGGTCGCGTGGAGCTGGCGCGCCGTCGCCGTCGGTCTCCTGGTCGCCGTGGTGATCGCCCTGCTGCTGACGCTCGGCCCGCTGCGGACCCGGGGCCGGTTCCTCGACGACCAGGAGCCCGTGTCCTCGTCGGCGACCGGCACGCGGGGTCTCGCGTCACCTCCGGCCCCCACGTCACCCCCGTCCTCGCGCTCGACGACCTCGAGCGCGCCCACCGTCCCCTCGAAGGAAGCCTGAGATGTCCTCCACGTCACCCGAGCCGCACCCCGGACGGGAACCAGCGGTGCCCGACGAGACCGCAGCCCGGGAGGGGGCCGCAGGGCCGGCCGGGCAGGCAGGGCAGGCAGGGCCGACGCCCGTGCCGTCGGGTCATGCCGTGCGGTCGGTCCTGCGCACCGCGCTGCGCGACATGCTCCTGCTGCTCGGGTCGCTCGCCGTCCTCGGCGTCGTGGTCGGCGCGCTGGTCTCCGGCTCGGCGGGCGTGTGGGGCGCGCTCCTCGGGGTCGGGGTGGCGCTGCTGTTCTCCGGGACGACGGTCCTGACGGTCCTGCTCACCGTGGACTCGACCCCGGCCACGACGGCGGCCGTCGTCATGGGCAGCTGGCTGGTGAAGATGGTCGTGCTGATCGTGGTGCTGGTCGTGCTGCGGGGTCAGGACTTCTACGACCGGTGGGTCTTCGCGGCGGTGCTGCTCGTGGGCGTCGTGGGCTCCGCGGTGCTCGACTACCGGGCCGTCGCCAAGGGGAGAATCCCTTACGTGGAGCCTCGTTGACGGTTGCCCGGGGCGCATGAGCAAAATGTCACAAGCGCTCGCAACGGGACGTGAGCACGGCGATCCATACGTTAGGCTACTGGCGAATCCATGACGGCCAGGTCCGACGGCGTGCCCTCCTTGTACGGAAGCGCCTCCGGCCTTACGACCTCCGGGAGACCCTCCTGTCTACGCCAGCGATCCCCCTGCTTCTCGCCGCCTCCGAGGGTGAGGGTGAGTTCCACGCGCCGACCGTCGCGGACTTCTTCCCGCCAGCGATCTTCTTCGAGGGCACCCCGTTCGAGTTCAACCGGATCATGCTCGTCCGCGTCATCGCGGCCGTCGTGCTCCTGACGATCTTCTGCCTCGCCGCACGCCGTGCGCGACTGGTGCCGGGCCGGTTCCAGAACGCGGTCGAGATGATCCTCGACTTCGTCCGCAACTCGATCGCGGTCGAGGTGCTGGGCGAGGTCAACGGCCGCAAGTACTTCCGGCTGCTGGCGACGATCTTCTGCACCGTGCTGTTCATGAACATCACGAGCGTGGTGCCCTTCCTCAACATCGCCGGGACGTCCGTCATCGGCCTGCCGATCGTGCTCGCCGCCTGGACCTACGTGATGTACCTGGGAGCGGGGGTCAAGGCACAGGGCGTCGGCGGGTTCCTCAGGAGCTCGCTCTTCCCCCCGGGCGTGCCGAAGGTGCTCTACCTCCTGCTGACCCCGATCGAGTTCCTCCAGGTGTTCGTGCTGCGGCCCGCGACCCTCGTCATCCGGCTCCTGGCCAACATGGTCGCCGGGCACCTGATGCTCGCGATCTGCTTCACGGCCACGTCGTACTTCCTGTTCGACTCCGACGGTGCGATGAAGCTGTTCGGCGCGGGCACCTTCGTGGCGGGCGCCGCGTTCTTCTTCTTCGAGATCTTCGTGGCGGCGCTGCAGGCCTACGTCTTCGCGATCCTCACCGCCGTGTACCTGAACATGTCCATCGAGGCGGAGCACTGACCACCTCGCGGCTCCCGGCCTGAGCCGGTCACAGCCCACACCTGAATCATCAACGCGACGCCGGGTCACCCGAGTCCCGGCGCCCAACGGAAGGAAACCCAGTGGACGTCACCACCCTCGCCGAGGTCACCGGAAACATCGGCACCGTCGGTTACGGCCTCGCGGCGGTCGGCCCGGGCATCGGCCTCGGCATCCTCATCGGCAAGACGATCGAGGGCATGGCCCGCCAGCCCGAGGTCGCCGGCCAGCTCCGCACGACCATGTTCATCGGTATCGCCTTCGTCGAGGTGCTCGCGCTCCTCGGCCTGGTGGCCGGCTTCATCGTCCCGGCATGATGATCCCCCTGGACGCAAGCACCGCAGTGGTCTCGGCCGCCGAGGAGAGCACGACCAACATCCTGCTGCCTCACGCGCCGGACATCGTCTGGTCGCTCGTGATCGTCGTGATCGTCGGCATCGTGTTCTACCGGTACGCGCTGCCGAAGTTCCAGGCGGTCCTCGACGAGCGCACCGCGAAGATCGAGGGCGGGCTCGCCAAGGCGGAGTCCGCCCAGGCGGAGGCCGCCGCGGCTCTGGCCGAGTACCACCAGCAGCTGCAGGAGGCACGCGCCGAGGCGGCGAAGATCCGTGAGCAGGCTCGGGCCGAGGGCTCCGACATCGTCGCGGACCTGCGCGCCAAGGCGTCGGGCGACGCCGCACGCATCGTCGAGACCGCGCACCGTCAGATCGAGGCCGAGCGCCAGCAGGCAGCGGTCTCGCTGCGCAACGACGTCGGCGTGCTCGCGACCGAGCTGGCCTCCAAGATCGTCGGCGAGTCGCTCGCCGACTCGGCACGACAGAGCCGGGTCGTGGACCGCTTCCTCGACGAGCTCGAGAACGCCGGACCTAGCGCAGCCAGCGCTGCCGGCGGCTCGGCCTCCGAGGAGCGCTGATGCGCGGGACGAGCGGGACGTCGCAGACGCAGGCGCAGGAGCGGTTCGAGCCGGTCCTGCGCTCGGCGGGCGCGGACGCGCTCGCGCTCGGTGAGCAGCTCTTCGCCGTCGCCGCCGCGCTCGACGCCTCGACCCCCCTGCGGCGCTCGCTCTCGGACCCGGCACGTTCGGGCGAGGACAAGGCCGCGCTCGTCGCGGGCGTGCTGGGCAACGGGTTCGACGGTCGTGTGGTCGACCTCGTCTCGGGCCTGGTGCGGTCGCGGTGGTCGAGCGACCGCGACCTTGCCGACGCCGTCGAGCGGCTCGGCCTGGACGCGGTGCTCGCCTCCGCCCAGTCGCGCGACGCCCTCGAGACCGTCGAGGACGAGCTGTTCCGGCTCTCGCAGGCCCTCGTGGGCCAGCGTGACGCGCGGCAGCTGCTCTCGGACACCTCGGTGGACCCGGAGCGACGCGCATCCTTCGTGCGCGGGCTGGTGGCCGGCAAGGTCGACCAGGCCACGCAGGTCCTCGTCGAGCACGCGGCACGTGCGCTGCGTGGACGCCGCTTCGTCCAGACGCTCGGTCGCGTCGGTGACCTCGCCGCCGAGCGTCGCAACCGTCTCGTCGCCGCGGTCACCGCGGCGGATGTCCTGACACAGGCACAGCTCGCCCGCCTCGGCGGCCTGCTGGAGCGCGCGTACGGCCGTGCCGTGCAGCTCAACGTCTCGGTGGACCCCGCCGTGCTCGGTGGCCTGCGCATCCAGGTCGGTGCCGACGTCGTGGACTCGACCGTGCTGTCCCGGCTCGCCGACGCCCGTCGTCGGCTGGTCAGCTGATCCGATCCGACCGCCCTGCCGGCCCCTGGCCGCACACCAACGAACGTTCGACCGACACCGCCGACGCGGTGCGGCCACGACAGGAGAAGAGCAATGGCTGAGCTGACGATCCGGCCGGAGGAGATCCGGGCCGCTCTGGACAGCTTCGTGAAGTCCTACGAGCCCGAGGGCGCCGTGTCCGAGGAGGTGGGCCGGGTCACCCTGGCCGCCGACGGCATCGCCCAGGTCGAGGGACTTCCGGGCGCGATGGCGAACGAGCTGCTGCGCTTCGAGGACGGGACCCTGGGTCTCGCCCTCAACCTCGACGTCCGGCAGATCGGTGTCGTCGTCCTCGGCGAGTTCACCGGCATCGAGGAGGGGCAGGAGGTCCGCCGCACCGGGGAGGTCCTCTCCGTCCCGGTCGGTGACGGCTACCTGGGACGCGTCGTCGACCCGCTGGGCACCCCCATCGACGGTCTGGGCGACGTCGCGACGGACGCACGTCGCGCACTCGAGCTGCAGGCCCCCGGCGTCATGGACCGCAAGTCGGTCCACGAGCCGCTGCAGACCGGCCTCAAGGCGATCGACTCGATGATCCCGATCGGTCGCGGCCAGCGTCAGCTCATCATCGGCGACCGCCAGACGGGCAAGACCGCGATCGCGATCGACACGATCATCAACCAGAAGGCGAACTGGGAGTCCGGCGACCCGCAGAAGCAGGTCCGCTGCATCTACGTCGCGGTCGGCCAGAAGGGCTCGACCATCGCCGCGGTGCGTGGTGCTCTCGAGGAGGCCGGTGCGCTCGAGTACACGACGATCGTCGCGGCTCCCGCCTCGGACCCCGCGGGCTTCAAGTACCTCGCCCCCTACACGGGCTCGGCCATCGGCCAGCACTGGATGTACCAGGGCAAGCACGTCCTCATCGTCTTCGACGACCTGTCGAAGCAGGCCGAGGCGTACCGGGCCGTGTCGCTCCTGCTGCGTCGCCCGCCGGGGCGCGAGGCCTACCCGGGTGACGTCTTCTACCTGCACTCTCGCCTGCTCGAGCGTTGTGCGAAGCTCTCGGACGAGCTCGGCGCCGGTTCGATGACGGGGCTGCCGGTCATCGAGACGAAGGCGAACGACGTGTCGGCCTACATCCCGACGAACGTCATCTCCATCACCGACGGCCAGATCTTCCTCCAGTCGGACCTCTTCAACGCCGACCAGCGTCCCGCGGTCGACGTCGGCATCTCCGTCTCGCGCGTCGGCGGTGCCGCCCAGGTCAAGGCGATGAAGCAGGTCTCCGGGACGCTCAAGCTCGAGCTCGCGCAGTTCCGCTCGCTCGAGGCGTTCGCGATGTTCGCGTCCGACCTCGACGCGGCCTCGCGCGGCCAGCTCGCCCGCGGTGCGGTGCTCATGGAGCTGCTCAAGCAGGGCCAGTACTCGCCCTACCCGGTCGAGGACCAGGTCGCGTCGATCTGGGCCGGCACGAAGGGCAAGATCGACGACGTCCCGGTCGAGGACGTGCGTCGGTTCGAGTCCGAGATGCTCGACCACCTGCGCCGCAACACCGACGTGCTCTCGACGATCGCCGAGACCGGCAAGCTGAGCGAGGACCTCGAGTCCCAGCTCTCCTCGGCCGTCGAGGCGTTCCGGAACGGCTTCCTCAAGGCCGACGGCTCGCCGCTCGTCGGCGGGGACGACGTCGAGGACGCCGACGTGGACGTCGAGCAGGAGCAGATCGTCCGCCAGAAGAGGGCCTGACGATGGCCGGATCCCAGCGCGTCTACAAGCAGCGGATCAAGTCGACGCAGTCCCTGAAGAAGATGTTCCGCGCCCAGGAGCTCATCGCCGCGTCGCGCATCGGCAAGGCGCGCGACCGCACGGCGGCCGCTTCGCCGTACTCGCGTGCCATCACGCGCGCGGTGTCGGCGGTCGCCACGCACAGCTCGACGCCGCACCCGCTGACGAGCGAGCGCTCCGACACCAACCGGGTGGCGGTCCTCGTCGTCGCGTCCGACCGTGGCATGGCCGGCGCCTACTCGGCGTCGATCCTGCGCGAGGCGGAGCGGCTGATCGACCAGCTGAGGACGGAGGGCAAGGAGGTCGTGCTCTACGCCTCCGGCCGGCGTGCGATCTCGTACTACCAGTTCCGCGGACGCGAGCTGGCCGGGTCCTGGTCCTACGGCTCGGACGCGCCGAACGACGACGTGGCGGGGGAGATCGCGGAGACCCTCCTGGGCTCGTTCCTCGCACCCGTGTCCGACGGCGGCGTGAGCGAGCTGCACATCGTGCACACGCAGTTCGTCAACATGGTCACGCAGCGGCCGCGCGTCGTGCGCATGCTCCCGCTCGAGGTCGTGGAGGGCGTCGCGCCGACGGGCAAGCACGACGTGCTCCCGCTGTACGAGTTCGAGCCGTCGCCCGAGGCCGTGCTCGACGCCCTGCTGCCGCGCTACGTGCGCAGCCGGATCTTCGCGTGCCTCCTGGAGGCCGCGGCGTCGGAGCTCGCCGCCCGGCAGCGCGCGATGCACACGGCGACGGACAACGCGGAGGACCTCATCCGCAACTACACGCGGCTGGCGAACCAGGCGCGACAGGCGGACATCACCCAGGAGATCAGCGAGATCGTCTCCGGTGCCGACGCGTTGGCGGCATCATGACCGCCACCGCGAGCCGCAGGGCCGCCCAGCCCATCACCGATCCCCTGACCGACACCGCCGGGACCCTTCCCGGCACTGCGAAGCGAGGCAAGCAATGACCGCCACAACCGTGGACGCAGCACACGGCGCGGCCCCGACCGAGCCGGGAGCTGGCCGGGTCGCGCGAGTGATCGGCCCCGTCGTGGACATCGAGTTCCCGGCGGACGCCATCCCCGACATCTACAACGCGCTCGAGGTCGACATCGACCTGTCGGCGCAGGGCGAGGGCGAGAGCAGCTTCACGCTCAAGCTCGAGGTCGCCCAGCACCTCGGCGACTCGCTCGTGCGTGCCATCGCGCTCAAGCCGACGGACGGCCTCGTCCGCGGTGCGCAGGTGCGCGACACCGGTGCGCCGATCAGCGTCCCGGTCGGCGACGTCACCAAGGGGCACGTCTTCGACGTGACCGGCGAGGTCCTGAACCTCGAGGAGGGCGAGACGCTCGAGATCACCGAGCGCTGGCCCATCCACCGCCGCCCGCCGGCGTTCGACCAGCTCGAGTCGAAGACCACGATGTTCGAGACCGGCATCAAGGTGATCGACCTGCTGACCCCGTACGTCCAGGGCGGCAAGATCGGTCTCTTCGGTGGTGCGGGCGTCGGCAAGACGGTCCTCATCCAGGAGATGATCCAGCGCGTCGCGCAGAACCACGGCGGTGTGTCCGTGTTCGCCGGCGTCGGTGAGCGGACGCGTGAGGGAAACGACCTGATCGTCGAGATGGAGGAGGCCGGCGTCTTCGACAAGACCGCACTGGTCTTCGGTCAGATGGACGAGCCGCCGGGCACGCGTCTGCGGGTCGCCCTGTCGGCCCTGACGATGGCGGAGTACTTCCGCGACGTGCAGAAGCAGGACGTGCTGCTGTTCATCGACAACATCTTCCGGTTCACCCAGGCGGGCTCCGAGGTGTCGACGCTGCTCGGCCGCATGCCGTCCGCGGTCGGCTACCAGCCGAACCTTGCCGACGAGATGGGCGTGCTCCAGGAGCGCATCACGTCGACCCGCGGGCACTCGATCACCTCCCTGCAGGCGATCTACGTCCCCGCCGACGACTACACCGACCCGGCACCGGCCACGACGTTCGCGCACCTCGACGCGACCACCGAGCTCTCGCGCGAGATCGCGTCGAAGGGGCTCTACCCCGCGGTGGACCCGCTCACGTCGACGTCGCGCATCCTCGACCCCCGGTACGTGGGCCAGGAGCACTACGACGTGGCGACCCGCGTGAAGTCGATCCTGCAGCGCAACAAGGAGCTCCAGGACATCATCGCGATCCTCGGTGTCGACGAGCTCTCCGAGGAGGACAAGACCGTCGTCGCGCGTGCGCGTCGCATCCAGCAGTTCCTCTCGCAGAACACCTACATGGCCGAGAAGTTCACGGGGGTCGTCGGTTCGACCGTGCCGCTGACGGAGACCATCGAGGCGTTCAAGAAGATCTCCGACGGCGAGTTCGACCACATCTCCGAGCAGGCGTTCTTCAACATCGGTGGGCTCGAGGACCTCGAGCGCAACTGGGCGCGCATCCAGAAGGAGTACGGCGCCTGATCCGACGTGTCCGTGCAAGGCTGGGCGGGTGGGCCACGGTGCTCGCCCGTCCGGCCGCGCAGGACGTCTCACCCGTTGACGAGGGTCCGTACGACGGACCTGGACCCGGACCTGATCCGGACCTGAAGGAGTTGCAGTGGCAGAGCTGAACGTCGACCTCGTGGCGGCGGACCGCAAGATCTGGTCGGGCGAGGCACAGATGGTGAGCGCTCCGGCGGCGGACGGGGAGATCGGCGTCCTCGCCGGGCACTCGCCGCTGCTGTCGGTGCTGCGCGAGGGTGCGGTCCGCATCAAGGCGACGACCGGTGCGCCGGTCGAGGTCCAGATCACCGGGGGCTTCATCTCGGTCGACTCGAACATGGTGACCGTCGTCGTGGACTCCGTCGAGGCCCCGGCCTCCACGCGCTGACCGGATCCTCGTACCGTGCCCGCCCTCGCCTGGATCGCGATCGGACTGCTCGTCGCGGTCGCGGTCCTCGCGGGGCTGGCGGTGGTCGTGCGGCTGCGCGCGTTGACGCGCCGCGTCGGCTCGTTCGACTGCGGGCTGCGGACCGGTGCGGGGGTGACGCAGGGGATCGCGCACTACTGCGTCGGCCGGATCGACTGGTGGAGGTGCTGGTCCTTCTCGGTACGGCCGGCACGCTCCTGGTCGCGCCACCACCTGACGATCGTGGGCCGTGAACCGTTCGAACCGAGCGGTTCACGGCCTGAGACGTATCTCGTGCGCTGCCGCTACGAGGGTGAGGAGCTCGAGCTCACCATGCCCCGAGCGGCCTATGAGGGCCTCGCCTCGTGGCTCGAGGCGGCGCCGCCCGGTCGTCGCGACCTCGTCGTGTGACGGGCGACGATCCAGCACGACGGTCCCCGCGACGTCGCGCGCGTGCCCATACCTGCCCACGCCCCGGCTTCTGAGAAGGACGATCCTTGCGTCTCGTCGTCGCCCGCTGCTCGGCCCGCTACACGGGCCGGCTGACCGCGCACCTCCCGCTCGCCACGCGCGTGCTGCTCGTCAAGGCCGACGGCAGCGTGCTGCTCCACTCCGACGGCGGCTCGTACAAGCCGCTGAACTGGATGAGCCCGCCGTGCTCGCTCGCTGCACGGGAGCCGTCGTCGGCGGACCGCGAGCGGGGCGTGAGCGAGGTCTGGGCGGTCCAGCACGCGAAGAGCGACGACCGTCTCGAGATCGAGCTGCACGAGATCCTGCACGACAGCTCGCACGACCTTGGCACCGACCCCGGCCTGATCAAGGACGGCGTCGAGGCGCACCTGCAGGAGATGCTCGCGGCGCAGATCGAGCTCCTCGGGTCGGGCCACACGCTGGTCCGTCGCGAGTACCCGACCGCGATCGGCCCGGTCGACATCCTGGCGAGGGACGCCACGGGCACGACCGTGGCGGTGGAGATCAAGCGCCGGGGCGACATCGACGGCGTCGAGCAGCTCACGCGCTATCTCGACCTGCTGAACCGGGATCCGCTGCTCAAGCCGGTCCGCGGTGTCTTCGCGGCCCAGGAGATCAGGCCCCAGGCCCGCGTCCTCGCCGCGGACCGTGGCATCGGCTGCCTGGTCCTGGACTACGACGCGATGCGGGGCGTCGACGACGTCGACTCGCGGCTCTTCTGAGCCGGGGCAGCGACCGCCCGCCCGGTGGTCGCCACCCCGCGCTCAGCAGGTGATCGCCGGGTGGGAGGCGTGCAGGGTCGTGACCCGGGTCGTCGCGTCCGTGACCCGGATCGTGGCCGCACCGGCCGGGAGGCTCGTGGCCCGGGCTGCGAAGGACTGGTAGGCGTTCGCACCGGGCGTCACGTCCGGGACCGTCCGGGTGCCGTACGGCGTGACCAGCTCGATGTCGACCGGTTCACCGGTTCCGGAACCGCCCGTCCCCGTGTACGCGGCGCGCACGGCGACGTAGGCCTTGCCGCCCAGGCAGCGAGGAACGGCGGTGACCTGCACGTCGGGGGTCGGTGCCGCCCCGCTCCGCGCGCGGACCTCGAACGACGAGATGCTCACCGTCCCACGGTCGGCGCGGAAGCCGACGGTCGGCAGCAGGCTCGCCAGGACGTCCGGGTCCGACGTGTCGAGCGCGCCGCCCGTCGTCGTGCCGCCGTAGTAGGTCCACCCGCCGTCCTCCTCGGCGAAGACCTCGACGCGCGAGCCGTCGACCTGCATCGCGATGCGGTCACCGGGGCCGTAGCCCTTGATGCCGAACCACGGCGAGGGCCCGCCCTCCCCGCCGACGCGGTCGAGCCCCGCGGCGACGTTCGTGTGGTTGAACCATGCGAGGGCGTACGTGCGGTCGGCCGCGGCGAGGCCGAGGAAGAGCGAGTCCTCGGACGTTCCCGCGCCGGAGAACTCGCCGATCTCGGCGATCAGCACCGACGAGCTCGTCGCGCGCGCGGTCTCGTGGCCGTACAGGCCCCAGTACCGGGCGTCGCCGTCCGCCGCGAGGGTCCCGTCGCCCACCGTCACGGTCGGCAGGGCTTCGGCGGACGGCTGCAGCGTCGTGTAGTCGTCGGACGAGTCGGTGTCGAAGTCGTCGTGCAGCACGACGTCGTCGTACCACGCGGGGTCGAACGCGAGCCGGGTGGTCGTCGCGGCGCGCGCCTCCTGCTCGACGTCGCCCTCGGCCCAGCGCACGACGGCGCCCAGCTGTGCCTCGCTGCCCGGGACGGCGCGCTGCGGGGGAGTGACGTCCCACGAGAGCGTCGTGCGGTCCCAGGCGTCGAGGTCCCGGGGGCCGGCGTCGTCGACCGGGACTGCGGTCCAGCCGTCGGGGAGCTCGAGCGAGGCCGTCGCGCCGTCGACCGGGTCCTCGCGGGTGGACACGGTGACGTCGACGCGCGACGACTCGCCCTGCGCCGACGAGCCCGGCGCGGCGACGCGGACCGAGACCTTCCGCGAGACGGGTGTCCACGACTCGAGCTCGGTGACCCCGACGGACTTCCCGGGCGCGTTCTCGAGGGCGACGCGGTACCGGGTGGTCTCGAGGGGCGGGAACGTGATCCGGTTGACCCCGTTGCCGACGGGTTGCGCCGGGTAGCGCGTCTGGTCCGGCACCGCCTGCCAGGCGGACCCCGTCCAGTACTCCAGCTCGTACGACGCGGCGGCCTTGACGGCGTCGGAGTCGGCGTACCCGCGGAAGCGGACGTCGCTGATCTGCGTGGGCTCGGCGAACTCGACACCGATCCAGTCGCTCGCGTTCGGCGACGAGTAGTTCGACCAGCGCGTGTTCTCGGGCACCTCGTCGTACCAGGCCTTGCCGTCGAGGACCCGCCACGCGTCGTCGTACTGCCACGTGTACGAGGCGATCGGCCGGGGGAACTCGTGCTGCAGGGGGTTCGCCGACGTGTTCACCGCATGGGGCAGCCGCTGCGCCTCGCCGGACGGGACGGGCACGACGACGGGATCTGCGCCCTCGTCCAGCACCGTCGCGTCGGAGTGCAGCGCCTCCTCGCCGTCGACGAAGACACGCAGCCCGGCACCGGCGCCGTAGTGCGACCCGTCCCGGTCGAACAGGACCGTCACGTTGCGTCCGTGGTACGGCACGTTCTCGGCGGCGAACCAGTCCCAGTCCGCCGGGACGAGGGGGTCGATCACGAGCGTGCCGTCGGTCTGGGGCTGCAGCCCGAGGACGTCCTGGAGCACGAGGTCGACGTAGCTGGAGTGCAGGTAGTCCTCGGAGTGGTCGTACCCGTCGTAGATCCAGCGGTCCTCGTCGGGGTGATGGGCCTCCGCGACGTACGGCTCGCCGTCGCGGAACTGGGTCCGCACGTAGGTGTCGAACAGGTCGGTGTACTGCTCGCGCGTGACGTCCCCCGCCGTGCCGTCGCGCAGCGCGGTCGCGACGCCGTCGAGCGTCAGAGACGTGGAGAACGGCCACGACGGCCCGTCCCACTTGCAGCACCCCTCGTCGGCGTGCTTCCAGAAGTCCGGGCTGCGGCGCTCGGTGACGGTCGGTCCGTAGGGTGCCGCGAAGCCCTCGGGGTCGAAGAGCTGGTCGAGCGCTGCCGACTGGTCGGCCGACGCGAGACCGAACTTCCACGGCACGAGACCGACGTCGAGGCGGTCGCGCAGCTGCTCGTGGTCCGGGTTCTCCCGGTCGACGACGTCGTAGAAGAACTGGCGGTCGTCGTCCCACAGGTAGGTGTCGACGGCCTCGCGCAGCTCCGCGGCGCGGCCCCGGTACTCGGCTGCGGTCGCGGCGTCGCCGTTCAGGTCGGCGACCTGGGCGAGCGCGACCATGTCCCCGTACAGGTAGGCGTTGATCGACGGCCGGAACGTGTGGCGTCCGGCGTACGCCTGGTCGGTGGCGTACGACGCGGGGGAGGACTCCTTCGCGTCGTACTCGGGCGTCTGCCAGTAGAGGCCCGTCTCGGCGTCGTACTGGTTGCTCCAGTCCTCGACGAACGTCTCCAGCTCGGGCTGCAACGACGCCAGCCGGTCGAGGTCGCCGGTGACCTGTGCCCGCTCGACGATCGCCGAGACCGCCCAGAACGAGTACTGGTGGGCCCAGTCGGACGCCTCGGGGTTCTGGGCGGGCGAGATCTGCCCGGGTCCGGTGAGCCAGTAGTCCTCGTAGTCGTCGAGGTACCGCTGGTCGCGCAACCAGCGTCCCTCCGCGAGCTGGTGGCCCGCAGCGGCGTTGATCGCCTGGTAGGGCGCGGCGTAGCCGCAGCAGTCGAGGAACTCGGTCAGGACCCAGCCGGTGCCGGGCTCGGTGTAGCGCAGGTGCTCCTTGAGGACGCGCCAGCGGTAGTAGTAGACGGCCTCGGCGTCCGTGTCCGGCAGGTCGATCATCGGCACGTTGGCGAGGTACCAGTCCTGCTCGGCGTAGCCGGCGAGCTTCGTGCCCCCGTCGACGAACGACGTGCCGGCCCCGACCTCGGGCAGCCCTGCGGGCGTGGTCGGGTCCACGTCCACCTCGACCTGCGCCGGGTCGCCGGGAGCGGGTGCGTGCGGCAGCGCCGTCGCGGTCGGAACGGCGAGCGCGAGCAGGAGTGCGCCCGTGACCAGGGCGCCCGCGCCCCGGGTCTGTGATCGTCGCATGGGGTCCTCGTCGTCGAGTGAGGTTGATCCTGACACCGGTGTCTCGGACAGATTTGCACAGTTCCCGACACAAAACAACACGATGGCGCCGGGCCGGAGCGGGAGTGCTACTATTCTGAACGTGTTCAAAAACAACTCACGGAGCACACGATGACCACCTCGACCCCGAAGTCCGAGCGCACGCGCGCCCACGTGCGGGAGGTCGCGGTGCAGATGCTGCGCGACGTCGGCTACGAGCGCACCACGATGCGCGCCATCGCCACCGAGGCCGGTGTCAGCACCGGCAACGCCTACTACCACTTCCCCTCGAAGGACGCCCTCGTCCAGGAGCTGTACCTCGAGGTGCAGCACGAGCACGCCGAGCGCGCGGCGCCGGTCCTCGAGGCCTCCGGATCGCTGGACGAGCGCCTGCGCGGCGTGTGGCACGCGGCGATCGACGCGTTCGCGCCCTTCCACGCGTTCGGGGCGGAGTTCGTGTCGGTGGCCATCCGGCCCGGCTCCCCGGCGAGCCCGTTCTCCGCAGACTCGGCCGCGTCGCGCGAGCTGTCCCAAGGTCTGTTCGAGCAGGTGGTCGCCGGTTCCTCCCCTCAGGTTCCCGCCCGGCTCCGTGCGGAGCTGCCCGGGCTGCTGTGGCTCGCTCAGCTCGGCGTCACGCTCTTCTGGGTCTACGACTCCTCGCCGGGGTCCGTGCGGACGCGTCGGCTCGTCGACGGCGGGGCGTCGCTCGTCGGGCAGGTCGTGCGCCTCTCCCGCCTTCCCGTGGCGCGGGGGGTCGTCGACCAGGTGCTGCGGCTCGTGCGATCGGTCGCCCCGGATCCGGATCCGGGTCCGGGTCCGGAGCCGTCGGGTCCGGTCGACCAGCCGGCGAGGGCCGCCGACGGTGCGAGGGGTGCGGCGTGAGCGCCGCCGGCGCGGCACTCGTGTCCGTGCTCGTCGCCGTGGGGCTCGTGCTCGTCCTGCCGCTCGGCCTGCGCCTGCTCGGGCCGGACGTCGTCCCGGCGCCGCGCAGCCCGGCATGGCCCCTGGCAGGAGCGGCAGGCACGGTCAGCCTGCTCCTGCCCCGGGGGCCGCTCGCCGTCGCGCTCGCGCTCCCGTTCGCGGTCGCCGCCGCCGTCATTCTGCTCGCGGCGCTCCGGCACGCGGTGCGCGGAGGGCTGCGCGCACCGGTCGTGGCGGCGACCGTGGCGCTGACCATGCCCGCCGTCGGTGCGTGCGCCCTCGTCGCGGAGCGCGCCGGGTGGGGCCTGCTCGGGTTCGGAGGCACGTATCTCGCCCTGACCGTCCCGCACATGCTGTACGCGGGCTTCGGTGCGGCGCTGGTCGCCGGGGGCGTGGCCGAGCTCGCTCGTCGGTCGGACGGGGCGGTGGACCCGCTCGCGGTCGCCGGGGCGTGGGGCGTGCCGGTCGGCACCGTGCTCGTGCTGCTGGGCTACTTCGTCGGCGACGTGGCCGAGCTCGTCGGCGCGCTCGTCCTCACCGGTGCCCTGTGGGCGACGGCGGTCGCGACGACCCGCAGCCTCGCACGGCCGGCCGTCGTCACCCCCGCCGCGCGCGCCCTGCTGGTGACAGGCGTCGTCTCGGTCTCGGTCTCGATGCTCCTGGCGCTCTGGTGGGCGGCCGGCGAGGCGTTCGACGTCGCGCACCCGGGCCTCGACGTGATGGCGGCGACCCACGGAGTGGCCAACGCCTTCGGGTTCGTGCTGTGCACGGTTCTCGGGCTGCGCCTGGTCGCACGGCGACCGCGGGACGCCGACGGTCCGGGTGGGCATCCGGGTGCCGGTCCGGGCGCCCTCCACGGCGCAGGCTTCCTCGACGACCAGCACGGCGGACGGAGAACGACATGACCTTCACGTACACCGAGGTGGGGGCGACCCGCACGGGCACGCTGCCCCCGGGCTACCGGCACCTGCACGTGCGCCACCGGCTGTCGCGCCGGGCGCACCCGCCCGAGGACCTCGCGTGGCTCGGCGAGCAGCTGCTGACCTGGCGCGTGCACGCGGCGGCGCGGGTCACGCTCGAGGCGGACGCCCCCGTCGCCGCCCCGGGCGGGAAGGTCACGACGCTCCTCGGGGTCGGACGGCTGCGGCTGTTCGAGCCGTGCGAGGTCGTCTGGGTCGAGCGGGGCGAGCGCCGGGTCGCGTTCGGCTACGGCACGCTGCCGGGCCACGCGTTCGTGGGCGAGGAGTGCTTCGCCGTGGAGCGCGACGTCGCGGGCGACCTGTGGTGGACCATCGACGTCTTCAGCCGGCCCGCGCTGTGGTGGGTACGTCCGCTCGCGCTCGTCGTCCCGACGTTCCAGCGGGTCTTCGCCCACCACCTCGGCCGCGGTGCCGCGAAGCTCCTCCGGGCACGTGCCGGCTGAGAGCAGTTTGCACGCCGGGTGTACGAAGTGCGCCAGAATGAGGCCATGACCGACGCCGCACGCACGCCGCCGCACCGGACGAACCGCCCGCCGCAGGTGCCGGCCCACCTGCCGACCCAGGTGCTGGCCGGGCGCGTCGTCACCCCCACGTCGGTCCTGGACGACGGCGTCGTCGTCGTCCAGGGCGACCGCATCGCCTGGGTGGGGGAGCGGAACCGCGCGACCGCGGCCGGGTACGACGTCACCGACCTCGCGCCGGCGGAACCGGGCACGACGCTCGTGCCCGGTCTCGTCGACCTGCACGACCACGGTGGCGGCGGTGCGAGCTTCCCGGACGCGACCAGCGCCGAGGAGGTGCTCGTCGCCGCTCGCGAGCACCTGCGCCACGGCACCACCAGCCTCGTCGCGTCGCTCGTCACGGCCCCCCGCCAGGTCCTGCTCGAGCGGGTCGCGACCCTGGCCGACGTCGCCGGCACGGGCGACCTCGTCGGCATCCACCTCGAGGGTCCGTTCCTGTCGCGCGCGCGGTGCGGTGCCCAGAACCCGCACGACATGCTCGACGGCGACCCGGTGCTCGTGCGCGAGATCGCTGCGGCGGCCCGCGGCCATCTGCGCACGATGACGGTCGCGCCCGAGGTCCGGGGCGTCGTCGGGCCGGGTGGCGTCATCGAGACGCTCGTCGAGGTCGGCGCCCTGCCGTCGATCGGGCACACCGACGCGACCACGGAGCAGACCGAGGCCGCGATCGCCGCGGCGTTGGCGGCGCTCGCGGCGGCCGGACGCCCGGGTGCGCGACTGACCGCCACGCACCTGTTCAACGGGATGCGGCCGCTCCACCACCGTGACCCCGGCCCGATCGCCGCGTGCCTCGCCGCGGCGGCGCGGGGACAGATGGTCGTCGAGCTGGTCGCCGACGGGACGCACCTCGCGCACGGCACCGTGCGCAGCGTCGTCGGGCTGGTGGGCGCGCACGTCGACGCCGACGGGCACGTGGCCGGGCCCGACGCCGTCGCCCTCGTCACCGACGCGATGGCCGCCGCAGGAATGGCCGACGGCACCTACGAGCTCGGTCCGGTGCGGGTCGCCGTCGCCGACGGCGTCGCCCGTCTCGCCGACGGTGGCAGCATCGCCGGAGGGACCTCCCACCTGCTCGACGTCGTCCGCGAGGCGGTCGCGGCGGGCGTGGGGCTGGTCGACGCCGTCCGCGCCGCGTCGTGGACGCCCGCGGTGGTGCTGGGGCTCGAGGACGTGGGTGGCCTGGTGACGGGGCGCCGCGCCGACGTCGTGCGGACGGACGCCGACCTGCGTGTGCAGCAGGTCCTGCGCGCCGGGGCCGACGTCGGTGGCGCGGCGGACTGACGCGACGCGTCTGCTCCACCGGGCTCGGGTGGTCTCTCGGCGTGACCGGACCGAGGCGTGCGCGGCGCCCTCGCGCGGAAGGCGTACGCTGGGTGCGCGAGTGGAAGCGCTTCCACCCGCGCGCCCCGCCCAGCAGAGACCGCACACAGATCAGCGAGGAACCGTGAGCACCGACATCTCCAGCCAGCCCGACGTCGACCGCGCGCCAGGTCGTCAGCCCACCGCCGCGCCGTCGGGCCGAAGGTTGCCCGTCGACTTCCTGTGGGGCTCGGCCACCGCGTCGTACCAGATCGAGGGGGCCGCGGCCGAGGGCGGCCGGACCCCGTCGATCTGGGACACCTACTCCCGCACGCCCGGGCGCACCCTCAACGGTGACACGGGGGACGTGGCCGACGACCACTACCACCGGTGGGCCGAGGACGTGCAGCACATCGCGGACCTGGGGCTCGGTGCGTACCGGTTCTCCATCTCGTGGTCCCGCGTGCAGCCCGGGGGCACCGGACCCCTCAACCCCGAGGGTGTGGCGTTCTACTCCCGCCTCGTCGACGCGCTCATCGAGAAGGGCGTCAAGCCCGTCGTGACGCTGTACCACTGGGACCTGCCCCAGGAGCTCGAGGACGCCGGCGGCTGGGCCAACCGTGACACGGCTCTCGCCTTCGCGGAGTACGCACGCCACATGGCGCGAGAGCTGGGGGACCGCATCGACACGTGGACCACGCTCAACGAGCCGTGGTGCACCGCCTATCTCGGCTACGGGTCCGGTGTGCACGCGCCCGGACGCACCGAGCCCGCGGCGGCGCTCGCCGCGGTGCACCACCTGAACCTCGCCCACGGTCTCGCCGTGGCGGCGATCCGCGACGAGCTCGGCCAGGACGCGAAGACCTCGGTCACCCTCAACCTGCACGTGATCCGGCCCGACGACCCGACGTCCGCGGACGATCTCGACGCGGTCCGCACGATCGACGCGCTCGCGAACCGGGCGTTCCTCGGCCCGATGCTCGACGGCACCTACCCCGCCGATCTCCTCGCGGACACCGCGCACGTCAGCGACTGGTCGTTCGTGCAGGACGGCGACCTGGAGATCGTGCGCCAGCCGTTGTCCGTCCTGGGCGTGAACTACTACTCGACCGTGCGGGTGCGCCACTACTCCGGTGTCGGCGAGCGGTCGGAGAACGACGGTCACGGCGCGTCCGGCCACAGCCCGTGGATCGGGGTGAGCGACGTCGAGTTCGTCCAGCAGCCCGGCCCGTACACGGCCATGGGGTGGAACATCGAGCCGGCCGGCATGACGGAGCTCCTCGTGTCGGTCGCCACGACCTACCCGGGGCAACCGCTCATGGTCACGGAGAACGGCGCCGCGTTCGAGGACGAGGTCTCGCCCGACGGGCGCGTGCACGACGAACGACGCGTCGCCTACCTGCACGACCACGTCGACGCGGTCGGGGCAGCCGTCGACGCGGGTGCCGACGTGCGCGGGTACTTCGCGTGGTCCCTGCTCGACAACTTCGAGTGGGGCTACGGCTACGAGCGGCGGTTCGGGATCATCCGGGTCGACTACGACACGCTCGAACGGACGTGGAAGGACTCGGCGCACTGGTACCGCCGCCTCGCGACGAGCAACGTGCTGCCGGGGGTCGACGAGGTCGGCTGACACCTCTCCCGTCGTCCCCGCGAGCGTCGGCGCCCGCGGGGACGACCCGTGTCCCTCGATCGGCGAGGGTGACCTTTCTCGCAGCGCGGCATCGGCTCCGACGAGCAGGACGGGCAGCGAGCAGGACGGGCGGCGACACGCCGAGCGGGTGACGACACGCCGACGAGTTCTGGCGACATCGCCCGGCCTGGACGTGCCCGGTTCCGCCCGATTCGATCGGGCCGCGAGGCGCTCGTGGCGGGCGCCCGGAACGCGTCGGGCAGGTCTGCACAGGGTGTGGACCGACGCCGTCCCCAGCCTGTGGACGACGTCGCGGGAGTCGCAGGAGGACGCCGAAACGTGGCCGCCGGTGCGGTGGACGACGCGGTGGGGAACCTGCTCCAGGGGGAGTGTCAGAGGGTGCTGAGACCATGGTCGGATGGCTGCTAGCACACCTCAGCGGGTGAACTCGCCCGCACCTCTCACCACGACATGTTGTGGGGTGGCGCGGCCCGGACCCCTAGGTATAGTGGTTTCACACCCAGGGGGCCACAGGCTCTCTGGCGAATCACACAGACGTAGTTCCAGCGGTGTCCTTCGAGGTCAGAGGTGTTCCCTCCCTCCCCGAGCACACCTCCCGAGCGCGCGAGACGAGGAGATCCACATGAGCGTCACGGTCTACAGCAAGCCGTCCTGCGTCCAGTGCGAGGCGACGTACCGCGCTCTCGACAAGAAGGGCGTCGAGTACACGGTCGTGGACATCAGCGAGGACGCCGAGGCGCTCGCGATGGTCCGCGAGCTCGGGTACCTGCAGGCGCCCGTCGTCGTGGCCGGCGACGAGCACTGGTCCGGGTTCCGTCCGGACCAGATCAGCGCGCTCGCGCTGAAGGCTTCACCCGTCGTGGCCTGAACGGCACACGCACCAGGGCCACCCCCGGGTGGTCCGAGCAGCACGACCAGGCACAGCAGGACGGAGGTGCGTCCCCGTGGGGTCGCTCGTCTACTTCTCCAGCGTGAGTGAGAACACGCACCGCTTCGTCCAGCGGCTCGGCCTCCGTGCGCTGAACATCGACGTGCAGCGCATCCCGCTGAGGCCGACGGACGGCTTCCTGCGGGTGCACGAGCCCTACGTGCTCGTGGTCCCGACCTACGGCGGGGGTAACGAGGGCGGCGCCGTGCCGCGACAGGTCGTGAAGTTCCTGAACGACGTGCACAACCGGTCGTTGATCCGTGGCGTGATCGCCGCGGGCAACACCAACTTCGGCGAGGCGTACTGCATCGCCGGCGACATCATCTCCGCGAAGTGCCAGGTGCCCTACCTGTACGCCTTCGAGCTTCTGGGGACAGCCGAGGACGCCACCCGCGTCCGCGACGGATTGGGACGATTTTGGCAACGACAGTCACAGATTCCGGCGTGATCCCGGAAGCCGGGGGCGCCAGCGCCGCGCCGGCCGTGCAGCAGGTCTCGCTGTCGAGCTCGCAGCTCGACTTCCACGCGCTCAACGCGATGCTCAACCTCTACGGTCCGGACGGCGAGATCCAGTTCGACAAGGACCGCGAGGCCGCGCGCCAGTACTTCCTGCAGCACGTGAACCAGAACACGGTGTTCTTCCACGACCTCGCGGAGAAGCTGGACTACCTCGTCGAGAACAAGTACTACGATCCCGCGGTGCTCGCGAAGTACGACCGCGCGTTCGTGAAGTCGCTCTTCGAGTTCGCGTACTCGAAGAAGTTCCGGTTCGAGACGTTCCTCGGCGCGTTCAAGTACTACACCTCGTACACGCTCAAGACGTTCGACGGCAAGCGCTACCTCGAGCGCTTCGAGGACCGCGTGTGCATGGTCGCGCTCGGGCTCGCGGACGGGAACGAGCAGGCGGCGCTCGACATCGTCGAGGAGGTCATCTCGGGCCGGTTCCAGCCCGCGACACCGACGTTCCTCAACGTGGGCAAGGCGCAGCGTGGGGAGCCGGTCTCCTGCTTCCTGCTCAGGATCGAAGACAACATGGAGTCGATCGCGCGCGGCATCAACTCCGCGCTGCAGCTCTCCAAGCGCGGCGGCGGCGTCGCCCTCCTCCTGAGCAACGTCCGCGAGCACGGCGCACCGATCAAGCACATCGAGAACCAGTCCTCCGGCGTCATCCCCGTGATGAAGCTCCTCGAGGACTCGTTCTCCTATGCCAACCAGCTCGGCGCGCGCCAGGGCGCCGGCGCGGTGTACCTGCACGCGCACCACCCGGACATCCTGCGGTTCCTCGACACCAAGCGGGAGAACGCCGACGAGAAGATCCGCATCAAGACGCTGTCGCTGGGCGTCGTGATCCCGGACATCACGTTCGAGCTGGCCAAGAAGAACGAGGACATGTACCTGTTCTCGCCGTACGACGTCGAGCGCGTCTACGGCACGCCGTTCGCCGACGTGTCGATCTCCGAGAAGTACGACGAGATGGTCGACGACTCGCGCATCCGCAAGACGAAGATCAAGGCGCGCGACTTCTTCCAGACGATCGCGGAGCTGCAGTTCGAGTCCGGCTACCCGTACATCATGTTCGAGGACACGGTGAACCGCGCGAACCCCGTCAAGGGCCGCATCACGCACTCGAACCTGTGCTCGGAGATCCTCCAGGTCTCGACGCCGTCGACGTTCAACGAGGACCTCTCGTACGAGCACGTCGGCCGCGACATCTCGTGCAACCTCGGTTCGCTGAACATCGCCAAGACGATGGACTCGCCGGACTTCGCCAAGTCGATCGACACCGCGATCCGCGCGCTCACCGCCGTCTCGGACCAGACCAGCATCGAGTCGGTGCCGTCGATCAAGCGGGCGAACCAGATGGGCCACGCGATCGGCCTCGGCCAGATGAACCTGCACGGGTACCTCGCGCGCGAGCGCATCCGCTACGGGTCCACGGAGGGCGTCGACTTCACCAACATCTACTTCTACACGGTCGCCTACCACGCGATCGCGGCCTCCAACCGGCTGGCGATCGAGCGCGGGCGGGCGTTCGGCGGCTTCGAGGACTCGAAGTACGCGAGCGGTGAGTACTTCGACAAGTACACCGACCGGACGTGGGAGCCCGAGACCGAGCGGGTCCGTGGCCTCTTCGCCGACGCCGGCGTGCACATCCCGACCCAGGACGACTGGCGCGCGCTGAAGACCTCGGTCATGGAGCACGGGATCTACAACCAGAACCTCCAGGCCGTCCCGCCGACGGGCTCGATCTCCTACATCAACAACTCGACGTCCTCCATCCACCCGGTGCCGTCGAAGATCGAGATCCGCAAGGAAGGCAAGATCGGTCGCGTCTACTACCCGGCGCCGTACCTGACGAACGACAACCTCGAGTACTACGAGGACGCGTACGAGATCGGGTACGAGAAGATCATCGACACCTACGCAGCCGCGACCCAGCACGTCGACCAGGGCCTGAGCCTCACGCTGTTCTTCAAGGACTCCGTGACGACGCGTGACGTCAACCGGGCGCAGATCTACGCGTGGCGCAAGGGCATCAAGACGCTGTACTACATCCGCCTCCGCCAGATGGCCCTGGAGGGGACCGAGGTGGAGGGTTGCGTCAGCTGCATGCTGTAGTTGACGTAAGCAACTATCGGCAGCGCCCGACGGCGCAGCGTCCCGTTCACGAAGTCGTTCCCGGTCGGTCCGGGCCTAGCAGGAGAGAAGAGAGCAGATGTCGCCCACCGGGAAGCTCAAGCTCATCGATCGCGTGAGCGCGATCAACTGGAACCGTCTCGAGGACGACAAGGACCTCGAGGTCTGGGACCGTCTCGTCGGCAACTTCTGGCTGCCCGAGAAGGTGCCGGTGTCCAACGACATCCAGTCGTGGCACACCCTGACCGCGCAGGAGCAGGAGCTCACGATGCGTGTGTTCACGGGCCTGACGCTGCTGGACACGATCCAGGGGACGGTGGGTGCCGTCTCGCTCATCCCGGACGCGATCACGCCGCACGAGGAGGCGGTGTACACCAACATCGCGTTCATGGAGTCGGTGCACGCGAAGAGCTACTCGTCGATCTTCTCGACGCTGTGCTCGACGCGCGAGATCGACGACGCGTTCCGCTGGTCGGAGGAGAACCCGAACCTGCAGCGCAAGGCCGAGATCGTCATGGAGTACTACAAGGGCGACTCGCCGCTGAAGCGCAAGGTCGCGAGCACCCTGCTCGAGTCGTTCCTGTTCTACTCCGGCTTCTACCTGCCGATGTACTGGTCGAGCCGCGCCAAGCTCACGAACACGGCCGACCTCATCCGCCTGATCATTCGTGACGAGGCCGTGCACGGGTACTACATCGGCTACAAGTTCCAGAAGGGCCTCGAGAAGCTCTCGCCCGCCGAGCGCGACGAGCTCAAGGCGTACACGTTCGAGCTGCTGTTCGAGCTGTACGACAACGAGGTGCAGTACACCGAGGACCTCTACGACGGCGTCGGGCTCACCGAGGACGTCAAGAAGTTCCTCCGGTACAACGCGAACAAGGCGCTCATGAACCTCGGCTACGAGGCTCTGTTCCCCAAGGACGAGACCGACGTCAACCCGGCGATCCTCTCGGCCCTGTCGCCGAACGCCGACGAGAACCACGACTTCTTCTCCGGGTCGGGCTCGTCGTACGTCATCGGCAAGGCTGTGAACACCGAGGACGACGACTGGGACTTCTGAGTCGCTGAGTCGGCCCGGCACACGTCACTGCCGAAGGGTGGCCCGGACCTGCAGATCTCTGCAGGTCCGGGCCTTCTTCGTGCCGGCCGGGCACGCTCGACGTCGTCGACCAGACGGTGGACGTGTCGTACACCCTCGCCGGTGAGTCGGAGCGCGCCCGCCTGTTCGCAGGACTGGTGGGTCAGCGCGGCGTCACGGTAGCGGGACGACTGTGGAGGGCGCCGTCACGGGCGGCTCGGCCGACCACGGGAACGTGATCCACAGGTCGGTGTCGCGCCACGAGTAGTCGGGCTGGATGATCGAGCGCGGCTTGGTGTAGAGCACGGCAGAGCGCGCCTCCGCGCCGTGCCCGTTCAGCATCTCCATGACGAGCGCCAGGGTGCGGCCCGAGTCCGCGACGTCGTCGACCACGAGCACGTGCGCCCCCGGCAGGTCGGAGGTGTCCATGAGCGGCGGCAGCACGCGCGGGTCCGAGAGCGTCTGGCCGATGTCCGTGTAGAACTCCACGTTCAGCGTCCCCACGCCCTTGGTGCCGAGCGCGTACGCGACCGCGCCACCCGGCAGGAGGCCGCCGCGGGCGACGGCGACCACGACGTCGGGCCGGTAGCCGCTCGCCACGACCTGCTCCGCCAGCTCGCGCGCGGCGACGCCGAAGGCCTCCCAGGAGAGCACCTCCCGCTCGGGCGGGACGGGTGGGCCGGCGGCAGAGAGCGCAGCGGGTGCGACATGGGTGGGGTCGTTCGTCATGGGTCGAGCCTACGGCCCGGATCGTGGCCCGTTCGCCGCGACGTGGCGGGGATACGGCGAAGGGCCGCACCCCCGCGGGGTGCGGCCCTTCGTCCGGCACGGGATCAGTACGCGGCGAGGATGTCCACCACGAAGACCAGCGGGGAGTCCGGGGGGATCGACCCGTCGGGCGTGCCCTGCTCGCCGTATGCCATGTCGGACGGGATGACCAGCAGCACCTGGCTGCCGACGGTCTGCCCGGCCAGGCCCTCGGTCCACCCGGCGATGACGCCGTTCAGCGGGAACGTCGAGGGCTCCCCGCGCTCCCAGGACGAGTCGAACGCCTTGCCGTCGAACGTCCAGCCCGTGTAGTGCGCGATCACGGTCTGGTCCGCGGTCACCTCGGGGCCGTCGCCCTTGATCAGCGGCTGCACGATCAGCTCCGACGGCGCCTCGTACCCGTCCGGGATCTCGACGCTGGGTGTGCCGGAGTCGTCGAGCGTGACGGTCGGCAGGCCGTCCTCGGGCGTCACGGACTCGCCCTCGGCGCGGTCCGGGACGTCGGCCGGGTCGGGGACGACCGGGGCGTCCTCGACGCCCGTCACCTCGGCGACGGTCAGGAAGGTGGCGGACTCGCCCGTCGCCTGGTCGGCCTGCGTGCTCGCGAAGAGGAAGCGCGTTCCGACCTTCTTGCCCACGACGACGTCGAGGAGCTGCGGGTAGAGGTTCTCGTCCAGGACGAGCTGCTCGGGGGAGTCGGTCTCCCAGGTCGAGCCCGCCTTGGTCCCGTCGGCGCCGGAGAAGCCGACGGTGTGCATCGTGATCTCCTGCCCGGCCTCGATCGTCTCGCCGTCGCCCTCGTCGAGCGACCTCGAGACGGCCCCCGTCACGGTGAACGGCGTCTCGAACTCGACCGTCGGCTCCGCGCCGGCGTCGCCCGTCACCGTGACGGCCTCGAGGGCCGCGACGTCCGCGGGGTTCGACGAGGCCGCGTCGCTCGCGGTCGGGCTGTCGGACGTCTCGTCGTCCGCCCCGCCGTCGCTCGAGCCGCATCCGGCGAGCAGGAGGGAGGCGCCCAGGGTGAGCGCGGCGACGCCGCGCAGGGTGCGGTGCTTCACGAGGGAAGGTCCTTCGGTTCGAGGGGACGACACGCGGTCGCCTGGTCTGGGCTGCACCAGCACGACACCGGTGGCCCGCAGGTCGTGCCGGGCACCGGCCGGTCGCGCGTCTGGTGCAGCACCGGCGGCCCACACTCTAGCGGGCGAGTCTGGACCGGTGCTGTGAGCGTCCGCGGTACGCGATCATGGAGGGATGCCGTCCCGTCGATCCCGCAAGCGACCCTGGGGTGCCGAGCACGTCCCGCTCGACCTCGACCGTGCCACGGGCGGCGCCCGCCGCGAGTCCGGTCCCGACGGCGAATGGACCGTCCGGACGGTCCGGGGCGGCGACAAGACGTACGTGTGCCCCGGCTGCAGCCAGACCATCCCGCCAGGCACCGGCCACGTCGTCGCGTGGCAGGAGGACTCGTTCTTCGGCACGCAGACGGCGCTCGACCAGCGGCGGCACTGGCACACGTCCTGCTGGGAGGCACGCGGCCGTCGTCGTCCCCGCTGAGCGCGCCCGCACGACCGAGGAACTAGGCTCGGACGCGATGAGCACCGCAGCCGAGCCGACCCCGATCACCTCTCTCACCGTCCTGCCTGCCCGGCGCGAGGACGTGGAGCTGCACACCGCGGACGGGCTCACGCTCGTCGGCGAGCTGGCGCTCCCCGCGGAACGAGACCCGGCGGCGACCCTCGTCACCCTCCATCCCCTGCCCACGCACGGCGGGTACATGGACTCCCACGTCTACCGCAAGGCCGCGTGGCGGCTCCCGGCGCTCGCCGACCTCGCGGTGCTGCGGTTCAACACCCGCGGGACCTCGTCCCCGCGGGGCAGGAGCGAGGGCGAGTTCGACGGCGGCGAGGCCGAGCGCTTCGACGTCGCCGCTGCCGTCGAGTACGCCGACTTCCACGACCTGCCCAGGCCGTGGCTCGTCGGCTGGTCCTTCGGGACGGAGCTCGTGCTCAAGCACGGCGCCGACCCGTCGGTGGAGGGCGCGATCCTGTTGTCGCCGCCCCTGCACCGTGCGACGGACGAGGACCTGGACCGCTGGGACGCGTTCGGCAAGCCGGTGGTCGTGCTCGTTCCTGAGGAGGACGACTACCTGCGTCCCGACGAGGCGCGCCGCCGCTTCGCGCGCGTGCGCCAGGCGGAGGTGATCGCGGTCGAGGGCGCCAAGCACCTGTGGGTGGGTGAGGCGCAGGTGCGCCGCGTGCTGGACGAGATCGTCCGCCACGTCCGGCCGGACCACGCGGTGCCGCTCCCGACCACGTGGTCGGGCGGCGCGTCGGCCGGGACCGCGGACCGGGACACCGAGGACAGCGACCAGGCGAGCTACGACGCGAGCCGGTCGGACGAGACGGCGGACTGACCGCGACCCGGGCGCGCACGGTCCGCCGGGTGCGCCGGGAGAATCCGAGGAGAACCACATGTCGACCGCACGACCCGAGCTCCACGTCCTGCGCCAGGGCCACGGCGACCCCGTCGTCCTGCTGCACGGGTTCCCGCTCGACCACCGGATGTGGTCGGACGTCGCGGCGGTGCTCCCCGGCGACGCGCCGATCCTCGCCCCGGACCTTCCCGGCCTGGGTACCGGTCCCGTGCCCGGCGCGGAGCCGTCGGTCGACGTCGCTGCCGACGCGGTCGCCGACCTGCTCGACGCGACCGGGGCGCGCCGCGCCGTCGTCGTGGGTCTGTCCATGGGCGGCTACGTCGCCCTCGCCCTGGCGGAGCGTCGGCCGGACCTGGTCGCGGGTCTCGGGCTCGTGGACACCAAGTCGACCGCGGACACCCGGGAAGCCCGCGAGAACCGGTGGCGCATCGCTGACGAGGTGGCCCAGGCGCAGACCGTCGACGCGGTGCTCGGCATGCCGCAGAACCTCCTCGGCACGTCGAGCAGGCAGACTCGCCCCGAGCTGGTCGCCAGGATCACCGCATGGATCGGTGACCAGTCGCCCGACGGGATCGCCTGGTCGCAGCGCGCGATGGCGGGCCGACCCGACCGGACGCACGTCCTCGTGGGCTTCGGAGGACCGGTCTGCGTCGTGGTCGGTGCCGAGGACACGGTGACGCCCCGCACGGACGCCGAGCACATGGTGGGGGCGTCCCGTGCCGCGCGACTGGTGCAGGTCGAGGGGGCAGGTCACCTCAGCGCCGTCGAGAACCCCGCGCCGGTGGCGGCTGTGCTCGCCCAGCTCGCCGCGCAGGCCCTGGCCTGAGCCGACCGGTCAGCCACGCTCCAGGACGAGCGCGAGCGCGTCGGGAAGGTCGATCGACTCACCGTCGCGACCCCCCTTGCCGAGCACGAGCGGCGGGTCGGACGGTGCGAGCGTCGTCCCGCGCAGGCGCGCCCGGAGACCGCCGGGGACGCTGAGCACGTAGAACGCGCCGTCCGTCCCGATCCCCACGCTCTGGTTGCGGCGCAGGTACCAGCCGACGACGTCGGTCCGGTACGTCGACCGGCCGTCGTACGAGCGTGCGCGCAGGGGTTCTGGCGCCAGGCCGCGTTCGCGCGCACGCTCGACGAAGTCGGCGATCAGCGAGCGGGCGGTGGCCGACTCTTGCTGCCGACGCCGGTCCAGCTCGCGTTGCTGGACCTCGGCGGCCTCGGTGCGCTGCTGCCGCCACTCCTCGTGGTGGGACGACACGGTGCTCAGGTCCGGGCGCTCGCGTCGCCCTTGCTCGCGGCGACCGGAGCCTCCTGGTCCGCGGCGTCCTGCGCGTCGTCGTCCGGCTCCTCGACCGGCTCCTCGGACTGCTTGTCGGACGCCTCGACCGTGCTGCCCGTGGACGTGCTCGTCGCGGGCGGGGCCGGCGGCGCAGGCACGGTCTGGACGGGAGTGGCCTCGTCCTCGGGTGCAGGGGCATCGGCGGTCTGCAGCATGGCGGCGCGGGCCTTCTGCGCCCGCGTGCCCGACGGCGCGGCGGTCGACTCCTGCGTCTTCTCCTTGGCCGGTGCGTCCGGGTCACCCAGCAGTCCGCGCAGCTCGTCGAGGTAGGTGTTGATCGAGTCGTGCTGGCGCGTGAGGTCCTCGAGCTGACGCTGCGCCTGGGCGCGCTGCTGCTCCGCCTCGATCGTCGCGTCGTTGACCGTCTGGTCCGCGAACTCGCGCGCCTCGGCCGTGACACGGTCGGCGTTGCGACGCGCCGTGGCCATGAGCTCCTTGACGTACGCGTCCGACTCGGAGCGGACCTTCTCCGCCTGCTCGAGCGCGAGCGCGACGCGCTTCTCCGCCTCGGCGGCGTGCTCCTCGGCCGTGGCGACGAGCTTCTCGGTGGCTGCCTTCGCGGCCCCGTGCCGCTCCGCGTTGTCCTGCTCCGCCTGCTCCCGGCGACGGACGACCTCGAGCTCGGCGTCGGCGAGCGCGGTCCGAGCCTGGTCTCGCAGCTCCTCCATCTCGGAGGTGACCGCATTCGCCGCCTCGGACGCCTGGCGCTGCGCCTCGTCGACCTGGCGCTGCGCCTCGCGGCGCGCGTTCTCGAGCAGCTCCGCGGACTCGCGCTCGGCGCTCTCGCGCTGAGCCGCGGTCTCGGCGGCGACCCGCGCGCGCAGCTCCGCGGTCTCGCGCTCGGTACCGACCCGCAGCTCGGTCGTCTCGCGCTCGACCTGCGCCCGCAGCGTGCCGAGCTCGCGCTCGAGCGACGAGCGCCGCTCGCTCTCCTCGGTGGACAGGGCGCTCTGGATGCGAGCCGCCTCGCGCTCCGCGGACCCGACGAGCTCCTCGGCCCGCCGCTGCGCGCTGACGAGCGTGCCCTCGGCCTCGCTCGCCGTCGTCGAACGGATCTCCTCCGCCTCGTAGCGCGCGCTCGCCAGGAGCTCACCCACCTCGTTCTCCGCGCGCGAGCGGACCTGTCCGGCCGCGAGCTTTGCGCGCGCCATGCTGTCTGCCGCCTGGGAGTTGGCCTGGGACAGGATGTCTGCGGACTGCTCCTCCGCAGACCGCAGGAGCTGCTCCATGCGGGAGCCGAGCCCCGAGTAGGAGGGACGGTCCATCTCGCGCAGCTGGCGCCTGGTGTCCGAGAGCTCGGCCTCGAGCTGCATGGACCGGGCGTCCGAGCCCTCGAGCCGGTTGCGCGCCTCCTCGAGCGCCTTCTCCAGCCGAGCGAGCTGTGCCTCGACCTGGGCGCGGTCGTAGCCGCGCATGGTGATGGGGAAGAGCGTGCGCTCGTCGGACACGTGGATGACCTCCGGTGCTGTGGGACGTGGGGCGAGCGCGCTGGCGGCGGCTCGTGGTCGCTGGTCCGGGGGTGCCGGTGGGTGACACGACCCCCCGGTGGGTCTCGGTCCAGGATACGGTGCGAGACGTGTCCTGAATACCCGCTAGGTACCGAGTCGGCCACGGCGCCGACGGTCGCGTCGTGCCTGGTACGGCAGGGCTCACGGCCCTGTCGGCGGGCCTGGTCGTGGCTCGGTGGGACGAGAACGCGCGTGTTCCGTGAACGGTTCGTGAGGATCGTCGCTGCTCGGCGCACGTGTGCTGGACCGGCGCGTCCGCACCTATTCTGGGAGGTCGATCGATGAAGGGAAGTTCGGTGCTGCAACGAATCATCGCCGCCGTCCTGCTCGTTGCGGGGCTCGTGGGCGTCGGCCTCGGCGTCGCGTCGGCCACGGTGTGGCGCGACAGCGACACCGTCGTGGCGACGACGTCCTACGCCGGTGACGGCACGATGCTCGTGACGGAGCCCGGCGTGCTGGACCTCGTGGACGACGACGTGACGATCCGCGCGACCACGCCGGACGACCAGGTGGTCACGCTCGTGGTCGGCCGCGACGTCGACGTCGCGGGCTGGGTGGGCGACGATCCTCACGGCGTCGTCGACGGCCTCGCCGACTGGGACGCGCTGTCCACGGCTCCCTTCGTGCCTGAGCCCGAGCAGGACCCGTCCGCGGACGAGTCACCCGGGACCGACGAGAGCCCGAGCGAGGACGCGACGGACGACTCCGCCGCGGACGCGACGGACGACTCCGCGGCTGACGCGGCGGACGAGACCACCGAGGACCCGGCCGACGACGCGTCGAGCGAGTCCTCGGAGGACGGCACCGAGGCGCCCGCCGCCGGCGTGGACCCGGCCGGTTCCGACATGTGGCTCGCCGAGGCGACGGGTGAGGGCTCGGCGACGCTGCGCTGGTCCGACCAGCCCGGACGCTGGCGTGTGCTCGCGGCCGGGGTGGGCGAGGGCGCGACGGCACCGACCCTCGAGCTGTCGTGGCCCCGCGAGGTCTCCACCCCGTGGCTGTGGCCGGGCGTCATCGGTGGGGCCGTGCTCATCCTGCTCGGTCTGTTCGTCGGCATGACCGGGCTGCGCTCCGGGCGGCGCAAGACGTCGGGCCGGCGCGGTACGACCGCGGCGACCCCCGTCGTGGCGGGACCGGGAGATCAGGGCTCCGACGGGCCCGGCGCTGCGTCGTCGGGCACGGACGAGCCGGGCTCGGCCACCTCGACCCCGGTCCCGGGTCGGTCGTCCTCCGGGGACGTCCCCCCGACGGTGACCCGGCGCGAGCTGCGTGAACGGGACGAGGCCGAGCGGCTCGCCGCCCAGCAGGCGCGCGGCCAGCGGCCGCGCCGTGCCTGGCTCACCGGTCAGATCCCGATCGTGTCCAAGGACCGCCGGCCGAGGACGGCCGCGCAGCCCGTGGTCGAGCCGGTCGTGCCCGAACCGCAGGACAACGGGACGACCCGCGCGGACGCGTGGCGGCGGACCTGGGGCTTCGCCCCGACGCCGGGCCCCGCCCCGACGGACGAGCCGACGACGAGCGGCCCCGACGAGACGACGGACGACACGAAGGACGGCACGCCATGACGCTCACCCGACACGCGCACCCGTCGAGCCGGTCGCCGCGCGGCCTGCTCCGCGTCAGCGCGCTCGCCGCAGGCGCCGCGCTGCTCGCAGGGTGCGCCGCGCCCCTGCCCACGCCCGACCCGGAGGGCGAGCCGGACCCGGCCCCGCCAGTGCTGACGGAGGCCCAGGAGGCAGAGGTGCTGACCGCCGTCGGCACGGCGCTGGAGGAGGCCGACGCCGAGACCGACCCGGAGCTGCTGGAAGGACGCGTCACCGGTCCTGCTCTGCGGATCCGGACGAGCCAGCTCGAGGTCGCCGCGAAGCGCAAGAAGGCGGACCTCGTCACGGAGCTGCCCACCGACGTCCAGGGGGTGGTGGTCCCGACCACCCAGACCTGGCCGCGCACGTCCTACGCGGTGAGCGAGCAGCCGGAGAACCTGCAGTCGCCGCGGTTGATCGCGCTCGACCAGGACTCGGCGCGCGACCAGTACGAGCTGTGGGGCTGGGTCCAGCTGCTGCCGGGCATCGAGATGCCGAGCTTCGCCGACCCCGCGCTCGGCTCCGAGGCGGTGGCCGCTGACGACGACTCCCTCCTGGTCACTCCGCAGGACGCCGTCGCGCAGTACGTGGACGTCCTCAACCTCGCGTCGAAGTCGGACTACGCCGACACCTTCGAGGACGACCCGTTCCGCACGTTCCTCGCGAGCGAGGCGAAGCGCCAGGGCAAGGCGCTGAAGGCCGCCGACGGCAAGCGCAGCATGTCGTTCGAGACGCTGGACGAGCCCGTGCACGCCGTCCGGACCGCCGACGGCGGTGCCATGGTCATGTCGTCGCTCACCTCGTTGGAGACGCTGCGGGTCGAGGAGGGCGGCAAGGTCAGCCCTGCGACCGAGACGCAGAAGTCGTTGTTCGGCGACGCCGATCCCACCAACGCGCTCAAGATCCGCTACGACGATCTCGTCGCGCTGTACGTCCCGCCGGCCGAGTCCGACGAGCAGGTGCGCCTGCTGGGGTACACCCACGTCGCGACGGCCGCACGCACCGACTGACCCTCCGTAGGATTGACCCATGAGCGAACCCACGCAGCAGCCCACGTTCGACGTGCGCGGAGCGGTCGACCTGTCCGCGCTCAACCGGCCGCAGGCGCCGCCCCCCGGTGCGGACGGGGGCGCGCCCGCCGCGGGCGGCTACGTCGTCGACGTGACCGAGGAGACGTTCCCCCAGGTCGTCCAGGACTCGTCGACCTACCCCGTGGTGGTCCTCCTGTGGATCCCGACCGACCAGGCCAACGCCCAGCTCGGCACCGACCTGGGCACCCTCGCCGACGAGTACGCGGGCAGGTTCCTGCTCGCCCGCGTCGACGCGCAGGCCTACCCCCAGGTCGCCGCGGCGTTCCAGGTGCAGGGTGTGCCGACGGTCGTCGCCGTCCTGCAGGGTCAGCCCGTGCCGCTGTTCCAGGGCGCGGCGCCGGTCGAGCAGATGCGCGAGGTGCTCGACCAGGTGCTGCAGGCCGCGGAGTCGAACGGGGTCAGCGGACGTGCGCCCGCGCAGGGCGGCGACGTCGACGAGGCCCCGGCAGCGCCGGAGCCGGAGCCGGAGCCCGAGCTTCCGCCGCTGCACCAGGAGGCGTACGACGCCATCGAGAACGACGACCTGGACTCCGCGGTCGCCGCGTACGAGAAGGCGATCAAGCAGGACCCGAAGGACGCGCTCGCCGTCGCGGGCCTCGCCCAGGTGAAGCTGCTCCGGCGCACGCGCGACGCGGACCTGGCGGCGGTGCGGTCGGCGGCCGCAGACGCGCCCACCGACGTCGACGCCCAGCTCGCGGTGGCCGACCTCGACATGCTCGGCGGCAAGGTCGAGGACTCGCTCGCCCGCCTGCTCGACCTCTTGCCGGGTGCCGATGCCGACGGCAAGGAAGCGCTGCGCGTCCGGCTGCTCGACTACTTCGAGATCGTCGGCCCGACCGACCCGCGCATCGGCAAGGCCCGCCAGCGTCTGGCCATCAGCCTCTACTGACCTCCACCTGGGCCGGCGGCACGACACCCCGGACCGGGACGGGCGGGTGGGGTGCGCCCGCACCCCACCCGTCGGACCTGGCCCGGCCGCGACTCCCGGCTGTCAGCCGTGCGAGGTCGGCACGAGGAACAACGCCGCGAGCGGCGGCACGCGCAGCTCGACGGAGTGCGCGCGCCCGTTCCACGGCACCGGCTGCGCCTCGACCCCACCCAGGTTCCCGACGCCCGACCCGCCGTAGACCTCGGCGTCCGTGTTGAGCGCCTCCTGCCACGTGCCGCCGCCGGGCAGGGCGAGCCGGAACCCCTCGTGGGGCGTCCCGGCGAAGTTCACGACGACGGCCACCTGGCTGCCGTCCCGCGCCCGGCGCACGTAGGCGAGGAGGTTGTGGTCGGCGGCGTCGGCGTCGAGCCACTCGAACCCCGCAGGGTCGTGGTCGAGCTCCCACATCGCGGGGGTGTCGCGGTAGAAGGCGTTGAGGTCCCGCACGACTCGCTGGACACCGGCCCGCCCGGGGTCGGCCGAGAGACCGTCCCAGTCGAGCGAGCGGCCCTCGTTCCACTCGGTGTGCTGGCCGATCTCGCTGCCCATGAACAGCAGCTGCTTGCCGGGGTGCGACCACTGGTAGGCGAGGAATGCCCGCACGCCGGCCCGCTTCTGCCAGTCGTCGCCGGGCATCTTGCCGTAGAGCGAGCCCTTGCCGTGCACGACCTCGTCGTGGCTGATGGGCAGGACGAACTGCTCCGAGTACGCGTAGACCATCGAGAACGTGATCTCGTGGTGGTGGTAGCGCCGGTTGATGGGCTCCTCCGCCATGTAGCGCAACGAGTCGTTCATCCAGCCCATGTTCCACTTGAGCCCGAACCCGAGGCCGTCCGCGGACGTGGGCCTCGTGACGCCGGGCCACGCGGTCGACTCCTCGGCGATCATCATCACGCCCGGCGTGCGGCGGTACGCGGTCGCGTTCGCCTCCTGGAGGAACGAGATCGCCTCGAGGTTCTCGCGACCGCCGTGCACGTTGGGGTGCCACTGCCCCGGGTTGCGCGAGTAGTCGAGGTAGAGCATCGAGGCGACGGCGTCGACGCGCAGGGCGTCGACGTGGAACTCCTCGAACCAGTAGGTCGCGTTGGCCACGAGGAAGTTGCGCACCTCGTTGCGGCCGAAGTCGAACACGTACGTGCCCCAGTCGGGCTGCTCGCCACGCAACGGGTCGGCGTGCTCGTAGAGCGGAGTCCCGTCGAACCGTGCGAGAGCCCACTCGTCGCGGGGGAAGTGCGCGGGGACCCAGTCGACGATCACGCCGATGCCGGCCGAGTGCAGCGCGTCCACGAGGTGGCGGAAGTCGTCCGGGTGGCCGAACCGTGACGTCGGTGCGTAGTAGCCGGAGACCTGGTAGCCCCACGACCCGCCGAACGGGTGCTCGGCCACGGGCATGAGCTCGACGTGCGTGAAGCCCTGCTCCACGACGTAGGCGGTGAGCTGGTCGGCGAGGTCGCGGTAGGACAGCCCTTGCCGCCAGGATCCGAGGTGCACCTCGTACACGCTCAGCGGACCGTTGTGCGGGTCGCGCTGCTCACGCTCGGCGAGCCACGCGTCGTCGGACCACGAGTAGTCCGACTCGACGACGACGCTCGCCGTGGCGGGGGGAGTCTCCGCGCTCTTGGCGAGCGGGTCGGCCTTCTGGCGCCACGAGCCGTCGGGCCCGAGGATCTCGAACTTGTAGCGGTCGCCGCCCTGCACGCCGGGCACGAACAGCTCCCACACGCCGGTCGAGCCGAGCGAGCGCATGGGATGGGTGGAGCCCCACCCGTTGAAGTCACCGATGACGCGCACGGCGCGCGCGTTGGGCGCCCACACGGCGAACCCGGTGCCCGTCGTCGCGCCGAGGACGCTGGGGAACGTGCGTACGTTGGCGCCGAGCACGGTCCAGAGCTGCTCGTGGCGCCCCTCGCGGATGAGGTGCTGGTCCACCTCGCCCACCGTGGGCAGGAAGCGGTACGGGTCGTCCGACGTCGTGACGTGGTCTCCGTAGCGTGCGCGGACCCGGTAGTCCGGCGCGTGCCGGACGGTGTCGCCAGCGCCGTCGTCCTGGACCGGGACGGGTACGACGGCGACCCACACGCCGTCCTGCTCGTGCGTCGCCGGGTGGTCCCCGTCGATCGTCACGACGACGACCTCGTCCGCCAACGGCCGCAGGACGCGCACGACGGCGCGGGGGTCGTCGGCGTCGGGGGCGAGGTGCGGGCCGAGGACGGCGTGCGGGTCGAACGTGCGACCGCTCGCTGCGGCGGCGAGCGCCTCGGGCGGTACGACGACGGGCGGGGGGGAGAGCGAGGAGCCGGTCATGGCTCAACCATTCCACGTCCGCGTGTCGCGCACATGACGACGAGCGCGTCGGACGGCCGCGAGGGGCGCTCGCAGCCGTCCGACGAGCCGGTCCAGGGGACCGCCTGCCGATCAGGCGGGCAGGGACCAGCGCTGGTTGGCGTTGCCGCTGCAGTCCCAGACCTGCAGGCGGGCCCCGTCCGCCGTCGACCGGCCGGTGACGTCGAGGCACCGACCCGACTGCGGGTTGCGCAACGTCTGCGTGGCAGACGAGTGCACCCACTGCTGGGCTCCGGAACCGTTGCAGGCCCAGAGCTGGACCCGGGTGCCGTTGGCCGTGCCCTGGCCGGTGACGTCGAGGCACTTGTCCGCGTTCGGGTTGCGGATGCTGCCGTCGGTGCGCACCTCCCACGTCTGCGCGACCCCGGGCGAGCACGTGTACAGCTGCACCGCGGTCCCGTTCGCCGTGCCCGACGCCGCGACGTCGACGCACTTTCCCGCGAGCCCGGTGATCGGCCCGGTCCGGTCCGTCGGACCGGGCGACGGGGTCGTCGGTGTCCCGTCCCCGAGCTGCACCTCGCCCTGGTTGAGCACGCGGGGGTGGAAGTACGCGGACTGGATCTCCGCGTTCGAGTTGTTCCCGCGCAGCTGCTCCGACCACACCATGAAGTAGCTCCAGCGCGGCTGGCTCGTCAGGAGCGAGTCGTTCGGGACCTTGCCCATCTCGGCGAGCGCGATCGGCTTGCCTGCGGCGATCGACTGGATCTGCTGGTAGTCGCCCTGGCTGGGGTGGTTCTTGTACCAGACGTCGAGGCTCACGACGTCGACGTACGAGCTCCCGGGGTAGTAGCCGGCCCAGCTCGCGTTCGGGTTGTCCTGGACGTTCCACACCCAGACGAGGTTGTCGAGGCCCTGAGAGTCGAAGTAGTCCTTCATCTGCTGGTAGATCTTGGCGCCACCGTTGGTGCCGGGGCGCCCGCCCCACCAGTTCCACGTCTCGTTCATCTCGTGGAAGGGGCGCCACAGGACCGGGACGCCCGCGTCCTTGAGCTGACGCAGGTACGGCACGACCTCGGCCATCCGGGCGCGCCACGTCTGGTTCAGCGAGGTGCCGCCGGTGACGACCTGGTCGAACTGGGCCTGGCTGATCTGCGTCTTGACGCCGCCCTCGAACTCGCACGTGGAGGGGCCGGTGGGGGAGCAGGCGTGCCAGGTGAGGGCGACGAGCGAGCCGTTCGCCCACTCGGCCTTCGCCTGGTCGACGACGCGCTGCCGGTTCGCCGCGTCCTGGCCGCGGAACATCAGGTCGCCACCCCACAGCCCGGGGTACTGGCCCGTGATGTCGTGGACCTGCTGCGTGTACTGGCCGGGCTGGTCCGCAGGTTCCTTGTTGTGCTGCCCGGAGACGACCGACGTCCCGGTGATGGAGCGCAGGTAGTCGATCACGGCCTGCTTGTCCCGGGCGGGGAAGGCCTGGGCGGACGGCGCGGTCACCGGGGACAGCGACGTGACGATCAGGGCCGTGAGCCCGGCGGCGAGCGCCACGACGAGGGTGCGCCGGGTTCGGGTCGTGGGCACTGCGCGGGCCGGTCCGCCGGCTGCTCGTCCGCTCGTGGTCATCGTCGACGGGCCCGCCGACGGTATCGGAGCTGCTGGGTCGTGGTGTCTCATGCGTCCTCCGCGTCGTTGCGTGAGTGGTGCCTGACGCGGCCACGGTAGTCCTTCCCGAGCTAACGTGTCTACCGTTGTCATGAACCGCTTAACATGTTGCAAACAATTGATCGGGTCGATCTGGTACCTCATCTGTGACAGCGTTGACAAGCGGCACGTCCGCGATCTACGGTCACGGTGCGCCGTCCGGCGGCGCACCACCGACGCGAAGGAGCGGACGATGCACCCACGGCAGGAGCGCGCGGCGAGAGGCCGCGCGGCGCGACCAGTCAACCCACCCGATCGTCAGGCGACCGTCGCGCGCCGTGCGCTCGCCGTCGCGACCGCCGTCGGGATCGCGATCGCCGGTACGGTCGTACCGGCCGGTGCCGCCGCCGGCACCGGCCCCGTCACCCCGACCCAGGAGAGCCCGAGCGCCGTGCCCACGACCTCCGTCGGCGAGAGCCGCAACACGTCGTTCGTCGAGCGCGACGGCTCGCGCCTCGTGCTCGACGGCGAGACGTTCCGCTTCAGCGGGACGAACATCTACTGGCTCGGGCTCGACGAGAACGTGCCGCCCGGCGTCGTCGACTACCCGACGTCGTTCCGCATCCGCGACGCTCTCGACACGGCCGCGAACCTCGGCGTGTCGGTCGTGCGCTCCCACATGCTCGCCTCCACCGGGACCGAGCTCGCGATCCTGCCCGCCCCGGAGGAGGGGTACGACGCCGAGGCGTTCGCGAGCATCGACTACGCGATCGCCTACGCCGGGTCGAAGGGCATCCGGCTGGTCCTGCCGCTCACCGACGAGTGGGCGTACTACCACGGCGGGCATCGTGACTTCGCGGCCCCGCACGGGTACTGCACACCGATCGACATGTTCACGCCGTGCCCGCAGTTCTACTCCGACCCGGCCGTGGTCGCGGACTTCACCGACTACGTCCACCACGTCATGGACCACGTGAACCCGTACACGGGCCTCGCGCTCAAGGACGACCCGACGATCCTCGCGTGGGAGCTCGGCAACGAGCTCGAGGGCACGACGCCCGACTGGATCGAGCACGTCGCGACCGAGATCTCCGAGCGCGCACCGCAGCAGCTCGTCGCGGCGGGGCGCCGGTTCTCCATCGACGAGGACACGCTCGCCTCCCCGCTGGTCGACATCGTCGACGTGCACTACTACCCGCCGACGGTCGCGAGCGTGCGGGCCGACGCCGCGAGGATCACCGACGCCGGGAAGGTGTACATCGCGGGGGAGTACGCCTCGACCGCCGCGACGCCGGAGCTCCTCGAGCCGCTCGCGGCCGAGCCCGACGTCACGGGCATGATGTTCTGGTCGCTCTTCGGGCACGACGACGCGTCCGGCCTCGTCCCGCACGACGACGGCTTCACGCTCCACTACCCGGGTACCGACGAGCGCATGCGCGGCAACGTCGCGGCGGTCCGCGCCTACTCGGCGGCGCTCGCGGGCGCGGGGATCCCGGTCGAGGTGGAGCAGCCGCTCGTCACGCGGGTGGGCAGCACGTACGGGTTCCACGAGGTCTCGTGGCGTGGCGCGGCGGGTGCGGCGACGTACCGGCTCGAGGGCGCGGACGTCGCCGCCGGCCAGCCGGCGGGCAGGTGGTCCGTCGTGGCCGACGGCCTGACCGACACGGGCGAGGCATACCTCGACACCGCGACGGGCGGGGACGCGGCCTACCGGGTCGTGCCCGTCGGCGCGGACGGGACCGACGGGCCGGTGTCCGAGCCGGTCGTGGTCGCCGGCGGCGAGGACGTGCTCGTGGACCCGCTCGAGACGCAGCGCCCGCTCGCGGACCACGCCGGGCTGCGCGTGGTGCCCGACGGCGACGTCGCCCTCCTGGGCAGGTCCGACACCGGTGCCGGTGACGGCGCGGCGTACGCGGTGTGGGAGAACGTCGGCCTGCACCGCGCCGAGCTGCGCGTGCGCGCGGCCAGCGCAGAGCAGGCCGGGTCGCTCGTCCTGGCCACCAGCGTGGACGGCGAGACGTGGACGACGGCGCAGGCCGCCGTCGGACCGCAGGTGGACGGGACGTTCCGGGTCGGCGTCGAGGCCCCCGAGGCCACGCGGTTCCTTCGTGTGACCTGGCCCGACGGTGCGTCCGCGCGCCTCGAGCGCGTCACGCTGCGCTCGGCGCAGGACCTGCCGGTCGTCGACGACGCGCTCGCCGACCTCTCGCGAGCGAGCGCCGACGGGCCGGTCGGCCTGGACGCCGGCAGCCCGGAGCTGTTCGGCGGGGACACGTCGCGGGCCAAGCGCGAGGCGCCGGGTGCGGCGTCGCTCACGTGGGAGGCGGCGGACCTCACGCGGCTGGAGGCGACCGGCTGGTACTGGCCGGACGCGGACCCCGCGCACGTGGCCTTCGAGGCCCGGGTGGACGGCGCGTGGCAGGCCGTCCAGGTCGAGGTGTCCGGTGCGCCCGGGACCGTCGGCGGGGCGTGGGGACGGTTCGCGTACGCGGCGCCGCTCCCGCCGGGGGCCGACGCCGTGCGGGTCGTCTGGCCCGCGGACGCGGCGCCCGAGTGGGCGCAGCAGCTCGGCGACGTCCGGCTGTACGGGGCGGGCGGCGTGCTCGCCGCGCCCGGCGCGTTCGCGGCGCTCGCGCCCGAGGATGGCGCATCCGGTCTGCGCGGCACGCCGACGCTGCGGTGGGAGCCAGCCGCGCAGGCCGCGGCGTACCGCCTGACGCTCGCACCGGCCTCCGACCCCGGCACGCCGATCGTGTCCGCCGAGGTGCGCGGCGTGAGCCTGGCGCCCGACGTCGAGCTCGACCCCGCGACGTCGTACACGTGGCACGTCGAGGCGGTCAACGGCGCCGGGACCACCGGCATGACCGGCGGCGCGCGCTCCTTCCGGACGGAGGCGCTGCCGGACGAGCCGCTCGTCGTCGAGGACTACGAGGGCTTCGCCGACGACACCGCGCTCACCTCAGCGCACCGCGCGAACGCCGGGGGAGACGCCGTCACGACGACGCTCGTCGCCGGGCCTGACGGCGGTCAGGCGATGCACGTCGCCAGCACGCTCGCGTCGTCCGGCTACGCGGGTGTGACGCGGACGTTCGACGAGCCGCAGTCCTGGTGGGGCTACGAGGGCCTCGACCTGTGGCTCGACCGCTCCGGTCTCGGGGCCGGGCAGAACGTGACCGTGCAGGTCGTGGCCGGCGGGCAGTACTGGGAGACCGTGCTGCCCGGTACCGGGCCGCAGCCCGCGGGGACCGTGCACGTGGCGTTCGACGACCTCGAGCTGCCGCCGTGGGCAGGCGGCGGCGGCCGTGCGGACCTGTCCACCGTCACGGAGCTGTCGTTCTACCTCGGCGGCAGCGGCCCGGCCGTGCTCGTCGTCGACGACGTCCGCACGGCGGTCGCCGCGGCGGGAGCGCCGGAGGTGGCAGCGGAGGCGTCGGCCCGGTGCATGGCCGGGAAGGCGTACGTCGCCGTCCGGGCGACGAACGAGGGGGACGACCCTGTCTCCGTCACGCTCGCCACGTCGTACGGCACCAAGGCGTTCGCCGCGGTGGCCCCCGGGAAGAGCGCGTACCAGTCGTTCGCGGTGCGCCAGACGTCCGTGGCGGCGGGCACGGCGGTGGTGACCGTCGGCTCCGGCGCCGGAGCGGTCGACATCGACGCCGGCTACGCGGCGCTCGACTGCGGCTGACGACTCCGCACCGGGGCTCCGCCCCGGGCGATGCCCCCGTCCGTCCGGACGGGGGCATCGTCGTGCCCGGTCGGGCCTATCCTGTGGACCATGGCGTGGTCGGTCTGGACGACCCTGGCGGCCGCCGGGGTGCTCGTCTCGCTCACGCCGGGCGCCGGCGCGGTCAACACGATGTCCAACTCGATCGGTGTCGGGTGGGCGCGCTCGATCTGGGGGATCCTCGGCCAGCAGCTCGCCCTCGTGGTGCACGTCCTCGTCGTGGCGGCCGGTGTCGGCGTGCTGGTCGCGGGCTCTCCGGTCCTGTTCGCGGTCGTCCGCTACGCCGGTGCCGGCTACCTCGTCTACCTCGGGATCCGGCAGTGGCGAGCGCGCCCGCGGGACGACGGCGGTGCTGACGTCGCGCGCAGGACCGAGTCGCGTCTGTCGATGGTGCGCCGCGGTCTTCTCGTGAACCTCACGAACCCGAAGGCGGTCGTCTTCTTCCTCGCGTTCATCCCGCAGTTCGTCCGACCGGACCGCCCGCTGCTGCCGCAGTACGTCGTGCTCGGGGTGACCGTCGTCGTGATCGACGTCCTCGTCATGTGGTTCTTCTTCGCCACGGCCGCCACGGGCCTGCGGCGGCTGACCCGCGAACCGCGCGGGCAGCGCGCGGTCGACAGGCTCTTCGGGAGCCTCTTCGTCGGGGTGGGCGTGCTCCTCGCGGCGGTGCACTGACGCGACGACGCCCCCACCGCCCGGGTGGGCGGCGGGGGCGTCGGCGTCATTGCGCGACGGCAGGTCGTGCGCGACGTGCGGGAAGGTCGGACGCTACCCGCAGGTCACCGCGCCGTAGTCGGCCTCGACCACCACCTCGTCGTGGGGGCCGGTCGAGGTGCCGGTCGCCGTGACGGTCGCTGCGCCGTCGGGCACGGAGGACGCGCGGACGGCGAACGACTGGTACGCGTTCTGCCCCGGGGCGACGCCCGTGAACGTCCTGCTCCCGTACGGCGTGGTGAGCGTGACGTCCACGGCCGAGTCGCCCGCGTTGGTCGCCCGGACGGCGACGTACGCCTTCCCGGCCAGGCAGCGGGCCGACGCGTCGACCTCGACCTCCGGCGCCGGTGCCCCGGCGTCGCGCGACTGGTCGAACAGCCAGTCGAGCACGACCGGGTTGGAGTACGTCGGGATCCACGACGAGTGCGGGTACGCGAGCCGGTCCGGCGTGCCGGTCGTGCCCGGCGTGTACGCGGTGTGGAGCACCTCGCTGCCTGCCGCTCGCGCCTCGTCCCACAGGGCCTGCGCCTCGGCCGACGCCTCGTCGCGCGGGAGGTTGCCCGCCCACTCGCCGCGCGTCACGACGGCGCCTGCCCGCTCGAGCCCGTCGAGCGCGGTGAGCGTGAGGCCGTACGGCGCCGTCGGGTCGTCGATCGCATGGTGCACCCAGACCGGCAGGTCCTCGATCTGCGCGGTGAGGTCCGCGGACTCGCCGCCCGCCACGAGCAGCGCGCCCGCGAACAGGTCCGGATTCTCGGCGAGCAGCGGCCAGCTCGCGCGCGAGCCGCGCGAGAGCCCGGTGAGGTAGACGCGGTCGGGGTCGACGGGATACCTGTCGATCATGTCCTCGACCATCCCGACGAGCGCCTGCCGCCCGCTCGGGGTCAGCCAGTCCTGGTCGGGCGCGCGCTGCGGCGACAGGACGAACGCGGGGTCGTCGCCCTGTCGCGCCGGGTCCGCGAACGCGACCGAGAGCTGGTTCCCGACGAGCTGGGCCGTGTTGTCCGTCCCCGTCTCGCCCGTCCCGTGCAGGGTCAGCACGAGGGGGTAGAGCTCGTCCGTGGCCGGGTCCTCCCGCACCGCCTCCGGCGTGAAGAGCCGGTACCGGAACGTGTCGCCCGGTCCGTCCCAGCGGTCCGCCGTGTACTCGTCCACGACCGGGGAGATCACCGCCGACGCGTCCGCGGCCCCACCGCCCGCGACCGTCACGTCGCCGAGCGTCACCCCACCGACCTGGCGCACCGAGTACGCGTCGGTGAGGTCGTAGAGCTGCGTGGTGCCCTCGTAGAACGTCCCCGCCGCGTTCGCGTCGGACGTGTCGAGCTCCAGCACGACCCACTCGCCGGCGCTCGGTCCGGCCCCGGGGGCGGCGTCGGGCACGTCGCTCGTCACCGCTCGCACGACGGTGCGCGGCCCGTCCGACGTCGTGCCCGGCGTCGGGCCGTCGAGGTCGGCCCGGACGGCGAAGGCCGCGGGGTCGAGCTCGCTCGCGGGCAGCTCCTGCGAGTACCGCACGGCCAGCGCGCTCACCTCGTAGCCGTGCGGGTTCACGACGCCGACGACGCGCGCGTCCACGATCTCGGGTCCGGCGTCCCCGCCGTCGCCCCGTGACGCGAAGCGCGGCATCCCGGCCGCGCCGATGCTGTGCGCGTAGAACTCCTCCATCGCCTGCGGCGTGTTGTAGTTCCACGTCCGCGCGCCCCACGGCATCGCGAGCGACCAGTCGGGCTGGGCCGCGACCTCGTCCTGCGTCGGGAAGACGAACGTCTCCCCGATCATCATCGGCTTGCCGTCGCGCTGGGCGATCTGCTGCGCCTGCTCGTAGTGGCGCGGCTGGTAGCCCTCGACGTCGTAGAAGTCGACCGAGAGCACGTCGTAGTAGTCGGCGCCCGGGCTGAAGCTCGACCAGTCGTTCGCGTCGTACTCGGCGAGACCGCCGTCGAGGCCCTCGTAGCGGTCGAACTTCGCGTCGCCGTCGGCGAACCCGTAGTCGTCCGGCAGGTCCTGGACGTTCCAGACCCACACGATGTTGGACAGGCCCTTGTCCTGCTCGAGGTAGTCGTGGAACATCCGGTAGAGCCCCGCGCTGCCGTCGGTGCCGGGACGCCCGCCCCACCAGAACACGTGCTGGTTCATCTCGTGGAACGGGCGGAGCATGACCGTCACCCCGCGGTCCTCGAGCTGCTGGAGGTAGCGCGCGTACTCGTCCATGCGCTCCTTCCAGCTCTCGTTCAGCGGCGTGCCGTAGGTCATGAGCTCGTCCCACTGGTCCGCGTACAGGTACGAGTAGATGCGGTTGGGGCTCGGCAGCGTCTCGTGCGCCTGGTCGCCGCCCCAGCCGCCCTCGGCCTCCTGGGCGACCGTGTACTGCGGGGGCGAGACGTGGAACATGATCTGCACGAGGTTCCCCTCGTCCCACTGCCGCGCGACCTCGTCGATCATCTGCTGGCGGTACGGGACCGTCTGGCCGGTGAGGAAGTCCGCGCTGTACAGCGCCGGGTACACGCCGAACTCGTTCGCGACGCGCTGGTGCAGCGAGTCCTGCGCGCTCGCGTACGACTGGTCGTGGTGCATCGCGGACAGCATGCCGGTACCCGTGATCTGGTCCAGGTAGTCGACGACGTCGACCGGCGCGGGCAGGTCGGTGACGGTCACGTCGAGGTGGGTGCCGACGTCGACGGTGAACGTCGTGCCGACCCCGCCGTCGGGCGCGGGGGCGAAGAGCCGCACCTCGTGGAGGTCGACGCCGACCGTCCCGGTGGCCCGGAAGTCGCCCTTGGGCACGGGGCGGGTCGCGTCGTGCAGGACCGCCTGGTCGTCCGAGGCCCACATGGCCTGCACGATCCGCGCTCCGGCGGGGAGCGTCGCGTGCTCGTTCAGCACGGTGAGCAGGTTCGTCGCGCCGTCGGTGCTCAGGTCGGTCTGCGGGAAGGAGACGGCGGGTGCCTCCGGGAGCTCGTCGAGGAGCAGGTCGATCTCGTCGACCACGATGGTGCCTCCGCTCTGGCCGGGCGCACCGGCGACCTGGTTGACGTAGAGCGCGAACGACGCGATGCCGCTCGTGCGCAGCGTGCCGGTGCCGGACTTGGGCCGGAAGTCCTCGATCGGGACGGTGACGTGCTGGGGTTCGGTCGACGTGGCGTCGAAGCCGTCGACGTCGTTCAGGTGCGCCTCGTACGACGCGCCGTCGCTGAGCTGGAGCAGCACGTCCTGACCCGGTGTGCCGTTCGTGATCCACAGCTCGAGCGCCTGCAGCCCCGGCCAGTAGCCGTCGACCGCGCGCGAGCGGCCGGAGTAGCCGCTCGTGAACGAGTAGTCGAACCGCATCGCGGAGCCGGTGGCGGTGCCGTCGGTGCCGTCGGCCGGGAACGGCGAGTCGACGAGCGTCGCCGTGCTCGCCCCGCCGTTGGAGTTGCGCACGTACGTGGCACCGAGCGCGGCATCGTCGGCGTAGCCCTCGAAGTCGTCGAGGCTCAGCCGGGCGGGCTCGGCCGTGGCCGCCGGGCCGTCGTCCGGCGCGGCGGCGTGCGCGGGCGCCGCCGTGAGGGTGGCCGTCGCCAGGAGGGCCAGGGCCGCGAGCGCGGCCGGTGGTCGTCGTCGGGACATGCGGGACTCCTTCGTCCGAGGGTTCTGGTCGTCCGGACGCTACGGCCGTCGATGACCATGTGTCAACGCTGACATGATGATTCGTCGAGTAGACAAACTGGACTCTCGAAGTTCTCTGCTCTCGGAGCTCACAGCCAGAGAATGCGGCCATGACAACGTCCGACACGGTGGGGCCGCTTCGCGAGGTAGTACCGCAGTCCGCCGAAGTAGTACCGCAGCCCGGCGAGGTAGTACCTGGATCCGCGGAAGGAGTCCGTGGTCGGTCGCACGGGCGAGCGGCGCGTGTCGCGCCCTGCATCCGCGCGTGTGCCCGACGCCGCGGGCCCGCCTCGTCGGAACGTGGCGGCCGGCGTCGGGCCGGGTCGATGTCGACGGCGTTCGCTCGCCATCTCCCTGGCGCAGCGACACCACGTCGCGGGGCTGCGGTACTACTTCGCGGTATCGGGCTGTTGCTTCGCGGGCTGCGGTACTACGTCGGCGGACTGCGGTACTACTTCGGCGGGGGGCGTTCGCCGGAGCCGCGGGGGACGAGGTGGGTGGGCATGCGGACGTGGACCGGTGCGCCGGCAGGGTCGTCGAGGCGGGCGAGCACGCGGCGGGCGACCATGCGGCCGAGCTCGACGGTGTCGTAGGCGACGACGCTGAAGCCGATCGCGTCGGCCAGGTCGAAGTCGTCGAAGCCGACGTAGGCGAGATCGTCGCGCATCGGCCCGAGCGCCCGGACGAGCGCGGCGCTGGCCTTGTTGTTGCCGGTGACGATCGCCGTCGGAGGCTCGGCCATGTCCATGAGGCCGAGGATCGACGCCTCGGTGCCCTGCCCGGGCGGGTCGTCGAGGCGCTCCCAGGCGCTCGTGTCCTCGACCCCCGCCTCGCGCAGCGCCTCGCGGTAGCCGGCGAGCCGCTCAACGTGCGTGTACAGGTGTGCCGGGTCGCACACGAACGCGATGCGGCGGTGCCCCAGTCGGGTCAGGGCGCGGACCGCCTCGGCCGTCCCCTCACGGTCGTCGAGCAGGACGGAGTCGGCGAGGAGGTTGCGCGCCGGCCGGTCGACCGTCACCACCGGGGTGCCGAGGCCACGCTCGCGCTCGAGGTAGGACTGGTCGTCCGCGATGGGGACGAGCGCGAGCGCACGCACGCGCTGAGCGAGGAACGTCCCGACGACGCGATGCTCCTCCGCGGGGTCGTCCTCCGTCGCGCCGAGGACCATGGTCAGGCCGCTGCGCGAGAGCTCGCGCTCCATGCCCGCGGCGACCTTGACGTAGAACGGGTTGGTCAGGTCGCCGAGGACGAAGCCGACGGCAGTCGAGACCCCGCCGTGCCGCAGGCTGCGCGCGAGGAGGTTGGGCCGGAAGTGCAGGCGCTCCGCGGCGTCCTCGATGCGGCGCCGCGTGTCGGGCGAGACGTTCGTGCTCCCGTCGTAGACCCTGGACACGGTCTTGGCGCTGACCCCGGCGAGCCGGGCGACGTCCGCCAGGGTGGCGCGCTGCGGCGGCTTGTGCACAAGCGCGACCCTAGCAGCGACGCCGATCGCGCCGGGCCCGCGCGAGGCGAGTTGACAGGTGAAGCGCTTCAGTGCACGGTGTGCTCCGGTGGGTGCGCGCGGTCGCTGGACGTGCCCGTCGACGGCACGGCACAACGGGGAGAGGTGGGGAGAGGTCATGGCGCGCATCACGATCGCCGACATCGCACGCCGCGCGGGCGTCTCGACGGGCGCGGTCTCCTACGCGCTCAACGACCGGCCCGGCGTGTCCGCCGCGACCCGTGAGCGCATCCTGGGCGTCGCCGCCGAGCTGGGCTGGGCGCCGAGCTCGGCCGCACGCTCGCTCTCGGGCGCGCGGACCGAGACCGTCGGCCTCGTGCTCGCCCGCGACCCGAGCACCCTCGGCTTCGAGTCGTTCTACATGCAGTTCATCGCGGGGATCGAGTCCGAGCTCGCGACGCGCTCGTACGGCCTGCTGCTCCAGGTCGTCCCGGATCTCGACGCGGAGATGCGGGCCTACCGCAAGTGGCGAGCCGCGCGGCGGGTCGACGGCGTCGTCACGGTCGACCTCCGCCTCGACGACCCGCGCGTCGCATGGCTCTCGGAACCCGACGCCATCCCCGCCGTCGTGGTCGGCGACCCGGCCCTCGCCGGGGGAGTGACCAACGTCTGGACCGACGACGCGGCCGCCATGCGAGAGTCCGTGCGGTATCTCGCGACCGCCGGGCACCGACGGATCGCCCGTGTCTCGGGCGTCCAGAGCTTCGGCCACACCCACATCCGTGACGACGCGTTCCGCGAGGAGATCCGTCGTCTCGCCGTGCACGGGGAGATCGCCCGGACCGACTACACCGCCGACCAGGGGGCGACGGCGACCCGCGGTCTGCTGACCGGGATCGAGCGACCGTCCGCCGTGATCTACGACAACGACGTCATGGCGCTGGCGGGTCTCGGCGTCGCCCGCGAGCTCGGCGTGCGCGTCCCGGAGGAGCTCTCCGTCATCGCGTGGGACGACTCCCCGCTGTGCGAGGCGACCTTTCCCCGGCTGTCTGCCCTGAGCCACGACGTCACCCGGTTCGGTGCGCACGTCGCGCGCCGGCTCTTCGACCGTATCGACGGGACCGTGGGTGGCAGCTTCCTGGACTCCACGCCCACGCTGCGGCCGCGTGGTACCACGGCGCGGCACGCCGGCGCCTGACGTCCGGACACCGGCCCGCGAGCCGGTCGGCCCAGCGCGGTCACCCGGCGGCCCGTGCGAGACCTGGCGATGCGACCTGGCCGCTCGATCTGACACCGTGGCCTGTCGCTGCAGCCCGGCACCGCAGCCGGTGCGTGCCGCCCCAGTCGTCGAGACCGAACCGTGATCAGCGATCGTTGACTTACACGAACTGAAGCGCTTAATCTCTGCCTATCGGCAATGGAGCAACGCTCGCGACGAGGTGATGCTGCCTCGAGGCTTAAGCGCTGCAGAGCGGAGCTCCGTGCACGCGCTCGGTCAGCGATCACGCACCCGGGCACGAGTCAACGACGACGAGAGCGAGAGATCGAGATGGCGAAGAGGCACATCCTGAGCGTGACGAGCGTGACGAGCGTGGCCGCTGCCACGGCGCTCCTGCTGGGGGCCTGCTCCGGCGGGTCGGACGACGGAGCGGGCGACGGCGACGAGCCGTCGGGGAGCATCACCGTGCTCACGAACCGCACGGACATCGTGGACACGGTCCTGCAGGACTACGTGGCCGAGTTCCAGCAGACCTACCCGGACGTCGACGTCGAGTTCGAGGCGATCACCGACTACGAGGGCGACATGACCGTCCGGCTGAACTCGGGCGACTACGGCGACGTCCTGCTCGTCCCCAACACCGTGGACGCGGACCAGCTCTCGACCTTCTTCGAGCCTCTCGGCACCGTGGACGAGCTCGGGGAGAAGTACCGGTTCATCCACGAGAAGTCGTACGACGGCCAGGTGTACGGTCTCGCGACCTTCGGTACCGCCCTCGGCTACGTGCTGAACAAGCCGGTCTGGGAGAAGGCCGGCGTCACCGAGCCCCCGACCACGCCCCAGGACTTCGTCGCGGCGCTCGAGGCGATCAAGGACACCTCGCCCGACGCCACCCCCTACTACACGAACTACGCCGACGGCTGGCCGTTGACCCAGTGGCAGTCCAACCAGGGCTCGATCGACGGCCCCGAGGCCGTCAACATGCGCACCGAGCAGGACGCACCGTGGACGGAGGGCGAGGAGCAGTACGCGATCGACTCGCTGCTGTTCGACGTCGTCGCCGCAGGGGTCAGCGAGAAGGACCCCACCACGACCAACTGGGAAGAGTCCAAGAACCTCATCGGCAGCGGCCAGGTCGGTTCCATGGTGCTCGGCTCGTGGGCCGTGACCCAGATGCAGGACGCCGCCGAGGCGGCGGGTGCGGCGCGCGAGGACATCGGCTTCTGGCCGATGCCGTGGCAGACCGACGGCGCCTTCCACAGCACGGTCAGCGGCGACTACAAGATCGCGGTCTCGAAGAACTCGGAGAACAAGGAGGCCGCGGAGGCGTGGCTGTACTGGTTCCTCGACGAGTCCGGCTTCGCCGCGAGCCAGGGCGGCATCGCGCCGCAGGTCGACGGCCAGACGCCCGAGACGCTCGCAGACTTCGAGACCTATGGCGTCGAGGAGGTCGAGATCGCCCCGGCACCGGAGGGCGAGGAGAGCCTGCTCTCGGACATCTACAACGCTGCAGAGATCGACCTCAACGGTGACCAGTTCCGCCGCGAGTACGTCGACATCGCCCGCGGAGCCGCGGACGGCAGCAAGGAGTCGTACTTCGCCGACCTCAACGCGCGCTGGGCAGAGGCCCGGGCCGAGGTCGTCGGCTGACGCGACGCGCCCGGCCCGCCCCACGGCGGGCCGGGCGTCCGTCAGCACCGACCCACGACAGACGAAGGAGGCGACTGCGATGGCCGCGGTCACCGGACCTGCCGGCGCGCTCCGCACGAAGCCGCCGACCCCCCCGCGAGGGCGACGAGGACACCGGACGGACGCGCTCGGCTCGAGCGGCCGGCGCATCACGCCGTGGCTGTTCCTGCTCGCTCCGGTCGGGCTGCTGCTGGTCTTCACCTACGTGCCGGTCGCGAACATGGTGTGGTACAGCTTCACGTCCTGGGACGGGCTGGACCCCGTCAAGGAGCCGGTCGGCTGGCAGAACTACGTCGAGATCTTCACGAGGCCGGAGATCTTCCGTGTCTTCCTCGTCAGCCTCTACTACCTCGCCGGCGCGATGCTCCAGCTCGTGCTCGCGCTGTACTTCGCGACCGTGCTCAGCTTCAACACGCGGTTCCGGACCTGGTTCAAGGGGATCATCTTCTTCCCGTACCTGATCAACGGCGTGGCCATCGGGCTGGTCTTCCTGTACTTCTTCCGCCCCGGCGGAACCCTCGACGCGCTGCTCGCGACGCTCGGGGTGGCCGAGCCGCCGCTGTGGCTCGGCGACCCGTCGATCGTGAACGTCTCGCTCGCCGCGACGAGCGTCTGGCGGTACATGGGGCTCAACTTCGTGCTGTTCCTCGGGGCGATCCAGTCCATCCCCAGCGAGCTGTACGAGGCGGCGGACCTCGACGGGGCGAACGCGTGGCAGAAGTTCCGGTTCATCATCGCGCCGGGCATCAAGCGCATCACCGGGCTGTCCGTCGTCCTCGCGGTCGCCGGCGCGCTCTCGGCGTTCGAGATCCCGTTCGTCATGACCGGGGGAGCGAACGGGTCGGAGACCTTCGTCATCCAGACCATCAACACGGCCTTCACGTTCTCCAAGGTGGGCCTCGCGTCCGCGATGGCGCTCGTGCTGCTCGTGATCGTCCTGATCATCTCGTGGGTCCAGCGACGCCTGTTCCCCGACGACGGAGGTGAGCTCGTATGAGCACGACGCCGACCCGCACCGGCGTGACCCCGACCGAGGCGTCGGCAGCGCGACCGGTGCCCAGCACGGACGGCGCCTCCTCCGCCGCGGCGGACCGTGGACCCGCGCCACGCGTCACCGGGACCGACCGGGTCCGGATGTCCGCCGCCGCGCTCACCCGAGGTGCGGGCCCGCTCCTCGGCCCGCTCGGCAAGGCGCTCAAGTACGCGTCCCTCGTCGCGGCCTGCGTGGTCGCGATCCTCCCCCTCGTCACCGTGTTCCTCGCGTCGTTCAAGACGCAGGACGAGTTCCGCGAGACGGGGCCCCTCGACGCGCCCGAGAGCTGGACCAACCTCGACAACTTCGTCACCGCGTTCACCAGGGGCGGGATGCTGCAAGGCTTCCTCAACACGACCATCATCCTCGTCGTGGCGCTCGCGGGGACGATCCTCATCGGCACGATGACCGCCTACGCGATCGATCGGTTCGACTTCCGCGGACGCGGCCTCGTCGTCGGCGCCTTCCTGCTGGCGACGCTCGTCCCTGCCGTCACGACCCAGGTCGCGACCTTCCAGATCGTCAGCGGTCTCGGTCTGTTCAACACGCGATGGGCCGCGATCGTCCTGTTCATGGGGACCGACATCATCTCCATCTACATCTTCCTGCAGTTCATGCGGTCGATCCCGCGGTCCCTCGACGAGGCGGCGATGCTCGACGGCGCGAACCGCCTCACGATCTACGCCCGGATCGTCTTCCCGCTGCTCAGGCCGGCGATCGCCACGGTCGTGATCATCAAGGGCATCGCCATCTACAACGAGTTCTACCTGCCGTGGCTCTACATGCCGAGCCGCGACCTCGGCGTCATCTCGACGTCGCTGTTCCGCTTCAAGGGCCCGTTCGGGGCCCAGTGGGAGGTGATCTCGGCCGGGGCGGTGCTCGTCATCATCCCGACGCTGGTCGCGTTCCTGCTGCTGCAGCGCTACATCTACAACGGACTAGTCTCAGGAGCCACCAAGTGACCAGCACGACGACGTCGACCTCTCCGTCCGCACCGGGTGTCGCAGGCGCGGCGACCGCGACCGTCGCGGCGGCGATCCTCCGGCGCGAGCTCCACGACGGCTGGACGGCGTGCGCCCTGCGCGGTCCCGTCGGGCACGGGTGCGACGGCGTCGCAGTCCCGGCCGGCGTCCCGGGATCGATCCACACCGACCTCCTCGCGGCCGGCCTGATCCCGGACCCCTACCTCGACGACAACGAGAACCTCGTCGCGTGGATCGGCCGGTGCGACTGGGAGTACCGGACCAGGTTCTCCTGGTCGTCGCGGGACGCGCCCGGGCTGGACCGTCACGACCTGGTGTTCGACGGGCTCGACACCGTGGCCACCGTCCTGCTCAACGACGTCGAGGTCGCCCGTACCCGCAACCAGCACCGCACCTATCGGTTCTCGGTGGCGGACCTCCTGGTCGAGGGCGACAACGAGCTCGTCGTGCGGTTCGCCTCTCCCGTCCGCCACGCGGACCGCGAGTCGCTCGCGCTCGGTTACCGACCCCAGGTCAACAAGCACCCGTTCAACGCGATGCGCAAGTCCGCGTGCAGCTTCGGGTGGGACTGGGGGATCGACGCTCCCTCCGTCGGGATCTGGCGCGCCGTGCGCCTCGAGTCGTGGACCGGTGCACGCCTCGCGTCGGTGCGGCCGCTCGCGAGCGTCTCGCTGCCCGCTCACCCCGGCCCTGACGGCGAGGCAGGTCCTGGGCCCACCCGCGCGCCGGGTCGGCTCGACGTCCACGTGGACGTCGAGCGGGCAGCGGGCGCCGACGGCGCGCTCGCCGTCGAGGTGGTCCTGCGGTCACCGCTCGGCGACGGATCACGTCCGGTCGAGCACCGCGCCGAGGTCGGGCTCGCCGCGGGGTCGAGCTCCGCCGTCGTGCACGTGGACGTGCCGGACGCTTCGCTGTGGTGGCCGCGCGGCTACGGGGACCAGCCGCTCTACGACGTCCGGGTGTCGGTGGGCCCGGCGCAGCCGGTCGACGGCGTGGCCGGGACCGGGCCGGCGGCGTGGACCGACGAGTGGACCGGGCGGACGGGGTTCCGTGAGGCGCGGCTCGACATGTCGCCCGACGAGCACGGGACGTCGTTCACCGTCGTCGTCAACGGGCGCCCGGTGTGGGTCAAGGGCGCCAACTGGATCCCGGACGACGTGTTCGTGCACCGCGTCACGCGGGCGCGCTACGCGGCGCGTCTCGACCAGGCGGAACAGGCCGGTATGAACCTCCTGCGCGTGTGGGGCGGGGGCATCTACGAGGCGGACGACTTCTTCGAGCTGTGCGACGAGCGGGGGATCCTCACCTGGCAGGACTTCGCGTTCGCGTGCGCGGCGTACTCCGAGGACGAGCCGCTGCGCTCCGAGATCGAGGCCGAGGCCCGCGACAACGTGACACGGCTCGTGGCGCACCCGAGCCTCGTGCTGTGGAACGGCAGCAACGAGAACATCTGGGGCTTCGACGAGTGGGGCTGGCAGCTCCGCCTCGAGGGCAAGTCCTGGGGGCTCGGCTACTACACCGAGCTGCTGCCCGCGGTCGTGGAGGAGCTGGACGGGACGCGCCCCTACACGCCGTCGAGCCCGTGGTCGGGGAGCCTCGACATCCCCGCGAACGATCGGGACCACGGCTCGATGCACTCGTGGGAGCTGTGGAACCGGCAGGACTGGTCGCGGTATCGCGACGACGTCCCGCGCTTCATGGCGGAGTTCGGGTGGCAGGGCCCCCCGACGTGGTCGACGCTCACGCGGTCGGTCCGGGACGAGCCGTTGACCCCGGAGTCGCCCGGCATGCTCGTGCACCAGAAGGCCGCGGAGGGGAACGACAAGCTCACCGACGGTCTGGTGCGCCACGTACCGCTGCCCGACGACATGGGCGACTGGCACTGGGCCATGTCCTGGAACCAGGCGGTCGCCGTCCGGACCGCCGTCGAGCACCTGCGGTCGTGGGCTCCCCGGAGCATGGGATCCGTCGTCTGGCAGCTCAACGACTGCTGGCCCGTGACGTCCTGGTCCGCCGTCGACGGCGACGGGCGGCCGAAACCGCTCCTCCACGCGCTCGCTCACGCGCACGCCGACCGCCTCGTCACGGTCCAGCCACGGTCCGCGGACGGCGGGCCACCCCAGGGCGCACCCGCGGACCGCCTCGTCGTCGTCGTCGGGAACGACACGGACGAGCGGTGGACCGGGGACGTCGAGGTGCGCCGTCTCTCGTTCGACGGGACCGGGCTCGCCGCGACGACCCTCCCGGTCGGTGTCGCCGCGCGAGGCAGCGCGACGCTCGAGATCCCCTCCGACGTCGCGGCGGCCGACGACCTCGCCGGCGAGCTGCTCGTCGTGTCCCTCGACGGGGTGCGCGCCCTCTGGTTCTTCGCCGAGCCGCGGGACTCGGAGCTCGCGGCGCCGCGCCTCGTGACCGAGGCGTCGCGAGAGGCCGGGGGGTGGGCCGTGCGCGTCACCGCCGAGAACCTCGTGCGCGACGTCACCATGCTCGTCGACAAGGTGCACCCCGACCTGCGGGTCGACGACATGCTCGTCACGCTGCTGCCGGGAGAGGCGGTCACGTTCCACGTGACCGGTCCGGCGACGGCGCTCGCGGAGGCCGACGCATCGGCGCTCGTCGGCCCCCGCGTGCTGCGGTCGACCAACCAGCTCGTCACGGGCCGGGCGAGGCGCCGGGAGCGGTGACCCTCCTGCTCGCGGTCGGCCGTCAGCCGTCGGCCGCGAGCAGTCGGTCGACGGCGTCGAGGGGGATGGGCTCCCAGTCGGGCCGGTTGCGCGACTCGTAGACGACCTCGTAGAGCGCCTTGTCGAGCGTGAGGGCGCGCACGAGCGTCGCCGACGTCTCGTGGTCGGTCCCCGCGGAGTCGGCGCGCTCGTAGGCGTCGAGGAACGCCGCGCGCGCGTGCAGCGCCCACGCGGGGTCGTGCGCCTGCCCCACGGCGGCCGCGTAGTCGAACGAGCGCACGATCCCGGCGACGTCGCGCAGCGCCAGGTCGGGCCGGGTGCGCTCGGCGACAGGTCGCAGCGGTTCGCCCTCGAAGTCGAGCACCTTCCACCCGAACCGGCGCGCGTGCAGCACCTGACCGAGGTGGAGGTCGCCGTGCACCGCCTGGAGCCGGGGCAGCGCGTCGGGCACGTCCGCGACCTCGGCGAGGCGGGACCCGGTACGGTCCCAGAAGGCTCCGATCGCGTCGGCGCGACGTGCGAGGGCACGCGACGACGCCACCGCCTCGTCGGAGCGTCGTCGCAGGTCGGCCACGAGCCACGTCGCGTCGACCGGGGCACCCACGCCGAACGCACGGCGCAGCGCCGCGTGCAGGTCGGCGAGGACGCGGCCCAGCTCGGCGCCGAGGTCGGTGAAGGGCTCGCCCTGACCGGCGTAGGCGCACGCGAGGTCGAACCCGTCGCGCGCACCCTCGACGAACTCGGCCAGGATCGCCAGGTGCGCGGTGCGGGGCGCCTCGTCGGCCTGCGCGGCGCGGCCCGTCGCGGACCCCGGGAGGGCCACGTCGTCGGGCTCCCACCCGACCTCGAGCCACGCGAGCGGCCGCGGCACGCCGCCCCAGCCCTCGGCGGCGAGACCGCGCGGGATCGTGACGTCGGGGTTGGGGCCGATCGCGATCGCGCGGAGCACCTTGAGCATGGTCCCCCCGGCGGTCGCCGGCAGGAGGATCGAGCTGTTGGACTGCTCCAGGGACAGGGCACGCCCACCGGTGAGATCGAGGTCCGGCGCGTTCCGGGACGTCTTCGAACCGTCCTCGCCCGTGCGGTCGGGCACGAGCCCGTCCTCCCACTGCGCCACCGTGAGGAGCGCCGCCCAGCACGCGGGGTGCGCGGCGCCGTCGTGCACGACCCACGTCTGCCCGTCCTCCTCGAGCTCCCCGAGCGGGACGGCGGGCCGGTGCTCGGCCGCCGGGACGGCCGGGGCGGCGACGAGGACGAGGGGTACCTGCACGACGAGGTCGACGCCGTCCCCGACGAGCCGGACCAGGTGCAGCGTGACCCGCACGTCGGTCCAGGCGTCATCGGGCAGCCCCACGTCCTGCGGCGCCGGCACGTCGAGCGCGTAGGACAGCCACGGCTCGTGCCTCACCTCGACGCCCTTGACGGGGTACCAGCGGCGCGCGGGCAGCCACGCGTCGAGCAGCCTCATGAGACCGCGCGATGGCGGTGCCGTCCGTCGGATCGCAAGGTCGCGTGTCATCGACCCCATGCCATCACGTCCGGCAGCGGTTTGCCGTGTGGGACGCCGTGGCTATCGTCGATCCATGGTTGACGACGCGGCGAGCGACCCGGCCGACCGGCTGCTCGGCTGGCTGCTCGACTCGGACCCGACGCTGCGGTGGCAGGTCGAGCGTGACCTCCAGCACGCGCCACCCGCGGTCTGGGAGGCGACGCGGGCGCGCATCGCGACCGAGGGCTTCGGAGCGCGGCTCCTCGCGCTCCAGGACCCGGACGGGCAGTGGGCCGGCGGGGCGTTCTTCCCCGCGGGCTTCGACTTCGACGGTCCGGAGGCCGCCGCGGGCGCCGGGCAGCCGTGGACCGCGACGACCTGGGTGCTCAATTCCCTGCGCGAGTGGGGCATGGACCCGGGCGTGCTGCGCGAGGGGCGCACCGCCGAGCTCATCGACCGCAACAGCCGGTGGGAGTACGACGACCTCCCGTACTGGGGCGGCGAGGTCGACTGCTGCATCAACGCGTTCACGCTCGCGAACGGTGCGTGGCTCGGCGCGGACGTCAACGGCCTCGTCGGCTGGTTCGCCGAGCACCGGCTGCCGGACGGCGGGTGGAACTGCGAGTGGGTCGAGGGTTCCACCCGCTCGTCGTTCCACTCGACGCTCAACGTGGTCAAGGGGCTGCTGGCGTACGAGGAGATCACGGGAGCGGGCGCCGGTGAGCTGCAGCGGCTGCGGGAGCTGCGACACAGCGGCGAGGAGTACCTGCTGCGGCGCGGGCTCCTGCGCCGGCTCTCCACGGGGGAGCAGGTCGCGCCCTGGGCGACCCGGTTCGCCTACCCCTTCCGGTGGACCTTCAGCGTGCTTAACGCGACGGACCACCTGCGCCGCGCCGGCGCGCGCGACGGCACGCCACCGGACCCTCGTGCCGGCGAGGCGGTCGAGGTGGTCCGCGCGGCGCGGCAGCCCGACGGCACCTGGGTCCAGGAGCGTCGCCACCCCGGCCGGGTCTGGTTCGAGGTGGACGTCCCCACCGGGGAGCCTTCGCCGTGGCTGACCTTCTACGCGCTGCGCGTGCTCGCGTGGTGGGACGCGTCGTCCACGACGAGCCAGTAGAAGTCGCGCGAGCCGCACGTGACCGCGACCTCGCCGGCGGTCGACACCGACGGGAACGGCGCGCCGCCGAACATGTCGTTCAGGTGCGAACCCGCGTACCCCGGGACCGTGATCGTGGCCGAGCGCGCGGTCGCGGACAGGTTGGCCACGCACAGGATCGTCTCGTCCGCGGTGCGGCGCAGGTAGGCGAGGATCGAGTCGTTGTCGCAGTCGAGGGCGACGAAGTCCCCGGTGCCGAACGCCGGGTGCCCACGGCGGACCTTGAGCATGCCGTGCACCCAGTGCAGGAGGGACGTCGGCTGCTCGAGCTGCGACTCGACGTTGACGTGCCCGTAGTTGTGCACGAGCGACTGGATGAGCGGCAGGTAGAGCTTGCCGGGGTCGGCGGTCGAGAAGCCCGCGTTGCGGTCGGGCGTCCACTGCATGGGGGTGCGCACCGCGTCGCGGTCGGGCAGCCAGATGTTGTCGCCCATCCCGATCTCGTCGCCGTAGTACAGGCACGGGCTCCCTGGCAGGGACAGCAGGAGCGCGTGGGCGAGCTCGACCTCCTTGCGCGAGTTGTCGAGCAGGGTCGCGAGCCGACGCCGGATCCCCACGTTCGCCCGCATGCGCGGGTCGTGGGCGTACCACCCGTACATCGACGCGCGCTCCTCGGTGGAGACCATCTCGAGCGTGAGCTCGTCGTGGTTGCGCAGGAACGTGCTCCACTGGGCGCCCGCGGGGATGTCGGGCGTGTCGGCGAGGATCTCGCGGATCTGGTTGGCGCGCTGGTCACGGATCGCGTAGTAGATGCGCGGCATCACGGGGAAGTGGAAGCACATGTGGCACTCCGGCTCCTCCGCGGTGCCGAAGTAGTCCACGACGTCGCGCGGCCACTGGTTCGCCTCCGCGAGCAGGATCCGGCCCGGGAACTCGTCGTCGACCATCCGCCGGACGCTGCGCAGGAAGTCGTGCGTGCGCGGCAGGTTCTCGCAGTTCGTGCCCTCCTCCTCGAAGAGGTACGGCACGGCGTCGAGCCGGAACCCGTCGACACCCATCCGCAGCCAGAACCGTGCGACGTCGAGCATCGTCTCGGCGACGCGCGGGTTCTCGAAGTTGAGGTCCGGCTGGTGGGAGAAGAACCGGTGCCAGAAGTACTGGCGCCGCACCGGGTCGAAGGTCCAGTTCGACGTCTCGGTGTCGACGAAGATGATGCGCGCGTCCTCGTACCGCGTGTTGTCGTCGCTCCACACGTAGAAGTCGCCGTAGGGGCCCTCGGGGTCCGCGCGCGACGCCTGGAACCACGGGTGCTGGTCCGACGTGTGGTTCATGACGAGGTCGACGACGACCCGGATGCCGCGCGCGTGCGCCTCGGCGACGAGCTCGCCGAAGTCCGCCGTCGTGCCGTACTGCGAGGCGATCGCGGTGAAGTCCGCGACGTCGTACCCGCCGTCCCGCAGCGGTGACGGGAAGAACGGGGGCAGCCACAACGCGTCGATGCCGAGCCACTGCAGGTAGTCGAGGCGGTCGATGAGCCCGCGCAGGTCGCCCGTGCCGGTGCCGTCCGAGTCGGAGAACGCGCGCACGAGCACCTCGTAGAACACCGCGGTGCGGTACCAGTCCGGGTCGTCGGACAGCCCGGGACGCGAGTCGGCCGGGGGGACGGGCTGGCGGCGCGGGGGAAGGGCCGCGACCGGCACGGGGGCGGTCGGGGGATGCCCGTGCGCGGGTCCCGGGGCGGGACGGGGCGTGCTCATGGCGCCTCCTTCTCGTGCACGACGTGGACGACGTGCGCGACCTGGCCCCACGGCTCGAGCCGCACGTAGACGTTCGAGCCCCAGCCGTAGCTCGTGCCGGACAGCTCGTCGTGCGCGACGAACGTCGGCGCCCACGGGTCGTCGTCCGGCTGCGGGGCGGGGAGCCCCAGCGCCACGAGGTCGAGCTCGACGTTCGACTCCTGCGCCGAGTGCGGGTCGAGGTTCACGACGACGACGACCGTGTCCGCCAGCCCGGTCGGGGAGTGCTCGGCCGGCAGGTGGCGCGAGAACGCGAGCACCTGGTCGTTCGTCGTGGGGTGCACGGTGAGGTTGCGCAGCTGACGCAGCGCAGGGTGGTCGCGGCGGATCTCGTTGAGCCGGGTGAGCAGCGTCGAGATCCCGATCTCCTCGGCGGCCGCCCAGTCGCGCGGCTTGTACTCGTACTTCTCGTTGTCGATCTGCTCCTCCACGCCGGGCCGTGGCACGTTCTCCACGAGCTCGTACCCCGAGTAGATGCCCCACGTCGGGGAGCCGAGGGCGGCGAGCACCGCCCGGATCGCGAACCCCGCCACCCCGCCGTGCTGCAGGTAGGGCGGCAGGATGTCGTGCGTCGTCGGCCAGAAGCTCGGCCGCATGTACGCGCCGCCGGGTCCGGAGACCTCCTCCAGGTACTCCGCGAGCTCCTCGCGCGTGTTGCGCCAGGTGAAGTACGTGTACGACTGGTGGAACCCGATACGCGCCAGCGTGTGCATCATCGCGGGCTTGGTGAACGCCTCCGACAGGAAGACCACCTCGGGGTTCGTCCGCCGCACCTCGGCGAGCAGCCACTCCCAGAACTCGAGCGGCTTGGTGTGCGGGTTGTCCACGCGGAACGCGGTCACGCCCCGCGCGATCCACACGCGCACGACCCGCAGGACCTCGGCATAGATGCCCTGCGGGTCGTCGTCGAAGTTCAGCGGGTAGATGTCCTGGTACTTCTTCGGCGGGTTCTCCGCGTACGCGATCGACCCGTCGACGCGCGTCGTGAACCACTCGGGGTGCTCGGCGACCCAGGGGTGGTCGGGCGAGCACTGCAGAGCGAGGTCGAGCGCGACCTCGAGCCCGTTGCGCCGGGCCTCCTTGACGAACGCCTTGAACGTGCGCTCGCTGCCCAGCTCCGGGTGGAACGCGTCGTGACCACCGTCCGTCGAGCCGATCGCGTACGGGCTGCCCGGGTCGCCGGGGAGCGCGGTGAGCGAGTTGTTGCGGCCCTTGCGGTGGGTCGTCCCGATCGGGTGGACGGGCGTGAGGTAGACGACGTCGAAGCCCATCGCCGCGATCGCCGGCAGGCGACGGGCCGCGCTCGTGAACGTGCCCGAGCGCCACCGCCCGTCCTTGAGCTGCCGCGCACCCTCGGACCGCGGGAACATCGCGTACCACGAGCCCGCGAGCGCGAGCGTGCGCTCGACCCGCAGCGGGTAGGTGGCCGACGCGCTGACGTGCTCGCGCAGCGGAGCGCGGTCCAGGGCGTCGCGCACCTCGGGGGACGTCGCCGCGGCGAGGCGGACCAGTGCCGGGCGACCCGGGTCGGCGAGGGCCGTCGCGGCGTCGGCGAGGGTCCGGGCGTCGTCGGGCCGGCGGGCCGGCACCGACGCGTCGCCGAGGACGCGCTCGAAGAGCCGGACGCCCTCGGCCAGCATGAGGTCGACGTCGACGCCCGCCTCGACCTTGATCGTCGCGTCGTGCGCCCACGTGGCGTACGGGTCGCCCCACGCCTCGACGCGCAGCGACCACTCGCCCTCGACGTCGGGGTGGAGCGCCGCGCGGAACCGGTCGAGGCCGGGGGCGACGTCGACCATCGGCGCCGTGTGCTCCGTGCCGTCCGGGGCGACGAGGACCGCGGTCGCGGCGACCGCGTCGTGGCCCTCGCGGAAGACCGTCGCCTCGACCGGGACCATCTCCCCGACGACGGCCTTGGCCGGCCACCGGCCGCCCTCGACGACCGGGGACACGTCCAGCACCGGGATGCGTCCGATCGGCGCGGGCGGTGCGGGTGCGGGTGCGGGTACGACGGGGACGGGGCGCACGGGGTCCGGGACGGAGGAGGACAGCGGCGCTCGGGCCGCTCGGGTCGACGTCACCCCCACAACGTATCCAGGGAGAGGGGTGCGTGGCACGCGGGACGCCCTGCTCCTCAACATTCATCAGAGCGTTACAGGCCCGGAACACGACCTGTCGCCCGACGTCGGCCGAGGTGCGTACGCTCGTCCCCGTGAGAGCGATCCGACGGTTCACCGTCCGCACCCTGCTTCCTGCCGAGCTGCGCGACCTCGACGAGCTGGCCCACAACCTGCGCTGGTCGTGGCACGCCCCCTCGCGCGAGATCTTCGCCGGTATCGACCCCGACCTGTGGGCCGAGGTCCACGGGGACCCCGTCGCGCTGCTCGGCGCGCTGGGCCCCGAGCGCCTCGGCGTGCTCGCCGCCGACGGCGCGTTCGTCGAGCGCGTGCGCGTGGCCGTGACGGACCTGCACCACTACCTGCAGGACGACCTGTGGTACCAGCGCCGGGCGTCGTCGGGCGTCGGCACCGCCGACGCGCTGCCGAGCGCGATCGCGTACTTCTCGCCCGAGTTCGGCATCACGTCCGTGCTCCCGCAGTACTCCGGTGGCCTCGGCATCCTGGCCGGGGACCACCTGAAGAGTGCGAGCGACCTGGGCGTGCCGATCGTCGGGGTCGGGCTGCTGTACGGCGCCGGGTACTTCAAGCAGTCCCTCACGCGCGACGGCTGGCAGGTCGAGACGTACCCGCTGCTCGACCCGGACGGGCTGCCCCTCACCCTGCTGCGCGACGACGACGGCACCCCCGCCCGCGTCTCGCTCGACCTGCCCGGCGGGCGCGTCCTGCACGCGCACGTGTGGGCCGCGGCCGTCGGCCGCGTGCCGCTGCTGCTCCTGGACACCGACGTGCCGGGGAACGACGAGGCCGCCCGGAAGGTGACCGACCGGCTCTACGGGGGCGGCGGTGAGCACCGCCTGCAGCAGGAGCTGCTGCTCGGCGTCGGCGGTGTGCGCGCGCTGCGGCTGTGGTCGCGGGTGACGGGGGCGCCCGTGCCCGAGGTCTACCACATGAACGAGGGCCACGCGGGCTTCCTCGGGGTCGAGCGCATCCGTGAGCTCGTGACGCAGGGACTGACCTTCGACGAGGCGCTCGAGGCCGTGCGCGCCGCGACCGTCTTCACCACGCACACGCCCGTGCCCGCCGGGATCGACCGGTTCGGTCGCGACCTGATCGGACAGTACTTCGGCGGCGACATGGCGGTGGACGGGCTCCCCGTCGACCGGATCCTGGCGATGGGCGCCGAGGACTACGACGGCGGCGACCCCACCGTGTTCAACATGGCCGTCATGGGCCTGCGGCTCGGCGGACGCGCCAACGGGGTCTCGCTCCTGCACGGCCAGGTGTCGCGCGGCATGTTCGAGGGGCTGTGGCCCGGGTTCGACGCCCGCGAGGTCCCCATCACGTCCGTGACCAACGGCGTGCACTCGCCCACGTGGGTCGACCCGGCGTTCGCCGCGCTCGCGGCCGAGCGGCTCGGGCTCGACGAGCTGACGGCCGACGACGCGTCGTCGGGCTGGCTCCGCACGGGGCGCGAGGGCGCCGGCGACGGCCCCGCGGTGAGCGACGGCGAGCTGTGGGCGATCCGGCGCGAGATGCGCGGCCGGCTCGTCGACGAGGCCCGACGCCGCGTCCACCGGTCCTGGCGCGAGCGCGGGGCGAGCCCGGCCGAGACCGGCTGGATCGACGACATCCTCTCGCCCGACGTCCTGACCATCGGGTTCGCGCGTCGGGTCCCCACCTACAAGCGGCTCACCCTCATGCTGCGCGACCCGGACCGGCTCAAGGCGCTCCTGCTGCACCCCGAGCGGCCCGTGCAGCTCGTGGTCGCCGGCAAGTCGCACCCGGCGGACGACCAGGGCAAGCGCCTCATCCAGCAGCTCGTGCGGTTCACGGACGACCCGGAGGTGCGCCACCGGATCGTGTTCCTGCCCAACTACGACATCGCGATGGCGCAGGCGCTGTACCCGGGCTGCGACGTGTGGCTCAACAACCCGCTGCGCCCCCTGGAGGCGTCGGGGACCTCGGGCATGAAGTCCGCGCTCAACGGCGGGCTCAACCTGTCCATCCTGGACGGGTGGTGGGACGAGTGGTTCGACGGCGAGAACGGCTGGGCCATCCCGACCGCGGACGGGGTCGAGGACCCGGACCGCCGCGACGACCTCGAGGCGGCCGCGCTGTACGACCTCGTCGAGCAGGAGGTCGCGCCGCGCTTCTACGGCCGTGACGCCGACGGTGCCCCCGGTCGCTGGCTCGAGATGGTCCGGCACACGCTCGCGACGCTCGGGCCCAAGGTGCAGGCGACGCGGATGGTCGGCGAGTACGTCACGCGCCTCTACGCCCCCGCCGCCGTCGCGGGCCGTGCGCTCGCGGGCGACGGGCTGGAGCCGGCGCGCGAGCTCGCGCACTGGAAGCGGTCGGTGCGCGACGGGTGGGACCGGGTGCGGGTCGACCACGTCGACTCGAGCGGTGTGGGGGAGGTTCCCCAGGTCGGGGACCTGCTCACCGTCCGCGCGTACGTCTCGCTCGGTGAGCTGCAGCCCGGCGACGTCGAGGTGCAGGTGGTGCACGGCCACGTCACCGAGGAGGACGTCATCGACGCGTACACGACGCGCCCCCTGGCGCTCGCCGAGACGTTCGAGGCGGGTCGCTACGCGTTCGCGGGCGAGGTCGCGCTCGAGGCGTCGGGCCCGTTCGGCTACACGGTCCGCATCGTGCCGCGACACGCCGGCCTGCCGAGCCCCGCGGAGCTGGGCCTGGTCGCCAACGCCTGACACCTCTCGCCGAGGTAGTACCGCTGCGGGTCGAGGTAGTACCGCGGTGCGCCGAGGTAGTACGCCGGTCCGGTGCCGGCGTACTACCTCGCGCGCCGTCGTGCCCGACGGCGCGTGCTTGGCCCGACGACGCGAGTGCGGCGCCGTGGCGGGAGCCGGGCTCGACCACAGGCAGGCCGTCGTCCACAAGCGTGCGCAGCGACGTCCTACGCCCTCGTCGGTCGCGCCACCCTGCTGGCATGACGGATACCGACTCTCCCCACGAGCCCCCGACCGACCCACCGGACGGACCCGCGGCCCGTCCGACGTCGGGCCGGACGACCCGTTCGCGGCGGGGCGCGTCCGGTTCCCGGCCGCGCGGGCGCCTCACCGCCGACAACCGCGGTCCGCGTCGGGTCCCGAGCGCGGTCCCGTACGCTCCTGAACGGCGCGGTGAGCTCGCTGAACGTGCGCGCGAAGGCTCGCTGACGAGGGTCCGTCGCGGCGTGTACCTCGAGTCGCAGGACGTCGACGTGCGGGTTCGCGAAGAGCTCCTGCTCGCCGAGGTCCGCGGCGTCGTGGACACGACCACCGCACCGTTCTGGGTGAGCCACGACACCGCCGCGCTGATCTGGGGGTGCTGGACCCGGCACCTGCCGCCGTTCGTCCACGTGACGCAGCTCGTGAACCCGCGCGTCGAGCGCGTACGTCAGCCGGCGCTGCGGCGGCACTGGACCGACCTGCCGGACCGTGACCGCGCCCGTGTCGGCGACGTCCCGGTGACGGGCCTGGAGCGGACCGTCGTCGACTGCGCGCGGTCGTTGCCGCCGGAACGCAGTCTCGTCGTCGTCGACTCCGCGCTGCGCATGGGCGCCGACCGACGGATCATCGACCAGATCCTGCTCGAGTCCGCGGGCAAGCGGGGAGTGGTGCGGGCCCGGCGTGCCCTGGAGCTCGCGGACGCGCGCTCGGAGTCGCCGGGCGAGACGCTGGTCCGGCTCGCCGCGACCTTGGGCGGGATCCCGACCCCCGAGCCGCAGATCGCGGTCCCGACGCCGCTCGGTGCGTACGTCGTCGACCTGGCGTGGCCGGAGCTGCGCATCGCGATCGAGTTCGACGGCGCGGTGAAGTACTCCGGCGGCGGGGACGGCGACCCCGCGCAGGTGCGGTACGACGAGCGCGCCAGAGAGCGCGCGCTGGTCGCGGCGGGATGGACGGTGGTCCGCTTCACCTGGGACGAGCTCGGCGACCCCGTCGCCGTCGGTCAGCGGCTGGCAGAGGTGCGCATCGAGGTGTCGATGCAGCGCCGTCCGCCGAGGTAGCACGCCTGTCCGCCGAGGTAGTACCTCGGTCCACGGTGGCACTACCTCGGCCCACGGCGGTACTACCCCGGCTGGGCGAGGAGGTCGAGGTAGCGGGAGCGGGTCCGGACGACGTCGGCGAGCTGGGCCTGGATCCCGTCGACGAACTCCTCGCGGTAGACGGCGTCCACCTGGACGGAGATGGCGTAGTAGAGACCGGTGAACGTCGCGATCGCCACGGACACGCGCAGCAGCGTCTGCGTGACGACGAGGTCCGCGCCGCCGACGACGCCACCGCCCGCGAGCGAGATGGTGCGCTCCCACGTGCCGCCGTCGACGTCCCACAGCGCCATGACCTCCGGCGTCACGGTGAGCGTCCCGAGCGCCATGAAGAACAGCCCCATCCCGAGGCTCACGACGAGCACCTGGAGCAGCTGGCTCGTCGCGATCATCGCGGCGAGGTTCGCGCGCTGCGGCCGGGTGAAGCGGGTGGCGCGCTCGTGCTCGGGCAGCGCGGTGGCGGTCGCCGCGAGGGCCTCGCGCGCCTCGCCGGGGACGCGCAGCGCCACGAAGACGACGACGAGCAGCGCGAAGAACGCGCCCAGCACGACGTCCGCGACGCCGTGCGTCCGGTCGAAGACCTGCCACACCTCGGCGTTGTAGAACAGCACGAGCGAGAACACGAGCAGCAACGGGAGGAGCCGCACGAGCCGCAGGAGCGACGCGCCCAGCTCGTCGACCACCCGCGCGAGCCCCCACCAGAGCGACGACAGGATCCCGTACCCGACGACCACGCGCACCGCTCCCAGCAGCACGAGGTTCCCGACGACCGTGAGCAGCGCGTCCGCCCACTGCCCCCCGAACACGAGCGGCAGGAGCGCGGGCACGAGGACGAAGAACGCGAGCTCGGGCAGCCCGACGGACTGCGGCAGCGTCGACCACCGCCGGCCGCGGAGCACGTTGAGGCCGGCGTACGCGGCGGCGACGATCCCGGCGCCGCCGAGCAGCGCGAGCACGTTCGCCCACGCGGGCCAGCCGGACCGCACTGCGCCGGTGAGCTCGGCGAGCAGGACGACCAGCAGGAACGGCGCCGAGCGGCCGAACACGTCGCGGTCGAGCGAGTGGCCCTCCACCAGGAGCGGCAGCCCGTTGCGCCGGAACTCACGTTCGCACCCGGCGACGTCGAGCGCGGGGCCCACGGGCACGGTGAGGTCGCGCGCTGGCGGGGACGCGTCGTCGGGCACGGTCATGACCGGTGACCCTACCGGCCGGCCGGGGTACTACCTCGGCCCACTGCGGTACTACCTCGGTCCACTGCGGTACTACCTCGGCTCACCGGAGTGCCGCAGGAGCCGGGCGGGTTCAGGAGAGCTCCGCCGCGAGCGCTCGGCCCGCGACGCGGCCGGAGAACAGGCACCCGCCGAGGAACGTGCCCTCCAGCGCGCGGTGCCCGTGCACGCCGCCGCCGCCGAAGCCGGCCGCCTCGCCCGCGGCCCACAGCCCGGGCAGCACGGAACCGTCCTCGCGCAGGACGCGCGCCGACGCGTCGGTCCAGAGCCCGCCCAGCGTCTTGCGGGTGAGCACCGAGAGGCGCACCGCGAGCAGCGGGCCGTCCTTCGGTGTCGTGAGCGGGCGCGGGGGAGAGACCCGGATGAGGCGGTCGACGCGGTAGCGGCGCGCCATCGCGGTCGCGACGACCTGCGGGTCCTTGCCGAGCCCGGTGCGCACCTGCTCGTCGCGCAGGTGGACCAGCCGGGCCAGGACGTGCGCGTCGACGTGACCCTGCGAGCCCGGCGTCGCCGCGACCAGCGCGTTCATCCGCCCCGCCAGCTCTTCGGGCGTGTCCGCCCACACGAACTCGGGCGACTGCTCGGCGAACCGAGCGACCGGGCCCACGGCGCCCGGCAGCACCCGCTGCGCCAGCAGCCGCACGTCCTTGCCGGTGAGGTCAGGGTTCTGCTCGGACCCCGACAGCGCGAACTCGCTCTCCATGATCGCCTTGTTGAGCACGAACCAGGAGTGGTCGTCGCCGCGCTCGGTGATGTGCTGGAGCGCCCCGAGCGCGTCGAAGCCGGGGAACAGGGGCGCGGGGAGCCGGTTGCCGTCGGCGTCGAGCCACAGGGAGCTCGGGCCGGGCAGGATGCGGATGCCGTGGTCGGTCCACACCGGTGAGTGGTTGGCGATCCCCTCGGGGTAGTGCCACATGCGGTCCTCGTGCACGAGCGCCGCGCCCGCGTCGGCGGCGACGCCGATCATCAGCCCGTCCGTGGAGTCCGGCACGCCGGAGAGCATCCGCGCCGGCAGCGTCCCGGCGGTCCGTGGCCACCGCGACCGGACGAGCTCGTGGTTCGCCCCGATCCCCCCGGACGTCACGACGACCGCGGCCGCCGCGATCTCGACCTGCCCGACGACGTCCCGGGACGACGGCGCGCCGCGCTCGGCGTCGGACGGGGCGAGGACCTCGGCGCGCACGCCCGTGACCGCGCCGTCGGTCTCGACGAGGGACGTGACGCGGTGCCGGAACCGGACGTCGAGGAGGCCGGCGGCGCGCGCGTCGAGAGCGGCGCGCACGAACGGCTCGAGCACGCCGGGGCCGGTGCCCCACGTGACGTGGAAGCGCGGGACGGAGTTGCCGTGCGCACCCGGGGCCCCGCCGTCGGCGCCCGAGCGGACGGGGTAGCCGCCGCGCTCGGCCCACTGCACGAGCGGGAACCACCGCACGCCCTTGTCGTGCAGCCACGACCTCATGTCGCCTGCGGCGAAGTCGACGAACGCCCGCGCCCACGCGTACCCGTGCCGGTCCGGACCCTCGCCGCGGTCTGCTCCCGGGGCGAACTGCGCCGATCCGAGCCAGTCGTCGAACGCGAGCTCGGCCGAGTCGGTGACGCCCATGCGACGCTGCTCGGGCGACCCGACGAGGAACAGCCCGCCGAAGGACCACCACGCCTGGCCGCCGAGGCTCGCGGCCGGCTCCTGGTCGAGCAGCACGACCCGTCGCCCCGTGGCGGTGAGCTCCGTCGCGGCGACCAGGCCCGCGAGGCCAGCCCCCACGACGACCACGTCCGGGGAGCCGACGGTGCGGGAGACGACGTCGCTGTCACTCATGCGGGAAGACTAGATCACGCGGATCGACCTACGCGTGGCGGACGCCGTCGGTCGGCGGGGCGGGGGAGACGTAGACCTGCAGGCTCAGGGGCTCCAGCCCGACGACGCTGCCCGCCCGTACGCTCCCCTCGCCGTTCGTCCGGTCCCGGTCGGCCGGGTGCTCCCAGTCGGAGTCCCAGGCCAGCTCCCAGCTCTCGGGCTCGTCGCCGGCGACGGCCCGCACCCCGGGGAGCGTGACGTCCACCGGGTCGAGCGCCCCGGCGAGGACGACGAGCACGTCGCGCGCGCCGGGTCCGCCCGCCGTCCGCAGCATCTGCAGCGTGCGGACCCGGGGGTCGTGCCACGACTCGTGGTCGAGGAGCTGGCCGTCGGCGTCGAACCAGACGAGGTCCGGGACGCCCGGCACGTCCGACCCGGGCACGGGACGCCCCGTGAAGAACGTGTCCGGGCGCAGCGCCGGGTGCTCGGCGCGCAGGGCGAGCAGGTAGCGCGCGGTCGCGAGCAGGTCCTTGCGCCACGGCGACAGGTCCCACGAGACCCAGAACGCCTCGGCGTCCTGGACGTACGCGTTGTTGTTGCCGCGCTGGGTGCGACCCATCTCGTCGCCCGCGGTGAGCATGGGGGTCCCCGCCGCGAGCACGAGGGTCGCGAGCACGTTGCGGATCGAGCGACGGCGCAGGGGCGCGATCTCCACCCCGGGGGAGAGCGGGCTCGCGCCGTCGACGTCGCCCGCCGTCGCGACCGGACCCTCGAGCCCGTGGTTCCACGAGCGGTTGTCGCTCGTGCCGTCGCGGTTGTCCTCACCGTTGTCCTGGTTGTGCTTGTGGTCGTACGCCACGAGGTCCGCGAGCGTGAACCCGTCGTGCGCCGTGACGTAGTTGACCGACGCGACCGGCCCGCGCACGAGCGGCGGGTCGCCGTGGCCGAACAGGTCGGCGGAACCGGCGAGCCGTGTCGCGAGGTCGCGCACGCCGTGACCGGCGCGGCCGTGGGACGCCTCGCGCGCGTCGGCGAGCCAGAACTGCCGCACCGCGTCCCGGAACCGGTCGTTCCACTCGCCGAACGGTGGGGGGAACTGGCCGGTGCGCCACCCGCCCGGTCCCACGTCCCACGGCTCGGCCACGAGCTTGAGCCGCGACAGCACGGGGTCGGTCTGCAGCCCGACGAGGAAGGGGTGGTCGGGGTCGAACCCGTCCGGCCCGCGGCCGAGCGTCACGGCGAGGTCGAACCGGAACCCGTCGACCCCGACGACCTCGGCCCAGTACCGCAGCGAGTCGAGCGCGGCGCGCACCACGGCAGGGCGGCGGAAGTCGAGCGTGTTGCCCGTCCCCGTCACGTCGGCGAGCCGCGCGGGCGTCGTGCCGTCGTGCAGGTAGTACCCGGGGCTGTCCAGCCCGCGCCACGACAGGTGGTGACCGTCCGCGCCGCCCTCGCAGGTGTGGTTGTGGACGACGTCGAGCAGCACCTCGATCCCCGCCTCGTGCAGCAGGTGCACCGCGCCCCGCACCTCGTCGAGCACCGCTGCGGCACCCGCCTCCTGCGCCGCACGGGTGGCGTACGCGGCGTGCGGGGCGAAGAACCCCAGGGTCGAGTAGCCCCAGTAGTTGGTGCGCCCGCTCGCGAGCAGGTGCGGCTCCGGAGCGGACGCGTGGATCGGCAGCAGCTCGAGGGTCGTCACGCCGAGGGCGCGCAGGTGGTCGATCGTCACCGGGTGCGCGAGGCCTGCATACGTGCCGCGCAGGTGCTCCGGCAGGGCCTCGAGCCGACCTGTCAGCCCGCGCACGTGCGCCTCGTAGACGACCGTGTCCCGCCACGGGACGTGCGGCCGCGGCGCGAGCGGGCCGGCGGGCGGCGCGACGACCACCGAGTGCGGGACGAACGGCAGCGAGTCGCGCTCGTCCGCGGTGCCGTACGGGTCGTCGCCCGCATGGCCGCGGACGGCGGGGTCGTCGACCAGGTCGCCGACGAGGCCGCGCGCGTACGGGTCGACCAGGAGCTTCGCGGGGTTGTGCCGCAGCCCGGCGTCAGGGTCCCACGGACCGTGGACGCGGAACCCGTACCGTTGCCCCGGCCGCACGCCGGGGACGTGTCCCCGCCAGACGCCGTACGCCGGTCCTTGCAGCGCCACACGCCGTTCCGTCCACCGGTCGCCCTCCTCGGACCGGTCGACCAGGCACAGCTCGACCGCCGTCGCGTGCGCCGCGAGCACCGCGACGTCGACGCCGTCCCCGCACGGGTGGACGCCCAGCGGTGGTACCGCCGCGTGCCGGTCGGTCGGGTCCAGGTGCTGCTCGCACGCGCTCGCAGAGCCGGTCGCAGAGCCGGTCGCGGGGCCGGTCGGAGAGCCGGTCGGGGTGGCGGACGGCGTGGGGTCGGGTCGCTCGTGCACGTGTCCATTGTGGCGGGTGCCGCCGACCTGCCGGGACACGCGCCGGTACGCTTCCGTGTGCGGACGGGTGACGACACCCGGCCGCCTGCCCACCGGATGGCCCAGCACAGGGAGCGAGCTCAATGCGGATCGTCGTCGCCGTCAAGTACGTACCGGACATCCACGCCGACCGCGGGTTCGAGGGCGGGCGGGTGGTCCGCCGTCCCGAGGAGGGCACGCTCAACGAGCTCGACGAGAACGCGGTCGAGGCCGCGCTGCGCCTCGTCGAGTCGCTGCCCGACGACGAGCGCGCCGCCAGCGAGGTCGTCGTCGTGACCGTCGCGGGAGCGGCGGCCGACTCGGCCGTGCGCAAGACGTACCAGCTCGGGGTGGACCGCGGGGTGCGCGTGAGCGACGACGCGATCGCCGGCTCCGACTACTTCGGCACCGTGCGTGTGCTCGCCGCTGCCGTGCGCCGCCTCGCGGACGAGGCCCCCGTCGACCTCGTCGTGACGGGCATGGCCGCGCTCGACGGTCTCGGTTCCGTGGTGCCGACCCTCCTGTCCGCCGAGCTCGGGCTGCCCCAGCTCACCCTCGCCGGCGCGGTCGAGGTCGTGGGCGAGCCGGGTGCACGCACCGCGCGGGTCACGCGCGAGCTGGACGGCGTCGACGAGGTGCTCGAGGCTCCGCTGCCGGCCGTCGTGAGCGTGACGGACCACGCGAACGAGCCACGTTTCCCGAACTTCAAGCTCATCATGGCGGCACGCACCAAGCCGGTCGAGGCCTGGTCGCTCGCCGACCTCGGGGTGGCGCCCGGCGACGTCGGCGACGCGGCAGCCCGCTCACGGGTGCTGGCGGCCTCGCCGCGTCCGCCCCGACCCGAGGTCGAGCTCGTCGTCGACAAGGGCGAGGGCGGGCGTGCGCTCGCCGAGTACCTCATCCGCAACGAGCTGGTCTGAGAGGACGCGAGACATGAGCACCACCGACACCACCGGGCCTGCGGGCCCCACCGGCAACCGCACCGTCCTCGTCCTGCTCGACACCCCGGGGGTCGAGCTGCGCTCGCCGGTGCTCGAGCTGATCACGCTCGCGCGCCGCGTCGGGCGCGTCGAGGCCGTGGCGCTCGAGTCCCCGAGCATCGAGACCCTCGCCCAGCTCGGCGCCCACGGCGTCGAGACCGTCCGTCAGGCCGAGCTCTCCGCCGACGGCCACGGGGTCGCCGGCGACGTGACGCACCTGACCCCCGTCCTGGCCGAGGCCCTCGCGGCCGCGGCGCGCGGGAGCGACGCGGACGTCGTCCTGCTGACGTCGTCCTTCCCGAACAAGGAGGCGGCCGCGCGGCTCGCGTTCCTCGCCGGTGCCGGCCTGGTCGTCGACGCGACCGGGCTCGACATCGCCGACGCGTCCGGCGAGGGGGACGCCGCGGGCGTCGTCGTCGCGGACAAGAGCGTCTTCGCGGGGTCCTGGGACGTGCGCAGCGCGGTGACGACGGACCTCGCGGTCGTCGTGGTCCGGGCGAACTCCGTGCTGCCCGAGCCGGTCGCCGAGGCCGTCAAGACCGACGTCGTCGGGTTCGCGGTCGAGCTGTCCGCCGGCGCCACGGCGACGCGCGTCGTGTCTCGCACGGTGCGCGAGTCGTCGTCGAGCGGGCGACCCGCGCTCGGGGAGGCGGCGGTCGTCGTGACGGGCGGCCGCGGGACCAACGGCGACTTCGCGCCCGTGGTCGAGCTGGCCGAGGCGCTCGGCGCGGCGGTGGGTGCGACGCGCGACGCGGTCTACGAGGGCTGGCACGACCAGTTCGTCGGGCAGACCGGGGTCACGGTCGCGCCGCGGCTGTATGTCGGCGCAGGCGTCTCCGGCGCGCCCCACCACCGGGGTGGGATGCAGGCGTCGCAGGTGATCGTGGCCGTGAACAGCGACCCGGAGTGCCCGCTGTTCGAGATCTCCGACTTCGCCGTGGTCGGCGACCTCGCCGACGTGCTGCCGCAGGCTGCCGCCGTGATCCGGGAGCACCGCGAGTCCCAGGGCTGAGGGCCTGTGGCTCAGAGGCCGAGCTGCTCGAGCCACGCGACCGCCGCGACGCCCTGTGCACGCTGGAACCTGCGCAGGTCGGCGATCGTCGGCGGCTCCGGCCGTCGTGCCGCGTTGAGGAAGTAGCCGGCGAGGCCGGCGACCACGGCGCGCAGGTCCGCCGGGTGCACGTCGCGGCCGAGCGGGTGGGCCTCGAAGGTCGCGGCCGCCCAGGCGCCTCCGCGCGCACGGTGGCCGGGGTCGGTCCGGACCGTCACGGGGTCGACCACGTCCGTGACCCCCTGCATGACGACGCTCGGGAGGAACATCGCGAGGTCGAGCCACTGCGCGCCCCGCGACGCGTAGGGCCAGTCGACGAGCTGCACGGTCGTCGGGGTGAGGAGCACGTTGTCGGCGCGCAGGTCCCCGTGGACGAACGACTCTCCCTCGCACGCGACCAGGGCGCCGCGCTCCGCCTCGACGAGGTCGTGGACGTGGGCCGCCGCCCACGGGCTGACGGCGGACAGCCGCGGGTCGCGGTCTCCGCGCAGCGCGCGCCAGCCGGTCGCCTGCTCGGCGAAGTCCGGGCCCGTGGGCGGCAGGCGGAGCTCGCGCGCGCCCGGTACCGACGCGAGGTCGGTGAGCGTCGCGAGCACGCGGTCGAGCTCGTCGGGGTCCCAGGGCGTGCGCGGGGTGCTCCCCGCGACGGCGTCGAACGCGAGCACGATCCAGTCCCCGTCCCCGTGGCCCCAGGCGAACCGGGGGGCCGAGATCTCCTGCGGGAGGCGCGCGGCGATGCGTCCCTCGGTCCGGTGCAGGTCGGCCGTCGCCGGCTCGTCCGCCGTCCTGACGGCCTTGACGAACAGCTGCTGCGCGTCGTCGAACGTCAGGACCGACGCCATGCCCGGGCTGAAGCCGGTGGCGCGCGAGGACTCGCCGACGACCCGTGCCCCGGCGGTCGCCTCGAGCTCCTCGCGCAGGCCGGACGGGAGGTCGCTCCAGCGCAGGCGTGCGCCGCCGGAGGCCGGTGGCGCGTCGTCGGTCACGTCAACTGCGGAGGACATGACGTCGTCGAGCATGTCGTCGGGCATCGAGATGCCATCTCCCGGTTCAGGAGTCTCGTCGGAGCACGGAGTCTGGTCGAGCGTCTGGTTCGTGGGCACAGACCTTGTCAATGTAGTCCGCGGCCGCAGCATGTCCAGTGGCGGTCCGTTCCGTGGACGCGCCGGTGCCCTGCGCTCCGTAGACTGGTCGATCGTGACCACCACTCCCGGTGCGGCGTACCTCGACCACGCCGCGACGACGCCCCTGTCGCCCGCCGCGTCCGCGGCGTTCGTCGAGGAGCTCTCGCGCACGGGCAACCCGTCCTCCCTGCACGCGGCGGGACGGGCTGCGCGCCGCACCGTCGAGGAGGCTCGTGAGTCCGTCGCGGCGTCGCTCGGCGCGCGGCCCAGCGAGGTCGTCTTCACCGCCGGCGGCACCGAGGCCGACAACCTGGCGATCAAGGGGCTCTTCTGGGGCCGACGGACGACCGACCCGCGCCGGCGGCGGATCGTGGTCTCCGCCGTCGAGCACCACGCCGTGCTGGACCCAGCGTTCTGGATGGCGGAGCACGCGGGTGCCGAGATCGTGCTCCTGCCCGTCGACGAGGTCGGCCGGGTCGACCTCGAGGCGTTGCGGACCGAGATCGCCCAGCACGCGGAGGAGATCGCGCTGATCTCCGTGATGTGGGCGAACAACGAGGTCGGCACGCTGCAGCCGGTGGAGGACGTCGTCCGGCTCGCTCGGCCCCACGGCATCCCCGTGCACTCCGACGCCGTCCAGGCCGTCGGGCAGGTTCCCGTCGACTTCGCCGCCAGCGGGCTCGACGCGATGACCGTCTCGGGCCACAAGCTCGGGGGGCCCGTGGGCGTCGGAGCGCTCGTCGCGCGCCGCGACGCTCCGCTCACCCCGGTGCTGCACGGCGGGGGGCAGGAGCGCGGGGTGCGGTCGGGCACGCTCGACACGCCCGCGATCCGCGCGTTCGGGGTCGCCGTCACCGAGGCCGTGGCCGACCGGGCAGGACGGGCCGGACGGTTCGCCGCGCTGCGCGACGAGCTCGTCGCCGGCGTGCAGCGCCTCGTGCCCGAGGCCGTCCTGTCCGGTCCCGTGCCCGGGCCGGGACGGCTGCCGGGCAACGCGCACTTCACGTTCCACGGTGCCGAGGGCGACTCGCTGCTCTACCTCCTCGACTCGGTGGGGGTGCAGGCCTCGACCGGGTCGGCGTGCCAGGCCGGCGTGCCGCAGCCCTCCCACGTCCTGCTCGCCATGGGGGTGGGCGAGACGGACGCGCGCGGCGCACTCCGGTTCTCCCTCGGGGCGACCTCGACGCCCGACGACGTCGCCCGTCTCCTCGACGTGCTCCCCGCCGTCGTGGGCCGGGCACAGGCGGCGGGACTCGCGTCGTCGGGCGGGCACGTGTCCGCGGGCGGCGTGCGGCGGACCGCGGCGGCCGGGGGTGCGGCATGAGGGTCCTGGCCGCCATGTCCGGCGGGGTCGACTCGGCGGTCGCCGCGGCGCTCGCCGTGGACGCGGGCCACGACGTCGTCGGCGTGCACATGGCCCTGTCGCGCAACCGTGACCAGTTCCGCACCGGTTCGCGCGGCTGCTGCTCGATCGAGGACGCGGGCGACGCGCGCCGCGCGGCGGACGTCCTCGGTATCCCGTACTACGTGTGGGACCTGTCCGAGCGGTTCGAGGACACCGTCGTCGCGGACTTCCTCGCCGAGTACGAGGCGGGCCGCACGCCCAACCCGTGCGTGCGCTGCAACGAGCACATCAAGTTCGAGGCGCTGCTGGACAAGGCGACCGCCCTGGGGTTCGACGCCGTCGCGACCGGTCACTACGCGCGCGTCGTGACCGGCGCGGTCCCCGAGCTGCACCGCTCGCCGAACGACGCGAAGGACCAGTCCTACGTCCTGGCGGTCATGGGCCCGGAGCGGCTCGCCCGGGCGATGTTCCCGCTCGGCGGGTTCGCGACCAAGGACGAGGTGCGCGCCGAGGCCGCGCGGCGCGGACTCTCGGTCTCCGCGAAGCCCGACTCGTACGACATCTGCTTCGTGGCCGACGGTGACACGCAGGGGTTCCTGCGCGAGCGGCTGGGCTCCCGACCGGGCGAGGTCGTCGACGCCGACGGACGAGTGCTCGGCGAGCACGAGGGCGCCTACGCCTACACCGTCGGCCAGCGCAAGGGGCTCGGGATCGACCGTCCCGCACCCGACGGGCGGCCCCGGTACGTCCTGGACGTCCAGCCGACCACGAACCGGGTGGTCGTCGGACCCGCCGAGCTGCTGAGCGTCGACCGGGTCGAGGCCGGTGGTGCGCTGTGGTTCGACGGCGTGCTCGAGGGTCCCGGCGCGCGTGCGCGCCCGGGCGAGGTGTTCGACGCCGAGGTGCAGGTCCGCGCCCACGGCGCGCCGGTCCCCGCGCGGGTCCGGGCCACGACGGCTGCGGCGGGGGGGAGCGCGATGGAGGTCGAGCTGACCGGCACGCCGCTGCGCGGCGTCGCGGCGGGCCAGTCGCTCGTCGTGTACGCGGGGACGCGCGTGCTCGGGCAGGGGACCGTGGACCGGGCCTACCGCGCGAGCGCCGGGGCGGTCTCGTGAACGAGCGCGCGCAGCAGCGCCGCCTCGTCGCGCACGCACCAGTGCTCCGCCTCGTGCCCGTCCGCGAACCGCAGCATGTGCATCTCCCGCACGACGACGCGCCGACCCGTGGGCGGGACGCCGTGGAAGTAGCCGGTGTGCCGCGCGCTCGTCTCCAGGTGCAGCGCGACGACGTCGCCCTCCGCGACGGCGTGCAGCACCCGCACGCGCTGGTCCTCGAACGCGTCGCCGAAGACGTGCATCCGCGCCAGGAGGGTCGACGCGCCGTCGGCGCCCGGCCGGCAGTCGCTGCCGAACGCCCCGTCGTGGCTGACGAAGCCCGGGGCGAGGAACGCCGCGAGCGTCCCCGCGTGACCTCCCGGCAACGCCTGCGTGTGGACGGCGACCGCCGTCGCCTTGTTCTCTCTCGTTCCCATGTCGTCCTCGTCCGTGAGCGCCGGGCACCCCACCAGACCCCCTCGTGCCACCAGGAGAGAGGGCACCGGACCAGGGTTCGTGACGACCGAGCGGGTCGACACCTGGACGCCGGCGCCCCGGCGCCCCTCGCACGGGACGGGGCCGGGCGATGACCGCCGTCAGCGGGCGCGGCCCGTGGCCCGGGACCGCGGGCGTCCTGGACGCCCAGCTCACCGTGCTCGGCGACCTCGCGGAGCTGCCCACGGGCGTCGACGCGGTGCCCTTCCTGGTGCAGCTGGCCGGTCGTGGGCCGGGGGCCGACCCCGTGGGCCGCACGGCCGCGACGATGTCCGGGCCGCCGGTGGAGCTGGGGGTGCACGGCTGGAAGATCGCCGACCACGCGGGCGCCGACCTGCGCCGTGCCCGCGCGCTGCTGCACGAGGACCTCGAGTCACTGGCCGTCGCCGGTCTCGGGTACACCGGACCGCTGGCCGTGAGCGTGCTCGGTCCGTGGACGCTCGCCGCCGAGCTCTACCTCGCGCGCGGCGACCGGGTGCTGTCCGACCGCGGCGCGGTGCGCGACCTGGTGGCGGCGCTCGCGGACGCCGTCGCCGAGCACGTCGCCGAGGTCCGCCGCAGGGTCGGGGGTGCGGACGTCGTCGTGCAGCTCGACGAGCCGCTGCTCGCCCAGGTCGGTGCGGGCGTGCTGCCCACGTTCTCCGGCTACTCGCGGCTGCGCGCGGTCGCAGGGCCGGACCTGGTGGAAGGGCTGCAGACCGTGCTCGACGCGGCTCGTGCCGCCGACGCGCGCAGCGTCGTCCACGTCGGGTCGTCGCGGGGCGCGGTCGAGCCGGTCGTCGGCGCGGGTGCCGACGCCGTCGGGCTGGATCTCGGGACGTGGGACGAGGCGACCTGGGAGACGATCGCGCGTGCCGTCGAGCGGGGTGCGCGGCTCTGGGCGGGACTGCCGCCCGCGCGCGTGTCGCAGTGCGCCGGTCCGGCCCTGGGCGAGCTCGCGGACCTCGTGAGCGTCGGGTGGCGACGCGTCGGGCTGCCCGCCGGGCGGCTCGACGAGGTCACGGTCGTCGGGGCGTCGAGCCGTGGCCGGCGGGGTCCGGGCGGGGGCGTGGCCGGGACCCCGGACGCGCACCGCGCCCTGCTCGCCAACCTGGGCCGGGTCGCCGCGGTCCTGGCGGAGCGGGCGCACGCCTGACCCGGCGTGTCGGGCGGATATCGGCGCGATGACGGTCGTGTGACGGACCTCGACCGGTGCGTGGCCGGCTCGGCGTGGTCGTCGTCGGCACCCGCCGAGGGTGCGTAGGCTTGGTCCTCGACGAGCAGCTCCGGTCGGCCCTGCGACCGGTCCCGCGACCTGTGCTGCTGCCGGAGACCGACGACACCGAAGGAGCTCGATGCCCGCCCTGCGAGCCGTGCTGTTCGACCTGGACGGCGTGCTGACCCCCACCGCGGAGCTGCACATGCGTGCCTGGGAGCGGCTGTTCGCGCCCTTCTGCGCGGTGCGCGGACTGACGCCCTACTCGGGCGCGGACTACTTCGCCCACATCGACGGCAAGCCGCGCTACGACGGCGTCGCGACGTTCCTGGCCTCACGCGGCGTCGAGCTGGCGTGGGGCGACGCGGCCGACGAGCCCGGCGAGGGCACGGTCTGCGCGCTCGGCAACCGCAAGGACGTCATCGTCAACGCCATGTTCACCGAGGAGGGCATCGCGCCCTACCCCGGGTCCGTGCGGTTCCTGGACGACGTGACCGCGGCGGGCGCCGAGGTCGCCGTCGTGTCGTCGTCGCGCAACACGCCGACGGTGCTGGCCGCTGCCGGGCTGGCCGACCGGTTCGCGGTCGTCGTCGACGGCAACGTCGCTGCCCGAGAGGGTCTGGCGGGCAAGCCGGATCCCGCCACCTACCTGCGTGCGGCCGAGCTCGTCGGCGTGCCGGCCGCGCGGTGCGTCGTCGTCGAGGACGCGCTCTCGGGCGTGCAGGCGGGCAGCGCCGGTGCGTTCGGCCTCGTCCTGGGCGTGGACCGCGGCGTGGGCGCGGACGCCCTGCGCGAGCACGGCGCCGACGTCGTGGTCGCCGACCTCGCCGAGCTCCGGGCCGACGTGCTCGACCGCCCGGCGCGCGTGACGGGGGCGGACGCGTGAGCCACCGCACCCGGGACGAGCGCCGCACCGTCGACCGGCTGCGCTTCCCGGCCGAGCCGTGGCGGCTCGTCGAGTCGCGCTTCTCCGACGAGGACCTCGGGGTCACCGAGACGTTGTTCGCCGTCGCCAACGGCTACCTCGGCATGCGCGGCAACGTCGAGGAGGGTCGCGAGTCCCACACGCACGGCACGTTCGTCAACGGTTTCCACGAGACGTGGCCGATCCACCACGCGGAGGAGGCGTACGGCTTCGCGCGCGTCGGCCAGACGATCGTCAACGTCCCTGACGCCAAGGTGATCCGTCTCTACGTCGACGACGAACCGCTCCTGCTCCCCGTCGCGGACCTCGACGAGTACGAGCGCGCGCTCGACATGCGCGACGGCGTGCTGCGTCGTGAGCTGCTCTGGCAGACGCCGTCGGGCAAGCGGGTCCGGGTGCGTTCGGAGCGCATGGTCTCGTTCGTCGAGCGGCACCTCGCGATCATGACGTTCGAGGTGACCCTCCTCGACGAGGGCGCACCCGTCGCGATCTCGTCCCAGATCCTCAACCGGCAGGACGGCGAGGACGAGTACCACGTGCGCGCGGCGTCGCTGGGCGAGGGGTTCGACCCGCGCAAGACGACCGAGTTCGCCGGCCGGGTGCTCGACCCGCAGACCCACTGGGGCGACGACGAGCGGCTCGTCCTGACGTACCGGGCGGTGAACTCGGGCATGACGCTCGCCGTGGCGGCGGACGACCTGCTGGAGACCGAGAACGAGTGGGGGGTGCGCACGCAGGTCGACGACGACCTCGCCAAGCACGTGTTCCGCGTCGACGCGCAGCCGGGCAAGCCGATCCGGCTGACCAAGGTCGTGACCTACCACACGTCGCGCGGCGTGCCGTGCCGTGAGCTCGTGGACCGCTGCCGGCGCACGCTCGACCGTGTCCGGGAGAACGGGACGGTCGTCGAGCGCGAGCGGCAGCGGGCATGGCTCGACGACTTCTGGGCGCGGTCGGACGTCGAGGTCGTGGGCCGCCCGGAGATCCAGCAGGCGGTGCGCTGGAACATCTTCCAGCTCGCCCAGGCGACGGCACGGGCGGAGGGCAGCGGCGTCCCCGCGAAGGGGCTGACGGGGTCCGGGTACAGCGGGCACTACTTCTGGGACATGGAGATCTACGTCCTGCCGTTCCTGACGTACACGAACCCGCGCTACGCGCGCAACGCGCTGCGGTTCCGCTACCAGATGCTCGACGCCGCCCGGCGCCGCGCGCACGACCTCTCCGCCCAGGGCGCGCTGTTCCCGTGGCGCACCATCAACGGCGAGGAGGCGTCCGCCTACTACGCGGCGGGCACGGCGCAGTTCCACATCGACGCCGACATCGCCTTCGCGCTCGTGCAGTACGCGCGGGCCACGGGTGACGTCGACTTCATGCGGACGGAGGGCGTGGACGTCCTCGTCGAGACGGCGCGGATGTGGGAGGACCTGGGGTTCTGGCGCGCGAACGGCAACGACAGCTTCCACATCCACGGCGTCACCGGGCCGGACGAGTACACGACCGTCGTGGACGACAACCTGTTCACGAACGTCATGGCGCGCTTCAACCTGCGGGCCGCGGTGTTCGTCGTCGAGTCGATGCGCGAGGACTTCCCCGCTGACTACGACCGGATGGTCGAGCGGCTGAACCTGCGGTCGACCGAGGTCCAGGAGTGGACGCGCGCCGCGGACCACATGTGGATCCCCTACGCCGAGCACATCGGCATCCACCCCCAGGACTCGCACTTCCTCGAGCACGAGATCTGGGACCTCGCGAACACGCCGTCCACCAAGCGACCGCTCCTGCTGCACTACCACCCGCTCGTCATCTACCGCTACCAGGTGATCAAGCAGGCGGACGTCGTGCTCGCGCTCTTCCTCCAGGGCCAGCACTTCACGGCGGAGGAGAAGCTGGCGGACTTCGAGTACTACGACCCCCTGACGACGGGTGACTCGACGCTGTCTGCCGTCGTGCAGTCGATCGTCGCCTCCGAGGTCGGGTACCAGGAGCTCGCGCTCGACTACTTCGAGTCCTCGCTCTACGTCGACCTCGCGAACCTGCACGACAACGCGTCCGACGGCGTGCACGTGGCGTCCGCGGGCGGGACGTGGACGGCCCTCGTGGCGGGCTTCGGCGGGATGCGCGACCACGACGGTCACCTCGTGTTCGACCCGCGGCTCCCGCTGGGCTGGGATGCCCTGACCTTCCGTCTCACGTGGCACGGGACGCGGCTGCGCGTGACGGTCCGGCGCGACGAGCTCGAGCTCGCGGTCGAGGAGGGGGACGGCACCCAGGTCTCGGTACGCGGCGAGCACGTTTCGGTCCGGCCGGGGGAGCCCACGCTGGTCCCCCTCGACGGGCAGGGCCCGGTGCGTTCGGGTCGTCCGGGACTGCGCGCGCTCTCCGGCAACCGGCGTGAGGACGGGACCCTGATCCTGGCCACGGTGCCCAAGTCCTGACGCCGGGCCCCGCACCGGCCCTCGCGGGCGCCGTCCTCAGGCGAGCCGCTCGGCGAGGAACCGGTAGTGGATCGCCGCCATGTGCGCGGCCTGGGCGTTGTTGGCGGCACCGCCGTGGCCGCCCTCGATGTTCTCGTAGTAGCTGACGTCCTTGCCGGCGGCGAGCATCGCCGCGGCGAGCTTGCGCGCGTGACCGGGGTGCACGCGGTCGTCCTTGGTCGACGTCGTGAACAGCACCGGCGGGTAGGTGCGGTCCGCGTCGAACAGGTGGTACGGCGAGAACGTGCGGATGAACTCCCACTGGTCGGGGTCGTCCGGGTCGCCGTACTCCGCGGCCCAGGACGCCCCGGCGAGCAGTTTCGTGTAACGGCGCATGTCGAGCAGCGGCACGCCGACGATCACCGCGGCGAACAGGTCGGGGTACTGCGTGAGCATGTTGCCTGCGAGCAGGCCACCGTTGGACCGCCCCTCCATGCCGAGGTGCTCGTGCGTGGTGATGCCGCGCGCCACGAGATCACGCGCGACGGCCGCGAAGTCCTCGAACGCCCGGTGCCGGTTCGCCTTGAGCGCCGCCTGGTGCCACGCCGGGCCGTACTCGCCCCCACCACGGATGTTCGCGACGACGTACGCGCCACCGTGCGCGAGCCATCCGCGCCCGAGCGTGCCCGAGTACGACGGGGTCAGCGAGATCTCGAACCCGCCGTACCCGTAGAGCAGCGTCGGCGCGCTGCCGGTGCCCGCGACGAGGTCGGAGCGGCCGACGACGAAGTACGGGACGCGCGTGCCGTCGTCGGACACCGCGAAGTGCTGGGCGACGGTCATGTCCTGCGCGTCGAAGAACGCCGGGTTGGACTTGAGCTCCTCGGGTGCTCCGGCCTCGCCCGGGCCGGCCCCGAGGGGGAGGAGGGACAGGGTCGTGGGGGTGAGGTAGTCGGTCGTGACGAGCCACAGGTCGTCCGTCTCGACCGGGTCGACGGCGCCGACCGCGACTGTGCCGAGCGGAGGCAGCCCGTCGAGCGCGGTGCGGGTCCACGCCGTGCCCGACGCCGCGTGGCCGCCGTCGACGGCGACCGGCGGGGTGAGCACGTGGAGCCGGTTCTTGACGTCCTCGAGCACGTTGAGCACGAGGTGGTGCCGGGTCCAGGTGGCGCCGGCGAGCGAGGTCGACGGCGTCGGCTCGAAGAGCACGGTGAGGTCGCGCTCGCCCGCGAGGAACGCGTCGAACGAGGTGGCGAGGAGCGACCCGCCCCGGTAGGTGCGGCCACCCGCGGCCCAGTCCTCCCGCAGCTCGACGAGCAGCCACTCGCGGCGTACGCCGACCTCGGCGGAGTCGGGGACGTCGATCCTGGTCAGTCGCTGCTCGGGGGTGCCGGCGTGCTCGGCGAGGTAGAGCTCGTCCGAGTAGAAGGCCTTGGACCGGTGGACGAAGTCGCGCTCGAAGCCGGGTGTGTGCGAGCGCCACGCCGAGATGTACATGTCCTCGTCGGTCCCCTCGTACACCGGCACGGCGTCGGCCAGGGGCGTCCCACGGCGCCACGTCTTCACGATGCGCGGGTAGCCCGCCGGGGTCAGGGTGCCCTCGCCGAAGTCGGTGAAGACGTAGACGGTGTCGGCGTCGACCCAGCCGAGCGAGCCCTTGGCCCGGGGGCGGTGGAAGCCGCCGTCGTCGGGCTCGACGAACCGCTTGTCCACGAGGTCGAACTCGCGCGTCACGTCGGCGTCGGACCCGCCGGGGGAGAGCTCGACGAGCGCGTGCCGCCACGGTTCGCCCGCGGCGAGCTGCGTCGGCGTCGGGCGCAGCACGCTCGCGCCGTGCCAGACCCAGCTCTCGCCCTCCTCGGCCGCGAGCGCGTCGAGGTCGAGGACGGTCTCCCAGTCGGGGGCGTCGCTGCGGTAGGAGGCGAGCGTCGTGCGTCGCCACAGGCCACGCTCGTGCCCGGCGTCGCGCCAGAAGTTGTAGTAGTGCTCGCCGATCTTCGAGACCTCGGGGATCTTCGCGTCGGAGTCGAGGACCTCGCGGATCGCGGCTTCCGTGCCGGCGAAGGCGGGCGCGGCCTCGAGGGTGTCGGCGACCTCCGCGTTGCGGGCACGCACCCAGGCGAGGGCCTCCTCGCCCTCCACGTCCTCGAGCCACAGGTAGGGGTCCGAGCCGTCGGCGGCGGACGTGGCGAGGTCGGTCACGTGCTCGGCAGTCATGAGACCCCACCTTACGGCGAGGTCGCAGCGCCGGGGCCACGGAGCCGTGCACCGCGCGGTGACGGCCGGCAGCGGCCGGTGGCTTCGGTCGCGGTCGGGGGGAGGACACGTCCGGTGAGGGGCACGGCGCGTGTCGGCGGTTCGCGCGATGATGTGCGGGTGACCGAGAGCACCGACGCAACCACCGACCCGAACCCCGAGCTCGACGAGGCGGCGGCACAGCGCCGCTGGGCCGAGCTCGTCGCCCGGGTCGAGGCCGACCAGCGCGCGTACTACGAGCAGGACCAGCCGGTGTCCTCCGACGCCGAGTACGACGCGCGCATGCACGAGCTCCAGGCGCTCGAGGCCGCGCACCCCGCCCTCGTGACCCCCGAGTCGCCGACGCAGCGTGTCGGTGGTCGTGCGGCCGCAGGGTTCGCGACAGTCGAGCACCTCGAGCGCATGCTCTCCCTCGACAACGCGTTCAGCGAGGAGGACCTCGCGGCCTGGGCCGCGCGCGTGCACCGGGACCTCGGTGTGCCCGCCGACGCCGGCGTCGAGTACCTGTGCGAGGTGAAGATCGACGGGCTCGCGATCGCGCTGCTCTACGAGAAGGGTCGTCTCGTGCGAGCGGCGACGCGCGGCGACGGCCGGGCGGGGGAGGACGTGACCGCGAACGTGCGGACGATCGGGTCGATCCCGCAGCGGCTCGGCGGGGATCCGTCGACGCACCCGGACGTCATCGAGATCCGCGGCGAGGTGTTCCTCGGGGTCGTGGACTTCGCGGCGCTCAACGAGAAGCTCGTCGCCTCCGGGCAGGACCCCTACGCCAACCCCCGCAACACCGCCGCCGGGTCGCTGCGGCAGAAGGACCCGACCGTCACGGCGAGCCGCAACCTGCGCATGTACGCGCACGGCGTCGGCGCGCTGCAGTGGGACGTGGGCGAGCACGCGGACCTCGAGCGGCAGTCGGCCGCGTACGCGCTGTTCGAGCAGTGGGGCGTGCCGGTCTCGCCGCACACGCGCGTGGTGGCCGGGCTCGACGAGGTCATGGAGCGGATCGCCTACTTCGGCGAGCACCGGCACGACATCGAGCACGAGCTCGACGGCATCGTCGTCAAGGTCGACGAGCTCGCGCTCCAGCGTCGTCTCGGTGCGACGAGCCGTGCCCCGCGCTGGGCGATCGCCTACAAGTACCCGCCCGAGGAGGTCAACACGCGCCTCCTCGCGATCCAGGTCGGGGTCGGGCGCACGGGGCGGGCCACGCCGTACGCCGTCATGGAGCCCGTGAAGGTCGCGGGATCGACCGTGCGGCAGGCGACGCTGCACAACCAGGACGTCGTGCGGGTCAAGGGCGTGCGCATCGGGGACGTGGTCGTGCTGCGCAAGGCGGGCGACGTCATCCCCGAGATCCTCGGTCCCGTCGCCGCTCTCGCGGACGACGGGTACCCGCGCGAAGACTTCGTCATGCCCGCCGACTGCCCCGAGTGCGGGACGCCGCTGCGTCCCATGAAGGAGGGCGACGTCGACCTGCGCTGCCCCAACGCCGAGTCGTGCCCCGCCCAGGTGCGCGGGCGCGTCGAGCACATCGGCTCGCGCGGCGGTCTCGACATCGAGGTGCTCGGCGAGGTCACCGCCGCGGCGCTCACCCAGCCGTACGAGCCCGCGGAACCGCCCCTGCGCACGGAGAAGGACCTCTTCGGGCTCACGGTCGAGCAGCTCGCCCCGATCCGCGTCGTCGTCCGGGACCCCGAGACCGGCCTGCCGCGGCCGAGCGACGGCAGGGGCGAGTCGGTCGAGGTCACCATGTCGGACGGCTCGACGACGAGAGCGAAGGTCGCCCGGCCCTTCCAGAAGGTCGTCAGCCGCACCTACCCGCCGGGCTACGAGGACGCGACGCCCGCCGGGCGTCGCGCGGCCGGCGTCCGCAAGGACTTCCCGGTGTACGGGCCCTCCACCACGGCCCAGACCCTCGTCTCCGAGCTGCGGCTCGCGAAGACCAAGGACCTGTGGCGCATCCTCGTGAGCCTCAACATCCGCCACGTCGGCCCGGTCGCGGCCCGGGCGCTCGCCGACTGGTTCGGATCGCTCGTCGCCATCCGGGAAGCGTCGCGTGACGAGCTCGCAGCGGTCGAGGGCGTCGGCCCGGTCATCGCCGACGAGGTGCTGGCGTGGTTCGACCGGGAGAAGTTCCCGTGGCACCTGGAGATCGTCGAGACCTGGGCGGCCGACGGAGTCCGGTTCGAGATCCCGGGACATCCCGGCCCGGGCAGGGCCGAAGCGCCGTCGGGTCCGCTGGACGGGCTGACGGTCGTGGTGACCGGTGGCCTCGAGGGCTTCACGCGCGACGGCGCCAAGGAGGCGGTCGTCGAGCGCGGCGGCAAGTCGGCGGGATCGGTCTCCAAGAAGACGGACTACGTCGTCGTCGGCGAGAACGCGGGGTCGAAGGAGACCAAGGCGCGCGACCTCGGGCTGCCGATCCTCGACGAGGCGGGATTCGTCGCGCTGCTCGAGGGCGGCCCCGATGCCGTGGCGCACCTCGTCGGCGTCGCCGACGAGGAGGCGGCACCGGACGCGGACGTCTGAGAACGGCGGACGGCGGGCGCCTACGATGCGTAGATGCCTGCATCGACCCCCGCCGTGCCGCGTCTGCGTGGCGCTCACCTCGTCGGCTCCGTGAACCTGCCCACCGCCCGCGAGACGTTGCAGACCGTCGGGAACCACCTCGGCGAGCACCTGCGGCGCATCCCCGACGGTGAGGTCGGCGAGCGCTTCCACTGGGTCCTGTTCCAGGGAGAGCGCTTCTCCGCGGTGGACGGGCTCTCCAGGGTCCCGGGCGACCCGTTCCTCGTCGCGGGCTTCGACGTGCGGCCGCACGTCGTGGACGGCGAGGTGTCGCCGACGGAGCTGCGCTTCGGCCCGCTCGGCTACGCGGAGGCGGCCGCGACGTCGTACGCGAGCTTCGTGGCGCTGCGCGAGGAGGGCGTCATCCCGGACGGGACCCGGTTCCAGGTCTGCCTGCCGTCGCCGCTCGCGGCGGTGACGACGTTCGTCGCCCCGCAGGACCGCGCCGCCGTCCACCCGGCGTACGAGGCCGCGCTCGTGCGCGAGATCGACGCGATCGTCGCGTCGGTCCCCGCGCAGGACCTGGCGATCCAGGTCGACCTCGCCACCGAGTTCGCCGTCGTCGAGGGGGCCGAACTCGGTGGGGGAGCGGCCCGGGCCTGGTTCGACCGCGGCGCCGGTGGCGACGAGGAGGTCGTGGAGGGCTGCGCCCGGCGTGCGGCCGTGGTGGCGGGCGCCGTCCCGGACGGGGTCGAGCTCGGGTTCCACCTCTGCTACGGCGACGTGGCCGAGAAGCACTTCGTCGAACCTGCGGACGCGGCCAACCTCGTGCGGATGGCGAACGCGCTCGTGCGGCACGTGGACCGCCCCGTCTCGTGGTTCCACCTGCCCGTACCGATCGAGCGCGACGACCCGGGCTTCCTGGCGCCGCTCGCAGGCCTCGAGATCGACGACGCGACCGAGCTCTACCTCGGCGTCGTGCACCACGAGGACGGCGTCGAGGGGGCGGTGCGCCGCCTCGCGGCGGCGGTCCCGGTCCTGGGCGACCGCACCGTCGGGGTCGCGACCGAGTGCGGGTTCGGCCGCGGGCCGAGCGAGCGGACGGCCGCGTTGCTCGACCTGCACGGCGCGGTGCTCGCCGCAGGTGCCGGCGAGGCGATGGGCTAGCCGAGCGGTCCGCGGACGGCTACCGGGCCGCCCACAGGAGCCCGCGCTCGACGATCGTGCGGACCGAAGGGTTCTCGAGGTCGGCGAGCTGGTGGCCGGTGGTGCTGACGAAGACCTTGCCTGCTCCCCAGCGGCGCGTCCACACCGCCGGCACCACGACGGGCTCGAGCCACGGATCGCCCTCCTGCGGCTCGATGGCGGTCGTGGCCAGGACGTCGCTGTAGGAGTCGGTCAGCACCCAGTACTGCTCCGAGCGCAGCGTGATCGGCCCGAGCCCGGCCACGATCGGGTGGTCGGCACGCTCCGGGACGACCTCTACGGTGTGGTCGACGAGGTCGTGCGCGTGCGCGGCGAACTGGCCGCCGACCATCTGCAGGTAGTCCGTCGCGAGCCGGAACGAGTCCACGACGCCGCCGTGCCAGCCGGCGAAGCCGGTGCCGTTGGCGACCGCGGTACGTAGCCCCCGGATCTCGTCCGGCAGGATCTCGCCCATCGTCCAGCACTGGACCACGAGGTCGATGCCCGCCATGAACGACGTGTCCGCATACGACTCGAGCGAGCCGTCGAGCGTCACGTCGAACCCGGACGACTCCAGGAACGGCACGAACAGTTCCGCGGCCTCGTCGGGTGCGTGCCCGGGCCAACCGCCCCGGACGACGAGAGCTCGCCGGTCCTGCTCGGTCATAGATCCTCCTTGTGCTCCGTCACACGCTTCATCTCACGCACGTCGCCCGCTGTGCGGCAACGGGTACGAGGCTAGCCCTCACACGATCAGGGCGTCGATAGCCTGAGGCGACAGGACGTGGTCGATCGCCATCGCGCTGGCACCGAGCACACCCGCCTGTCCGCGGGCCTGGGAGGCCACGATCCGCAGGTGCTGCGTCGACAACGGCAGGGAGCGCTGGTAGACGACCTCGCGGATGCCGGCGATCAGGTGCTCGCCGGCCTCGGCGACGATCCCGCCGATCACGATGAGCGACGGGTTGAGGATGCTCACGCACGCGGCGAGGACGGAGCCGATGTCGCGGCCTGCCTGGCGGACGGCCTGGCTGGCGTGCAGGTCTCCCGAGCGCACGAGGGCTACCACGTCCCCGCTGGTGGAGGCGCTGAGCCCCCGGGCCTCGAGCGTGGTCGCGACGGCGAGGCCGCTGGCGACGGCCTCGAGGCAGCCGACGTTGCCGCACCGGCACGGGACGTCGCCCGCGTTCGGGACCGCGATGTGACCGATGTCGCCGGCGGCGCCCTGGGCGCCGCGGCGCAGGTCACCGTCGGCGATGATGCCCGAGCCGATACCGGTCGCGACCTTCACGAAGAGCATGTCGGTGACGTCCGGCCAGGCCGTGCGGTGCTCACCGAGCGCCATGATGTTGACGTCGTTGTCGACGAGCACGGCCGCGCGGAAGTGCCTGTTCAGTATCGCGGGGACGTCCACGTCGTCCCAGGCCGGCATGATCGGCGGGTTGATCGGGCGGCCGCTCGAGTGCTCGACGGGTCCGGGCAGACCCACCCCGACGCTCGCCAGCTCGTCCGGGGAGCGGCCGGCCTTCTCGATGAGCTGCATGCCGTTCTCCGCGACCCACCCGAGCACGACGTCGGGACCTTCGGCGATGGACAGCGTCGCGTCCGTCTCGGCGAGCACGTTGGAGGCGAGATCCGTGACGGCGAGCCGTGCGTGCGTCGCGCCGAGGTCGACGGCGAGGACGATCCTGGCCGCGGGGTTGAACGCGAACGTGGCCGGTGGTCGGCCGCCGGTCGAGCTCGCCTCTCCCGCGGGGGCGATGAGACCGGAGCTCATGAGGAGGTCGATCCGGGCGGCGATCGTGGACCGTGCCTGACCGGTGATGGACGCGAGGTCCGCGCGCGTGCGGGGATGGCCGTCACGGAGCAGCTGGAACATGTCCCCGGCGCCCGTGGGCCGGGGCGCGAACTTCAGCAGTTCCTCCATGGGCACAGTGAATCACGTCGTCTCTCGTCGAGCGCCCGTATCTTAGTGACGGGACGGCATCTTTTGCTGGGTTAGCGACAAAAGGTACCGTAGTTCGGGTCCCCAGGTCGAGAGCGGCGTGGCGAAAGGTCGTCCGGGGTGCGAGGAGCCTCGTCGTCGCGGTGCCCGAGACGTCGCCGACGGAGTGAACCGAGACGGACGCTGGTGCTCCGTCGCGGCGCTCGATCGGTCGCCCGGGGCACTTCTGATAGTCACGATGAGGTAACAGGGCAAAAGATGCAGATCTTATGATTGACGCCCGTCAAAAGGTCGGCTAGGTTCGCTCCATGGTCACCGCAGACCCCTCTCAGCCGCTCCTGCAGATGCAGGGCATCGTCAAGGTCTTCCCCGGCGCACGAGCCCTCGACGGCGTCGATCTCGAGATCCTCCCCGGGGAGGTCCACTGCCTCCTCGGCCAGAACGGAGCCGGGAAGTCCACGCTCATCAAGGTCCTCGCCGGCGCGCACCAACCGACGGAGGGGCGCATCCTCCTCGACGGGGAGCCCATCAAGATCACCGACCCGGTCGCCGCGCTGGGCCACGGGGTCGCGACCATGTATCAGGAGCTCGACGTCGTCGACGGACTCACCGTCGCGGAGAACATCTTCCTCGGGCACGAGCTGGCCACGGCCGGCTTCTCGCAGCGGCGCGAGGCGGTCCGGCGCACGCGCGACATCCTGCGCCGGCTGGGCCACTCCGAGATCTCGCCGAACCAGGAGGTCGGGCGGCTGTCCGCTGCCGGCAAGCAGATGGTCTCGATGGCGCGGGCGCTGTCGCACGACGCGCGCGTCATCGTCATGGACGAGCCGTCCGCGGTGCTCGACTCGGAGGAGGTCAAGAACCTCTTCCGCGTCGTCGAGGAGCTGACGTCGGCCGGCATCGCGGTCGTCTACATCTCGCACCGCCTGGAGGAGATCAGGGAGATCGGCGACCGCATCACGGTGCTCAAGGACGGTCGCACGGTCGGGCAGAACCTCCCCGTCTCCGAGACGTCCACCCAGGAGCTCATCACGCTGATGACCGGCCGCTCGGTGGAGTACGTCTTCCCCGAGACGGGCGACTCCGTGACCGACTCGCCCGTCGTGCTCGACGTGCAGGGCCTCTCGCTGCGCGGCGTGTTCGTCGAGATGGACGTGACGGTCCGGGCCGGAGAGATCGTGGGCCTCGCCGGCCTCGTCGGCTCAGGCCGGTCCGAGATCCTCGAGACCATCTACGGCGCACGCAAGGCGAACACCGGCAGCGTGCGCGTCGACGGGAAGAAGCTGCGCGCGGGCTCGGTCTCCGCCGCGGTCGGCGCCGGCATCGGGCTCGCCCCCGAGGAACGCAAGAGCCAGGGCCTCCTGCTCGACGAGCCGGTCTACCGCAACGTGACGCTCTCGACGTTCGCCCGCTTCGCGAAGGCGGGGTTCCTCGACGAGCGTGCCGAGCGCGCTGCGGCGCTGGAGCAGGCGAGATCCCTGGACCTCCGGCCGACCGGCGTCGACCGCGACATCCGTACCCTGTCCGGCGGCAACCAGCAGAAGGCGATGCTCGCCCGGTGGCTGGTCCACGGCTGCCGCGTCCTGCTCCTCGACGAGCCGACGCGTGGCGTCGACGTGGGGGCCAGAGCCGAGATCTACGCCCTCATCCGGCGTCTTGCCGACGAGGGCGCCGCCGTCGTCGTCGTCTCCAGCGAGATCCCCGAAGTCCTCGGCCTCGCCGACCGCGTCCTCGTCGTCTCCGAGGGCCGTGTCGTGCACGAGGGGCCATCGAGCTCGATCGACGAGCACCAGGTGCTCGACATGGTCATGGAAGGAAGTGTCGCGTGAGCGAGCAGAAGACGTCGGGCACCGCGCCGGCGAACGATCCGGTGGAAGCCGAGTCCACCCGCGTCGAGAAGCAGGACGCCGCAGGGGGCCGTCGTGGCGGGCTCCTGTCCGGATCCGTCGGACGGAACCTGGGCCTGGTCGTCGCGCTGATCGCACTGGCGGTCGTCGGCTACGCGACCGCAGGTTCGAGATTCGCGAGCGTCGACAACCTCATGGTCATCCTCTCGCTGGCGTCGGTCATCGGCGTGGTGAGCATCGGCATGACGTTCGTCATCACGGCGGGCGGCATCGACCTGTCCGTCGGTTCCGTCCTGGGGCTCGCGTCCGTGTGGGCGACGACCCTCGCCACGCAGAACCTGGCCGACCAGTACGGCTGGATCATCATGGTCGTCTGCGCGCTCGGCGTCGGCCTCGGGGCCGGCCTCGTCAACGGCGTCCTCATCGCCTACGGCCGGGTCGTCGCGTTCATCGCGACCCTCGCGATGCTCGTCGCGGCCCGCGGCCTCGCCGAGCTCATCGCGAACCGACGTACGCAGATCGTCGACGTCGACTCGTTCTCCGACACCTTCCGGGGCGACCTGCTCGGTGTCCCGAAGATCGTGTGGATCTTCGTGGTCGTGGCCGTGGCCGGCTGGTTCCTGCTCAACCGGACCACGTTCGGTCGACGCACCGTCGCGGTCGGGGGGAACCCGGAGGCGGCCCGGCTCGCGGGCATCAAGGTCAAGCGGCACGTCATGTACCTCTACGCCCTGTGCGGACTGACCGCGGGCATCGCCGGGGCCATGATGCTCGCACGGACCACGGCCGGTGCGTCGACGAACGGCCTGCTCTACGAGCTCGACGCGATCGCGGCCGTCGTCGTCGGCGGCACGCTCCTCGCGGGGGGCCGCGGCACCATCGTCGGCACCGTCCTGGGCGTCCTCATCTTCGCGACGCTCACCAACCTGTTCATCCAGAACAACCTCGACAGCTCGGTCCAGTCCATCGCCAAGGGCGCGATCATCATCGTCGCCGTGCTGCTCCAGCAGCGCATCAGCTCACGGTCCTCGAGCGGCTGACATCAGTCCGACCCCAACCCAACAAACCCAGCAGGGCATCGTCGAAGGAGATCTCATGTCCGTCCGCACCACCATGCGCCGCCGTCTCGCGGTCGCGACCGTCACCGCCGCGTCTCTCGCGCTCGTCGCCTCGGCGTGCACGTCGAACACGCCCACCGAGACCGAGTCCGAGGGGGACGGCGGAGGCGGCGGCGGGAACACCGCCGTGTCCGACAACGACGCCCCGGGCGACGAGGTCGTCATCGGCTTCTCGGCACCCGCGGCCGACCACGGCTGGATGGGCGCCATCACGAGCGCCGCGCAGGCCGAGGCCGACGAGTACGAGGACGTGACGCTCCGTGTCGCCGAGGGGACGAACGACGTCAACGTCCAGATCAGCCAGATCCAGGGCTTCATCAACGACGAGGTCGACGTGATCGTGCTCCTGCCGTTCGACGGCGCTGCGCTCACCGAGATCGCGACCGAGGCGATGGACGCCGGCATCCCGGTCATCAACGTCGACCGCGAGTTCTCGAGCCCGTTCGCCGCGCGCGCCACGATCCTCGGGGACAACTACGGCATGGGCGTGAGCGCCGGCACCTACATCTGCGGCGAGCTCGGTGACCAGCCCGACGCGGTCATCGCCGAGATCCAGGGCATCGCGTCGCTGCCGCTGACGCAGGACCGCAGCCAGGGCTTCGCCGACGCGCTCTCCGACTGCGGTCTCGAGGTCGCGAACCAGGTCGCCGCGGACTTCACCGTCCAGGGCGGCGAGTCGGCGACGTCGAGCCTGCTGCAGGCGGAGCCGGAGATCGACGCCATCTGGAACCACGACGACGACCAGGGTGTGGGCGTCCTCGCGGCGATCGAGAACGCCGGCCGCGACGAGTTCTTCATGGTCGGCGGCGCCGGCTCGAAGCAGGTCATGGAGCAGATCCAGGAGGGAGACTCGGTCCTGCAGGCGACCGTCGTCTACCCCTCCACGCAGGCCGCCGACGGCATCAAGCTCGCCCGGCTCGTGGCGCACGAGAAGAGCATGAGCGACCTCGCGTCGTCGGGCGTGCCCCGCACGATCCAGCTCTTCGCTCCCGTCGTCACCGCCGACAACGTCGACCAGTACATCGACACCGCGTTCGAGTCCTGACAGACGGCCGGCGCGCCTGCGGGCGCGCCGGCCCGGCAGAGCACCGCACGTCACGGCCGCGCGAACGGCCACCGAGGCCGCGCGCGGCCGTGGACGCGCATACCGGAAGAGAGTGAAGAAGATGGCAACGGACGTCAGCCCCGGTCTCGGCATCGGGATGGTTGGCTACTCGTTCATGGGGGCTGCCCACTCGCAGGCGTGGCGGAACGCGCCGCGGTTCTTCGACCTGCCGCTCGCACCGCAGATGCGCGTGCTGGCCGGTCGCAACCGTGAGGCTGCCACGGCGGCCGCGGAGCGGCTCGGCTGGGACGAGGTGGAGACGAGCTGGCAGCAGCTCGTGGACCGCGACGACGTCGACCTGGTCGACGTGTGCACCCCCGGGGACACGCACGCGGAGATCGCCATCGCGGCGCTCGAGGCCGGTAAGCACGTGCTGTGCGAGAAGCCGCTGGCGAACACGGTCGAGGAGGCGGAGAAGATGGTCGCCGCCGCCGAGGCTGTGGCCGGCAAGGGGCAGGTCGCCATGGTGGGTTTCACCTACCGTCGCGTCCCCGCCATCCAGCTCGCGCGCCGACTCGTCGTCGACGGGCGCATCGGGACGGTTCGCCACGTCCGCGCGCAGTACCTGCAGGACTGGCTCGCGGACGAAAACACCCCGCTCTCGTGGCGTCTGGACAAGACGAAGGCCGGGAGCGGCGCGCTCGGAGACATCGGTGCGCACGTCGTCGACCTCGCCCAGTTCATCACCGGCGAGCAGATCACGAGCGTCGCCGGGCACCTGCAGACGTTCGTGGCCGAACGACCCGTGGCGACCGAGTTCGCGGGGCTGTCCGGGCGGGGTGGCACGGAGCGCGGACCCGTGACGGTGGACGACGCCGCGGTGTTCCTCGCCAGGATGTCCGGGGGCGGGATCGGCGTCTTCGAGGCCACGCGTTTCGCGAGCGGCCGCAAGAACGCGATCCGGATCGAGATCAACGGGTCGAAGGGGTCGCTCGCGTTCGACTTCGAAGACATGAACGTCCTGCACTTCTTGGACACCGAGGACGGGGCCGAGCTCGGGGGGTTCCGGCGCATCGTCGTGACCGAGCCCGAGCACGCGTACGTGGCGCACTGGTGGCCCGCGGGGCACGGGCTCGGCTACGAGCACGCGTTCACCCACCAGGCGGTCGACCTGATCGAGGCGATCGCGGCCGGGGAGCGGCCGGCTCCGACGTTCGCCGACGGTCTCGCCGTGCAGCGGGTGCTCGCCGCGGTGGAGCGCAGCGCCGAGTCGGGCGCGGGCTGGGTGGAACCCTAGACGACCGCGCGGGACTCGTGACGACGCGAGGACCCGCGCGGTGACCTGGACCCGAGGAGGAAGGAGGGGAGTAGTACGTGCCCGCACGGCGGGCAACTGCGTCGGACGTGGTCCGACGGAACGTCCGGGACGGCAGGAAGGCCGACGACGTCGCACCCGGCGGAGCGCAGCACTGTTCCCATCTCGACGAGGAGACCTTGTGAGAAACGTGCTCTCGAGAGCACCGCGCGCCGTCCGGCGCACGGTGGCGGCGACAGCCGCCGCTGCGGTGGCACTCCCACTGACCCTGGCGACGGCGGTGTCGGCCAATGCGGCTACCGTCCCGTCCACCCCACTACAGGCCGTCGACGTCGCGGCCGCAGCGGACACCGAGCCCTTCGACGTGCTCGTGTTCAGCAAGACCGCCGGCTTCCGGCACGGTTCGATCCCGGCGGGCATCGCCGCGATCGAGCAGCTCGGTGAGGACAACGGCTTCACCGTGACCGCCACGGAGGACGCGGGGGCGTTCACCGACGAGAACCTGAGCCAGTACGAGGCCGTGGTGTTCCTGTCCACGACCGGCGACGTGCTGGGCGAGGACCAGCAGGCAGCCTTCGAACAGTACGTCCAGGACGGTGGCGGGTACGCGGGCATCCACGCCGCGTCCGACACCGAGTACGACTGGCCGTGGTACGGCGAGCTCGTCGGCGCCTACTTCAGCGCCCACCCGCAGAACCAGGACGCGACCGTCAAGGTCGAGGACCACGTCCACGAGTCCACGGCGCACCTCCCCGCACGCTGGGAGCGCTTCGACGAGTGGTACAACTTCCAGTCGAACCCGCGCGACACCGTTCACGTCCTGGCGAGCCTGGACGAGACCAGCTACGACGCGGGCTCCGCCGCGATGGGTTCCGACCACCCCACGGCGTGGTGCCAGGACTACGACGGCGGCCGCTCCTGGTACACGGGCGGCGGTCACACGGACGAGTCGTACGCCGACCCCGACTTCCTGCAGCACCTGCTCGGTGGAATCCAGACGGCCGCCGGGGTCGTGGACTCGGACTGCAACGCGACGCAGTCGGACAGCTACGAGCTCGTGCCCCTGGACACGGACACCGGCAACCCGATGGTGCTCGACGTGGCACCCGATGGGACCGTGTTCTACGGCGAGCGTGACGGGCGCGTGCAGGTCATCGATCCAGAGACCAACACCACGCACACCGCGACGACGCTCCCGGTGACCACGGCCAACGAGGACGGCCTGCTCGGCCTGGTCCTTGACCCCGACTTCGCAGAGAACCGCTGGGTCTACGCCTACTGGGCGCCGTCGGCCGTCGGTGACGAGGGCCCGCACAACCGGATCTCTCGCTTCGACTACGACCCGGCCACCGGGACGATCGACCAGGCCACGCAGAAGGAGATCCTGTCCGTCACGACGCAGCGCAACACGTGCTGCCACGCAGGCGGCGACATGGTCTTCGACAACGACGGCAACCTGGTCCTTGCGACGGGCGACAACACGAACCCGTTCGAGTCCAGCGGCTACAGCCCGATCGACGAGCGGCCCGGCCGTGAGGACTACGACTCGCAGCGCGGGGCAGGTAACACCAACGACCTGCGCGGGAGCGTCCTTCGCATCCACCCGGAGGCCGACGGGACGTACACGATCCCGGAGGGCAACCTCTTCGACGAGGCGGACGATGCGGACGACCTGACCCGTCCGGAGATCTACGCGATGGGCTTCCGTAACCCGTTCCGCATCGACGTCGACCCGTTCTCGGGCAACATCGTGCTCGGGGACTACGGGCCCGACGCCGGTTCGTCCAACCCGAACCGTGGCCCCGGGAACACCGTCGAGTGGAACGTGCTGAGCGAGCCGGGATTCTACGGCTGGCCGTACTGCACGGGAGCCAACAACAACTATCGCGACTACAACTTCGCGACGGGCCAGTCCGGCGACTACTACGACTGCGCCGCTGGCGTGATCAACGACTCGCCGAACAACACGGGTCTGAGCCAGCTTCCGCCCGCGATCGAGGCCGAGGTCTGGTACAACTACGCAGGCAACCCCGACTTCCCGGAGATCGGTGGCGGTGGCGCGCCCATGGGGGGTCCGGTCTACCAGTACGACGCCGACCTCGACTCGGACGTCAAGTGGCCGGCCTACTGGGACGGCAAGGCACTGTTCGCCGAGTGGAACCAGGGCAACGTCTACTCGTTCGACCTCACCGGCGAGAACCGTGACGACATCGTCGACATCAATCGGGTCCTGCCCGGTATCTTCAACTCCAACAGCGAGTTCAACAAGGTCCAGGACTGGACCTTCGGCCCCGACGGTGCGCTCTACCTCTCCGACTGGGGCTCCGAGTTCAACGGCAGCGCCACGACCAGCGGCATCTACCGGGTCGACTACGTCCGGGGCAACCCCTCGCCGATCGCTCAGGCCAGCGCGGACGTGACGAGCGGCCCCGCGCCGCTCACCGTGCAGTTCTCGTCGGAGGGGACGCGGCACCCGTCGGGCGCTGACCTCGCCCTGCAGTGGACGTTCGGCGACGGTTCTGAGCCGTCGACCGAGGCGAACCCGGTGCACACGTACACCGAGAACGGGTCGTACACGGCCCAGCTCACGGCGACCGACGCCGCGGGCCAGGTCGGAGTGGCGAACGTGACCATCGTGGTCGGCAACGAGGCGCCGACCATGTCGATCACCTTCCCGGACAACGGTGGCTTCTTCGAGTGGGGCGACCAGGTCAAGTACGAGATCCAGGTCGACGACCCGGACGGCGAGGTCGACTGCAGCGAGGTCCAGCTCTCCACCGCGCTCGGCCACAACGCCCACGCGCACCCGATGGACGTGCTCAACGGGTGCGAGGGGACGTTCGAGACCCTGCGTGACGAGGGTCACGGGATCGACCAGCACATCTTCTGGGTGATCGACGCGTCGTACACCGACGACGGCGGCGAGGCCGGTGCCCCGCTGACCGTGAGCGACACCCAGATTCTGCAGCCCAAGCTGCTGCAGGCGGAGTTCTTCACCTCGACGGGTCGGCTCGACGGCTCGACCAGCACCGGTGACCCCGGTGTCGAGAGCCAGGAGACGACGGACGAGGCCGGTGGCGGTCAGAACATCGGGTACATCGAGCCCGGCGACTGGTGGGCGTACGACCCGATCTCGCTCTACATGGTCGACTCCGTCACGCTCCGTGCTGCCGCGCTGAACGGAGGCACCACCATCTCGGTTCGCTGGAATGCTCCGGACGGGCCGGAGATCGGCAGTGTCGACGTTCCGTCGACGGGCGACTGGCAGGTCTTCACCGAGGTCACGGCTGACCTCCACGACGTCCCGGCAGGAACGGGAACGTTGTACTTCGTGGAGACGTCCGGCGGATCCAACGTCAACTGGTTGGAGTTCAACGGCCGGGGGGTCACGGACAACGAGCGCCCGACGATCGACACCTTCGACGTGACCGCGACGGAGGGCACCGCCCCCCTGGAGGTCACCGCGACCGTCGCGGCGACCGACCCCGAGGACGAGGAGATCACGTACTCCTGGGACGCGGGCTTCGGTGACGGCTTCGAGGAGGGCTCGGACACGTTCACCGTCACGTACGACCAGCCGGGTACGTACCGCCTCCAGGTCCGTGCGGCCGACGAGCGTGGTGCCTACAACACCATGCAGAAGACGATCACCGTGGAGGCTCAGGACACCGAGCCGGCACAGTGCTTCTCGGGTCGTTCCGACGACTTCACGGGTGACGAGCTCGACGGGTCCCGCTGGTCCGTTCTGAACCAGGACCAGAACCTTGCAGTCGACGACGGCGAGCTCGTGATCCCGACGTCGGGTACGGACTTCTACTCGACCGACAACACGGCCGTGCCGAACATCGTGCTCCAGGATCTCCCGTCGGGGCCGTTCACGGCCACGGCCAAGGTCACGCTGCCCGCCCGCCAGCAGTACCAGCAGGCCGGTCTCGTGATCTGGGAGGACCAGGACAACTACGCGAAGATGGTCATCCAGGGTCGGTCGTCCGCGGCTGACGCGTCGACACGCATCTTCCAGTTCATCCGGGAGGAAGCGGCCACGCCCAACGAGGTCGACGACTCCAACTCCGCCAACGTCGGCGCAGACTACCCGGACACGGTCTACGTCCGGTTCGTCAGCGACGGCGAGAACCTGCAGGCCGCGTACTCGGCCGACGGCACCGACTTCACGACGATGCCGGAGACCAAGTCGATCACCGATCTGGAGAACGCCAAGATCGGTCTCACCGCCCTCAAGGGCAACAACACCTCGAGCCCGGTGATCGACGCCAGGTTCGACTGGTTCACGATCACGCCCGACGACACGGCGGAGGCCCCCGGGCCGGACGACGAGTTCGACGGCGATGCTCTGGACACGTGCCGCTGGTCGGTCGTCCGCGAGGACCCGACGGGCTACCGCGTGGCCGACGGTGCCCTGCAGATCGACACGACCCCGACGGACATCTACGGGACCGACAACACGGACGTGCCGAACATCGTCGTGCAGGACCAGCCCGAGGGTGACGAGTGGACGATCGAGACCGTCGTCGACGGTTCGTCGTTCGACCGTCAGTACCAGCAGGGTGGCCTGATCGTGTACGGCGACGACGACAACTACGTGAAGTTCGACTTCGTCACGGACAACACGGCCGGTTCGGCCCTGTCCAGGCGCATCGAGCTGCGCAGCGAGGTCGGCGGCGTCGTGCAGGACCCGCAGCCGCAGGTGGCCAACCTGACGGACGACGTCTGGCACCTGCGTCTGACGCGTTCGGGCGACTCGTTCACGGGTGCGTACAGCGCGGACGGTGAGACCTGGACCACGTTCGAGCAGTCCGTGTCGAACGCGGCCGCGGCCGACGCCCAGGTCGGGCTCTTCGCCCTGGGTGCTGCCGCGGAGACGACGGCGACGGCGTCGTTCGACTACTTCCGGGTGGTCGACGGCGACGAGCCGGAGCCGGTCGCGGTGACGGTGACGGTCCAGCCCCGCTGCCTGGCGGGCAAGGTGTTCGTCGCGGTCCGCGCCCTGAACGCCGACGAGGTGCCGATCGCGGTCACCCTCGAGACGCCGTTCGGGGACAAGTCCTACGAGGACGTCGCGCCCGGTGCCTCTGCCTACCAGTCCTTCGCGGCTCGCGCCGCGTCGGTCGAGGCAGGGTCGGTCACGGTGACGGCCACCGACGCCGAGGGGAGGACGTTCTCCGAGACCGCGGACTACGCGGCGCAGTCCTGCGCCTGAGCCGCCGCACGACATGTCCGGCCCGGCCGGCGGGAGACCGCCGGCCGGGCCGGGCAGCACATCGCTCGACGTGTCGGACGCTCGACGACCCGACCGGCCCATCGGCCGGGCCGGTCGTGGTCAGGTCCGCCGACGAGCTCACGGGTGGCCGTCCGCGGTCTCCCGGCCCCGGCGTCCGGGTACGGACGCTCCGGCCCGGCGCCGGGGCACCTTCTCCGTGCGAGACCTCAGGTCTCGTACGGCACGACAGACCATGACGTACCGCCGACGACGAGGTGACGAACAGATGACCACCCACCGTTCCATGACGACCCGACTGCTCGACGGTGCCGCACGCGCGCGGGTCGCCGTCCGTCGTCGGGCCGGCGTGGTCCTTGCTGCGCTCGCTGCGGCCCTGCTGGGTCTCGTCGGGATCGCGTCGCCCGCGGCTGCCCACGGAGGAGACATCGTGATCTCCCTCGGCACGGACGGGCAGGGCGGTATCTCCGCGAACCTGACGTACAAGAACGACGGGCACCCGGTCGAGGAGTCCGCCGACGTGACCGTGACGGCGGAGTCCGAGGACGGCGAGACCGTGGGGCCGGTGACGCTCCTGTCGGCGTCGGAGGGGGTGGGCTGGTACGTGTCCGACCCCGAGACCCTCGACGAGGGCCACTGGGTCCTGACCGCGACCACCACGGAACCCAGCGAGGCGGAGGCGACGGCGGAGGTCGACGTCGTCGCGCTGGTGACCCCCTCGGGAGACGCACAGGAGGACACGGCCGGTGCTGCCGAGGGCTCCGCGGGTGACGGCACAGCCGATGGCGGCGCCGCTGCGGAGGACGCAGGCGCGGACGGTGAGGCGGACGGTGAGGCGACCGCCGCCGACGGCTCGTCGTCGACCGTCTGGTGGGTCGCCGGGCTCGTGGTCCTCGCCGCAGCGGTCGTCGCCGCGGTGATGCTCGTCCGGCGCCGCAGCACGACTACGTCGGGCCCGTCAGGGCGCTGACCACCCGTACGACGCATCGAGCACGAGCGAAGGAGACACACCATGGCACGACCGATCACCCTCTTCACCGGGCAGTGGGCCGACCTGCCGTTCGAGGAGGTGGCCCGGCTCGCGTCGGGCTGGGGCTACGACGGGCTGGAGATCGCCTGCTGGGGCGACCACCTGGACCCGTGGCGCTGGGACGACGACGAGTACGTCCAGGGCAAGCTCGACCTCCTGGCGAAGTACGACCTGAAGGTCTACGCGATCTCGAACCACCTCAAGGGGCAGGCGGTGTGCGACGACCCGATCGACCAGCGCCACCGTGACATCCTGCCGGACGTCGTCTGGGGCGACGGCGACCCCGAGGGCGTGCGTCAGCGCGCCGCGGAGGAGATGAAGCACACCGCCCGGCTCGCCGCGAAGCTCGGGGTGAAGACGGTCGTCGGATTCACGGGCTCGGCGATCTGGAAGTACGTCGCCATGTTCCCTCCCGTGTCGAAGGAGGCGATCGACGCCGGCTACCAGGACTTCGCCGACCGCTGGAACCCGATCCTCGACGTGTTCGACGAGGTGGGCGTGCGGTTCGCGCACGAGGTGCACCCGAGCGAGATCGCCTACGACTACTGGACGACCGTCCGCACGCTCGAGGCGATCGGGCACCGTGAGGCGTTCGGCCTCAACTGGGACCCGAGCCACATGGTCTGGCAGGACCTCGACTCCGTGAGCTTCCTGTGGGACTTCAAGGACCGCATCTACCACGTGGACTGCAAGGACACGAAGAAGCGCATGCACAACGGCCGTAACGGCCGGATGGGCTCGCACCTGGCGTGGGCGGACGCCCGCCGCGGCTGGGACTTCATCTCGACCGGCCACGGCGACGTGCCGTGGGAGGACGCGTTCCGCATGCTCAACACGATCGGGTACGAGGGGCCGATCTCGGTCGAGTGGGAGGACGCGGGCATGGACCGCCTCGTGGGTGCCCCGGAGGCGTTGGAGTTCGTCAAGAAGTACGCGTACGACGCACCGGACGCCGCGTTCGACGCGGCGTTCTCGACGAAGTAGCCGCCTCGGCGGCCTGCACGACAGACGTCCGATGCGTCACCGCCCCCGTCCGCAGCAGCGGCCGGGGGCGGTGGCGTGTCCGCTTCTGATTTGTTTTACGGACTGGGTTATATAACTGAGATGAAGATCTTTCATCTTTTGCTTGACCAGCGACAGAAGTACCCCCTACGTTGACACCCATGCGAGCCGAAGAAGTCGCGCAGGACCTGCGGAGCCCGGTGCTGGAACCGGGCCCACGGTTCGCGGGAGCGACCACCACAGACACGAGGGCGCTCAGCGCCGCCACGGACGACGAGCGCGCGACCACCGCGCGGCCGGACCCCGGCACGACGGGGCTCCCGAGGCGCGGGTACCGCGCCGGCATCCTCGGCGTCGGGTTCATGGGCGGCGTCCACGCACGCGCCGTGCGTACCGGCGGAGGCGTGGTCACGCTGGTCGCCGCCTCCGACGTCGACACCGCCCGGGACGCCGCCGACCTCCTGGGTGCACGCGCCGTGGCCGACTCCGCGGAGGAGCTCATCGCGTCCCCGGACGTCGACGTCGTCCACGTGTGCACCCCCAACCACCTGCACGTCGAGCTCGCGCGCGCCGCCCTCCAGGCCGGCAAGCACGTCGTGTGCGAGAAGCCCCTCGCCGTCGACGTCCACGGGGCCGCCGAGCTCGCCGGGCTCGCCGCTGCCGCGCGCGAGGCGGACGGGCGCGTCGCCGTCGTCCCGTTCGCCTACCGGTTCCACCCCATGGTCCGCGAGGCCCGCGAGCGTGTGCGTCGCGGCGCCGTCGGGACGATCTCGCTCGTGCACGGGTCGTACCTCCAGGACTGGCTCCTGCGCGACTCCGACGACAACTGGCGCGTCGACCCGGCGCTCGGTGGCGCGAGCCGCGCGTTCGGCGACATCGGCTCCCACTTCTGCGACCTGCTCGAGTTCACGACGGGGCACCGCATCGTCCGCCTCGTCGCCCAGTCCGCGACCGTCTACCCCCAACGCGTCGGCGCGGACGGCGTCACGCACCGGGTCGAGACCGAGGACGCGGTCACGCTGCAGTACCAGACCGACCGGGGGGCGCTCGGCACGGCCGTCATCTCCCAGGTGTCCGCCGGGCGCAAGAACCGTCTCTTCCTCGAGATCTCCGGCACCGAGTCGACGCTCACGTTCGACCAGGAGCAGCCGGAGACCCTGTGGGAGGGGCGCCGCGACGCCTCCCGGCTCCTGGTGCGCGACCCGGAGACCCTCTCCGCTGCCGCCGCACGCTACTCCCGGCTCCCGGCCGGGCACCCGCAGGGCTACCAGGAGTGCTTCGACGCGCTCGTCGCCGACACGGCGGCCGCGATCGGCGGCGCCGTCCCCGACGGGTTGCCGACCTTCGACGACGGCCTGCGTGCCGCCCGGCTCGCCGCCGCCGTCGGCGAGTCGGTGCGTTCCGGCGGCTGGGTGGAGGTCTCCCGGTGACTGCGACGACGACGCGTGAGCCGGACGCCCCGGCCCCCGGCGGCGACCGTGACGAGATCATCCTGCGGCTGCGAGGCATCGGCAAGGAGTTCTTCGGCAACTCGGTGCTGCGCGACATCGACCTGGACGTGCGAGCGGGCGAGGTGCACGCCCTCGTGGGCGAGAACGGAGCCGGCAAGTCCACGCTGATGAAGATCATCGCCGGCGTGCACCGTCCCGACGCCGGCTCGGTCGAGCTCGACGGCTCGGCCGTCACCTTCGCCTCGCCCCTCGCTGCACAGCACGCCGGCGTGTCGACCGTCTTCCAGGAGTTCAACCTCCTGCCGGAGCGCTCGGTCGCGGAGAACGTCTACCTGGGCCGCGAGCCGCGCCGGGCAGGGCTCGTCGACCGCGGCCGGATGCACGCCGACACGAACCGGCTCCTCGCCGACCTCGGCCTCACCGGGCTGGAGTCCCACCAGCGTGTCGGTTCCCTGTCCGTCGCCCAGCAGCAGATCGTGGAGATCGTCAAGGCCGTCTCGTACGACGCGCGGTTCATCTCGATGGACGAGCCCACCGCGGCGCTCGCCGACCAGGAGGTCGAGCTGCTGTACGAGCTCGTCCGACGGCTCTCCGGACGTGGCGTGGCGATCCTGTACGTGTCGCACCGGCTCAAGGAGATCTTCGACCTCTGCGACACGATCACCGTGCTCAAGGACGGCAACCACGTGCTGACGACGCCGACCGCCGAGATCGACCCCGACGGACTCGTCCGCACCATGGTCGGCCGCGAGTTCGCCGGGTACTTCCCGGACCGGGACCCGTCGATCGTCCCGGGCGACGTGCGGCTCGCGCTCGACGGCGTCGGCAACACCCAGGTCGACGACGTGTCGTTCGAGGTCCGCGCGGGCGAGATCGTGGCGCTCGCAGGGCTGCAGGGCTCGGGCCGCACGGAGATCGCGCACGGGATCTTCGGCGTCGCCGGCTTCTCGCGCGGCCGGGTGCTCGTCGGCGGGCGTGCCGTCGACGTCCGCTCGCCCCGCCAGGCCGTCCGGGCGGGCCTCGCGCTCGTCACCGAGGACCGCAAGGCGGAGGGCCTCGCGCTCGGCCAGTCGATCCTCGCCAACGCACGCCTCGTCCTCGACGCGGTGATCCCGCGTTCCGCGGACCGTCGGGCGCGCCGCATCCCCGGCATCCTCTCCTCCCTCGAGCTCGTCGCGGCCTCCCAGGAGACCGAGGTCCAGTACCTGTCCGGTGGCAACCAGCAGAAGGTCGTGCTGGCGAAGTGGCTCGTGACCGAGCCGCAGGTCATCGTCCTCGACGAGCCGACACGTGGGATCGACGTCGGCGCCAAGCGCGCGGTCTACGACCTCATGCGCGAGCTCACCGCGAACGGCGTCGCCGTGCTCTTCATCTCGTCCGAGCTGCCCGAGGTCGTGGCGATGGCCGACCGCATCCTCGTGATGCGCGACGGCCTGCTCGCCGGGCAGCTCCCCGCGGGCAGCGACGAGGAGACCGTGATGGCGCTCGCGACCGGAGCGGGCGTCGACTCGGGCGAGCACCTCGCCGTCGACCTCGGCGCGGTGTCGCACACGGACGACCTGCCCGGCACCGACGGCGCCGGCCCGCACCCCGACCACCCGTCCCGCTCCACCGGCCCGAAGGAGGACCGATGAGCACCGCGGTCGCGACCGCTACCCCCACCGCACGCCCGACGTCCCGACGTCGGCGCCGCATCGGGTCGACGGAGATCGTCTATCTCGCCCTCGTGGGCATCCTCGTCGTCGCCGGCGTGCTCGTCGCGATGGGTGGCGGCAACCTGTTCAGCACGGCCAACACGGCGTACATGCTCACCCAGACGAGCCTGCTCGGCTTCGTGGCGATCGGCCAGACCTTCGTCATCCTCTGCCGTTCCCTCGACCTGTCCGTGGGGTACGTCGTCGCGCTGTGCTCGATCGTCGGTGCCACCACGATGGCCGGGGACCCGTCGCGCGTCTGGCTCGGCGTCGTCGCCGCGCTCGCGGCGGCGGCCGGCATCGGGCTCGTGAACGGGCTGGTCGTCACCAAGCTCCGGGTCAACGCCTTCATCGCGACGCTCGGCGTCGGCCTCATCGTCAAGGGCTACCTGGACACGCAGTTCAAGGGCCCCGCCGGTGACGTGCCGTCGTCGTTCCAGATGTTCGGGTACACCCGGGTCGGACCGGTGCCGATCTCCACGATCGTCATGCTGGTCGTCGCGGCGGTGGGCATCGTCCTGCTGACCCGGACGCGCCAGGGCTACCACATGTTCGCGGTCGGAGGGAACGTCGACGTCGCACGGCTCTCCGGGATCCGCGCGGACCGGACGGTCATCATCGCGCACGTCCTGTGCTCGACGTGCGCGGGGATCGCGGGGCTGCTCATCGCGGCGCGGTTCGGCACGGGCAACGCGCTCGTCTACTCCTACGGCCTCGACCTCGACTCCATCGCAGCGGTCGTGCTCGGTGGGACGCTCCTGCTGGGCGGGCGCGGTTCCGTCGCAGGGACGGTCGGCGGGGTGCTGATCCTCGCCGTGCTCGACACGGTCTTCAACGTCCTCGACGTCGACCCGTTCTTCAAGGACGTCCTGCGCGGCGTCGTCATCATCGCCGCCGTGGCGCTGTACGCGCGTCGGCAGATCGACCCGGCGAGCAGCCGAGCCCGGTTCCGCTCGAACCGACGGCGCGACCCGGTGCGATCCGGTGCCAGACCTGACCCGACGACCACCGACGGAGGTGCGTCCGCATGACCACCGTGGCCACTCGCCGGGAGCTCCCGGTCCGCGCACCTCGCCCCAGCCTGCTCGAGCGACTCACCGCGGGCGGCAGCTGGACCGTCTTCGCCCTGCTCCTGCTCGTGTTCGTCCTCATCTTCGTGATGAACCCGTCGTTCGCCGAGCCCTCGTCGCTCATGGCCTTCGTCAAGAAGGCAGCGCCTCTCGTGATCCTCGCGATCGGCCAGTACTTCGTGATCGTGTCCGGGGAGTTCGACCTGTCGGTCGGCTCGCTGGTCGGAGCCCAGGTCGTCATCGCCGCAAAGGTCATGGACGGTCAGGACGAGCTGACCTGGCCGGTCACGGCGCTGATGATCGGCTTCGGCCTCCTCGTGGGCCTCGTCAACGGTCTCGTCACGACGCTGCTCAAGGTGCCGTCGTTCATCACGACGCTCGGCATGATGCTCGTGCTCTACGGGGCGATCCGGCTCTGGACCGGCGGCGCACCCACGGGCGCGCTCACCGAGCAGTTCCGGCAGTGGGGTCGCGGCGGCATCTTCGGCGAGCCGGGACAGTTCCAGGTGCCGTACGCCCTCATCGTGGTGGTCGTGCTCGGCGTGCTCGCTGTGCTGCTCATGCGTCGTCCGTTCGGCCGCACGCTCATGGCCACCGGAGACAACGACGTCGCCGCCTCGTACTCCGGCTCGCCGGTCTGGTGGGTGCGGACCCGGGCGTTCCTGCTCTCGGGCTTCATGGCGACGATCGCCGGGATCCTCATCGGCGGGTACGCCGGCGTGACCGCCCAGGTGGGCGAGGGGTTGGAGTTCATGGCGATCACCGCCGTCGTCCTCGGCGGGGTCGTGCTCGGCGGCGGGCGGGGGACCGTGGTCGCTGCGATGGCAGGTGCGCTGACCCTCGAGGCGCTCTTCACGCTGTTCAACCAGCTCGGTCTCCCGTCCACCATCCGCCCGGTCGTCCAGGGCGTGATCATCATCGCCGCCGTCGCCTACGCAGCGATGCCGCGCAAGGCGAGGCGTCGTCGGCCGGCCGTCCCGCCCCCGTCCGCCGCGGGGGACGCCGCAGAACCGAAGGAGCCCGCACCCACCCACGCCTGACGCCGACCGCCGGAGCCGAACCAACGACACCACCGCACGACCGCACTTCCAGCACCACCCTCCCCGCACCCGCGGGACGACGACGTCTCACCAAGGAGAGAGAAAGACATGCGACCAGCACGCGCACTCGTGGCCGGAGCGGCAGTGGCGACACTGTTCCTCACGGCTGCCTGCACCACCGACACCCCGACCGACCCCGCCGACGGCGGCGGCGAGACCTCGGCCGAGGAGACCGACGGCGGCGAGGAGACCGGCGGCGCCGACTCCGAGTGGTTCGTCCAGGCCGACTACGACCGGCAGCTTGCCCAGCGCGAGGTCGTGCCCGAGGGGCCGGGCGAGGAGCCGTGGCTCCAGGCGATCGAGCCCGAGTACGTGGACACCGCCGAGTTCGCGAGCGAGGGCGGGGACAAGACGCTGTGCTTCTCGAACGCGTCCGTGTCCAACCCGTGGCGCGTCACCGGCTGGATCACGATGCAGCAGCAGGTCGAGGTCCTCCAGGAGGACGGCCTGATCGGCGAGTTCCGCGTGTCGGACGCCGCCGACGACGACAACAAGCAGATCTCGGACATCCAGGCGTTCGTCGAGGCGGGCGACTGCGACGCGATCATCGTCTCGCCGTCGACCACCGCGACCCTCACGCCCGCCGTCGAGGCGGCGTGCGAGAGCGGCAAGCCGGTCATCGTGTTCGACCGTGGCGTCGAGTCCGACTGCATGGTGACGTTCATCCACCCGATCGGCGGGTACGCGTACGGTGCCGACGGCGCCGAGTTCCTCGTCGACAACCTCGAGCCGGGCTCGAAGGTTCTCGCGCTGCGCATCCTTCCGGGCGTGGACGTGCTCGAGAACCGCTGGGCCGCGGCCGACAAGATCTTCTCCGAGTCGGAGCTCGAGGTCGTGGGTACCGAGTTCACCGGTGGTGACGCCGCGGCGATCAAGGACCTCGTGACGCAGTACCTCCAGCGCGGTGACGTCGACGGCATCTGGATGGACGCGGGCGACGGGGCCGTCGCGGCGGTCGAGGCGTTCGAGGACGCCGGCAAGCCGTACCCGGTCTTCATGGGCGAGGACGAGATGAGCTTCCTGCGCAAGTGGCAGGACACGGACATGACGGCGATCGGTGCCGTGTACTCCAACTTCCAGTGGCGCACCCCGATCCTCGCGGCCCAGAAGATCTGGGCGGGCGAGGAGGTCCCGTCGGAGTGGGTGCTCCCGCAGGCACCGATCGAGGCGGAGGAGCTCGACGCGTATCTCGACGCCAACGCCGAGATGCCGTCCCTGCACTACGCGAAGTTCGGCGGCGAGGACCTGCCGGGCTTCCCCGAGGCCTGGACGGACCGCTGACGGACCGCTGATCGACCGCTGACAGGTCGGCCGTCACGCCGACCTGTCGCACCCCGCGCCGTCCCGATGCCCGACGGCGCCGACCCCCCCGGGGCCGGCGCCGTCGGGCCGGGGTCGCCCCCGCCGAAGAGACGAAAGAGAGCGACGTGGCTCCTTCTCCCGTTCCGCCCCTGCGCCCGAGGCGCCTCGGAGTCAACACCTGGGTATGGACGTCCCCCCTGACCGACGCGTCCCTGCGCGAGATCGCGCCCCGGGTGGCCGGATGGGGCTTCGACGTCCTCGAGCTGCCCGTCGAGGAGCCCGACGACTGGGACCCCGCGGTCGCCGCGCGCGTGCTCGCGGACAGCGGGCTCGGTGCGAGCGTCTCGCTCGTCATGGGACCGGGCCGCGAGCTCGTCGCCACCGACGCCGCGACGGTCCGCTCGACGCAGGACTACCTGCGTCGGGTCGTCGACGCGGCGCAGGCGGTCGGTGCACCCGTGATCGGTGGGCCGGCCTACGCCTCGGTGGGACGGACCTGGCGGCTCGACGCCGCCGACCGGGTGGCCGCGTACGACGAGCTGGCCGAGAACCTGGCACCTGTCGTCGACCATGCGGTCGCGGCGGGCGTGGTCGTCGGCCTGGAGCCGCTCAACCGGTACGAGACGTCCCTGGTCAACACGGTCGACCAGGGACTCGAGGTCGTCGGTCGGTTGCCCGCGGAGGGAATCGGCCTGATGCTCGACGTCTACCACATGAACATCGAGGAGACGGACCTGCCCGCCGCGGTGCTGCGCGCTGGAGCGCGGATCGCGCACGTCCAGGTGTGCGGCAACGACCGCGGCGCGCCGGGTACGGACCACCTCGACTGGCCCGCGCTGCTCGGCGCGCTCGACGCCGCGGGGTACGACGGCCCGCTCGTCATCGAGTCGTTCACCGCGGACAACGCGACGATCGCCACGGCGGCGTCCATCTGGAGGCCCCTGGCCGCGAGCCAGGACGCCATCGCCGTCGATGGCCTGACATACCTGAGAGGACTGGTACCGATCCCGGACTGAGACCAGAGTTCCACGACAGCCGGCGCCGGCACGCCGGGATGGCGACCATCTTGCTCGGGCGACGACGCCCGGGCTCCGCACGTCAGCCCTGGAGGCATCACGATGACCGCACGACGCCCCCGCAGGGGGAGGTCCGTCGCGGCCCTGACCATCGGGGCGCTAGCGTTCACGCTCGCGCCCGTCACGATGGCCTCGGCCGCGGTCGACCCCGACCCTGCCGAAGACGAGCACAAGGTGCTCATCTTCACCAAGACCACCCAGTTCCGCCACGAGGAGGCGATCGTCCAGGGCACCCCGGTGCTCGAGGCCGCCTTCGCCGAGGTGGGCATCGAGTCCGACCACACCGAGGACTCGACCGTCTTCAACGACGAGGACCTCGCGCAGTACGACGCCCTGGTCATGTTCCAGGCGTCGGGTGACCCGTGGAACGCCGACGAGAAGGCCGCGCTCGAGCGCTACCAGGAGGCCGGGGGCGGCATCGTCGCCATCCACAACGCCACCGACATGCGGGGGAACTACGAGTGGTGGGACGACATGATCGGCGCGCTGATGCCCGGTCATGCCGCGACCGGGAGCAGCCCGGGCCTGCCCGGGACCGTGCGCGTCGAGGACCGCACGCACCCGTCGACCGAGCACCTGCCGCAGCGCTGGGACCGTGCGGACGAGTGGTACAACTACTCGGCCAACGTCCGCGGTGACGCGCACGTGCTCGCGACGATGGACGAGTCGACGTACGACGCCGGTGGCAACGCGATGGGCGCCGACCACCCGATCTCGTGGTGCAAGCCGTACGACGGCGGTCGCGCGTGGATGACCGGCATGGGCCACTTCGGTGCGCACTACACCGACGAGCCGGACCTCGTGCAGCACATCGTCGGTGGCGTCGAGTGGGCCGCCGGCATGGTCGAGGGCGACTGCGGCGGCACCGACTGGAGCCAGTACGAGAAGATCGCGCTGGACACGAACACGAGCGCGCCCTACGCCATGGACGTCGCGCCCGACGGCCGCGTCTTCTTCACGGAGCTGGTGCGCGGTCAGATCCGGGTCTACGACCCCGAGACCCAGAACACCACGACCGCCATCACCCTCCCGGTGTACTCCGGCGGCGAGGACGGGCTGCTCGGCATCGCGCTGGACAAGGACTTCGCGGACAACGGGTACCTGTACCAGTACTACTCGCGCGCGAGCAGTGACGACAGCGACCCGGAGAACTTCTTCAGCCGGGTCTCGCGGTTCACCGTGACCGCCGACGGTCCGGGCTCGACGCAGATCGACCCGGACTCCGAGGTCGTGCTCATGGAGATCCCGGCCGGGCGCCTGCCCGACGAGCCGGGCCACACCGGCGGCGGCCTGATCGTCGACCACGAGACCGGTGACCTGTACATCGGTGTCGGCGACGACGTGAACCCGCACTCGGAGCCCTCGGGCGGCTACGCCCCGCTCTCCGAGCGCGACGGTACGTGGCACGACGCGCGCGCGACGTCGGCGAACTCCAACGACCTGCGCGGCAAGGTCCTGCGCGTCCACCCGGAGGAGGACGGCACGTACTCGATCCCCGAGGGCAACCTCTTCGACGAGGCGGCCGACGCGGACGACAAGACGCTGCCCGAGATCTACGCCATGGGCTTCCGCAACCCCTTCCGGTTCACGATCGACCCGGAGACCGGCAACCTCGGCGTCGCCGACTACTCGCCGGACAACGGTTCCGACAACCTGGCCAACCGTGGCCCGGCGGGCATCGCCGAGTGGAACCTCATCAAGGAGCCCGGCTTCTTCGGTTGGCCCCTGTGCATGGGGAACAACGAGCCGTTCCGCGACGTCGACTACCGGACCAGCCCGGTCACGGTCGGCGACTTCTTCGACTGCGACGCGCCGATCAACGACTCCGTGAAGAACACGGGTCTGACCGAGCTCCCCGCGGCCCAGCCGGCGGACATGTTCTACGGCTACCAGCGCACGTCGGCGCCCGGCGTGATCAACGCCGGCGGCGGGCTCGCTCCCATGGGCGGACCGTTCTACCAGTTCGACGAGGACCTGGACTCCGACACGAAGTTCCCCGCGTACTACGACGGCAAGCCCTTCTTCTTCGACTGGGCGCGCAACCGGATGTACTCGATCGACCTCAAGGATCCCGAGGCGAGCGCGGGCGAGTCCGACGTGGAGAAGGTCAACCCCTTCCTCCCGGACGAGGAGTTCCTCGCCCCGATCGACTCGAAGTTCGGCCCGGACGGTGCGCTGTACATGCTCGACTGGGGCGGCGGCTACGGTCGTGACAACCCGAGCTCGGGCCTGCACCGCATCGACTACGTGTCCGGATCCCGGTCACCCGCCGCCAAGCCGACAGCGAGCCCCGACTCGGGGCACGCCCCGCTCGAGGTCGCGTTCGACGGCACGGGCAGCACGGACCCGGAGGGCGAGGACCTCACGTACGCGTGGGACTTCGACGGTGACGGCACGCCGGACTCGACCGACGTCTCGCCGACCTTCACCTACACGGAGAACGGCGTGTACGACGCCCGACTCACGGTGAGCGACCCGTCCGGCAAGACCGGCACCGCCACCGTGCCGATCACGGTGGGCAACACGCGGCCCGAGGTCGACTTCGGTCTGCCACCGACGGGTGCGTTCTTCAACTTCGGTGACGCGATCAACTGGGACGTCTCGGTCACGGACGCGGAGGACTCGCCCGAGGGCGACGAGATCGACGACGAGCAGGTCATCATCCAGCCGGCGCTCGGCCACGACGCGCACGCGCACCCGGCCGAGCCGCTCCACGGCCGGACGGGCACGGTGCAGACCAGCCTGGGTGGCGGCCACAGCGAGGACATGAACGTCTTCTACGTGATCGACGCGCGCTACACCGACAACGGTGGCGAGGGCGACGTGCCTGCGCTCACCGGCTCGGACACGACGCTCATCTTCCCGAAGAAGCGCGAGGCCGAGTTCACCGCGGCGAGCGAGGGCACGACGACGATCGCGAGCCGCGACGTCGAGGGTGGCGGATCCGTCATCACCGGCGCCGACGGTGCGTGGGCGTCCTACGACCCCGTGAGCCTCTACGGCGTCGAGGCGCTGAACCTGCGCGTCGCCTCGGCGGCAGCGGGCACGATCGAGCTGCGTCGCGGTGCACCGGACGGGGAGCTCCTCGGTACGGCCGAGGTCCCGGAGACCGGGCTGGGCACGTTCACCGACGTGCGGGTCGAGGCGACGGACCCGATGGAGCCGTTCACGCTCTACGTGGTCTTCCCGGGTGCGGGCGAGCGTCGGCTCAACTTCATCGAGGCGGACGGCAAGGCCGTCTCGGACACGACGCGGCCGAAGGTCGCCATCACCGCTCCCGAGGCGGGCGTCCAGCTCGAGCAGGGCGAGATCGCGGTGACGGCCGAGGCCGACGACACCGAGAACACGGTCACCGAGGTCGAGTTCTTCGTGGACGGTGAGTCCATCGGCACCGACACCGAGGCTCCGTACGAGGCGACGTGGAACCCCACCGCGGACAACAACTACGAGCTGACCGCCGTGGCGACGAACGACAAGGGGCTCTACACCCGGTCGCGGATCGTCCTCGCCCAGGTCGGTGACCTGTTCGGCGGGATGCAGACGTTCACCAACGCGAACGGGACGTTCGAGCAGCTCGCCGAGGGCAGGTACCTCATCACGTCGGGCGGCGCGAACATGTGGCAGGGCACCAACGAGTACTCGACCATCTACCGCGAGCAGGACGCCGACGAGAAGTGGTCGGCGACGGTGAAGGTCAACAGCCAGGGCAACTCGAACGGGTCCGCCAAGGCCGGGATCATCGTCCGCAACGACGTCGCGCAGGCAGGCAGCTCGCCCGGCTACGCCGCCCTCGGGATGCGCCCCAGCGGCGGGTTCGAGTGGTTGCGCGGCAATGCGAGCGGACAGCTCGCGACGTCGACGTCCGCCAGCTCGACGAGCTACCCCGCGTGGGTCCGTGTCGTCCGTGACGGCGATCTCTACACGGCGTACTGGAGCAAGGACGGCGAGAACTTCACGCAGATCGGCGAGCCGGAGTCCCTCCCGGGGGCAGCGGCGGTCCAGGACGTGGGGATGTTCGTCACCGCGCACAGCACGACCTCGACGAGTGCGGTCGAGTTCCAGGACTTCGTCTTCGACGACGACCCGGTCGACCCCGAGGAGCCCGTCGAGGAGACCCCGCCGCAGTGCTTGGCGGACTCCTCCGACGAGTTCGACGGCGACGAGATCGATCCTCGCTGGACCGTGGTCCGGCAGGCCGAGGGCAGCGCGATCAGCGTCGCCGACGGTCACGCCGTCCTGCCGGTCGTGCAGGGTGACATCAACGAGGCCGAGACCGGTCCGATCAGCTACCTCGGTCAGCCGGCTCCCGCCGGTGCGTGGACGATCGAGACGAAGATCGAGACCGGGCTCGCACGCGAGTGGCAGCACGCCGGACTCCTGGTCCACGTGGACGACGACGAGTACACGAAGCTCGCGTTCACGAAGAACCAGAACGGCAACCGCTTCCTCGAGTTCCAGACCGAGACCGGCGGCGCGCGGACGTGGCACGGCCAGGAGACCGTCGCCGAGGACTTCCCCTCGACGGTCCACCTGCGCCTGGTCTCCGACGGGTCGCAGATCACCGCGGCGTACTCCGCCGACGGCGAGGCCTGGAACGACCTGGACGGTGCGGCCCCGGTGAAGACCGGAGCCACGTTCGGCGTCATGGCCGGAGGGGACACGGCGACGGCGAACACCGTCGCGGAGGTCGACTACGTCCACGTCACGGGTGCCGAGCCCGACGACGGCGTGCGCGAGCCCGGCGACGAGTTCGAGGGCGACGCCCTCGACGGGTGCCGCTGGAACTCGGTCGTGCGCTACGACGGCTCGAAGGTCGCCGTCGAGGACGGTGAGCTGCGCATCACCACCCAGCCCGGCGACATCAACGCCGACGCGAACGGGGACCCGCGCAACTTCATCCTCCAGGAGGCACCGGAGGGCGACTGGGTGGCCGAGACCCGGTTCAAGGCGCCCCTCGCGCACCGCTGGCAGTTCGCCGGGCTCATCGGCTACGCCGACGACGACAACTACGTCAAGCTCGACGTGGTGGCGAACAACGCGCCCGGAGCTGCTCTCAACCTGGGGGCGGAGCTCGTCTCGGAGAAGGGCGCCCAGTTCGGCAACGGTGGCAACCGTGCGTTGAACATCGCCGACTCCACGGAGTCCGGTTACTGGTACCTGCGTCTCGAGAAGGTCGGGGACTCCTACCAGGGCTGGGTGAGCGACGGCGGCGTGAACTGGGAGCCCGTCGGGGAGCCGGTCACGAACGACGTGCCGCTCACCTCGCTCGGCATCCTGGCGATCGGGCCGGAGCAGGAGACGCCGGTGACGGTGGCGTTCGACTGGTTCCACCTCACCACCGGGGACGACGAGCCCGAGGTGGCCGTCGAGACCGACGTGTCGGTCCGTTGCCTCGCGGGCAAGGCGTACGTCGCCGTGCGCGCGACCAACGCGGACGACGCGGCGGCGGCGATCACCCTCGCCACGCCGTACGGCACGAAGGAGTTCGCCGAGGTAGCGGTCGGCAAGTCCGGCTACCAGTCGTTCGCGGTGCGAGCCGCGGACGTCGAGGCGGGCGCCGCCACCGTCACCGCCACGATCGGGGACCGGACGACAGCCGTCGAGCTGCCGTACGACGCCACGAGCTGCGGCTGACCACCGGGCCGGTGGTGGGCTCCCCCTGCCCACCACCGGCCTCCGCCGGCCCGACCGGGAACGGTCGGGCCGGCGGACCCTCGAACGAGCGGGACGAACCACAGGACGGGAGCACGACGTGGCACAGCGGGCTGACACGCGACGAGCCGGATCACGGGCGGCGCGGACCGGCACGCGGTCGTCGGGGAGCCGGGCGACCGGAGGCGGGCGACCATCGTCCGTCCCCACCAGCTCCCGTCCTTCCGACCGGGGCGGTGCCGGCCGCCCCGAGCCTCGGCCACCGGCGCACGTCCGCGTGCGCCGGTGGCTGCAGGGCACCGGCGTGCGAGCGCGGGTCCTGCTCCTGCTGACTGCGCTCGTCGTCGTGGTGGCGGGGGTCGCGCTCGTCGTCGGGCTCGCGCGCGACGACGGCGTGGACGACGCGAGCGAGGGTCTCGCCGTCGACCCGGCCCGGGTGGCCGAGCTCGAGGCGGCCGAGGTGGCGCACGACGCGGAGAACCTCACGGCCTCGATCGAGCACGCCCAGCATGTCCAGGCGGAGCTCGTGCCCGTGCTGGACGCGCTCCACGGGGTGCTGCCCGTCGACGGTACGACACCCGTCGCCCCTGCTGCCGAGGACGTCGCGGCGTGGCGTGCGACCCTCGACACGCTGACGAGCGAGACGCAGTCGCTGCCGAGCGGCTCCTCGGAGCACAACATCGTCCGCAACGGGATGCTCACGTCCGTCGAGCTGCTCGGCGACACGGTCGACGCCGTCGACCTCGCGCGCGTGGCCGACGCGAGCAGCGCTCCCGGCCTCTACGCGCTCGCGGGCGACCTGCGCACGCGCGCCGTCGACACCTGGGGCCTCGCCGCGGTCCAGCTCGACCTCCGGGCCACCGCCGCAGGGCAGGGCCACGTGCACGTCTTCCTGCCCGTGCACCCGGACGACGCGCTCGACGGAGGGCTCGGGACGCACGGCGAGCAGGACGATCCCGGCACGGACCACGACCACTGAGCCGGTCGTCGCCGGTGAGCGGTCACCGCCGGCACCCAGGTCTCAGGTGCGGTGCACCATGACGACGTCGGAGTGCTCCTCGCCCCCGACGACGTAGGTGCGACCGCCCGCCGTCGCGAAGCCGTGCTTGCGGTAGAAGGCCTGGGCCCGCTCGTTCTCCCCGTTGGTCCCGAGCCAGAGCGTGAGCCCGGGGCCGAGCGAGCGTGCGGCGTCGAGCGACGCCACCATGAGCGCGCCCGCGACCCCCGTGCCCTGCGCGTCGGGGTGCACGTAGATCTTCGAGAGCTCGACGACCTCGTCCGTCCCGACGACGCGCGCGACGTCCGCGTCGTCCGGGACCCCGCGGGCGAGCAGCGAGTAGCCGAGCACGCGGACGGTCTCGCCCGCCCCCGTCTCGACCAGCAGCAGCACGTGCTCGACGCTCGTGGCCCACGTGCGGAACCGGTCGGGCGAGAGCTGTGCCGCGACGTGTGCGGCCATCGCCTCCGGTGAGGCGCCCGGCGGGCACGCGAGGGGAAACGTCAGCGCTGCGAGCGCGGCGACCGGTGCGGCGTCGTCGGGCGTCGCCCGGCGCACGCGTGCCGTCGTCAGGTCGTGGTGGGTCACGACCGCGAATGTACTCCGGACCCGCGGGCTCGGGCCGCGGTCGTGCGAGGTGGCGCGCCGTCCCCGCGCGGAGCGACGTGACGGCATGATGGGGGAGTGACCGCCATCGACCTCAACGCCGACCTCGCAGAGGGCTTCGGACGCTGGACCCTGGCCGACGACCGCGCCGTCCTGGAGCTCGTGACCAGCGCGAACGTGGCGTGCGGGTTCCATGCGGGCGACCCGGGCACCATGCGGTCGACGACGCGGGACGCCGTGGAGCGAGGGGTGAGCATCGGTGCCCACGTGGGGTACCGGGACCTCGCCGGGTTCGGGCGCCGGTACATGGACGTGGCGCCGGCGGAGCTGACGGACGACGTCCTCTACCAGCTCGCGGCGCTCGACGGTTTCGCGCGGGTCGCGGGGGACCGGGTGCGCTACGTCAAGCCGCACGGTGCGCTCTACCACGCGATGGCGCACCACGAGGCGCAGGCCCTCGCCGTGGTGGAGGCGGTCCGCGCGTACGACCCCCGGCTGCCCGTCGTCGGCCTCCCCGGCTCCGTGGTGCTGCGCCTGGCCGAGGAGGCGGGGCTGCCGACGGTCCGGGAGGCGTTCGTCGACCGCGGATACCTGCCGACGGGCGAGCTGGTGCCGCGAGGACGCCCCGGGGCCGTGGTGCACGACCCGGACCAGGCCGCGGCGCGAGCCGTCGGGCTCGCGACGACCGGCACCGTCCTGGCGGTCGACGGAACCCGTGTCACGGCCACCGCCGACTCCCTCTGCGTCCACTCCGACACTCCGGGCGCCGTCGGGCTGCTCGCCGCGGTCCGCGAGGCGCTGGGCTCGGCCGGAGTCTCGCTGCGCCCGTTCACCACGGGGCACTGAGATGCCCCCCGCGGGCCGCTCGACACCGGGCGCGCGTGCCGGGGGCGGGTCCCCCCGCGTGCAGGCGTTCGGCGAGTCGGCGTTCCTGGTGGACGTGGCCGACCTCACCGCGGTCCGCGCCCTGCACGCCCGTCTCGTCCGCGACGCCCCGGTGGGGGTCGCGGACCTGGTACCGGCCGCTCGCACGGTGCTCGTGCACGCAGACGGGCCACGTGCTGCGCGGGGGGTCGCGGCGTGGCTCGACGACGTCGTGCACGACCTCGACACCCGTACCGGCGGGGCGACCGGCGTGCTGGTCGAGATACCCGTCGTCTACGACGGTGCGGACCTGCCCGACGTCGCGGCCTGGGCGGGAGCCAGCGTGGAGGAGGTCGTGGCGCGGCACGTGGGCCGGACCTACGACGCAGCCTTCAGCGGGTTCCTCCCCGGCTTCGCCTACCTTGCCGGCGTGGACCCGCGGATCGCCGTGCCGCGACGCGCGACGCCGCGGACGCGGGTCCCCGCCGGTTCGGTGGCGCTCGCGGGCGAGCTGACCGCCGTCTACCCGCGTGCCTCGCCGGGCGGGTGGAGCCTGCTCGGCACGACGGACCGCACCATGTTCGACGCCGGCCGCGACCGTCCGGCACTCGTCAGGCCAGGGGACCGGGTGCGGTTCGTCCGGGACGTCCGTCCTGTGGCGCACGGGCAGGTCACCCCCGCCGCTGCGCGTCCGGATGCCCGTACCGCCGCCCGCGTCGCCGGCAGCGCGGCGACCTGGGGCGACGACGGGTCCGTCGGTGTCGTCGAGCGGTCGCCCGAGCCGCCCGAGCCGCCAAAGCCACCCGGGCGGGCCCTCGAGGTCGTGTCCGCGGGCCCGCTCACCCTCGTGCAGGACCGGGGGCGGGCCGGCCGAGGGGCGATCGGGGTCGGGCGGTCCGGCGCCGCGGACCGTGCGTCGCACGACCTCGCCAACCGGTTGCTCGCGAACCCTCCCGGCGTCGCGACCGTCGAGGTGGTGCTCGGCGGTCTCGCACTCCTCGCGCACCACGACACCACCCTCGTCCTCACGGGGGCACTGGTCACGGCGTCGATCGACGCAGTCCCGGTCGGCATGAACGCCCCGTTCCGGTTGCCTGCCGGTGCCACGCTGCGGCTCGGCAGTCCCGCCCGCGGCCTGCGCACCTACGTCGGGGTGCGGGGCGGTGTCGACGCCCGGTCCGTCCTCGGCTCGCGGTCGACGGACACCCTGTCCGGGCTGGGACCTGCCGGTCTCGCTGCGGGAGACCGTCTCCCTGTGGGGCCACGACCGCCGGGGTTCCCGTCGGTCGACGTCGCACCCGTGCCGCCGGTGCTGGACCGGACCGGCACCCGGCCGGGGACCGTGACGCTCGAGATCCTTCCCGGCCCGCGTGCCGAGTGGTTCCCACCCGCGACGCTGCGCACCCTCGGGGGAGCGGTCCGCACGGTGTCGCCGGACAGCGACCGGGTCGCCCTGCGCCTGCTGGGTCCGACGATCGCCCGTCGCCCGGGCGACCTGCCGTCAGAGGGCCTCGTCCGCGGCGCCGTCCAGGTCCCGCCGGACGGCGTTCCCGTCGTGTTCCTGGCGGACCACCCGGTCACCGGCGGGTACCCCGTGCTCGGCGTCCTGAGAGAGGCGGACGCGGACCGTGCCGCTCAGCTCCGTCCGGGGGATGCCGTGCGGCTGCGCACGGTCCCGCGGACGACCGGGTGATGGTGCGGGCGGGGTCCCGGCCGGTGGGCGGCCCGGTGGGCGACGCCGCCGGACCGGAAGCCGGCGCGTGGGAGTCGTCACACGGCGGCGGCTTGACCGCCGCGAGCAGCGCCGCGTAATGTTCTCGACGTCGCCCCGAGAGGGGAGCACGGACACGAGGACATCCTCGAGGCCGGCTCCCGGGGGAGGCCCCTCCTCGGATACGCAAGGTTTCCTTGCGCGTCCGGACACGGAGCTCGACCGCGTCGGACCCCACGATCTCGCATCGGACGGGTTGGCGCAGGGCCGAGACCCTGGTAGGGTTGAGAAGTTGCCCCAAGTGAGGTTCTGCCCGGTTGGGTGGGGCTGAGTTGGTGTGTGTCGGTTGTTTGAGAACTCAACAGTGTGCTTGTAAGTCAGTGCCAAGTTTTGCCTTGTGGCGTGGTTGGCTGGGTTGCCCGTCGGGTGGTCTGGTTGGTTGTGCTGGAGGGTTTTGTTTG
>NZ_JACYHB010000013.1 GCF_014837295.1 Cellulosimicrobium arenosum
GACCCTCGTTGAGCGCATCGACGAGCGACGTCGTGACGTCGAACCCGCGCACGACAAGACCACCACGCACAGCCTCGCGCGCGAGGGGCAGCCCAACATACCCAAGTCCGATCACGACAAGGTCAAGTGACATCTACAGCTCCCAGCTATCCACGGAACACGGCGAGCGTCAGAGGTGGCAACCACCCGCACCGCAATTTGCCTCATGACCGACCGGCGCGCCCCGGGCCCTGTCGGCCAGACTCCCACCGGTCCGCCCACCGCCACCCGAGGACCTCGGGGCCCCCGGCGGTCTGGACCGATCGAGCGACCCGCTCGCAGTTGCGTCGGTCATGATAACGAACTGCCCGCTGCGCCCGGTCCCAGTGTTCCGCCGGCATCGTGAACCCGCAGACTACGGCCGCGTCGACCTGGTCGACCAGCTGATCGACATCGGCAACGATGGTGCCGGGGAGGTCGTCATCGAGGTCGAGAAACGACCCGTGCGGCCCGAAGAATCTCTCCTGGTCGAACTGGAAGTACACGATCGGACGCCGCAGGATCGCAAAGTCGAACGCCACCGACGAGTAGTCCGTGACGAGCCCGGCATGTTCGCGTAGGAGCGACTGGACGTCGACTTCGCCCTGCCGCAGCACCCGGACGCCGGGCGCGTCGAAGAGGTCCACGAAGTGGCGCATGTTCGGGTGGAGGATGAAGGTCACGCGGAGGCCTGCATCCATCGCCCGAGCCAGGCGCGGGTGGGTGAGGAACTGCTGCCACTGCTCCCGGTACTCGCTCGTGAGAAAGCTCTCGCGAGTGCCCAGCCACTCGCGCCACGTCGGGATGACGAGCAGGCCGTCTGGCTCACTCTCCAGCGGGGCGAGCAACTCGTCGAACCGAGGTAGGCCGGTCACCCTCACCTGGGCCGGTCGATACCCGAACTCATCGATAGCGACACGGCGCTCCCGGTCTGAGCTGACATGAAACCGGTCCGTGCGGAATCCCGGAGCGAACCGCCCGTAGTTCGCGGTCATGTTCTTGGTCCCTGAGATCCCGTGGCGGATGAAGACGCGGACCCCACGGGCGGCCGCCACCGCAGCGGGGTGCCGCGACGGCAGCAGGTACTCCGCGTGGTGCGTACCGACCAGCCGCGAGGCGAGCAGCGCGACGCGCACGTGCGCGCGCGATCCGCGGAGCACGACATTGCCAAGGCCTTCCAGGCGCGCGAGGTCTGGCGAGGACTCGTCGACCACGTAGTACGCGCGCCGGTGCGGCTGGTGCTCGCGAAGCCAGCGGAAGAGGTGGTAGCCGTTGTCCTGCGCCTTGTACGGCTGCTCGCCGATGAGCCAGATGCCGAGGAACGGACGCACGAGCCGCAGCAGCCACCCCGCACGCACCCATCGCTGCAGGTACGAGAACGAGTCCACGCTCAACCGCTCGACGCGCACGGACACGTTCGCGCCGCGGAAGGTCTCGTACGGCAGCAGCTGGACGACCGCCCCGCCCTGCTCCACGCGCCCGGCCCGCGGCAGGCGTCCACACCCCGACCCGTGGACGCGCTTGTGCTGCACGACGCCGTCCGCGTCCTCGACCTCGACGAACAGGTCCAGGATCTCGTCCCGAGTCTCCAGTCGGTCGACGAGGCCCTTCAACGGCACCACGACATGCCCGTGCTGCACGAGGCGACCCTGGGTGAGTGCTGACTGCTGCGGATCATCCTGGAGCATGCAAGGAAATTCGTGGCGCGCGCCACTCTCGCGGGACGTCGCGACGAACCGCGCCGCGTTCGCCCGTCGGTCAGCGCCCCGGACGACGAACCGGAGCTCCGCGACGGCACCATCGAGAGCAAACTCGTCGACCTGCACCTCGAATCTGCGGGTGGGGGCGCCGCCGAGAAGCAGGCTGAGGTTGCCCTTCTGGGTCACGAAAATACGGTCGCTCGACTCCTGGGCGGCCTGCGGTGCTCCGGTGCGGAGGGTGCGCTCGAACCCCCCGAGTCGAACGGGAGGCACGTCGTCGGCCACGTCCGGTCGGGTCTCTTCGGGGACGAGGTGCAGCCACAGGTCGACCACGTCGTCGGCGACGACGGCCGCGCGGCGCAGCGCCTCCAGCGGCAGGCGGGCCGAGAAGTCGTGGTCCTCGTCGGACCGGACCCGCACCTCGCCCTCACTGTGACGCAGAGAGCCCGAGATCTCGAAGACCCTCCAACCGGGGCGCGCATACCGACCGCGGACGCGCAAGAGGTCTCCCTCGAGGCCCAGCTCCACCCACTTCTTCGCCCGCCCGTCGGGCTGCGAACGCGCGACGGAGGGTCGACGTCGAATGAATCGCCGCGTGAACCTACGTGCCCACGCCGGAGGACGCACTCGCGCCCCTCTCCTTCGTCCGGCCGTACCGCCCGGCCTCACCACTCCCGTGCGTCCCGACCGAGCTGCAACGTCGACGCGGCCGCAGGGCAATGCAAGTCTCCGCAACGGACATGACGACGAGCCAACACGAACCAATCTCCCAACGCAGGCCCACGGACGCTGTAGGCAGCAACGAACAGTGTATGCCGGGTCGCCCCTGCCGCTATTGCACCGTGCGGGCACAAGTTGCTGGTACCGCGGGCACGCGGCACGCCCCGGCTATGCCAGACTTGCGGGTCACGAGCGCCGTCCGGCTGGTCGTGTGCGGCCCACAACCTTGACGAGGCAGGAGAGAGTGACGGAGACCCACACCCCCGAGGTGACTACCGAAGGGCCCAAGCGTCCCTTCGTGCGTACGGTCGGTGCCGCCTTGGATCTCGACGGCCGCCGCGTCATCGTCGTCGAGATCTCCCCCGCGCAGGCTGCCCCTGAGTTCCAGTTCAAGGCCGCCACGTCCACGCGCGCGCCCCGCGACGCTCCGCACCTGCTGCCTACGGTCGCGCTGGGCGAGGGCCGGGTCGAGGTTCGCCTGCCCGCGCTCGCTGCTGGTACGTCGCTCACTCTCACCGCCCGGCGAAAGCGATCCGCTCCCTTGGACCTGACCGACATCGGTCCCAGCGCCACCGGCGCGGCGATCCACATCGTCGACGGCGCTGCAGGCCTACTCACGTTCGGCCAGGATCCCGCGCCGCGCGCCTCATTCGCCCGGCGCATGTACTGGCGAGTCCCCCCCGCCTCTCGCGCCTCCGCAAGACGGCGGTACAGAGCGGCCCAGGAACGGGTCGCCCGCACGACGACGCGGATGAAGACGAGGACGAGGACCGATGGCTGACCCGCGCATCCGCAGGGACCCCCTGCGGCTGTACTGGTGGCGGTGGAAGTACCCCCGACGTCTCAACTTTGGCGACGAGATCTCGGCACCCATCATCGAGGCAGTGACCGGTCGGCGTGTGGAATGGACCGACGCCGACAACTGCGACCTGGTCGCCGCCGGCTCCGTCATCCAGCAGATCACGCGCACCAGACGCACCGAGCTTCCGCTGTTCTGGGGTAGCGGCCTCATCAACCCTCCGCGCGACAACGCCAAGCCGGTAGTCCTGCCGCGCTGGCCTTGCGCGGCCAGCTCACCAGGAGCCGCGTCCGCTCGACGGAGTCGAACGAACCTGCGCTTGGCGACCCCGGGCTCCTGGCCCACCTGCTGCAAGCCCGGCCGCCGAAGAAGCGATGGGCGATCGGCGTGCTGCCTCATTACCACGACGCATCCGATCCGTTCGTCGACCGCCTCCTCACGCTCGGGCATCGGGTGCGGCGGATCGAGGTCGCCTGGACGCCCGAGGAGGTCGTGCACGAGGTCGGTGCGTGCGACGTGCTTCTCTCGTCGAGCCTTCACGGCCTGATCGTCGCGGACAGTCTCGGGGTTCCCAACGTGCACCTGAAGTTCGGTGACCGCCTCATGGGCGGCGACTACAAGTTCAGGGACTACAACTCCGTCTTCAGGCCCGGTCGGCACCGGGCCTTCCGCCCAGAGGAGCTCCCGATGAAGAGCGCTTCGGCCCTGCGGTCGTTCGTCGAGCAAGAGTTCGTCCCACCCACGGGGCTCCGCCGGATCCAGCGCGACCTCGTGAAGGCACTGTCATGAGCGTCCTTCGCGCCCAGCTCGAGCGTCTGCGCGCCCGGAGGACCCGTCGGCCCGACGTCACGGTCGTCATCCCCGTCTACAACGCTGGCCCCTACCTCGACGAGCTCCTCGACTCGCTGCAGGCGCAGACGCTCGACAACGAGCGTTTCGAGGTCATCGCCGTCGACGACGGTTCGACGGACGGCAGCTCCACCGTGCTGGACGCCAGGGCCACCACCATGTCGAACCTTCGCGTGGTGCACCAAGAGAACAGCGGGTGGCCCGGAATTCCTCGCAACAGAGGACTCGACATGAGCCGCGCTCGATACGTGTTCTTTGCCGACGCCGACGATGTCATCGCACCCGAAGCAATGCGGCGACTCGTCGCATTCGCCGATCGACATGGTTCTGACGTCGTGCTGCCCAAGATGGTGGGGCTCGATGGCCGCTGGGTGGGCGAGCGGATCTACCGCAAGACGCAGGTGGACGCCGACCTGGAGCTCGCCTTCAAGACGCTGACGCCGCAGAAGCTGTTCCGCGTCTCGCTGCTGCACTCGCATGGCATCCGCTTCCCTGAGGAGAAGGTCCGTCTCGAGGACGGCATCGTCATGGCCCAGGCGTATCTGCGCGCGTCGAGGGTCTCGATCCTCGCGGATCAGGACTACTACCACCTACGGCGTCGGGACGACGGCGGGAACATCTCGCGTACGAGACTCGATCCCGCGGGGTACTCCTGGTCCGTGGCTACGGTCTCGCGGTACATCCGCTAGCTCGACCCCGACCAGGCGCGGGCCGACCGGGTCATCCTGGACCTCTACCGGCGCAAGTGCCTCAAGATCTACGGCACTCGCCGCTGGTTGAAGTACAGGACCACGACCAAGCAGGCCTGGCTCACGGCCCATGGCACCTTCGTCGACGAGTTCATCTCGCCGGAGCTCGAGGCTACGCTGCCGGCACGCTGGATCCCCCGTTCGCAAGCGGTGCGCTCCGGATCCGTCGAGGTGGCAGACCGCACCGCTGTGCGTGAGCCTCAGCTCTTCGATTCACCGGTCGCATCCGTCGGCGTGGGCGTCGATGGTGAACCGGTACTCCAGCTCGAGCTCCCCGGTGGTGGCACCTACGACCAGGTGGACATCGTCGCCACCCACCGCCGCACCCACACGAGATCGGTGCTCCCGGTCACCGTGACAGGCGCCGCGGACCCGTCGGAGGTAGGAGCCACGCTGGTCGGCATCGTGACCGTTGGTGCGCTGGAGCCCCTGTGCGCGGCCAGCGGTGCCATCGACTTGGCCATCGCTCGAACTGTCGACGGGCATCGCGGTCCCGAGGTCCGGCTACAGGCACGGATTGAGGGCTCCGGACTCTTCGACCCCGAGGTAGACCCCGAGCTGTTCTCCGGAAAGTGGTACGCCACACCCCAGGGCAATCTCAGCCTCAGGATCCCTCGCAAGAGCCAGGCGGCCTTCTGAACGGTCGGTCGACCCACTTCAGAGCCGCGGTGGTCGCGCCGCGTGGTCATCCCCACGCGTCCGCCGTGCGAGCATGCTCCGGCGCCTCAGGACCCGCTGCCGAGAGTGGGCCGCTCGACGCGCCCGGCTTATCCGCGTAGCGCGGCGAGGATGCGCGAACGTGCCTTCCCGTCCCGATAAGTGAAGGCACGTTCGATGCGCTCCGCGTACATCGCCGGGAGGTGTTCGAGGATCGGCGCGACTGCGCCCAGTGCAGCCTCGACGCTCGTGACGGCCGGGCCGAAGCCTGACGTCTCGTACGCCGCTGCCCGGGAGCGGGCACTGTCCGGGGCACCGAGCACTACCTCCCGATCAACCTGAAGGTAGACGGACGGCCGTCCGAGGTACGCGAGGTCGAGGTCATGGGTGGTGTAGTCGGTGACGAGGATAGCGGCTGAAGCCAGCGCAGTCAGCCGTTCCTCGGGCGGGACGAGGTCCACCTGGGACGGGAGTCCGAAGACTTCCGCGCCGACGCCCGGCGGGAGGAGCAAGCGGACGCGGCGCCCCCCACGAGCCGCGACAGCGGAGAGCTCGGCGGACCCGAGGAACTCCCGCCAAGCGCCGACGAACGGAAGCTCGTGGAACTCCTCGACGGACCTTCCGGCCGATCCCGGGTCGCTCGGACGTAGCGTGCCGGCTCGCCAGCCGGGCGCGACGAGGATGTCTTGCGCCGGCGCCCGAAGCTCCTCGAGACGGTCGTGAGCGGGCAATCCGGTCAGCGCAACCTCGCTCGGGAGGTAGGTCTGGTACCCGTACGGGCCACCCGCACGGAAGAGCTCCACGGCTGAGGACACGACGACGAGGTCCGCCTGAGACGTCCAGCGGTCGCGATGAGAGATCCTGCTGATCTCGCCGGACGGCAACAGAGCCACACGCCATCGTCTCGGGATACCGCTTCCCGGCAGCGGGACGTGTGCGAGCCGGGCCATGCGGGACGTGACCAAGAGGTCCGCACGGCTCATGAGCGAAACATGCTCGGGCGAACCGGCCGCGATCCACTCGATGTTCGCCTGGCGCAGCCGCCTCTCGGCCTCAGACCCCTCATCCACGACGAACCGTGCCTCGACGTCACGTGCCTCCGCCCGCACGAGCTCGTAGAGCAACTCGCTCTGCGACGGCGCAGCCTCGGCATCGTCACCGGTGACGAACACCCAGGTCTCGCTGTGAACAGCCTGTACGGCCTGCGGAACCGACTCGGGCGACGGCGCAGGCCGCGCCTCGGAGGCAGTGATGCGCCGCACCAGTCGCCGCAGCCGTGGGACCAGACCTGTTCCGGGCAGCTCCTGCATCGGCGACCGATCCGGCGTCTGCGCCACGGCCCGCGCTGCGGGTTTGACGTCGATGGCCGGCAATCTCCCAGCGCGCTCGTCGAGGGCACTGGACTTCAGCAGTGCGCCATCGAACTCGAGCGCGAACCCCTGCTTCGTCGACTCGACACGGACACTGTCGCCCCGGCTCATCCGCACGAGCAGCACCTGCTGATACAGCCATGTCGTGCCGAGGAACTCGATACCACGGCACCTGCTCTCGAGAATCTCCGCAGTTCCCTCCACGACGCGCAGCTCCGGGAACGCAAAGTTGCTCCCGTAGACGACCGCACGCCACGCGGACCTCTCGGGGTGCCACCGCACGAGCTCTACCGGCGACCGCGAGACGTCCTCGACGGCGGATAGCCAGGCGAACCGGATCTCCAGCGGGACGGCGAAGAGGTCGAAGCCTTGGATGTTGGCCGCGCCGATCTGGCGCAGGTTCTCGACCAGGCGTGCGCGGATGAGCGCAAGCTGGTCCTCGGAGGCGAGGTCGACAGGAGTGTTGACGCGTCGGTTACGACGGAACAGCATGAAGACGAAGTACAGCAGGAGGTTCGCCAACCACGGTGGGCACTCCTCGCCGGCCCGGTCGAGCATGCCGTGGTGCGAGACCCCGAACAGCGATGCGTAGCGGGACATGTTGCCACTGTGCTTCGACACGATCGACGATGCGTCGGCCCGGCGGAGGTAGTAGTACTCCGCATGCGGGACGAGGACGTAGCGCGCCCCGTTGCAGAGGAGGAAGTGACCGATCATGTCGGTGTCGGAGGACTGCAGGATCCTCGGGTCGAACCGGAGCCGGTTGTGCTTGATCACGTCGTGGCGGAAGAAGACGACGCCGCCGAGAGTGTGAATCTTGCGAGGCTCACGGTGCAGGTCGACCAGCGAGTTGACGGCGTCGACATACCTCGCGTCCAGCGTGTGCCCGATGGTGGAGCCGTCGGGCGAGGTGAGGACCGCACGAGCCGCGAACATGGTCTCGTCCGGGAACTGCTCACGGGCCCGCTCGACCTCGAGGAAGTACTGCGGGTCCAGGCGGTCGTCGGGGTCAGGGTGCGACACCCAGGCGCCGCGCGCCCACGCGAGCCCCGTGTTCCTGGCGGAGGCCACGCCCCCGTTCGGCTTCGTGACGATCCGGACCGCGTAGTCCGTGGTCGGCATCCACGCGCGTACGACGTCCTCCGAGTCCTCGGGGCAGCCGTCGACGACGAAGATCAGCTCGTACCCGTCGTGCGCCGCGGTCTGCTCGTCGAGCGACTTCAGGAAGGCGGGAAGGTAGGCGCCCACGCGGTAGCACGCGATGACGAGGCTCGTGTGGGGCGACAGCTCGTCCCACACGCTCTGCGAGAGATTCACGCTGGTCGTGTCGACGTCAGTCATCTCGGACCTCCCCCGTCTCCAGGCCCTCGAGTCCCAGCCCGACCTCGTAGATCCTCTTCGAGTTCTCGTGGTCGAAGTAGGCGAAGAACTTCTCGATCCGCTCCGCGAACTCCGGTCCCAGCGCACATTCCTGGTCCAGGTAGCGTTCCACTAGGTCGAGCAGTTCCGACTCCCGCTTGGCGACCTCGCCGAAGGCATCCGTCTCGTAATCGAACGACGCTGCCTGGTAGTGCGGCGGGATCGAGTCGGGCTGGTAGTACAACACCGGCTTGCGCATCTGGGCGAAATCGAACTGCACGCCCGAGTAGTCGGTGATCATGAGGTCGGACGCCGTGAGGAGCTGCTCGTAGCTGACGTCCTCGGTCGCGGCCCGGACCTCGACCCGGTCGCTCTTCGACACGAAGTCCGTCAGTTGCGTACCGGTGTTCGGGTGCAGGAGGAACAGCAGGCGGTACCCGTGCTTCTCCAGCGCCACGTGCAGCCGCGGGCTGTTGATGAGCGAGTTGAACACCTGGAAGTAGTCCGTCTGCCGGAAGGCGCGATGGCTCAGGGTCTGTTCCACGCCCCGCTGCGGGCTGTGCAGGTAGGTCCGCCAGGTCGGCGCCAGGAGGACGGTGCGTTCGGTCCTGGAGCGAAGTCCGTCGTACCGGGCGAAGCCCGTGACCTCGACCTCGTCGGGGCGGTAGCCGTAGCTCGCCTGGACGAGGTTCTGGCGCTCGTGCTCGGAAACGACGCAGATCCGGTCGAAGTTCGTGAACCCGATGTTCAGCAGGTTGTCGAGATTGTCGACGACGAGACCGTGATTGATGTAGACGACACGCGCGTCGAAGAGGTCGCGGAAGTACTTCTGGTCGAGCTGGAAGCCGAAAGTGTTGCTGGCCCCGATACGCGTGGCGAAGACGATCGACGCGTTGAGGTAGTGCAGCTTCTGGCTGTCCGTCCCGAAGGCGAGGTAGTTCACGCCGTCGGCCTCGAACTGCGCCGCGAGAGGCGTGCCCGGCTGGAGGACGTAGTGCGCCTCGACCCCGTCGACCTGCGCCCGCGCTTGCGCGTGGCGATAGGCGTACTCGCCGTTGTCACCGCCCTTGACGATGCGGTCCGCGTACATCCAGATCCTGCGCCCGTCATACTGCGAACGACTCCGGAAGTACTCGGCGCGCAGCCGCGCCGCGGAGATCCGGACCGGGTCGCCGGTCTCCTCCAGCGTGCGCTGCAGACACTGCTCGGCGGCCGCACGGGCGGGCTCCGAGTAGGGGGCAATGTCGATGCCTCGCGGCCCCGCCGTCAGGATCCCGAGCCCGGGGACGGCCCAATAGGCGCCCGGCTCGTCGCTGAGCTTGGCGCCCGGCCGCGCAAAGCGGAGAGGAAGGGGGGCAGTCCGGGTGTCCGACGACGCGTAGCGGAGCTCCAGCCGCTGCGTGGCGTCGGCGAACGGGACCGACGCCGTGAAGGTGAAGGCGCGGTGGAGCGCGGTCCCGTGCAGCGAGGTGTCTGCGTAGCGCCCCTGGTCGGCGACCGGGATCGGGCGCTCACCCACGTGCAGCTCGAGCCGGTACGCGGGGTGGCTGAAGACGAGCGGGACGCGCCCCCTGACCGTCAACGTGCCGTCGCGAGCGACCATCGAGTCGACGGCGACGACGACCTCGTCGGGACGCTCCAGCTCCAGGGTGCGGAAGGAGGCGTAGGGCCCCCGCTCGTCGTGGCCGAGGCTCGGCTCGAAAGACGCACCGTGCTTGAGTCTCAGCAGGTGCATGCGGACGATCGGAGACGGAATCCGGGTGGGACGGCGAGGAGACCAGATCAGCTCGTCCGTCGTGTGCCGCAGCGCGCGAGAGAGGTCCTGCTCGTAGACCGCGAGGTCGACGGGCGAGAAGATCCGCTTCGGCGTACCTCCGGTGTTGAGCCGGAGCCTGACGGAGAGCAAGTGGAGGAACAGCCGCTGAAGATAGACGTGGACGGCGCCCCGCCCGGCGGTCGCCTCCAGCAGGTCCGCCCAGTCCCGCGCGAAGTCGAGGTACCAGGACCGGGTCAGCACCTCGGCCGACTGAGTTGCGCCATCCTCGGTCACACCGTAGGAGCGGACCTCGCCGAGCACGCCGAACCCGCCGCTGATCGCGAGCGTGGCGGCGAACACGAAACCACGGTTGCGTGCGGCAGGGAACCTGCGCGTAGCGGCCCAGAGGACGTCGGCGCGGACGAGCATCGGGGTGCTGCCGACCCACAAGAAGGCGTTCTCGGTGATGGGCGCCAGGCCTCCGCGCACGACGTTTCGGTTGAGCGCGGGGCTCGCCGACGCGTCGGTGAAGACGTGCAGGTCCTCGGTCGTGCCGGGATCGAGGCTCGCCAACGCGCCCGGCTCGAGCTCGAAACCGGCGTCGACGACGCAGACCCGGTCGTTCGGCTCGAGGCCGGCGAAGACTCCGGCGGCCGTGAGCGTCCCGAACGAGAGGTCCCGCACGGTACGGAGGTCCGGGTTCCGCTCGATCTGGCTGATCGAGAGGCGGGACCGTAGATGCGCCACCGTGCCGTCCTCGCCGACGACCACGTAGCGGATCCGGGTCGTGCGGCCCGATGCCCTGCTCGTCCTGGACGCCGGTCCCGGCGCCCGGCGCCCGGCGCGCTCCCCCGTCGACCCCGATCCCGGCAGACGTCGGGCGAGATCGGGGTCGGCTGCGAGGGCCGAGACCAGCTCGCCCGCGCCGAACTCCGAGTAGCGCAGGACGGGGACCTGCTGCACCGTCTCGAGGCCGTCCGGCAGCAGCGGCACCACGTCATGCTCTCGCGCGAGCCACAGCCAGGACTCAGCGGCATGGAGCCGCTGTCCGAGCATGTCAGGCACGAGGACGTCGACCTTCTGGAGGAATCCCGCCCGGTCGAGCTGATCGCTCGGCACCACCGTAATTCCTGCGGCGTCGGCGCGCGTCCCTCTCAGGCGTCTGCCCTCGTCGTAGAACAGCACTTCTGCGGCACGCGACCCCGCGAACACGGACCGGAGCACCTCGACGTCCCACTCCGCACCGTCGACGTGCCGGGGCAGGACGACGCCGACCACCGGACGATCGGGAAGCGTGCTCCGCTCGACCGGCGGATCCTGGACGAGCGCGACGTCGACCCCCTGCCCCTCGAGGTACCGCAGCAGAGCCGGAGACGAGACCATCCAGCTGACGCGCGCACCGAAGGCGGTCCGAACCTGCTCCTCGCACCAGGCGATCGGTGGCAGCACGGGCCGGTCCGTGCGCCGAACCGTCTCGTCGAGCATGACGTGCACGCGATCGGCGCTGATCCCGATCTCGGCCTCGGCGGGAAGCGCGAGGAGATACTCGGGGCTGTCGACGACGAGGTCGTCGACGTGGGTCGCGTCGCGCCAGCTCAACCACCGGAGCTCCCCCTGCTCGACCGCGTCGGTGAGCCGGCGCCGAGACTGGACCGTCCGCAGGTTGCGGCTGGACCGCGGCTGGGACCCGTTCAGCAGCCCGACCGGACCTTCGACGCCCGCCAGGAGCTTCCGGACGCGTCGGATGCCGTCGCGGGAGCCTTCGAGGGTGGAGCTCCAGTCCGCGAGCACCACGTGCGAGACCCGCGCCGCGGGCTGCTCCCCGCGGATCTCCGGCGGCGCCGTGCAGATCGAGGGACGAGACGCACTGAGCCGCCAGTCCTCGGACCCCGCCGCCTGGATGCGGCTGTGCACTGCACCGAACTGCTTGCTGTAGGCGAGGCGCGCACCCGACATCCAGTTCGGTCGGAAGTCGCCGCGAGAGAGCGACCCGACCTTGAGCTGGACGAGACCCAACGGCGAGCGAAGTTTCACTACCGACGACTTCCCGAAGCACCGCCGCAGGCGCTCGGCGAACTCGCTGTCCCCGCCCTTGCGGACCGCGTCGAACTGGCCGAGCCGGTCCAGGACGGCGGCTCGGCGGAACAGGAGCGACGACTCATTCGTCCGGTGAGGGAGATAGCCCAGGTACGTGACGGCGCCCGTGCTCAGCACGCGCTGGCTCCTCGACGTGGAAGCCACCTTCTCCGGGTCCGAGAGAAGGGGGAGCAGCTGCAGCTCGACGCGCTGCGTGTGGGAGATGTCGTCCGCGTCCTGGAAGGTCACGTACTCGCCGCGCGCCTCCCGGAGCGCCGCATTCCGCGCCCGGTACGCACCGCCGTTGCGCTCGCACGCGATCACCCGCACCCGAGGGTCCGACGCGGCGGCGGCGCTCAGGTGCTCCCTGCCCGTGGTGGAGCAGTCGTCGACGATCAGCACCTCGATGTTCGACCAGGACTGGTGTGTGAGCGAGTCGATCGTCCTGCGGAAGCCAGCGTCGGGGTTGTACGTGGGCACGATGATCGACACCAACGACTGTTCGTCGCACGGCACGCTGCACGGCAGGGCCTCGGGGACGCCGATGCTCGGGAAGAACTCGCTGGACGGCTCCATCTCGTCGACCGTGAGCACGAACGGGGGAAGGTCGTGATCAGTGAACGGCTTGTTGAACAGCGCCCACCACCGCTCGGTCCGGTCGCCACCACCGGCGGTCACGTCCCTCTCGCCCGCACGATCCGCGTCGCCGAGCGGTCGCAACAGGTCGGTGCGGCCCGCCCACGAGATCGACTCCTCGGCAGTGGGGAGCGCCGCGAGCTCCTCGAACAGCACCTCGGCACGCGCGATCACCGCGACCTGCACGGCGAGCCGCAACGCCCGCGACGCTTCCGGGTGCCACAGCTCCGACCGGTCGAGCGCGGCGACCATGACCGCGGTCGCCGCCTCGACGTTCTGGTGATCGGGCTCGAGGACGCAGGCAAGGAGAGCCGCGCAGAGCACCCGGGGCACGTCCCAGAGCAGCATCTGCTCCCGCGGGACGCCGGACGTCACGGCATCGCGCAGCTGCTCCCAGCGATGAGCGCCGTCGGTGCCTTCCAGCGCAAGAAGATCCAGGTACGCGCGCGAGCGCATGCGCGAGCCGACGTCGAGCGCGCGCCAGGGCGACTGCCGGTTCAGCAGGAGGAACTCTGCGGGCGTCAGCTCCTGGAACTCGGGTTCACGAACGTCCGGCTGCCCGTGCGCGGGCGTCCGAGGCACTGCGGGGATGGCCATGTCGGTGCTAAGTCCTACAGCTCGGTCGAACCAGCAGCGCGCGAACTACCCGAGTCACGGTCCACGTGCGAGAGCTCGAACGCGATCCGGGCCGCGAGGCGGTCTGGAAGGTGCTGCTCGATCCGGTCCAGGCGAGCGTTCACCGCTCCGAGCTCGCTCTGGACCGCCTTGCTCGTCGACCGAGAGGCGTCCGCCGTCGACCGTGAACCGCTCTGCCGCAGTTGGTGGACGCCGATGAGGACCCTTCGGAGGAACAACAGCACGACCGCCGCGCAGAGGACGACGGTCACGAGGACGACGACGAGACCCACCCGCGGCGGGGCGAGGAGGCAGACGAGTGCGGCAACGACCATGTACGCCGCCGTCAGAGCCATGGCGGCGAGCTGGCGAGTCGAGAACGACATGTGGAATACCTTGCGGTGCTGGTGAGTGGTGAAAGGATCAGGCGCTGCTGAGCCTCGCCGAGCTGCATCGGCGGCAGATGGGCAGCGGCGCTGCTCGCTGGCCCATCGTAACTGCTGGGCACACGGAGAACCGGGAACGTCCATCCTCCGACCGTCCGTGTCAACGCCGGTGAAGCCGGGCCCCGAGGCCGCTCCCTCGGGGCCGAGAGATCAGTCCGACTTCTTGCTGCGCTGCTTCGAGCGCGCTCGTGGCCCGACGCCCCCCGCTCGCGCGGACGACCGCGCCTGACGGTGTGCCCGGACGAAGGTCCGGTAATGCTCGAGCACCTCCCCCGTGGGCCCGTCCATGACGAGCTGACCCTGATGCACCCACAGCACGCGGGTGCACATCGCCTCGATCGTGCTGGTCGAGTGGCTGACCAGGAAGATCGTGCCGGCGTTCTTGCGCACCTCGTCGATGCGTGCCTTGGAGCGCGCCTTGAATGCGGCGTCGCCCGTCGCCAGGGCCTCGTCGATCATGAGGATGTCGGGTGTCGCGGCCGACGAGATCGCGAAGCGCAGGCGCGCCGACATGCCCGAGGAGTAGGTCTTCATCGGCAGGTAGACGAAGTCGCCGATGTCGGCGAACTCCACCACGTCGTCGAAGCGTTCCTCCACCTGCTTGGGGGTGAGGCCCAGTGCGAGCCCGCCGATCCAGATGTTCTTCTCGCCGGTCAGCTGCGGCATGAGGGCGGCGTTGACGCCGAGCAGCGCCGGATCGCCTGCGACGTACACCCCGCCGGAGTGCGGCGGGATGAGGCCGGTGATGGCGCGCAGCAGCGTGCTCTTGCCAGAGCCGTTGATACCGACGATGCCGATCGACTCTCCGTGGCGAGCGACGAACGAGATGCCGCGCACCGCGTGCACCTCGCTCACCGCGCCCACGTGCTGCGACGTAGAGCTGACGAGACGCCGGAGGAACGAGCGTCGCGGCGCGGTGCCTTCCTTGACGTTCGCCCCGCCCGCCACCTGCTTGGCCTTGCCGCCGAACACGCGGTAGACGATATTGAGGTCGTCGACGACGAGGACCGGGTCCCCCAGGGTCGCGACAGGCGACGGACCCTCGAGGTCCTCGGGCTCGAAGTCCTCCTCGAGGTCGACGTCGAGATCGAGCTCGGACTCAGTCACGACCGTACCGCTCCTCTCCACGCCAGAAGACGATGAAGCCGACGACGAACGCGACGATGGCCCACAGCGCTGCCCAGAGCCACATCCACGGGTCCTGGGGAATCTCCGGCTCCTGCGTGAGGATCGAGCGCGCCACGTAGAGGAACACGCCGATCGGCTGATATTCCAGGATGGCGCCGACGATGCCCTGGACCGCGTCCGGCAGCCGGTCGACGTAGTGCGTCACCGGGAAGATCACTCCGGAGCCGTACATCACCAGACGCATGATGAAGCCGATGACGTTGTCCAGGTCCGGCGTGATGGCCACGGCGCGGGCGACCATGAACGCGACGCCGGTGTTGAAGATCCACAACAGCGCCACGATGGCTGGCAGCAGCAACCAGCTCCACCGGATCGGGATCATCGGGTAGGCCGGAAGGAGGCCGCTGAGCAGGACGATGACGCACATCACCAGCAGCGCCGGCACCAGTGTGGCCAGCAGCGAGACCACCTGGGCGGTCGGCAGCACCGCCCGGGGGAAGTGCATCGACCGGATGAGGTTGGTCTTCTGCGCGATCGACCTGGAACCCGCGTGCACCGACTGCTCGACGAACCGGAACAGGAACGTGCCGATCACGATGAAGGCGATCGCGTTCTCGAGCCCGCGGGTGGTCCCCAGCAAGATGCCGAAGATCAGGATGTACACGATGGCGTTGAGCGTGGGGTTGAGAACCGCCCACAGCTGCCCCAGATAGTTGTTCTGGTTCTTCGCGTACGCCGTCGAGGTCCCGAGGGTCCGGATGAACGGCCAGCGCGACACCACGTCGCGCACATAGTCCTTGAGCGGGGGGCGCACACCCATCTGACGCAGGTCGAACTGCGTCGCGAGGGCGAGTCGTTCCTGGGAGGTGGTGTCGGGAACGATCGGCTCCGGTGGGCGGAGCAGGTCGTCCTTGGCTCCCGGCGTCCCGCGGTCGCCAGATGGGGCGCCCCTAGCGGTGTCGGTGGTCACGAATCCTGGGTACCCGTCTTCCGTGGTTCGGCCTGCGTCTTTCCGGCCTGGACGATCTTACAGCGATCGCAGGACCTTCTGGTTGCGTACAGGAGGCACGACAGGTGAATGATGCGTGACCGGAGCGTGACCGACAGGGGCGCGCGCGGGTACCCGTGGGATACTTCGGGCGTCCCTGCAGGGAGGCGGATCCTGTGCTCTTGCGACTACGGAAGGACGGCATGCCCGACCTCGGAACTCCTCGATCGTCGACCTTCGTCCACCGGGGCCGTCACGAGCTGGGCCAGCTGTTGCTGAAGGGTGGCTCGCTCGCCAAGCGCAGCGTCAAGGCCTGGTTCATCCAAGAGCCGCCGCCGTTGGACCCTCCGATCGAGGAGCTGCCGCGGTACGACGTCGTCGCCTACTTCGCCGACACCCCCAACCAGGCCTACCAGCTGAGGCAGTGGCTACCTGTGCTCGAGCGCGTCGCCCACGGCCATCCGCTCGCCGTCGTGACGCGCAACTGGGCGGTGACCCTGGAGCTCCGCCAGGAGACGACGCTGCCGGTGATCTACTCCCGCACGCTCGACGGGCTACGGCGCGTCTACGACCAGATCGATGTCAAGACGGTGGTCTACGTCAACAACGGCTGGCGCAACTTCCAGTCGCTCATCCACCAGCGCTCGCTGCACGTGCACGTCAACCACGGCGAGTCCGACAAGGTCTCGATGGTCTCCAACCAGGCCAAGGCCTACGACCACGTGGTCGTGGCCGGCCAGGCCGCGATCGAGCGGCACGCACGCGCCCTGATCAACTTCGACATCGACCGGCTCGTGGTGTGCGGGCGCCCCCAGCTGGACCTCGAGGTCTCCCCCGTGCTCGCGCCCGCACCAGGCCGGCGCACCGTGGTCTACGCGCCGACCTGGTCCGGCGAGGACGACACCAACAACTACACGTCGGTCGACGTGTACGGCGTCGCGATCGTGCGCGCGCTCCTCGGCCTTCCCGACGTGCGCGTGGTCTACAAACCCCACCCGCGCGTGCTCACGGCCACCGAGCCAGGCGTCGTCGGAGCCCACGCGGAGATTGCGCGGCTCCTCACGGCGGCCAGAGCTGCGGGAGCGCCGCACGAGATGCCGTTCGACGCCGACATCCTGGGTCTCTTCGACGACGCCGACCTGCTGGTCACGGACATATCGTCCGTCGGCCTCGACTTCCTGTACCTGCGCCCCGAGGCACCCGTCGTGCTGACGGACCGGCGCACCGACCGCGCGCGCATCGTCGCCGAGGCGCCCGTCGCGAGCGCCGTCGACATCGTCGACGGAGGCAGCGTGGGCGACGTGGCCGAGATCCTGGCCGCTAACCTCGCGGCCGACCCACGGCACGACGCCCGGCTGGGCGTGCGCGACCACTACTTCGGGTTCCCCCGCGGGGAGAGCAGCCGGCGATTCCTCGACTTCATGTCGGACTGCGTGGACCGCCGCGACGCCATGCTCGTCGGCCGCCCCGCACGAGCGGTCCAGCAGCCGCTGCGCGACCACCGCGCCCGGGTCGACGACATCGAAGCCGAATGACGAAGATCAGGCCGTGACGGAGGTCCAGCCCGTCAAGACGCCGTCTCGACGGGCTCGACGTGCCGACCCGACCTGGCCCGATCCGACCAGCAGACTCGGACGGCGGAGAGGTCAGAGCTCGCGGTTCGCGCGCTCCAGGTCCTCGGCGAAGTCGACCTCGACCGCGTAGAGGTCGGAGATGTCCACCGGCGTGACCTTGACGCCGTCGCGCTCGATGGCGAGCTCGACACCGCGCTCGAAGTACGCCTGATCGTCCACCTCGACGAGACGCTGCAGCACCTTTGCCTTGTCCTGCGGTGCCACGTAGTTGATGCCGACCGCCTCACCGAGCGCCCCGGCGCCCACGGTCTTCGACAGCTCCGCGATGTCGCCCTGCTCGTCGACCGTGTACTTGACCTCCTCGTCGCCCACGACCGAGGTGTTGACGCAGACGAACGACTTCTGCTGGTCGATCAGCGGCTGCACGCGACGCAGCACGTCCGGGTGGAAGACGACGTCGCCGTTCATCCAGAGCACGCCACGATCGCCGGTGACACGCAGGGCGCGCATGAGACTCTTGGAGGTGTTGGTCTGGTCGTAGACCTCGTTGTACGCGTACGTCACGTCCGGTGCGGCCTCGAGGATCATGTCGAGCTTGAAACCGACGACGATCAGCACCTCTGCCTCGCGTCCGTAGACCGCGCGGAGGTTGCCGAGCTGCTGGGCGAGAATGGTCCGGCCGTCGCGCAGCTCCGTCAGCGGCTTAGGGTGCGGCCGGCCCAGACGGGTCCCCATGCCCGCCGCCAAGATCACTGCCTGGATGCTCATTGCGTTCCTCTCTCGATACCTGTCGGTGCGGCGCTCGGCACGCTGCTGGCCTCGACCCGCGCTACCTCTCGGTCACGGATCTCCATGAGGCGCTCGCACGCAGCGACGAACCGCTGCGTGGACGCCCCTGGGGCAGTGTCGCCGAGATAGTGCTCGCGCAGCGCGAGGCGCTGATCGCGAGTCGAGTCATGGGTGAGCTCGCTGTCCACCGTGCCCGGCAGATCGCCGAGCGCAGCGACCGGCAACGCCGGCGCGAGCTCGAGCAGCGGGCTGGACGCGATGATCACGTCACCGACCGGCCGGGTCACGACGATCGGCTCTCCCGTGGCGAGCCAGTCCATCGCGACGCCGGAGACGTCGCAGATCAGCAGGTCGGCCGCGGCGAACGCCGGTGCGACGTCGCCGTGGGTGTCGGTGGCGTGGGCGAGCCCCTCGTCCGGGGCGGGCGCAGCGGCCAGATACTCCCGGATCACCTTGTCTGCCTCCCCGTACGCCGCGACGCGGACGCCGGTGAGCGGGTGCGGACGGTAGAGCACCCGATAGCGCCCCGACTCCACGAGGCCACGCACGATCGCGAGCCCGTGGGTGGCCACGGTCCCGTACTCGGCTGACGGCTGCCCGCCCTCCCAGGTGGGTGCGTAGAGCACCGTGGGCAGAGGCCCGCGCGGTGCCAGCGCGCGCAGCCGCATCTGGCCGTCGAGCTGCGGGCGCCCCACCGGTACGCACCGGGCACGCGCGTCGTACAAGGTGCTGAACCGTGCCATGCGCTCGACCGCCGCCTGCCCGGCGACGAAGGAGAAGTCGTACGCCTTCGTCTGGTTGGAGACGGTGACGAGCTTGTCGCTGTCGCCGTGCATGAGCGAAGCGTGCACGAGCTGTCCGAAGCGCAGGCAGGTGAAGTTCTGCGGGTTGTGGTTGACGTAGAGCGCAAGCTTCGTGGGCGATCGGGCGAGGACGTCGTCGAGCGTCGTGTAGTGCGCCACGGTGCGCACGTCCAGCCCGCTGTCACGGCGGATCGCGCGCGCCGTGCGGGAGTCCTGGGTCACGATGACGACCGGGTGCTCGGCATGCAGCGCGCGAAAGGTGTCGTACCACTGCTCGATCTGGTAGAGCGCATCAGGAGTGTCGGCGAAATAGACCAGCACCTCGTACGGCCACGACGTGCCGAGCAGCGCCTCGTCCTCGCCGAGCCCGTCCGGCATGCCGCCCGGAAGCATCCCCAACCGACGGACGAGCTTGCCTCCCAAGGACCGCATCCGGCGCCGCACGGTGGCGGCCCGGGGTGTGGCAGGCATGAGCACTCCTGATGCGTCGACGGTCAGCGGGGACGCGTCGCAGCATACCGTTCAGGCCGGCCGCGACCTTCGAGGCGCACGCAACCGGGCCGCCGGTGCGGGATATCCCACCGTTCCTAGGGACGTTCCTGCGGTGCGAAGGTCGCTCGCCAGCTCTCCGGGTCGACGAGCACCGGCATGGCCGCGCGCCATCGTGCCGACGCCTTCCGCCACCGCAGCGCCAGCCGCAGGTGTGCGGCGACGGACGCACCGGCCAGCCGCCAGAACTGCCGGGGATCGCGGCGCAGCCAGACGCCGGACAGGCCGTCACCGGCGAGCACCAGCACCGAGTCGTGGAGCGGCACCTCCCACCACGCCGCCTGCTCTCGGGTCAGGGTGACGCGCGGCGTCGGCCCGCTCGATCCGGGGCGCAGGTGGCGCAGCACCCCGCGCACCACGAGTCCCGCGAGCGCCGCGGAAGACGCCGGCTTGTTCCCTGGTTCCCCCGCTCGGACGCGGGGGGCAGCCGTGTCGTACACCGGGTCCCCGGCCCGCCGCACGACGGTCTCGGGGTAGAGGGCACCCACGGCCCGTGCCGCAGGCACCACACGCTCCAGGCCGCCGAACAGGTCTCCGGGGCCGGCGAGCAGGTCGCGCAGGGCGCGTACGTGCAGGTCGACGGCGTAGTAGCGCATCCCGAGCAGCAACTTCAGGTCGTTCGCGAGCAGCAGTGGCAGCAGCAGGCCCGCGCGCGGGCGGCGGGCGTGCAACAACGCTGTGGCCACCCGGTTGCGCTGGTGGAGGTACGCCTGCCACTCCACCGTGTCGTCCTTGTCGGTCCACGCGACGTGCCACAGCGCAGCGCCCGGGAGAGACACCGTGGCGTGGCCGGCGGGGCCGGCACGCAGCCCGAACTCGGCATCATCCCACTTGAGGAAGAGTGGCAGCGACAGCCCGACATCACGGAGCACGGCGGTAGGGATGAGACACATCCACCAGCCGTTGAAGTCGCTCTCGCCGCGGGCATGCAGCCACGGTGTGTCTCGCAGCGGCCCGGTCTCCAGGTCGTGCCACTGCTGGTCGGCCTCCGGCGGCCCCCAGTTGAAGGTGCGCTGGTGCACGACCTCGCTGAACGAGTTGAGCACCGTGGGGCGGTTCAGGTCGAGCATGTGCCCGCCCACGACGACGGGCACGCGCGCGGCGCGGTGGAACCGGATGGCGCGGAGCAGTGCCTCGGGCTCCACCTCGACGTCGTCGTCGAGGATGAGCACGGCGTCGGTCTCCGGGCGGTCGAGCGCCTCGAGCATGCCGCGCGAGAAGCCGCCCGAGCCGCCGAGGTTGCGCTGCTCGACGATTCTCAGCCTCGTGCCCAGCGTCTCGGCCACCTCGGCGTACCCGGGATGGTCGACGACGCGGCGCGAGCCCTGATCGATCACGAACACTGCACCCACGGCGTCGGCCAGCGACTCGGACGCCGCGATCCGGCGCAGGGTGGCGACGCAGTACTCCGGCTTGTCCATCGTGGTGATCGACAAGCACACGTCACCCGTTCGTCGTGGCGCGACGTCGACGAGCCAGCGCGCGCCGGTGACCACGACATCCGTGTCGCCGGCGTCCACCTCGAACCAGAGCCAGCCGCCGTCGGACATCCCGGCGACGTCGATGTCGAGGCTCACCCCGCCGCCGTCGAGCCCGCTCGCCATCACCTCCGTCCGGGCGGCGCCGCCCGGGTCGGTGCGCACCAGTCGCACGGTGCCGCGGCCCGTACCGCTCAGCTCGAGCCGTACGGCGGTGACCCCCGCCCAGCGCACCCAGTACGAGGCCGGGAATGCCGAGAAGTACGTGGCGAACCCCTGGCTCGCCCCGGCGGGGACACGGACGGCACCCTCGACGACAGCGGCGGAACCGTCCTCCACCGCGAGCGCGCGGCGGGCGGGCGGGAGGGTCAGGATCAGCTCTTGCGCAAGGTGCACGGGCCGACCCTAGCTCCCCACTGGTCCGTGCGGTCTACCAGCGCGCCAGCGCGATTTGACTGATGCGCACCGGCTTGCCCGAGTCCACCGCCTTGAGCGTCACGGTCCCCCTCGCCGCTCTCGGCAACGTGACGGTGAAGATCTTGTCGCTGTCGGTTGCCTGGTCGAAGTCCAGCGTTCTGTATGTCGTGCTTCCCACCGCGACCTTCAGCCGGCCGCCGCCCGGGGCCGTCCCGCCGCGGATGACGACTCGCTTGACCTGCTCGGTACCGCGAAGCTTGAGCACCGCGCCGCTCTTCGTCGTCTTGTAGGCGTAGTCACCCCAGTAAGGAGTGCCGGTGACCTTCGTCCATCCACTCGACTTGACCCAGTCCGACGGCTGAATCGGTGTGGAGGTCTTCACCAACGTCGTGAGGGGCCCGCGCTCCCAGTTCTGCCCGATCGCCCGCACAGCGAGCTGCTTGGCCAGGCCCTCGCTCTGGCTGACGGTCATCGAGGTGCCCGTTGTCGCACCCACCACCCGCCAGTAGTTCGTGGACGGCATCGTCGAGTCCCACTGCGCGTAGCGCTGCAGCACCTGATAGGTGCGGGCTCCCGAGACCTTCTTCCACCTGTAGGTGGTCGTGCCGTACCACTGCACCGGTTGCTGCGTCGCGAGGGGTTTGACCGTGGCCGGTTTCCCGACCGCCCAGGTCGCCGCGCCGTACTTCTTGACCGCCGCCTTGCGGCGGGCCTCTGCCCCGGAACGGATGTCGCTCATCTTGGCAGCCAGGTACCTGCCGGGACAGGCGGTCTCGTTGGTGGTGCGGTGCATGAGCACGCGGAGAACCTTGACCTTCGTCCCGGGTCTCGCCCGTGTCCCCGAGCCAGAGCTCCCGCCCGTGACCAGGGTGGTCGCGCCCGTCGCCGTGAAGCCGTACTGGTAGGACTTCCAGGCCACCACCTTCTGCAACGCCGTGATGAGTGAGCTCGTCGGGCGGGCGGTGTCATAGTTCCCCATCGCGGAGACGCCGACGGTTCCGGTGTTGTAGCCACCCGCCTGTGCGCCGATGGGGTTGTCCCACCGCGAGCTCGTGCGTCCCTCGAACACGTTGCCGAACTTGTCCACGAGGTACTGGTAGCCGATGTCGGGCCAATCACGAGACTTCGTGTGATAGGCGTAGATTCCGCGCACCAGCGCCGCTGACTGGCTCTCCTTGTAGCTGTTCGTCCCGGCGGTGTGGTGCACGTAGATGGCGTGCAGCGACTTCGACGTCTCGGGCCAGTTGCTGGCCAACGACTCGTCGGCTCCCCAGCCCGCCCGGGAGACGATCTTCGGCCGGATCTCGAACCCGGTGGCGGCGTTCGCGGACGACGCCGGCGCCTGGTCCTCTCCCACGTACGCGTCGGCGCGCGACGTGCCTGGATCGACGACGTCGACCTGCAGACCGCTGGGCACCTTGCCACTGACCGTGCGAACGCGCGCCTGGACGCCGTCGGCGCCGGTCGTCACGAGCGGCTCCGTCCCCGCGCGGCCACCGGGGACGTCGTTGTCGTCGACGCCGAGCGACTGCCATTCGCTCCAGCTCCCGGACTCGCGCAGCCGCACCGCCACATCGGTGACCTCCTCGCCCGAGGAGGCATCCCACGTCACGCCCGCGACGAGGAAGTCCTGCGTGGTGGTCCGTTCGCTCAGCGCCGCGAGCGCGCCGTCAGCATCGCCGGTGCCGGAATCGGCGACCGTACCCGTGCCGAGGTCGAGCGCCTCCGCCTTCACTGCACCCTCGACCTCGTCCTGCGCGGCGCCCCCGCCCTGGTTCCCGAGCTCGGCGTGCGCGTGTCCGACCGCCTCGTCGAGCGCTCCTCGTTCGCGCTTCGCGTCGGCGTCGACGCCGTCCAGCTCCACCTCGTCCACGTCGGGGCTCACAGCGTGCGCCTGAGGAACCGGCAACGTGACAGTGGGGACGACGACCCCCACGCAGGCCAGGGACACGACCGTCGTCGTCGCTATGCCGAGCCGCAATATTCTCCGGGCCACCATGTTCGTCTCCCCTCGTCGGCCAGGTGTCAGCCCCCTGTCGCCCAGGTATCCAACCCGAACGACGATAGGGACAGACCACTCGATCGGCACCTCGAAGCCTGGGTCGGGAACGTTCCGCATGCCGGCCCGTGCTTCCCGGGGGACAGTGTGGGGAGGAGAATCCAGGGAGGGGACGACGATGACGCGCGAACGCACTGACCGGCCCATCGCGCAGCGCGGTGACCGCACACGACGACGCACCGGTCTCCGGCGGCTCCTGGCGGTCGTCGTCTCCGGGCTGCTCGCTGTGGGCTCGTCCCTGATCGTCACGGGCCCGGCGCAGGCGGCGGTTCCGACATCCTTCACCATCAACGGTTCGGGCTTCGGGCACGGTGTGGGTATGCCACAGTACGGCGCCTACGAGCTGTCACGTCGCGGGAACCCGAGCTGGGACATCCTGCAGAGGTACTACTCCGGCGCCAAGGTGGCGTGGAAGACGACCCCGCTGAACGTGCTGGTGCAGGTCTTCGGCCCGGACCCGTACAGCTCGCCCAGCTACGGCGACACCGTCGACTGGACCAAGGTCACGGTGACCGGTGGCGACTGGCGGGTCCGGAGCTCCGCGGGCAAGACCCTGGCGTCGGGACAGGGCACGACCACGCTCCGAGTCGGTGTGATGGCCGACGGACGGGCGAAGATCGCAGTCGGCGACACGAAGTACTACGGCCATCTGCTGCGCATCCACTGGTCGGGCACCCGCTACTACAAGCCCACGGGCAAGCCCGCCGTGGTGACTGTCACGGGAGCGCACGGCGCATACCGGCACGGCCGGCTGAACCTCACTGCCCGCGCGGGTGTCCCGAATCTCACCAACGAGCTGCGACTCAACACCGAGTACCTGTACGGCATCGCCGAGATGCCGTCGTCGTGGGGGCTCGCCGGTGGCCGCTCCGCTCTGGCGGCACAGGCCATCACGGCCCGCTCGTACGCGCTGTCGAAGATGACGGTCAACGACCGCTGCCTGTGCCATGTCGTCGACGACGTCCGCGACCAGCAGTTCACCGGCTGGAAGAAGGAGAACGAGGGGACGGGCGGGAAGTACGGCAAGGCCTGGATGGCAGGAGTGGACCCCACCGTGAGCACCGAGACGAAGGCGCGGGTGCTGACCTACGGCGGCACCCCCGTCGCGGCGCACTACTACTCCTCCAGCGGCGGCCGGACGGCGAACTCGGAGGACGTGTGGTCGTCCCGCATCTCCTACGAGCGGTCGGTGTCCGACCCGTACAGCAAGGCTGCTCCCGGGAACAGCTACCGGTCCTGGTCGCGCAAGCTCACGCAGGCACAGGCACGCATTCTCTTCGGTCTGGACGACGTGAAGACCATCAAGGTCACGGCGACGTGGTCGAGCGGTCAGGCCCGCACCCTCACGGCGACATCGTCGACGGGGAGATCGGCGACGGTGACGGGCAAGGCCGACGTGGTCCGGTCGACCGTGGGCAAGCGGACCACTGCACGGTCGATGCCCGCCGCGTGGATCACCAGCATCACCGCGGTGGCCTAGGCGCCAGCCCTCACACCCGCCCAGCGCCGGTCACCAGCACCGGCGCTCAGAGCGGCCTCGCGTCGTCCGCCAGCAGCACGGGGATGCCGTCCCGCACGGGGTAGGCCACCGGCCGCTCGGCGTCGGTCGAGTGCAGCTCGGGCTCGCCGTCGGGACCGGTCCCGTCCACGAGCGTCGCGCCGGTCGCCGGGCAGCGCAGCGCCTCGCGCACCCAGGGGTCGATGGTCGTCATGCTCGCTCCTCGTCGGTCAGCGTCGACGCTCCGGCGTCGACGCAGCGCACGAGCGACAGCACGTCGTCGCGCACCTTCTCCATGATGTCCTGGTCTGCCGCCTCGACGTTGAGCCGCAGGAGCGGCTCGGTGTTGGACGCGCGCAGGTTGAACCACCACTGCGGGTGGGAGCCCCAGTGCGAGACGGTGAGGCCGTCGAGCTCGTCGACCTCCACCGGCCCCGCCCCCTGCTGCGTCACGTAGGCCTCGACGACGCGCGACCTCGCCGTGACGACGTCGGCGACGGTCGAGTTGATCTCGCCCGACGCGACGTACGGCTCGTAGATCTCCGCGACCGCGGAGAGAGGGTGCGGCTGCGAACCGACCGCGGCAAGGACGTGCATCGCCGCGAGCATGCCGGTGTCGGCGAAGAAGAAGTCCCGGAAGTAGTAGTGGGCGGAGTGCTCCCCGCCGAAGACCGCGTCGTTCTCAGCCATCTGGGCCTTGATGAACGAGTGTCCAACTCGAGTGCGAACCGTTCGCGCTCCGGCCGCGGTCAAGAAGTCGGGCACGGCTCGCGACGTGATGAGGTTGTGGATGACCACCGGCGTCACGTCGCCGTGGCGCTGCTTCTCCTTCTCCACCTCCCGCAGCCCGACGAGCGCGGTGATCGCCGAGGGCGAGACAGGATCTCCGTGCTCGTCGACGACGAAGCAGCGGTCGGCGTCCCCGTCGAACGCGAGGCCGAGGTCGGCATCGTGCTCCACGACAGCCGCCCTCAGGTCGACGATGTTCTTCGGATCCAGCGGGTTCGCCTCGTGGTTCGGGAACGCACCGTCCAGCTCGAAGTACAGCGGCACGACGTCCAGCGGGAGCGCGGGCAGCCCTGCACCCGTGCCGAGGACCGCGGGCACCGTGTGGCCGCCCATCCCGTTCCCCGCGTCCACGACGACCTTGAGGGGGCGGATCCCGGACAGGTCGACGAGGCCTCGCAGGAACGCGGCGTAGTCGGCGAGAGTGTCTCGATCGGTGATCGAGCCAGAGACGGCGGCCGCGGCAGGCGTCCCGCCGTCGAGGTACCCCTCGGCGAGGTGACGGACCTCGGCGAGCCCGGTGTCCTGACCCACCGGGCGCGCGCCCGCACGACACAGCTTGATGCCGTTGTACCTGGCCGGGTTGTGGCTCGCGGTGAACATCGCACCCGGGACGCCCAGAACACCCGAGGCGTGATAGAGGCCGTCGGTCGAGCACAGCCCGATCCGCGTCACATCGACGCCCGCGTCCGTCAGGCCCGCCGCGAACGCCTCGACGAGGTCGGGGCCGGAGTCACGCATGTCGTGCCCGACGACCGCACCGGGGCGCGTCGTCGCCCCCGGGTCACCGGTCGGCGCCTCCGGGAGCACGACCGCGTATGCGAACGCCGCGCCGATCGCCCGCGCCACCACCGGGTCCAGCTCGTCGGGGACCGTGCCGCGCACGTCGTAGGCCTTGATCAGGTGGGAGAGGTCGGTGCTCACCCGGCCAGCCTACCGAGGTGGAGCCGGGCGATCCCCGTCGCACAGCGCTCGAGTCAATGATGCAGGTATGACCGCTTTTGCCGGGCGCATTCATGCATTCATCGAGCATCGCAACGGCAATGTCCTGTTACCTGTTTGTGATAACCGAACAGCTGCAGTTATGGTCGATCAGCGCAGCGGACGACCGCAGCGCCTCCTGCCGGAACGCCGAGCACTGCCACCGGTCAGGAGTCACGATCCAGGCAGTGACGGGGGAACCACTCGTGACGGGCTCGCACTGCCGAGCCCTTGGGGTGAAGCCGCAACAGCGGCCGGGCTACTCCAGCCCGAACCCGACAGCTCACCTCGCAGGCGACCGGAGAACACGATGACTACCACTCGCACCCAGGGTGAGGCGCGCCTGCGAACACCCCGCACGGGCCTGCGCCTCGCGCTCACAGCAGCACTCGCTTCCTCGTTGGTGCTCGGCACGGCCGTCGCCACCGTCACGCCAGCGACAGCGGCCACACCGACGGCGCTCGCGTCAGCGGCGTCCAAGAAGCCGGCCATCGAGGTCAAGGCATCTGCCAAGTCCCAGACTCGGGGCAAGAACGGGATCTGGGTCTCGGCCTGGAACACCCTGGACGGCCGTCGTGCCACCACCGGAACCGTCTATGTCAAGGTCGACAAGTGGCTCGTCGCCAAGAAGTCCGTCACGAACGGGAGAATTGCGACACACCTGAGCTCTGACCTCCGCGCAGGCAAGCGCACGGTCAAGGTCACCTTCATCCCCTGGGGCGTCAGCAGCAAGCGGGCGACGAAGACCTTCGACCTCACGGTCAAGAACGCCGGCTCTCCCGTCGTCACCGAGGCGAAGAAGCACATCGGCACGCCCTACCGCAGCGGTGGCACCTCGCCGAGCGGGTTCGACTGCTCGGGCTTCACGTCGTACGTGTACAAGAAGTCGGGCGTCAAGAAGCTGCCGCGCACGTCGTCGGCCCAGCGCAACGTCGGGAAGAGGATCTCGAAGTCGAGCGCCAAGCCGGGTGACCTCATCTGGAGCCCCGGTCACGTCGCGATCTATCTCGGGGGGAACAAGCAGATCGACGCTCCTCGCCCGGGCAAGTCGGTCCAGGTCCGTCAGATCTGGCAGTCCAACCCGACATTCATCCGCGTGAGCAACAAGGCGGTCGGCGCCTGACGCGTCACCGTGCAGCGCACCGCCACCGCGGATGACGACGGCGCCGCCCCCCCCTGGGGCGGCGCCGTCGTCGCGTCGTGCTCCGGCGGAGTCCCGGATTCCCTGCTCGGGCACAGGCGAGCGCCTACTGACCGCCCGCCGCGTACCGGGCCTCTGTCGCCGCCTTGGCCGGCCGCCACCAGTCCTCGTGCTCGCGGTACCACGCCACCGTGCGCGCGAGCCCGTCGGCGAAGTCGGTGTACCGCGGCTCCCACCCGAGCTCGACGCGCAGCCGGCTGGAGTCGATCGCGTACCGCAGGTCGTGGCCCGCGCGGTCGGTGACCGGCTCGTAGTCGTCGCGGTCGCGACCGAAGACCTCGAGCAGGTCCTGCACGACCTCGAGGTTGGAGCGCTCGCCGTCGGCCCCGATGAGGTAGGTCTCCCCGGGCTGCCCCCGCTCGATGATGGTCCACACCGCCTCGTTGTGGTCCTCCACGTGGATCCAGTCGCGCACGTTCGCGCCGGCGCCGTAGACCTTGGGCCGCTCGCCGTCGATCAGGTTGGTGATCTGGCGCGGGATGAACTTCTCCACGTGCTGGTACGGGCCGTAGTTGTTCGAGCAGTTGGAGATCGTCGCCTGCACCCCGAACGACCGCACCCACGCCCGCACGAGCAGGTCGCTGCCCGCCTTGGTCGACGAGTACGGCGACGACGGGTTGTAGGGCGTGGCCTCGGTGAACCGCGCGGGGTCGTCGAGCTCGAGGTCGCCGTAGACCTCGTCCGTCGAGACGTGGTGGAGCCGCACGCCGTGGCGGCGTACCGCCTCGAGCAGCGTGAACGTCCCCAGGACGTTGGTCTGCACGAACGGGGTCGGGTCGAGGAGAGAGTTGTCGTTGTGCGACTCGGCCGCGAAGTGCACCACGACGTCGCACTCGCCCACGAGGCGGTCCACGAGCGCGGCGTCGGTCACGTCCCCGACGTGCAGCGTGATCCGCTCGCGGACGGGCGCGAGCGACGACTCGTCCGCGGCGTAGGTCAGCGCGTCGAGGACGACGACCTCGACGTCGGGCCGGCGTCCGAGCGTCGCGTGGACGAAGTTCGCGCCGATGAAGCCGGCACCTCCGGTGACCAGGACTCGCACGGTGGACCTCCTTGGTCGGGGCTGGCCGAGGACGGGCGCTCGACGCCCGCGATTCTAGCGAGCAGACGGTCCGGCCCCCGGACGCATGCGGGCATTTCACCCGCCCGCTCCTGCCGCAGCGTGGGCGCCCGTGAGAGTCTGCCGAGATGAAGGGGATCATCCTGGCCGGGGGCTCGGGCACGCGGCTGCACCCGATCACGCTCGGCGTGAGCAAGCAGCTGCTCCCGATCTACGACAAGCCGATGGTCTACTACCCGCTGTCGACGCTCCTGCTCGCGGGGATCCGCGAGGTGCTCGTGATCACGACGCCGCACGACGCCGACGCGTTCCACCGCCTCCTCGGCGACGGCTCACGCTTCGGCATCTCGATCACGTACGCCGTGCAGGCCGAGCCGAACGGCCTCGCGCAGGCGTTCGTCCTCGGCGCCGACTTCCTCGACGGCGACGCCGCGGCGCTCGTCCTGGGCGACAACATCTTCTACGGGCCCGGCCTGGGCGACCGTCTCCAGCGCTTCGCCGACCTCGACGGCGGCGCGATCTTCGCCTACCGCGTCGCGGACCCGACGGCGTACGGCGTCGTCGAGTTCGACGACGCCGGCCGAGCGCTGAGCATCGAGGAGAAGCCCGAGCGTCCGCGCAGCAGGTATGCGGTCCCGGGCCTGTACTTCTACGACGCGGACGTCGTCGACGTCGCGCGCGGGCTCGAGCCGTCTGCTCGCGGCGAGTACGAGATCACCGACGTCAACCGCCACTACCTGGCGCAGGGGCGGCTGCAGGTCGAGGTGCTGCCGCGGGGTACGGCGTGGCTCGACACGGGCACGGTCGGCTCGCTCCTGGACGCGAGCGACTACGTGCGCACGATCGAGCACCGGCAGGGCCTGAAGATCGGTGCCCCCGAGGAGGTGGCGTGGCGGCGCGGGTTCCTCACCGACGCAGAGCTGCGCGAGCGCGCCGAGCCTCTCGTGAAGTCGGGCTACGGCGCGTACCTGCTCGGTCTGCTGGACGAGTGAGCGGACAAGGCCGCCGGCGCGCGCCGTCGGGCGCGGCCGCGTCAGGCGTGCTCGGCGGCCAGGACCGTCGGCGCCGCGACCTCCCACCGCTCGCGCCAGTCGCCGACCGGTGCGACGCCGACGGCGTGCAGCGCGTCGTGCCCGAGGACGGACCACGCGGGGCGGGGAGCGGGGCGCGCGAACGCCGCGCTCGTCGTCGGGCGCACGTCCACGCGGTCCGCGCGGCCGGCCGCGGCCACGACCTCGCGCGCGAGGTCCCACCACGACCCGCGCCCGCCCGAGGTCCCGTGGTAGACGCCACCGGGCGCGTCGGCGGCGACGAGGCGCACGAGCAGGTCGGCGAGGTCCACGGTCCAGGTCGGCTGCCCCACCTGGTCGTCGACGACGTCGAGCGCGTCCCGCTGCGCCGCCGCGCGCGCGATCGTGCGGGGGAAGCAGGGCCCGTGCGCCCCGTACAACCATGCGGTCCGCACCACGAGCGCGTCCGGGTGCTCGGTGCGCACGGCCCACTCCCCCGCCGCCTTGGTCCGGCCGTAGGCGGAGCGGGGTGCGAGCGGCGCGTCCTCGGCGTACGGCACGTCCACCGCTGCGCCACCCGGGGCAGACGGCGCGCCGTCGAACACGTAGTCGGTGGAGACGTGCAGCAGCCGCGCCCCGTGGCGGCGGGCGGTGCGCGCGACGTGCTGCGCCCCGGTCGCGTTGACCGCGAACGCCGCCGGCTCGTCGGCCTCGGCCGCGTCGACGGCGGTGTAGGCGGCGGCGTTGACGACCACCTCCGCCCCGGCGAGCGCCGCGTGGACCGCGTCCGCGTCCGTCACGTCGAGGGCCGCCCGGTCCAGGGCCCGCACCGCGTGCCCCGCGGCCCGCACCCGTGCCACGAGATCCTGGCCGAGCATCCCCGACGCCCCTGTCACGACCCACCGCACGACGTTCCCCGCTCCCTCGACCGGACCTCGCCGGCCGGTTGCCTCGGCACCTCGGTCGGGGACGACACTACCCACCGCAGGACACCGCAGAACCTGGAAGGACCGGCATGGACGTCCGAGAGCTGACCGTCCCCGGCGCGTGGGAGCTCACCCCGCGCCAGTTCCCCGACGACCGGGGGGTGTTCCTCGAGTGGTTCACGGCCGGCGCGCTGCGCGCGGCCAGCGGGCGGCGGCTCGAGCTCGCCCAGGCGAACGCGTCGACGTCCCGCGCCGGCGTCGTGCGCGGCATCCACTACGCGGACACCCCGCCGGGCCAGGCGAAGTACGTGACGTGCGCCGCGGGCAGCGTGCTCGACGTCGTGGTGGACCTGCGCGTCGGGTCCCCCACGTTCGGCCGCTGGGACGCCGTCGTCCTCGACACGCGGGACCGGCGCGCGGTCTTCCTCTCGGAGGGGCTCGGCCACGGGTTCATGGCGCTCGAGGACGACTCGACCGTCGTCTACCTGTGCTCGACGGGGTACGCGCCCGAGCGCGAGCACGGCGTGGACCCGCGCGACCCGGACCTGGGGATCGACTGGCCGACGCACGGACCGGGCGGGGAGCCGCTGACGCCGTCGTTCTCCGCGAAGGACGCGGCGGCACCGACGCTCGACGCGGCACGCGACGCCGGTGCGCTGCCGTCGTGGGACGAGGTGAGCGCGTTCCTGCGCACGCTCGAGGGCTGAGTCAGTCGGCCTCGGCGCGCAGCACGCGCAGGTGACCGCGCCGCCCGACCTCGGTGACGTCGGCGGGCTCCGCCGGCGCGGGGCGCAGCCTGCCCGCCTCCCGCACCGCGTCGGCGAGCGCCGACAGGTCGTCGTCGCTCGGACCGGTCTCGACGAACTGGGGCGACAGCCGGACGACCTCCCAGCCGCGCGGGGCGGTGAGCCGCTCCGCGTGCTCCGCGCACAGGTCGTAGCTGTGGGGCTCGGCGAGGTGCGCGAGGGGGCCGAGCACGGCCGTCGAGTCGGCGTAGACGTAGGTGAGGGTCGCGACGGCGGCACGGACGCACGCCGTGCGCGAGCACTGCCTGACGGATCTCACGGGGCGACCCTACGCCCTTCGCCCAGGTCTCGGGCCTGCCACACGCCGCCGGTGGCGCCCGGACGGCTCGCGGACCGGCTCGTGTGCGCGGGCGGGGCGCAGCGCGCCTAGAGTCGTGCCGTGCGTGGTGTCCCCTTCTCCCCCGGTCCCCGGCCGGAACCGTCCGGTCGAGGTCGTCGGTCGGGGGGCTCGCGATCTCGGCGCGAGCCGACCCCTGCCGAGGTGCTCGCGGAGCTCGGTCCGCCTCGCGGCGAGCTCATGATCCCCCCGCGGGCTCCCGTCCCCGGGGTGTCCGTCCCGCCGCCGCGGCGACGCGACCGCCGCGGACGAGGGATGCGCGGTCCGCTCCTGCCTCCGACCGCACCGGCGAACCGGTCCCGGTCGGAGCAGTTCGACGACGTCGTCGTGGACGCGATCGAGCTCGTCGAGCGGTCGTGGGCCAAGCAGCTGCGCGGCACGGAGTTCGCTGTCGAGGACGTGCCACCGTCCGACCCGGCACCGTGGGAGGACGGCGGGGTGCCGCTGGGCCGGTGCTTCCCCGCCGACTCCGGACGTCCCGCACGGATCGTCGTGTACCGGCACCCGGTCGAGGCGCGCTCGTTCGACGCCGACGACCTGCAGGACCTCGTCCGGGACGTCGTGGTCGAGCAGGTCGCGCACCTGCTCGCCCGATCTCCGGAGGAGATCGACCCGCACTACTCGGGCGGGCTCTGAACCCAGGTCCCACTGCTGCGGTCGAGACGTCCCGGACCGCGTGCGACCGGGTATCTCAGCCGAGCCCGGCGGTGTCGGACGCGCGGACACCGACCGTGCGCGCACCCGGCGGGTCGTGCGCGGGGACGAGGACCGAGACGAGGCTCGGCTGCGCCGCGGCGTCGTCGGCCTCGTCCGTGCTGTCAGCCTCGTCGCCGCCCTCACCGCCGTCGTCGCCGTCTCCGCCGGGCGGGCCCGCGCTCGCGAGCACGGACCAGAGCGGGACCGCGGCCGCGCCGTCGGCACCGACGACGTCGACCGTGACGAACGCGGGCGCGCCGGACTCCTCGTCCGATGTCGCGAGCGTCGCCGGATCGAGGGTCGAGGTGCTGCCCACGGGAACGTCGACGCCCTGCTCGCCGAGCGGGGCGCCGTCGGCGTCGTAGGCGTGCACGAGGAGACGCACCGATCCCTCGACCGGGTCGGCCGTGCTCCCGGTGCCCCCGGTGCCGTCCGGCCCGTCCGCGCCCGCGGTGGCGACCGCCGCGGGGACCGCCGCGAGCGTGAGGCTCGACGTCGTGCCGTCCACGAGCGCGACCTGGCCGAGCGGCACCGGGTCCTGGGCCGTCGGGGCGTCGGGCTCGTTCCGCGCCTCGGCGGCGATCCAGGCGCGGTCGTACTGGATCTCGTCCTCCAGCAGGTCGGGTGCGCGTTCCCCGCGCCGGTCGAAGCGCGCGCCGGCGACCACCGGGACGTCGGCGTCGACCGCGACGGCGTACCGCCCGGCGGGCAGCCCGCCGAGCGACAGGTCCGTCACCACGCCCGCCTCGAGCCGCACCTCCTCCAGCCCGCGGAGCGGCACCTCGCCGTCGGGTCCGTAGACGTGCACGCGGACCGCGCCGCCCTCGTCGCCGGGTGCGAGCAGGCGCAGCTGCGGGGCGTGCGGGTCGTCGACCGCCTCGCCCGCGCTGTCCACGCCGGCGAGCGCCACCTGGCGCGCCGGCGCCGCGCCGGGCACGACGTGGTCGACGCCGACCGGGACGAGGCCGTCGAGCGTGTTGTGCTGCAGGTAGGCGCTCACCAGCCCGCCGGTGGCCTCGACGCGGACGACCGTGCGGTGCTGCTCCGGCACGGAGGCCTCGAGCAGCGTCACGACCTGCTCGCCCGGCCCGACGAGCTGCTGGCCGCCGCCCTCGACGAGGGCGGGACCGCCCTGGCCCCAGACGGTGACCTGGACCGTGGCCGCCGTCAGACCGGGGTTCTGCAGCACGAGCTGGGCGCTGCTGCCCACCTCGGTGCTGCCGCCGACCAGCCACTGCCCGACGCCGGGCCGGACGCACGTCGCCGCCGCGAGCCCGCGCAGGTCCCCCTGGGTCGTGAGGGTGCCCGCGGAAGCGGCGGCCCGCGGTGCGCCGTCGTCGCCCGGCAGCACCGTCAGCACCGCACCGGCGCCCGCGTCGGCCTCGTCGACCGTGCGCACCTCGGCGCTGCCCGACGCCGGTGCCTCGATCTCGTCGCCACCGCTCCCCGCGTCGTCGGTGGCGTCGCCCAGCGCCCCGAGGGTGGCCGACCCGTCCCCGGCGAGGCCCGCGCGCAGCGTGTCGGTCGTCTCGTCCTGCCGCGGCGCGAAGTCGGCGTCGCCGACCGTCTCGGCGTCGGTCAGACGTGCGGGAGCCGGGCACACCACCTGCTCCTGCGCGGAGGCGACGGCGACCTGCTCGACGGGTTCGGCCGTGCCGGCCGTGCCGGCCGCACCGACCGTCCCCGGGATCCGGTCCACCGTGCCCTGGCCGAACGCGACGAGCGCACCCACGAGCGCCACGCCGAGCAGGCCCGTCCCGACGCGTGCGGCGAACCGGACGACGCGACGTCCTCCGGCCGGCTCCCGCTCCTCGGTCGTCGTGCTCTTCTCGCCCACGCGGCTCACCTCGCTCCCGCCCGGCGCCGGCGGACCGGCACCGCGAGCAGCACGTACACGAGCAGCACGACACCGGCCACGGCCAGCCACGGCGACCGGTGGTCGGTCGCGTGGAAGATCGCGAGGTGCCCGTCCTCGGCACCCAGCCGGAACGCCTGCAGGCCGCCCGTGGTCTCGGGGTCGACGGGCTCGAGCGTCCGGCCGTCGAGCGTCGCGCGCCAGCCGGGCGACGCGTCCTCCGCGAGCTCGACGACGCGCTCGTCGGACCCGACGGGCACCCGCACGTCGACGGCGCGCACGGCCGTGCGGTCGGCGTCGAGCGGCAGGACGTCGTCGCCGGTGACGACGCGCGCCCACGAGGGCTCGACACCGTCGGGGCGCACCCGCCAGATCAGGCTGTCCTGACCCTCGGTCATGCGCTCGAGACCGGGGGTCATGTCCAGCCGGGCGACGAGCCCGGCGCGCACGTCGTCGACCGGCACGGAAGCCGGCACGAGCACCGCTCCGACGCCGAGGTCCGCGAGCCGCTCGGCGGCGTCGGTGGACGTACCGGCCACGAGCTCGGCGACGAGCCGGGCCACGCCCGGCGCGAAGGCCCCGGGGTCGCGCGCCTGCTGTGCGTGCACCACCGCCGAGGAGTCGACCGCCTGCGGGCCGTCGGACCGCAGCAGTCCGTACTCGACCACGCCGTCGACGGGCTCGACGCTCAGCACACGCGCCTGGCGCGGCGAGGTCTGGATCTGTCGACCGACCGGCGGGACCACGGGTTCCGTCGCGGCCACGACCGCGCCCACGGACGCGTCGTCCCGGTCGAGGACGTCGGTGGTCCACGAGGCCAGTCCGCCGAGCGGAAGCACCGTCACGACCACCGCGAGCGCCGCGACCAGTCCCGTCCGCCAGGCCGGCGCGCTGCGCTCGGGAAGCCGTGGCACGCCGAGCAGGGCGGCCGTCAGCAGGGCCAGCAGCGCGAGCGAGAGACCCGCGCCCGACCACCCGGTCACGGACTCGCCCGCGCTCTCGCCGGCCGCGACCGGCGTGTGCCCGGCGAGGACGGCGACGGCGAGCCCGACGGCGGCGACGAACCACGCGCCGACCGCACCCGCACGCGCCCGCAGCACCCCGGCGAGCGCGAGCGCGACGACGCTCGCCCCCGCGACCAGGGGCGCCCACCGGGCGACCAGGTCCACGGGGCCGGCACCGTCCAGCCCGAACCAGGCCACGGACGCGACCGGCATCCCGAGCAGCTGCTGCCAGGGCGGCGCCGCCTCCGCCGCGACGGGTGCCCCCGGGTCGGCCAGCAGGAGGCGCCACCCGCCGTCGGGCCAGGTACGCGCGACGTGCACGAGGAACGGCGCGAAGACCACGAGCGCGGGCACGGGCACCAGGGCGAGGTAGCGGCGGTGGTGCCGGACCCCCAGCGCCACGACGCCGAGCGCCACGACGGCGGCGACGAGCAGCACCGGGGCACCGGCCACGACGACGACGAGCAGGAGCCCCGCCGCCGCGGCGGCGGCCAAGGACGCCGGTTCGCGCCTCCGGGGCCGCGCGGCCGCGTCCGGGGTCGGGGGCGTGACGACGTCGAGCCGTTGCGCGCCGAGCGCGCGGGTCACGGCGAGAGCGAGCCAGGGCAGCGCGGCATGGACGAGGACCGGCCCGACCCGACCGGAGCCGACGGCCAGGAGCAGCACGGGGGCGGCGACCCACACGAGCGTCGCCCAGGCCCGCAGCGCGACGGAACGTGTCAGCGCCCCCGCCGCGAACCACGCACCCAGGCCGGCCGCGAGGAAGCACGCGGGGACGAGGACGTTCACCGCGGTCTGCACCGACCCACCGGCGAGCAGCGCCCCGAGGACCAGCACGGGCACGAACGGGTCGGCGGGAGCGGGCGCCCCCAGCCCCGTGGAGACCCACCCGGTCGTCCCAGCGCGCCACGCGTCGCCGAGCGTGCTCGTCGCGGGCAGCAGCTCGCCGCCGACCAGCCGCCCGTCCGCGAGGAGGACGCCCGCCATCGGCGCGAACACGAGCGCGGAGAACGCGACGAGCGCGAGCGCGACGGACGCGAGCACCGCGCGCCGCCGCACGGCCAGCGCGTGCAGCTCGGCGCGCTCGATGTCCGTCGGCGCCGTGGCGGTGCGCCGTCGCTCCGCCCGGGCGAGGCGCCGGTCACGGCGCTCCGCGACGACCTCGCGCCAGGTCCCGCGCAACGGCCGCACGGTGCGGCGCGGGAGGCGGGCCGTACGTCGTGCGGCGCGCCGGGCCCGCACGACCGGACCGACGCGCGCCAGCGCCCACAGGGGCGCGACCAGCTCGTCGCGGGCCTGGCCGGGCTGCTTGACCAGGAGCCGGTACATCGCGTGGAACGGCGCACCGAGCACCATCGCGAGCGCGGCCACGGGCACGAGCAGCGGGGCGACGCCGGTCAGCCGGGCATGGAGGTGGGCACGCCGTCGGGCGGCGTAGGAGCGGTCCGCGTCCGGCCGCGTCCCGGGACGTTCCCGCAGACCCAGGAGCGAGGCCTGGACGTGCCGCACGACCGCGGTCGGTACGACGACCACCCGGTGACCCGCGAGGCGGGCCCGGCGCGCCAGGTCCAGCCCGTCGCCGAACGGTCCGAGCTCCGGGTCCGGGCCGCCGAGCTCCGTCCACACGGCACGGCGCACGAGCGCCCCCACGAGCCCGACGGCGAGCACGTCCTCGCGCGCGTCGTGCTGGCCCTGGTCGATCTCGTCGTCGTCGATGCCGGTCATGCGGCGTCCCAGCGGGGTCGTCGTGTACCCGACCTCGACGAGCCGTCCGGCGGAGCCGGGTGCGAACGGGTCCGCCGGCTCGTCGCCGGTACCGGGCGTCCAGCGTTCCTGCTTCGCTCCGGCGACGGCGACGGCGCTCGAGTGCTCGACGGCGCGCAGCAGGTGCTCCAGCGCGTCCGGTGCGGGGGCGGAGTCGTCGTGCAGCAGCCACAGCCAGGCCCCGGCCCGGGCAGGCTCCTGATCGGTGAGGTTGGCCAGGCCCGCGTCGACCGCCTCGCCGAAGGAGCGCGCGCGGGGTGCGGCGACGAACCGCGCGTCACCGAGGTGCAGGTCGGGGTGGCCTCCGGTCGAGGAGTGCGCGCCGGCGTCGACGACGACGACGGCGTCCGGCAGGCCGGTCTGCGCGCGGATCGCGGCGAGCGTGCGAGGCAGGTACGGCGTGGCGCCGCGGGTCACGACGACGGCGACGACCCTGGTCGCTACCGGTACCGCTCCGGTCACCGCGGCGACGACGTCGGGCAGCGTCGGGGCGCGACCGGTCGAGGCAGCGTGCTGCTGCACCGGCGCCGCGCCGGCCGACGGCAGGGGCCGCGCTGCGCGTTCGAGGTCCGAGGAAGTCATGTCCCGTCGATCATGCGACGCCCGACCCCCAGGACGCGGCATTTGCGCTCCCCGGTGTGGCGCGCCCGCCCGGGCGCGCTGTCAGGGGTGGTGCGGGTCAGACCACGCGCCGCTTGAGCTTGCGCCGCTCGCGCTCGGACAGCCCGCCCCAGATCCCGAACCGCTCGTCGTGCTCGAGCGCGTACTCCAGGCACTCGGAACGGACCTCGCAGCCCGTGCACACCTTCTTCGCCTCGCGCGTCGATCCGCCCTTCTCCGGGAAGAACGCCTCCGGGTCGGTCTGCGCGCACAGCGCGCGCTCCTGCCACCCCATGAGGGAGTCGTCGACCGGCTCCCCGAACAGCGGCAGCACCGGTGCCACGCGCTCCATCTCTACCCCGGAGTCGGTAGGAAAGACCTCACCCGCCCCGTCCAGCATGTTCCACATCGTGCGCCCCTTCCATGCCGTTCACGAGAAACCGCATTGAAGAAATTACACGCGTGTCATCCGCCATCGTCAAGCCGAAATGTGATAGCGCGGTGACGGCCCGGGTGAAATTGCGTGCGCCGGCACGGCACCGCCCCGATCTAGGGTGTGGTCATGGTGACTTCTCCCCATGCCCGGCCCAGCGCCGCGGCAGCCCCCGACGACCGCCCCTCGCACGTCGCTGACCTGCTCCGACTCGTCGTCCGGGAACCGGGTCGTCCTCGGCTGACGTGGTACGGCGACGACGGTGAACGGGTCGAGCTGTCGGGGGCCGTCCTCGAGAACTGGATCAACAAGACGACAAATCTCCTCGTCGAGGAATTCGACGCGGAACCCAGCACGTGCGTGGTGCTCGACCTGGGCGTACATTGGCGCGCCGTCGTGTGGGCCGCGGCCGCGTGGCGGACCGGCGCGACGCTCGTCGTCGCCGACGTGGGCGAGACCGTCTCCGCGAGCCTGCCCGCCGGCGCCCCCCGGCCCGACGTCGTCGTCACCGCCCGCCCCGCCGACTGGGCCGGCTCGGGCGCCCAGCTCGTCGCCGTCGCCCTGCCCGCGCTCGCCCGCCGGTTCGACGGCGAGCTCCCCCCCGGGTCGATCGACGCCGCGTCGGCGGTCATGACCTACGGCGACCAGCTGGGCTGGGTACCCGCCGTCGACCCGGGCACGCGCGCGCTCGTCGGCAGCGACGGGCACGACGTCGAGCACCGCTCGCTCCTGACCGCCCGGTCGGGGGTCGCCCCGGCTCCCGGTGCGCGCGTGCTGCTGCGCGGCGACGGCACCGTCACGAGCGCCCTGCGCGGCGTCCTGGACGTGCTCGCCTGCGACGGCTCGCTCGTCCTCCTGTCACCGGGCCGCGCCCGTCTGCTCGACGAGGACGACGACGTCCGTCGGCGCCTCGTCGAGAGCGAGCGCGTCACGCAGGCGTGAGCGCTCAGGCGTCGACGCCCCCGCTCCGGAGGGGTGCGCCGCCGTCGAAGTGCGGCGCGAGCTTGTTGTCCACCATGGACAGCGCCGACCCGATCGCCATGTGCATGTCCAGGTACCTGTAGGTCCCGAGCCGGCCACCGAACAGCACGTCGCGCTCGCGTGCCGCGAGGTCGCGGTACGCGAGCAGCCGCTCTCGGTCCGTCGCGGTGCTGATCGGGTAGTACGGCTCGTCGCCGTGCTCGGCGAACCGCGAGTACTCGCGCGTCACGACCGTGCGGTCGTCCGGGTAGTCGCGCTCGGGGTGGAAGTGGCGGAACTCCAGGATGCGCGTGAACGGCACGTCCTCGTCCGCGTAGTTCATGACCGACGTGCCCTGGAAGTCCCCGACGTCGAGCACCTGCTGGTCGAAGTCGAGCGTGCGCCACGACAGGTCGCCCTCGGCGTGGTCGAAGTACCGGTCGACCGGACCCGTGTAGACCACGGGCACGTTGCCGACGACGTCGCCCTTGCTCACCGGCTGCGACTCGTCGAAGAAGTCCGTGCCGAGGCGCACCTCGATGTTCGGGTGGTCCGCCATGCGCTCGAGCCACGCCGTGTAGCCGTCGACGGGCAGGCCCTCGTGGGTGTCGTTGAAGTACCGGTTGTCGTACGTGTAGCGCACGGGCAGCCGCGAGATGATCGACGCCGGGAGGTCGCGCGGGTCCGTCTGCCACTGCTTCGCCGTGTACCCCCGGATGAAGGCCTCGTACAGGGGCCGGCCGATGAGCGAGACCCCCTGCTCGTCGAGGTTCTGCGGCCGGGCGCCCCCGAGCTCCGCAGCCTGCTCCCGGACGAGGGCGCGGGCGGCGGCCGGACCGTGGGCGGACCGGAAGAACTGGTTGATCGTGCCCAGGTTGATCGGCATGCCGAACACCTCGCCCCGGTGCGTGGTGAACACGCGGTGCACGTAGCTCGTGAACGCGGTGAACCGGTTGACGTACTCCCAGACGCGCTCGTTCGACGTGTGGAACAGGTGGGCGCCGTAGCGGTGCACCTCGATGCCCGTCGTCGGTTCCACCTCGCTGTAGGCGTTGCCCCCGATGTGGGGCCGCCGGTCGATGACGAGAACCTTGCGGCCGTGCAGCGTCGCGACCCGCTCGGCGACCGTCAGGCCGAAGAACCCCGACCCGACCACCACAAGATCCACGTCCACGCCTGCTCCTCCGTCTCGACCACGATGCCCGGGACAGCCTAGTCGGGCCGGTCCGGGCGCCCGGACGGGTCGTCGTGCCGACGCCAGCGGCGGTACGCCGCCCGCCGCACCCCCTCCGGGACCAGCCGGTAGCCCCCGCGCACCGCCACGTTGCGGACCTCCTCCGCCGTCGTGGTGAACCCGAGCCGCCGCAGCCGCCGCTGCAGCTCGATCTCCGAGCGCAGCAGCCGTGAACCGCCCCGCCGGGAGTACGCGCCGGCCCCGACCCGGTAGAGCACGAGCGGCTCCGCGAGGTTCCGCGCCCGAGCACCGCGCGCGAGCATCCGCGCGAAGAGCCAGTAGTCCTCCATGAGCGGCAGGTCCTCGTAGCCCCCCGCGTCCCGGACGGCCGCCCGCCGGTAGACCACCGACGGGTGGTTGAACGGCGACTGGAAGCGCGAGGCGCGGTTGATGTCGACCTGGCTCAGCGGCGGCACCCGCACGACGCCGCCCGCGCCGTCGGTCGCGACGACACCCTCCGACTCGAACTCGCGGATCGCGGAGCCCACGATGTCCAACCCCGACGCGACCAGCGGCACCTGGCGCGCGAACCGCTCCGGGAGGCTGATGTCGTCCGCGTCCTGGCGGGCCACGATCTCGTGCGCGCACGCGGCGAGGCCGGCCTCGAGCGCGAGCGCCAGCCCGACGTTCTCGTCGAGCTCGGCGAGCGTCACCGGTACCCCGCACGACCCCACGAGCTCGGCGAGCGTCCGGGCGAGCGCCTCGGGGACCGGGCCGTCGCGCACGACCACGACCTGCGCCGGCACGAGCTCCTGCCCGGTCGTCACCGACTCGAAGGAGCGGCGCAGGTGCTCGGGGTCGTCGCCCCGGTACACCGGCAGCAGCACGCTGAACGGTGCGCCGACCGTCACGTATCGTCCCGGACCGCGTGCCGCACCGGTGGTTCGAGGCCCGCGACGTCGTCGGACACGGGCCCGAGCCCGTCGAGCACCTGCGACGTCGGGCGCGGGCTGCGCAGCACGCCGTCGCGCAGGCCGCGCCCGCCCGCGCGCAGCAGGACGTCGCGGCGCTCGCTGCGCACGAACGTGCGGACCCAGCGCCGCACGCTCGCGCCCGAGTAGAGCGCGCGCTCGGACGGCGAGAGAGCACCGGAGCGCGTGATCATCCAGACCTTGTTGCGCACCTCGTAGTAGAACCGCTCCCCGGGGTCGGCGTCCGTCGCGCCGAACGTCCGGGTGCGGTGCTCGACGACGCTCCCGTGCACGGCCAGACCGGTGCCGTGGAGCAGCAGCCGGGCCGAGTACTCGAAGTCGTCGTTCCAGATGAAGTAGTCCGCGACGGGGAGCCCGTGGAAGCGCACCGCTCGCGCGTCGACGAGCATCGAGACGAAAGACGAGGACCGCACCGGGGTGGCACCGGCCACGCGGGCCGCCGCGATCTGCGCGCCCGAGGCTCCGGGACGGCGGCGGGGCGTGTTCATCGGGTGGTCGCGGCCGTCGTGCCACACCACGCGGCTGCCGAGGAGCGCGACCGGGCCCGGGTAGGCGTCGCGTGCGCGCAGCAGCTCCTCGAGCGCGGTGGGCGTCGGGATCGTGTCGTCGTCCATGAGCCACACCAGATCGGCCTTCCCGGCCGCGCCCGCGGGGCCGACCGCGTGGGCGAGCCCGGCCGCGAACCCGCCCGCGCCGCCGGTGTTGCGCGCGAGGCCCAGGACCTCTGTCACGACCGGGTGCGAGCCGGCCACGGCGGCCGAGTCGTCGTCGGACGCGTTGTCGAGCACCAGCACGGCGTCGAGCGGACGGGTCTGCGCGGCGAGGGCGTCGAGCGCCTCGCGGAGCAGGTCGCGACGGTTGTAGGCCACGACGACCGCGACCACCCGTTCGCGGTGCGGCCCGGCTCGATCCGGAGTTCTCGGCTCACGTGGCACGGCGAGCAGGCTACCCGAGCGCCGGCGCGCACGGCGTATCCCCTCGCTGCGGCGACGAGCACCAGGTAGCCGCGGTCGCGTTCCCACACAACTCCTCCACCGCCTCGGCCCGCGGTCCGCGCTGACCGGCAGCACGCGGCGCCTATGCTCGGTGCCCGTGAGTTCCTCCACCCGTGCCCGCAGCAGCGACGCCACCCCCGGTCGGCCGTCGCGCGGACCCGCGCACGCCCGGAGCATCCGGACCCACCGTGCCGCGCGGGCCGTGGCCCTCGTCGCGACGGCCGCGCTCGCGTTCGGGGTCGTCGGCGGTGCCGCGGCGCTGACGAGCATCCAGGGCAACATCACCCAGTCCGGCGGGCTCGACCTCGTGGCCGACCGGCCCGACCGCACCACGCCGGACCCGGACGACCCGAACGCCGGCGAACCGCTGAACATCCTGGTCCTGGGCTCGGACGAGCGCGGCGGCGACAACGGGCACGAGGTCGCCGGGGTCGAGGGCATGCGGTCGGACACGACCGTGCTCGTGCACGTCTCGGCCGACCGCTCGCGCGTCGAGCTCGTCTCCGTCCCGCGGGACTCGCGCGTCGACGTCCCCGCGTGCAACGTCACGGGCGGCGGGACGACCGCTCCGGCCAACACCCGGTTCAACGCGGCGTTCGCCAACGGGGCGACGGCCGGCGGGGACGTCGACTCCGCCGCGGCGTGCACCATCTCGACGCTCGAGTCGCTCACCGACGTCTACGTGGACGGGTTCGTGGTCGTCGACTTCGCCGGCTTCCAGGACATGATCAGCGCCGTCGGCGGCGTCGAGATGTGCATCCCGGAGGCGATCGACAACCCGAAGGCGGACCTGAAGCTCGACGCGGGCGTGCAGAAGCTCGACGGCGAGGACGCGCTCGGGTTCGCCCGCGCGCGCTACGGCATCGGCGACGGTTCCGACCTGAGCCGCATCGGCCGCCAGCAGGAGCTCATGGCAGCGATGGCGCGCACCGTCCTGACGAAGAACGTGCTCACCGACCTCACCCAGCTCTACGGGTTCGTCGACGCGGGGACCAAGTCGCTGACGATGAGCGACAACCTGGCGTCCATCCCGAGCCTCGCCGGGCTCGCCTTCAGCCTGAAGGGCGCCAGCAGTGGCAGCATCACGTTCATGACCGTCCCGAACGCGCCCGACCCCCAGAACCCGGACGCCACGGTCGTGTGGACGCCCGAGGCCGACGACCTGTGGGCCAAGATCCGCGCGGACGAGCCGATCGCCGAACCGGCCGAGCCGTCGGAACCGATCGAGGCCGGTGCCACGGACGACGCCGGCACCGGGTCGGGCGAGGACGACGAAGCGGCCGACGCCGGGACGGACGACCAGGAGGTCGCCGACGACACCGCAGGAGAGCCCGCACCGCAGCAGACGAAGGAAGCCGGCAAGGAAGCGTTCTCCGCCGCCGACCAGACCGCGCAGTGCGGCTGAGGCGGGGGCGACGATGACCGACCCGACGCAGGACCCCCGGGCGCTCCCGCCCAGCTTCACCCCGACGGGCGGCCGTTCGCCGCGACCGTCCTCGGTCGACGACGCCATCTCCGTGGGGAACAGCGGGCGGCGGGCCGCCCCGAGGACACCGCAGCCTGCCCCCTCCGGCGACGACGCCGTGCGACCCGAGCCGCGCATCCGCCGCCAGTCCTCGCGCGAGATCCCGGTGACGCCCGCGCGCAAGGGCACCCCTCCACCGGCCCGCCCCGACCGGTCCACCCGCATCCAGCCCGACGCCGCGGCGCCCCCGCCGTCGGTCCCGCCGGCGCGCGCGCCCCGGCAGTCCGGCGCCCCGCAGCGGGTGTCGTCCGCACCGCACGGCGCCGTCCGGTCGGACACCCCGGCGCGACGCACGGCTCCCCCGACGTCCCCGCCACGGACCTCGCGTCCCGGCGGCCCGGGTGGGGGCCGGCCGCCGTCGGGCACGACCGGGCGCCCGAGCGGCGGTCGCGGGTTCCGCGTCCGGCGCGGCCGTGTCGTCGCGCTCGTCGCCGCCCTCGCCCTGGTCCTGGTCCTCGCCTGGCCCGTCGGGCTGCTGATCTGGGCCGACGGGAAGATCCAGCACGTCGACGCGCTCTCCGGAGCGCCCGGGACACCGGGCGAGACGTACCTCCTCGCCGGGTCCGACGCCCGCGGGGAGGGCATCAGCGAGGACGGGACCCAGGGAGCGCGCACCGACACCATCATGCTGCTGCACGCGCCGTCGAGCGGGCCCGTCGCCCTCATCAGCATCCCCCGCGACACCTACGCGGAGATCCCGGGCCAGGGAGCGAACAAGCTCAACGCCGCGTACGCGTGGGGCGGCCCGGCGCTGCTCGTGCAGTCCGTGGAGCAGCTCAGCGGACTGAGCGTCGACCACTACGTCGAGGTCGGCTTCGGCGGGGTCGAGGAGGTCGTGGACGCGGTCGGCGGCGTCGAGCTGTGCCTCGACTACGACGTCGACGACCCGAAGAGCGAGCTGGTGTGGACCGCGGGCTGCCACCAGGCCGACGGCAAGACCGCGCTGGCGTTCTCCCGCATGCGCTACTCGGACCCGAAGGGCGACATCGGGCGCGCCGAGCGCCAGCGTCAGGTGATCGGTGCCATCAGCTCGACCGCGGCGGACCCGAGCCTCGTGGTCGAGCCGGGCCGGCAGGTGGCGCTCGTCGACGCCGGGCTCGGGGCACTGACGGTCGACGACGACACCGGCATCATCGACCTCGGCAGGCTCGCGCTCGCGTTCCGCAAGGCCAACGGTCCCGACGGGGTCACCGGGACGCCACCCATCGGGAACCCCGACTACCGTCCGGGCGGCGTGGGGTCGACGGTGCAGCTGGACCCGGACACGGCCCCGCAGTTCTGGACCGACCTGCGCGACGGGAAGCTCGAGCCCGGCCAGGTCGGCGGCATGCCGTCCTGACCGGACCCGTCAGGCTCCGAAGCCGGTCCGCTGCTCCCCCGCGCGCGAGGTGCGCAGCCGTGCGCCCTTCGCGCGCGCCTGATCACCCAGGTCGGCCTGGAAGGCGACCATGCGTGCACGCAGGCGGGCCGCGTCGTCGTCGGCCCCGGCCGCGAGGACCCGCACCGCGAGCAGGCCGGCGTTGCGCGCGCCGCCCACGGACACGGTCGCGACCGGCACCCCGGCGGGCATCTGCACGATCGACAGCAGCGAGTCCATGCCGTCGAGGTGCCGCAGGGGCACGGGGACGCCGACGACGGGGAGCGGCGTGACGGCGGCCAGCATCCCCGGCAGGTGCGCCGCTCCGCCGGCGCCCGCGACGATCACGCGCAGCCCGCGCTCGGCCGCCGTGCGGCCGTACTCGATCATCTCGGCCGGCATGCGGTGCGCGGAGACGACGTCGACCTCGACGGGCACGTCGAACTCGGCGAGCGCGTCCGCCGCCGCCTCCATGACGGGCCAGTCCGAGTCGGACCCCATGACGATGCCGACGACCGGGTGCTCGCTCATGATCGGGTCTCCCTCGTGGTGGTCACGCTCGTGGTCACAGGTCCTCGCCCCGCAGGATCGCCGCAGCCGCGGCCGCCCGACGGCGCACCTCGGGCAGGTCGTCGCCGCTGACGTTGACGTGGCCCAGCTTGCGGCCGGGACGCACGCCCTTGCCGTACAGGTTCACGCGGGCGTCCGGGTGGGCGCCCAGCACGGCGGGCAGCGCGTCGGTCAGCTCGTCGAGCGTGGAACCCAGCACGTTGGCCATGACCGTCCACCGGGCCGTCGGCGACGTGTCCCCCAGCGGCAGGTCCAGCACGGCGCGCAGGTGCTGCTCGAACTGGCTCGTCGTGGCGCCGTCGATGGTCCAGTGGCCGGAGTTGTGCGGGCGCATCGCGAGCTCGTTGACGACGATGCGCGACGACGTCGCGTCCCCGCTCGGCTCCGTCCCCACGGACCGTGGCGCCTCGACCTCGAACATCTCCACCGCGAGGACACCGGTCACGCCGAGGCCCTCGGCGATGCGCACGGCCACGTCACGCGCGCGCTCGGCGTCCGCCGCGGAGAGCTCCGGGGCCGGGGCGATCACCTCCGCGCACACTCCGTCGCGCTGGATCGACTCGACGACGGGCCAGGTGCGCACCTCGCCCGCGCCGTCGACCCCGCCGGAGGGCCGGCGGGCGACGAGCACCGCGAGCTCGCGCGTGAACGGCACCTTCTCCTCGACCAGCAGCGCGGGGCCGCCCGCCGCGGCCGCGTCGATCCAGCCCGCGACCTGGTCGGCGCCGCCGTCCGCGGTGCGCACGACGCGCACGCCCTTGCCGTCGTACCCGCCGCGCGACGTCTTGACGACGGCCTCGCCACCGACCGCGGCGAGGAAGTCCGCGAGAGCCGCCCGGGCGGCGTCGGGCTCGAGGGGCAGCTCTGCCCAGCGCGGGCACGGGGAACCCAGGGCGGTGAGGCGGCGACGCATGACGATCTTGTCCTGCGCGTGCACGAGCGCGTCCGGGCCGGGCCGAACAGGCGTGCCGTGCGCGCGGAGGTCGGCGAGGAGGTCGTTCGGGACGTGCTCGTGCTCGAACGTGAGCACGTCCGCCGTGGGGCCGCCGTCCGGGGCGAGGAGGGAGCGGATCGCCGCCTCGTCCGACGCGGCACCCACGGGGGCGTCGGTCACGACCTGGGCCGCCGCAGTGTCCGGTCCCTCCACGAGCACCCGCAGGTGCACGCCGAGCTCCCCGGCCGCGGGGGCCATCATCCGTGCGAGCTGTCCGCCGCCGACCACGGCGATCACTGGTGCTGCCACGTGAACCCACCCTAGTACCTCACGGTGCAGGGGGTAGCCTCGTCGGATGACGAGCGACCTCGGCCGGCGGACCGCCGTGCCACCGCGGGACGAGACCCGGCGGGTCCGTCTCGCAGCGCGGGTGCGGGAGCTCGCGAAGTTCGGCTCGGTCGGCGCGGTCGCCTACGTCGTCGACCTGGGGCTGTTCAACCTGCTCAGCTTCGGTCCCGGCGAGGTCCTCGGCCACAAGCCGTTGACCGCGAAGATCGTCTCCGTCGCGGTGGCGACGCTGGTCGCGTGGATCGGCAACCGCTACTGGACCTTCGCGGACCGCCGCAGCCCGTCGCGCGGACGCGAGCTCGCGGCGTTCGTCGTCGTGAACCTGGGCGGCATGCTCATCGCGGTGGGGTGCCTCGCGATCTCCACGTACGCGCTCGGCCTCACCTCACCGCTCGCGAAGAACGTCTCCGCCAACGTGGTGGGCCTCGCGCTCGGCACCGCGTTCCGCTACCTGGCGTACCGGAGCTTCGTCTTCACCGGCACGAGCCCCGAGCGGACCGCCCCGCCACGCACGCTCTGAGGGATGTCGAGCACGACGCCGTCAGTCCCGGCGGCGTCGCCGCCGACGACGCGGTGTGGGGACCGCCCGCCCGGTCGGCAGGACCACGCGCGGGTCGAGCCGCTTCGGCACACCCGCCAGGAACAGCGCGAAGACCGGCGGGCGGCGCTGCGCGAGCTCGAGCCGCCCGCCGTCCGCCGCTGCCAGGTCGCGCGCGAGGGAGAGCCCCAGGCCCGTCCCCGCGCCCGACGTGACCTCGCGCTCGAAGATCCGCGGCGCGAGGTCGTCCGGCACCCCGGCACCCTCGTCCGTCACCTCGATCACCACGGCACCGCTCGTGCCGGACGGACGGGCCCGGACCGTCGTCGTGCCGTCGCCGTGCTTGAGCGAGTTCTCGATGAGGGTCGCGAGCACCTGCGCGAGCGCGCCCGGCGTCGCGAGCACCCGGGTCTGCGCCGGGATGTCGAGGGCGAGCGAGCGTCCCGCCTTGGTGAAGGTCGGGACCCACTCCTCCTCCTGCTGGTGCACGACCTCCAGCAGGTCGACGGCCTCCGTCGTGCCGCCGTGGGCACGCCGCGAGGACGACAGCAGGTCGTCGACGACCCCGACGAGCCGCTCGACCTGCTCGAGCGAGATCCTCGCCTCCTCCTGGACCGCCTCGTCGTCGGACGCCATCGAGATCTCCTCGAGGCGCATGCTCAGGGCCGTCAGCGGGGTGCGCAGCTGGTGCGACGCGTCCGCCGCGAACTGACGCTCCGCGGCGAGACGTCCCGCGAGGCGGTCCGAGCTGCGCGCGAGCTCCGCGGCGACGAGGTCGATCTCCTCCACGCCCGACGGCTCGAGCCGGGGCCGCACCTGACCGGACCCGATCTGCTCGGCCGACGCCGCGAGGTACACGAGCGGCGCGGAGAGGCGGTTCGCCTGCCAGACCGCCATGCCGATGCCCGCGGCGAACGCGACGATCGACGCGGCGACCACGAGGAGCACGATCTGCAACGCCCGCAGGTACGCGTCCCAGTAGGAGATGGTGAGCGTGACGACGGTGCTCGTGTCCGTCCGCGACGGCTGCTCGATGACCTGGCCGGTGACCTCCTCGCCGGCGCGCAGCTGCGTGCCGTCGGGGAGCTGGACGAACACGTGGGCCGGGATGGCGCTGCTGGACGGCTGGACGGCGTCCTCGACGAGGTAGTCCGGGATCTCCTCGCCCCGCCCGAGCCTGCCGTCGATGCTGGCACCGAGGCGCTGGACGCGGGCGTCGAGGTCCTCACGCTCCCCGTCCAGCACGAACTGCGCGCCGAAGAAAGCCAGAGGGAATCCCAGCAGGACGACCGCCAGTGCGACGGCCGCGACCGTCGCCTGCAGCACCCGACGACGCACGCTGCTCCTCGACTCCCCGCGCTCGCCGACCGGAGCGGTCAGCTCTCCGTGGTCTCGAAGCGGAAGCCGAGCCCGCGGACCGTCGAGATGTAGCGCGGCGCGTTCGCGTCGTCGCCGAGCTTGCGACGCAGCCACGACACGTGCATGTCGAGCGTCTTGGTCGACCCGACGGGCTCGGAGCCCCAGACCTCGCGCATCAGCACGTCGCGACCGACGACGGAGCCCGCCCCGGCCACGAGGACGCGCAGCAGCTCGAACTCCTTGGTCGTCAGGTGCAGCTCGCGATCACCCTGGAAGGCGCGGTGCGCGGCGACGTCGACACGCACGTCCTGCGCCGCCACCTCCTCCTCGTCCCCGGGTTCTCCGTGGCTGCGGCGCAGCAGCGCCCGCACGCGGGCGAGGAGCTCGGCCAGCCGGAAGGGCTTCGTCACGTAGTCGTCCGCACCGGCGTCCAGGCCCACGACGAGGTCGACCTCGTCCGCGCGCGCGGTGAGCACCAGCACCGGTGTGGTCAGGCCCTTGTGACGGATCTCTCGAGCCACGTCGAGACCGTCCATGTCCGGCAGCCCGAGGTCCAGGACGACGATGTCGGCGGCACCGGCGGCGTCGACGGCTCCTTGACCAGTTCCTTGGACGACCACGTCGTAACCCTCACGTGTCAACGCACGGGCCAAAGGTTCGGCAATTGCCGGGTCGTCCTCGGCTAGCAGTACGTGGGTCATTCGCTCATGCTAGGGCATCCGTACGACTTTGGCCGTATTCCTCCGAGGCCTCCCTGCGACCCCGGGCTGACGCGCTCGTGACCCGCTCTGCCTAGGCTGACGGCATGGGATGGTACGAGCGGCTCGGGCAGTGGTCCGACGCCCACCGGTTCGGGGTGGACCTCGCCCTGACGCTGGTCTGCGCGACCGTTCTCGTGCCCGCGTCGATCGCGGTGGACACCGTCGGCTACGACCGGGGCTGGGCCGGCCTGTGGGCCGTCCTGGTGCTCGCCCCCCTCCCGTGGCGCCGGGTGCGCCCCGTCGCCTCGTCGGTCGCGGTGTACTCGGTCGCGCTCGCCCACCTGCTCGCCGGGTTCGTCACGATCTTCCCTGCCGACGTGGCCGTCCTGGTCGCCCTGTACTCGGTGACCGTCTACGGGCCACGCTGGGCGCACCGCACGGCGATCGTCTCCTCCCTCGTCGGCGCGCTCGCTCTCGGGGGCGCCCTCGGCGTCGAGACGGGAGACCTCGGTTCCGCCGCGGCCGTGGTCTTCTTCGCGACCACGCTCGGCGGGACGACGTTCCTCGCCGTGTGGGCGTTCGGCCTCGTGCGGCGCTCGCGCCGCGAGACGATCGCGGCGCTCGTCGGCCGGGCCGAACGGCTCGAGGTCGAGCGCGACCAGCAGGCGCAGATCGCCACGGCCGCCGAGCGTGCGCGCATCGCTCGCGAGATGCACGACATCGTGGCCCACTCGCTGTCGGTCGTCATCGCGCAGGCCGACGGCGGTCGGTACGCCGCGGCGACCGACCCGGCGGCGGCAGAGCGAGCGCTGACCACCGTGGCCGAGACCGGGCGCGCCGCGCTCGCGGACATGCGACGGCTGCTGGGGGTGCTGCGCGCCGAAGAGCCGCGCGGCGCCGGGGCCGGCCCGTCCGCCGGACCGCCGCTGCCGGGTGCCCCGACGACGGTGCCGGCCGCCCTCGCGCGTGCGCCGCAGCCGGACACCGCAGACCTCGACACCCTCGTGGTCCAGGTCCGCCAGAGCGGGCTGCGTGTCTCCCTCGTGCGCGTCGGGACGCCGCGCACCCTGCCCCCCGGCGCCGGACTGACGGTCTACCGCGTGTGCCAGGAGGCGCTGACCAACGTGCTCAAGCACGCAGGCCCGGATCCTGCGGTGACGGTCGTCGTGCGCTGGGGCGCGCGCACGCTCGAGCTCGACGTGGACGACGACGGCCGCGGCGCGGCAGCGAGCGCCGACGTGGACCGCCCCGCGGGCTTCGGGCTGCTCGGGATGCGCGAGCGTGCCGCGCTGTTCGGCGGCACCGTGTCCGTCGGGCCACGACCGGGAGGGGGCTTCCGGGTCCGTCTGGACCTCCCGCTGCCTCCGTCCGCACGGCCCTCGGTGCCGCCCCCTCCCCCGGGACCGAGCACCACGACCGGACCCGACGCCGCGGCGTCGGGCACCACGTCTGCGACCGGCCCGCCCGGGCCCGGCGACGCCCGAACCGACAGGACACCATGACCGAGAACCTCCCCGCTCCCGCCGTCGACACCGGTGCGCCGGTGCGCGTCGCGCTCGTCGACGACCAGCAGCTCGTGCGCGCGGGCTTCCGCATGGTCATCGACTCCCAGCCGGACCTCGAGGTGACGCTCGAGGCGGGGGACGGGCTGCAGGCGCTGCGGCTGCTCGCGGACCACCCCGTCGACGTCGTGCTGATGGACGTGCGGATGCCGAACCTCGACGGGCTCCAGACGACCGCTCGCATCACCGCCGCGGCGGACGCGGCAGGCGGTGGGGGTGGCGCCCCCGTGCCGCGGGTGATCGTGCTGACGACGTTCGACCTCGACGAGTACGTGCTCGAGTCGATCCGCGCGGGCGCGAGCGGGTTCCTGCTCAAGGACGCGCCGCCCGAGGAGATGCTCGCGGCGATCCGCACGGTGCACCGCGGCGACGCGGTGATCGCGCCGTCGTCCACACGGCGGCTGCTGGAGCACCTGGTCACGGTGCTCCCGGCCGAGGACGTCGAGGACTCGCCCGCGCACACCGCGGTCGCCGGGCTGACGGACCGCGAGCGGGAGGTGCTCGTGCTCATGGCCCGGGGGCGCTCGAACACGGAGATCGGGGGCGACCTGTTCGTCGCCGAGGCGACGGTCAAGACGCACGTCGGCCGCATCCTGGCGAAGCTCGGCGCACGCGACCGCGTGCAGGCGGTGGTGACGGCGTACGAGACGGGCCTGGTCCGTCCGGGCACCTGACCCTGCCGCGAGCGCTCGGTGAGCCCGGTGCTGACAGGTCGTGGGTGGGATGACGGGGTGTACGACCACGGGATGATCTGCCGGCCAGGGACGCCACCCTCTCGTCCGACGCGGCCACGGCGCGGGTGTCCGTAGCGTCGTCGGCGAGCCCGGCAGACCGGCCCGACGGCGGACGCCGTCGAGCCGCACCGATCACTCACCGCAACCCGACCCGCAGACCCCAGCTGGAGACGACGTGGACACGACCGTGTACCGACCCCTCGACCCCGCGGACCCCGCCGACGCCGCGGGCACGCCGGCGGCCGGCCCGCCCGCGGTGCGCGCCCGCTCGCTGCGCAAGACCTACGGCACGGGCGAGGCTGCGGTCCACGCGCTCGACGGTGTCGACGTCGACTTCGAGCAGGGCCACTTCACCGCGATCATGGGCCCGTCCGGCTCGGGCAAGTCGACGCTCATGCACCTGCTCGCCGGGCTCGACACCGCCACGGGCGGGCACGCGTTCGTCGGCGGGACCGAGGTCACGGGCCTCGGCGACGACGACCTGACACGACTGCGCCGCGACCGCGTCGGGTTCGTGTTCCAGTCGTTCAACCTCCTGCCGATGTTCACGGCGAAGCAGAACATCACGCTGCCGGTCGAGCTCGCGGGCAGGACGGTCGACACCGCGTGGCTCGACACGCTCGTGCGCACCCTGGGCCTCGGCGCACGCCTCGAGCACCGCCCGTCCGAGCTCTCCGGCGGCCAGCAGCAGCGCGTCGCCATCGCCCGCGCGCTCATCGCCCAGCCCGACGTCGTGTTCGCCGACGAGCCGACCGGCAACCTCGACTCCCGCTCGGGGGCCGAGGTGCTGAGCTTCCTGCGCCGCAGCGTCCGCGAGCTGAGCCGCACGATCATCATGGTCACCCACGACCCGACGGCCGCCGCGTACGCGGACCGCGTCGTCCTGATCGCGGACGGCCGTATCGCCGGCGACATCGCCGACCCGACGCCGGAGTCCGTCCTGGCCGGTCTCGACGCGCTGCGCACGCTCGAGCTGCCCGACGGCGACCGGTCCGACAAGGCGGTGCGCGCCTGATGCTCCGCCTCACCCTGGCGCAGATGCGCCGCAGCACGGGACGCCTCGCGGCGGCCGGCGTCGCGATCCTCATCGGGACCGCGTTCGTCGCGGCCACGCTCCTGGCGGGCGGGGTCCTGACCCGGACGACGAACGACGCGATCGCCGCCCGGTTCGCCGACTCCGACCTGGTCATGGGTGGCCCCCAGGCGTTCGCACCGCAGGACGCGGACGCGATCCGCGCGGTCGACGGCGTCGCCGCGGCCGAGCCGGTCACGGCGACGTCCGTCGCGCTGGAGGCGGGCAGCCGGACCGTGTACCAGATGGCGGTGCCCGCTCCGTCGGACCCGCGGTTCGACCCGCTCGAGGTCGTCGAGGGTGCCCTGCCGAGCGGGCCGGGACAGATCGCCGTCCCGCAGGACGTCGCCGATCGTCTGGGACTGGCCCTCGGCGACGAGGTCGCGAACGTGCGCTACGTGTGGGACGAGACCGACCCGGAGGCCGACGCCGAGGAGGTGCGCGACGAGCTCACGGTCGTCGGGACGCTCGACGACCCGTACGGCGCGTACGCGCAGATGGGCGGTGCCGCGGTCGTGTCCGCGCAGGACGCCGCGACGTGGGCCGAGGAGGAGGGGGACGACGGCACGGCGCCCGCCGTCATGGTCGCGCTCGACGACGACGCGTCGCTCGAGGCGGTGCGCGCGGACCTGCTCGCGGCCTCCCCGCAGGACGCGACCGCCCAGACACCGGACGAGTACGCGCAGGAGGCCGCCGCGGCCCAGACCGGCGGCGAGGAGGTCTTCACGTACGTGATCCTCGCGTTCGCCGCCGTCGCCCTCGTCGTCGCCGCGCTCGTCATCGCGAACACGTTCCAGGTGCTCGTCGCCCAGCGCACGCGCACCCTCGCGCTGCTGCGGGCGGTCGGCGCGAACCGCCGCCAGCTCGCCCGCTCGGTGCTGACCGAGGCGACGATCCTCGGCGTGCTGTCGTCGCTCGCCGGCCTCGTCGTCGGCGCGGGGCTCGTCCAGGTCGCGCTCCTCGTCGCGCGGGGCGCCGACCTCGGCGTCCCGCTCCCCACGACGGTGACGATCACGCCCGCCGTGGTCCTCGTGCCGGTGCTGGTCGGGACCTTCGTGACGGTCCTCGCGTCGTTCGCCCCCGCGCGCGCCGCGACGCGCGTCTCGCCGCTCGAGGCCCTGCGCCCCGCCGACGCCCCGCGCGCGGGCTCGGGCGCGGGACGCGTGCGGCTCGTGCTCTCCCTGCTGCTCACGGTCGGCGGGTTCGCGCTGCTCGCCGGCGGCGTCGCGCTCGGCATGAGCGGGTCGCCCGACGTCGGGCTGCTCGCGGGCGTGCTCGGCGGCGCGCTGTCGTTCGTCGGTGTGGTGCTCGGCGCCGTGTTCTGGCTGCCGCGCGTCGTGGGGGTCGTGGGGCGGCTGCTCGCCCGCACCGGCCCGACGGCGCGGCTGGCGACGGCGAACACGCTGCGCAACCCGCGTCGCACCACGGCGACGAGCACCGCGCTGCTCATCGGGGTCACGCTCGTGGCGATGATGTCCACCGGTGCGGCGAGCGCGCGCACGAGCCTGAGCGCCGCGCTCGACGACCAGTACCCCGTCGACGTCATGGTGATCGGGAACGGCGCCGACGGCACCGTGCCGCAGGACGTCGTCGCCGCCGTGACGGCGGTCGAGGGCGTCGACGACGTCGTGCCCGCGACGGACCTGTACGCCGAGCTGCCGGACGGCTGGGGGCTGGCACCGACGGCCGTCGACCCGACGGAGGCCGCCGGCGTCGTACGCTCGCCCGACACGATCGCCGGCCTCGAGCCCGGCACCCTCCTGGTCCCCGAGGGAGAGCTGCAGAACGCGGGTCTCCGGGTCGGGGAGACGACCCGGCTCACGGGCCCGGACGGCCAGACGCTCGACGTCGTGGTCGCCCTCGGCAGCTCCGAGACGAGCCTGCTCACCACGCAGGACGCGCGCGCGCTCGCCCCGGACGCGACGACCACCCGGCTGTGGGTGTCCGTCGACGACCCGTCCGACACGGACGTCGTGGCGGCGGTCCAGGACGCCGTCGCCGAGTCCGGCACACCCGTCGAGGTCGTGGGCGCGGTCGTGGAGCGCGCGGCGATGCAGAGCGTCGTCGACACGATGCTCGCGGTCGTCGTCGGCCTGCTGGGGGTCGCCGTCGTGATCGCGCTCATCGGCGTGGCGAACACGCTCTCGCTGTCCGTCATCGAGCGTCGTCGCGAGTCGGCGACGCTGCGCGCGATCGGGCTGAGCCGGCGCCGCCTGCGGTGGCTGCTCGCGATGGAGGGCATGCTCATCGCCGGGGTCGGCGCCGTGCTCGGGATCGCGCTGGGCGTCGTCTACGGGTGGGCGGGCGCGGCCACCGCGCTGAGCCTCCTGGGGGACGTGTCGTTCGCCGTGCCGTGGCGCGACGTGGCGATCGTCCTGGTCGTCGCGCTCGCCGCCGGGTTCCTGGCGTCCGTGGTGCCCGGGCGCACGGCCGCCCGCACCTCCCCGGTCGCGGCGCTCGCCGTGGACTGACGCCACGGTCGACCACACCCCGCGCGCCCCTGTGGATCCTCCACAGGGGCGCGCCCGTCCCTGCGCACGCGACGGTTCGACCACGACAGGATCGACCCGTGCTGCCCACCGCGACGCCCTCCGCCCTCCCCGCCCGCGGGACCGCCACGCTGCGCGTCACGGTCCACCCGGAGATCGACGTGCTGCTGGTGCCCGGCACGCGGCTGGGGGATGCGCGCGCAGCCCTCGCACGGCTGACGTGCCGGCCCGAGCTGCTCACCGCGGCCCTGTGCGTGGACGGGGTCGTCGTCGACGACGAGCACCGGTGCGGCACCTACCCGCTGCTGCCCGGTGCGACCCTCACGACCGCACGTGCCGGGCGACGCCCGCACCGTGACGCGGACCGGAACGACGAGGGGGCCCTGGCGGACGTGCTGACCTCTCCCTGGCACGTCGCCGTCCTCACGGGGCCGGAGGCCGGACGGCTCGTGCCCGTCGGGACCGGGCCGCGCTGCCGGGCACGGGTCGACGCGCTGGACGTGCACCTGGCCTCCTCCCGCGGCAGGTTCCGCGTGCGCGTCCCGCGCGGGGCCCGACGTCGGCGGGCGGGCAGCCGCCGACGGCCGCGTCGGATCGTCGCGCCGTGGCCCGTCTCGTGGCGGGCGGGCGTCGAGCTGAGCTGTGGCGTCACCACGTACGCCCTGCGTCCCCGTCCCCCGCTGGGGACGGGCGACGGTCGGGACCCACGTCCCGACGACCGGGCGCCCGCCCAGGGACGCGGCCTCGCCGCCGCGCTGCCCATGGTGCTCGTCCCGGCCGTCGCGTCCGTCGCGCTCGCCGTCGCGCTCGGCAACCCGCTCTACGCGCTCCTCGCGGTCGCCGGGCCGCTCGGGCTCCTCGTGCCGGCGCTCGCGCGCTCACGCCGTCGTCGTGGATCGACGGGGCACGACCCCGGACCGCCCGGTCCCACCGACGGGGTCACGTCGGCAGCCCTCGGTGGCACAGCGGGGGACCCGCTGCGCCCGCGCCCGGCCGACGTCGCGACACGCGCCGTCGTCGCCCATCTCGCTCCCGGCGGCGCGCACCGCAGGCGCCCGGGCGGGCCGCGCGACGACGCGGGACCGTCGGCACGGCGCCTGCTCACCTCGGGCGACGACGGGCACGACCCGCACGACCCGCACGACCCGCACGACGATCCCTCCCGCGGGCTCCCCGACGGGTGCGTCGCCGTCGTGGGTGCTCCCGCGGGTCCGCGCGGCCGCTGCGACCGCGAGCCCGCCACGGCGCTCGCGCGCGCCGTGGTCGCCGAGCTCCTCCTCGACGGTTCCGTCCCCGTCGTGCGGTGCACGGCCGCCGCGGAGTGGTCCTGGTGCCGGTGGATCCCGGGTGCGCGGGCGGTCGCGACGCTCGACGACGTCGAGCGCGCCGACGTCCTCGTCGTCGACACCCGGACCTGCGGCCCGGCAAGCGGCGCGCTCGGACCGTCGACGGTGCCCGCCGCCGAGCTCGCGGCAGCCTGGCAGCGGCTGGGCCCGGGCGGGACGCGTCTCGTCCTGCTGGCCACGCGCGCGACGGACGTCCCCGCCTGGTGCCGCACGGTCGTCGTCGCGACCCGCACCGCGTCGTCCCGCACGGGGACCGACGGGGTGCACGCGGCGCCGGTCGTCGGCGTCGGCGCGCGGTGGGCCGACACCGTCGCGCGCCACCTCGCGGCCGCCCACCACCGCGGCACCCTCGGTGACGCCGGCCCCGGAGCGCTGCCCGTGGCCGGCGCGTGCGACCCCGCGGCACCCACGCTCCCGGACGAGGTGTCCCTCGCGGTGCTGCTCGACGCGCCCTCGGGCAGCTCCGGGGCGGCGGACTGGCTCGCCGCCCGGTGGAGTCCGGCGCCCGACCCGCGCTCCTTGCCGGTGGTGCTCGGGACGGGCGCGGACGGCCTGCCCGTGGTGCTCGACCTCGTGGCCGACGGCCCGCACGTGCTCGTCGCGGGGACCACCGGCGCGGGCAAGTCCGAGCTGCTGCAGACCCTCGTGACCGGGCTCGCGCTGACCCGCTCACCGACGGACCTCGCGCTCGCGCTCGTGGACTTCAAGGGCGGCACGAGCTTCGGGGCGTGCGGCGACCTGCCGCACGTCGCGGGCCGGGTCACCGACCTCGAGCCGGGCCTGGCCGGGCGCGCGCTCGCAGGGCTGCGCGCCGAGCTGCACCGTCGAGAGCGCGTCCTCGCCGCGGCGGGAGTGAGCGACCTGTCCGACCTCCCGGCAGGCACGATGCCGCGGCTCGTCGTGGTCATCGACGAGTTCCGCGCGCTCGCCGACGACCTGCCCGAGTTCCTGCCGGGCCTGCTGCGGGTCGCCGCCCAGGGGCGCGCGCTGGGCGTCCACCTCGTGCTCGCGACGCAGCGTCCGGCCGGCGCCGTCAGCACCGACGTGCGGGCGAACATCTCGGCCCGGCTCGCGCTGCGCGTCGTGGACCCGGCCGACTCGCTGGACGTCGTCGACTCGCCGCTCGCGGCCCGCATCCCCGCCGGCGTGCCCGGTCGCGCGATCCTGCGCATCGGCGCCGCGCCGCCGGTCGCGCTGCAGTGCGCGCGCACCAGCGCACCGTGGCGGCGGCGCGGCGCGCCCGTCGGCGCAGCTCTCGCCCCGCCGTGGGGCGCGGCGGGGCGACGGGCCGCGCCTCTGGACGACCCTCCCGAGGGACCCCCGGACGGCACGGTGGACGCCGACGACCCGGCGGCGGTGGTCCGGGTCGCGCAGGAGGTGGCACGGCGCACCGGCTCGCCGACCCCCGCTCCGCCGTGGCTGCCCGCCCTGCCCGAGCGCGTCGGGACGGCGGACCTCCCCGACGCGGGGTCCGCCGCCGCGGGACTCCCGTTCGGCCTCGCGGACCTCCCTGCCGAGCAGCGGCGCGACGTCGCTCGCTGGGACCCCGCGGACGGGCACCTCGCGGTCGTGGGACGGACCCGCTCCGGACGGACCACGACCCTGCACACGCTCGCCCGCGCGGCCCTGGACCGAGGCTGGCACGTCCACGTCGTGGGCGGGCCTGCCCTCGCGCGCGTCGCGCAGCACCCGGGCATGGGCACCGTCGTCGGGCGCTCGGATCCCCGCCGGGTCGTGCGGCTGCTCCGCCTGCTGGCCGGGCACGACGACGGCCAGGGGCGTCCCGCGGGACTGCCGCACCCCGGCTCGCCGCGCCCCACGCTGCTCGTCGTGGACGACGTCGAGGCCCTGCGGACCGCGCTCGACGCGCTGCCCGGAGCCGTCGGGACGGACGCGCTCGCGGACGTCCTGGCGGCGCCCGGCGTGCACGTGGCGGTCGCGGGCTCGGGGGCACGCGTCGCCGGGCTGGACGCGCAGGTGGGGGTGCGAGTCGTGCTGTCCTCCCGCGACCGGCACGACGACGTGTCCCGCGGCGTGCCCGGCGCGCTCGCCGGCACGGGCGGTCCTCCCGGCCGGGCCGTGCTCACCGGGTGCGGCGAGCCGGTCGTGTGCCAGGTCGCGATCGCCGACGGCCCCGCGCCCGGTCGTGGCGCCCACCCCGGCGGCGCACCGCGGGTGCCGACGACCGACCGTCCCACGCGGGTGGCGCCGGTGCCCGACCACGTGGCCGTGGCCGACCTGGGTGCACCCGACGCGGCCGCCCCGACGACGGGCCACCTGCTCGTGCCGCTGGGACGCGGCGGCGACGACGGCGCTGTCCTCGCGCTGGACCTGGAGGACGGTGCGCTCGTCGCCGGCCCGCCCGGGAGCGGCCGCTCGGCCACGCTGCGACTGATCGTGGACCGGCTCGCGGACCGCGGCTCGCTCGCCGGGATCGCCGCCCGGGACCGCCGGGTCCCGGCCTCCGCGCCCGACGACGTGCCGCGCCTGACCCGCTACTCCCCCACCGACGTCGGAGCCTTCCTCGACCTGCTCTCCGCCCGGCCCGCGATGCCGGGGACAGGGGTCGGCCCGGCTGTGGTGGTGATCGACGACCTCGACCAGCTCGCGCAGCTGTGCCTGGTGGAGGGCGACCGGCTCGCGGCACTGTGCCGCGACGGGCTGCGCCTGGTCGCCTCGTCGACCACCGCGGCGGCCGCCACCGCGCTGCGCGGTCCGCTCGCGGAGCTCCGGTCCGCGCGGAACGGCGTGGTGCTCGGTCCGGCCGAACGCGGCAGCTCGGACGTGTTCGGGCACCCGCTCGAACGGCTCGCGGACCCGGGACGCACCCGAGCGGGTCGCGGCGTGCTCGTGCGCGGGCCCCGGGCCCGCCCCCTGCAGGTGGCGCTCGTGGACTCGTTCAGCCCTGGGGCCGGGCGTCGGGAGTCGTCGCCGCCACGACCGGCCGGAGCATGAGCAGCACGACGATCGTCACCGCGAGGACGAGGGCGACGACGGGCCACACCGAGGCACCGGCCTGCAGCGAGCTGATCGCCACCACGACCTGCAGGATCTGCCACGTCGCCACCGGCGACCGTGCCCAGCGCTGCCCGCGCAGCAGTCCGCGGACGCTCGCCGCCAGGACGGCAGCGATCCCGAGGCCGAACAGGACGAGGAACACGCTCACGCCGACGGACAGCGAGCCACCGGAGGCGAGCTCGACGAGAACGACGAGGGCCCCGCCCACGAGCGCGAGCACCTCCACCCCGACGCCCACGACGAGCGCGAGCAGAGCGGGCGGACGGGAGCCGGAACCGCCTGCGGGCGGCACCGGCTCGTGCGAAGGATCAGGCACGGGACGAGGCACGATCACCCAGGGTACGCCGCGACCTGGGGTTTCACGCTCTTGTGACGAAGACCTCACGATTCATGTGGAGGAAACTTCCCCGTAACCCCTTGTGCTCACCTTCACGAGGTGTGAACCTGGTTCAAGCATCAATCACCCCCTCTGTCCGCACCCGGCCTGCGTCGGAACGGGCGATCCTGTCGGCACCATCCTGGTCGACGGCGTCGCTGCATCCCGCCCCCGAGTCGGACTCCCTCTCTCGTGCCAAGGAGTGACACATGGACTGGCGCCACCGCGCAGCCTGCCTGGACGAAGACCCGGAGCTGTTCTTCCCGATCGGGAACACCGGACCCGCCCTCCTCCAGATCGACGAGGCGAAGGCCGTGTGCCGTCGCTGCGACGTCGTCGACACCTGCCTGAAGTGGGCCATCGAGTCCAACCAGGACGCCGGTGTCTGGGGCGGGCTGTCCGAGGACGAGCGCCGCGCGCTCAAGCGCCGCACCGCCCGCGCCCGCCGCGCCGGCTGACGCCACGCACCCGCTCGTCGGGCCGTCACCCTCCCGGGGTGGCGGCCCGACGTCGTTCGTGCCCGACGCCGTTCGTGCCCCGCGTCGTCAGGGCACGCGGGACGACCCGCCGTCGCGCAGGGCGATCTCGAGCGCGACCTGCGTCCCGCCGCCGTCGCGAGGGCCCCATTCGATGGTCCCCCGGAGCTCGTTGGTGACCAGGGTCTGCACGATCTGCGACCCGAGGCCGCTGGTCGCGACCCGACCTGCATGGGCCACGCCGCCCTCGGGCATCCCCACGCCGTCGTCCGCGACGACGATCCGCACCGCGGAGCCGTCCCGCTCGACCGCGACCTCGACGGTGCCGCCACCGCTCTTCGCGAGCCCGTGCTCGACGGCGTTGGTGACGAGCTCGGTCAGCACGAGGGCCAGCGGCGTGGCGTCCTCCGCCGGCACCAGGCCGAACGATCCGGTCCGCACCGTCCGCACGCTCGTGTCCGCCGACGCGACGTCGGCCGCGAGGCGCAGCGCGCGCCCGACCATGTCGTCGAACTCGACCTCCTCGTCGAGGGTCTGGGACAGGCTCTCGTGCACGAGGGCGATGGTGGCCACCCGGCGCATCGCCTCCTCGAGGGCGGCCCGCGCCTCCGGGACGTCCATGCGCCGAGCCTGCAGGCGCAGCAGTGCCGCGACGGTCTGCAGGTTGTTCTTCACGCGGTGGTGGATCTCGCGGATCGTCGCGTCCTTGGTGATGAGGTCGCGCTCGCGCCGGCGGAGCTCCGAGACGTCGCGGCACAGCAGCACGGCGCCGATCCGCTGGCCCGACTCCGTCAGGGGCAGCGCACGCAGCGAGAGGGACACGCGGTGCGCCTCGAGCTCGGTGCGCCACGGCGCGCGGCCCATGACGACGAGCGGCAGCGACTCGTCGACCGGCTTCTCGTGCTCCACGAGGTCTGCGGTCACCTCGACCAGCGACCGCCCGACGAGCGGTCCGATGACGCCGAGCCGGTGGAAGCAGCTCAGCGCGTTCGGGCTCGCGTACAGGACCTCGCCCTCGGAGTTCAGGCGGATCAGCCCGTCGCCGACGCGCGGCGCGCCGCGGCGCGGACCGGTCGCGGCGTTCGGGAACGGGAACTCGCCGCGCGAGATCATCGCGATGATGTCGTCGGCGGCCTCGACGTAGTTCAGCTCGAGGCGGCTCGGCGTGCGCCCGCTGCCGAGGTTGGTCTGCCGTGCCACGACCGCGATCGGGCGGCCCTGGTGGACGACGGGGACGGCTTCCTCGCGCACGGCGTACGCGCCGAACCACCGGGGCTCGCGCGAGCGCTGCGGGCGGACCTCGCTCATCGCACGCGCGAGCTGGGGCCGCTGGCCGTCGGGGGCCAACGAGCCGACGATGTCGTCGTAGTGGACCGTCGCCCCGGTCGACGGGCGGCACTGCGAGAGCGCGACGAAGTTGCCGTCCGCCGTCGGCAGCCACAGCACGAGGTCGGCGAACGCCAGGTCGGAGACCACCTGCCAGTCCCCGACGAGCAGGTGCAGCCGCTCGTTGTCCGAGGGGCTGAGATCGGCGTGGCGGGAGATGAGGTCACTCATGGCAGACACGCGCCCAGCCTAGACGGGCCGGTAGAGTCCCGGGAGAACGGCGCGTCCGCACCGCGCCCGGTCCGCCATCCCGTCCGAGTCCAGGAGGCAACCCGTGCACCTGCGCGTCGAGCAACGCTACCCGGCGAGCGTCTCGCGGGTCGGCCAGGTGCTCGCCGACGAGGCCTTCGTGCGCTGGCGCGCCGAGCGTTCCGGGGGGTCCGGCTCCGAGGTGATGCAGGTCGACGTCACCGGGACGCCGGACCACGGGTTCACCGTCACGGTGCGGCGCACCCTGCCGTCGGGCCAGATCCCCGCCCAGGCACGGCCGTTCGTCGGCAGCCGGCTCGAGATCCGTCAGGTCGAGGCGTGGGAGCCGGAGCACGACGGCGTCCGCCGGGGGACGGTCTCCCTCGAGATCACCGGAGCGCCGGTGCGGCTCACCGGGACCGTGACCCTCGCCTCCGACAGCGATCCGGGCTCGGACGCGCCGTCGACCGTGCAGGAGTACGACGGAGAGGTGCGAGCGTCGCTCCCGCTGTTCGCGAGCGCGATCGAGGACGCGGCGGCGACGGCGGTCCGGGCCGCCCTGTCCGCGGAAGAGGCCGCCGGGCAGCACTGGCTCGCGGGCTGAGGAGCCGGTCGGCGCGGGACCGACCTCGCCACCCCGTTCCGGGTCGGGCGTCACGACGCATCACGCAGCGGTCTCGAAGCGGTAACAATTCAGCACCCAGGAGTGCGGCCGATCGTCCCCGATATGCCCTCTGACCAGCGTGTATGCCGGTATGGGAGCGCGACCACACCACACCCGGCCCGACCCACCCCTTGACATCCCACCAGGGGCGCGAGCACCATCGTCACACCTCGTGGAAGCGCTACCATCTCTGGTGATGGGAGCGCTGCCACTTCGTCCCACCGACAAGGGAGTCATCGTGCTGAGCAGCACTCGAACGACCCGCCGGTCCCGCAAGGCGATCGTCGCCACCGCGGGCCTCGCGGCCATCACCCTGACTTTGACCGCATGCTCCGGAGACTCCGGAGACGACTCGGACGGCGGAGGTGGCGGCGGCGACAGCGACGAGCCGATCACCCTCACCGTCGCGACGTTCAACGACTTCGGCTACTCCGACGAGCTCCTCGCCTCCTACACCGACGAGCACCCGAACGTGACGGTCGAGCAGACCAAGGCCGCCGAGTCCGGCGACGCACGCACCAACCTCACGACCAAGCTCGCCGCGGGCGGAGAGGGCCTGGCCGACATCGAGGCCATCGAGGTCGACTGGCTGCCCGAGCTCATGGAGTACCCCGACAAGTTCGTGGACCTGACCGACCCGGCTCTCGACGGCCGGTGGGTGGACTGGAAGGTCCAGCAGGCCACGACGACCGACGGCGTGCTCATCGGCTACGGGACGGACATCGGCCCCGAGGCCATCTGCTACCGCCAGGACCTGTTCGAGGCCGGCGGCCTGCCGACAGACCCCGCCGAGGTCGCAGAGCTGCTGGGCGGCGAGGACGCGACGTGGGACGAGTACTTCAGCGTCGGCAAGGAGTTCACGGACGCCAGCGGCACGCCGTGGTACGACTCCGCCGGTGCGACGTTCCAGGGCATGATCAACCAGCTGCCGAACGCGTACGAGGAGTCGGACGGGACCCCCAAGGACCTCGCGACCAACACGGACGTCCAGGACCTCTACAACGAGGTCCTCACGCAGTCGGTCGACAACGGCCTGTCCGCGGGTGCGGAGCAGTGGACCGGTGACTGGGACGCGGCGTTCCAGAACGACGGTTTCGCGACCATGCTGTGCCCGGCGTGGATGATGGGCCCCATCGAGGAGCGCTCCGGCGGGATCGACGGCTGGAACATCGCGGACGTCTTCCCCGGTGGCGGCGGCAACTGGGGCGGTTCGTTCCTGACCGTCCCCGCGAACGGCGCGAACACCGACGCGGCCAAGGAGCTCGCGGCCTGGCTGACCGACCCCGCCCAGCAGACCACCGCGTTCGAGAACGCCGGGACCTTCCCGTCGCAGATCGAGGCGCAGGAGTCGGACGCCGTGATGGCGTTCACCAACGAGTTCTTCAACGACGCACCGGCCGGTGAGATCTTCACCAACCGCGCGCAGGTCATCGGCGAGGCTCCCTTCAAGGGCGCGAACTACTTCTCGATCCACCAGCAGGTCCAGGACGCGATCACGCGCGTGGACGTCGAGAAGACCGACGACGCCCAGCAGTCGTGGGACAAGGCCGTCCAGGGCTTCAAGGACCTCGGCCTGAGCTGACGCACCAGGTCCCGCCCCGTCCGTGCCGGCGGCACGGCCGGGGCGGGACCGCTCGTGCCGCGGACCTCGCCGCTGCACGCCTGACCGACGTCGAACCTCCCAGGAAGAGCCATGGCCGTCCTCTCACCCACGCAACCCGACCGGGGCGTCGACGGGCCGCCCGAGCGGACCCCACGACGGGTGGGCTTCTCCCAGCGCATGAGCCGCTGGGACGTGAAGCTCTCCCCCTACCTCTTCATCTCGCCGTTCTTCATCCTCTTCGCCGTCACCGGCCTCTTCCCGCTCGCCTACACCGCCGTGGTCTCGGTGCACGAGTGGAGCCTGCTGGGCGGCCAGGGCGACTTCGTCGGCCTGCAGAACTTCAGCGACGTGCTCGCGCAGCCCACGTTCTGGAAGTCGCTGCGCAACACCCTCTCGATCTTCCTGCTCTCGTCCGTGCCGCAGGTGATCATCGCGATCACCCTCGCCGCGTTCCTCGACCAGAACCTGCGTTCCGCGACGTTCTGGCGCATGGGTGTGCTGCTGCCCTACGTCGTCGCACCGGTCGCGATCTCGATGATCTTCAGCCGCCTCTTCGCCGACCAGTACGGCCTGATCAACGAGATGCTCGGCCTGGTCGGGATCGACCCGATCCGCTGGCACGCGAGCACGCTCGCGAGCCATACCGCGATCGCCGGCATGGTGAACTTCCGCTGGACCGGGTACAACGCCCTGATCTTCCTCGCCGCCATGCAGGCCGTGCCGCGCGAGCTCTACGAGGCCGCGATCATCGACGGCGCAGGACGCGCCCGCCAGTTCTTCTCCGTGACGGTCCCGCAGATCCGCGCGACCATCATCTTCGTGGTCATCACGTCGACCATCGGCGGCCTGCAGATCTTCGACGAGCCGCGCATGTTCGACGCCGGCGGCCTCGGGGGCGCGGACCGGCAGTACATGACGACCGTGCTCTACCTGTACGACGTCGGATGGGGCAACCAGGGCAACTTCGGCCGCGCCGCCGCGGTCGCCTGGCTCCTGTTCCTCCTGATCCTCGTCATCGGGATGGTCAACTTCTTCATCACGCGCAGCATCTCGACGTCGGGGCCGCGCGTACCGCGGCAGGAGCGTGCCCGTGCACGTGCCGCACGGCGTCGGGCGCGTACCGCCCTCGTGGCGAGCGCTGCCGCTCCGCCGACCGCCGCCACGGCCGCCCGTGCCGAGGGCGAGCCCGGCACCCGCGACCGCTCCGACGACCGCTCGAACGACTCCGGGAGCGCATCGTGACCTCTGTCCCCGTCATCGCCCAGACCGCAGGTCCTGGTGCTGCGCACGCCGCGGCGCGCCGCAGGCGCCGCAGGTCCACCGGCGGCTACTCGCGCCGACCCGGCTGGGTCACCTACACCTTCCTCGGCATCACGCTGCTCCTGGCGATCTTCCCGCTGTACTACACGCTGGTGCTGGGGTCGTCGACACCCGAGGAGATCTCGCGCAACGCGCTCCCCCAGCTGTTCCCCGACATGAGCCTGTTCGAACGGTTCTCGGACATCATCAACTCGACCGCGATCAACTTCTGGAAGGCGTTCGCGAACTCGGTGATCATCTCCGTGGTCACCGCGGTCACCACCGTGTTCTTCGCGACGCTGGCCGGGTACGCATTCTCCAAGCTGCGGTTCCGGGGACGCCGGCCGCTCCTCGTGTTCGTCATCGCGACGATGGCGGTCCCGACCCAGCTCGGCGTGGTCCCGTTGTTCATCCTCATGTCGGAGCTCGGCTGGATCGGCAAGGTCCAGGCGGTGATCGTGCCTGCCCTCGTCACGGCCTTCGGCGTGTTCTGGATGACCCAGTACCTCGAGGAGGCGCTGCCCTTCGAGCTGATCGAGGCGGCACGCGTCGACGGCGCGTCCATGTTCCGCACGTTCTGGTCCATCGCCCTGCCCGCGGCCCGGCCGGCCGCGGCGATGCTGGCACTGTTCACCTTCGTGATGCAGTGGACGAACTTCTTCTGGCCGTCGATCGTGCTGAGTCAGAACAATCCGACGTTGCCCCTCGTCATCCGGTCGCTGCAGGCGAACTACTTCGTGGACTACTCGCTCGTCATGGCGGGCGTCTTCCTCGTCACCCTGCCCCTGATCGTGCTGTTCATCTTCGTCGGGCGCCAGCTGGTCGCCGGCATCATGCAGGGCGCTGTCAAGGGCTGACCGGTCGCACGCCGCTCCAGCCGTACCCTCGCACGCCGCACGGGACGACCAGCACCCGCCCCTCCGACCTGGGAAGGACCCACCCATGAGCCTCTTCGTCCCCACCGCACCTCTCGCCCCGAACCCCGACACGGCCACGGGTCGCGTCGAGATGCCCCAGGGCTTCCTGTGGGGCACGGCGACCGCCGCCTACCAGGTAGAGGGTGCGGCCCGCACCGACGGTCGGCGCGACTCCATCTGGGACACGTTCAGCACGATCCCCGGCGCGGTGATCAACGGCGACGACGGCACGGACGCGTGCGACCACTACCACCGGTACCGCGAGGACGTCGCGCTCATGCGTGACCTGCACCTCGGTGCGTACCGGTTCTCGACCTCGTGGGCACGCGTGCACCCGGACGGCGGGGCCGTGAACCCCGCCGGGCTCGCGTTCTACGACCGCCTCGTCGACGAGCTGCTGTCGGCGGACCTCCTGCCGTGGCTCACGCTCTACCACTGGGACCTGCCGCAGGCGCTCGAGGAGGCCGGCGGGTGGACCAACCGCGACACGGCCTACCGGTTCGCGGAGTACGCCGTGACCATGCACGAGGCGCTGGGCGACCGTGTCGGGGTCTGGACCACGCTCAACGAGCCGTGGTGCTCGGCGTTCCTCGGGTACACCGCCGGCGTGCACGCACCGGGTCGGCAGTCGCGGCCCGACGGCCTGGCTGCCGCTCACCACCTCATGCTCGCCCACGGGCTCGGCATCCAGGCGCTGCGCGAGCGCGCGCCGGCCGCGAACCTGGGACTCACGCTCAACTTCACGGTCGCGGACCCGGTCGATCCGGCCGACCCGGCCGACGTCGACGCCGCCCGCCGCATCGACGGCCAGTTCAACCGCATCTTCCTCGACCCGATCCTGCGCGGCGAGTACCCGGCCGACGTCCTCGAGGACGTCGCGCCCTACGGGCTGCTCGACCACGTCCGGGACGGCGACCTCGACATCATCTCCACCCCGATCGACACGCTCGGCGTGAACTACTACAACGGTGGTGCGGTCTCCGCGCTCCCGCAGGAGTCGGGGTCGGGCGGCGGTGGGACACGGCCCGAGGGCGTGCGCGAGGCCGACGACGCGGCCCCGGTCCGCGAGACGTCCTCCCCGCACCCGGCGGCGGACGGCGTCCACACGCACTCGCGCGGGCTGCCGCTGACGGACATGGGCTGGGAGGTCCAGCCCGAGGGGCTCACACGCCTGCTCGTGCGCCTGCAGGAGGAGTACACGGGCCCCCGGGGCGTCGCGATGTACGTCACGGAGAACGGTGCGGCGTTCCCGGACGTCGTCGGGCCCGACGGCGCTGTCGACGACCAGGACCGGCTGTCGTTCATCGACGGGCACCTGCGCGCGACGAAGGACGCGATCGACGCGGGGGCCGACGTCCGCGGCTACTTCGCGTGGTCGCTCCTGGACAACTTCGAGTGGGCGCTCGGCTACACGAAGCGGTTCGGCATCGTGCGGGTGGACTACGAGACCCAGGAGCGCACCGTCAAGTCCAGCGGCCGCTGGTACGCGACGGTCGCCCGCGACAACGTCATCCCGGCCCGGGACGACACGACGCGGCCATGACCGATGCCGCCCGTCACCCCTGGTGGCGGGATACTGGTCTCATGAGCTCTCCCACCACAGCACCGACGCTGGACGAGGTGGCCCGGACGGCCGGCGTCTCGCGCTCCACGGCATCGCGCGCGATCAACGGCGGCGACCGCGTCTCGCCGGAGGCTCAGGCCGCCGTCGACGCGGCCGTCGCGGATCTCGGCTACACCCCGAACCGCGCGGCGCGGTCCCTCGTGACGCGACGCACCGACTCGATCGCGCTCGTCGTGCCCGAGCCCGACGAACGCATCCTCACCGACCCGTTCCTCGCGGGGACCATGCGTGGCGTCAGTGCGGCGCTCGGCGGCACGGACCTCCAGCTCGTGCTGCTCTTCGCCCGGCCGGACGAGCAGCCGGGTCGGATCGTGCGGTACCTGCGCAGCGGGCACGTCGACGGCGCGATCGTCGCGTCGCACCACCGCGACGACGAGCTCGAGGAGGCGCTGCTCGCGACTCGCCTGCCCGCCGTGTTCGTCGGCAGACCGTTCCACCCGACGCCCGACCTGCTGTACGTCGACGTCGACAACGTCGAGGGCGGACGGCTCGCCGCACGCCGACTCGTCGAGGCCGGCCGGCGCAGGCTCGCGACCATCACGGGTCCGCAGGACATGACGGCCGGGGTGGACCGGCTCACCGGGTGGAACGAGGTGCTCGACGCCGCGGGGATCGCGCACGACGCGGTCGAGGCCGGGGACTTCGCCCTCGCCGGGGGTGCGGCCGCCATGGAACGGCTCCTGGCCGAGCACCCCGACATCGACGGGCTCTTCGCGGCGTCCGACCTCATGGCCGAGGGCGCGATGCGGGTGCTCGCTCAGCACGGGCGGCGGGTGCCCCAGGACGTGTCCGTCGTCGGGTTCGACGACCTCGCGACGGCGGCGACGACGTCTCCCCCGCTCACGACCGTGCGCAACCCGATGATCACCATGGTGCGCGACGCGACCGACATGCTGCTCGATCTCGTCGCGAACGGGAGCAAGGACTTCACCCCTCGCGTGCTGGCCCCGGAGCTCGTCGAGCGGGCGTCGGTCTGACCGACGCCCGGACGTGACCGTACCGGTGCCGGGTGCGGCTCACCGCCTGCTCGGCCAGCACGGTGAGCAGCTCGCGCCGCCCGCTCGCGACGACCGGGTGGTCCAGGACCGTCACCTCTCCGACGCGCTCCGCCGCCGCCTCGCGCAGCCCGGGCGCCGACCCGATCACGCGCACCCGGCCGCGCACCCGACCGGCCGCGACGTCGGCGGCGAGCTGCGCGTCGTCCGTCCCGGTCCACCGCCCTGGCGTGCCCGGGGCACCTGGCGCCGGCACGACGATCGTCGGCACGCCCGCCGTGCGCGCCGCGTGCAGCACGCGCTCGACCTCGACGGGCAGGGCGTCGGCGCCGACCCGCACGGTGAGCAGCTCGACGGGCCGGTAGCGGAGCACGTTCGACTCGCTGCGCAGCCCGGCCGGGTCGTGCTCGACGGAGAACTCGCGTCGCCACCAGTGCGCGTCGTCGGCCTTCGCCCATGCGAGCCACTGCGCGGGTGACCGGTCGCGCGGCGGCACCACGGCGTCGTCGGACCACCGCCCGAGCTGTGCGACGTAGTTCGGCCCACCCGCCTTCGCACCCGGGCCGACCGACGACTGCTTCCACCCGCCGAACGGCTGCCGCTGGACGATCGCGCCCGTGATGTGCCGGTTCACGGAGGCGTTGCCCACGTGCACGGCGTCGAGCCACCGCGCGACCTCGTCGTCGTCGAGGCTGTGGATCCCGCCGGTGAGACCGAACGGCACGGCGTCCTGCAGCGCGATCGCCTCGTCGAGGGTCGCGGCGGTCATGATGCCGAGCACCGGACCGAAGTACTCCGTGAGGTGGAAGGACGAGCCCGGCCGCACGCCCTGCTTGAGCCCGGGCGTCCACAGGCGCCCCGTCCCGTCCTCGCCTGCGTCGAGGCAGCGGGGGCGCACGAGCCACGACTCCCCGGCGCCGAGCGTGGTGAGCGCGTCCAGCAGCTTGCCCGACGCCGGTCCGGTGAGCGGTCCCGTCGTCGTCGCGAGGTCCGTGGCGGGACCCACGGCGAGCGAGCGGACCGCGTCGACGAGCTGGCGCCGCACGCGTCGACCCGTCCCGGTGCCCGGGTCGCCGGCCGAGCCGACGAGGATCGCGAGCGACGCGGCGGAGCACTTCTGCCCGGCGTGCCCGAACGCCGAGCGCACGAGGTCGGCGACCGCCAGGTCGACGTCGGCGGACGGCGTGATCACGAGCGCGTTCTTGCCCGACGTCTCGGCGAGCACCGGACGCTCCGGGCGCCAGCGCGCGAAGAGGCGCGCGGTCTCGATCGAGCCGGTGAGCACCACGCGTGCGACGTCGCGGTGCGTCACGAGGGCGCGACCGCGCTCGTCGTCGGGCACACGCACGTGCTGCACCACGTCGGCGACCGAGTCGGCGTCGAGCCCCGCGGCGCGGTAGGTGCCGGGGTCGTCGGACACGGCATCGCGCAGCCCGGCGTGGACGGCCGCGACCACGACCTCGAGGCACCGCGGGGTCTGCGGCGCCGGCTTGGCGAGGACCGCGGAGCCCGCCGCGAGCGCCGCGAGGATCCCGCCCGCCGGGATCGCGACCGGGAAGTTCCACGGCGGGGTGACGACCGTGACGCCGTCGGGCGTGAAGTGCGCGCCGGGCACCGTACCGGCCGCGGGATCGAGCTCGTCGGCCCGGTCGGCGTAGTAGCGCGCGAAGTCGACGGCCTCGCTCACCTCGGGGTCGGCCTCGGCGACGGTCTTGCCGGGTTCGTGGACCATCGCGACGACGAGGTCGGTCCGCGCCTCCTCGAGGCGTCGCGCGACGCGACGCAGCGCGTGGGCGCGCGTGGCCGCGGGCACCCCGGACCAGGCCGACGTGGCCTGGGCGGCGCGCGCGACGATGTCGTCGACCGCGGCGGTCGAGGCCGGCTCGGGGGCGCGGACCGGGACGTACCCGCTGTCGGGGCCGGTGACGCGCGCCGCCCACGCGCGCGAGGCGGCGAGCGCCGGGTCCGTGTCGGGAGCGTTGGCGAACCGGTCCGCGTCCCGTGCGGGGACCGGCTGGTCCGGGGCGACCGGCTGGTCCGGGACGGGGCGGGTCTCCCCTGCCGGCGCGCCCGGGGCACCCCGAGCCCGACGCCGCGGGGTGAGGTCCGTCGGCGCGTCCCGTTCCCCGTCGCGCACCGAGTCGCGGAACGCGCGCTCCTGGCGGTCCATGGGGGTGCCCGCGGACACGTCGGCCAGCAGGGCGTGCAGGAAGTTGTGCGGCTCGGCGTTCTCCTCGAGCCGGCGCACGAGGTAGGAGATCGCGACGTCGAAGTCCTCGTCGCGCACGACCGGCGTGTACAGGACCATCTGCCCGCCGCGGCCGGCGTGCGGCCCGGTCGTCGCGCGGTCGCCCGCGATCTCGTCACGCACCGCGCGCGCCTCGGCCGGCGCCATGCCCTGCAGCATCTCGACGTCGATCGCGTGGCTCACGCCGCGTGCGCGACCGAGCAGCACGGCGAGCGCGACGTGGAAGAGGTTGTGGCTCGCGACCCCGACGCGGACGGCGTCGGTGCGCGGCGGCCGGAGCGCGTGGTCGAGCAGGCGCACGAAGCTCGCGTCGGAACCGGGCTTGGTCGGGTACGGTGCGGCGGCCCAGCCGTGCAGCTCGGCGTCGACCGCCTCCATCGCGAGGTTCGCCCCCTTGACGAACCGCACCTTGATCGGCGCGCCGCCCGCGGCGACGCGTTCGCGCGCGAACGCCGTGAGGTCGTCGAGGACGCCGAGCGCGTCGGGCAGGTACGCCTGCAGGGCGATCCCGGCCTCGAGGTCGTGCAGCCCGTCGCTCGCGAGGACCGCCCGGAACACCGCGGTCGTCAGCGCGAGGTCGCGGTACTCCTCCATGTCGAGGTTGACGAACACGCCGTGCTCGCGCGCGGCCCGGTAGAGCGGGAGCAGTCGGTCGACGACCCGGTCGCGCGACCCCTCGAGGTCCCAGGGCACGAGCTGGGACGCGACCGAGGACACCTTGACCGAGACGTACTCGACGTCGGGCCGCTCGACGAGCGCGATCGTGCGAGCGAGCCTGGCTCGCGCCTCGTCCTCGCCGAGCACCGCCTCGCCGAGCAGGTTCACGTTGAGCGTGTAGCCCGCGGCCCGGGTCCGCGCGAGGTGCGCGGTGAGGCCGGGCCCGGCGTCGGCCACGAGATGCCCCACGAGCGAACGCAGCCGCATCCGGGCAGCGGGCACGACGACGCGTGGCAGGGCGGGAGCGAGGCGTCCCCCGGCGCGCAGCAGGGACCGGTCGAGCGGCCCGAGGAAACCGCGGGAGTCGCTCGCGTCGTCGACGAGCCGGGCCAGCGCTCGCGCCGCGACGTGCGGGTCGTGGGGGCGCGCGACGTCGTCCACGAACCGGACGGCCAGGTCGAGACCCGCCGGGTCGGAGACGAGCGCGGCCACCCGTGCGACGGTCCGGGTCTCGCGCGACGTGCCACCCGACGCGGTGCTCGCGGCGAGCCAGCGGCGCGCGAGGCCGACGGCGTCGTCCACGAGGTCGAGCGGCCGAGGACGTACGGACGGCAGGGACGGCAGGGACTCCTCACCACGACTCACCCCTCCACCCTGCCCCCGCACGTCGTGCTCCACACGTCGTCAGCGCCTCACCGGTCCGTGGCCCGGCCACGGGCCGGCGGCTTCCCGGTGGCGAGACGGGGCGTCGGGCGCGAAGACTGGAGCCATGACACCCACGACCTCAGATCCCCTTCCCGTCCCCACCGCGCTGCTGCCCGGCGGGAGCATCCCGCTCCTCGGCATCGGCACGTGGCTGTCCGAGGGCGACGACTGCTACCGCGCGGTGCGCCACGCGCTCGACGTCGGCTACCGCCACGTCGACACCGCGACCGGCTACGGCAACGAGTCCCAGGTGGGACGCGCGCTCGCCGAGTCCGCGGTCGACCGTGCGGACGTGTTCGTCACGACCAAGCTGCCGCCCGACGCCGCAGGCAGGGAGCGCGAGACGCTCGAGGCCTCGCTGCGCGATCTCGGGACCGACTACGTCGACCTGTGGCTGATCCACTGGCCGCCGAACAAGGAGGCCTCGCCGTGGGTGTGGGAGCGGTTCGTCGAGCTGCGCAACGAGGGCAAGGTGCGTTCGATCGGCGTGAGCAACTATGCGGTCGAGCAGGTCGACATCCTGTCCGAGCAGGTCGGCGAGACGCCGGCGGTGAACCAGATCCCGTGGAGCCCGGCCGACCACGACGCCCAGGTCGCGGAACAGCTCGGCAAGCGCGGTGTCGTGCTGGAGGGGTACAGCCCGTTCAAGCGCACCGACCTCGACCACCCCGTGCTCGCCGAGATCGGCGCGGCGCACGACGCGACGCCGGCGCAGGTCGTGGTGCGCTGGCACATCGACCACGGATACGTCGTCATCCCGAAGTCGGTGACGCCGGCACGCATCGAGGAGAACGCCGACGTGACGCGGTTCAGCCTGTCCGCGGACGAGCTCGCTCGCATCGACACGATCGGCGGCTGACTCCCGCCTCCTGGCGGGTGCGCACCTGCGCGCGCCCGCCAGGAAGCGCGCACCGCGCGGCGTTACGGTGGGTTCGGGGCCGCACACCCCGCGGCCGCGGACCCACCTCGACCGGAGGCACCAGTGACGACGACGTCCGTCCCAGCACCCACCCCCACCTCGCCCGCCCCCGACGACGCCGCACCCGTCGCCGGTTCCGCCCTGACCACGGCCCTGAGCCAGCTCGCGGGCGCGGTCGACGTGCTCGGCTACGACGCCGGCCTGCACGAGATGCTCGCGACGCCGCGCCGCGAGGTGAACGTCTCGGTCCCGCTGCGCCGCGACGACGGGCGCACCGTCCTGTTCCACGGGTTCCGCGTGCAGCACAACGTCTCGCGCGGGCCGGGCAAGGGCGGCCTGCGGTACCACCCCAGCGTCGACCGGGACGAGGTGCGCGCGCTCGCGATGTGGATGACGTGGAAGTGCGCGATCGTCGACCTCCCGTACGGAGGGGCGAAGGGCGGGGTGTCGATCGACCCGGACGCGCACTCGGCGGGCGAGCTCGAGCGCGTCACTCGCCGCTACACGTCGGAGATCATGCCCGTGATCGGCCCCGGGCGGGACATCATGGCGCCCGACATGGGCACCGACGAGCAGACGATGGCCTGGGTCATGGACACGTACTCGGTCAACCACGGGTACACGATCCCGGCCGTGGTGACGGGCAAGCCGATCGCGGTCGGCGGTTCGCTCGGGCGGACGACGGCGACGTCTGCCGGCGTGGTCCACGTGACGCGCGCGGCGCTGGACGAGGCCAAGGTGCCGCTGTCCGACGTGACGGTCGCCATCCAGGGGTACGGCAAGGTGGGCGCGCACGCCGCGACGTTGTTCGCCGCGCAGGGCGCGCGGGTCGTGGCCGTGTCGGACGCCTTCGGCGGGGTGCACGACCCCGACGGCCTCGACGTGCGCAGCCTGTCCGAGCACGTCGCCGCGACGGGCAGCGTCGTCGGGTTCGAGCGCTCGGACCCGATCGACAACCCGGCGCTGCTGGCGCTCGACGTGGACGTCCTGGTGCCCGCGGCCGTCGAGGGTGTCCTCGACGGGGAGTCGGCCCGCCAGGTCCGAGCCCGCTGGGTCGTCGAGGGCGCGAACGGCCCGACGACGGCCGAGGGCGACGGGATCCTCGCGGCGAACGGCGTGATCGTCGTGCCCGACGTCCTCGCGAACGCCGGCGGCGTGGTGGTCTCGTACTTCGAGTGGGTGCAGGCCAACCAGGCGTACTGGTGGACGGAGACCGAGATCGGCGAGAAGCTCGAGCACCGCATGCTGCAGGCGTACGACGAGGTCGCCTCGCTCTCGCGGCGCCAGGGCCTGACGCTGCGCGACGCGGCCCTGGTCATCGGGGTGCAGCGCGTGGCCGAGGCGCACGAGATCCGGGGGCTCTACCCCTGACGCGTCTGCCCGTCGACGTTCGACGAGGCGTCGCCCAGGGTCAGCGGGCCGGTCGCAGCGCCGCAGCGACGCCCGCGACCAGTGCGATCGCCGAGGCCGCGACCGCGGTCCACGCGACGGTCGTGTCCGTGAGCGGCCCGGAGAAGCGCCCGACGGCGACCCACGCCAGGCCCCACGCCATCGCGAGACCGATGCCGAGGGGCAGCGCGCGGCGTCGGACGGTGAACGCTGCCCACGCGACCGACAGGGCCGTCGCGGCGACGAGGACGACCACCGACCATCCCGTCGCACCGAGGCCCAGCTCGCCGACCCCGGCGTCGGACAGCGCGGCCGCGACGTTCGCGAGCGTCGCGACGCTCACCCAGCCGGTGTAGAGGCCGATCGTGCCGTCGAGGACCACGGCCTGTCCCGCGCCGTCGGGCGGGGTTCGCACGAGCCGCACGACGATCACGCTGAGCACCACGAGCAGCGCGGCGATCACGACGACGCTCAGCGCGAGCCAGCCGGCCTGGACGACGCCGATCCACGCCGCGTTGAGCAGCATCGACGCGAGCACCCACCACGCCGTCGCGCGCAGCCGCGCGTTCGTGGCCCTGCTCGGCAGCACCTGGTGGACAGCGAAGACGAAGAGGCCGAGATAGATCACCGACCAGATCCGGAACGCCGGGTTGTCGGGCGCCACGGGCGTGGCCGTCGCGGACAGCGCTCCCCCTGCGGCGTCCTGGATGGCCTGGCCGCCGAACGCTCCCGACCCGTACGCGGCGCCGGCGGCCGCGACGAGCGATCCGACGAGCACCACCGCCTGCCGCACACGGTCGGCGGGTGCCGGCGGGACAGCGACGGAGGGTGCGGGTGCCGTGGTGGTCATGGTGTCACGATGACATCCCTCAGCATGCTGAGCAATATCTCGGGGCGTGCCGACGCCGGTCGGCGCGGTTCGCCCTCGCGTCCTGGCCAAATTTCTCAGGGCAATATCGAGACCGATCAACACCGTTACAGCACCGCAATTGCAATGAAACAACTCGCCCGTACGGTCGCCCTGTCCAGCGCTATCAGTCATCGAAACCTCCTGGAGACATCTATGGGCAACAGCCCTTTCCGGAGCCGCAGGGCCGTGGTTGGACTTGCGGTCACCGGGCTCCTCAGCACCACCGCTCTCATCGCACCCGTCGCGGCGAGCGCGGCTCCTGAGCCGACCCCGCCCACCCAGAGCTCGAGCTGGCTCGACGACTGGGATCCCACCACTCTCACGATCACGGACACCCTGTCGGCTCTCGAGAACGGCGACGTGAGCTCCGTCGAGCTCGTCGAGGCGTTCACGGACCGCATCGACACCTACGAGCCGTACTACAACGCCTTCACCCAGATGAACGACGCCGCGCTCAAGGACGCCAAGAAGTCCGACAAACGCCGCGCCAACGGCAAGAAGACCCGCGCTCTCGAGGGTGTCCCGATCGTCATCAAGGACTCGATGGACGTGAAGGGGATGCCGACGACGTCCGGCTGGCCGCTGACCGCCCCGATCGCCGGGGGACTCGCGCTCGTCCCCGAGGAGGACGCACCCGCCGTCGCACGACTGCGCAAGGCGGGAGCCATCATCATCGGCAAGACCAACCTGCCGATCCTCGCCGGCAGCGGCTCGAACGCCAACAACAGCGCGTACGGCCCCACGTACAACTCGCTCAACCAGGCGTGGGCGCCGGGCGGCTCCTCGAGCGGCTCCGCGACATCCGTCTCCGGGGGCTTCGCCGTGACCGGCATGGCCGAGGAGACCGGCGGATCGATCCAGAACCCGGCGTCCGCACAGAGCCTGTACGCGGTCAAGCCGACCTTCGGCCTGGTGCCGAACACCGGGAACTTCCCCCTGCAGGGGATCACCCGCGACGTGCTCGGCCCGCTCGCCAAGAGCCCCGAGGACGCGGCGATCATGATGGACGTGCTCGCCGGGTACTCCCCGGACGACCCGAAGACGGAGGACGCCGAGGTACCCGAGGGGGGCTACGCCGCGGCGCTGTCGACCGAGTCCCTCGAGGGCAAGCGCATCGGCCTGTGGGGAGACGGGTGGCGGACGGGGAGCAACGCCGAGCTCTCCCCGGAGACCGCCGAGCTCTACGCGCAGGCCGTCGACCAGCTCGAGGCGCAGGGCGCGACCGTCGTTCCGGATCCTTTCGCGGGATCCGGGTTCGACGAGCTTCGAGGTGCCGGCGGCGCGACCGGCGGAGGCAACAACTGGGCCATCCAGCAGTACCTCGAGCGCCTCGGCCCGAGCGCTGCGGTGAACTCCGTCGAGGAGCTCAACGCCTGGGCGGACGCCAACGGCTTCGAGGACGACGAGCGCGTCAACCGGATGCTCGAGGGCGCCGACGAGGTCCCCGACCTCTCGCCGTTCCTGGAGAACCGGGACGAGTACCTGCGGATCTACGACGCGGTGATGGAGGACCAGCAGCTCGACGCCCTGGTCTACCCGCAGCAGGTCCGCGAGGTCGGGCCGATCTTCAGCGGGAGCGTCTCCGCCAGCACCGTCTCGGAGATCAACGTCGCCCAGCTGCCGGGCGTCGTCGTCCCGGACGGCGCATATGCCAGCGGCAAGCCGTTCAACCTCATCATCCTGGGCGAGAAGTGGTCGGAGGCGGACCTGCTCAGCTACGCCTACGACTACGCCGACGCCTACGGCGGCCGGATCCTGCCCGAGCTCGGCACCGTGGAGCCGGACACCACCGACCCGACCGTCACGGTCAAGCCCGAGTCCGTGGGCAAGGACGGCGTGTACTCGACGGCGTCGTTCAAGCTCTACGACGCCGGTATGGTCGCCGGTCTCGAGCTGAACGGGGTCGAGAAGGACCTGACCGACAACACCTGGTCCGATCTGAACGGGGTCGTGCCGGGGGCGTTCGGCGGCGTCGAGGGCGAGAACGAGCTCGAGGTGTTCGACGTGTTCGGGAACTCGACGACCGTGGAGTTCACGCTCGACGCGACCGCTCCGACGGTGACGGTCAAGGACGGTGCGTCCTTCACCGAGGCGACGGACGACGGCTACGCCAAGGTGTCGTTCAAGCTGCACGACGCGCTGAAGATCGACAAGGCTGTCATCAACGGGACCGTCAAGGACCTGTCGGACAACGCCTGGTCGGACGTGAACTTCGTCAAGCCCGGTACGTTCGGCGCGGTCGCCGGTCTCAACACCGTCGAGGTGTACGACGTCGCGGGGAACGTCACCGCGATGGAGGTCGTCCTCGAATGAGCTGACGTGACCACACCTGAGCGGTCACCCGACGCGTCCGGATGACCGTACCGCCCAGGGCGCAGGACCAGTCCCCGCGAGGACTGGTCCTGCGCCCGTGGCTCTGCTCGGGCCGCTCGGTCGCACCTCTCCGCAGGCCTTCTGTGCCACGTCTTCGTGGTCCGGAGTCCTCAGGCGAACGGCTGGCGGTCGGCCCACGCGGTCAGCGCGGTCCGCGGCCCGGTGAAGAACGGGACCTCCTCGCGCACGTGCCGACGCGCCTCGGTCGCCCGCAGCTCGCGCATGAGGTCGACGATGCGGTGCAGCTCGTCCGCCTCGAACGCGAGGATCCACTCGTAGTCCCCGAGCGCGAACGACGCGACCGTGTTGGCTCGCACGTCGGGGTAGTCCTTGGCCGCGAGACCGTGGTCGCGCAGCATGGTCCGGCGCTCGGAGTCGGGCAGCAGGTACCAGTCGTAGGAGCGCACGAACGGGTACACGCTCAGGTAGTCGCGCGGCTTCTCCCCCGCGAGGAACGCCGGCACGTGCCCGCGGTTGAACTCCGCCGGGCGGTGCAGCGCGACGTTCGACCACACGGGCTCGAGGTGGGCACCCAGGCCGCTCTGGCGCAGGCGCTGGTACGCGCCCTGGACGGACTCGATGCTGGGGCCGTGCCACCAGACCATGAGGTCCGCGTCCGAGCGCAGCCCCGCGACGTCGTACCAGCCGCGGACCACGAGGTCGCCGTCGGTCGCCGCCGGGTCCGGGCCGCCGCCGATGGCGTCGAGCGCCTCGGTGACCAGACCGGCGCGCTCGTCCGCACGAGCAGGCAGCGGTGCCGCCGTCGCGAAGACCGACCACATCGTGTAACGGATCGACGCGTTGATCTGGTCGTGGTCGGCGGGGACGCGGGCTGCGTCGCTCATCGTGGTGTCCTCTCGGGGTACGTCGTCGCCCGACGGCAGGGCTCTCGCCGGGTCAGCTGTACAGGTCGGTGCTGCAGAGCGCGGGCACGCCGCTCGGCTCGCCGTCGCGCCGCAGGCAGCAGCCCGGCGCGCACACGGAGCGGAACGCCGGGAGCTCCCCGACGACCGCCTGGTCGACCTCCTCGCCGCGCGCGATCGCCGCGCGCTCGAGCAGCAGGTCGACGAGCCCGCGCACGAACGGCTCCCGTGTGCTCACGGTACCGGCACGCACCGCGGTCAGGCCGAGACCCTCGGCCGTCTCCATGGCCTCCGTGTCCAGGTCGTACGCGACCTCCATGTGGTCCGAGACGAACCCGATCGGCGACAGCACGACGTCGTGGACGCCGTCGGCCGCGATCGCCTCCAGGTGGTCGTTGACGTCGGGCTCGAGCCACGGCTGGCTCGGCGGGCCGGAGCGCGAGCAGAACGCGAGGTCCCACGCGACGTCGTGACCGAGGCGCTGCGAGACCTGCGCGACGACGGTGCGCGCGAGGTCGCGGTGCTGCTCGGAGTACGTCGCGCGCGAGACGCGCGACGCGGCCTCCATGGTGTCGGGGATGGAGTGCGTGACGAACACCAGGCGGGCGGCGGGCCCGTCACCGCCCTGCGCCGCGAGCGCCGCGTAGCCGTCGAGGACGGCGTCGACGTTCGCCTGCGCGAAGCCCGGGTGGTTGAAGTAGGACCGGATCTTGTCGAACCGGACCCCGGTCGAGCCCGAGCCGTCGAGCTGGCCGCGCTTCTCGAGCACCACCGCGAGGTCCTCGCGGTACTGGCGGCAGCCGGAGTAGGACGAGAACGCCGACGTCACGAGCGCGACCGCGCGCTGCGCGTGCAACCCCTCGAGCTCGGTGATCGCGTCGTGGGTGTACGGCGCCCAGTTGCGGTTGCCCCACACGACGGGCAGCTCGATCCCGCGGCGCGCGAGCTCGGCCTCGAGCGCCGCCTTGAGCGCGAGGTTCTGCTCGTTGATGGGGCTCTTGCCGCCGAAGCCGTAGTAGTGCTCGCCGACCTCCTCGAGGCGGGCGTCGGGGATCCCCTTGCCCGCGGTGACGTTGCGGAGGAACGGCACGACGTCGGCCGGCTCGTTCGGTCCGCCGAACGAGTAGAGGAACAACGCGTCGTAGGGCCGCAGGTCGGGGGCGGTCGCGGCATCCTGGGCAGAGAACGAGGGCATGACCTCGATGATCCCACCTGCACCGGTGCCCGCCCGCCCGGAACGGACGTCGACGGACGTGACATTGACGGGACATGGTGTCACCTCCGGTTGTGAGCGGGGCACACCCTCCTAACGTGTGACGGGTCCGACGACGACGACGTCGCCGGACCCGGGTCTCGAAGGAGGACTCATGGACGCACGACGAAGCACCATCAGGACGGGCGCGACCGGTGTCGCCGCCCTGGCCGCGATCGCGATGGTCCTGCCGTTCGGCGGCAGCGACCGCGGCGGGGACCACGGCAGTCACGGCGGCGGCCAGGGCGACCGCGCCCGCAACGTCATCTTCATCCAGGGCGACGGCCTCGGGCTGTCGCACCGCGAGCTCATCAGGCTCGCCACCGTCGGCAAGGACGGGCAGCTCGCGATGGACTCGCTCGAGCACGCGGGCTGGACCACGACGGACTCCGCCGACCCCGAGGAGGCCGTCACCGACTCGGCCGCGGGCGCCACGGCGTTCGCATCGGGCGTGCGGACCTACAACGGGGCCGTCGGGGTCGACGCCGACGGCGACCGGGTCCCGACGCTGCTCGAGCGCGCACGTGGGGCCGGCAAGGCGACCGGCCTCGTCACGACCGCCCAGGTCACCGACGCGACCCCGGGCGCCTTCGGCGCGCACGTCCCCGACCGCGGCGACCAGAGCGAGATCGCACGCCAGCTCCTCGAGGGATCGCGCCCGGACGTGATCCTGGGAGGTGGCGAGGACTGGTGGCTCCCTGCCGGCGAGCCCGGGGCCTGGCCGGACAACCCGCCCAAGGACCCGACCGAGCAGAGCAAGGGCACGGAGGGGAACCTCGTCGAGCGCGCGCAGGAGCTCGGGTACACGTACGTGAGCGACGCCGACGGACTCGAGGACGCGCGCGGGCGCAAGCTCCTCGGGCTGTTCGCGAACGAGGAGATGTTCGAGCAGCGCAACGAGGGCGAGGGCGACCTCTACGAGCCCGAGGTGCCGCTCGTCGACATGACCGCCAAGGCCCTCCAGACGCTCTCGCGGGACCGCGACGGCTTCTTCCTCGTGGTCGAGGAGGAGGCGGTCGACGAGTTCGCGCACCGCAGCAACGCGACGCGCACCATCCAGGCGGGGCAGGCGCTCGACGAGACCGTCACGCTCGCTCTCGACTTCGCCTCGAGGAACCGCGGGACGCTCGTGCTCGTGGTCGGGGACCACGCGACGGGCGGGCTCGCGATCGAGAACGTGGACCCCGAGGACGAGGGCGGCGAGGGCGCGACGAGCGAGGACGGTCCGTTCGACCTCGCGGGCTCCGATCTCCAGTTCACCGTGGACTGGACGACAGGCGGGCACACGGGCGAGGCCACGCCGATCACCGCCCAGGGGCCGGGCGCCGAGCGTCTCGCGGGAGCACAGCGCAACACCGACGTCCACGACGCGGTCCTGCGGGCGATGCTCGGCCGAGGCCGCGGGTAGACGCCGTCGACCATGCGCTCGTGGCTCGTCCGGGTCGACCGACGGGCCACGACCGTATGGTCGGCGGCTTCTGGCGGGGTCAGCCCTTGACCGCTCCACCCAGTCCTGCACCCTGGAGGAACAGGCGTTGGAAGACCAGGAACAGCGCGACCGGGATGACCGTCGAGATCGCGAGCGCCGCCAGGAACACCCCGAGGTCCGTCGTCGCCTCGATGGACGGCAGGCGCACGGACAACGGCTGGATGTCCGGGTCCTTGAGCACGAGGAGCGGCCACAGGAAGTCCTTCCAGGCCGCGATCACCGCGAACACCGACACCACGCCGATGATCGGCTTGGACATCGGCAGGACGATCGACCAGAACAGCCGGAACGTCCCGGCGCCGTCGACCCGTGCGGCCTCGAAGACCTCGCGCGGCAGGCTGTCGAAGAACCGCTGGACGAGCAGCACGTTGAACGCGCTCGCGCCCGCGGGCAGCCACACGGCCCAGAAGCTGTCGATCAGGGACTGCCCGAGCAGGGGCGGGTCGAGGATCGTCAGGTAGAGGGGGACCAGGAGCACGATCGCCGGCACGAACATCGTGGACAGCACGAGCGCCTGGATCAGCCTGCCGTACCGCGGCCGCAGCACCGACAGCGCGTAGCCGCCGGTCGTGGCGACGAGGATCTGCGACGCCCACGACCCGACCGCGAGCCAGATCGTGTTGAGGAAGTACTTGCTCACCTCGACGTCGTTCCACGCCTTGTCGAGGTTCTCCCACGCGATCCCGTTCGGGAAGATCTCCATCGGGGTCCGCAGGATGTCCTGCGTCGGGGTGACCGCGAACTTCGCGAGCAGGAGCATCGGGCCGAGCCCGACGAAGACGAGCAGGACGAGCAGCACGGCGTGCGTACCGCCCATCCCCCACCGGATCGAGGGGCGGCGCCAGTCCGCCCGGGACAGCGCGCCGCGGTCCTCGCCGTCCGACGGGCGGGACGTGCGGCGGCCGCGCCCGGACTGCGCGGCGCGGCGCTCGCGAGCGATCCGGCGGGCGCGCACCTCCATGTCGCTCGCCCCGCTCGCGTCCGCGGTGCGCTCGCTGTCGCCGGAGACGACGTCGATCTCGCTGGGGTTGTCGGTGGGCGAGAGAGTCATGACGTGCTCCAGGACCGGGTGAGACGGAAGTAGAGGATCGAGAACACCGCGAGGACGGCGGCGAGCATGAGGGACAGCGCCGTCGCAGCCCCGTAGTCCCCGCCGAGGCTGTTCTGGAACGCGTAGCGGTAGATCAGCAGCAGGACCGTCACGGTCGCGTTGTTCGGCCCGCCGCCCGTGAACAGGTAGGGCTCGAGGAACACCTGCGCGGTACCGATGACCTGCAGGATCAGGGTGATGAACAGGACGCCGCGCAGCTGCGGGAGCGTGACGTGCCAGATCTTGCGCCACAGCCCGGCGCCGTCGACCTCCGACGCGTCGTACAGCTCGGGCGGCACGCTCGTGAGCGCGGCGAGGTAGATGATGATGGTCCCGCCCGCACCGGCCCAGGTGGCCGCGAGCACGAGCGAGGGCATGGCCCACGACGCGTCCTGCAGCCAGGGGTACGGGCCGAGACCGACCCAGCCGAGCATCGTGTTGAACACGCCCGTGGGGCTCGCGTTGTAGAAGAACTTCCACAGCAGGACCGCGACCACCGGCGGCACGACGACCGGCAGGTACGCGAGCGCCGAGTACAGGCCCTTGGCCCGGCGCACCTCGCGCATGAGCACGGCCGCGACGAGCGGGATCGGGTACCCGAACAGCAGCGCGAGGAACGCGAAGTACATCGTGTTCCGCACGGCCTTCCACAGGATCGGGTCGTTCAGCACCTGGCGGAAGTTGTCCAGCCCGACGAACGTCGGCGCAGTCACCAGGTTCGTCTCCTGGAAGCTCATGATCACCGCGCGCACGATCGGGAACCACGAGAAGAGCCCGAAGATCACGATCAGCGGCAGGAGGAACACGAGCGTGCTCAGCCCGCCGCCACGCACCCAGGTGGCGAGGCTGCGCGGCCGACCGCTGCGTGCGGCACGGTGGGCGCTGCCGGTGCCTCCGGGGCGCGCGTGCGCGGGGCCCGGGGGTGGTGGCGGGGAGGTGGTGGCGGTCACGGTGGTTCCTTCGGTCCGGTGGGAGGTGCCCGACGACGGGAGGTGCGTCCCGTCGTCGGGCACCGGTCGGGTGCGGGCCGGCCACCAGGGGGCGCTGGTGACCGGCCCGGTTCGGTCGGCCCGGCCGTCAGCCCTGGTCGAGCAGGGCCTGGGCCTGGGCGTCGGCGTCCTCGAGGAGGGCGTCGATGTCCGCGTTCTCGTCCGTGAGGACGGCCTGCACGACAGGGTCGAGCAGCGCGTAGATCTCCTGCGTCTTCTGCGACGGTTCCCCCACGAGAGGCAGGTCGAACATCGTGTCGGTGTAGCTGGTCATCTGGTCGAGCGGGACGTTGATCTGGTCGGCGATCCACTCCTGGTTCTGCTCGTACTGCTCCTGGGAGAACATCGGCAGGACCGGGGTCCCGACGGGCTGGTCGTTGGCGACGAGCGTCTCCGCGTCGGCGACCGCACGGTCCTCGTCGACGAGCTTGCCGAGGTAGAAGAAGTCGATCCACTTCATCGCGGCCTCCTTCTTCGCGTCGTCGACGTCCGCCGGCATCGCGGCGAGCGTGCCGCCGGTGAGGACGCCTGCGTCGTCGCCCTCGAGCGGGAGCGCGGCGAGGCCGTACATCTCGGGGTCGATCGCGTTCGTCTGGACGAGCGCGGTGTAGACGTCGGAGCCCGACGTGTACATCGCGACCTGGCCGGCGGCGAACGCCTGGTTGATCGTGCCCCAGTCGAGGAGGAAGTTGCTGCCGAGGGAGTTGTCCTCCCACCGCATGGCCTGCAGCCACTCGAGCGCGTCCTTCGTGCCCTCGTTCGACAGCGTGGACGTCGCGGAGCCGTCGTCCGCGACCTCCTGGGTGCGCCCGCCGCGCGCGAACGTGTTCACCGTCAGCTGCCAGCCGCCCGTGTTGTTCTGCGACATCTGCATGTAGCCGGCGACGCCCTCGTTGGCGTCCGAGATCGTCTTCGCGTCCTCGCGGACCTCGTCCCACGTGGTCGGCGGGTCGTCGGGGTCGAGACCGGCGGCCTCGAAGAGGTCACGGTTGTAGTGCAGCCCGACGCCGTAGACGTTCTTCGCCGGGATCGCGTACACGTGGCCGTCCGGTCCCGTGCCCGCCTCGATGATCGCCGGGTTGAACTTGTCCGCGTACGGCAGCTCGCGGAACTGCGCGTCGAGGTCGGCGAGCTGGCCGTTCTCCACGAGCGTCTTCGCGTCCGTGAACGGGATCTCGAAGACGTCGGGCAACGTGTTGCCCGCGAGCTGGGCGGCGAACGTCGTCGCCTTCCACTCGTACTCCTCGGGCTCGATGTCGATGTCGGGGTTCGCCGTCTCGAACTCCTCGACCTGGGCGTTGAAGGCGTCGATCGCCTCCTGCTCGGAGCCCGGCAGCAGGGAGACCACCTTGAGGGTGACCTTCCCGCCGTCGGTGCTGCCTCCGTCGCCGTCGTCGTCGCCCGAGCCGCTGCTCGAGCACGCCGCCAGCGTGCTGACTGCGAGCGCTCCCGCGAGGGTGAGGGCGATCGCCTGACGTGTGGACCTCATCGTGGCTCCTGTGTCCGGTGGTGCCTGTGCTGGGTGGGTGGGTGGTGCGGGTGTACCGGGTGGCCCGGTGGTCCCGGTCCGCGTGGCTCGCGGGCGGGAGGTGAGGTTCACCGGGCGGCGGGGGTCGCCACCCGGGGTCGTGGGCGCGGCGGGCTCACGGGCGGAGCCAGACCGCGGTGTCGGTCGTGAGCGGGGCGCGCGCGTCCGAGCCCGGCTTGCCGTGCTCGCTGTGCAGCAGGACGCGCGCCCGGGCGGGAAGGGCGACCTCGTCGGCACCGAGGTTCACGATGCACACCAGGTCGTCGGTCCCGTCCCCGCGGGCGAACGCGAGGACGTCGTCCCCGAGCTCGACGCCGTCGAGGGCGTCGAGCCAGCGCAGCGAGTCGTCGTGCAGAGCGGGCTCGGCCCGTCGGGTGGCCAGGACGAGGCGGTAGAGCGCGAGCATCGACGCGTCGTCGTCCGCCTGCGCCTGCACGGACAGGTCACCCCACCCGTCCGGCTGGGGCAGCCATGCCGCGGTGCCGCCGTCGGGCCCGAACCCGTAGGTGGTCCCGCCGCGCGACCACGGGATCGGGACGCGGCAGCCGTCCCGCCCGGGGTCGACGCCGCCCGAGCGGAAGTGCATGGGGTCCTGGATCGCGGCCGCGGGCAGGTCCTCGACCTCGGGCAGGCCGAGCTCGTCCCCCTGGTAGAGGTAGAGGGAGCCCGGCAGCGCCGCCGTGAGCAGGGCGGCCGCACGTGCCCGACGACGGCCCACGGCCAGGTCCGTGGGGGTGCCGAAACGCTTGGTGAGGAACGCGAAGGAGCTGTCGTCGCGCCCGTAGCGCGTCACGGGGCGCGTGACGTCGTGGTTGGACAGGACCCAGGTGGCGGGCGCGGCGACCGGTGCGTGGGCGTCGAGCGTGGTCTGGATCGACTCGCGCAGCGACTTCGCGTCCCACGGGCGGGCCATGAAGTCGAAGTTGAAGGCCGTGTGCATCTCGTCGGGCCGCAGGTACTGCGCGAACCGCGCGCGGTCGGCGAGCCACACCTCGCCGACGAGGACCCGAGGCTCGTCGTACGACTCGGCCACGGCGCGCCACGACCGGTAGATGTCGTGGATCTCGTCGCGGTCGACGTGCGGGTGCTCCCCCGGGCCCGGGTGCACCGGCACCTCGGGCAGCGCAGGGTCCTTGACCAGCAGGGCGGCCGAGTCGATGCGGATGCCCGCCGCACCGCGGTCGAACCAGAACCGCAGGATCTCCTCGTGCTCGTGGCGCACGTCCGGGTGGGTCCAGTTCAGGTCGGGCTGCTGGGGCGTGAACAGGTGCAGGTACCACTCGCCGGGCGTGCCGTCCGGGTTCGTGGTGCGGGTCCATGTGGTGCCCTGGAAGTCCGACACCCAGTGCGTCGGCATCTCGGCGCCGCCCTCCCCCTTGCCGGGGTGGAACCAGAAGCGCTCGCGCTCGGCCGAGCCGGGTCCTGCGGCCAGCGCGGACCGGAACCACTCGTGCGCGGCCGAGACGTGGTTGGGGACGACGTCGATGATCGTGCGGATGCCCAGGTCGCGCGCCTCGGCGATGAGCTCCTCCGCCTCGGCGAGCGTGCCGAACTGCGGGTCGATCGCGCGGTAGTCCGCGACGTCGTAGCCGCCGTCGGCCAGCGGCGAGACGTACCAGGGGGTGAACCAGATCGCGTCGACGCCGAGGTCGCGCAGGTAGGCCAGGCGCGAACGGACGCCCGCGAGGTCGCCGGTGCCGTCGCCGTCGCCGTCCGCGAAGCTGCGCACGTAGACCTGGTAGATGACCGCGCTGCGCCACCACGGGCGTTCTGCGTGGGTGGCGGTGTCGGGGCGGTCGTTGCTCACCGGGTCCTCTTCCTCGTGGACGTCTCGTCGGTGCCCCGCTGCTGTGCGGAGCACCCGGTCGTGCCTCCGACGCCGATCTCTCGGCCCCGGGACGCCCGCCGTCCTCCGGGGAAGACCACGCCGTCGAGGACGACAGTAACTACGCGACAGTTTTAGCGCAAGAACCTGACAGTGCCGTTATAGAAACGCTATCTCTTGACGTCGAGACATCTACGAGCCTTTGCGCGAGCGCGGCTCGTCGAGACCGCGTCCCCACCTCGCGGCTCGTCAGGCTCCTGAGGTGCTGCGACGAGGGCGCGCCAGGCCCACGAGGGTGCGCAGGGTTGCGCAGGTGTGCGCAGAGGTGCGCAACCGGGACGGGCCCGGTCCGGGCGGGTGGGAACCACGCCGCGTGGCCGGGGCGGTGGGTCGAGGAGGACGACCCGCGGTCAGTGCGAGACGACCTCGCGGCCGGTCGAGCGCGCGGCCGCGGTCGACCGGCGCACGACGAGCTCGGGCTCGAACAGGAGCTCGTCGTGGGAGACGTCCGCGCCCGCGATCATCCCGGCGAGGAGGTCGACCGCCGCGCGCCCCATGGGCTCGATGGGTTGGCGCACCGTCGTCAGGGCGGGGTCGGTGAGGTTCATGAGGTTCGAGTCGTCGTAGCCCACGACCGACACGTCGCCGGGCACGTCGAGGCCGGCCCGGCGGACCGCGCGGACGGCCCCGAGCGCGAGCGGGTCGCTCGCGCACACGATCGCCGTCGCTCCCGACTCGAGCAGCCGGTTGGCCGCCGCCTGACCGCTCTCGAGCGAGTACTGGCTGTGGGCGACGAGGTCCGGGTCGACGACCAGCCCGTTGCGCTCGGCGAACACGTGCGCCGCGGCGAGCTTGCGCTCAGAGGGGACGTGGTCCGCCGGTCCGAGGAGCAGCCCGACGCGCTCGTGCCCCAGCGAGGCGACGTGGCCCAGCGCCTGGTTCATCGCGACCATGTCGTCGCACGACACCCGTGGGAAGTCGAGCTCCTCGATCGAGGCGTTCATGAGCACGACGGGCAGGCCCAGGGTGGACAGCCTGCGGAAGTGGGCGTGGTCCGCACGGCGCTCGGCGTAGAACCCGCCCGCGAAGATCACGCCCGAGACGTGCTGGCCCAGCAGGAGGTCGATGTACTCGGCCTCGGTGACCCCGCCCGCGGTCCGCGTGCACAGCACGGGCGTGAAGCCCTGCTGGGCGAGGGCACCCCCGATGACCTCGGCGAACGCCGGGAAGATCGGGTTGACGAGCTCCGGCAGGACGAGACCGACGAGCCGGCCCCGCTCGCCCCGCAGCTTGGTCGGGCGCTCGTACCCGAGGACGTCGAGCGCCGTCAGCACGGAGTCCCTGGTCGTCTGCGAGACACCCGGCTTCCCGTTGAGCACCCGGCTCACGGTCGCTTCGCTGACTCCGACCTTGGTGGCAACCTCTGCCAGACGCCTCGACATGCCGTCGACTATACGCGTCCACGCAAGCCACTTGCGTGGACCGCGCGGTACCGGCGGTTCCTTGCGCTCGTCTCGCAGCATGGAGATTCTCGGGTCGTGGGTAGTGCTGCCTAGGGTGTGGCGCATGAGGTCCGCATGATCGGGACGGTCGCCGTCGAGGGGTACCGCTCGTTGCGCTCGGTCGTGCTCGAGCTGGGACGGGTCACCGTCGTCACCGGGCCGAACGGCGCGGGCAAGTCCAACCTGTACCGGGCGCTCCGGCTGCTCGCGCACTGCGCGCTCGACGGCGCGGTGGGTGCCCTCGCGCGCGAGGGCGGGCTGCGCTCCACGCTGTGGGCGGGCCCGGAGCACGGCGTCCGCGCGTCGCGCGACGGCGACCTGGAGGGCAGGCTCCGGAGCGGACCGGTCGCGGTACGGCTCGGCTTCGCCGGACGTGGCCCGGTCGACCTCGGGTACGCGGTCGACCTGGGCCTGCCGCAGGAGGGCGGGTCGGCGTTCGCGCTCGACCCGGAGATCAAGGTCGAGTCGGTCTGGTCGGGACCGACGCTGCGCCCGGGCACGCTCCAGGCGGAGCGACGCGGGCCGGCCGTCCGCCTGCGGGACGACGACGGCGCATGGGCGACCTCCCCCGCCCGGCTGCGGACGTTCGACAGCATGCTCACCGAGCACGTGGACCCCGTCGGAGCCCCCGAGGTGGTCGCCGTCCGCGAGAGCCTACGGTCGTGGCGGTTCTACGACCAGTTCCGTACGGACCCGCTCGCTCCGGCCCGCGCCGTGCAGCTCGGCACGCGGACGCCCGTCCTCGCACACGACGGCGCCGACCTCGCGGCGGCGCTCGAGACCGTCCGCGACCTCGGGCGCGCGGACGAGCTCGACGCCGCGGTCGCGGCGGCCTTCCCCGGCACACGGGTCGAGGTCCGCGCCGACGACGGTCGGTTCGAGATCGCGTTCCACCAGCGCGGCCTGCTCCGCCCGCTCAGCGGGGCCGAGCTGTCCGACGGCACCCTGCGCTACCTGCTGTGGGTCGCCGCTCTCCTCAGCCCCCGCCCGCCCGCGCTGCTCGTGCTCAACGAGCCCGAGACGAGCCTGCACCCCGACCTCGTGCCGGCGCTCGGCGCGCTCGTGCACGCCGCGGCGCGCGGCACGCAGGTCGTCGTGGTCACCCACTCCGCGCGGCTCGTCGCCGCGCTGCGCCAGGCCGCGGCGTCGGGCGTCCGGGACCTTCCCGGCGAGCACGAGGTGATGGAGGTCGCGCTCGAGAAGTCGTCGGGCGAGACGGCCGTCGCGGGCCATGAAGGGCTGCTCGACCAGCCCGTGTGGCACTGGCCCCGCCGGTGATCGCACCCGGGTACGGCACCCAGCGGCTGCCGTCCGCACCGTCGCACGGGCACGGTGCGCCGAGTCCTACCTGCGCGAGGCCAGCACCAGGCTCGTGACGGTCGCGGCGAGGTCGGTGAGCCTCGACGCGGTGCGGTCCAGCAGGTCGTCCAGCGCGATCGGCCCCGGCGCGATGCTGAAGGCCGCGGCGATCCCCGCCGCGCGAGCCTGCTCGGCGGGCAGCAGGACCCGCCCGGCGAGCACGACCACTGGAGGCCGCCCCGGCACCCCGGCAGCGAGCGCGCCGATCGCGTCCGCGACCTTGCCGTTCACGGACTGCGAGTCGAAGGACCCCTCCCCGGTGACGACGAGGTCGGCAGCGGCGATGTCGTCGGGAAGCCCGATCGCGTCGGCGACGAGTCCGGCGCCCGGCTCCAGCCCGGCGCCCACGACCGCGACCAGGCCCGCCGGGACTCCCCCGGCCGCACCGGCGCCGGGCAGGTCGCCGACGTGGACGCCGGTCTCGGCGGCGAGCACCGACTCCCAGTGCCGCAGGGCGCCGTCGAGGAAGTCGACGTCGGCCGGTCGCGCGCCCTTCTGCGGGCCGAAGACGTGCGCGGCACCACGCTCGCCGTGCAACGGGTTCGTCACGTCGACGGCGAGACGCCACCGCACGGACCGAGCGCGCGGGTGCAGCCCGGCCAGGTCCAGGCGCACGACCTGCGCGAGGCCCTCTCCGCCGTCGGGCACCGGGGCACCGGCATCGTCGAGCAGTCGCGCCCCGAGACCGGTGAGCAGACCCGCGCCGCCGTCGGTGGACGCCGAGCCGCCGAGGCACACCAGGACCTCCTCGACGCCCGCGTCCAGCGCCGCGGACGCTGCCGCGCCCGTGCCGAGCGTGTGGGCGTGCAAGGGCTGGAGCGCCACGTCGTCGACCTGCGGCAGCCCGCTCGCCTCGGCCAGCTCCACGACGCCGACGCGGCCGTCACCGGAGACCCCGTAGCGCGCGGTGTGCGGTCGGCCGATCGCGTCGACCGTGCTCACCTCGCGCGCCGGGACGCCCCACACGGCGAGCAGGGCGTCGAGGGTTCCCTCGCCGCCGTCGGCCATCGGCCGCTGGACGACGTGCGCGTCGGGGACGACGGAGCGCACGCCGTCGGCCACGGCGCGGGCGACGTCGGCAGCGCTCAGGCTGCCTTTGAAGGAGTCGGGTGCGACGACCACGCGCAGCGGTCGTCGGTCGCGCGGGACGTCGGGGGCGGGATCGGTGCTCGGCACTGAGGACACGCCCCGAGTCTAGGTCTGCGCCCCCGGTCCGGTCCGGTCCGACGACGCGACAGGTCCGTGTCGTGCGACACACCCGGGGGTCGCCGACCGCGGCCGGGGCCCGGTCGCCGGCGGGTCACCGCCAGGTCACCTGCCCAGGCGCCGTTCCCGCTGGGAGAAGCTGCGCAGCGCGCGCAGGTAGTCGATGCGGCGGAAGGAGGGCCAGTACGCCTCGCAGAAGTAGAACTCCGAGTGCGCGCTCTGCCACAGCAGGAAGCCGCCGAGCCGCTGCTCGCCGGACGTGCGGATGACGAGCTCGGGGTCCGGCTGGCCCTTGGTGTACAGGTGCTCCTCGATGTGCTCGACGTCGAGGTTCTCCGCCAGCTCGGCGAGGCTCGCGCCCGCGTCCGCCTGCTCACGCAGGTAGGAGCGCACGGCGTCGGCGATCTCGTGCCGTCCGCCGTAGCCGATGGCGACGTTCACGTGCAGGCCGTCGACCGTGGCCGTGCCGCGCTGCGCCTCGCGCAGCGTGGCGGCGAGACGTTCGGGGAGCAGGTCGAGCCGGCCCATGACGCGCAGGCGCCACCGACCGGACGCGGCGAGGTCCGTGACGGCGTCCTCGATGATGTCCAGCAGGGCCGTCAGCTCCTCCTGCGACCGGGACAGGTTGTCGGTCGAGAGCATCCAGAGCGTGACGACCTCGACGCCGAGATCCTCGCTCCAGCCGAGGAACTCGTCGATCTTGTCCGCGCCGCGGCGGTGCCCGGTCGCCGCCGTCTCGCCGAACGACCGCGCCCAGCGCCGGTTGCCGTCCAGGATCACGCCCACGTGGCGCGGGACCGACTGGCGCTGGAGGGACGTGGCCAGCCGTCTCTCGTAGAGTCCGTAGACGGGGTGGGGAAGGCGCACTGCCACACGTTATCGCCCCGCGCAACAGGGGCGGCTCGTCGCGAGGTCGGCCGGACGCCTCTGTGCAGGATCTTCACAGCGGGCGCAGGGCGGACCATCCGTAACCTACGCCTGCGTAACCTACGATTGCGTAGGTTACAGCGGACGCACGACCCGAGGAGGCCCGGTGGCACGAGCGCAGGACGAGCACGACACCCACCCCGTGGCCGAGACGGTCACGCGTGTCGCCGAGTCGATCAAGCCACGCCTGCGCGGCTGGATCCACGCGGGCGTCTTCCCCGTCGTGCTCGCCGCGAGCATCGTCCTCGTCGTCCTCGCACCACCCGTCGCGGGAAAGGTCTCGTGCGCCGTCTTCGGTCTCAGCGCGTGCCTGCTGTTCGGGACGAGCGCCGTCTACCACCGCGGCACCTGGTCGCCCCGTGTCGCGGGCGTGCTGCGGCGGGCGGACCACTCGAACATCTTCCTGATCATCGCCGGCACCTACACACCGCTCGCCGTGCTGCTGCTCGACCCCGCGACCGCGCGCACGCTCCTGATCATCGTCTGGGGCGGTGCGGTCCTCGGGCTCGCCGCGCGCATCCTGTGGCTCGGCGCACCGCGCTGGGTGTACGTCCCGGTCTACGTCGCCCTCGGCTGGGTCGCCGTGTGGTACCTGCCGGCGTTCGGCGAGGCCGGGGGTGCCGCCGTCGTCTGGCTCGTGGCCGTGGGCGGTCTCGCCTACACGCTCGGTGCCGTGGTCTACGGCATCAAGCGGCCCAACCCCATCCCGCGCTGGTTCGGCTTCCACGAGGTGTTCCACGCGCTGACGGTCGTCGGCTTCGGGTGCCACTACGCCGCGATCATGATCGCGGCACTCGCGGCCCGCTGAGTCACGGCGCCCACGCCTCGCGCCCGGCGTGAGGCCGGGTCAGCGCGGCAGCGGCACGACGGTGTAGCGGCGGTTGGCGAGGGACGGGTCGCGCTCACGTGCAGCGGCGAGCTCGTCCGGGTCCAGGTCGGCGCTGCGCAGCTCTGCCCGCTCCCCCAGCTCGAGTCCGACCTGCCCGTCGGGGCCCACGAGGACCGATCGTCCCGTGACGCCCTTGCCGGCCTGCCCCACGGCGATCACGACCGCCGTGTTCTCGATGGCGCGCGCCCGGGACAGGGTGCGCCAGTGGTCGGCCTTCAGCTCGCCCGCCGCCCACGCCGCGGGGACGACGAGCACCTGTGCACCCGCGTCGACCAGTCGTCGCGCGCTCTCCGGGAACCGGAGGTCGTAGCAGGTCAGCACGCCGAACCTCAGGTCGCCCACCTGCACGACGAGCGGCGCCGCCGCCGGGTCGCCCGGCTCCAGCAGGTCCGACTCGCGGTGGCCGAACGCGTCGTAGAGGTGGACCTTGCGGTACACGCCGGTCAGCGCGCCGGCACGGTCCACCGCCACCACGGCGTTCACCGCCCGGGAGGTACCCGCCGCCCCGTCGTCGCCCGGCAGCAGCGTCCCGGCGATCACCGCGAGGTCGTGCTCGCGCGCGAGGCGGCGCAGACCGGAGACGAACGGCCCGTCGAGCGGCTCGGCGTACTCCGGTCCCGTCCCGCGCGGGTCGAACGCCGACGCGTACTCGGGCAGCACCAGCAGGTCGGCCCCGACCCTGGCCGCCTCGCGGAACGCGGACGCCACCGCCTGGAGATTGGCCGTGCGGTCACCGCTGACCTCGAGCTGTCCGATGGTGACCCGGACGTCGTGCGCCACGCCCGGCCCTACCTGTCCGCGTCCCGGCCGGTGCCCGGGCCGCCCTCGGTGCCGCGTGCATCGGGCGCGGCCCCGCCCGGGGCCTTTCCGTCCCCGTCGGCGCGGTCCAGCGGCCCGTCCGGACCGATCCCCTGGACGTCGGCGTTGTGGCGCATGCGCCGCAGCTGACGGGAGAGAGCGAAGAAGATCCCGATCGCCGCGACGGCGACGACGAAGATCGCGAGGAACCCGACCAGGCCGGGCGACACGTCGGTCGGGTCGAGGTCCTCACGCAGCGGATCGTCCGAGGGCGCGGGCGTCGAGGTCTCCGCCACCACGTCCGCGGCCCACCCCGGTCCGCCGGCGAGCCCCTGGACGGGCAGCAGGGTGAGCGCCGTCGCGCTCATGCCGCTCCCCCGGCCCCGCCCCGGACACCTGCGAACAGGTCGTCCTCGGGCAGCGTGGTCGGCACGCGCGACTCGGCGAGCTCGTACTCCTCGTACGGCCACACGTCGACCTCGAGATCGCGCGGGATCGCGAAGAAGAAGCCGTCCGGGTCGATCTGCGTGGCGTGCGCGACGAGCGCGGCGTCGCGCTGCGGGTAGAACGCGGCGGCGTCGACCCGCGTCGTCACCTCGCGCTCCGGGATCTCGCGGGCGGAGCGCGACTCGACCCAGTCCCCGAACGGCGACTCCAGCCCGGCGCCCTGCATCGCCTCGTGCAGCGTGCGGATCCGGTTCATCGAGAAGTCGTGGTTGTAGTACAGCTTGAGCGGTGACCAGGGCGCGGACCCGCCCTCGCGCCGGTAGCGGTCCGGGTCGCCCGCCGCGTGGAACGCCTCGAACGCCACCCGGTGGCACATGACGTGATCGGGGTGCGGGTAGCCGCCCGACGGGTCGTACGTCGTGATCACGTGCGGACGGAACTCACGGACCAGCTCGACGAGCGGCGCGGCCGCCTCCTCCAGCGGCACGAGACCGAAGCAGCCCTCGGGCAGCGGCGGCAGCGGGTCGCCCTGGGGCAGCCCCGAGTCCACGAAGCCCAGCCACTGCTGGCGGACCCCGAGCGCGCGCGCCGCCGCAGCCATCTCGCCACGTCTCAGCTCGCGCATCGCCTCCACGCCGTCGGGGCCCGGACCGAAGCTGGGGTTGAGGATGTCCCCCCGCTCGCCGCCGGTGCACGTCACGACGAGGACCTCGACACCCTCGGCCGCGTATCGCGCCGTCGTCGCGGCACCCTTGCTCGACTCGTCGTCGGGGTGGGCGTGCACGGCGAGGAGCCGCAGCGGCTCGTCGTGATCGTCGGTCCGCCCGCTCGGCGCCGTCCGTCCGGCCGGTTCGGCCACTGGTCCTCCCGAATGTCTCGATCCTCGCAGCACTCTGCGAGGATGGTCGAGGACAATGATCCCCCAACCCACCCACGGCTGACGAACCAGCGGCGGCCCGGTCGAACGGCCGCCGAGCGGCCGAGGACGAGCAGAGCAGCGAGACCAGTCACATGACGGACGAGAGCACCGTGCCGCGACCGGCAGCCCCTCCGGCACTGCCCGAGGGACGCTACGGTCCACCGTCGACACCGCGGCGCCGCCGGTGGGCGGTCGCCGGGATCTCCCTCGCCGCCGTCGTCGGGGTCGTGGTCACGGTGCTGGTGGGACTCGACCACGCCGACCAGGACGTGCGCTTCCAGGACGTCGGGTTCGACGTCGTCGACTCGGAACGGGTCGACGTCACCTTCGAGGTCTACATGGATGCCGGGACGACGGCGCGGTGCTCGGTGGACGCGCTCTCCGAGAGCTTTGCACAGGTCGGCACGCTCGACGTCACCGTGGGCCCGGTCGACACGACCGAGTCGAGGTGGACCGTGAGCGTCGCGACGTCCGAGCTCGCGACCACGGGTGTCGTGCAGTCCTGCCTCGCAGCCGACTGACTCCGACGGGGCGGCTCTTTGCTATCCTGAGGGATTCCTGCGCCCGCGTCGTCGGCCGCGCGACGCCTCGGTGCGCGCGTGACGAGCGGGCCACGAAGTTCTCAGACCAGCCGTACGCGCTGCCACCCGGGCAGCGTCACCGACCCGGGCAGGCAGGCGCGACGCACGAGTGCGCCCGGCTGCCCGTCCCCGGACCCGAACGGCCGCGCGCTGCGCGGCCGTCCACCTTGGAAGGAAGGAGCGGACCGTGACCGACACCTCAGTCACCTGGTTGACCCAGGAGGCGCACGACAGGCTGCAGGCCGAGCTCGCCCACCTCTCCGGCGAGGGCCGCACCGAGATCGCCGAGCGCATCGCCGCCGCGCGCGACGAGGGCGACCTCAAGGAGAACGGCGGCTACCACGCCGCGCGCGAGGAGCAGGCCAAGAACGAGGCCCGCATCCGCGAGCTCACCGAGAAGCTGCGCAACGTCCAGGTCGGCACGCCCCCCGACGACGGGACGGTCGAGGCCGGCATGGTCGTCACCGCGACCGTCGCGGGCGACGAGATGACGTTCCTGCTCGGCTCGCGCGAGATCGCCGGGACGACGGAGCTCGACGTCTACTCCCCCACCTCGCCGCTGGGCGCCGCCATCGACGGCAAGGCCATCGGCGACGAGTCGAGCTACACGGCACCGAACGGGAACGAGATCGCGGTGAAGATCACCGCCGCGACGCCCTTCACGGGCTGAACGTCCCGCACCGCTCCACGCCACGACGGCCCGGCACCCCGCGAGGGGTGCCGGGCCGTCGTCGTCCCCACCGTCAGGCGGAGGAGCTGCGACCGCTGAGCTCCACGCGGTAGCCGTCCGCCCGGAGCTTCGCGACGAGCTCGTCGCAGTGCTCGGGGCCCTTCGTCTCGACCTGCATGCGCACCCAGGTCTCACCGATCGCCAGCCCGACGTCGGTGCGGTCGTGGTCGATGTGCATGACGTTGCCCCCGGTGGTGGCGATCGACTCGAGCATCCTCGACAGCGCTCCCGGACGGTCGTCGAGCAGCACCTGGAGCTGGACGTACCGCCCCGCGGCGGCGAGCCCGTGCCGCACGACCCGCAGCAGCACCAGCGGGTCCACGTTCCCGCCGGACAGCACGACGACGACGGGCCCCTCGAGCGGCTGCGCACCGGCGGACCGTGCCGGGTCCGCGACGTCGACCACGCGCGGCGCGGCCAGCAGCGCCGCGACGCCCGCCGCCCCGGCCGGCTCCACGAGGAGCTTCGCCCGCTCGGCGACCATGAGCAGCGCGCGGGACAGCTCGTCCTCGCTGACCGTGCGCACCTCGACGCCGTACCGCTCCAGGAGGGCGAACGGCACCACGCCCGGCGTACCGACGGCGATCCCGTCGGCCATCGTCGAGCGCAGCCGCACCGACGTCGGCCGGCCCGCGGCGAGCGACCCGGGAAAGGCCGCCGCACGTTCCGCCTGCACGCCCACGACGCGCACGTGCGGCGCGGTGGCGGCGAACGCCGCGGCGAGGCCCGCCACGAGCCCGCCGCCACCGAGAGGTGCGACGACGGTCGCGACGTCGGGCACCTGGTCGAGGATCTCGAGCGCGATGGTCCCCTGGCCCGCCACGATGTCGCGGTGGTCGAACGGGTGGATGAGCACGGCGCCCGTCCGTCGGGACTCCGAGTGCGCCGCGGCCAGCGTCTCGTCGACCGTCGAGCCGACGAGGCGGACCTCGGCCCCGTACTGACGGGTCGCCGCGACCTTCGGCAGCGCGGCGTCGACCGGCATGTAGACGATCGCGCGGATCCCGAGCAGCCCGGCCGCGAGCGCCACTCCCTGGGCATGGTTGCCCGCGCTCGCGGCGATCACCCCGCGCGACTTCTCCGCGTCGGAGAGCCGGGCCATGCGCACGTACGCGCCGCGGACCTTGAACGATCCGGCGCGCTGCAGGTTCTCGCACTTGAGCAGGACCTCGACCCCGGCGGCCGCGCTGATCGCCCGGCTCGACTGGACCGGAGTGCCGGTGGCGACGCCGTCGAGCAGCCGGGCCGCCGCCCGCAGCTCGTCGAGCGTCAGGTCGTGGACGGCCTCGCCCGTCACCGCGTGGTGCCTCGCCCACCGCTCGCGTCGTCCCCGCGCACGACCGGGGAGTCGTGAGCGGACGACCGGGAGGTGTCGGCGTCGGGGTCCTCGATCACCCGTGGTTGGGGATCGCCGCGCACGACGACGCGTTCCTCCGTACCGAGCGCCGGGAACTTGTCGTGCCCGTGGAGATAGAGGATCACGGTGTTGAGCACCGCCGCGATCGGGACGGCGAACAGGGCGCCCACGATGCCCGCGGCGAAGCCTCCCGCAGCCACCACGAGCAGCACGGCGACGGGGTGCAGCGAGACGGCGTGCCCCATGAGGAACGGCTGCAGGATGTGTCCCTCGATCTGCTGCACGAGCAGCACGATCCCGAGCATGATCAGGGCTGGCACCCAGCCTTCGGCGACCAGCACGACGAGCACCGCGACGACGCCGGTGACGACGGCGCCGACGACGGGGATGAACGACCCGACGAACACCAGGATGGCGAGCGGCAGGGCGAGGGTCGGGACGAAGAACGCGGCCCCGATCCCGATGCCGACGGCGTCGACCGCAGCGACGAGGATCTGCGTGCGCGTGTACGCCGCGAGCGTGATGATGCCCCGCCGGCCCGCCTGGTGGACCCGGTCCCGCGAGCGCAGCGGCAGGAGGCCGACCGTCCAGGACCAGATGGTGCGGCCGTCCAGCAGGAAGAAGAACGTGCAGAACAGGGCGATGAGCGCGCCCGCGAGGACGTGGCCGACCGTCGTCGCCGCGCCGAGCGCGCCGGAGACGATGCTGCTCTGGTTGTCCGAGAGCGCCGACTCCGCCTGGTCGAGGTAGGAGCTGAGCGTCGCGGAGTCGAGGCCGAGCGGCCCGTCGGCGAGCCAGTCGAGGAGCTGGTCGAACCCGGCGACGGCCTGCTCGCGCAGGTCCTGGAACCCGCTGACGATCTGCTGCCCGGCGAGCGTGACGAGGCCGGCGACCACGATGAGCATGCCGAACAGTGCCGCGGCGGACGCCCACGCGCGAGACATGTGCAGGCGTCGCTGGAAGAAGTGCTGGACCGGCGTGAGCAGGACGGTGAGGAGCAGGGCCACGGCGATGGGCACGACGATGACCTTGAGCTCGGTCATCACCCAGAGGGTCGCGGCGATCAGACCGCCGATGAGCAGCAGCCGCCACGACCATGCTGCCGCCGCGCGCACGGCGTCCGTCACGGCGGAGGCCCCGGGTGCGGGGGGAGGGATCGGCGCCGGCTCGGCAGGTTGGTCGTTCGCTGTCGTCACGCCCCAACACTAGGTGAGCGGCTAAGGCGTCGCGCGCGCCCACGCGTTCCTGCGCACGATCTCCTCCGTCCCGGTCGGCTGGCACGGCCCCCGGGCGGGCGGGACAGTGGTGCCGGAACGGCCGCACGCGGCGGCACGGACGAGACGGAGGCCTGGATGCAGATCGACCTGGACGGCAGGACCGCGCTGGTGACCGGCTCTGCGCAGGGGATCGGGCTGGCGATCGCGCGCACGCTCGCGGACTGCGGGGCGAGCGTCGTCGTCAACGGACGGTCGGACGAGACCTCGCAGCGTGCCGCGGCCGACGTGCGCGCGCACGTGCCGGGAGCGGACGTGCGCGGGGTCGCGGCCGACCTCGCCACCGACGACGGCGCGGCGGCCCTGCTCGAGGCGGTCCCCGGTGTCGACGTCCTGGTCAACAACCTCGGCATCTTCTCGAGCGCCGACCCGTTGGAGATCGACGACGCCGAGTGGCGACGGTTCTTCGAGGTGGACGTCCTGGCGGGGGTGCGGGCTTCGCCAAGGCCGCCGCAGGGACGGGCGTGACGGTGAACAGCGTCCTGGCGGGCCCGACGCACACCGGCGGCGTCGAGTCGTTCGCGCGCGAGCTCGTCGGCGACGACCTGCCGTGGGACGAGGCGCAGCGCGTCTTCATGCGCGAGCACCGGCCCCAGTCGCTCCTGCAACGGCTCATCGAGCCCGAGGAGATCGCCCACATGGTCGCCTATCTCGCGTCACCGCTCGCGTCTGCGACGACAGGCGCGGCGGTGCGCGTCGACGGCGGGTACATCGACTCGATCGTCCCGTGAGGGCTCGGTCCGGGCCGTGGCGCACGGCCCGCGCCCCCGACCCGGAACACTCGGAGCCCTGCCCGCGTTCTACCCGCTGCCAGGTCGATGCGTCGTGGGCCCGGGGCCTCTCGCCGGTCCCCCTCAGCGCCCCGGTCGTCCCGGCATCTTCAGGAGGTATGTGGTGAACTCGATCTTCGACGCCCTCTTCGGCTCGTCCGGCAAGACCACCATGGTCGCGCCGGAGGACACGCTGCCCGGACGCGAGTCCCCCGTCCTGCGCACGCCCCGACCCCACACCGTGCTCGGCACCTCGATCACCGGCCCCTGGCCCGAGGGCACCCGCGTGCTCTACCTCGCGATGGGCTGTTTCTGGGGCGCCGAGGAGATCTACTGGCAGGTCCCGGGCGTGGTGAGCACCGCCGTCGGGTACATGGGCGGGACGACGCCGAACCCGACCTACGAGGAGGCGTGCACCGCCCGCACGGGGCACACCGAGACCGCGCTCGTGGCCTACGACCCCGCGAAGGTCTCCGAGGAGGAGCTTCTCAAGATCTTCTGGGAGCGCCACGACCCGACGCAGGGCTACCGGCAGGGGAACGACGTCGGCACGCAGTACCGCTCCGCGGTGTACTGGACGACGCCCGAGCAGGAGAAGGCGGTCCGTGCGACGGCCGAGCGCTACGGCGAGGTGCTCGCCGCGAAGGGCTACGACCCGATCACGACCGACATGCGGCCCGCGTCCGAGGCCGGTCCGTTCTACTACGCCGAGAACTACCACCAGCAGTATCTCGACAAGAACCCGCACGGCTACCGCTGCCACGCGACGACGGGCGTCCCGTTCCCCGACGCGGCGTAGCACGCACTCTCAGCACGTGACGACCGTGGCGCGCCGACGGTGGCGCGCCACGGTCAGCTTCTGATCGACCCGGCGTGGGTGACGGGCGCGCGCAGCCGTCCGAGCGGGTGGCGGTAGCCCTCTCGGCTCACGAGCTCGGCGTATGTCCAGACCTCGCACGAGATGCGCGCGCCGTCCCCGCGCGTGCCTGGTCGCCGTCGCCGTGACTAGATGGAGCCATGAACTCGGCCACCTCTCACACTGCCCAGGACGGAACCCGGATCCCCTCGATCGGGTTCGGCACGTACAGGCTGCGCGGCTCGGACGGCGCGGACACGATCGCGCGCGCGATCGACGCCGGCTACCGCCTGGTCGACTCCGCGTTCAGCTACGAGAACGAGGGCGCGGTCGGCGCGGCGGTCCGCCGCTCGTCGGTCCCGCGCGAGGACCTGATCGTCACGTCCAAGCTCCCGGGCCGCTACCTGGAGCACGACGCCGCCGTGCGCGCCGTCGAGGAGTCGCTGTTCCGGACGGGGCTCGACCACATCGACCTCTACCTCGTCCACTGGCCCAACCCGGGGCGCGGGACGTACGTCGAGGCGTACGAGGCCCTCGTCGAGTGCCGGGAGCGCGGGCTGGTCCGCCACGTGGGCGTCTCGAACTTCCTGCCCGACCACCTCGACGAGGTGATCGCCGCGACCGGGGTCACGCCGGTCGTCAACCAGGTCGAGCTGCACCCCTACTTCCCGCAGGCAGACCAGCGCGCCGCCGACGCGGCGCGGGGGATCGTCACCGAGGCGTGGAGCCCCATCGGGCGGGCGAACGAGCTGCTGACCGATCCCGTGGTCGTCGGCGTGGCCGACGCGCACGGCGTCTCGCCCGCGCAGGCGATCCTGCGCTGGCACGTGGAGCTCGGCGTCGTGCCGATCCCCAAGGCGTCCTCGCCCGGGCGCCAGCGCGAGAACCTCGACGTCTTCTCGTTCGAGCTCTCACCGCGCGAGATGACCGCGCTCACGGAGCTCGCGCGCGTGGACGGACGCACGAACGGCCAGGACCCCGCCGTCTACGAGGAGCTCTGAGCGGAGGCGTCGGGCACATGCCCCCGCGCGCCGGGCATGGCACGGTGTGCGGGTGACGTCCTCCCCCGCCACCGGTCCGTCCGCGCTCGCGCCCGACGCCGCACCGCCGCCGTGGTCCGTCGGCTCCCCGGCCCGGTTGCTCGCCGCCGTCCTCGTCTCCGGTGCGGCGGTGCTGCTCTTCGCGGTGCACGTCCGTCCGCTCGGCTACGTCCCGCTGGTGCTGGGGATCGCGCTCGGCTGGGCGGTCGACCGCAGGCTGGGCCGCGACCTGGCCCTGATCGGCGTCGGCATGGCGATCATCTCCGCGATCTCGTTGGAGGCGGACCTCTCGGACGCCGGGATGGCGCGGTTCACGATCGCGTTGTCGCTCGCGGTGCTCGTCCCGTGGGCGGTGTCGCGGTTCGCGTTCGGCGACCGGACGATCCGGTTCCCGGTCGCGACCGGCCGACGCTGGTCGCGCGGCCAGCTCGTGTACCTCGCGGTGGTCGTCGTCGCCGGGTACCTGATCCTCCCGTTCTACTTCATCGGGTCCGGCGCCTACCAGAACTGGCCCGACGTCACGGGCGGGCAGGAGATCGCGCGCCTGTTCGTGGGGGTCAACGCGGTGGGCATCTGGGACGAGCTGTTCTTCGTGTGCGTGGTGTTCGCGCTGTACCGCGAGCACTTCGGCCTGTGGACGGCGAACCTCCTGCAGGCGACGGTCTTCGTGTCGTTCCTGTGGGAGCTCGGCTACCGCGAGTGGGGGCCGCTGCTGACGGTCCCGTTCGCGCTCGTGCAGGGCTGGATCTTCTCGTGGAGCAAGTCCTTCACGTACGTCGTGGCCGTCCACCTGCTGTTCGACCTCGTCGTGTTCGGCGTGCTGGTGCACGCCCACCACCCCGAGCTGTTCGACGTGTTCGTCACCGCGCCCCGCTGACGTCGTCGGACCGTGCTCTCGGGCACCGGGCGCCGCCCGCCCGTCTCTACCGGGGCGGGTCGAGCGGAGGGACGTAGAACGCGGTCGTGGCCGCCACGCGCGCCGCCACCGTGTCCGCGTCGAGCCCGTCGGCCGCTGCGAGCGCCGCCCCCCAGGCCTCGCTGCTCGCGGTGTTGAACGCCCGCAGCCGCGGGTCGGTCCCCTGCTCCTCGGGGGCGATCGGACCCTCGCCGTCGTCGAGGTGGAGCGCGAGCCCGAGCAGCGCGCCGTCCCACCCGACCCCGACGGAACCTGGTCCGTAGGTGTCCCAGAACTCCGCGGGCACCACGGCGGTGTGCTCGAGCGTCAGGCGCGTCCCCTCCGCCAGCGGTTCGAGCCGCACGTCGACGATCGACGCGTCCTGCGGCGTCGGCGGCCCCATGACCCACGTGAGCCGCAGGTGTCGTGGCGCGTCGCACACGCGGATCTCCCCGCCCGCGTTACCATCGGTCTGGTAGGTGCCACCGAGGCGCAGGTCGCCGGAGACCGGCAGGAACCAGCGGGGGATGCGTTCCGGGTTCGTCACGGCGTCCCAGAGGTCCTCGACGTCGGCGGGATAGGTTCGCGTGAGCGTCACGACGTGTGCCGCGCCCGCCGGGAGAGTCCCGCTCGCGACCGTCCGCCGCGCGGCCTCCAGCTCGGCGATGAAGTCCTTCATGCTGTCCTCCGGGTGATGTCGGTGGTGCTGTCGGTGGTGGTGGTCGTGCCGTCCGCGTCCCGGGCGGTCGGGGCCGCGCCCGCGGCCCGACGCCGACCTGCCGCACCGCGGGCCAGCTCGGTCCCGAGGGCGTCGAGCCGTTGCTCCCAGAACCGGCGCAGGCCGGCGGCCCAGTCCTCGACCGCGCCGAGGGGGGTCGGGTCGAGCGCGTAGAGGCGGCGCGCTCCCTCGGGGCGCACCGTCGCGAAGCCGCTCGTGCGCAGCACCCGCAGGTGCTGGGATACCGCAGGCTGGCTGATCGAGAACTCGGCCCCGACGAGCGCCGAGATCTCGCCCGCAGGCCGCTCGCCCTGGGCCAGGATCTCGAGGATGCGGCGCCGGACAGGGTCCCCGAGGACGTCGAACGCTTCCATGGGACCAATGTTTAGTCAGGTTCTTATATAAGTCAAGACGAAACTGCGAGGACGCGCGGCGAACAGCAGCAACGAGACGTCTCCTGCGCCAGACAGGAACCGGCACCAGAGCGCCCGCGCCGGACACGGGTCTCAGCGTCGACCCGAGCCCCGTCCGCGCGAGCCGCGTCCGTCCTTGCGCCCACGGCTTCGTCCCGTGCGGTCCGACGCACTCCCGCGAGCCGCCCGGGGGCGAGGCGTGGCTGCTGTGCCCGCCTGCGCCGGGGAACCGTCGGCGCCGGGCCTGCGGCCGCGCGAGCTGTTGACCGTGCGCCCGCGCACGATACCGACCATCTCCTCGACGAGGTCGTCGTCGTTCTCCGCCACCCACGCGAGAGCGACCGGGGCAGCCGGTGCTCCGTCGAGGACCCGGTACGTCACGTCCTTGCGGTGGTGCAGACGCGCGAGCGACTGCGGGACCACGAGCACGCCCACGCCCGCCGCCACGAGCGCGACCGCGTCGGCCGTCGTCGCCGGGCGTTCGACCGCCGGCCGGCCGGGCAGGGACACGCCGTCGGACGGCGGCGCGGCGTCGCCCACCGCCCGCGTCTGCTCCTGCGCCTGCTCCCAGGCCACGACGTCGTCGAGCGGGTGGAGCACCACGTCGTCCGACAGGTCGTCGAGCGCGACGGTCTCGTCCTCGTCGAGCGCCGCGAGCAGATGGTCTCGCGAGACGCAGACGACCGGGGACTCCTCGTAGAGCCGGATGGCCGCGAGGACGTCGCGGTCCACCGGGAGCCGCAGGACCGCCGCGTCCGCCTCGCCGTCGCGCAGCACGCGCTCGGCGTCGTCCGCCGCGGCCGCGACGAGGTCGAGCGGGACGTCGGGGTGGCGTTCGCGCCAGGTACGCACCCACTTCGCCGGGGTCGCGCCGGGGACGTACGCGAGCCGAAACCTGCGCGGACCGTCGCCGGTCCCGCCCGCTGCCGCTGCGCCGTCGTGCACCTCGTCCGTGTCGCTCACGCGCCAACCCTAGGCGCGTCCACGGCGAGAAGTGGGCTGCGGCCCCGGATCGTCGCGCCCGCGGGGCGAAAACTCACCTCTCGACGAACTACCCTGGGGCCATGACCCCCAAGCAGTCCTCGCAGACCATGAAGCCCGCCACGGCGGCGAAGAAGCTCGGGGTGTACCTGCCCGCGACGCCCGCGGCGTTCCAGGAGGGCACGGTGACGCGGGGTCAGCTCGAGGAGCTCGAGAAGAACCCGCCCGAGTGGCTCGCCGACCTGCGCCGCAACGGGCCGCACCCCCGACCGGTGGTCGCCGGCCGGCTGGGGATCTCCATCTCGGGGCTCGCGCGCGGCGGCATCGACGACCCGCTCACCACCGAGCAGATCAACGAGCTGCGCGACGACCCACCGTCCTGGCTCAGCCAGGAGCGCGAGACGCAGGCGAAGGTGCGTGCCGAGGAGGACCGCGTCGCCGCCGAGCGCGCCAAGGCGGCCGAGCGGGCGAGGTCCGCCGAGCGGGCGAAGCCCGAGCGCCCGACGACCTGAGCACGATCGATGCCCGCTAGACCGTGACGGCCCCCGGTCCCGCGTCCCGACCGTCGTCGCCGCTCTTCCCGGCGCGTCCTGCCCCCTCGGTGTGACCGAGCGCCATGTCCGGCGCCACCGCGTCCCGCACCCGGCGCTTGAGCTCCGGGATCTCGGGGAAGCCGTCCCCGGACGCGCGGTCCCACAGCAGCACCGCTCCGTCTCCGGCATCGAGCCAGACGCGGAACACCCCACCCGTCCCCGGCACGAGCGCGACCTCGCCGAGGCGGGTCCGGAACGTCTGCAACAGCTCCTGCGCGACCCATCCTGCCCGCAGCAGCCAGCGGCACTGCGTGCAGTACTCGATCGCGACGCGCGCGCTCCCGGGTGACCGGTCCGACGTCGGGCGGGGCTCGTCGGGTATGTCGGGCCCGGCGGGACCGGTGCGCAGCGGCTCGTTCGTCATGCCGTCCAGCCTACGGTCGACGGCGCTCGTCAGGTCCCGCGCTCGGCGGGCAGGCGACCGGAGGACACGGCTGCCTCGAGGGCGGCGAAGTCCTGCTCGACGACGTCCGCGTAGGACCTCGACCACCGGACGATCGCCTCGTCGAACGTGGCTCCTCGACCCAGGTAGCCGTAGGTCGTGCGCGCCCCCGGAGACTGGCTGTGGGCTCGGGCGAGGACCCAGCCGCACAGCTCGCCGTACCTCGTGAACTGGTCCGGCGCGAGCCGGTCGAGCTCCACCGACCCCTTCATGTCACGGAACTGCCGCCAGAAGAAGTCCACCCGGGCGCGTCCCGTGCGGTCCGGGCGCTCGACGGTCACCCACCCGAGGAACGGGTCGGAGTGCGCCTGGAGGATGCGCTGGGCGGTGGCGACGCGCCGCGCCTGCGACAGCACGGGACCCGTGACCGCGGGGCGTCCCGGGAGAGCGTCGGGCATGCCGCCGTAGGTCGCGAGGACCGACGTCGCGGCCTCCTTCGCCTGCAGGACGAGGGGCTCGCCCGCGGGACCCTCGAACAGCAGGATGTAGCAGCGGGTACCGACGCTGCCGACGCCCACCACCCGCAGGACGAAGTCCACGAGGACGAACTGACCGAGCAGCAGCCGGACGTCGGCGCGCAGCGGCTCGCGATAGAGCTCGAAGTACTCCGAGAGCTCCTCGACGCTCGCATGGTCGACGTGCCGCATCACGGGTGGTTGGTCGACGATCCGGGGGTGCCCGTCCGCCGTGCGCGTCGTGATCTTCCGCACGACCTGCTCCGACGTGCGCCGCCGAGCCTTGCGCACCGTCCGCCGCATCTCGTCCTTGCCGGCCGTGGTCAGCAGCGGCTCGATCGTCTCCGTCGCGACCTGGAAGGCGAAGCGTTCGAGAGCGCTGCGCGCGAACAGCACCGCGAGCGCCTCGCGGTAGCCCCGGACGACGCTGCGTACCGCGTCGCCGCACTGGTCCTCCGTCATGCCCTTGTCCCGACCGCCGACGTACATGCTGGCGGCGAGCCGCTTGACGTCCCACTCCCACGGGGCGTCCGCCGACTCGTCGAAGTCGTTGAGGTCGAACACGAGGCGACGCTCGGGTGAGGCGAAGAGTCCGAAGTTGGACACGTGCGCGTCGCCGCACGCCACGACGTGGACCCCCGTCCGGGGTGCGTCCCGCAGGTCGTGCGCCATGGTCGCCGCGGTGCCGCGGTAGAACGCGAACGGGGACTCGAGCATGCGCCCGACCCGCAACGGCACGAGATCCGGGAGCCGGTCGAGGTTCTGCCGTTCGATGATCGCCACGGGGTCGCGTTCCGGGAGGTGGAGCTCGCCGTGCGTGCTCCGCGGCACCCGCTCGCGCAGCCCACGGCCGACGGCACGGCACTCGTCCAACGTCCCCGGGACGACCATGGGTGACCTCCTCGGCCAGGGTCGCAGCCTAGCGCGCCCCTCGCGAGCGCGCCGAGCGACCGGGACGTCACAGGACCGGTCGTCGTCGGGGAGACTGGGCGGGTGACGACCACCGCCCTCACCGATGTGCTCCTCGGCCTGCGCACCGGGGAGCCAGGTCCCCGGCGCGAGGACTCCCCCGTCGCGGTGGACGCCGCGGACCGCCTGCTCCTGGACGAGGCGGCACCGTGGGTCGAGGAGGTCGGGCGCGGGGCCGTCGCGGTCGTCGACGACCGGTACGGAGCCCTCGCCCTCGGCGCGGCCACGCTCACCGCGCGCGGCGGGGCGCAGGAGCTCGTCCGGGTGCACCAGGACTCGTGCACCGCGGCTGCCGCGCTCGACATGAACGGCGCGGCGCTCGAGATGTCGGACACCTACCGCCACCACGCGCTCGACGCCGGCCTGCTCGGCGGCGCGCGCGTCGTGCTGGCACGCCTGCCGCGCGGTCTCGCCGCACTGCGGGACCTCGCGGAGCACGTCGCCCGCGAGGCCGCCCCGGACGTCGTCCTGCTCGCGGTCGGTCGGGTCAAGCACATGACGCCGACCATGAACGACGTCCTGCGCGAGTCGTTCACCGACGTGCGCGCGAGCCTCGCGCGGGGCCGGTCGCGGGTGCTCGTCGCGCGCTCACCCCGGCCGTGCGACGACGGGTCGGCCTTCACCTACCCGGTGACCGCCGACCTGCCGGACGTCGGGCTCTCGGTCGCGACCTACGGCGCGGCGTTCGCCGGTGCGAGCCTCGACCTCGGGACGCGTCTCCTCCTCGAGCAGCTCGACGCCGTGGCGCCCCCGGCCGGTCCCGACGGCACTCCGCACGACGAGCCCGGCGACGTCGTCGACCTGGGGTGCGGGACGGGGATCCTCGCGGCGTGGGCGGCTCGGCGCTGGGTGTCGTCGCGCGTCGTCGCGACCGACAGCTCGGTCGCGGCGGTGCGGTCCGCCGGGCTCACGGCGCGGGGGAACGACGTGGGCGAGCGGGTCCGCGTCGTGCTGGACGACGCCGGGTCCACCCTCGGGGACGCGAGCGCGGACCTCGTGCTGCTCAATCCGCCGTTCCACGAGGGTGCGGCCGTGCGGACCGGCACGGCGCACCGCATGTTCGCCGCCGCGGCGCGGATCCTGCGTCCGGGCGGCGAGCTGTGGTGCGTGTGGAACTCCCACCTGCACTACCGGGGCGCGCTCGAACGGGCGGTCGGGCCGACCGTCCAGCTCGCGCGGGACCGCCGCTTCACCGTGACGCGCAGCGCGCGGCGCTGACCGTCGCGCGCTCGCGAGGTCACGGGCTCGCGGGTCCGGTCACTGCACGTCCACGACGTCGACGACGAACACGAGAGTGTCCGTGCCGCCGATGCCGGCCTGCGGGACGCCGCGCTGGCCATAGCCGTGCTCCGGCGGGACGGACAGCAGCACGCGCGAGCCGACGCTCTGGCCGACGAGGCCCTTGTCCCAGCCGCCGATGACCGCGCCCACGCCGATGGGGAACGCGATCGTGTCGCCCCGGTCGTAGGAGTTGTCGAACACCTCGCCGTCCCACGTCTGGCCGAGATAGTGGACGACGATGTTGCGCCCCGACGTCACCGCGGGCCCGTCGCCCTCGGACAGCACGACGACTTGAAGGCCCTCGGGCGCTCCCGACCCCGGGAACGTCACGGTGGGCTTGTCGCCAAAGGAACCCGAGATGGAGGGAAGTGCGGACTGATCGGTCACGAGGACGCCTCTCGTCGGTGGCTGGGATCGTCCGCCGGGCCCGACGGAGGCGTGCCACGGCGGCATCTTCACCCTACGCGGGTCGGCCGCACCGGCACCCCGAGCTCCCCGTGGCTCCTGCCGCGCGGCGCCTCTTGACCATCTAGGCTAATAGCATTAGCTTTTGAGCTATGGACATGAGCGCGTCAGCACCGACCCACCACCTCCAGCGACCCGCGGGCCGGATCGCCTACACCGACCACGGCGCCGGCCCGCTCGTCGTCGCCTCCCCGGGCATGGGCGACCTGCGGGCCACGTACGACGACGTCGTCCCCCGCCTGGTGGACGCCGGGTACCGCGTCGTGGTCATGGACCTGCGCGGCCACGGCGAGAGCGACACCACGTTCGCCGTGCACGGCGACGAGGCGACCGCGTCCGACTACGTCGCGCTCGTCGAGCACCTCGACGCCGGTCCCGCGGTGCTGCTCGGCAGCTCGATGGCCGCGTCCGCCGCGGTGGTCGCCGCCGCGGACCGCCCCGACCTCGTGCGCGCGCTGGTCCTGCTCGACGGGTTCCTGCGCGAGGGGGCCTCGCGCACGCGGCTCGCCGCGATGCGGGTGCTGTACCGCGTGCTGCTCGCCCGCCCGTGGGGCGCCGCTGCCTGGTCGGCCCTCTACGGGACCCTCGTCAAGGGCCCGCGCCCGGCCCGGCTCGCGGCGCACCAGGCGGCGATCCGCACCAACCTATCCGAGCCGGGCCGCCTGCGCTCGTTCCGGCACCTGTGCCTCCAGCTCGACCACTCGGTCGTCGAGCCGCGCGTCGCGCGCGTCCAGGCGCCCGCGCTCGCGGTGTTCGGCCTGCGGGACCCGGACTACGCCGACCCGGCCGCCGAGGCCGCGTGGGCGCGCGAGGCCCTCGGCGCGAGGACGCTCGAGCTCCCGGGGGTCGGTCACTACCCGCAGCTCGAGGCACCGGGCGAGGTCACCTCGGCGGTCCTCGACTTCCTGACCGCCCAGCCGGAGCAGCCGGGACCGGACGCCGCGACCCGCCACACCGGGACCGACGACCGTGCCTAGGGCCGGCCTGTCGCGTGGCGCCGTCGTCGCGATCGCGCTCGACCTCGTCGACGCGGGCGGTCCGACCGGCTTCGCGGACCTCACGCTCGCGAAGGTCGCGGCGCGGGCGGGCGTGGCGACGCCGAGCCTCTACAAGCACGTCGGCTCGCTCGCCGCGCTGCGGCGCGAGGTCGCGGTCGTGTCAGACGACGACTTCACGCGCACGATCGCCGAGGCGACCGTCGGCCTCGCCGGGCCCGACGCCGTCACCGCGCTCGCGCACGCGACCCGGCGGTTCGCGCACGAGCGGCCCGGCCGCTATGCCGCGGTCCAGGTCGCACCCGACCCCGACGACCCGGCGGACGCGGACCACCGCGCCGCGGCGCAGCGCGGCGTCCAGGTCGTCGCGGCCGTGCTGCGCGGGTTCGACCTGCCCGACGGCCGCGCGATCGACGCGATCCGCTCCGTCCGAGCGAGCCTGCACGGGTTCGTCGCGCTCGAGCTCAGCGGCGGCTACCGCCTGCCCGACGACCTCGACCAGAGCTTCGACGTCCACGTCAGGATGCTGCTCGCAGGGCTGGAGGCGCTGTGCCCTGCGGCTGGACGCCGCCGCGCCGGCACACCGCCGGACCGGACGGGCGAACCACCACGGGAATTCCCGTACGGTGTAGAGCGTTGAGGCCACCGATCGTCTCCCGACCGAGAGGTTCCTCCATGCCCGAGACCACGACCGCTGCCGGGACCGCCGCGCCGTCCGTCCCTGCGCTCCCCCACCTCGCCGACCAGGCCGAACGTCTGGTCGCGCTCGGCGTCCACACGATCGCGGGGCTCGGCGCAGACGAGCTCCGCTCCGCCGCCGCGGGGCTCGCTGCCACCGCGCCCGCCGGCGCCCTGCTCGTGGTCGACCCGCGGCTCGCGCCGCCATCGGCCCTCGCTCCCCTGCTCCGGCTCCCGGCGCGTGGGGGCGAGAGGGAGGGGTTCGTGGTCGTCGACATGGACGACGTCGACCGGTTCGCCCCGATCGAGGGCGTGCACCCGCCGGAGAGCGCCCTCTACGTCGTGACCGACCTGGACCGTGGTGACGACATGGCGAACTGGTCCCCCGACGAGGCGCTGCCCGAGATCACGGCGCGCGGCCGTACGCCGCTGCTGCTCGCCGAGGGCCTCCACTGGGCGCTCCAGGTGCCAGCGGTCGTCGAGCGCAACCGCTGCTTCATGACGATCGGCTCGCGCCTGCGCAAGCCGGACGGCCGGCTCGACACCCGCACGCCCGCCCTGTGGATCTCGAACGGCACGGGTCGCGACGGCCGCGAGCGCCGCGGCGCGCCGAAGGTGGGCTGGTGTTGGGCGGGGAACCGGCACACGTGGCTCGGGTTCGCGTCCGGGGCGGCGCGCCAGAGGTGACCAGGAGCGCGGCCGACGGTATGCCGTCGTGGCGACGTCGCCGTGGGCCGCGCTCCTGCTACAGCAGTCCGAGAGCGGCGACGGCCACGACGACCGCGCCGAGGACGACCACGAGGACCGGGCGGTCAGCCGCCTCCCGGGCAGCGAGGCGCCCCATCACGGCGCCGATCGCGGCGGTGACGCCGACGACGAGTGCCGACCCGAGCACGAGCGACCCGCTCGCGCCCGCGGACGTGAGCTGACCGGCGAGACCGCCGCCGAGGAACGACCCCCACAGCGCACCACCCACGAGGCCCAGCGCCCCGAAGACGAGCGCTGCCCGGCGCTCGGACGCGTCGCGCGTGATGCGGGAGCCGAGCCAGCCGAGCGCCGCCCCCGCCGTCGGGACGCTGATGACGATGAGCAGGGCCGCGAACGGGAGCCACGCGGGCGGCGCGCCGGACAGGACCATGTACAGGACCTGGACGGCGAGCATCGCCACCGCGGCGACCGCCAGGCCCGCGACGAGGACCGGCACCCGGGTCGTCGGGGTCTCCCCCGCGGTGGGTGCCGGTCCTGAGGTGGGACGTGCCACCGGGTCAGTCGCTCTGCAGGATCGCGAAGAGGCGCAGGAACTCGAGGTACAGCCAGATCAGCGTGACGAGCAGACCGAACGCGGCGGACCACGCGAACTTCGCCGGGACGCCGCCCTCGACGCCGCGCTTGATCGAGTCGAAGTCCACGATGAGCGAGGCGGCGGCGAGGCCGACGGCCACGAGGCTGATCACGATGCCGAGCGTGCCACCGCGCAGCCCCCAGCCGTCCAGCGCACCGAACATGAGCAGCACGACGTTGACGAGCGAGAAGGCGAGGTAGCCGACCATCGCGATGAGCAGCCACCGCGTGAACTTCGGTGTGACCCGCACCTTGCCGGACTTGAACAGGAACAGGGCCGCGGCGAAGGTGGCGATGGTCGCGACGACCGCGGACGGGACGACCCCGCTCCACTGCGCCTCGTAGAAGCGGCTGATCCCACCGAGGAACACACCCTGGGCGACGGTGTAGAGCATGATGAGCGCGGGGCTGGGGCTCTTCTTGAACGCGTTGACGAGGCCGAGGACGAGGCCGACGACCGCGCCGCCGATCCACAGGCCCGGCATCTGCGGCGTGAGGTACCACGAGCCCGCTGCGACGACCACGAGGAGGGCGAGCAGCCCGCCGGTCTTCATGATGACGTCGTCGTAGGTGAGGCGCTTCGTGTCCGCCGTCGTGGCCGACGGTGACGTGTACATCTGGTTCAGGGTCGCGGCGTCGGCGGCCTGCGCGCCCTGCTGGCCGTACTGGCCCCACTGCTGGCCCTGCGGGGCCGGGGTGCCGTACGCCGGCCCCTGCTGCCCCTGCGCCGGCGGCGTGCCGTACGCGGGCCGGGTCGTGGTGGCCGACCTCCCGCGCTGGGCGCGCGGGTCGCCGAAGACCTCGCTGTTGTTGAAGACGGGGTTGCTCATGGGCTCCTCCTGGTCGCGGCGTCCACTCCTGCAGCGGGCCTCGTCTGTGGCGTCTGCCTCGAGTCGGGTGTCGCTGGCCTGACAGTCATCCTACGGAACGTGCGAGCACGCTCCACTGTTCCCGCGGGGTATCTCGCCGTTCCGGGGGTACGCCGCGCGGCGTACGCCACCCGCCCGACAGGCGGACAAGATACGCCGGAAGGTGGCTGTCCGGCGTCGGGCCCGGTGCCTAGGCTCGAGACGAACCACGAGACCTCACCACTCGAGAGGGACGAGCCATGATCGAAGCACACGGCCTCACCAAGCGGTACGGGCCGAAGACCGCGGTGGACGGCGTCACGTTCACCGTCCGACCGGGCACCGTCACCGGCTTCCTCGGCCCCAACGGAGCCGGCAAGTCCACGACCATGCGCATGATCATGGGACTGGACCGCCCGACCGCCGGGACCGTCACCGTCAACGGCAAGCCCTACGCGCAGCACCGCTCCCCGCTCACCGAGGTGGGCGCGCTGCTCGACGCGAAGGCCGTCCACACCGGCCGCTCCGCCTACAACCACCTGCGTGCGATGGCTGCGACACACGGGATCCCCACCAAGCGGGTCGACGAGGTCATCGACATGACGGGCCTGCAGTCGGTCGCCAAGAAGCGCGTCGGCGGCTTCTCGCTCGGCATGGGTCAGCGGCTCGGCATCGCGTCGGCGCTGCTCGGCGACCCGAAGACGCTCATCCTCGACGAGCCCGTCAACGGGCTCGACCCCGAGGGCGTCCTGTGGGTGCGCAACCTCGCGAAGTACCTCGCGTCGGAGGGCCGCACGGTCTTCCTGTCGAGCCACCTCATGAGCGAGGTCGCGCTCACCGCGGACCACATCGTCGTCATCGGCAAGGGCCGCATCATCGCGGACGCGCCGGTGGGCGACATCGTCAACGGCACCCAGCAGCGCACGGTGCGGGTGCGCACCCCGCACGCGACACAGCTCGCCGAGCTGCTCACGCGCGACGGCTCGACCGTCACGAGCGACGAGCCCAGCCTGCTGGTCGTCACCGGGGCCGACGCGCCCGGCATCGGCGAGCTCGCGGCCGCGCAGGGCTTCGTGCTGCACGAGCTGACCCCCGTCACGTCCACGCTCGAGGACGCGTACATGGCCCTCACGGCCGACTCCGTGGAGTACCGCACCGAGTCGGCGCAGTCCCACATCGGGCACGGCGCGACCGGCACGTCCGCCGGCGCGCCGGCGCAGGACGCACCCGCCCAGACCTACGAAGGAGCGCAGCGATGACCGCCACGGCTCTCGCCCAGGGCCCGACGACGGCCCGCACCTCGCCCTACCGCCTGACGTTCGGCCACGTGCTGCGGTCCGAGTGGATCAAGTTCCGCACCCTGCGCTCCACGTGGTGGACCATCGGGACGACGCTCGTCGTCATGGTCCTGTTCAGCATGTCGATGGCGGCCTCGTTCAACCTCGCGGCGGACACGCCGGAGATGGCCGCCGAGATGGGCGACGTCTCGACGGTCCAGGCGCTCGTCCTCGGGTACATCTTCGCCCAGCTCTCCGTCGCCGTCCTCGGTGCGCTGGTCGTCACCGGCGAGTACTCGACGGGCATGATCCGCTCGACGCTCAGCGCCGTGCCGACCCGGCTCCCCGCCCTGTGGGCCAAGTCGGGCATCATCGGTGTCGTGACGTTCGTCGTCGGGCTGGTCGGCGTGGCGCTGTCCTACCTCGTCACGACGCCGATCCTCTCCGGGAACGACTTCGTGCCGGACCTCGGGGACTCCGTCGTCCAGCGCGTGATCCTCGCGTGCGCCGGCTACCTCGCGCTCGTCGCGCTCCTCGCGGTCGGTGTCGGCACGATCATGCGCCACTCGGCGGGATCGATCTTCACGCTCGTCGCGTTCCTCTTCGTCCTGCCGCTCGTCGCGAGCTTCCTCAGCCAGGAGTGGGTCCAGGACGTCGCGAAGTTCCTGCCGATGAACCTCGCGACCGCCATGATGGCCGTGACCGAGGCGGACGCCGGTGGCGTGCAGATCCTCGCACCCGGCGAGGCGACGCTCGCGATGGTCGCCTGGTCCGTCGTGTCGCTGGGCGTGGCCGCCGTCGTGCTCAAGCGCCGGGACGCGTGAGCGACCCGCACACCCCGCGGCCGACGCCGGACGAGCAGACCGCTCGTCCGGCGTCGGCCGCTGCGCGACCTGCCACGCCCGCACCCCTGCCGCTGCGGCCCGCGCCACAGCCCTTCAGCGAGCTCGACGCGCGCCGGCTCGGACCGCTGCGGCGCTACTTCGCCCAGCACCCGCGCGTCATGGACTGGGTCGTCGTCGCGATCTTCACGGTCCCCGGCCTCTTCTACGCCGTCGCGACACCGCCGGAGCAGGGCTCCGACATCCTCGTGCTCGCGTTCGTCCTCGCGGGCGGCGCGGCGCTGCTGTTCCGCCGACGCCGGCCCGTCGCCGTCGCGCTCACGATCGCGGTCCTGGGCGTCGTCGCGCTCGCCACCGTCGGCGACACGGCGGGCTACGAGGTCGCCGCGATGTTCGCCGTCTACGCGGTCGCGGCCGCCCGGTCGCCCAAGATCGCGTGGCCGGTCCTCGCCGCGCTCGTCGTCCCCCTCTCGACGGCAGTCATGGTCTGGCTCGACGTGGTGACCACGGAGGACGGCGAGATCCTGCGGGCCGACGTCGACCCGGGCGAGATCACCAGCGACCGTGTCGCGAGCGTCCTCGTCACCACGATCCTGTGCCTCGTCGCGATGGCGATCGGCTCGAACGTCCGGGCCCGGCGCCAGCACGTCGCCGACCTCGTCGACCGCGCGAACGCCATCGCGCGCGACCGCGACCAGCAGACCCGCCTGGCGACCGCCGCGGAGCGCGCCCGGATCGCGCGCGAGATGCACGACGTCGTCGCGCACTCCATCACCGTCATGGTGGCGCTGGCCGACGGCGCCCGCGCGGCGGGCCGCAAGGACCCCGAGCTCGCCGACCACGCGCTCGACGAGCTCACCGCGACGGGCCGTGCCGCGCTCGCCGACATGCGCCGGGTGCTCGGGGTCCTCCGCGAGCCCGACGAGGACCCGGACGCACCGCTCGTGCCGGCGCACGAGAACCACGACCTCGAGGACGTCGTCGAACGCTTCCGCACCGCGGGCCTTCCCGTCCGCCTCGTACGGCGCGGACCGCAGCCCGCCACGAGCCCGGCCGTGCGCCAGGCAGCGCTGCGCATCGTCCAGGAGGCCCTGACCAACGTCCTGCGCTACGCCCCGCTGTCCCCCGTCGTGCTCGTCGAGGTCGTGCGCTGGGACCGGCGCGCGACGGGCGAGGGCGACTGGCTCGAGCTGCGGATCGTCAACCGCGCGGGCCGACGACCCGGCGAGGGCGATAGCGTGGACGAGCGCGAGCTGCCCGCGTCGATCACGGGACTGCTCGCGCGAGGCCCCGTCGGCAGCGGGCGCGGCATCATCGGCATGCGTGAGCGTGCGGGCCTCCACGGCGGCACGGTGCGCGCGGGATCCGTCGGTGACGGGTGGGAGGTCGTGGCGACGCTGCGACTGGACGAGGAGGGGACCCGGTGACGGGAGGACCGACGACCGCCGACGGCGCCGCGCAGTCCACCGCACCCGTGCGGGTGCTGCTGGTGGACGACCAGGCCCTGCTGCGCATGGGCTTTCGCATGATCCTCGCGGCCGAGGACGACATCGAGGTCGTGGGCGAGGCGGGCGACGGCGCGACCGGGCTGGCGCAGGCGGCGGCGCTGCGCCCGGACGTGGTGCTCATGGACGTCCGCATGCCCGGCACGAACGGGATCGAGGCCACCGAACGCATCGTCGCCGAGGTCCCGTCCGCACGCGTCATCATCCTCACGACGTTCGACCTGGACGAGTACGCGTTCGCCGCGCTGCGCGCGGGCGCCAGCGGCTTCCTCCTCAAGGACGCGAGGCCGGCCGAGCTGGTCGGCGCGATCCGGGCCGTGGCGAGCGGAGACGCCGCCATGTCGCCGCGGATCACGCGTCGCATGCTGGAGATGTTCTCCGGCCAGCTGCCCCGTGACAGCACGGACGGCACCGCCGAGGCGGCGGCCGCTCCGAGCGGCCGCGACGACCCGCGCCTCGGCGAGCTCACGGCGCGCGAGCTGGAGGTCTTCGAGGCTCTCGGTGAGGGTCTGACCAACGCCGAGATCGCGGGACGCTTCGTCCTGTCCGAGGCGACCGTCAAGACCCACGTGGGTCGGGTCCTGGGAAAGCTGGGACTGCGCGACCGCGTCCAGGCCGTCGTCCTCGCCTACGAGACGGGCGTCGCGCGCCCGCAGTAGCCGGGCCCGGGCGCCACCCGCCGCGCGCCGCCGTGCTACCTCGCCGCGGACCGCTCCGCGCGGCGGGTGGCGCGACGCTCCTTGCGACCCTCCACCAGGGTGTACAGCACCGGCACGACGACGAGCGTGAGCACCGTCGAGGACACCAGCCCGCCGATCACGACCAGCGCGAGCGGCTGCGAGATGAACGCGCCGCCCCCGGTGATCCCGAACGCCATCGGCGTGAGCGCGAAGATCGTCGCCGCGGCCGTCATGACGATCGGTCGGAGCCGCTTGCGCGAACCCTCCATGACCGCGTCGGAGAGCGCGTCCCCGCGCTCGCGGTACTGGTTGATGAGGTCGATCAGCACGATCGCGTTCGACACCACGATCCCGACCAGCATGAGCAGGCCGATGAGCGCGGGGACGCCGAGCGGCGTCGACGTGGCCAGGAGCAGCAGCAGCGCGCCCGTCGCGGCGAACGGCACCGAGACGAGCAGGATCAGCGGCTGCACGAGGCTGCGGAACGTCCCCACCATGACGAGGTAGACGATCGCGATGGCGGCGAGCAGCGCGAGGCCGAGGTCCGCGAAGGCGTCGGCCTGGTCGGCGGCGACGCCCCCCACCTCGACGGTCGCGCCCGCCGGCAGGTCGAGGTCGTCGACCGCGGTCGTGAGCTCGGTGGTGAGCGTGCCGAGGTCCTGGCCCTCCGGGGTGACGGACACGGTCGCGCTGCGCTCGCCGTCGACCCGGGTGATCGAGGTCGGGACCTCGACCTCGGCGACGTCGGCGACGTCGGTGAGCGGCACGGCGCCCGCGGCGGTGGGCAGCACGATGGCCTCCACCTCGTCCACCGTCGCGGGGGCCTCGCCCTGCGCGACCCGCACGTCGACCGGACCGTCACCGAGGTCGACCGACCCGATCGGGGCCGGGGACATGGTGCCTGCGACGATCCCCGAGACCTGGGACTCCGTGAGCCCGACGGCGGCCGCGGCCTCGCGGTCGACCGTGACCTGGACCGTGGTCTGGGCCGCGGACAGGTTGTTCGTGACGTCGGTCGCGCCCTCGGTGGCCGAAGCGGCCTCCTGGACCTGGGTCGCGGCGTCGGTCAGGGTGTCGAGGTCGGGTGCGCGCACGACGAGGTCGACCGTCGAGCTGCCGAACCCGGCGTCGCCGCCGGAGACGGTCACCCCGGTGCTCGGTGCGTCGCCCAGGTCGGCGACGGCGTCCCGGATCTCGCCCTGCGCGGCGACGCCGTCGGCGTCGGGGTCGAGCGTGACCGCGAAGGTCGCCTCGGGGCTCCCGCCTCCGCCGAAGAACGCGGCCTCGGGGCCGCCGGCGCTGCCGACGGTCGCCTGCACGGTGTCGACGACGTCGAGGTCGGCGAGCGCACCCTCGACCTGCTGGGCCGCGTCGTCCTGCACCGACAGCGAGGTGCCCGGCTCGAACGACTGGGTGACGGTGATCGTGTCCTGGCCGGAGTCGCCGAGGAAGTTGGTCTCGAGCCGCGGGACGAGCGCGAGCGTGCCGACGAAGACCACGACCGCCACGACGACCGTGATCGCCGGGTGACGCAGCGCGCCGCGCAGCGTGGGCAGGTAGCCACGCTGCCAGGGGCTGCGGCGTTCCTTGGCCTCGGCGGCGGCCCGTACGGGGTCGCTCTCGTCCGCGGCGTGCGCGGGGGCCTCCTCGTCGGCGCCCTCGTCGTCGGGCGCACCGGTCTGGGCGTGCACCGCGAGGCGCGGCGCACGGATGAACCAGTAGGCGAGGACGGGCACGATGGTCAGCGCGACGAAGAGCGACGCGAGCATGGCGATCGAGACCGTCATCGCGAACGGGCGGAAGAGCTCGCCGACCATCCCGCCGACGAACGCGATCGGCAGGAACACGGCGACGGTCGCGACCGTCGAGGACGTGATCGCGCCGCCCACCTCCTTGACGGCCGTGAGGATCGCGGAGCGCTTCTCCTCGCCGTAGGACAGGTGTCTCTTGATGTTCTCGATGACGACGATCGAGTCGTCCACGACCCGGCCGATCGCCACGGTCATCGCGCCGAGCGTCAGGATGTTGAGCGTGTAGCCGGTGGCGCCCATGACGAGGAACGTCACGCACAGCGACAGCGGGATGGAGATCGCGGAGACGAGCGTGGAGCGCACCGACGCGAGGAACAGGAGGATCACGACGACGGCGAACAGCAGGCCGAGCCCGCCCTCGGTCGCGAGCCCCTCGATGGACTCCTCGATGAACGGCGCCTGGTCGAACACGACCTCGACCCGCACGCCCTGGGCGTCGAGCGTCCCGGTCAGCTCGTCGACGGCGTCCTGGACCTCGTGCGAGACGTCGACGGTGTTGCCGTCCGGGGTCTTGGTGATCGCGACCGCGAGGGCGGGCTCGCCGTCGAGCCGTGAGAACGACGTCGCCGGCGCCTCGCCGGCGGTGACCTCGGCGACGTCGCCCAGCGTCACCGCGTCGCCCGTGGGTGTGATGAGCGGGAGCGCGGCGAGGTCCTCGACCGAGGTGATCTGCGAGCCGACCTGCACGCTCAGCGTCGTGTCGCCCTCGGTCACCGTCCCGGCGGGCACCACCGCGCCGTTGTCCTGCAGGACGCCGGTGACGTCCGCGGGCGACAGCCCGGCGGCGCCGAGGGCCTCGACGTCGAGGTCGATCGTGACCTCGGTGTCCGCGACGCCGCTGACCGTGGCGCTGCGGACGTCGGGGATCTCCTCGAGCCGCGGCACGAGGACGGACTCGACCGTGTCGGCGAGCGCCACGGCGTCGGTGTCGGCGCCCTCGGCGCCCGAGACCGCGAGCTGGACGACCGGCAGGTCGTCGACGGAGCCCGTGATCACCTGGGGCTCGACGTCGGACGGGAGCTGTCCCTGCGCGCGCGTCACGGCCGTCTGGAGCTGCTGGGACGCCGCGTCCATGTCCGTGCCGTACGTGAGCTGGACGGTCGTGACCGACAGCCCGGTCGAGGACGTGGAGGAGACGTCCTCGACGCCGTCGACACCCTGGACGGCGCCCTCGACCTGCTGGGTGACCTGGTCCTCGACGACCTCCGGCGACGACCCCGGGTAGACCGCGACGACGGCCGCCGTCGGGATCTGCAGCGACGGGATGAGCTCCTGCTTGAGCGACCCGAGGCTGATGACGCCGAAGACGGCGATCGCGATGGTCGCGAGCGCGACGACGGCACGGTTCGCCAGCGACAGCCGGGCGAGACGGAACACAGAGCCTCCAGGGCAGGGACGTTCGAGGGGGTCGTTCCGGCGTCGTCACCAGACCCGCTGAGCCTAGCGCGAGCGACCCGCGCACAGCTCCACCGCTCAGGCCTCGCCCAGCGCCTCTTCCGGGGTGCCCTCGACCGCGCGGGCGCGGCGGTTCCAGCGCGACCACAGCACGCGTTCACCGATGTCGGCGGCCATGCGGTGCCCGAAAGCGAGGAACGTCACCACGCCGACCACGAGGATCGCGGCCCCGACCCAGAACGGCGCGGTGGCGGACGACGGCGCGAGCAGCCCGGCGATGACCGGCGCGGGGGCCGCGAAGCCCCAGCGCACGAGGTTGAACGCCCCGGTGGTGACGCGGCGGTCGGGGTCGCCGAGCGCGAGCGAGAGGTCGGTGAGGTTCGCGTTGGCGATGCCCATGCACACGCCGGCGAGCACGAGCACGACGACGGACCAGGCCGTCCCGAGGTCCAGCGCGAGCAGCACGAGGGCGAGCAGCACCCCGACGACGGCCACGCCGAGCGTCTGCACGCCGCCGATCCGGTGGGCCATGCGGTGCCCCACGACGAGGATCCCGACGGCGAGGCCGATGCCCCACGCGGTGAAGACGAGGCCGAGGGGGATCACGTCGAGACCGAGGAACACGGGCGTGTAGCCGAGCACGATGAAGAAGCAGAAGTTGTACGTCGCGGTGACGACGGACAGCGCGAGGAAGCCGGGCTTGCGGAAGAGCCGGAACACCTGGCCGACGTGCAGCGGTGCGGGTCTGACCTCCGGGTCCTTGAGGCGGGTCACGGACACCACGAGCGCGACGACCATGAACAGGCCGCACACGAAGAACGGCACCCGCCAGCTGATGCCGCCGAGCAGCCCACCGATCAGCGGGCCGACCGCGAACCCGAGCCCGACGCACGTCTCGAACAGCTCCACGACCCACGCGCGGTCGTTGGCGAGGGAGACGAGCAGCACCATCGCGGTCGCGAAGAACATGGCGTTGCCGAGGCCCCACAGCCCGCGCAGGGCGGCGAGCTGTCCGATGGTCGTGCTGAGCGCGGCGAGGACGGCGGCGACCGCGACGGTACCGACCCCGGTCACGAGGATCTTCTTGTACCCGAACCGTCCTGTGGCGAGGACGGCCGGGATCATGCCGATCGCCATCACCGCGATGTACGCGGTGAAGAGCAGCTCGATCTGCCACGTCGACGCGCCGATCTCCGCGCCGATGACGGGCAGGATCGGATCGACGACCGCGATGCCGGCGATCGCGAAGAACGCGGTGAGCGCCGTGGAGTAGATGGCTGTGCGGTTCGGTTCGTCACGCGTGGAGGCCACGGGGCCGTGCTCCTTGGGGGTGGGACGTCGAGGGAGGTTTTACCTGTATCTAGCAGGTAACACCTTGTAAGATACACCCATGACGGTTGCTGCGGGAAACCAGTCCCGAGGAGAGATCGCTCCGGGGACGCGGGACGACGACGCGGCGTCGGCCACCCTCGCGTCCGTCGAGCTCGAGGTGGCCCAGCTCCTGCGCCGGGCAGAGCGGACCCACGCGTCGGGTGAGCCGACCGGAGCGCGCCGGACGGGGCTCGACCGGTCGGGCTACCTCCTCCTCCACGCCCTCGGCACCCACGGGCCGCAGCACATCAACGCCCTGGCAGCCCGCCTGGGCCTCGACGCGTCGACCGTGACGCGCCAGGTCGTCGCCCTCGAGAAGGCGGGCCGGGTCCGCCGCACGCGCGATCCCGACGACGGTCGCGCCGTCGTCGTCGAGCCCACGGAGGGGGGCCTCCTCCAGCTCACCGAGCACCGCTCCGCCCGGGCCGACCTCTACTCCGACGTGCTCCGCGACTGGTCACGCCTCGACCGTGCGCTCCTCGCCGAGCTCCTCGCCCGGCTCAACGAGGGCCTCGACGACTACCGGCGCCGCCGCGACACCGACTGAGGCGACCCGGCACCAGCTCGTACCAGGGTCAGGAGGCCAGGCAGTGCCCGCTGGCGCGGGCCAGAGGGCCGGCAGCGCCCACCGGCGGGTCAGGGGGCCGGCAGCGCCCACCGGATCGCGCGCGTGACGAGTCCGCCCGACGACCGCGCGAGCCGCGGCGGGACGAGGCGGACGTCGGGCATCTCCGCGCGCGCCCACGCGGGCAGCGACGCGCGCGCGGCAGCCGCCAGGCCGGCGTAGAACGGGCGCACCGCGTACGGCAGCGGCGGCTCGAGGAGGAGGAAGTGCGCGGCGTCGCGCGCCTGCGGCGTCATCGTCAGCTCGCCCCGGTAGTCACGGATCGCCTGGTCCAGCGCGGCGCGGGTGCGCGGCACGGCGACCACTCCCAGCCGCTGCCCGACGTCGCCCGCCTGCGCCACGTACTCGTCGCACCCCGCGGCGTCGAGCGGCCGCGCCCCGTACGTCTGGTGCGCGACCAGGAAGCTCTGCGTCTCGGCGACGTGGACCCACCGGAGCAGCTCGGGGTCGGAGGCGGCGTACGGGCGGCCGTCCGGAGCCCGCCCCCGCACGCGCTCGTGCACGGCGCGCACGACGTCGACGGCATGCTGTGCGTCGTCGACCGTCGCGAACGTGGTGGTGGCGATGAAGGTGGACGTCCGTTGCAACCGTCCCCACGGGTCGCCCCGGTAGCCGGAGTGCGCGGCGACGCCGGCCATCGCGAGCGGGTGGAGGCTCTGCAGGAGCAGGGCCCGCAGCCCTCCGACGAACATCGACGCGTCGCCGTGGACGCGCTGGATCGGGGAGCCCGCGGCGAACCATCGGGGTCCGGGCGCCCGGTGGATCCGGGCGCGCACGGCGGTCGCGTCCGGACCGGCGACGCGCGCGAGGATCGCTCCCCCCGCTGAGCTGCGCGCTCGTGTGACGCCCATGGCCATGCGCCGATCGTGCCACCCCGCGCGCGACCCGCACCTCCACCCCGTCGCGCGGCGCCGTGGGCGATTCGCAAAGAACTGTCTGCAAAGACTCCCTTGCAAAGATGTCTTTGCGTGTCTAGAGTGACCTGCATGAGCACCGACGACACGGCCGGACCGGGCCGGGAGAAGCCCTCGGAGCGGATCCTCGGGCCGGCGCAGCTCAAGGCGCTCGCACACCCGCTGCGCATCGAGATCCTCGAGCAGCTGACGGCCCACGGCGCACTCACCGCGAGCGGGCTCGCCGAGCTCGTCGGCGAGTCCAGCGGCTCGACCAGCTACCACCTGCGTCAGCTGGCCAGGCACGGCTTCGTCCGGGACGTCCCGGGCCGGGGGACGGCGCGCGAACGATGGTGGGAACGCAACCCGGGCGGGTTCGTGGTCAGCCTGCCGGACGACCCGGACGACGTGGCGAGCGTCGCCACGACCCAGACCGTCAACCGCGAGTTCGAGCGGGCACGCGCGCGCCGGATCCTCGCCCTGATCGAGAACCCGACCAGCGTCGGCCGCGAGTGGCTCGACGTGACGCGCTTCCAGACGACGAACCTCTGGCTGACGACGGACCAGGCGGCAGAGGTGACCACCGCGTGGGACCGCTTCTCCGAGGTCCTCGACCGCTACTCGAACCAGCAGGATCACCCGGGCGCACGTCCCGTACAGGTCCACTTCAACCTCTTTCCCCTCGTCGAAGGCAAGGAGAACCCGTCATGAGCGCCTACTCCCCCACCCTGGGGCGCACGACCGAGATGCACGGCCTCGACCGCCTCCTGGTCCGGCTGGGCACGAACCTCACCACGCTCGGGCACCGCCGAGCCGCGGCGCGCTCCGCCGTGCTCGCCTCCGGGCGAGAGCGCCCGCACGCGTCGCGCGCCACCCGTGGCGTCTGGTCCCAGCACCTCGAGCGCGAGCGCGACAACAGCGCGCAGCACCACCCGCTGCTCCTGCGCTGACGACTCCGGAGGGGACCTCTCCCCATCGGTCGATCCGCTGCGTCGCCGGCCCGTGACCTATCCTCGTTGCGGCGACCGGCCCGCGCTCGAGACCACCCGACAGCACCGCCCCGGCCGATCGTCGACCAGTCGATCCGGGGGATCACCAGTGCACCTGATGTCACGCCTGAACGAGAACCGCCGCGCCGTCGCGTCGGTGGGCACCGTGACCGCGTTCGCGGTGGCGTTGGTCGGGTTCGCGGTGTTCTACGAGGGTGAGGCGACGGCGGACGTCGAGCTGAACGACTCGGGTGTGTGGGTGACGAAGACGTCGGCCGG
>NZ_JACYHB010000014.1 GCF_014837295.1 Cellulosimicrobium arenosum
CGTCGCCCTGGCGATCAACGACCGGCCCCGCAAGGTCCTCGGCTGGAAGACCCCCGCCGAGGTCTTCGCCGAGCAGCTACTCTCGCTCCAAGAGCCCGGTGTTGCGTCGACCCGTTGAACTCGCCCAATTTCGAAGCCGGAAGTTCCTGGCAACGCTGCGCCGTCTGGACCTGGTCGGGTCCATGGGCCAAGTCGCCTCCGCCGACGACAACGCCGCCATGGAATCCTTCTTCGCCCTGCTGCAGAAGAACGTGCTCGATCGGCGCCGCTGGACCACCCGGGCCGAGCTGCGGATCGCGGTCATCACCTGGATCGAACGCACCTACCACCGGCGCCGCCGCCAGCAGCGACTCGGACGGTTGACCCCCATCGAGTACGAAGCCATCATGACCACTCAGGTCGCACTCGCCGCCTGAGATCACCTGTCACCTCTTCGTGCAGCAGACCCCGATCAGCACGCCACTGCCGACGCGCGCCCTCGGGAACATCGCTGGTCTTCATCCTCCACACTGCCTTCGCCACACCGCACCTCCGAGATCAGGGGTGTTGCGACGACCAATTGATTCCGCCTTGCGACCCGGCGTCGCTGTGATGGATCAGCTGCCCGTGCACGGCGGGGTGGCCCTCGCGGTCGCGCTGCCACAGCGCCATGCGCAGCGGGACCATGACCAGATCGACGTGCTTAGACGTCTGCGCGTGCCAGGACACGATCCGTTGGGAGAACACGTCGACGATGAACGCGACGTAGACCCACCCCGCCCAGGTCCGCACGTACGTGAAGTCGGTGACCCAGGTGTGGTTCGGCGCCGGCGCCGTGAAGTCGCGGTTCAGCAGATCACCAGCGCGCATCCCGTCCTTCGCGGGGATCGTCGTGCGCACGCCCTTGTCGCGGCGGACCCCGACCAGTCCCAGGGTCCGCATCGCCCGGTCGACCGCGCCCCGCGAGGCGTCCGGTGCGGCTCCGCGGCGCACGCACGCGGTCATCTTCCTGCGCCCGTACAGGCCTTCCGGTGCCAGCACGCGACGCTCGATCCCATCGGGGCCGACCCGTATTGTCCACGCGGTCTGGCGCACCGCGTCCTCGACCTGTGCGTCGCTCACCGTGCGCGGCGCGACACGGCCACCCGCGCCACGCCACGCCCGGTAGGTCCGTGCGGCGACCTGGCAGCCCTGCTCACGCAGGACCCGACACGTCGACTCGACCGCATGGTCCTCAGCCCTCATCGTGTCGATGAAGCCCATGATCATCGGTTGCGGGGGTCGAGCTCCCCCACGAAGAAAGACGTCGCGGCCTTCAAGATCGCGACGTCCTCGCGCAGGCGCCGGTTCTCCGCCTTGAGCTTCTTGATCTCCTCCAGCTCCTCACTGCTGACCCCCGGCCGGTCCCCGGCGTCCACCTCGGCCTGCGCGACCCAGCGGCGCACCGACTCCCGGGACACCCCGAGCTGCTTGGACACAGCGACCGACGCCGCCGTCACGTTCTGGTACTCCCCGAGGTGCTCACGCACCAGACGCACCGCGCGCGCCCTCAGCTCGGGATCAATCTTCTTCGGCATGTGCTCATCCTCCTGGACTCAAACAGGAGCGGCATCAAACCTGGGTCGCTTCACTGCGCCGCACCGCCGTCTGCGTGCGCCCCGTCAGCTCCCCAACCTCGCGCAGAGACCGACCGGCGGCGTACTGCTCCGCGACGAACCGGTCGAACCTGTCCCGCTGGAACACGTTGTAGCCGTTCTTCGTCGCCGCGAAACTGCGGGAGGGCGTCGAGCACTGGCCGAGTCGGGTACGCCACGGCACGACGCTACTTGGGGAATCTCTCGCCGGGCGGCCCGGCTCAGGGAGGTGGAAGAGTTCGTGCTGGCTGAGAGTGGCGGGCGTGCGCTTGAGGTGCCCGTCGACGAGCGCGACGACGTCCCAAGCTTCCGGCACGGTGACCTCGTGGGTGGCTCGAGGATTCGGCCAGTAGGTCGGCGTCTGCTTTGTGAAGGCGCCGGGGTGGAGGTTGTTCACGATCAGGACCCCGGACACGTGCTGGTGCGCCCAATGTCCGTCCCCGGCGTGGAAGTACCCGCCCGGGCCGCGGGCAGCGCCGAGAAAGCGGCCCTCCACGGGGTCGATCACCCACTGCTCGGGGCCGTAGAGCGCGTTCTTGACGCCGAAGTCGTCGTCCGAGAAGAACGACGTGCCGATCGCGACCATGAAGCCGTGCTCCGGCCTTCCGTACGCGTTCCCCTTGTCCGACAGGGCGTCGGTCAACACGCCGGCGTCGTCGACCCACTGCGCCTCACCGCCGCTGCCGTAGATGGCGAGCGGGCGCAGCCCTGTATCGCTACCGCGCATGGACGGGCTCTTGGGCAGGGCGCGGAGCGTGATGCTCCAGTCTTCGCGGTCCCAAGAGAAGGGCGGCCACTCCTCGCGAGTGATCAGATCGTCAGGGTCCAAGCCCTTGAGCCAGGCCTCGAGCTGCGCGCGCAGAGGCTTGGTCGAGAGCGCCCGTTCGCCCGCGGCGTTGATGTCGATTGCGAGCCAGAAGTTCGGGCTGTCGGTCTTGTTCAGGCCGTCGTAGACGTCGCTGATGCGTCCAGCGGTTCCCTGCCGGGTTCTGCTCGTGCTCGGGGATCGCGCCTCGAGGTAGAAGCTCTCACCCGAAGAGCGTGCGAGGAAGTCGGGCCGCCGGTCCGTGCCCGGGAGAGCGGGTTCGATCTCAAGGTCTAGACCGGACCGGATCAGGGACTCGTGGAGGTAGAGCTCGAGGAACGCTGCCTGGAAGGTGTGGTCGTCCGGGCGCCGAAGGCGGCCTGCCAGGGCACGGCGTTCCTGTGGAGGTACGCGACTGAGCCAGTCGTTCATGAGGTCGCGGACGGCCTGCCAGTACTCACCGGCGGCGCGGTCAAGGAACTCCGTCGAGGACTCGCGATGCGACGCGGGCGAGGCGTCCTGTCGAGGCCCCGGCTCGAGAAGCCTTCGCACGCGCGGGACCGGCACGAGCGGACGATGTATCGGTCAGGTCACTATGAGCAGGAAGACGGCCAGCATTACCGTGATAGCCAAGCCCAATAGGATCGGCTTTCGCCACGCGTCGCGATTCACTCCCTTTCCCAATCTTTCACGAATTGCATTGTTGTAGCGTGAAGTCAGTAACAAGTGTCCCGATAACCGCGCCCAGGAACATTCCGGCAAAGCCCGCCACGATCCCAGGTCCGCTGCCAGCTAGGAGCGCGGCGCCAAGACCATAAAATGTCACGAGATCGCTAACCGCACTTGCGGCCATGCCCAGCACTCCTGCAATGCAACCACGACACTCGTTCCCGTTGGGTCCTTGGCATTGCATGGGTTGGCCGCGGCGTAGGTGTAGGGGTTGGACTCTTGGCCGGCCGGGTCGTACTGGGTGAACCGCCCCAGTGTCGCGTCGTAGTAGCGGGCGCCGAGTTTGTAGAGGTTGGCGGACTCTTCGTAGCCGCCGGCGTAGCGGATGTTGTTCGAGCCGATGACACCAACATTGCTGGCGCTGCGCTGCTCGCCGTAGGGCGAGTAGGAGTAGCCGCCCTGCCATCCGCCCGTGTTCCCAAACATGCCGAGCACGGATCCGAGGTGGTCGGTGACGTAGTAGCTGGAGGCGACCTGCGTGAGGGCGATGGGCTTGCCGTCAGGACTCCGCGTCCACGAGGTATTCGCTCCCTGGAGGTCCTTGCCAATGAGGCCAAGATCCGAGCTGTACAAGGTTGTCGTAGCGATGCCGGTGACTGACTTCAGCTGCAGATCGTTGCCTGGCCCGAACGTGGTGTAGGTAGTGGCGCCGCTAGCGGTGACCTGGAGACGGTCGCCGTACGTGGCGGTCTGACCGGTGATCCCGTTGCGGGTCTGGTTCCCGGCACCGTCGTAGGCCCAGGTGGTGGTGTCGGCGCTGGTGGACGCGATCTGGTTGGCGTTGTTGTAGGTGTAGGTGATCGTGCCCGCGGTCGCGCCGGTGTTGCCGGCGCGAGTCTGGCTGGTGCGGTTGCTCGCCTTGTCGTAGGTGTAGGTCCACGACGCGTTGACGGTGGCCCCGTTCTTCTCCTCGGCCTTGGTCAACCGGTTCAGCGAATCGTAGCTGTAGGAGCTGATCGCGCCGACGGGGATGCCCTGCTCGAGGTGGCTGGTGCGCTTCTGCAGCATGATGCGGTCGCTGCTGCCCTGGGTGTAGGAGTACCCGACGTCGGCCTTGGTGTACCCGCCTGCGTCCGTCGCGGTGATCCGCGTCGGGCGCCCGGAGGTGTCGCGGGTGGTGTTCTGACGTGCGCCGCCGGGGAAGATTCGGGCGGTCTCATGCCCGTTGTTGTCGTAGGTGAACTTCACGCATCCAGAGTTCGCGGCAGGGTTGCCACTTGTGGTGCAAGATCCGGAGGTCGGGCGCAGGGCGGTGAGCTGGTTCGCCACGTCATACGCGTACGTCGTCGCGCCCAGGCCGCCCGTCGAGACAAGGTTCCCACTCTTGTCGTAGCCGTTGGTGACGGTGTTGCTGTAGCCACTGCCCGTGGGGCCCTGGACCTTCCTCTCGGTTTGCTTACCGAGCAGGTTGTACTTGTAGGTGATCGCGGTGCCGGTAGCCGAGTCGGCCTCGGAGGTCAGCAGCCCGCTAGGTGTCCACACGTTCGTCAGGGTCTGCCCGTTGTGGAACGTGGTGAGCGTGATTCGGTCCGCGGCGTCGTAGGCGTAGGTCGTGGCCTTGGCGTTGCCGTCGGTGACCTTGGTGACGCGCCCGACCGCGTCGTACTCGTACAGGGTCGGGCCGAGCGGTGCCGGCGGGGTGGTCTTGATGAGGTTGCCACCGGAGTACGTGTAGGTCGTCTTCTTGTTGTTGGCGTCGGTCGCAGAACAGATCTGCCCGGCCTTGCCCCCGCACACCGTGCCAGCGCTGGTCTCGTAGGTGTACGACGTCGTCGAGGCCGTGCCGCCGCTCGTGGTGTCCGTCTTGGCGGTGAGGTTTCCCGCGGCGTCGTACGTCATGGACTGGGTGTTGCCCGACGGGTCGATCGTGCACTTGGCCCGGTAGGGGTTGCCGGACTGGGCGCCGGTGCACCCCGGGCCCTGGGCGTACAGGGCTTGGGTCGCCGCGCCCGTGGGCAGCGTGATGCCGGTCTGGTTGTTCAGCTGGTCGTACGTCGCCTCAGTGACGTTGCCCTGCCCGCCGCCCGTGGAGAACCCGTCGGTGGTGGTCTGCACGTCGCTGTTCGCTGTCCAGGTCTGGGACTGGGTGCGCCCGAGCTGGTCCGTGGTCTTGGTGACCTGCCACTTGGAGTCGACCTCGTAGCTCGAGGTGTTGCCGCGCGGATCAGTGACCGTGGTGCCGGTCGCGGTGTACGCGAACGAGGTCACCACGCTCGACTCACCCGTGCGGGACTGCGTGACCTTCGTGACCCGGCTCGCGGAGTCGTACACGAACGCGATCGATCGCCCGTCGCCGCCCATCGTCACGAGCCGATCGCTGGCGTCGTACGTCATGGTCCAGAACGGGCGCCCGGCGCCCTCCTCGTTGACCCTGTCCATACGCCCGACCGAGTCATAGAAGAACCTGGTGTAGCGGCCCGCCGCCCCCACCTCGTCGAGGCTGTGGGCCGCGCCGTTGTTGATCAGGTAATCCATCCCGATGCTCTTGCCGACGGCGTCGGTGACCGACACGACCCGGCCGGAGGAGTACCCGTAGGTGATCCCGACACCATTGCGGTCCTGACGCTTGGTCAACCAGCCCGACGCATTGAAGATCACCTTCTCCCCGGTCCGGTTGTAGGAAACCGTCCACGTCCCGTCACCGTTCTGCGTCAGCGACGCGTTCACCCCCGCGGGAGAAGTCCACGTGCTGCCCGACTTGGTGAACACCCACCGCGCGCCCGTCCCGTCGTAGTACGTCGTCGTCGACGAGGAGATCGATAGGCCGGTGATCATGTAGTCCTCGCGCCACGGCCCGATGTACCCGTTGTCGATGTCGTTCTGCGAGTTGTACACGCGGTACGCGACGGCCGGCACCCCCGGCCCGCGAAGCTCACTCATCTTTGAGCGGATGAACAGGTTGCCCGACCCGACGTTGACCTTGATCGCCTGGTCGCCCTCGTCACCATCGAGCCAGAACTCCTGGAACGTGTACGCCCCGGTGTCCCCCAGGGCCTCGTTCGCTGCTGGCGGCGCAGCTGCTCGCGCTGCACTCGGTCCCTCGGGCGCTGAGAGCTCAGGCGTCCACGCCTTGCTCGGCGGAGCACCGCCGACCTCGACCTCAGGCGCGTCCGGATCCGGCTCCCAGACGTCCGGCGCCGGCGCCGCGGCGGCCGCAGCCGCAGGCCCCCGGCTGACGGGGCCGAGCTCGCCGGCAGGGCGACGGCACCCACAACGAGCAACGATGACGAGACGATCCCAGCGACGAACGACACAGCGCGCATGATTTCCCCCCAAGAGGTTGAACACCGTTGTTCAAGCCACCGCGATGGACGCGGTCCCACGAGAGCAGCACGAGACCGCGCCACACGCACCTCATAGGCTCATCGTGCTTACGAAGAGGACCCGTCGGAGGTATCGAACCCCTCCAAACCTCCCATCCCGGACGACGGGAGCAGCCCTGGTGTACGACAAGCACCGATTTGCCGGACGCCGCAGAACCACCTTTTGCGACGCCCGACAAACGGTCGGTTTTGCTACTTGATCGAGATCCTCGCTCGCCGTGATGGCGTGGAGCTCTACTCGCAGCCGACGCCGTCGCCGTCGCGGTCCAGCTTGCCGGAGTACCCGGGCTCACCGCGGTGGATCGGCGCCTTTCCGGCGGCGCGGACCGCGTCGCAGTTCTTGTAGTAGGCCTCCGCCGGTGCGGGGGCGGGAGCGGGTGCCGGCGGGGGCTCGGGTGCCGGCGCGGGCGCGGGCGCGGGGGGTAGCCACGCGAGGCGGTGTCAGCTTGCTCACCCGGTACCGGCTCGAGGTCGCGTTCCGCGACAGCCGAGCGGCACGACGAAGCCCGCACCCCCGAGACGAGATCTCGGGGGTGCGGGCTTCGTGCTGTCTCAGGCTGAGAGCTTGTGGTTGGCGAGACGGTTCATAGAGATGCCCTGCTCGGCAGCCTCTTCGACGAGCCGGCGGTGCATAGCCGGGGGGATCCGCACGCGGAACTCGCCTGAGTAGTGGCGCTCGGACAAGGGCTCCGGGACCTCCTCGCCAGAGGCTGCGAGGTCGTCGACCACCTCATAGGCGAGCTTCTGGATCCCAGAGAACGCGGCGCCCGGCTCGGGCTCGAGCCACGAGAGAGAGGGCAGCTCGAGAACCGTACCGACAAACTCCCCGTCGTCTGCGGACCAGGACACGCGGTAGCTGTAGTGCTCGGCGGCGTTCACTTCTCCTCCTCCTTGGAGTCGTTCTCATCTTGCATGGCCTCGAGCTTGTCGATCGCCTTGAGGACCTGTTTGACCTGGTAGGCCTTGGCCTGGCCGTTGCTGTTCTAGATGTTGACCCGGGGGTCACCGGACCAAGGCATGGCATAGATGTGGTGCGAGCCCCCGCTACGCCGGGGCTCGCCGAAGTAGTGGCCGCACACGGCGGCGAGTTCGTCGAAGCGAACGCTGCCCGGGCTGTTCCGCATGCGGTCCAGCACCTTGTCTCGCTTCGTCACGAGACGACGGTACCAATAGTGGTACCACCCGTGTCAATGGCCTAGGCATGTTAGGTCAAGGTGAGCCGAGACACAGAGAAGCCCTGGCTCGAGAAGAGCGTCTCGAGCCACGCCTGGGCGATACGTCGCATGCTCTTCACGTTCGACGGCGACCAGCCGCGCCGATCGGGGAACTCTCGCCTCAGATCAGCCGGGAGGAGCCGGTCGATCACCTTGCTTCCCCACCCTGCCGCACGCTGGCGGTCGAGGATGTCGCGCCCGACAGACCAGTACAGGTGCAACACCTCGACGTTTGCGCGTCATCCTGCCGCAGCCCTCCCACGGGGCCGAACTGACCTGGCTACTGGGGCGCTGGCGGTACCGGCCTCATCGTCGGTGAGCAGGTCCCACACCCGCGCCGCGGCGGCGCGCCCGGCGTCGTCGGCGTCGAACGCGAACACCGGCACGACGGCGGACCCGGTACGGCGGATCACCTCGGCGTCCAGGGCTCCCTCCACCAGCACGACCCGCGCGCCGCACGGTCGCGAGACGTCAGAGGACCGGCCCTTCGTCGGCGCCGACGTCGTACAGGTGGTGCACGACGTCGTGCAGGAAGTACTGCCCGAGCGTGCGGACCGTGAAGACCGACCCGTTCGAGCGGCGCCCCGGGCGGTCCCACAGGTCCGGCGTGAGCGTCTCGAACCGCTCCGCGACGCGACCTCCCGCGAGCTCGAGCTCGCGGGCGACGACCGTCGGGTCCTGGTGGGCGTAGTCGGCCTCGGCCGCGGCCGCGTCCTGGTCCCAGTCGGCGAAGAGCGGGTCTTCCTGCTCGACCATGGACCGCAGGCGCCCGTCGAAGACGACGAAGACGTCGCGCACGTGGGCCGCGTACTCGAGGGGTGACCAGGTCGCGACGTCCGGTCGCACGCCCACGTCGTCACGGCCGAGCACGTCCACCCAGCGGGGGACGGTGGCACGCACCGTGGGCCCGACCATGTCGGGCTCGACGTCGGACGACACGAAGCCGCACTCCGGACAGGGTCGCTCGAGGACCCAGGTCCAGTCCTTGGTGTCGGGCGGGATGCTCGGTTCCATCTGCCGCAGTGTGCCAGAGGTCGCCCCGGCGGATCCGTCGCGGACCCCGCCCGGCCGAACGGGGCGATTCGCTTTCTGACAATCCATCCCTATGATGTCAGGATGCCCAAGATCATCGGGGGCTCCCTGCACGAGCACCGCGCCCAGACCCGACAGAAGCTGTTCACGGCGCTGTCGACCCTGATGATGGACCGCGGCTTCGACGCCATCTCGCTGGCCGACATCGCCGCGGCGGCCGGGGTGGGGCGCACCGCCGTCTACAACCACTTCCCGGACAAGGAAGCGCTCCTGCTGGGCTTCATCACCCACGAGACCGAGCAGTACGTGAGCACGCTCGAGCGGGCGCTGGCCGGCGTGGACGACCCGGTCGAGCAGCTGCGCACCTACATCCGCCAGCAGGCGCGCCTCACGAGCGTGTTCCACCTCGCCCCCGGACCCGATCTGCGCACGGTGCTGTCGCGCACGACGCGCCAGCGGCTGCGTGAGCACGCCGAGCTGGTCGAGTCCATCCTGCGCCGCATCGTGCGCAGCGGCATCGAGGTCGGCGAGTTCCCGGAGCAGGACATCGAGACCTCCGTGCAGCTCGTCAACGCGTGCCTGTCCGGGCGGTTCGTGCCCGACGACCCCGACGCGCGCGATCAGGCCGTACGAGCGACCGAGGCGTTCGTGCTCCGTGCCGTCGGGGCCGACCTCCGGGTCGGGGCGGTCGCGAGCGCGCACTGACGTCGTGGCGACCAGCCGTAGCCTCGGGGTGTGAGTCCCCGACCCGAGCGACCGAGACGTCCGGGTCGGCCGCACCTCGGTCCCGCCTTCACGAACGTCTTCACGGCGAACCTCAGCTCGAGCCTCGGTGACGGGATCGCCCGCGTCGCCGCGCCGCTGCTCGCCGTGCAGCTCACCGACGACCCGCTCCTCGTCTCCGGGATCGCGGCCGTCGCGCTCCTGCCCTGGCTGTTCTTCGCGATCCCGGCCGGGATCCTGCTCGACCGGATCGACCGGCGGCGCGCGCTCGCGCTCGCCAACGGCGTGCGGACCGCGCTCGCGCTCGTGCTCGTCACCCTCTCCGCGACCGGGACGCTGACGATCTGGTGGCTGTACGCCGTCGTGTTCCTCTACGGCGCGTTCGAGACCGTGTACGACGGCGCCATCCGGGCCGTCCTGCCCTCGATCGTCGCCCCGCGGGACCTGCCGCGCGCGAACTCGCGCATCGAGGCGGGCGAGCTCACGGTGCAGAACTTCCTGTCGGCCCCGCTCACGTCGGCACTGTTCGCCGTCGCGGTCCTCATCCCGCTCGGCGTGGGCGCGCTCAGCTACGCGGTCGCGTTCGTCCTCGCGTTCTTCCTGCCCGCGGCCGCGGCCGGCGAGCACCGGACGGCGCCGTCCGACGCGGTACGCGTGCGCTGGTACCGGCAGACCGCGGACGGGTTCCGGTTCATCTGGGCGAGCCCGATGCTCCGCCCGCTGTGGCTGCTCTCGATCGTCGTCGGCATCTGCTTCTCCGCGGCGACCGCGACCCTGGTCCTCTACGTGCTCGACGAGCTCGGCGTCCCGGAGGCGTGGTACGGGACGTTCATGCTCGTCGGAGCCCTCGGCGCGCTCCTCGCGGCCGGGGTGGCCAACCCCCTCAAGGAGCGGTTCCGGGCCGGGCCCGTGATGGCCGTGGCGAACCTGCTCACGCCGACGATGCTCGTGGTGATGGGTCTGGTCCCCGTGGTCCCGGTCGCGGCGGTGTGTCTCGCCCTGTCGTTCGGTGGGACCACGGTGTGGAACGTGCTGGTCATGTCGTTGCGGCAGGCCGCGATCCCGAGCCGTCTGCTCGGGCGCGTGCACGGGACGTGGCGCACGCTGCTGTGGGGCGCGATGCCGCTGGGGTCGTTCCTCGGGGGTCTGCTCGCGCGGGTCGACCTGACCACGCCGCTGATCGCGGGCGGTGGCGCGGCGGTGCTCGCCGGGCTGCTCGGTTTCCGTTTCATCGCCGGACTGCCGAACCCGGAGGACACGCGGCCCGGCCTCTAGTCCTCCGGGGACGGTCCCGCTGCCGTGCCGGCCCCGGCTTCGTGCGTCGATGGAGGGTAGGCAAGCCTAACCTCGTGCGGTAGAGTCCTGGTGCAACGTCATGACGACCTGTCAGGACAGCCACTCAGCGACCCGACGCACCACAGGAGCTCCCGTGACTGCTCTCACCCACGACCTCGCCCCGGCCGACGTCTCCGCGCCGCTCTCGCAGCGGCTGCGCGAGGGGACCCGCCCGGAGCACGAGCAGGCCGAGGGGTCCGGTTTCGTGGAGCGGCTCATGGCCGGTGGGCTCGACGTCGCCGCCTACGCCGACCTCGCCGCGCAGCAGTGGGCGGTCTACGGCGCGCTCGAGGCCGCGAGCACCGCGATCCGCTCGGACGTGCAGGGCGCGACGCTCGTCTTCGACGCACTCACCCGGACCCCGGAGATCGAGAAGGACCTCGCGTTCCTCGTCGGCCCGGACTGGGCCGAGCGAATCACGATCCACCCCGCGACCGAGCGCTACGTGGCGCGGCTGCGCGAGGTCGGCGGCTCGCTGCCCGCCTACGCCGCGCACGCGTACACCCGCTACCTGGGCGACCTGTCCGGCGGCCAGATCATCAAGCGCATGCTCGAGCGGCACTACGGGCTGTCGGTCGACGGGCTCGCGTTCTACACGTTCACCGAGATCCCGAAGTCCAAGCCGTTCAAGGACGTCTACCGCGAGCGCCTCGACGCGCTCGCCCTGACTCCTGCGCAGGTCGACGAGACCGTCGCGGAGGCGAAGCTGGCGTTCCGCCTCAACAGCGCGGTCTTCGCCGACCTCGGCCCCGCCCACCCCGCGAGGTAGGACCGGGACCCATCTCGGCACGCACGGGATCCTTCCGGCGGGCCGGAGCTCTCGTTCCGGCGCGGGTCACCGCGGCTCAGCACGAGGGACGAGTCGCACGACGACCGACTTGGACACCGGGGTGTTGCTGCCGATCGCGGTGCTGTCCAGCGGGACGAGGACGTTCGCCTCCGGATAGTAGGCCGCCGCGGAGCCGCGCGCCGCGGGGTAGGCGACGACCCGCTGGTTCGCGAGCACCCGGTCGGGCTGGCCCGGCCACTCGCTGTGCACGTCGACGCGGTCGCCGTCGGCGATCCCCAGCTCGTCGAGGTCGTCCGGGCTGACGAACACCACGTCCCGGCCGCCGCGCACGCCGCGGTAGCGGTCGGCGAGCCCGTAGATCGTGGTGTTGAACTGGTCGTGGGAGCGCAGGGTCTGGAGGATCAGCCGTCCGGGCGGGCACTCGACCGGCTCCAGGACGTTGACGGTGAGCTCAGCCCTCCCGCTCGCCGTCGCGAACGTGCGGGAGTCGCGCGGCCCGTGCGGGAGCACGAAGCCCCCGGGGCTCCGCACCTTCTCGTTGTACCGCTCGAACCCGGGCACGACGCGGCTCACGTGGTCGCGCACGACGTCGTAGTCGTCGCGCATCGCCGCCCAGTCGATCGACGGGACCGAGTCGTCCGCATCGTCGCGCAACGTCGCCCGGGCCATCCCGACGACGATCGCCACCTCGCTGCGCAGGTCGTCCCCCACGGGCTCGACCTTGCCCCGCGACGCGTGCACCGCGCACACGGAGTCCTCGACGGACACGAGCTGCGGCCCGCTCGCCTGCCGGTCGATCTCGGTCCGGCCCAGGGTCGGCAGGATCAGCGCCTCACGGCCCGTCACGGCGTGCGACCGGTTGAGCTTCGTGGAGATCTGCACCGTGAGGTCGGTCCCCCGCACGGCCGCCTCGGCCGCGGCCGTGTCCGAGATCGCGCCCACGAAGTTCCCGCCGAGCGCGACGAACGCCCGGATGCGCCCGTCGCGCATGCGTCGCAGGGTCTCGACCGAGTCGGCCCCGTGGGCTCGCGGCGGTGCGAACCCGAACTCCCGCTCCAACCCGTCCAGGAACGAGTCCGGCATCTTCTCCCAGATGCCCATGGTCCGGTCACCCTGGACGTTGGAGTGCCCGCGGATCGGCGACGCCCCCGCGCCCGGACGCCCGATGTTCCCCCGCAGCAGCAGGAGGTTGACGATCTCCTTGATCGTGTCCACGCCCTTGCGCTGCTGCGTCAGGCCCATCGCCCAGGTGACGATCACGCGGTCTGCGGCGAGGTAGCGCGCGGCGAGGTCGTCGACGTCGGCGACGCTCAGTCCCGTCGCCCGCAGGACCTCCACCTCGTCCAGCTGCGCGAGGTGCGCCCGGAGCGCGTCCAGCCCGCGCGTGTGCTCGACCAGGAATGCGTGGTCGAGCACGGTGCCGGGGGCGGCGTCCTCGGCGTCGAGCACACGCTTGGACACGGCCTGCAGGAGCGCCATGTCCCCGCCGGGGCGGACCTGGTAGAGCCGGTCGGCGATCTCGGTGCCGCGCCCGGCCAGGCCCCGCACGGTCTGCGGGTTGCGGTACCGCACGAGCCCGGCCTCCGGCAGCGGGTTGACGGAGACCACGGACCCCCCGGACCGCTTCGTCCCTTCGAGCGCGGTGAGCATGCGCGGGTGGTTGGTGCCGGGGTTCTGCCCCATGACGATGACGAGGTCGGCCTTGGCGAAGTCTTCGTACGAGATCGTCGACTTGCCGATCCCGATCGTCTCCAGCATCGCCGTGCCCGTGGACTCGTGGCACATGTTGGAGCAGTCGGGCAGGTTGTTGGTGCCGAACGCGCGCACGAACAGCTGGTAGACGAACGCGGCCTCGTTCGAGGCCCTGCCGCTCGTGTAGAACGCGGCCTCGTCCGGGGACGCGAGCCCGCGCAGCCGGTCTCCGACGATCTCGAACGCCCGCTCCCACGTCACCGGCTCGTAGTGGTCCGATCCGGCGGGCTTGTGCACCGGCTCTTTCAACCGGCCCTGCTGCCCCAGCCAGTACTCGTCCTTCCCGGCCAGCTCGGTCAGCGAGCGCTCCGCCCAGAACGACCGCGGCACCGTGAGCGGCGTCGCCTCCCACGCGATGGCCTTCGCGCCGTTCTCGCAGAACTCGGCGCGGCTGCGGTGCGTCGGGTCCGGCCACGCGCAGCTCATGCAGTCGAACCCGTCCTGCTGGTTCGCGGCCGTCAGCAGCTTCGCGGCCCGCAGCGGACCCAGCTCGCGCACCGACGCGACGAGCGTGCGTACCACGGCCTCCGGCCCGGCGGCGTTGTCCTTGGGCGGCCCGATCCGGACGTCCGGCGCCGTCTCGTCGCCCCGTCCGTGCCCGACGCCGCGCGCCGCGCTCACGCCGGCACCACCCTCGTGCCCGGGGCGGGGTCCGCGACGCGGACGCGGTGGTCGCCCGCGTAGACCACCATCGACTCGCCCCGCGCGAACCCGACGAGCGTCAGGCCCGACTCGACCGCGAGGTCCGCAGCGAGCGACGACGGCGCGGACACCGCCACCATCGCCGGGACCCCGGCCATCGACGCCTTCTGCACGAGCTCGAACCCGGCCCGGCCGGACACCACGAGCACGGTGCCGGGCAGGGGCAGGCGCCCGTGCTGGACCGCCCAGCCCACGACCTTGTCCACGGCGTTGTGCCGTCCCACGTCCTCGCGCACGACCAACAGCTCGTCGCGCTCGACGTCGACGAGCGCCGCCGCGTGGAGCGAACCCGTCCGCGCGAAGACGATCTGCGCGGCGCGCATCCGGTCAGGGAGCGCCAGGAGCCACGCGGGGTCGAGGTCCGGGCCGCCGTCGGGCAGGGGGTGCGCCGAGCGGGTCCGCACGGCGTCGATGCTGTCCGCGCCGCACAGCCCGCACGCGCTCGTGACGGGAAGGACGCGTCCGTGCCCGACGGCGCGCGGCCGGGCCTGGTCCGCGAGCGTGACCTCGACCGTGTTGTCGGCGGTGGCGCACAGGCGCGCGGTCCGCACGTCGTGCGGACCGTGGACGATCCCCTCGGAGACGAGGAGCCCGAGGGCGAGCTCGAGGTCGTGCCCGGGGGTGCGCATCGTGACCGTGAGGACGCGCCCGTCGACGCGCACCTCCAACGGCTCCTCGACGGTGAGCTGGTCGTCGCGCAGCGAGGCGCGCGCGACCCCGGGGCCGAGCGTGTACCGGGTGACGCGTCGACGCGCCGAGAGCTGTCCCACCCCTCCATCCTCCCCCACCACCGACGTAGTACCTCCGCTCGCGAGGTAGTAGGCCAGTGCGCCGAGGTAGTACCCCCGTCCGGACTGGGGTACTACCTCGGTGAGCAGAGGTACTACGTCGGCGGGCAGAGGTACTACGTCGGCAGGCGGTCCACGTACGTGCGCAGGGTGTCGCGGACGAACGTCGCGCCCTCCACGCCGCCGTAGCTGAGCGCGAACCGCGGGTCGTTCACGTACATCTCCCCGAGGCCCAGCAGGTAGTTCCGCAGCGGCCCCGCCTCGTGCGCGGGGTTCGCCGGGACGCTCTGCAGCCAGGCGACGTGACGTCGCGCGAGCTCCTGCGCCTCGTCCGACGCCGGGTCCGTGCCGGCCTGCGCCGCCGTGGTCCAGTCGTCGTTCAGGCGCGCGGTGCGCTCCTGCCAGGCCGACCGCTCGTCGTCGGACATGCCACGCCACCAGGCGTCCCCGCGCCGGTACGCGTCCTTGCCCCAGCGGTCCTCGACCTCGTCCTTGTACTGCGTGTGGTCGAACCCGTCGAACATGTCGCTCGCCATGAGCTCGCCACCTCCTTCCATCGTGGTGATCGTGCGTTCGACCGACGCGATCTGTCGCGCCAGCCGCTGCCGCTCCGCGCGCAGCCACTCGAGGTGGCCGCGCAGCGCCCGGACCTGGGCGTCCCGCTCGGAGGTCTCCCCCGTGCCCGACGCCGCGTGGCCCGTCCCGGCGAGCGCCTCCTTGATCGCGGGGAGCCCGAGACCGAGGTCACGCAGGAGCAGGATCCGCTGGAGGCGGACGAGGGCGTCGGCGTCGTAGTGGCGGTAGCCGTTCGACGCGACACGGCTCGGGGGCAGGAGCCCCACGGCGTCGTAGTGCCGCAACGTGCGGCTCGTCGTGCCGGCCAGCCGCGCGACCTCCTGGATCGACCAGTCGGCCGTGCGGCGCGGTGCCGTGCTCCTCATGGCTCTCCGCCCGCCCTCCTCGTCCGTGTTTCCGCCCCGCTCGGTGCGGCAGCGGTCACCACGCTAGAAGTTGACGCTACGTCAAGGTCAAGCGTCGCTGCGACGCGACGTCGCCCGACGCCCGAGGACCGCGACGAGCTCCGCGGGGTCGGCGACGACAGCGATCGCTCCGGCGCGCTCGAGCTCGCCGGGCTCGGCGTAGCCCCACGCGACCCCGACGCACGCGATCTGGTGCCCCGCCGCACCGTGCACGTCGTGCTCACGATCGCCGACCATGACGATGTGCGCGGCGTCCGGGGTGACGCCTCGGGACCCGAGCGTGGTGAGCGCGTGCGCGATGACGTCACCCTTCGACCTGCGTGTCCCGTCGAGCGTCGCGCCGAACACGTCGTCGAGGCCGCGCTCGAGGTACGCGTCGATGCCGAGGTGCACGGCGATCCGGCGGGCCATGGGCTCCGGCTTCGAGGTCGCGAGGGCGAGGCGCAGGCCCGCGCCACGCAGCGCCGTCAGGCACGCGGGGATGCCGGGGAAGAGCGCGTTGTCGTACAGGTTTCCGGCCGCGTACACCTCGCGGTAGGCGCCGACGGCCGCGCCGACCTGGTCCGCCGGGACGCCGTGGCGCGGGAACGTGTCGTCCAGCGGCGGGCCGATAAACCCGCGCAGGACGTCGTCGGGCGGCACGGCGAGCCCGAGCGCCGCGTAGGCGTGGCGTACGGACGCGACGATCCCGGGAGCGGAGTCCGCGAGCGTCCCGTCGAGGTCGAGCAGGACGAGGTCGTCGCCGGCCGCGCTCGTGCGTCGCGGGAAGGGCGGGGGCGGCGGCGCGGTCACGCCCGCCATCGTGCCGGGTGCCCGGCGCCGCAGCAAGAATCGTCCACGGCGGCGCGCACCGGAAGGCTCTGCGAGGACTACTCGCCGACCGCGCCGTCGACCGACTCGCGGATGAGGTCCGCGTGACCGTTGTGCCGCGCATACTCCTCGATCATGTGGACGACGATCCAGCGCAGGTTCCACGCCTCGCCGGTACGCCGGTGCGCCACGGCCGACACGCGGTCCAGGCCGCCGTCCGCCATCGCCGCCTCGAGGATCTCGTCGGACGCGGCGATCGACCGGTCCAGCAGCACGCGCAGCTCCTCCGGGCTGTCCTGCGTCGCGCTGTGCCAGTCCCAGTCCGCGTCGGTATCCCAGTCGGCGGTGTCGAACGGAGCGATGAGAGGTTTGCCGAGGAAGATCTCCGAGAACCAGTACGACTCGACGAACGCGACGTGCTTGAGCAGCCCGCCCAGGGACATGGTCGACGGCGGCAGCGTCTGCGCGAGCTCAGCGGCATCCAGGCCGGACGTCTTCCAGCGCAGCGTGTCGCGGTGGTAGTCGAGGAACCCGGGCAGGGTCGTGATCTCGTCGGCGGTGGCGGGAGGGTCCGTGCGCTGGTCGCTCACCGCGCCAACCCTAGGCTCTCGGCGGATGCTCAACCATCGAATTCGGTCTCCCATGCGAGCCACTTGCGCCCGACGGCCGCCTCGACGTCGACACCCTGCGCACGGGCGAGGAGAAGAAGGTGGGCGAGGACGTCGGCCACCTCGTCCGCGAGGGCCCGTCCCGCGCCGTCGGGCACGGGCTCGTGGCGTGGGCGTGTGCGGCCCGTCGCGGCGAGGAACGCCTGCGTGAGCTCGCCGACCTCCTCGGTCAGCTTGAGCGCGAACCAGTCCGGGTCGCGGTCGATACCGAACTTGTGCGCGTAGAGCGCCGAGATCGCCTCGACGCGATCGGAGAGGTCGGCGAGGGTGAGCGGCGCGTCGTCGGGCATCCGCCCAGTGAACCACTGGCGCCGGATCCGCTCATGCCGCTCGCAGCATCACGGCGCGCCGTGACCGGGACGACCCCACGGGGCCCGCCGGGGTTCGGTCAGGAGCAGGATCCCGGTGGCGAGCACGGCCACGGCGGTGATTCCGTGCACGCCGAGCGCGACAGCCGCCGAACCCCCGGACGCCAGCACGAGGATCATGTCCGTCGCCGGGACGATCGTCTCGACCGCGAGCACCCAGCCCAGCGCGCGGCGTTGCCCCGTGAGCAGCAGCGTGAGCGGGATGAGGCCCGAGGCCAGGTCGCGGATGCCCTTGGTCGCGAGGAACGCCGCGGCGTCACCCTCGGGCCAGACGGGCATGCCGAACGACGGCGCCGTCGCGGCCGGGGCGAACAGGTAGCTGAAGCCGACGTAGCCGATCCCGAGCGCGAGCAGGACGGTCAGCGTGGATGCCAGGTGCTTGCGGAACATGGGGGCACTCCTTCTCGTGGTGACAGCGGCCCGGGTGGTCTTCGGGGCCTGGGTGGTCTTCGGGGCCTGGGTGGTCATCGGTTCAGCGCCCGACCGGACGCGAGAGCGGGCCGAGCACGCGCACGACGGCGCGTGTGAGCGGTGAGGCGGGGCGCATCACGTCGCGGTACTCGTTGAGGACGCCTGCGAGGCCGACAAGCCCGGCCCGCCCGTCGCGGTGCAGCCGGTCCATGGCGGTGAAGAACGGCTCGACGCGCGCCGCGGGCGTGCTGAGCCAGCACACCGTCGCGGGCGCGTCGCCGGGGTTCCACATGTGGTGCACGGTGCCGCGCGGGACGTCGAACGAGTCGCCGGCGGTGACGTCCTGCTCGTGGTCGACGAACCCGACGCGGAGCGTGCCCGCGAGGACGGTGAAGGACTCGTCGTGGTGCGGGTGCACGTGCTTCGGGGGGCGCGAGCCGCGGGGCTGGTACGTCGCCTCCACCTGGAAGCGGTCCGCGGTGCTCTCCTGCACCACCAGGGTCTCCGAGCCGTTGAGCGTCAGCGTGGTCATGATGACTTCCTCTCAAGTAACTTGTGCACGAGTTGCTTGAGCCCAAGTTAGCGCACGAGTAACTCGTGCGCAAGGTAAAATGCGGGCATGGACGACAACGACCGCATCGACGCGCTCGTCGGGCAGTGGGCCGACGAGCGTCCCGACCTCGATCTCGACGCCATGGCGCTGCTCGCCCGGCTGGGTCGGACCGCGGAGCTCGTGGACGCGCGCACTCAGGCGCTGGCCGCGGACTACGGCGTGAACCGCGGCGACGGCGACGTGCTGTTCGCCCTGCGCCGGGCCGGCGCGCCGTACCGGCTCTCACCCACGAGCCTGGCGCGCGCGCTGCTCATGACCACCGGCACCATGACCGGCCGCCTGGACCGGCTGGAGACACGCGGCCTGATCGTGCGCGTCCCGAGCACGCAGGACCGCCGCAGTCTCGACGTCGAGCTGACCGACGAGGGCAGGCGCCAGGTGGACGACGCCGTCACCCGCCACGGCGCGACTCAGCGGGAGATCGTCGCGACGCTCACCGCGACGGACCGCGCCGACCTCGACCGCGTGACCCGACGGCTGATCACGCACCTCGGTTCGGACTAGCGGGCGACGGTCACGCCGTTCGCTCTCGGGGCGAGCCGTCCGGCCGCGGTCCGATCCGGTGGATCGCCTCCTGCGGGTAGAGCGCCTCCCGGCTCTCCCGCCGGAACCGGCGGTAGAAGTCACCCATCACCGCTGCGACGGGTGCGTGCCGGACCAGGATCGCCGCGACCGCCGGTGGAGCCCCGCTCGGCGCCACGCCTTCCGCGAGCGAGCGCACGAACGCCTGCCGCTCCTGTGGCCCGTACCCGTACAGGGCGACGACCAGCCAGTTCACCAGGTGCGTCACGGCATAGGCGCGGTCGTAGCCGCGGTGCGCGTCGAAGAAGTCCGCCTCCCCCTGTGCGAGCTCGAACCGGGAGGAGATCGCGAGACCGTAGTCGGCGAGGTAGAGCCGCGTGCCGTCGGTGAGGATGTTCTCGAAGTGGGCGTCGAGATGCAGCAGCTGGCGGTCGTTCATGAACGAGATCCCAGCCTCGAGCTCGCGCTCCACCATGGCGCAGGCCCGCTCGGCGGCGTCGTCGTCCCCGGCCCTGATCTGGTCGTCCAGCCAGTCGTGCAGGTTCTGCGGGACGTACTCGAGGAACAGCAGGATGCTCGCCGAGGACTGCTGCAGGGCCTCGATCCGCCGGCGCACCTCCGGCCCGCCGCCCCAGTACGCGACGGCGCGCTCGACGTCGGCCAGCTCGTCGGGGAGCGGCTGGCCGGCGTCGGGCAGCACCCGCCAGTGGTACATCAGCGGGAAGCCCTCGGAGTCCCCCGCGATCACCCAGCCCGTCGTCATGACGTGCACGGCCAGCTCCCGCCAGGCGCCGAAACCGGGTCCGCCGATGGTGCCGACCCCGTAGTGGACGAAGTCCGGCAGCCCGAAGAGGTTCGCCGTGGAGCGGACGTTCTCCGGCCGCCGCTCGAGGTCGGTCAGGCGCACCTGCTTGACGAAGACCGGGATGCCCTCGACCTCGAGCAGGAGGATCTGCCCGCCGATGCCGGCACCGACCGGCACGGCGTCGTCCACGAGCTCGCGCAGCCTGCGGCCGCTGCACAGCGACAGGGCCGTGGACGCGGCTCCGTGGGCGGCCAGCCGAGCACCACGGGACATGTCAGGGCTCCGCAACTCCGCCTCCAGCCGAGCGCTCGCCGACGGGCCGGGCCGGAGCGCAGCACCCGTCCTCGCACCCGGCCGCGTCCGGGTCGGACTCGCCAGGGACGACGGTGCGCGCGACCTCGTCGCTCGCGGCGAGCAGCGCGCCGACCGGGGCGCAGCACGCGTCGCCGCGCCAGGCCTCGACGCCCTCCTTGACGGCGACGGCCGCGATGACGAGCGCGGCGACCGGGTCCGCCCAGGTCCAGCCGAGCGTGGAGGTGAGCACGAGCCCGACGAGGAGCACCCCGGACAGGTAGGTGCACAGCAGGGTCTGCCGGGAGTCCGCGACCGCGGACGCGGAGCCGAGCTCGCGACCGGTGCGGCGCTCGAACCACGACAGGAACGGCATGACCGCGAGCGACACGGCCGCGAGCACGATCCCGACGGTCGAGTGCTCCGGCTCGGCGGCGCCGAGGAGCGCGCGGGCCGCGTCGACGGTGACGAACAGCGCGAGGCCGAAGAACGAGACGGCGACGAGCCGCAGCGCGACGCGCTCGCGCCGGTGCGGGTCGGGCGCCGCGAACTGCCACGCGACCGCCGCGGCCGACAGGACCTCGACGACGGAGTCGAGGCCGAAGCCCACGAGCGCGGCCGACGACGCGATCCGACCGGCCGTGATGGCGACGACCGCCTCGACCACGTTGTAGGCGATCGTCGCGGCGACGACCCACCGCACGCGGCGCTCGAGCACTGCTCGACGGGCGGCGGCCAGCGGGGGCGGGCCGAGGGAGACGGAGGTCATGCGCAGGTGCACCCGTCGGGCCCGCAGCACGTCGGGTCGACCGCCACGACGAGCCGCAGCAGGTCGTCGAGCGCCGGGGTCAGGTGTGGGTCGGCGAGCCGATACCACGTGCGCCGACCGTCGGGGATCGCCTCCACCAGCCCGCACCCACGCAGGCACGCGAGCTGGTTCGACATGACCTGGCGGGAGACGCCCAGGGCGTCGGCGAGGTCGGACGGGTAGGCAGGCGCCTCGCGCAGCGTCAGCAGGATCCGCGTGCGCGTCTCGTCGGACAGCGCGTGCCCGAGCCGCGCGAGCGCGGCGGTGTGCGTGAGCGTGACGGTCTCGACCATCCCCCCACAGTACAGCGAAACGTGTACTCGACCAGCCCGAGCCCACCCGACCCGTCGAGCACGACATCGCCCGCCGCCGAACACGCCCTGGGGGTCGTTATCGGGCGGATGACGACCCCCAGGGCGTGTTCGGCGGGAGATGAGAACCGTCAGGTCGTGCGGCGGGTGCGGCGGATGCCTACCCACAGCCCCACCGCGCACGTCAGCGCCGCCGCCGCGAAGCCCCACAGGACGTCCGTGTCCACGAGCGAGCCGGCCAGCAGCGCGCGCTCCGCGTCGACGATGTACGTCAGCGGGTTGAACATCGCGGCCGTCTGCATCCACGCCGGGCCTGCCTCGAGCGGGAGCATCATCCCGGACAGGATGAGCAGCGGGAAGAGCAGCGACTGCTGGACGCCCCAGAACAGCCACTCGCGGTTCTTCGCGGCGAGGGCGAGCGAGATCGACAGCGCTCCGACTCCCACGCCGAACAGCCCGAGCAGGAGCAGCCCTACGAGCAGGTGCAGCGGGTAGAGCGTGAAACCGAACGGCACGCACACGACCGCGATGAGCAGCCCCTGCACGACGAGCGGCGCGAACTCCTTGAGCGCACGACCCACGAGGATCGCGGAGCGGTCGAGCGGCGTCGCCAGCACCCGCTCGTAGGAGCCGGTCATCATCTCGTAGAGCAGGTTGGACCCGCTCATGGACGTGCCGAAGAGCGAGATCATCACGATCACGCCGGGCACGAACCACTGCAACGTGTCCGCGGTGCTCCCGCCCCCGCCCGGCGTCCCACCGCCGAACCCGCCGACCGCGCCCGTGAGCAGCGGCCCGAACAGACCGAGGAAGATCAGCGGCTGCAGGAGCGAGAAGATCAGCGTGAACGGGTCGCGCAGCACGAGCAGGATCTCGCGCGTGAACACGGCCCAGGTGTCGGCGACGAGCTTCCCCGCCCCTGTTCGCACGGAGACGTCACCGCCCGGGCGCCCCCCGGTGGTCCGGGTTGCCGACAGGTTGGTCTGCGCGGTCATCACGCCGCCTCCTCTCGCAGGGAGCGCCCGGTGAGGTTGAGGAAGACGTCGTCGAGGCTCGCCTGGCGCAGCTCGGCCGAGCGCACCGCGAACCCCGCGACGCGCAGCGCCTCGATCGCCTCCGGCAGCCGCGTGTCCCCGTGCGCGGTGGAGATGCGCACAGTCCGCGCGCCGTCCGCCGCGACCGCCCCGTCGGTCCGGACCTCGCCGTCACCGGAGGCCAGCGCCGTACGGAGCGTGGCCTCGTCGTCGGGCAGCAGGTCCGTGCCCGACGGCGCACCGCCCGCCGACCCTGGCGCCACCACCAGCGTGACGAGGTCGTCGGAGTGGTCGCGCTTGAGCTCGGACGGGGTCGCGTCGGCGATGATCTCGCCGTGGTCGATGACGACGACGCGCTCGGCCATGTCGTCGGCCTCGTCGAGGTAGTGCGTGGTGAGGACGATCGTCATGCCGTACCGCTCGCGCATCGCGCCGATGTGCTCCCACAGGTTGGCCCGGGCGTGCGGGTCGAGGCCGGTGGTGGGCTCGTCGAGGAACAGCAGCGGCGGGTGGTTCATCAGGCCGAGGGCGACGTCGAGGCGTCGGCGCTGCCCGCCGGACAGCGACTGGACGGTGCGCTTCTCGAGCCCGCCGAGGTCGAGCGCCTCGAGGAGCTCCGCGGCCCGGCGCGAGTACTCGGCGGAGCCCAGGCCGTAGAACCGGCCCTGGTTGTGCAGCTCGTCGAGCACCCGGTAGGAGAACCCGCCCCCGTTGCCCTGGCCGATGAAGCCGATCTGCGAGCGTACGTGCGCGGGGTGGCGCGTGACGTCGTACCCGGCGACCTCGGCCGTGCCGGCGGTGGGTTCGAGGAGGCTCGTGAGCATCCGCAGGGTCGTGGACTTGCCGGCCCCGTTGGGGCCGAGGAAGGCGACCAGCTCGCCCTCACGGACGTCGACGTCGATGCCCTTGACGGCCTCGACGGTCTCGGACTTGCGGTGGAAGGTCTTGGTCAGACCTCGGGCTCGGATCACCGTGGACATCCCCTCTCGTACGCCGTACGGTAACGGCACGACGACGCAAGCATACGCTGTACGGGAAAGGTGCCGCGAGGGTCTGACAACCCGCGGCTCGGCAGATCGGGGAGGATGACGGCGTGACGCACGACGACCCCACCGCACCAGCCGGCGCTCCGGGACCCGAGACCGCCGACGCACGACCCCGCGGGATGATCGCGGCGGCCGAGGCGGGCCATCCCGGTGCGATCCGGGCCGCCGAGCACGCGCGCGTGTCCGAGGTGGAGGTCGTCCGTACACCCGAGACCACCCGCCGCCTCGCCCTCCTGTGGGACCCGCCCGCCCCCGCGACCCGCGGGCGCAAGGCCCGCCTCACGCTCGACGAGGTCGTCGAGGCCGGGATCGCCGTCGCGCAGGAGGGTGGGCTCGACGCGCTGTCGATGCGCCGCGTCGCGGCCCGGCTCGGAGTCGGCGCCATGTCCCTCTACACGTACGTCCCGGGCCGGACCGAGCTCGTCGACCTCATGATCGACCGCGCCTACGCCGAGCTCGACCTGCCCGTCGCGGGCGCGCCGTGGCGTCCTGCGCTCGCGCAGTACGCGCACCAGATCTGGGACCTCTACCAGCGCCGCCCCTGGATCCTGCAGACCAACATGTGGCGCACCCCGCTCGCGCCGCACGTGCTCGACGCCCAGGAGGCCGGGCTGCGGACCGTCGTGGACACCGGCCTCACCGAGGTCCAGGTCGTCGAGACGCTCGGGCTCGTCGACAACTACGTGCAGGGCCTCGCGCGCGCGACGATCGCGGAGTCCGCCGAGCAGGCGACCACCGGGATGGGTGCCGACGAGTACTGGACCACCCTGAGCAGCTTCTGGGAGGACTGGTTCGACGTCGAGCGCTACCCGGTCATGACGCGCGTCTACGTGGCGGGCGGCTTCGACACCCCCCAGGGTCCGCTCGACGCGAGCCTCGAACGGCTGCTCGACGCCGTCGAGGCCGCGATCGATCGCGCGAACGGCTGACGCGCAGGCCCGACCCCTGGCAGGATCGACCCATGGACCCCCGCGCCGGCACGCCTGCCCAGCCCAGCGACCTCATCGACGTCGACGCCGTCGTCAGCGCCTACTACGATCTGTCCCCCGACGTCGACGACCCCGCGCAGAAGGTCGTGTTCGGCACGTCCGGGCACCGCGGGTCCAGCCTCGACCACGCGTTCAACGAGGCGCACATCGTCGCGATCACCGCCGCGATCGTCGAGTACCGGCGCTCGCAGGGCACCGACGGACCGCTGTTCATCGGCCGCGACACGCACGCGCTGTCGCTGCCCGCGTGGCAGACCGCGCTCGAGGTGCTCGTCGCAGCCGGCGTCGACGTGTTCGTCGACGCGCGCGACTCGTACACCCCGACGCCGGCCGTCTCGCAGTCGATCCTGCTGCACAACGGCGCCGCGACGTCCGAGGGCGTGCGCACCACCGGCCCGGGGGTCGCGGACGGGATCGTCGTGACCCCCTCGCACAACCCCCCGCGCGACGGCGGGTTCAAGTACAACCCGCCGCACGGTGGACCCGCCGGGTCCGAGGCGACCGGCTGGATCGCCGACCGCGCGAACGAGCTCCTGCGCTCGGGCGTCGGGTCCGTGCGGCGCACCGCGCTCGCCCAGGCGCTCGAGTCGGAGCGGGTCTTCAAGCACGACTTCCTCACCACCTACGTCGACGACCTCGCGAACGTGCTCGACCTCGACGCGATCCGCGACTCCGGGGTGCGCATCGGCGCGGACCCGCTCGGCGGGGCGTCCGTCGAGTACTGGGGCGAGATCGCCGAGCGGCACGGGCTCGACCTCACGGTCGTGAACCCGCAGGTCGACCCGCGCTGGTCGTTCATGACGCTCGACTGGGACGGCAAGATCCGCATGGACTGTTCGTCGCCGTCGGCGATGGCATCGCTCGTGTCCCGGATGACGGGCGAGGGTGTGGACAGCGCGCCGTTCGACGTCGCGACGGGGAACGACGCCGACTCCGACCGGCACGGCATCGTCACGCCGGACGCCGGGCTCATGAACCCCAACCACTACCTCGCGGTGGCGATCCAGTACCTGTACGGGGGTGCGCGGCCGGGCTGGGACGACGGCGCCGCGATCGGCAAGACCCTCGTGTCGTCGGCGCTCATCGACCGGGTGGCCGGCGGGCTCGGGCGGCGCCTGATCGAGGTCCCGGTCGGGTTCAAGTGGTTCGTCCCCGGACTGCTCGACGGGTCGGTCGGGTTCGGGGGCGAGGAGTCGGCGGGAGCGTCGTTCCTGCGCACCGACGGGCGCGTGTGGTCCACGGACAAGGACGGGCTGCTGCTCGCGCTGCTCGCGTCCGAGATCATCGCGACCACCGGGAAGTCGCCGTCCGAGCACCACCGCGCGCTCGTCGACCAGTACGGCGAGTCCTGGTACGCCCGCGTCGACGCCGCGGCGACGCTCGAGGAGAAGGCGACGCTCGGCAAGCTCTCGCCGGAGCAGGTCACCGCGACCGAGCTCGCGGGCGAGGAGATCACCGCGAGGCTCACGAGCGCACCGGGCAACGACGCCGCGATCGGCGGCCTCAAGGTCACGACCGAGAACGCCTGGTTCGCCGCCCGCCCGTCGGGCACGGAGAACGTCTACAAGATCTACGCCGAGTCGTTCGTCTCCGCCGACCACCTGGCCCAGGTCCAGGCGGAGGCGAAGGACGTCGTCTCGGCCGCCCTCGGCAGCTGACCGTCGCCGAGGTAGAACCGCCGGTTCTATCTCGGGGTGTCGGTCCGGGTCTGGCGAGACTCCCAGGTCTCCGTCGCGACGCGCTGCGCGTCGCGCAGCGCGCGGGCCGGGTCGACGCCCTTGGGGCACACCTGCGTGCACGCCCCGACCTGGATGCACGGCCACACGCCGAACTCGGTGTCGAGCAGGTCCGCGCGGTCGAGCTCGCCGTCGTCGCGGGAGTCCTCGTCCCAGCGGCGCGCCGTCGCGACGACCGCCGGGCCCAGGAAGTCTGGCGCCACCTCGAGCTGCGGGCACGCCGCGTAGCAGAGCATGCAGTCGATGCACTCGGCGAAGCCCTTGAACGCGGCCAGCTCGCCGGGTGACTGCACGCTGCCCGACGCGGGCCCCACCGCCCGCAGTCCGTCCTCCCCGGGCCCCGGGGCGGGGTCGGGGTGGGACGCGTCCTGCCCGCCCCGCGGCGCCGGTTCCGCGCTCACGAGCGGGAGCTGGACCGCGCCGTCGGGCATCGTCGGGACCGGGAGCTGCCACGGCTTCACCGCGGCGAGCTTGCCGACGAACGTGTCGGTGTCGACGACGAGGTCACGCAGCACCGCGGCGTGCGCGAGCGGCTCCACGACGAGGCCCGTCGTGCGGTAGCCGCGCACGAACGTCTCGCACCCGAGCACGGGGCGACCGTTGACCATGACGCCGCACGAGCCGCAGACGGCCATCTTGCAGGACCACCGGAACGTCAGCGTCGGGTCGGCGTGGTCCTTGACCCACTGCAGCGCGTCGAGGACGGACGTGCGCTCGTCGTACGGCACGTCGAACACGTCCCGAGCGCCGCCCTCCGCAGTGCCCGCGCCCTGCCGCGCGACCTCGAGCCGCACCGTCTGCCCGCTCATGCGTCCTCCTCCTGCCGAGACGGCGAACCCACGGGTTCGTGGGTGATGTGGAGCGATCCGGACGAGGCGAGGGTCGCCAGCGAGTGGACAGGGATCGTGTCCGTGCCCGGGTGGTCCAGGCGCTGGTGCGCCCCGCGGGACTCGGTGCGGGCGAGCGCCGCCGCGACCGCCGCGTGCGCGACCACGAGGGTCGCACCGAGCTCGACCGTCGTCGCCCAGTCCGTGTTGAGCACCGCGCCCGTGTCCGTCACGCGCACGTCCGCGTAGCGCTCGCGCAGCCCCTCGACCGCTGCGAGCGCCCGCGCGAGGCCGTCGGCGTCGCGGTAGATCCCGGCGTCCGCGTCGAGCACCCTCCCCAGCTCCGCCCGGATCTCCGCGGGCGGCTCGCTCCCGCGGCCGCGCATCGCGAGATAGCCGCCTGCCACCTCGGCGGCCCGGTCTACCAGGTCCGCGTCGACGCTCGCCGGCCCGACGCCGGCCCCGGCGCCCGCGGCCCCGCCGTGGCCGCCGCTCCCGCCACGCCCGAGCCCGAGCGGGCCGGCCTCGCGCGCCCGTGCGAGCGCCGACTCCCCCGCCGCCCGGCCGACGACCAACGTCTCGACGAGCGAGTTCGACCCGAGCCGGTTCGCCCCGTGCAGCCCTGTCGACGCGCACTCGCCCGCGGCGAACAGCCCGGGCAGAGCGGTCGCGCCGCGCGCGTCGGTCCGGATCCCGCCCATCGTGTAGTGCGCGGTCGGGCGGACGGGGACCGGTTCGAGCGCCGGGTCGACGCCGGCGAAGCGCTTCGCGAGCCCCGCGACGAGCGGCAGCCGCTCGGCGATGCGCTCGCGACCGAGGTGCCGCAGGTCGAGGTGGACGACACCGCCGTCGGCCGTCGGGATCGTGCGCCCGTCCCGGTCGGCCTGCCAGAACGCCTGTGACAGCTTGTCGCGCGGGCCGAGCTCCATCTGCCGCGGCACGGGCTCGCCGACGGGCGTCTCGGGACCCAGGCCGTAGTCGGCGAGGTAGCGCAGGCCGTTCGCGTCGAGCAGCACGCCGCCCTCGCCGCGCACCGCCTCGGTGAGCAGGATGCCGCTGCCCGGCAGCCCGGTGGGGTGGAACTGCAGGAACTCGGCGTCCCGCAGCGCCACGCCCGCGCGCATCGCCATCGCCGTGCCGTCGCCCGTGACGATCCCCGCGTTCGTGCTCGTCCCCCACGCGCGGGCCGTGCCGCCGGTCGCGAGGACGACGGCGGACGCCGCGATCAGCAGCGGCTCACCCCGGTGCTGGTCGTGCACGACGACGCCGCGGACCTGCGCGTCCGGGTCGCCCGGGTCCGCGGACAGCACGAGGTCCAGGACGTGGTGCTCGTCGTACCGGCGGATCGGCCCGTCGTCGCCCGCGTACCGCAGCGACGTCTGGAACAGCGTGTGCAGCAGGTGGAAGCCGGTCTTGTCCGCGGCGAACCACGTCCGGGGACGTGTCATGCCCCCGAACCGCCGCACCGCGACCTGCCCGTCGTCGAAGCGGCTCCACGGCATGCCCCAGCGCTCGAGGCGCCACAGCTCGCCCGCGGCCCGCTCGACGACGAACCGGACCGCGCCCACCTCGCACAGCCCCGCGCCCCCGGCGACGGTGTCGGCGACGTGCTGCTCGAGCGAGTCGTCGTCGCCCACCACCCCCGCGGCCCCGCCCTCGGCCGCGACGGTGTGGGAGCGCATCGGGTACACCTTGGACACGAGCGCGACGACGGGCGCGCGTCCCGCGGGGGCCGTCGCGGCGGCCTCCGCGACCGCGAGAGCCGCGCTGAGCCCGGCCGCACCCCCGCCGACGACCACGACGTCCGCGTGCTCGACCCGGAGCGGGCTCATCGGCTGCCCACCAGCACTGCGGGTGCGTGGCCGGTGCGATCGATCGTCATGCCGGTAGCGTCCTCGCGCGAGCGAGCGGGCGCAACAGGCGGACCTTCCCGTGGCCGCTCGAGGTGCCGTCTCATGGGCAGCGCTGCCCATCGCACCGGCGTCCGGCGCCGGGTTACCGTGCTGACGGCAACCGACCCTCGACCACCCCGGAGCACCACATGCGCCCCGTCCGCACCCTCACCGCCGCCGCCGCGACCGCCCTCACGCTGGGGCTCGCCGCCTGCTCGTCCGGCGCCGAGGACACCGTCACCGAGGAGCCGCCGGCCACCGTGTCCGCCGACCCTGCGGAGGAGGAGACCGAGCCCGCCGAGGAGGAGACCGAGCCGGCCGAGGACGACACCGAGGGTGACGCCGCGTCGTCGGGCGAGACGCCCGAGTGGGCCGACCCGTACGAGGTGACCGGTGAGCAGATCTCGACGTTCGACGTCGGCGACGTGCGGGTCGACGTCTACCAGGTCGGGACCGAGGAGGCGACGGACACAGGGTTCTTCGTCGACCCCGAGTCCAACGAGCCCGTCATCGACGTGGGCGACGAGATCGTCTACGTCAACTACGTCGTCACGAACGAGGGCGACCCCGTCGACCTCGGCTCGTCGCTCGTGAGCTTCGACACGCGCTACGACGACTGGCCGTACATGCAGGGCATGGACGGGGTCACCGACTCCGAGCAGATGGAGTCGCTGGGCCTGGCCGACGACGTCCCGCACTACGCCGAGCCGTCGGTCTACACCCTCGGGACGGACCAGTCGTACGCGACCGCGGAGAACTTCCTCTACCAGTCCGGGTCGCCCCTGACGATCCAGGCCACGATCACCCCGGTCGACGCCGAGGGGGAGCTCCTGCACGACGAGCGCATGGAGGCCGAGGGCACGGGCACCATCTCCTGACCCCTGGTCAGTCCCGGTGGACCAGGTCCTCGTACTCGGGGTGGCGTCGTAGGTACGCCTGGACGAACGGGCACATGGCGACGACGCCCTCCCCGGCCTGGCGCGCCTGGTCCAGCGCCTGCGAGACGAGTGCGGACCCCACGCCCTTGCCCTCGTACGCCGGGTCGACCTCGGTGTGCGTGAAGACCAGCGTCCCGGGGTCCTCCCCGTAGCGCTGGTACGCGGCGAAACCCGCCACGACACCGTCTGACGCTCGTACCTCGAACCGGTCTCCCGCGTCCACGAACCGGAGGTCGCCGCCCCCGTCCGCGCCGTCGCTGCTCGTTCTCTCGCTCATCCGACCATCCTCGCCCGGGCCCGGGACGCGGACAACCGGCACGACGCGCCGCCGTCGCGACCGTGTCGTGAGAGGGGAGAATGGGACGGTGGTGCAGCATCCACCGCGACCGGACGACGCGTCCGGAGCCGGACCGTCCCCCCGCCCCTCCCGCAACCCGTACCGCGCCATCCTGGCCGTGCCGGGCGCACTGACGTTCTCGCTGGCCGCGCTCGTCGCCCGCCTGCCCATGTCCATGCTGGGCATCGGCACGATCCTGATGCTCCAGGGCATCTACGGCGAGTACGCGCTCGCGGGCAGGGTCGCGGCGGTGCTGATCGTGGTGCAGGCGGTCTGCTCGCCCCAGATCGCACGGCTCGTCGACCGCACGGGTCAGCGCCGCGTCATGCTGCCCCTGCTCGCGACGACCGTCCTCGGGCTCTCCGGCCTCGTGCTGTGCGCGGTGCTGCGTGCTCCCGAGTGGACCCTGTACGCGTTCGCGGCCCTGGCCGGGGCGACGCAGGGTTCGTACGGGTCGATGTCGCGCGCCCGCTGGAACCACGTGCTCGCCGATCCGCGCCGCCTGCACACCGCGTTCTCGCTCGAGTCGGCGTTCGACGAGCTCGTGTTCGTCGTCGGGCCGGCGCTGGCGACGCTGCTCGCGACCGGGGTCGCACCGCCCGCAGGGCTGCTGGTCCCGCTCGTCGCGGTGCTCGTCGGCGGCGCGTGGTTCCTCTCGCAACGGGCGACCGAGCCACCCGCGCGGCCGGCCGAGCCCGGCGTCCGCACGCGGTCGGCGCTGCGGTCCCCCGGCATGGTGGTGCTGGCGGTCGTCTTCGTCGCGATGGGGTCAGCGCTCGGCGCGAGCGACGTCGCGACGATCGCGTTCGCCGAGGAGCGCGGCCAGCAGGGAACCGCCGGGCTGGTGCTCGGGATCTTCGCGACGGGATCGCTCGTCGCGGGCCTGCTGTACGGGGCACGCAGCTGGGTGGCAGCGCTGTGGCGCCGGTTCGTCGTCGGGATCGTGGTGCTCGCCCTGGGCACCACGCTGTTCCTCGTCGTGACGACCCTGCCCGCGCTCGCCGCGGTCATGTTCGTGACCGGGTTCGCCATCGCGCCGACGCTCATCAACGGCAACGCGCTGGTGCAGAACCTCGTCCCGCCGCACCAGCTCACCGAGGGGCTCGCATGGGTGGGGACGTCGCTGGGGATCGGGGTGTCGGTCGGTTCGTCGGTCGCCGGAGCGCGCATCGACGCCGCGGGCGCGCACGCGGGCTTCGAGGTCGTCGTCGCCTCCGCGCTCCTCGCGGTCGTCCTGGTCCTGGCGGCGGTCCGCACCCTCCGGCGCGGCGCGGACCGGCAGGACCTCGCACCCGCGCACTGAGCCCCACGTACCGACAGTGCCCCGCGCGGCCGCCTCGCGCACGTCGCACCGCGGCGTCGCACTGCGGCTCCGGGCATTGCGACGCAGGATGGAGGACGACCCGTCCCCACCCGTGGAGGTACCCCATGCCGTTCGGAATCGGCCGCTCCCCGCAGGACAAGCGCGACCGCACGGTCGCGGACCTGCTCGTCGCCCAGCTGATCGAGGCGGGGGTCCGCCGGATCTACGGCATCGTGGGTGACAGCCTGAACCCCGTCGTCGACGCCGTGCACCGCTCCAACACCGGCGACAACGCGGGCAAGGGCATCGAGTGGGTGCACGTGCGCCACGAGGAGGCGGCGGCGTTCGCGGCGGCCGCCGAGGCCGAGGTCACGGGCGAGCTCGCGGTGTGCGCGGGCTCGTGCGGGCCCGGCAACCTCCATCTCATCAACGGCCTGTACGACGCGAACCGCTCACGCGTGCCGGTGCTCGCCATCGCGAGCCACATCCCGAGCCCGCAGATCGGCACGGGGTTCTTCCAGGAGACGCACCCGGACCGGCTGTTCGTCGAGTGCTCCGTCTACTCGGAGATGATCTCGTCGGCTGCGCAGGCGCCACGCGTCATCAACTCCGCGATCCACCACGCGTTCGCGGGGCCGGGCGTCGCCGTGCTGACGCTGCCCGGCGACGTCGCCGACCTCGATGCACCGGCCGCGGTCCCGGACGTCGCGTGCCGGCCCGCGAAGCCGCGCATCGTGCCCGACGCCGCGGCCGTCCAGCAGCTCGCCGACGCGATCGATGCGGCGAAGAAGGTCACGATCTTCGCGGGCGTCGGGGTGCGCGGCGCGCACGACGACGTCATCGCGCTCGCCGACAAGATCGCCGCACCCGTGGGCCACTCGCTGCGCGGCAAGGAGTGGATCCAGTACGACAACCCGTTCGACGTCGGCATGTCCGGCCTGCTCGGGTACGGCGCGTGCTTCGACGCGATGCACGAGGCGGACCTCCTGATCCTGCTCGGCACCGACTTCCCGTACGACCAATTCCTGCCGTCGTCCGTGCGGACCGCGCAGGTCGACGTCGAGCCCGCCCGGCTCGGACGCCGCACGCGGCTCGACCTCGCCGTCGTCGGCGACGCGGGTGAGACCGTGCGGGCACTGCTCCCGCTGGTGAGGAAAGCCCGCTCACGCGCCTTCCTGAAGAAGATGGTGGACAAGCACACCAAGGCCATGAGCGGCGTGGTCGGCGCGTACACCAAGAAGGTCGAGCGCACGACGCCCATCCACCCCGAGTACGTCGCGGACGTCCTCGACCAGGTCGCCGCGGACGACGCCGTGTTCACGGTCGACACGGGCATGTGCAACGTGTGGGCCTCGCGGTACATCACGCCCAACGGCACGCGGCGCGTCATCGGCTCGTTCCTGCACGGCTCGATGGCGAACGCGCTCCCGCACGCGATCGGCGCGGCTTCCGCCGACCCCTCCCGGCAGGTGGTCGCGATGTCCGGGGACGGCGGGCTGTCGATGCTGCTGGGCGAGCTCGTCACGCTCAAGCACTACGACCTGCCGGTCAAGGTCGTCCTGTTCGACAACGCGAGCCTCGGCATGGTGCGCCTGGAGATGCTCGTCGACGGGCTGCCGATGTTCGGCACCGAGTCGCCGAAGGTCGACTACGCGGCCGTCGCGCAGGCGATCGGCATCCACGCCGTGCGGGTCGAGAAGCCGAAGGACCTGCGGGGCGCCCTCACCGAGGCGTTCGCCCGGCCCGGCCCGGCGCTCGTCGACGTCGTCACCGACCCGCGCGCGCTCTCCATCCCGCCGAACATCACCGCGGGACAGGTCCGCGGCTTCGCCGCCGCGATGAGCAAGGAGATCCTCGGCGGCGGCATGGGCGAGGTCGTGTCCATGGCGCGCGCCAACCTGCGGAACGTGCCGCGCCCGTGACGTCGCGCCAACGGGGTACCCGGAGTCGCACGTGCTCTACTCGGCTGCCTCCTTCGGCAGGTGCTTCGGCGCCCAGCCTCGTGAGACGACGCCGATCAGCTGCGGCGGCGTGCTCTTGCGCGACCACGCCTTGAAGGCGACGTACATGACGACGAGCAACGCGTAGCGGGCGAGGCTCACGAGGGATGCCTCCGTGGGGTCGCAGAACGCCGTGACCGACGAGTCGTTGAGCGAGTGCACGACCATGACCGCGAGGATCGCGAGGACCGCGCCGCCCGTCCCTCGCCGCCCGTAGAGATGCCAGAGCCGCCAGGCGACCGCGGTCGCGATCCCGGTCAGCAGCCAGTGCACGGGCGAGACCGTGAACACCCGGGCGACCTGGGCCTGGACGATCGCCATCGGGGTCAGCTCCGGGCCCTGGGCCCCGCAGAACACCGGGGTCTGGTCGGCGACGAACTGGTACGCGTAGACGGTCGTCTCGGCGATCGCGAACCCGAACCCCGAGCCGAGGCCGATCGCGATGCCCGCGCGGGGGTCGCGGTACCCGGCGACGAGCCAGAGCAGCAGGAGCGGGACCAGCAGCTTCGTGCCCTCCTCGACGAAGCCCACGGCCGCGGTCCCGGCGCTGATCCCACCCTCGCCGATGATCAGGCCCGTGACGTTCGCCGAGATCGCGAGCGTGCCGCCCGCCGTGGCGACGGCGACCGCGGCGACCTGGACCGGGCGGACCGTGTCCCGGAGCGCGAGCTGACGGTCGACGAAAAGGAACGCCGCACAGCAGACGAGCGCCATCCCCAGGAAGCTCCCCGCCGCGAGCACGTGCTCGTTCTCGCCCGCGAGGTAGACCGCCCCCATCACTCCCAGGACCACCGCCGCGGCGACGACGAGCCACAGCCAGGCCCGCCAGAACCGGCCGCGGAACCGCCGGCCGCGGTCGGCCGCAGGACCACCGTCCTCCAGCCGGGACGTCCACGCCCGCGCGTCCCAGAACCGGCGCCGGGCCGCCGTCGTCGACGGGTCCGGGAACCACCCCTCGGCGGGCACGCCCGGCCGTTCGTGGGCCAGCACCCAGGCGGACGCGAAGCCGACGACCAGGAGCACCGCTCCGGCGATGGTGAGCCACATGGTCAGACTCAAGCAGGAGTCCTGGTGGGCCGCCATCCGGTGCGCGCTCGGCGCTGTCGCCGAGCGGCTCCGCCCCGCAGGGGACTGGTCCCCATGCCCGTCGTCCCCACGTCCTACCGGAGAAAGGTCGGGTCACGATAGGGTGTTGTGACCGTCACGACAACTCCACACGCCGTTCGAGCGCGCCCGCGAGGGCAGTGAGGAATCTGCATGTTCGTCTTCGTCGTCATCGGCATCGCGGGGCTCGCGCTGCTTCTCGTCTCGCTGCTGGTCGGCGAGATCGTGGACATCGGCGACGGGGCCGTGTCGGGCACGTCCCTCGGTGTGGGCGGAGTCGTCTTCGGCGCCCTGGGCGCGATCGTGACGGTCAACGGACTGCCGACGGTCCTCGCCTACGCGGGCTCCCTGGTGGCAGCGGTCGCCGTCGTCCTGCTCGTCCAGGTCCTGGTCAGGAAGCTGCGTGCCTCCGAGGACGGCGTCGCGGTGTCGCTCGTCGGAGTCCAGGGCATCGCGACGACGGACATCGACCCGGCGCGCGGCGAGGTCTCCCTCGAGGCGGCTCGCGAGCTCGAGCGTCGCCTCGCGTGGTCGGACGAACCCATCCCGGAGGGGGCTCGGGTCGTCGTGCTCGAGCAGTCCGGGAGCAAGGTGCGCGTGCGCCGCCACTTCGCCAACGACTGACCCCCACCGACCCCGACTGAACCCCACTGAATCCCTGCCCGGGGGAACCGGGCACCCACGCCCGACCCGGAAGGAGCTGCGCCCCGGCGCGCCTCATGGACGACAGGAACCTCATCACCACCATCGCGATCGTCGCGCTGGTCATCGCGTTCTTCGCGGTGGTCATCTTCATCAGCAAGCGCATCCGCCGCGTCCCGCCGAACGAGGCCCTCGTCATCGTGGGTCGGGGTGCCGGCCGCAAGGAGGCCGGCGGGACCGGCCAGAAGGTCATCGTCGGTGGCCGCACCTTCGTGTGGCCGATCCTGCAGCAAGGCTTCCCGATCTCGCTCGAGCAGCGCCAGATCGGCATCACCGTCGAGGGCGTCGACAAGAACCGCATCAAGATCGCCATCAAGGCCTCGATCAACTTCAAGGTCCGCGGGGACGAGGAGGGCGTGCGCCGCGCGGCCCAGCGCTTCCTGTCCCAGCAGGGCACCCTGACCGAGATCATCAAGGAGTCGCTCGAGGGTTCGCTGCGCTCCATCGTCGGCGACATGACGATCGAGCAGATCATCTCCGACCGCAAGGGCCTGTCGGACCGGGTCGTCAGCTCGACGAAGACCGACCTCTCCGAGCAGGGCCTCCAGGTCGACCTGCTCAACATCTCCGACATCTCGACGCCCGGCTCGGACTACCTGGCGAACCTCGGTCGCGCCGAGTCCGCACGGGCCCGCCAGGTCGCCGAGGTCTCCGAGGCCGAGGCGCAGCGCGCGTCGGAGTTCGCCGTCATCGAGGCCGCCGAGCAGATCGCCGAGCGGCAGAAGGCGCTCGACCTCAAGCGCGCCGTCATCAAGGCGGACACCGACCGTGCCAACGCCGAGGCCGACGCATCCGGTCAGCTCGCGCGCGCCGAGCAGGACCGTCTCGTCGCCCAGCAGGAGCGCGAGGCGCTCGCCGAGCAGGCACGCGTGACGCAGGAGCGGCTCGACATCGAGGTGCGCAAGCCGGCCGAGGCCAAGGCCTATGCGGAGGTCCAGGACGCGAACGCGCGCCGGGACTCGTCGAACGCCGCGACCGAGGCCGACGCGTACAAGCGCACGGTCATCGCCGAGGCGAACAAGACCGCGGCGATCCAGGACGCCGAGGCGTCGGCCGCGGCCGTGCGTCGCGCCGGTGAGGCCGAGCGTGACCGCCAGGTCGCCCACGCCGCCGGTATCAAGGCCGAGGGCGAGGCGCGGGCGTTCGCGATCGAGGCAGAGGGTCGCGCCGAGGCCACGGCGACCGACGCCAAGGCCGAGGCCCTCAAGAAGTACGGCGAGGCCGCGCTCGTGCAGGAGCTCATCGAGCGCCTGCCGGAGATCGTCCGCGCCGCGGCCGAGCCCATCGGCAACATCCAGGGCATGACCGTCATCTCGACCGACGGCGCGTCCGCGGTCACCAAGAACGTCGCGTCCGTCCTCGGCGAGGGCCAGGGCGTCATCAAGCAGCTCACGGGCGTCGACATCAACCAGCTCATCGCCGGCCTCGCGGGCGGCACGCCGGCCGAGAACGACGCGCCGTCGGGCACCAACGGCAGCACACGCTAGCCTCCACCCGCAAACATGCGGCAGTGGCCCGTCCCGGAACCCCGGGCGGGCTGCTGCCGCCTCGTGGTGCACGACGCACCGAGGACGGCTCAGCCCGTCCAGCCGAGGCGGCCGATCGCGTCCAGGGCCAGCAGGACGCCGAGGATCCCCACGACCCAGCCGGTCGTCTCCGCCGCGTTCTTCGTGAGCCAACGGTCGAGCCGGTGCAGCAGCGGGTCGACGGCGCGGGCCGCCACGAGCCGGCCTGCGAGGAGCAGCAGCGCGGGAGCGACCATCACCGCGCAGTACGCGGCGAGCACGCCCGCGGACGCCGGCCACGCGACGTCGGACGTCGTGACGATCCCGATCGCGGCGAGGTACGGGAGCATGGTGCCCACCTCGATCGCGACGGCCCCGAGCGCGAGGCCGACGAGCGGCAGTACGGCCGGACGCGCCCGGACGGCCGGGCCACCGTGCGCACCGCCGGGCGCGACCCCGCCGTCCGCACGGGGGTCGATGCCGAGCGCGCGCTCGCGCCACCGCGACAGCCGCCCCGGCGTCGGCGCGCGACCGACCGCGGCCGCACGCTCCGCCCGGCGTGCCGCGCGCTTGCCGTCGAACCGAAAGCTCAGCGCGAACAGCCCGATCCCGAGCAGGAGCTGCGCGATCGCCGCGGCACGCGTCTCGAGCGCGTCCTCGAACCGGTCGAGGAACGCTCCCGCGCCCAGCGTCACGACGATCCCGACGACGAGGTAGCAGCCGGCGACCGTCGCGAGGTAGGCGAGCACACGCCCGGCCCGGAGCCGACCCGGCGCCAGCAGCAGCCACACGGGGATCAGGAGCGTGCCGAAGCTGGTCGAGTCGATCAGGGCGAGCACGACGAGCACTCCCGCCATGGTGGCGAGGCCGAGCCCGGCGCCGTCGGCCCCGGCGAGGTCGAGAGGAAGGTCCATGCCCCGACCCTCCCCCGGGCCGGCGGGCGCGTCGTCGGCCGGACGAGCGATCCTGGTGCCGTGCGACGGTCGCGCCTACACCCTTCGACCGATCCCACGACGACGACGCGTGTGCTGGGATGGAGACGTGAGCCCAGCCCGCTGGTGGTCCCGCGACGGCGCCCTGCGCCAGGTGCTGCGCCTCGAGGACCGGCGCAACGACGTCGTGACGGCCGTCATGACGTTCCTGCTCGGCGCGCTGCTCATCGAGGTCGGGCTGGTCGACCTCGTCGTCGTCGACGGCGCTCCCGGGGTCGTGGCGCCCGAGCCGTGGTGGCGGTACGCGCTGCTCGCGGTCGGGTGCGCGCTCATCCTCGTCAAGCGGAGGCACCCGATGCTCGCGCTCGCGGGCGGCGTCGTCGTCGTGCTCGTGGACCTGTGGTGGGGCGGGTCGCTCGCGATCACCCTCGTGCTGTGGGACCTGCTGTACGCGGCGGCGACGTGGGGCAGCCCGCGGGCGCGCGCGTGGCTGTGGGGTGTGACGGTGGTCGTCTCGGTGCTCGGCGCGGTCGCCGCCGGCGAGGCCGCGCGCGACGTGCGGATTTTCGTCTACACGGGCCTGCAGCTCGGCGCGGTCCTCCTGCTGCCCCTGTGGTGGGCGACGAACGTGCGGCAGAAGAGCGAGCTCGCCGACCTGGAGCGCGACCGCGCCGACCTCGCCGCCCGCGACGCCGCGAGCGCGGACCGCGCCGCGCAGCTCGAGCGTCGGCGCGGGAGCGACCTCGAGCGCATCGCCGCGCTCGACCGGGACGAGGCGATCCGGGCCGAGCGGGCCTCGATGGCCCGCGACCTCCATGACGTCATCGCGTCGCACCTGTCCGCGATAGCCATCCACTCGGGCGCCGCGCTCCAGCTCCCGCCGGACGCGGGACGCGACCGCGCCGCGCTCGAGCAGGTGCGTGCGAGCGCGGTGACGTCGCTCGAGGAGATGCGCTCCATGATCCTGCTCCTGCGCAGCGAGCAGCGCGGGTCGGAGCCCGTCGTCGCGCCGGGTCGGCTCGCCGAGCTCGGCACGCTCGTCGACACGGCGCGCGCCACCGGGACCGGGGTGACCGTCGTCCAGGGTCCGGGCGTGGCGGACCTGCCCGCCGCGACGGACCAGGCGCTGTACCGGATCGCGCAGGAAGCCCTGACCAACGCGCTCAAGCACGCACCGGGTGCGCCGGTCGCCGTGCGGCTCGACCGCGCGGGGCCCGACGTCGTGCTCACCGTCCACGACGACGGCGCACCCGGGCCGGCATCCCTCGGGGACCCGGCGCTCAGCGCGGGGACGGGACTGCTGACGATGCGCGAACGCGCCGAGGGCCTCGGCGGCTCGCTCGAGGCCGGCCCCGGGGACAGGTCGGCGGGCGGCGGCGGGTGGACGGTCCGCGCGACGGTCCCTGCGACGATCTCGGCACCGACGGTCCCGACGGCGCGCGGGGCCGCACGATGACGCGCCCGCGGATCCGCGTTCTCCTCGCCGACGACCACGCGGCGATCCGCGCGGGGCTGCGGCTCCTGCTCGACGCGGCCGACGACGTCGACGTCGTCGGCGAGGCCGCCGACGGCACCGCGGCGATCAGGAACGCCCGCGCGCTGCGGCCGGACGTCGTGCTCATGGACCTGCGCATGCCCGGTGTCGACGGTATCGAGGCGACCCGCACCCTCACGGCGGAGGGCGTCGCGGACGTGCTCGTGCTCACGACGTTCGATCTCGACGAGTACGTCGACTCGGCGCTGCGCGCGGGGGCCGCAGGCTTCCTCCTCAAGACCGCCGAGCCCGCCGCGCTCCTCGACGCCGTGCGCCGCGTCGCCGACGGCGACGGCGTGCTCGCGCCGGAGGTCACGCGACGCGTCCTCGCCACGTTCGCACGCGGCCCGGTGCCCGACGACGTCCCTCGCCACCCGGCGTCGGGCAGGGAGCGGGCGGGCGTCGGGCCGGACGACCCACGCCTCGTCGACCTCACGCCGCGTGAGGTCGACGTGCTCGCCGCGCTGGGGCGCGGGCTGTCCAACCAGGGCGTCGCCGCCGAGCTGGTCATCTCGGAGGCGACGGCGAAGACCCACGTGTCGCGGGTGCTCGCCAAGCTCGGGGTGGCGTCGCGCATGCAAGCGGCGATCGTCGCGCGGGACGCGGGACTCACGTGAGCGGTCGTCAGCGCGGCAGGTGGCGCGTGACGCGGTCGAGGTAGGCCTCGGCGTCGAAGTCGTCGAGCAGCGCGCTCTGGACGACGAACGCCTGGCTCGCCGCGAGGAAGAGCGGCGCCTGGTCGGCGCCGAGCGCGTCCGCGTCCTCCGGCGCCAGGCCGTGCTCGCGCTGGTGCCAGGCCGAGAGGTAGCGCACGTAGGCGTCGCGGAGCTGGCTGAGGACGGCAGACGCGAGCCCTTGCAGCGTGGGGTCGGTGACGGCCTCGCCCCACATCTGGACCAGGACGCCGGTCTCGCCGAGCTCTTCCAGCATGCCGGACGCCAGCACGCGGACGACGTCGGCGGGTGGCGGCATGGGGTCCGCGGCCGCGAGCCGCTCCACGTCCTCGAGTCGACCGCCCACGATCCGGGTCGCGACCTCGTGGACGATCTCGCCCTTGCCGGCGTAGTAGCCGTAGATGGCTCCTGCGGACATCCCCGACTCGGCGATGATGTCCGCCATCGACGCGGCCTGGAAACCCTTGCGGCGCACCGCTCGCAGCGCGGCGTCGGCGATCTCCCGACGTCGCGCCGCGCGGTACTCCTCGCTCACCCTCGGCATCGGGTCAGCATAAACGGAACGATCGTTCTTGACACACCCCGCGGGTGCGCGCACCATGGAGAACGAACATTCGTTTTTCCTGTTGGAGGATCCATGCCCGCACCCACCCCCATGCCCCACACCCACTGGTCGCGCGTCGTCGCGATCGGGACGGGGCTCGTCGCGCTCGCGAGCGTGCTCGTCCTCGCGTTCCTGTGGCCGTCGGTCACGGCCGAGCCGAAGGACCTGCCGCTCGCAGTAGCCGGCAGCGGGGACGCGGCACAGGTCGCCCAGGTCGAGGCCGGCATCGCCGAGCACGCGCCGGACGCCTTCACGTTCGTCGAGGTCGAGGACCGCACCGCCGCCGTCGACGCGATCGAGACGCGCGAGGCGTACGGCGCCGTCGTGCTCGGGGCGCAGCCGGAGGTCCTCACCGCCTCGGCCGCGAGCCCCGTCGTCGCACCGATGCTCGCAGGCCTGCAGCCCGCGCTCCAGGCGCAGGTCGACGCCGCGCTCGCTGCGCAGGCCGCGCCCGCCGACGCGCAGGTGACCGTCGGGCTGACCGACGTCGTGCCACTGTCGGCGGACGACGCGCGCGGCACCACCATGGCCGCGGCCTCGTTCCCGCTCGTGCTGGGCGGCATGATCGGCGGCATCGCGATCTCGACGCTCGTCGTCGGCGTGTGGCGCCGGGTCACCGGCCTGGTCGTCTACTCGGTCGCCGGCGGCACGGCGATCGCCGGGATCCTGCACGCGCTCGGCGGCCTGCAGGGCGCGTTCTGGGGCGACGCGGGGGTCGTCGCCCTCACCCTGTTCGGGATCGGCGCCGTCATCACCGGGGCGGTCGCTCTCCTGGGCACCCGCGGGATCGCCGTCGGGCCGGTGCTGTTCCTCCTCGTCGCCAACCCGCTCTCCGGCGCTCAGCTCCCCGTGGAGTTCATGGCCCGCCCCTGGGGGGAGGTCGGCCAGTGGATGCCCCCGGGCGCGTCGTCCACGCTGCTGCGCGACCTCTCGTACTTCCCGCGCGCCGACGTCGCCCTGCTGTGGTCGGTCCTCGCCGGATGGGCAGCCCTCGGCCTCCTCCTCTCCACGCTGGGCCACTTCAAGAACCGCGGTGCCGCGACCGCGGAGGCGCTGCACGAGGCCTCCGAGGACGACGAGCACGAGGTGCACGGCCGGCACGTCGCGGAGCTCGCGGGCGACTGAACATCCCACGCGCCGCCGATCCGCACGTGCGGTGACCGGAGCGGGTACCGCCTATGCCGCTCCGAGCGGGCGGCGCATCGCGAAGTTCACCAGCTCGACGCCCCGGAGCACCGGTCGCTGCTCACGCACCAGGACGAAACCGTGCCGCTCGAAGAACGGGCGCGCCGTGCGGCTCGCGTGCGTGGTGAGCTCGGTCGCGCCGTCGCGCGTCGCGGTCTGCACCACCCACGCGAGGAGCGCCGACGCGACGCCCTGCCGAGCGACGTCCGGGTCGACGAACATCATGTCGACGTAGCCGTCGGTGTCCACGTCGGTGAAGCCGACGACCCGCTCTCCGGAGCACGCGACCCGCGTCCGGGCGCCGGCGCGGCGTGCCGCCCAGGCCTCCAGGTCGCGTTCGCCGTCGTCGTGCGGAGCCCACGCGGCGACCTGCTCGGGCGTGTAGTCGTGGCTCGCCGTGAGCCGGACCGCGCGGTCGAACACCGCGAGCGTCGCGGCGGCGTCCGCGGGGTCGTAGTCGCGCAGGTGCACGTCTCGACCGTACCGCTCGACCGACGTCCGCTCAGGGCTCGGGGTGGTGGGCGTCGTAGTGCCAGAACCCGCGCTGCGCGCGCACGACGAGCCACAGCACGACGACGCACGCGACGCCCCCGATCACCGCGGCCCAGGCCTCGCCCACCCACGCCGCGTCCGCACCGAGCACGAGCTCTCCGAGACGCGGCCCGCCCGCGACGACGACGATGAACACGCCCTGGAGGCGACCGCGCATGTCGTCGGGTGCGGCCGTCTGCAGGATGGTCTGCCGGAAGACCGAGCTCACGGCGTCGGACGCCCCGGCGAGCGCGAGCGCGACGCCCGCCGCGACGATCCACCCGACGAGCGCGGTGCCGGGAGACGTCGCGCCCACCTGCACGAGCACGAGACCGAACAGCACGATGGACGCCCCGTACGCGGTGATCGCCCACACGATGACACGACCCTGCCACCGCACGCGGGAGAGCCCGCCGGAGAACGCGCTCGCGAGGACCGCCCCGATCGCGAACGCCGCCGCGAGGACGCCGGTCGTCGTCTCGCCGCCACCGAGCCAGACGACCCCCGCGGCGGGCAGCAGCACGCGCGGCGACGCGAGCACCATCGCGGCGAGGTCGACGAGGAACGTCGTGCGGATCGTGGGCTGCGTCCCGAGGTAGCGCAGCCCGTCGAGGACCGACCGCCACCCGACGACGCGGCTGCGGCGCCGACGTCGGGCCGGGTCCACCGCAGCCGGGGACGCGCCGGGACGGGACGCCGCGAGCGGCGGCAGGTCCGGCAGCCGCCAGACCGCCCACAGGGCGGCGGCGAACAGGACGGCGTCGATCGTGTACGCGACCTGGTACCCCCACAGCGCGACGAGCGCCGCACCTCCGAGCGGACCGACGGTCAGGGCGACGTTCCAGGACAGCGTCTGCAGCGCGTTCGCGGCCGGGAGCAGCCTCGGCTCGACCAGGCGCGGGATGATCGCGGTGCGTGCCGGGTTGTTGATCGCGAACGCCGCCGACTGCAGCGCCACCAGCCCGTACAGCACCCCGACCGACTCGACGTGGAACCAGGCCTGCAGCGCGATCAGCGCCGTCACCACCCACAGCGCCGACGACGCCGCGAGCGCCACCTTGCGCCGGTCGTAGGCGTCGACGAGCGCGCCGCCGTACAGGCCGAGCACGACGAGCGGCACGAGCGCGCAGATCCCCAGGACACCGACGGCGAGGGAGGACTGCGTGAGGGCGTACACCTGCAGCCCGACGGCGACGACGGTGAGCTGAGATCCCAGGTTGGAGACGCCGAGGCCCCACCAGAGCCGTCGGAAGGGCGGGGACGTGCGCAGCGGCGTCGTGTCGGCGAGAAGACCGTTGACGCGAGCCACGATCGAGGAGCCTACGTCAGCCGGGTGCCGGCGGGGCCGTCGCCGTCCTCGTCGTCGTCCACCAGGTCGTCCTCGTCCCACGCGTCGAGGTGACGGTGCGCGTGCCCGGGCGGCGGCTCGTACGGGGGGTGGTCGCCCGGCGTGAGGTAGGTCCGCGCGAAGAACAGCGACGCGGCGAGGTCCTCGCGACGCTCGGCGGCGGTGCGCGCCCGGCGCGTGGTGATCTCGACGACGACGTCGCCCGACCAGCCGCGGCGCACCAGCTCGCCGAGCACCTTGTCGCACGGCTGGTCGCCGCGACCGGGTACGAGGTGCTCATCCTTGAACGACGCCGTCCCGTCCGCGAGGTGCAGGTGTGCGAGCCGGCCGTCGAACACGTCGAGCAGCCCGAGCGCGTCCTGGCGCGCGACGGCGGCGTGCGAGATGTCGAGCGTGACGTGGTCGTAGCCGTGGTCGGTCGGGTCCCAGCCCGGCAGGTAGGCCTTCATCTCGCGCTTGCGCCCACGCCAGGGGTACATGTTCTCCACGGCGACGGTGACGCCGCCCGCGCCGTCGAGCTCGCGCACGAGGTCGGCGAACTCGCGCGCGTACTTGTACTGCCAGCGGAACGGCGGGTGCACGACGACGGTGCTCGCCCCGACCTCCTGGGCCATCTCGACGGTGTGCCGCAGCTTGGGTCCGGGCGCCCGTCCCCAGACGCGCTGGCTGACGAGCAGGGTCGGCGCGTGGATGGACCGGATCGGCATGCCGTGCTCGGCGGACAGCTTCAGGAGCGCGTCGGCGTCCTGGGTGGCCTCGTCGGACCAGACCATGACCTCCATGCCGTCGTACCCGAGATCGGCGGCGGCCTCGAACGCGTACGCGGCACGTCGCGGGTAGACGCTCGCGGTGGACAGCGTGACGTGGTTGCGCGGTTCTCCGGGCTCGGTCGGAGGGCGCTCCGTCGTCGCGTCTGGCATGCGGGCAACCCTAGCCCCGTCGGCCGCCGGTCACACCAGCGCGTCGCACCGGCGCGGTCCGCGCGGTCCGCCGTCGCCTCTTCGGCCGCGTCGTCCCCGCCGCACGGGTCGTCAGCCGCGCAGCGGGAGGCTCAGCACGGGGACGGCGGCGGGGATCGCGGCGCCGGGTCCCGCCGCGGGTCGGGGTACGACGCGCACGGGCACGCCCCAGTCCTGCTGCGCGAGGTGGCACGCGGGGAAGACGTCCGGGTCGGGCGTGCCGTCGGGGAGCAGCGGGACCTCGTCGCACGACGCCGCCCGCGCGGTCACGTGGATCACGCCCTCTGCGACGTCCGGGGCGACGACGAGGTCGCGCCCGAGCGCGGTCCCGGTGCCGGCGCCCGAGAGCAGCAGGCCCGGCGGGGTCGCGCTGACGCGCAGCTCGGTCGACGGGCCGAACCGGTCGTCGAGCGTGTGGCCCGGCGCGGGCACGAACGGGACATGGAGCCGCAGCGGCCCCGCGGCGACCTCGGTCACGGGGCGCTGCGTGCGGTGCGCGCCGCCGTCGAGCACCTCGCCCGCGAGGGTCGACGGCAGCGCGATCCGCGTGATCCGGTGCGCCGCGGACTCCACGACGAGCAGGTGGATGCCCGCCGACCCGTCCGGCCCGTCCACCACCTGCACGACGACGTCGCTGGGCTCCGCGAGACCCGTGGCGAGCGTCGTGACCTGCCCCCCGACCCGGTTGTCAGCATCGGGTGAACCCGTGGTGGTACGTGGTGCTGACAGGTCGGGGACGACGCGGCGGATCGCGCCGTCGTACGTGTCCGCTACCACGACGCTGCCGTCGGGCAGCACCGCGACCCCCAAGGGATGCTGCATCAGTGCCTGTTCCGCAGGCCCGTCGCGGTGGCCGAAGTCGAACAGCCCCTGTCCGACGGCCGTCCGCACCTCGACGCCTGCACCGTCCACCGGCGTCACGCGCCGCAGCGCCGACGTCTCCGCGTCCGCCACCCAGATCGCGCCGTCGTCGTCCACCGCGAGCCCTGACGGCTGCGCGAACCACGCCGACTCGCCCGGCCCGTCCTCGAGCCCCTCGTTCATGGTCCCGGCGAGCAGCGCGATCGACCCTTCCTCGGCCGTGCCGGCCGGACGGAACACCCACAGCGTGTGGTTCCCCGCCATCGCCACGACGAACGCCGCGAGGTCCTGCGACCACGCCACGTCCCACGGCGACGACAGCTTCTGCCGCCTCGGCCCGGTGAGAGATGCGACCGGGTCGAGCGGCCGGACGGAAGACCCGCCGCCACCACCCTCCCCGGTCTCCGGCACCACGTTGTCGGCCGCCCCCACCATGTACTGCTGCCCGTTCCCCGCGACGGTCGTCACCTCGCCGTCGGCGAGCCGCACTCCCCGCAGCGCGTGGTTGACGGTGTCGGCGACGAGCACGTCGTAGCCGAGCCGCGGCCGCAGCTGCGCCGGGACCAGGCACAGCCCGTTCGGCTCGCTGAACCGGGCGACGTCGGGCGCGCCGTCGACGAGGCCGCGCTCGCCGGACCCGATGCGGCGGACGAGCGTCTCGGCGTCGGACGCGAGCTCGGCGAGCGAGTGGTGGCCAGCATCCGCGACGAGCAGGTTCCCGCCCGGCAGCTCGATCGCCGTGGCGGGGAAGCGCAGCGTGCCCGACGTCGCGGGCGGCGGCACGTAGGGGCCCTGACCCCGGTGGAGGGTGCCCTTGGCGTCGTGCTCGGCGACCAGCTCGGCGACGAGCGCCGCGATCGCGGACGCGTGCCCCTCCCCCGCCATCTGCGCGACGACGTACCCCTCGGGGTCGACGACGACGAGCGTGGGCCAGGCGCGCGCGGTGTACGCGGACCACGTGACGAGCTCGGGGTCGTCGAGGACGGGGTGACGCACGTCGTAGCGCTCGACGGCGGCGGCGAGCGCGTCCGGGTCGGCCTCGTGCGCGAACTTGGGCGAGTGCACACCGACGATCACCAGCGTGTCACGGTTGCTCTCCTCGAGCTCACGCAGCTCGTCGAGGACGTGGAGGCAGTTGACACAGCAGAAGGTCCAGAAATCGACCACGACGACTTTTCCGCGCAGGTCCGCGAGGCGCACCTCGTGCCCGCCGGTGTTGAGCCAGCCGCGCCCGACGAGCTCGGAGGCGCGGACGCGAGGCAGGCGAGAGGAGACCACGCGACGATTCTCCCCCGTCGCGGTGCGGCAGGCCTACGTGGGGCTGATCGCTCCGACCACGCGCACCTCGACGTCCACCCCGGCGACCGAGCCGGGCACGTGCACCTCCGACGTCTCGACGTTCACCCGCAGCACCCAGTCGTCGGCATCGACATCGGCGCCCTCGGACGCGCCTCGTCGAGCTCGGCTCAGCCCGACGCCGGTCACGCCGTCCGAGCCGGCGAGCTCGTCGCGCAGCAACGCCTTGGCCTCGCGCGCTCGTCCGATGGTCGCCACGGCGCACCACCTCCTGCGTCCATTGTGCGCCCGGTCCGAGATCTGCGGGAGGGCTCGCGTCGTCGACCCGGGGCTCACGCGAGCAGCGTCGCGCCGAGCCTCTCCAGCACGGTGCCGATCGGGTTGCAGTACGTGAGGCCGGTCCCGTCCGTGCCGCCCGTCTCCGACCCGGCGAACAGCAGCCCGAGCGCGACGCCGTCGTCGCGGTACACGAGCGAGCCGGAGTCCCCGCCACGAGAGAACGGTCCGTCCCCGGTGGACTCGACCTCGACCTGGTCGTCGAAGCGCAGGGCGCCCAGCTCGTCGCCGTACCCGACGACGACGTCGTCGAGCTCGATCGCGGTCACGCGGCCGGCGGTCACGCCCGTGGTCCGGCCGATCTTGCCCACCGCCTCCCCGCCGAGCGCGACGGCGGTCCGGGTGATGCGCCCGACGGGGTAGGCCGGGTCGACCACGGGGTCGTCGAGCAGCGCGAGCGCGGCGTCGACCGTCTGCGTCACGCCTGCCGCGAGCGGGACGAGCGACGCGAGGGTGCCCACGCGGTCACCGGGTGCACGCCCGCCGTCGGCCGGCCCGGGCTGCACGACGACGTCCCCGACCTGCCCGCTCGGCGACCCCACCAGCACGTGCCAGTTGGACAGGACGTGCACCGCCGCCGGGTCGTACCCGGCCGCACCCACGGCGGGAGCCACCCGGACGAACGCCCCGAGCGTCCCTGCCGTCACGTCGACGTTCGCGATCGAGACGCCCGGCCGCAGCGGACGGACCCGGTCCGTCTCGCCGACGGCGAGCGCCGTGACGACCGGCGGTCGGACGCCCGGGCCGGCGAGCGCGCGGATGCGCCCGGTGCGGCGCACGTCCACCGTCTCCCCCGCCTCGGCGGCGACCTTGCGCGCGATGCTGCGCGCGGCCGGCACCCCGAGCCGGTACCGCACCGCGATGGCGTACCGGCCGTCGGCGCGCGGCGCCAGCCCGAGCGCGAGACTGGGCGCGCGGACCAGGGTGGCCGCGGCGTCGGGCACCCCGCTCGCCTCGATCCCCGGCGCCCCGCTGCGCTCCGCGAGCTCGCGTGCATACCCCGCGAGCTGAGACTTGATCTCCCGTGCCTCCTGCTGGTCCATGACGAGAGTCTGCTGGCTGCCGCCCACACCGGCGCACCGCATCTCGCGACGCCGGGCGACGTGGCCTGCGTCACACTGGTTGCATGACACTGACGTTCAGCGGCGCCGTCGTGGACTGCGCCGACCCGTCCGCGGTGGCGGACTTCTGGCAGGCGGCCCTCGGGTGGAGCGGGCGCGAGCGCGGCCCCCACGGCGAGGCCGTCGTCTTCCCGCAGGACGGCGAGACGGTCCTCGGACCTCCGAGCCTCGTCTTCCAGCGGGTTCCCGAGGGGAAGGTCGCGAAGAACCGCGTCCACCTCGACTTCTCCGCGTCCGACCAGGCCGCCGAGGTCGCGCGTCTCGAGGGCCTCGGCGCCCGACGCGTCGACGTCGGGCAGGGCGAGGGCGAGACGTTCGTCGTCCTCGCGGACGTCGAGGACAACGAGTTCTGCGTGCTCCGCGGCGACTGACGAGCGCCCGCCCGGCTCGCTCAGCGCGCGCCCGGCACCGCGGCCGCGTCGGCCGGCGGTTCCCCCACGTCGGCCACGGCCCGCGGCACGTACTCCTCGGCCGTGACGTCCGCGCGCACGACGCGCGCGAGGCGGAACCAGCGGACCGCCTCGCGCAGCCGGCACCACGCGACCAGGTACCAGCTGCCCTCGGTGTGGGCGAGGATCACCGGCTCGACGCGTCGCGACGTCTCCTCGCCCCGACCGTCGCGGTACCGGATCGCGAGGACGCGCGACGTGGAGAGCGACTGCTCGACCGCACGCAGCACGCGCAGGTGCGTCCGCGCCTGCCCGACGACGTCCCCGCCGCCGTCCGGCACCCCCGGGACCGGCGGTCGCACCCGGCCGACCGCCTCCGGTGGCGACGGCGGTCGCAGCCAGACCCGGGCGGCGAGCGCGTCGGCTCGCTGCCGGTCGTCCGGGCCGAGCGTGTCCCACACCTTCCCGCGCGCGGACGAGGCGTCGACGGCGAACGGGCTGCCGGGCGGGAGCGTCGCGAGGGCGACGGCGACCGCGACGGCCTGGCCCGGCGTGAAGTTCACGGGCGGCAGGGTCGCGCTCGGGTCGAGCACGTAGCCGCCACCGGGGCCCGCCTGCGCCCAGATCGTCAGACCGGCCTGCTGGAGCGCGGCGACGTCGCGCTTGATCGTGCGCTCGCTCACCTCGAGCGCCGCGGCGAGCCGCGGACCGGTCGTGCCGCTGCGACCGGCGCGGCGCAGCTCCTCGGCGATCGCGTAGAGCCGCTCGGTCCTGTTCACGAGACCCTCCCCGGTCGCGGCGCTCCGACAATGGTGACAGACAGGTGTCACCGTCCGGGTGCGATGGTCGAGTCATGACCGAGATGACGCAGCAGGAGAAGCGACCGTCCGAGACCTCCGTGCACGTCGTCCTCGTCCCCGGCTTCTGGCTGGGCGCGTGGGCGTGGGACGACGTCGTGCCCCACCTCGAGGCCGCCGGCCTCGTCCCGCACGCCGTGACGCTCCCGGGCATGGCGGCGGACGACACCGCGGCCGAGCGTGCCACGACGACGCGCGACGACCACGTCGACGCCGTGGCGGCCCTGGTGGCGGGCCTCGACGGCGACGTCGTGCTCGTGGGGCACAGCGGGGGTGGACCCGTCGTGCAGCAGGTCGTCGACCGCGACCCGGCTCGCGTGCGCCGGGTGGTCTACGTCGACACCGGTCCCCTGGTCGACGGTGCCGCGCTGAGCCCTGGGCTGCCCGCTGACGTGACCGAGCAGGGCCTGCCGACGTGGGACGAGCTCGCGGAGCAGGGGTCGAGCACCGACGGCCTGGACGACGCCGCGCTCGCCCGGTTCCGCGGCCGCGCGGTCCCGACGCCCGCGGGCGTCGCGCGCGACCCGGTCCGCGTGTCGGACCCCGCGCGGCTCGCCGTCCCCGCCACGGCGATCTGCTCGTCCGTCCCGTCGACCGTCCTGGCCGAGATGGCGCACCCCGGGCCGCCGCTGCACACCGAGCTGGGCGAGCTCGCCGACCTCACGTACGTCGACGTCCCGACCGGACACTGGCCGATGCTTTCGCGCCCGCGCGAGCTCGCGGAAGCGATCGCCGACGCGGCCCGGTCAGGTCGCTAGGCCCGACGTCGGCGGCCTGGCACCACGCACCCTGCGGTGACGTGTCACGTCCGGGACCCGGGCGCGGTCGGAGGAGCAAGAGACGGACGACGGTACCCACCGCAGCCCGCCCTCCGGTCGACACGAAGGAGAGACCCATGCCTGCCGAGCCGCTCGTCGTGCTCCTGCACGGCGCGTTCGCCGAGTCCGCGAGCTGGTCGGGCGTGACGACGATGCTCACCACCACCGCGTTCGGTCCCGTCTCGACCGTCGACGCCGGGCCGCTGACCGTCGGCTATGTCGAGGTCGGAGACCCGGACGCCACGCCGGTCGTCCTGCTCCACGGCTATCCGTACGACGTGCACAGCTACGTCGACGTGGCGCCGCTGCTCGCCGGATACGACTGGGGAGGACGCGCGGCGTGCGGCGTCGCCGCGCTGTGGCCGGAGCGCGTGCGCGGGCTCGTGTCGGTCAACAGCTACCTCGAGCAGGACGTCGCGGCGTCGCAGGCGCCGATCCGCCCCGAGCTCGAGGCCGGGTTCTGGTACTTCTGGTACTTCTCGACCGAACGCGGTCGGCGAGGGCTGGAGCAGAACCGCGCGGAGGTCGCACGTGTCATCAGGGCGCGGAACTCACCCGAGCGGACCATCGCCGACGCCGACCTCGCGCGGTCCGCCGTCGCGTTCGACAACCCCGACTACGTCGACGTCGTGATCCACTCCTACCGCCACCGGCTCGGCCTCGCGCCGGGCGACCCGACGTACGAGGGCCTTGAGAGATGGCTGGCGCGACTCCCCCGGATCGACGTACCGACGATCACGCTCGACGGGCTCGCGGACGGCAACTTCCCGGCAACCGACGGGACGCAGTCGGCGACGCACTTCGGAACTCGACGCGAGCACCGTCAGGTCCCGCACGCGGGCCACGAGCTCCCGGCGGAGGCGCCACGCGCGTTCGCGAGCGCGGTGCTCGACCTGGCGCGGACCCCCGCCCGGCTGCCATAGTGCACGGCGACCGCGCGCCGCGCCCTGCGCCCTCGCATCACGAGGTTCGCGCGGCGCTGCTGTGGGCTCTCGAGCACGACCGCACGGCTCTGCTCGAGCATCGCGACACGACGCAGCGCAGCCCCTGGATCGCGTCGCGAGAGGCCGCCGACCGCGACCTCGTCCGGCACTGGCGTCTCTCGGTCTCGAGCGAGAACGCGGACAAGGTCTTCACAGAAACCGCGTCACGAACGGGCGACTTTCCTGTCTCCTTCGGTGGAAGCGGCCGCAGGGCCGCGCGACAACCGACGACGAGACGGACCATGCACGACACACTGCCGACCGCGCCCTCACGCTACGAGGTCCGCACAGCTCTGCTCTGGGCCCTCGAGCACGACCGCGACGCGCTGCTCGAGCACCGCGAGACCACACAGCGCAGCTCCTGGGAAGCCGCGCGAGGCGCGGCCGACCGACACCTCGTCCGCCGCTGGCGGGCGTCGGACCTGGTCCCCGGCGCATAGCCCCGAGGCGCCCGGAGAATCCGCGTCGCAACGGTGGGCTCTGACGCCCGCGACGAACTCTTCGACCGGTGGGTTGCCAGAAGAGGGAGCTTCCGCTCGGTGGTGGGCGCTCAGCCCAGGGTCGGGGGGAGCCGGGTGTCGTCCTCGCCCTTCGGGGTCGTGAGCACGTGCTCTGCCAGGAACGCGAGGACGACCTGGTACCAGACCTTCGCGTGCTGGGGGCTGAGGATCCAGTGGTTCTCGTCCGGGAAGTACAGGAACCGGTGCACGGTCTCGCCGTCGGGGCCGGCCGGTAGGCCGGACGCGGACAGCAGCTCGTACCAGAGCCGCAGCCCCTCGCCGATCGGCACGCGGTAGTCCTTGTCGCCGTGCACCACGAGCATCGGCGTGACGATGTCGCCGACGAACCGGTGCGGGCTGTTCTCGAGCGCCATCTCCGCCGTCATCTCACGCTGCCAGTAGTAGGCGTGGTCCGTCGTCGGGCCGAACTGGTCGAGTGCCCACAGGCTCGCGTGCGTCACGATCGCGCGGAAGCGGTCCGTGTGCCCCGCGACCCAGTTCGCCATGTACCCGCCGAACGACCCTCCCATCGCGGCGGTCCGGGTCGCGTCGACGTCCTCGCGCGCCTCCACCCGGTCCGTGATCGCCATGAGGTCCGTGAACGGCGCCTGCCCCCACGCGCCCCAGCCGCGCTGGACGAAGTCCTGCCCGTACCCGGTCGACAGCGCCGGGTCCGGGAGCAGCACCGCGTACCCCTGCGCGACCATCAGCCACGGGTTCCAGCGCCAGCTCCACGCGTTCCACGAACCGAGCGGACCGCCGTGGATCCACAGCAGCATCGGGGCGGGGTCCTCGGCGCTCGCGCCGTGCGGCAGCGCGAGCCAGCCGCGCACGCGCACCTCGCCCGACGCCGCCGTCTCGACCTCCACGAGCCGGCCCGGCAGGTCCGGGGTCGCGACGGGAGCCTGGAGCGCCGTCGCGGCGACGGGGGACCGCTCGCCCGGGGCGCCGCCGTCGAGGAACGCCCCCAGGTCGATCCGGACCGGGTGCGCCGGTGCGAGGTAGCTCGTGCGCAGCGCGTAGACGGTCCGACCGTCCGGGGAGACCTGCACGTCCGTGAAGGTCGCGTCGTCGCTCGTCACGCGCTGCGCCGTGCCGTGCTCGCCGTGGGAGTCCGCCGCGAAGGTCACGAGGAAGACGGGGCCGCGGCCGTCGTCGTCGGCCGTGACGAGCAGGCCCGAGCCGTCGGGGAGCCAGCGCAACGACGTCGGCCAGCGGTCCCAGTGGGGCGCGAGCGTGCGGGGCGTCGCGTGGTTCTCGGCGCGCGTGGTGGGGGTGTCGTCGTGCGAGCCCGCCGTCCCCGCGGCGGCGTCGGAGGCGTGCAGCGGGACGACGACGATCGTCTCCTCCGGCGCCTGCTGGGGCGTCGTGAGGGTCTCGCGGACGAACGCGACGAACGCGCCGTCGGGCGAGATCGTGGGGAAGTGCGCCTGGGCACCCGGCTCGTCGACGAGCGTGCGACGCGTGCCCGTCGCGGTGTCGATCGCGACGAGCGCGTTGCGGACCGCCGGCCCGGGACCCGCGACCTGCCAGGTGACCACCAGCGTCGTGCCGTCCGCGGACAGGTCCGCGCCGTGGTCGGTCAGCGCGCGGCCCGGCCCGTCGCGCTGCCCGTCGTCCTGCCCGACGCCGCGGCTCACGTCCCGCAGGTCCAGCAGCCTCGGGTCGTGGTCGGCAGAGTCGCCCTCGTCGTCACCGGCAGGCTCCGGCAGCGGGCGCGCCGGCTCGTCGGCGAGCGCCGTCAGGTCCGCGACGAACCGGTGGGGCTGCCCGGGGCCGAGGTCGTGGTCCCAGTGCCGGACGGGGTACGCGTCGTGCAGGATGGCGGCGACCTTCGCGTCCTTGCGGGCCGTGCGGAGCTCGGTGTCGTGCGTGAGGTCGCGAGCGCTGGGCAGCACCTCGGCGGCGACCGAGACGACGGGGGCGTCGCGCGCCGCGAGCGGCGCGCTCACGCCCGCCGCGGTCGTGGCGACGACGCGGGCCTCCCCGCCACCGGACGGCAGGAGCCACAGCGCGCTGCGTGCTTCCTCGGACTCGTCGGACGCATCCGGGTCGGGCCGCGCGGAGGTGAACAGGACGTCGCCCGCGGCGGTGAACGCGGCGCTGGACTCGCCCTTGCGGCTGCGGGTCAGGCGCCGGGCCGGCGCCTCGCCGACGGGGTCGACCTCCCACAGCGCCGTGCGGTACCCGGTGCGCTGGGAGTCGAGGGTCTGGACGGTCGTCACGAGCCGCGTCCCGTCCGGTGACAGCGAGAGCCCCGCGACGCGCGGGATCGCGACATAGGCGTCGAGGTCGTGGAACGGGTTCTGCGGGGCGGTCGCGGCGTCGTCGTTGCTCACGAGTACGTCCTATCACGCCGCCCACCCCGCCGCTCCCAAGCCCCGTCCCTCCCCGCCGAACACGACCTGAGAGTCGTTCTGGCGCTCTTGGCGACCTCCACGTCGTGCTCGACGGCGGGTGGTGGGGGTTTCGGGGGGCCGGGTGGGGGTGGGTGGGGGGTGGGCGGGGGTGGGGTGGTGGGTGGGGTGGGGTGACGGTTCTGGGTGTGCACAGGACGGCCGGGAGGTCGCGTCGTCCACAGGGGGTCGTCGAGCGGCGCCTGGATCGGCCCGGCTCTGCTCGGATGCCTCCTGTGCGAACTCTGACAGACGTCCCGACCGAGCTGGTCGAGCTCGCCCGTGCCCAGGAAGGCCTGCTCGCCGCGCGCCAGTGCGACGCGTTCGGCGTCACGTCGCACCGTCGTGAGCGTCTGGTCCGGCAAGGGCGCTGGCACCGGATCACCCACGGCGTCGTCGACACGTCTCGGGTGCCGCCGTCCCAGCGCGACGGCCCGCGCCGTCACGAGCACCTGCGCCGTCGGGCGGCGTGGCTCGGGCTCCTCGCCTACGGGCCGGACGCGATCGCCGTCGGACAGTGCGCGTTGGTCCTGCTGGGCGTGGAGGGCGTGCGCACCGACGTCGTGCCGGAGGTCACGCTCCCCGGCGCCCGGGCCGGGCGCTCCCGCGACGGCATCCAGCTGCGCCAGTTCGACGACGGGATGACGGTCGCCCCGGTCGACGGGCGACCGGTAGCGACGCCGGACTGGGCGCTCGCCCAGGCGGTGCCGGAGATGGGCCGGCTGCGCGCGGTCGCGGTCATGGACAGCGCTCGGCACCGGAGGCTGATCACGACGGCGGAGCTCGCGCACGCGCACGACCTGGCGCGCGGGCGTCGCGGCGTCGCGCGGACGCACTCGTGGTGGGTCGAGTCCGACGGACGAGCGGAGTCCCCGCTGGAGACCTTCGCGCGTCTGGACTGCGTCGACGCGGGGATCGCCCCGGACGACCTCCAGGTCGAGGTGCACGACGCCGACCGGTTCCTCGGGCGCGGCGACCTCGGCTGGCGCCTGCCCGGCGGCCGGTGGTTGATCGCCGAGCTGGACGGCCGGGACATCCACTCCACCCCGGACGCGCTGCTGCACGACCGCGCGCGCCAGAACGACCTGCTCGCGTCCGGCGCGGTCGACCTCCGACGCTTCACCGGCAGCGACGTCACACCCCCGGGCGCACCCCACCGAGGCCGCCTGGTCCACGAGATCCGCCGCACCCTCGCTCGAGAACGCCACCACTCGCCGTCGAACACGACATGAAGGTCGCGAAGCGACTCAGAACGACCCTCATGTCGTGTTCGGCGGGTTCTTGGGGCGGGTGGGGCGGGTGGAGCGGCGGCGGGCCAGCTGTGCCAGCATCGCGTCGTACTCCGCGCGGCTTCCGGTGTCTTCACGGGGCTGGTCCGGGCGCCGCTCGGTCGGCTGTGGGGGGGCGGGTGCGGCGGGCTCTCCCGACCTGAGCCACCGCACCAGCACGATCGCCGCGAGCGTCACGACCGACAGCTCGCCGATCGCCCACGCGACCGCGCCGCCGCGCTGCTGGTCGACGATCGCGCTCGGCCACCAGTCGCGTCCCAGCAGGCCGAACCACTCGGCCTCGAGCAGCACATCGCTCGTCGTGAGGACCAGCCCGACGACGGCCCAGAGCACGAACACGGCGAGCAGCAGGACCAGCCGCCGGACGGGCGAGGGGCGCAGCGGGCCGGGGTCGATCCCGACGAGAGCGTTCGCGAACAGGTACCCCACGAGCACGAACCACGCCGTCGCCGCGAGGTGGCCCGCGTAGGTCGTCAGGGCGAGCCCGAGCACCGGCGTCCAGAGGTAGCCGACGACCGAACCCGCGACGAGCACCGTCGCGACGACCGGGTTCGCCGCGACCTGCCCCACGCGCGACGTCACGACGCCCAGCACCCACTCGCGCGGGCCGCGCGAGCCGTCGGTGCGCGCCGGCACCGCGCGCGCGAGCAGCGTCACGGGCGCGGCGAGCGCCAGGAGGACCGGGACCACCGCCACGAGGAGCACGAGCTGGGCCGTGTGCGCGCTGAACAGGACACGCCCGTACATGGCGGGACCGCCGGAGGTCGCCCAGAGGGCGAGCAGCACCCCGGCGCTCCACGCCACGGTCCGCCCGACCGGCCAGCGCTCGCCGCGCCGCGCGAGCCGCCGGACCCAGCCGAGGTACACCACGAGAGCCACGGCGCACGCCGCCGCGGCCAGCACGTCCCACTGCCACTGCGTGACCCAGCGGCCGAGCGTGGGCTCGGGCGGCAGCGGGTACCCCGTGACGACCTCGGCCGCGGTGCTGTCGAGGATCACGTCGTCCGGCACGGGGGGTGCGGTCGACGCGAGCGCGACGGCGACCCCCGAGACGGCGCCCATGATCGCGAGCTCGACAGCGACGAGGCGCCAGAAGAGGCCCCGGGTGGCCTGGGCGGCGCTCCCCGAGAGGCCGCCACGCGGCGTCGGGCCGCTGCCCTCGCCACCCGCCCGCGTGGTCCCGCCACCCGCGGGCGTGGTCCCGCCACCCGCGGGCGCGGCCCCGAGCCGCCGCACGACGCGCTCGCGGTGCACGTACCCGAAGGCCCCCAGCGCGAGCAGGAGCGCGAGCTTGGTGAGGAGCAGGATCCCGTAGCCGGTGAGCAGCCCGGCGGCCGAGTCGACGCGGATCGTCGCGTTGACCACGCCGGACAGACCGACCGCCACGTAGCACCACAGCGCGATCACGGAGTAGCGCCCGACGGCGGCCGCGAAGTCTGCGCGCCCCAGCCCGCCGCGGACGCGGACCACGGCGAGCGTCCCGAGCCCGCCGACCCAGAGCGCGGCGCCGGTCAGGTGGGCGAACATGGTCGACACCGCGAGCTCGTGGCTCGCCGCCCCCGCAGCGTGGCCCGTGCTCGCCTGGGCCCCCACGGCGACGAGCGCGAGCCCGAGGGTCCACATCGACCCGACCGGGCCGCGCACGCCCAGGGCGAGGGCCGACGTCGCCGCAGCGACGACGATCACGACGAGGTAGCTGCGCCCGAGGCCCACCTCGGAGACGAACAGCCCGAGCTGGTCACCGAAGGTGGGATCGGAGATCGCCGACCCGGAGATCGACGAGTAGCGCAGCACGAGCTGCACGACCGTCAGCACGGCCCACGTCGCCGACGCCGCTCCGGCGACGCCCAGCGCGCGGCGCACCGTCTCGCCCGGGGTCAGGACGCACGCCGCGAGCGCGAGCGACCCGAGGGTCAGCGCGAGCGACAGCTCGACCAGCACCGTGGCGACGGGGGTCCCGAGCCGCGCGAGCACGCCGGGATCGGGAAACCCGACGGGGATCGAGAACGCCCCGGAGAACGCCCCGGCGGCGAGCACGGCCACCACGGCGACGGCGACGGCGAACGGGCCGGCGGCGACGAGCCACCACGGGTTCGCCGACCGAGCGCCCGACGGCGCACGACGCGCGGCTGTCGAGGTCACCGGACCAGGGTAACGACGCTGGCCGGGCGCTCGGGAACGAGCGGCCGGAGCCGCCACGATCAGGCCCGGGGCGGGCGGGCCATGCCGTACACGTGGGTGACGCGCACGCGGAGCACCTGGCGCTGCTCGGCGACCATCGCGCGGCGGAACGCGGGCCAGTCGTCGTGCTCCGCGCCCGTGCCGCGGAACGTGTCCACGAGCTCGTCGACGACGGCGTCGGCCGGGTCTGCCGCGACGTCGCTCAGCTCGGCGTCCCCCTCGAGGACGACGTAGCTCCAGAAGTCCGGCGCGCTCACGTGGAGCGAGACCCGCGGGTCCCGCGCGGCGTTGCGGGTCTTCGCGCGGGTCGCGGTGACGGACACGCGGGCGACCAGCTCGTCGGGGTCCCACGCGTACAGCACGTTGGAGAGCTGGGGACGGCCGTCGCGCTTGACCGTAGTCAGGACGCCCTGGTGCAGCGAGGCGGCGAGATCCAGCAGGGCGGGGTCGGCGGCGCGGGCCGCCCGTTCGTCGGTGCTCATGCCCGGCCAACCACGCGCCGCCGGGCAAGATTCCCGGGCCACCGGGTCCGCCGGGCCGCCTGGCGTCGCAGGGGAGCTCTCCGGGCGTCGCAGGGGACCCCTCCCCATGCCGCCCTGTGGACCAGGTGCCGGGGAACCAGACCCCCGCTGGCATACTGGGCCGGGTTCGCCGGGGGCCGCGGCCACCCGGGCGGGCATCCGACGAGACCACTGCGAAGGACGTCCCCATGGCCGTAGGGCACGGCAGCATCCCCACCGAGGACCTCGACCGCGCGAGCCACCTGCTCAAGCGGGTCGGCCTGGTGTTCGACCAGCGCGTCGTCGGGCAGGAGGCGCTGCGCACGGCCCTGGTGAGCACGCTCCTCGCAGGGGGCCACATCCTCCTCGAGTCGGTGCCCGGTCTCGCCAAGACGACCGCCGCCCAGACGCTCGCGTCCGCGGTCGACGGCAGCTTCCACCGCATCCAGTGCACGCCGGACCTCATGCCGAACGACATCGTCGGCACGCAGATCTTCAACTACGCGTCGGGCAAGTTCTCCACGCAGCTCGGCCCGGTGCACGCGAACGTCGTGCTGCTCGACGAGATCAACCGGTCCTCGGCCAAGACGCAGTCGGCGATGCTCGAGGCGATGCAGGAGAAGCAGACCTCGATCGGCGGCGAGGAGTTCAAGCTCCCCGACCCCTTCATGGTCCTCGCGACGCAGAACCCCATCGAGGAGGAGGGCACGTACGTCCTGCCCGAGGCGCAGATGGACCGCTTCCTCATGAAGGAGGTCCTGACGTACCCGGCGCCGCTGCAGGAGCTCGAGATCCTGCAGCGCGTCGCGACCGGCCAGATGACCGAGCCCATGACCGCGCAGCCGATCTCGCTCGACGACGTGCGGTTCCTGCGGGGCCTCGTCGACGACGTGTACGTCGACGACTCGATCAAGCGCTACATCGTGGACCTCATCAACACCACGCGCTTCTCCGGCCCGCGCCCGGTCGCCGACCTCCAGCGGCACGTGCGCGTCGGGGCGTCGCCGCGCGGCGGGATCGCGCTCATGCGCGTGGGTCAGGCGCTCGCGGTCATCGCGGGTCGCGCGTTCGTGGTCCCGGACGACATCAAGGCCGTGCGCTACGCGGTGCTGCGCCACCGGCTCGTGCGCACGTTCGACGCGCTCGCCAACAACGTCCCGCCGGAGCAGCTCGTGGACGCGGTGTTCGACGCCGTCCCCACGCCCTGACCGCCCCGTCCTGAGAGCACCCATGACCGACGTCTCCCGTCTCGCCCAGGTCCGGGCCCGGCTCGACCTCCCGGTCGCGCGCCGGGCCACGGGCCTGCTCGAGGGACGTCACCGCTCCATCTACAAGGGGCACGGCCAGGACTTCGACGACCTGCACCTGTACGCGCCCGGCGAGGACGTCGGCGACATCGACTGGAAGTCGTCGGCGCGTGCCGGCATCCCGGTGATCCGGCGGTTCGTGCGCGAGTCCAACCTCAACCTCGTGCTCGTCGTCGACACGGGCCGCACCCTGGGCGCGACCGCGCCGAGCGGCGAGACCAAGGCCGACGTCGCGGGCTTCTGCTGCGCTCTCGTGGCCTACATCGCCCGGGACCGCGGGGACAGGGTCGCGCTCGTCGCGGGTGACGCCGAGCGCCTCGTGCAGCTCCCGCCGCGCGCGAGCACGCAGGACCTCGAGGTGCTGCTGCGCACGGTCGAGAACCAGTGGAGCCCGGACGCGCCCGCGAACGACCTGACGCGAGCGCTCGACCGCGCCATGACCGCGTTCCGCAGCCGCTCCCTCATGGTGGTCATCACCGACGAGGCCCGCCCGGACGCCCGCCACGAGCAGGTGCTGCGCACGCTGCGCGTGCGCCACGAGCTCATGGTCGTGCAGGTCGCGGACCTGTCCGCGCTCTCGGTCCGGGTGCCCGACGCCGCGGGCTCCCCCACCCGTGCGGGCCGGGGCCGGCGTCGGGACCGGGAGATCGAGGACGTCGACGGCACGCTGGACCTGCCGGCGTTCCTGCGAGGCCGCCCCGAGCTCGCGCACGCCGCCGAGGCCGCGTCGCACGAGCGGCGCGCCGAGGTCGCCGACCGCCTGCGCCGCCTGCAGATCCCGGGCGTGACCGTCACCGGCACCGAGGACGTCGTGCCGCGCTTCGTCGAGCTGTTGGGGAGGCAGAAGCGTGCCCGTCGATGAGCTCGTCGACCCCGTCGGCTACTCCGGCTGGTGGACCGTGGCCGGTCTCGGTCTGCTGCTCCTGGCCGGGGCGGTCGTGTTCGCCGTGCTGTGGTTCACCCGTGCGCGCGCCGTGGAGAAGGACGTCCGGCCTCCCGCCGGGGGGTACCTGTCCGCCGACCGGTGGGCGGCTCTGCGCAGCGAGTACGAGGCGCGGCTCGACGCCGTCGAGCGCCGCTACCACGAGGGGGAGCTCGACGAGCGGGCCCTGCACCTCGCGCTGTCCGCCGAGGTGCGCGCCTTCGCGAGCCGCCGGCTCGGGCAGGACGCGTCGTCCATGACGCTCTCGGAGATCCAGCAGCTCTCCGGCGCGGGACACCTGACGCAGCTCATCGCGAGCTACTACCGGCCGTCCTTCGCCGAGGACCAGGACCCGCGCGCGCACGAGGTCGACCCCGGGTCGTCCGTCGCCCGCGCCCGGACCGTGGTGAGGACCTGGTGAGCGGGCCGCAGAGCACGATCCTGTGGCCGTGGGTCTGGGTCGGGGTCGTCGTCGGGGTGCTCGCCGCGGGCGGGATCGCGTGGTGGCTGGCCCGCCGTCGCCGGGCGGACCGCACGGGCGGCGAGGTGCTGTGGGTCGCGAACTCGGCGTACCTCGCCCGTCTCCCCGCCTTCACGGCCTGGGTGCGGCGGTACCGGCTGCTGCAGGGCGTGGTCGCGGTGGGCCTGCTCGTCGGTGTGGTCGGCGCGGGCGCCGTCGCGGCCCGACCGGCGCAGACGGACGTCGTCACCGACCGGCTCGGCACGCGCGACATCGTGCTGTGCCTGGACGTGTCGGGGTCGATGCTCCCCTACGACGGCGCGGTGCTGAAGGTGTACCAGGAGCTGGTCGAGAACTTCGAGGGGGAGCGCATCGCGCTGTCGATCTGGAACTCGTCCTCGCGGACCGTCTTCCCGCTCACCGACGACTACACGCTCGTCCAGGAACAGCTGCAGGCGGGCGTCGACGCCGTGGACAAGGACCCCTCCGACTTCGACTGGGACGGCAGCGACGACGCCGAGATCCTCGAGTTCGCGCAGTTCACCGCGGGCACGACGGCGAACCTGGCCGGCGCGAGCCTCGTCGGCGACGGGCTCGCGAACTGCGCGCTCCAGTTCGACGAGGAGGACACCGACCGCTCGCGCTCGATCATCCTCGCGACGGACAACTACGTGTCCGGCGAGCCGATCTACACGCTCGAGGAGGCCGCGGACCTCGTGTCCTCACGCGACATCACGCTGAACGGGCTCTACGGGGGCACGGAGTTCTACCGGGACACCCCGGAGGAGACGGAGTACCGCGAGACCGTCGAGGACGGTGGCGGCCTGTACTTCTTCGCCGACGACCCGTCGGCCGTCCAGAGCATGGTCGACGACGTCGTCGCACAGCAGGCCGTCGAGCTCGACGCCACCCCGGAGGTGCAGGTCACGGACCGTCCCGCCGGCTGGTTCCTCGTCGCGCTCGGCGGCGTGGCGGTCCTGCTCGTCGCCGCGTGGCGGGTCAGGGAGTGAGGGACCGATGACGCTCCAGCCGCTGCTCCCCTGGTGGGCGCTCGTCCTGCTCGTCGTGCCGCTGCTCGCGTTCACGGTGTGGCAGTCGGTCGTCGCCGGTCGGCCCGGGCCCGACGGCGCACCCCGCCCCGGTGCCCCGCGCGCGGCCTGGCTGCGGCGGACCGGCGCCGTCGTGCTGCTCGCGGTCATCGGGATCGGCCCGTCGGTGGTCTCGACGACGACGGACGACACGGTGACGAACGTCGACATGTTCTTCGTCGTCGACCGCACCGGGTCGATGGGCGCGGAGGACTACGGCACCGGCGGCGACCAGCAGCGGCTCGACGGCGTCCGGTCCGACATCGTGGGCCTCACCGAGGACATCCCCGGCGCCCGGTACTCGATCATCTCGTTCGACTCGCAGGCCTCGCGCCAGCTCCCGCTGACGACCGACGCGCACGCCATCGAGTCGTGGGCCCAGACGGTCCACCAGGAGATCACGCTGTACTCGCAGGGCTCGCTCACCGACCGTCCGCTCGACGAGCTGACCGCTGCGCTGACCGGCGCGGCCGAGCAGAACCCGGGGAACACGCGCCTCGTGTTCTTCCTGAGCGACGGCGAGCAGACCGCCGACGGCGAGCCGCGCTCGTTCGCCGACGTCGCTCCCCTGGTCGACGGCGGCGCCGTGCTCGGCTACGGCACCGAGGACGGCGGCCGCATGAAGGAGTACGACCCGGACGTGGACCCCGCCGACGCGCAGTACATCGTCGACCCGTCGCAGACCGGTGCGGACGGCGTCGCGCCCGACGCGCTGTCCATGATCGACGAGGACACGCTGACCGAGCTCGCGGACCAGCTCGGCGTGCCGTACGTGCACCGCACCGAGCCGGCCGACACCGCGGCGCTCGTCGAGGGCGTCGACCCGGAGCAGGTCGCCGCCGACGGGCGGCGCGAGATCACCACCTACCGCCCGGTGGTGTGGCCGCTCGCGCTGGCTCTCGCCGTGCTGCTCGGCGTCGAGGCATGGTTCTGGGCCCGGTCGGCGAGCCGCCCGGTCGTCACGACCCGCAGGCCGGAGGTACGCCGATGAGCTGGAACGGACCGCCGTCGTACGGGGGTGCACCGCTGCCCACGGATGCCGCGACGCACGCGCGCAAGGCCCGCGTGCGGCGTCGGACCTGGTGGTTGGTCGGCACCATGCCGCTCGTCGTCGTCCTGGTCGTGCTCGGCGTCAGGCTGACGTTCCTGGCGCCGATCGCGTCGTCCGCGAAGGACGACTACGACGCGAGCGACTACCAGGGCGCGGAGACCTCGTACGAGGGCCAGAAGACGATGAACATCGTCGACCCGTGGAAGGCCCACTACAACGCGGGGACCGCCGGCGCGGCGACGCAGGACTCCTGGGCGCTCTACGACGCGACCTCGTCGTTGCACACGGCGTACGAGCTGGCGCACGACGAGTCCCCCGAGGTGCGCTGCATGATCCAGACGAACCTGTCGCTCACGTACGAGCTGACGGGTGACTCGGACCTGGCGTACTCGCAGGACGCGGCGGCCGAGCTCGAGGCGGTCGAGGACGCGCTCGCAGCTCGTGAGGCGGGCCAGGACTACGACGAGAGCGTGCTCGACCCGGACGGGGACGGCACCGAGGTCGACCCGGACGAGCTGCGGGCGACGGCGGACGACTACGCCCAGTACGCGCAGCAGGAGTTCGCGACGGCCGAGCAGATCCGGGGCTGGCCGGACTGCGCGCAGTCGGAGCAGACGCCGGAGCAGGAGGAGCAGGACGAGGCCGCCGTCCAACGTCTGCAGGACAAGCAGCAGCAGGCCGAGGACGCGCGCCCCCCCGAGGAGGGCGAGGGCGACCCGCAGGAGGGCGAGGGCGGCGAGTCCGAGGACGACGGCGGCGAGTCCGAGGAGCCCCAGACCGAGGCGGAGCGCGAGGAGCAGGAGCGCCAGGAGAAGCTGGACGAGCAGAACTCCGACGCGCAGGACGAGCAGGAGGAGCTCGAGCAGGAGTACAACAACCTGTACGGCGACGAACCGGGATCGGGCGGCGAGTCGGGCGACGACAGCGGGGGCGGCGGCACCAAGAACTGGTGACCCGGAGAGCGACCCGGCGAGGCTCGCGTCGTCGGGGGCGGTTGCGGTCGCGTGGGCGCCAGGGTCGCTGCCGCACTGGCCTTGACGCCGGGTATGTGATCGCTCACAATGGCTGGACCGTTCGACCACACCTTCGATGATGATCGTGTCGCTCGTCGAGCGCGGTGACACGGCGACGTGAGCAGGCCCACGGAGGGGCTCGTTGACGTGCTGGCATGCGCCCCACGATTCTTGACCACCACAAAGGAGTGCGTGATCACATGACCACCACAGCTATCCCACGACGGTCGGGGCGCTTCCGGCTCGTCGGCGCCGTCACGATCCTCGTCATGGGAGTCGGCACGTTCAACGCCACCACGGCGCAGGCGGAGATCACGGACGGCCTGGTGCATCACTTCAGGCTCGACGAGACCAGCGGGACCACCCTGGCCAACTCCGGCAGCGCGGGCTCGGCAGCCGACGCCACCCTGGTCAACCCGGACAAGGCGGCCCTGACGGGCGACGGCGTGCGGTTCAACCCGGACTCGTACGAGAGCGCCGTGGACGGGGCGTACGTGGCCCTGCCGGACGACCTCACGGCCGGCATGTCGGAGCTGACGGTCGACTGGGACGTGTGGGTCGACCCGGCGAACGTCGGCAACCACCAGATGTGGAGCTTCGGCAGCAAGACGGGAGAGTGTGACGCGAGCTCGGGTCTCCAGGGCTCCATCTTCGCGTCGAACAGCGCCGAACGTCGCCCAGGAGATCGCTTCCGGGTCCGCGCCGGCGCGACGGACATCCAGCAGGGCGACCGTCTGCCGGAGGGTGCCTGGCAGCACGTGACCTACACCCAGTCTCTCGACGAGGGCGGCGAGACCTGGACGGGGACGCTCTACGTGGACGGCGTGCAGCACGCCCAGTCCACCGGCCTCACCACCCCGCCGTCGGTGAACGCGGCCGCGGGGACGAACTGCAACTTCCTCGCCCGGTCGCAGAACCCGGGCGACTACTCCTTCCGCGGCACGATCAGCGACCTCCGCGTCTACGACAGGGCGGTGGACGCCGACGAGGTGCTCGTGCTGGCCGAGGAGACGAACGCGACCGGCGTCACCGCCGACGCCGAGGCGATCGACCTGGGCCTGACGAGCGCCATCGTGCACGACATCGAGCTGCCCGAGATCGGCTCGGTGGCCGGCTCGGAGATCACGTGGGAGAGCTCGGACCCGTCCGTCGTCGACGTCTACGACCCTCCCGAGACCGCTCCCAAGGTCCCGGTGACGGGCACGGTCACCCGGCCGGCCGCCGGGCAGCCCGACGCCACCGCGACGTTGACGGCCACGGTGCGCAAGGGCACCGACGACGTCGTGACCAGGGACATCCCCATCACCGTGAAGGCGGAGTTCGACGACGCCCAGGCCGTGGACCGCGACGCCTACGACCTGACCCTGTACGACACCGACGACGTCCGCGGCAACATCGACCTGCCGGCCGAGGGCGAGTTCGGCTCGACGATCACGTGGGAGTCCACCTCGGACCTCGTCAGCCCGACCGGTGAGGTGACCCGGCCCGCCTACGGCCGTCCGGACGTGTCGGCGACGCTGACGGCCACCCTCACCCAGGGCGCGGCGTCGCAGGACAAGACGTTCGACGTCACGATCAAGCCGATGCCGCGCGTGGAGGAGTACGAGCGCTACTTCCTGGGCTACTTCAAGGGGGAGAACATCGCCGACGGCGAGCAGATCATGTTCGCCACGTCCAACGGGAACACGGCGCTGGACTGGACGGGCCTGACCGGTGGTCGGCCGTCGCTGATCTCCCAGCTCGGGGACCAGGGCCTGCGCGACCCGCACATCGTCCGCTCCCCCGACGGGGACACCTTCTACATGATCGCCACCGACCTCAACTGGTACGACCAGGGTGGCTACGCGATCAACGACACCCAGCACATCGAGGTGTTCGAGTCCAACGACCTGGTGAGCTGGACGCCGCAGCGTCACGTCGAGGTGGCGCCGGACGACGCAGGCAACGCCTTCGCCCCCGAGTCGCTGTGGGTGCAGGAGATCGGCGCCTACGCGGTCTTCTGGGCCCAGTCGCTGTGGGACGACCCGGTGAACCGCACCGGCCAGGGCAACGCCCAGATGTGGTACAACACCACGCGCGACTTCCAGACGTTCTCCGAGCCGCAGGTGTGGCAGAACCCGGCCCCGCTGTCGCGGATCGACACCACCGCGATCAAGGTGGGTGACTACTACTACCGCGTCACGAAGAACGAGGCCGGCAACAGAGGATCGGACATCTTCTCCGAGAAGCACACCGACTTCCTCGACAGCGACATCGAGAACTGGGAGCTCGTCGCCCCGGCGCTGGGCCGGACCACCTGGGCCGCCGACCAGGGCTACGAGGGTCCTATCGTCTTCGAGGCGAACCCCGGTGACACCGCGTGCCCCGGCCAGTTCTACCTGTGGGGAGACCGGTACACCAACGGTGGTGGCTACCAGGCCGCCTGCAGCGAGGACATCGAGGCGCAGACCTGGGAGGCGGAGACGATCACGATGACCAATGCCGGCGTCCCGCGTCCCCGGCACGGCACCGTCACCCCCATCACGCTGCGTGAGTGGAACGACATCCGGGGCATCCCGAACAGCGACGTGCCCACCACCACGGAGCTCACGGTCGGCTCCCCCACCCAGGAGGGCGATGCCGTCACGGTCACCGCCACCGTTCGGGCGGAGGACACCTTCGAGACCGGCGGACAGGTCCGCTTCAGCGCAGGAGAGTGGTCGGAGACCGTCTACCTGGACGAGGGCGTGGCGTCGGCGACCTTGCCGACCGACCTCGGCGCGGGAGAGACCGTCCGGGCCGAGTTCCTCGGCTTCGACATCCTGGAGGCGTCGGAGGACACCGCGGTGACGGCCGGCGAGGTCTCGGTGGACGTGCAGGTGCAGCCTCGCTGCCTCGCCGGACGGGCATACCTCGCGGTGCGCGCGCTCAACACCGACGAGGCCCCGGCGGCCGTCGAGCTGACGACGCCCTACGGCAGCCGCCAGTTCGACGAGGTCGCCGTCGGGAAGAGCGCCTACCAGGCGTTCAGCTCGCGTCAGGACACGCTGGAGGCCGGCACGGTGAGCGTCACCTCGACGATCGGGGACCGCTCCTCGACCGTCGAGGCGGCGCACGAGGCCGTGAGCTGCGGATAGCCCCCGCCTGTGCAGGCGGTGGGCGCCGAACGCAGTGCGCGCCCACCGCCGGCCAGGCTCGCGACTGCCGGCCGGCCAGTCCGCCTGCGGGTCAGGCCGTCGCGAGGGCGGCCGCGGCGGCCTCGTAGCGGTCCAGCACGATCGCGGTGAGCCGCGCGTCGGGCGCCAGGGGCGCCGTCACGACGTCGGCGCCCGCCTCGAGCACGCGGTCGTAGAAGTACCCCGGCGCGAGCAGGTAGGCCGCGACGAGGACGCGTGGCCCGCCCTGCCTGTCTGACGCTGCCCCCGCGGCGAGCACGGCGCGGGCGGCGGCGACGGCGTCGGGCACCGACGGCTCTGCCATCGCGCCGTAGCCCACGCTCACCGGAGCCGTGATGCGGTCGCGGAGAGCGGCGGCGAGGCGCTCGACGTCCTGTGCCGCGCTCGGCCGCGACGATCCTGCCGCGGCGATCACGACCGCGTCGTCGGGTCGCAAACCGGCCTCGACGAGGCGGTCGGCGAGGAGGTCCGCGAGCCGGTCGTCCGGACCGAGCGGGGTCGCCGCGGCGGCGTGGCCCGAGCCCGGGCCGCGGTCCGCGACCGACTCCGCGATGTCGACGCCGACGTGGAACCCGCCCGAGAGCAGGAGCGGCACGACGACCGCGTCCCCCGGGTGGTCGACGGTCCCGCCGTCCTGCGCGCGGTCCGGTGCGACGACCGACGTCACCACGTCCGCGACCTCCGGCTGCTGGACGTCGACGAACGCCTCGCGCACGTCGAGGTCGGGGCGGGCGGCGCGGACGTCGTCGAGCAGCGCGCGGATCACCTCGCGGCCCGTGAGGTCGCTCGTGCCGTGCGAGCAGCCGACCAGCACGGGGACCCGCGCCGTCGGGCCGTCCGCCTGCCCCGCGCCGCCGCCCGCGGTGGCGGGCCCGGACGGGAAGCCGAGAATCTCCGTGCTCACGCCAGCTCCAATCGGTATCCGCGCTTGACGACGGTCTTGACGAGGTCGCGCCGGCCGGTGGCCTCGCGCAGCCGCGCGACGGCGACCTCGGCGGTGTGCGGGTCGCACGAGTCCCCCGGCAGGACGTCGAGGACGTCGTCGCGCGTCACGACGTCGCCACCGCGGGACGCGAGGAGGCGCAGGACCTCGAGACCGCTCGGCGACAACGGTAGGACCTCACCGTCGAGCACCGCGACCCGGGACCGGATCTGCAGCACCCCGGCGACCGTGGTGAGCGCGACCGTCTCCGCCTCCTCGTAGTACGCGACCAACGTGCGGACGAGCGCACCGAGGCGCCCGCGGTCGGGCTGCAGCGGCGTGATCCCCCGGTGCTCGAGCGGCTTCGCCGTGATGGGCCCGACGGCCGCGGCGACCATCGAGCCGTCCCGGAAGCGGCCGACGATCAGGCGGCCCACGCCGTGGTCCTCGGCGGCGGAGAGCCACGCCTCGGCACCGGGCGCGGACGTGAAGACGACCGCGTCGATCTCCCCGACCGCCGCGGCCTCGACCGACGCGCGCACCGCCTCGGGGTCCGGTGCGGGGCCCCAGCGGTACACGACCAGCGGCGCGACCTGTGCCCCGGCCTCGGCGAAGACCACGTCCAGGCCGTCGGCGCCCGCACCGTGGTGCTGGATCGCGATGTGCTGGCCCGCGACGCCCTCGCCCAGCAGGACGTCGGCGATCTCGGCCGACGTCTCGGACTCCGCGACCCAGTCGGCGGTGAGCCCGGCGGCCTGGATCGCACCGCGAGCCTTGGGCCCGCGCGCGACGAGCCGGGCGCCGTCGAGCACCTCGAGCAGCGGGTCGGCGACACCGTGCGCGTCTGCCGCCTCGATCCACGACCGGAACCCGATCCCCGTCGTCACCACCACGACGTCCGGGGGGTGGGTGATCAGGTCACGCGTCGCGGCGAGGAGCTCGACGTCGTCGACGTGCGGGACCATGCTCAGCGCGGGGGCGTGGCGTACGGCCGCGCCGCGTCGCTCGAGCGCCGCGGCGAGCTCGTTCTTCCGCCGGTCGGCCGTGACGAGCACGGTGCACCCGGCCATCACCTGCCCGAGCGCCCGAGTCCCGAGATCGGCCTGAGCGTTCGAGGTCGACCTTCCGTGGGTCGACCTCGCGCCCGGCGGGTCGATCTCGGTGGGGGTGCCGGTCATGCCGGGGTTGCCGGGGGTGCCGGGGTGAGGAGCGTGTCCGCGGTGACGTCGCCCAGGACGATGACTGCCGGGGAGCGGACGCCGGCCTCGGCGGCGCGTCGCACCACGTCGTCCAGGCGCGCGCGCGTGACGCGCTGGCGCGGCGTCGAGCCGTTCTCCACGACCGCGACGGGCAGGGACGGGTCGGCCCCGGCGGCCAGCGCCTGGGCCGTGATGCGAGCGAGCTGCGAGACACCCATGAGGACCACCAGCGTAGCCGCGCGGTCGCGCACGCAGGACAGCGCGGTGTCGTCCAGGCCGTCGTGACCGCTGATGACGTGGAACGCCGCGACCGTTCCCCGGTGCGTGACCGGGATGCCCGCGAGCGCCGGCACGCTCAGCGCGCTCGAGATGCCGGGCACGACCTCGACGGGCACGCCCGCCTCCCGGCACGCGACGACCTCCTCGCCCCCGCGGCCGTAGACGAACGGGTCGCCGCCCTTGAGGCGCACGACGTGTCGCCCGCGCTGCGCCTGCTCGACGAGGATCGCGTTGATCTCGTGCTGCGGCACGGGGTGGTTGCCGGGCGTCTTGCCGACGTCGATGACCTCGACCCCGGCCGCGAGCTCCTCCAGCACCTCGACCGGTCCCAGCCGGTCCGCGACCACGACGTCGGCCTCCGCGAGCGCGCGGCGGCCCCGGACGGTGAGCAGGTCGACGGCGCCCGGCCCCCCGCCGACGAGGACGACCGTGCCGAGCCCGCCGGGCTGGCGCCGGTACCGGCGCCGGTCCGCACCGCCCGCGCGCAGGTGCTCGGCCACGGAGTCGCGCACCGCCCGCACACGACGCGGGTCGGCACCCTGCCCGAGCGACGTGTCAGCACCCCGTGAGCCCTGGGAGTCACCGGTCGCTGACAGGTCGGCGGGGGCGGCGTCCGTGACCACGCCGACGAGGAGGTCGCCGTGGCGGGTCGTCGCCGGGGTGCGGGCGGAGCCCTCGTGGGCGGCGCCGGCGTTGATGCACCAGGTGCGGCGCGCGTCCGCCCACGCCGCGACGGCCCGGTTGGCTCCCGTATCGTCCGTCGCGGCGAGGACGAGCCAGGTGTCGTCGAGGTCGGCCTCACGGACCTCGCGCGGCACCCAGGTCAGGGTCCCCCGCGCCTCCGCGTCCGCCGCGGCGCCCGAGGCCCCGAGGAGGTCCGCGGCGACGAGGTCGCGCAGGTCCTCGCAGACGTGGGGTGCGACGACGCGGACGTGCGCGCCGTCGTCGAGCATCGTGCGGGCGCGGCGGGCCGCGACCGGGCCACCGCCGGCGACCAGGACCGTGCGGCCGGCGAGGTCGAGTCCGAGCAGGCTGGTCATCGCGCGTCCAGGTCGACGTCCGCCGCCGGCACCGTGACCGCGGGGCGCGCCCCCACGTGCACGACGCCGGCCCGGACCTCGACCGGCCAGGTGACCAGGTCCTCGGCGAGGCCGGCGACGGGCTCGAACCCGACCTTGTCGAGGCAGCGGCCCGTCGCGAGGTCGAAGACCTGCTTGTACATCGGGCCGGCCACGGTCGGTACACCACCACGGGTGCCGACGATCCCCCGGGACATGACGTTCGCCCCCGAGAACGGGTCACGCTGCTGCACCGCGCGGACCTCGTCCCCCGGGAGGCGGAACAGCGCGACCTGCACGCCGCCGACGAGCGCGGCCACGCCCCGCTCGACCAGCAGGTCCCGCAGGAGGCAGATGCGCTCCCACTCCCCCACGTCGTCCGGGTCCGCTCCGGTCGACGGGGCGTGCGACACGGCGCTCATCGACGTACCTCCAGGGTCGAGCCGGCGATCACGACAGGGCCGGCGGGGACGGGGTCGTTGCCCGCGGCGCGGGCGGACTCGAGGGCTGCGGCACGCTCGGCGGCCGTCGCGGGACGGATCTGGCCGCGCTCGGTGACATAGGCGAGGTCCGGGTCGGGCTCGGCGGGCGCGTTGACGAACGAGCCGAACCGCCGCAGCTTCTCCGGATCCTCCAGGACCGCGCGCCACTCGTCCTCGTACGCCCCGACGTGGCCCACCATCGCGGCGTCGAGGTCTGCGCCGATCCCGAGGCTGTCCTCGAGGATGACCTCGCGGATCGCGTCGAGGCCGCCCTCGAAGTCCTCGACCCAGGCGGCCGTGCGCTGCAGCCGGTCGGCCGTGCGGATGTAGTACATGAGGAAGCGGTCGATCGTCCGGATCAGCTCCTCGGACGTCAGGTCCTCCGCGAGCAGCTGCGCGTGGCGCGGCGTGAAGCCCCCGTTGCCGCCCACATACATGTTCCAGCCCTTGTCCGTCGCGATGACGCCGACGTCCTTGCCACGGGCCTCCGCACACTCCCGCGCGCAGCCGGAGACGCCGAGCTTGAGCTTGTGCGGGCTGCGCAGACCGCGGTAGCGCAGCTCGAGCTCGACGGCCATCCCCACGGAGTCCTGGACGCCGAACCGGCACCACGTCGACCCCACGCACGACTTCACGGTCCGCAGCGACTTGCCGTACGCGTGGCCGGACTCGAACCCGTGCTCGACGAGCCGGCGCCAGATGTGCGGGAGCTGCTCGATCCGCGCGCCGAACATGTCGATGCGCTGCCCGCCGGTGATCTTCGTGTAGAGCCCGAAGTCCTTGGCCACCTGGCCGATGACGAGCAGACCGTCCGGCGTGATCTCGCCGCCGGGGACGCGCGGGACGACCGAGTAGGTGCCGTCCTTCTGCATGTTCGCCATGACGTGGTCGTTGGTGTCCTGCAGCGTCGCCTGCTCGCCGTCGAGGATGTGCCCGTTGCCGAGCGAGGCCAGCACCGACGCGACCACCGGCTTGCAGATGTCGCAACCACGCCCGGCGTCGCGGACGAGGACCGCACCCTCCGTGTCGGCGACGGGCTCGGGCACCCGCCCGAACCGCCCGATGATCTCGCTGAACGTGTGCAGGTCGGCGACCCGCACGGCGTCGAAGAGCTGGGCGCGGGACATGTCGAAGTGCTCGCACAGCGCGTTGGAGACCTCGACGCCCGCCCGGGTGAGCTCGGCCGTCGTGATCTTCTTGACCAGCGGGAGGCACGACCCGCACGACGTCCCGGCCTTCGTGCACGCCTTGACGCCCGCCAGGTCGGTGCACCCGTGCTCGGTGACAGCGCCACGGATCGTCCCGGCGGACACGTTGTTGCACGAGCAGACGGTCGCGTCGTCGGGCAGCTCGAGGGCCGGCGCGCACCCGCCGCCCTCCGGCAGGAGGAACGCACCCGGGTCGCCCGGCAGCTCCGCACCCACCATGGGCCGCAGCGACGCGTACGGCGTCGCGTCCCCGACGAACACGCCGCCGAGGAGGGTGCGCGCGTCGTCGGACAGGACGAGCTTCTTGTACACGCCCGCGACCGGGTCCGCGTAGACGAGCTCCATCGCGCCCTCGGTGCGGGCGAACGCGTCGCCGAAGCTCGCCACGTCGACGCCCTGCAGCTTGAGCTTGGTCGCCGTGTCGGCACCGGGGAAGGTGGCCTCGCCGCCGAGCAGACGGTCCGCGACGACCTCCGCCATCGCGTAGCCGGGCGCGACCAGTCCGATGCAGCGCCCCTCGATGCATGCGACCTCGCCGATCGCCCAGACGTGCTCGTCCGCGGTCCGGCAGCCGAGGTCGACGACGGCGCCGCCCCGCGCCCCGATCTCGAGCCCCGCGGTCCGCGCCAGCTCGTCCCGCGGACGAACGCCCGTCGCGACGACCACGACGTCGACGTCGAGCCGGCCGCCGTCGCCGAAGTCCAGCCGGCCGACGTGGCCGGTCGTGCGCGAGACCTTCATCTCCTGGGTCGCGGAGCTGCACCGGACCGCGATGCCCATGTCGTTGATGAGGCGCTTGAGCGCCTGCCCGCCGCCGAGGTCGATCTGCGCGTCCATCATGTGCGTGCCGAACTGGATGACCGTCGCCTGCGCGCCGAGCGCCTTGAGCGCCCCCGCCGCCTCGAGGCCCAGCAGACCGCCACCGATCACGGCACCGCGCACGGGCCGCTCGAACGTCCCGCCCTCGCGCAGCGCCACCTCGCCCGAGGCGCGCTTCTCCTCGACCCAGCCGCGCAGCGCCGCGACGTCGTCGATCGTGCGGTAGACGAAGACGCCGGGCAGCTCGTTGCCCGGGATGGGCGGCATCGCGGCGGACGACCCGGTCGCCAGCACGAGCTCGTCGTAGGCGTGCACCCGGCCGAGCCGGTCGGTGACGGTCCGCGCCTGGCGGTCGATCTCCGTGACCTTGCAGTCGCGGTGCAGCGTGACGAGCTCGTCGTCCCACAGCGCCGGGTCGCCGAGCGTGAGCTCCTCCGGGTCGCGGGCCGAGAAGTAGCTCGTCAGCGCGACACGGTCGTAGGGCTTGCGCGGCTCCTCGGCGAACACGGAGATGCGCCAGGCACCGGCATCGTCCCGGGCGCGCAGCGCCTCGACGAGCCGCTGGGCGACCATGCCGCCGCCGACGACGACGAGGTGCCGCGGGCCGGCAGCGCCGGGTGCGGGGTGCGGGGCGGGATCGGGCTGAGGTCCGGTCACGGCGAGCTCCTGAGGTGTGCGGGGGGCGAGCGCCCCTCCCGTCCGAGGAAGACCCTGGGTGGGAAGGTGAGGACGACGCTACGGACGCGTGGTTTCGCACCAGTGCCTCACCCGTTGCCCGTCCGTAACGGTCTTCTCACCCAGGCATCTCGGACCGTGTGAGAAGCGACGGCCGCCGGTACGGCGCGCCGGTAGGCCCGACCGGCGCGACCGCACGCCGTCGAGGGCTACACGGCAGTCGGCATCCCCGTCGCGCCGCTGACGGCGGAGCGGTCGTCCGTGCGCTGCTCCGGGTCCGCCTTGCCGAGCCAGTCGACGAGCCCGCAGACGACGTCCTTGCACCCGCCGCATCCCGTCGTCGCCCGGGTCGCCCGCGCGACGTCGTCGACGCTGCGCGCGCCGTCGTCGTGCCAGCACGCGACGATGTCGCCCTTCGTGACGCCGTTGCACGTGCAGACCGTGGTCCGGTCGGGCATGTGCGTGGGGGTCGACGCCGGCGCGGGCGCCTGCGCGACAGGTTGGAGCAGGAGGTGGGCGGGATCGGCCGGGACGGGCGTGCGGCGCGTGTAGGTCGCGGTGAGGTCGGCACCCACGTCGGGCGCGCCCACGCACGTGGCGCCGACGAGCAGCCCGTCCGCGACGACCACCTCGACGTGGCGTCCGGAGACGGGGTCGCTCAGCGCGACGGTGCGGTGCGCCGGGTCGGACGCCCGGCGGGTACCGCACACGCCCATGGTCACGATCTCGAGCCCGGCGGCCTTCACCCGGACGACGTCGGTCCCGCTCGACCTGTCAGCACGTGGTGACCCCAGAGCCTCACGGGACGCTGACGACGTCCCGGAGCTCGAGCTGTCAGCGCCCGGAGCGGCCAGGGGTGCACCGGGCGCTGACAGGTCGGTGACAGGGCGCGTGACGACGCTCATCGCGAGGCGCAGCGCCATGCTCGGACGGTCCGGCTCACCGAACCGCACGTGCGGGTGGTCGTGCTCGACGTCGTCGACCGCCGGTTCCTGGCCCGCGGCACCGGCCGCGGCAGCGCGCGCGGCGAGCGACTCCGCGAGGCGGCGCGACTGGTCCCAGCCCTGCGCGACGAGGCCGCTCCCGCCCTCGGGCGGCTGGGCGCAGTCGCCGATCGCGTAGACCCGCGGGTCGTCCGGGCTCGCGAGGTCGGCGCCGACGACGACGCCCCGGTCGACCGTCAGGCCGGCCGTGCGCGCGAGCCCGGCCTCCGGAACCGTTCCGCACGCGAGCACGAGCAGGTCGGCGTCGACGTCGACGATCCGCTCGTGCGTCCGGTCCGGCGAGCCGTCGCCGTCCCGCGCGGGGGACGCGCCGGCGTCGGGCACGCGCAGGCTCAGCCCGGCGACCCGGCCGTCGCGTCCCACGCGGACGTGCTCGGTCCGGACGTGCGTCCACGTGCGCACGCCCAGCCCGGTGAGGCTGCGCTCGACGACGCGTCCCGCCGCCGTGTCGAGCTGGCGGTCCATGAGGCTCGCGCCCGGGTGCACGATGCTCACCGCGACCCCGCGCCGCGCGAGACCGCACGCCGCCTCGAGCCCGAGCACGCCCGCCCCGACGACGACCGCGTGCCGCGCGTTGACCGACGCCGCGACGATCTCGCGTGCGTCGTCGAGCGTGCGCAGCGCGTGCGCACCGCCGGGCAGTCCGCCAGGTCGATCGGTGAGCCCGGGGGTCTGGGGGATGCGGGCGGCGGCGCCGGTCGCGAGGACGACGACGTCGTAGGGGTAGGTCCCCTCGCCCGTCACGACCTGGCGCGCGTCGCGGTCGATCGCGATGACCTCGGTCCCGCGGCGGACTGCGACGCGCGCGTCGTCGGGCCCGGGCAGAGCGATGGCCGCGACGTCGACCTTGCCCGCCACGACCTCGCTGAGGAGCACGCGGTTGTACGGCTCGTACTCCTCGGCGCCGAGCACGGTCAGGTCGACCGTCGCGCCGGCGGCGTCCGCCCGCGCGACGAGGTCCTGCGCGAACCGCGCCCCCACCATCCCGCCACCGATCACCACGACGCGGTTCATACGCTCACCTCCATCGAGCTGTCAGCACTCCGCGAGCCCTGGGGCTCACCCGGCGCTGACACGTCTTCCTCGCTGCCGACCGGGCGGACGTCGACCGCGCAGACCTTGAACTCGGGCATCCCCGAGACGGGGTCCGTGGCGTCGGTCGTGACCCGGTTGACGCTGCCTGCCCCGCTCCAGTGGAAGGGCATGAAGACCGTGTCCGGGCGGATCCGGTCGCTCCACCGCGCCACCGCCTCGACGTGGCCCCGGCGCGACGTGAGACGCACCCTCTCGCCCTCGTCGATGCCCAGGCGGACACCGAGCACGGGGTGCAGCTCGACGAACGCGTCCGGGACGATGCGCTCGAGCTCGCTCACGCGGTGCGTCTGCGCGCCCGACTGGTAGTGCTGGAGCACGCGGCCCGTGACGAGGTAGATCGGGGCGTCGGGGCGCACGTCGTCGCTCGGCCCGACGTGGTCGACCGCGATCGTCCGGGCCCGCCCGTCGACCGTCGCGAACCGGTCGAGGAACGGCCGCGGCGTCCCGGGGTGCGAGGTGTCAGCACCCCGTGAGTCTGTGCGCTCACCGCGCGCTGACAGCTCGTCGGGAGCGGGGGCCGGGGCGGGGACCGGCCAGAACAGGCCCGGGCCGCCGGCTGCCTCGTCCGCGTCGAGGCGCGCGTGGCTGAGACCCGAGTAGTCCGCGACCCCGCCCGCCGAGGCTCGGGCGAGCTCGTCGAACACGACCGCGGCGTCGGTCGGGAACGCGACGTCCGACCCGAGGCGACGCGCGAGCTCCGCGAGGATCCACAGCTCGGACCGCACCTCGCCGGGTGCGGCGACCGCCCGACGCCGACGGATCACCCGGCCCTCGAGCGACGTCATCGTGCCCTCCTCCTCCGCCCACTGCGTGACGGGCAGCACGACGTCCGCGAGCAGCGCGGTCTCGGACGGCACGACGTCGCACACCACGAGCAGGTCGAGCGCCCGCAGCCCTGCGACGACCCGGTCCGCGTTCGGCGCGCTCACCACCACGTTCGAGCCGTGCACGAACAGACCGCGCGGCCGCGCGGCCGAGCCGGTGTCGCCCAGCGAGCGGAGCAGCTTCACGGCGGGCATGCCCGGGCCCGGGATGGTGTCCGGGTCCACGCCCCAGACCGCCGCGACGTGCGCGCGGGCCGCCGGGTCGTCGATCTTGCGGTAGCCGGGGAGCTGGTCGGCCTTCTGGCCGTGCTCGCGGCCGCCCTGGCCGTTGCCCTGGCCGGTGATCGCGCCGTACCCGGAGCCGGCCCGGCCGGGCAGACCGAGCGCGAGCGCGAGGTTGATCGTCGCGGTCACGGTGGCCGTGCCCTGGGAGGACTGCTCGACGCCACGCCCCGTGAGCAGGTATGCACCTGCGCCGCCGCGCGACGGGGACGCCGCGGCGAGCAGTCGTGCGACGTGCCGCAGCCGCTCGGCCGGGACGCCGCACACCGTCTCCGCGCGCTCGGGCCACCACGCGGCGACCGAGCGGCGGACGTCGTCGAACCCGGTGGTCCGGGCGGCGACGTACTCCTCGTCGACGAGGCCCTCGGTCACGACGACGTGCAGCAGCGCGAGCAGCACGACGAGGTCGGTCCCGGGCACCGGCTGCAGGTGCACGCCCTGGTCGCCGACCGGGCCGGCCCCGGTCGGCACGCCCGCGCGGACCTCGGCGTCGCCCGTGAGCCCGACCGTCGCGCTGCGCCGCGGGTCGACGACGACGAGTCCGCCCCGCGAGCGCGCGCCCGCGAGGTGCTGGACCGACGGCGGCATGGTCTCGGCGACGTTCGAGCCGAGCAGCAGGATCGCGTCCGCCCCGCCGAGGTCGGCGAGCGGGAACGGCAGCCCACGGTCCATGCCGAACGCGCGGTTCGACGCCGCCGCGGCCGACGCCATGCAGAAGCGCCCGTTGTAGTCGATGTTCGCGGTCCGCAGCACGGTGCGCGCGAACTTGCCGAGCGCGTACGCCTTCTCGTTCGTCAGCCCGCCGCCACCGAAGACCGCGACCGCGTCGCGACCGTGGGCCTCCTGGATGCGCGTCACGCCGGCGACCACGACGTCGAGCGCCTCGTCCCACGTCGCGGGCCGCAGCTCGCCGCCCTCGCCCCGGAGCAGCGGGGTGGTGAGCCGGTCCGGCGCGCTCAGGAGCGTCGCGCTCGTCCAGCCCTTCTGGCACAGCCCACCCTTGTTCGTCGGGAAGTCGCGCGGAGCGACCTCCACGGGGAGCGAGCTCCGGCCGTCGGGCAGCGGGGTGAGGGACATGCCGCACTGGAGCGCGCAGTACGGGCAGTGCGACTGGGCCTGGGGAGGGGGCGCCATGCTCAGATCTGGGCGGCAGCGAGGGCGGAGCCCTTGCGCAGGTAGACGGCCCACGCGACGACGGCCATCACCGCGTAGATCCCGATGAACACCCACAGGGCCGGGACCAGGGAGCCGGTGAAGGTGTTCGACGCGGCGAAGCCGCGCGGGATGAGGAAGCCGCCGAAGGCGCCGATCGCACCGGCGATCCCGATGCACCCGGCCGCGGCCTTCGTGGCACGGGCCCGCGCCGCCTTGAGCGCGTCGGCGTCCGCGCCGTCGTCCGCCACCCCGGCCTGGAAGACCGCGGGGATCATGCGGTACACCGATCCGTTGCCGACACCCGTCGCGACGAACAGCAGCATGAACGACCCGAAGAACAGGGCGAAGCTGCCCGACTCCAAGGCCTGGATCGCGCCGAACGCCCCGAGCCCCATGACGGCGTAGGAGACGATGGTGACGCGCGTGCCGCCGAACCGGTCGGCGATGATCCCACCGAGCGGGCGGGTGACCGAGCCGACGAGCGCGCCCATGAACGCGATGGACAGCGTCACGTCCGGGAACTGGTTGTTCAGCAGCGTGGGGAACGCGCCGGAGTAGCCGATGAACGAGCCGAACGTCCCGATGTACAGGAACGAGATGATCCACGTGTGCTTGGTGCGCGTGGCCGCGGCGAACGAGCGCGGGTCGGCCTTCGCGGTGGACAGGTTGTCCATGAACCGCCACGCGAGGAACGCCGCGAGGATGATGAACGGGATCATCATCAGCCCCGCGCGCTCGAGCGCGATGCCGGCGCCCGCCACGATGACGAGCGGCACGGCGAGCTGCACCGCGGCGGTGCCGATGTTGCCGCCCGCCGCGTTCATCCCGAGGGCCTTGCCCTTCTCCTTCTCCGGGTAGAAGAAGGAGATGTTCGCCATCGAGGACGCGAAGTTGCCGCCGCCGAAGCCCGCGAGCGCCGCGGCGCCGAGCATCACGCCGAACGGGGTCTCGGGGTTCTGCACCACGACCGCCAGGGCGATCGACGGGAGCAGCAGGAGCAGTGCGGACACGATGGTCCAGTTGCGCCCGCCGAACACCGGGACGGCGAACGTGTAGGGGATGCGCAGCGTCGCGCCGACGAGGCTCGGGAGCGCGATGAGCCAGAACTGCTGGTCCACGGTGAGCGCGAACCCGGCCGCGGACAGCTGCGGCACGACGATCGACCACATGGCCCACACGCCGAACCCGAGGAACTCCGCGAAGATCGAGATCCACAGGTTGCGGCGCGCGACGCGGCGGCCGCCGTCACGCCAGAACGTGGGGTCCTCGGGGTTCCAGTCGTCGATCCAGCGCCCGGTGCGGCGGTGGGGTGCGACGACCGCCGGTGCGGTGGTCGCGGCGGTGCCGGTCGCGACCGACGGCGCGGGGGGTGACTCGTCCTCGTGGGTGGTGGGGCTCGTGGGAGCAGACATCACGTCTCCTATGCGGCGGGACCCTGACAGTGGTCCCGACGGTAGGAAAGTGGTGTTTCACGTCTCCGCGCCCGCCGTAAACCCCGTGTGAGGAAGTCCGCACACGCGCGGGGCAGGCCTTGTGAGAGAGCGGGGTCCGAGCGATCAGCCCCAGACCAGCCCGCGGGCGGGGTCCTCGAGGATGCGCGCGACGTCGGACAGGAAGCGTGACCCGAGCTCGCCGTCGACGAGGCGGTGGTCGAAGCTCAGCGCGAGCTGCGTGACCCAGCGCTTGCGAATCTTGCCCTTGTGCACCCACGGCTGTTCACGGATAGCTCCGAACGCGAGGATCGCGGCCTCGCCCGGGTTGAGGATCGGCGTGCCCGTGTCGATGCCGAAGATGCCGACGTTCGTGATGGTGATGGTGCCGTCGGACATGTCGGTGGGGCTCGTCCGCCCCGCGCGCGCGGTCGAGGTCAGGTCCGCGATCTCGCCCGCGAGCCCGTGCAGGTCCAGCCGGTGCGCGTCCTTGATGTTCGGCACCACGAGCCCGCGCGGCGTCGCCGCGGCGATCCCCAGGTTCACGTAGTGCTTGTAGACGATCTCCTGCGCGGCGTCGTCCCAGGACGCGTTGACCTCCGGGTGCCGGCGCAGCGCGAGGATCAACGCCTTGGCCGTGACGAGCAGCGGCGTGACGCGCACGTCGGCGAACTCACGGTCCTCGCGCAGCGTGCGCACGAGCTTCATGGTGCGGGTGACGTCGATCGTCTGGAACACGGTGACGTGCGGCGCGGTGAACGCGCTCGCCACCATCGCCTCGGCGGTGCGCTTGCGTACCGACTTCACGGGGACGCGGGTGTGGCGTCCGTCGTCGGTGACCGAGCCGGACGCGAGCCAGGGCTGGTCGTCGTCGGCGTACGTCGCGAGCGGCTGTGCCTTCGCGCGCTCCTGGTGCGCGAGGAGGTCCTCGCGCGTGACGATGCCGCCCGGACCGGTGCCCGCGACACCCTCGAGATCGACGCCGAGATCCTTCGCGAGCTTGCGCACGGGCGGCTTGGCGAGCACGGGCGGGTGCGCTCGCGCGCCGGCCGACGAGCTGTCAGCACCGGGTGAGCCCTGGGCCTCACGGGCTGCTGACGACGTGGCGCCCGCCGAGCCGTCAGCAGCCCGTGAGACCGAGGGCTCAGCAGGGGCTGACAGCTCCGGGGTCGCGGGACGACGACGGCGGCGTGCGCTGCCCGGCTCGACCGTGCCGTAGCCGACGAGCACCGAGCCCGACCCCGTGCCCGTGCCCGTGGTGTCAGCGGCCGGTGAGTCCTGGGGCGCACCGGCCGCTGACAACTCCGCTGCGGGGGTGGTCGGCGAGGGTGCCGCGCCGTCCGGGTCCGTGTCGACGACGACGATCGGCACGCCGACCTCCACCGTGACGCCCTCCGCGACGAGGATCTCGCTGACCACGCCGGTGAACGGCGACGGCAGCTCGACGAGCGACTTCGCCGTCTCGATCTCGACGATCGTCTGGTTCACGGTGACGCGGTCCCCGGCCGCGACGTGCCACTGCACGATCTCGGCCTCGGTCAGGCCCTCGCCCGCGTCGGGGAGCTTGAACTGCTCGTAGGTGGGCACGGCACTCCTCTTTGTCAGTACGTGTCGGTACGCGTCAGTGCGTGTCAGTACGCGTCAGTACGCGAACGCGCGGTCGACGGCGTCGAGCACCCGGTCGAGGCTCGGCAGGTACTCGTGCTCGATCTTCGCGACGGGGTACTGCGTGTGGAACCCGCCCACGCGCAGCACCGGCGCCTCGAGCGAGTAGAAGCACTCCTCGGTGACGCGAGCCGCGACCTCGGCACCCGAGCCGAGGAAGGTCGGGGCCTCGTGCACGACGACGCAGCGCCCGGTCCGGCGGACCGACGCCACGACCGTCGCGGTGTCCAGCGGCGAGATGGCGCGCAGGTCGACGACCTCGACGCTGCGCCCCTCCTGCTCCGCCGCGGCGGCGGCCCGCAGCGCGGTCGCGACCGTGGGCCCGTAGGCGACGAGGGTCAGGTCCGTGCCCGGACGCACGACGCGCGCCCGGTCGAGGACCCGGGCGCCCTCGCCCGCACCGGCGACGTCGACCTCGCCCTTCTCCCAGTAGCGGCCCTTGGGCTCGAAGAACAGCACGGGGTCCGGGGACGCGATCGCCTCCTGGATCATGGTGAACGCGTCCTGCGGCGTCGAGGGCGAGACCACCCGGAGCCCCGCGGTGTGCGCGAACAGCGCTTCCGGGCTCTCGCTGTGGTGCTCGACCGCACCGATCCCGCCACCGAACGGCACGCGGATCACGACCGGCACCTGGACCCGGCCGCCGGACCGCGCGTGCATCTTCGCGAGCTGCGTCGTGATCTGGTCGTACGCCGGGAAGATGAACCCGTCGAACTGGATCTCGCACACCGGCCGGTAGCCGCGCAGCGCGAGGCCGATCGCCGTGCCGAGGATCCCGGACTCCGCGAGCGGGGTGTCGACCACCCGGTCCTCGCCGAAGTCCTTCTGGAGCCCGTCCGTGACGCGGAACACGCCGCCGAGGGCTCCGATGTCCTCGCCCATGAGCAGGACCTTCTGGTCGCGCTCGAGCGAGCGGCGCAGGCCCTCGTTGATCGCGCGGGCGACGGTGAGGGTCTTGGTGCTCTCGCTCATCGGGTGCTCCCCTCGACGTGGTCGGCCGGTTCGAACGACTGCTCGTACTCGGCGAACCACGACCGGTCGGCGTCGACCACCGCGTGCGGGCTCGCGTAGACGTGCTCGAACATCGTCGACGCAGGTGGTGCCTCGAGCGCGCGGACCTCGGTCCGCAGCCGCTCCCCCAGGGCCTCGCCCTCGGCCGCGACCTCGGCGGCGAACGCCTCGTCCCACGTGCCCTCGGCACGCAGGAGCGCCTCCAACCGGTCGATCGGGTCGCGGCGCCGCCAGTACTCCTCCTGCGCGCGCGAGCGGTAGCGCGTCGGGTCGTCCGACGTCGTGTGCGCACCCATCCGGTACGTGAACGCCTCGACGAACGTGGGGCCGCCGCCGGTCCGGGCGCGCTCGAGCGCCTCGGCCATGACGGCGTAGCACGCGAGCACGTCGTTGCCGTCGACGCGCACGCTCGGCACCCCGAACCCGCTGCCGCGCCGGTAGAGCGGCACGCGCGCCTGCTTCGTGGCGGGCTCCGAGATGGCCCACTGGTTGTTCTGGCAGAAGAAGACGACAGGAGCGTTGTTCACGGCGGCGAAGACGAGCGCCTCGCTCACGTCGCCCTGCGAGGTCGCGCCGTCGCCGAAGTAGGCGACGACGGCGGTGTCCCGCTCGGGGTCGCCCGTCCCGACGAGCCCGTCGCGCTGCACGCCCATCGCGTAACCCGTGGCGTGCAGCACGTGCGAGCCGATGACCAGCGTGTACAGGTGGACGTTGTGCTCGGCCGGGTCCCAGCCGCCATGGTCGACCCCGCGGTACATGCGCAGGCGCGCCGTCGGGTCGATGCCCCGTACGTGCGAGACGCCGTGCTCGCGGTAGGAGGGGAACACGTAGTCCTGCGTCGCCAGCGCGCGGGCGGAGCCGACCTGCGCCGCCTCCTGCCCCTTCGCCTGGGCGAACAGCCCGAGCTCGCCCTGCCGCTGGAGCGACGTCGCCTCGTCGTCGAACCGACGCGTCAGCACCATGTCGCGGTACAGGCCCCGCAGGGCCGCCGGGTCCAGGTGGGCGACGCGCTCGCGGTAGGCCTCCGCCTCCGGCGTGGTCACCCGGGAACCCGCGGGGGTCACGAGCTGGACGAGGGGTGCGTCGTCGGGCCCGCCGGCGGCGTCGGGAAGGTCGGGTGCCGTGCTCACGTCGCGGCTCTCCATGCGCGATCTCCTTCGGTGCGGGACCCGGCTCGGGGCCGGACCGCTCGGTGCGACGGCGCCCGTGCCGAGCGCCGTCCGTAACCTACGTCTCCGTAGCTTACGCAAGCGTAGGCTACGGCACCGTAGGTTGGTCATGCGGCGCGGCGTCCAACCTTGCCGGGTCAGACATGGAGGAATCCTCCAAGGCGTCGGTCGCTGCCGGCGGGCCGCGGCGCTACCTCGGGTACGGGCTGCCGGCGCGCAGCGCCTCGTTCTCCCGCTGCAGGGGCCAGCGCGAGAACGCGAACACGAGGAACATCACGGCGTTCACGACGGGCACGAGCGCGATGAGGATCCACCAGCCCGAGTACCCGGCCTTCTGGATGATCCGGACGTACGCGATGAAGAAGATCAGCGCGATCGCGAGGTAGAAGATCAGTGCCGCTCCCCCGAACAGCCACCCGTAGTCGTCGACGAACTGGTCGTACTCCACGTTGTCCATGACGGCGAGTCTTCTCCCGGGCCCTGCCGGGAGCAACCGCTACGACGGCGCGCCCACCGGTCGCGGCCGCGCCGGGCCACCTACCGCCAGGTCGCGCTGACCCGCAGGAACAGGTCCGTCGCCTCCGGCTCGCCGACGCTCACGCGCAGTCCCTCGCCGGCGAACGGACGGACGATCGCACCGGCGGCACGTGCCTCCTCGGCGCGCTGGAGCGTCCGCTCCCCCAGGTCGAACCACACGAAGTTCGCGTGCGACTCGGGCAGCTCCCACCCCTGGTCCCGCAGCCCTTCGACCAGCCGGGTCCGGTCCGCGACGAGGTGCTCGACGCGCGCCAGCAGCTCGTCGCGTGCCGCGAGCGACGCGACGGCGGCGCGCTGCGCGACGTGCGAGACGCCGAACGGGGTCGACACGGCACGGATGCCGGCCGCCAGGCGCGGGCGCGCGACCGCGTACCCGACGCGCAGGCCCGCGAGCCCGTACGCCTTGGAGAAGGTGCGCAGGAGCACGACGTTCGGCTGCTTCGCGTACACGTCGAGACCGGCGGGCGCGTGCGGGTCACGGACGAACTCGACGTACGCCTCGTCGAGCACGACGAGCACGTCGGAGGGCACCGCGGCGAGGAACGTGTCGAGCTCGTCGCGGTGCACCGCCGGGCCCGTCGGGTTGTTCGGCGTGCACACGAGCACGACCCGGGTGCGATCGGTGATCGCCGCGGCCATCCTCGGCAGGTCGAGCCGGCCGGCCGCGGCACCGTCGAGCAGCGGCACCTGGACCGAGACCGCGCCGGACACCGCCGCCACGATCGGGTAGGCCTCGAACGACCGCCACGGGTAGACGACCTCGTCCCCCGGTTCCACGACGGCCTGCAGCACGTGCGCCAGGACCGCCACCGACCCGTTGCCGACGACGATCTCCTCGGCGCTCACCCCGAGGGCCGCCGCGGTGGCCTCGACCAGCTCGGCCGCGTACATGTCGGGGTACCGGTTGACGTCGGCGGCGGCGTCCGCGATCGCCGCGACCACGGACGGGAGCGGCGGGTACGGGTTCTCGTTGGACGACAGCTTGAACGCCGCCGCGCCCGGGCCCGACCGGGCGCCGGGGACGTAGGCGGGCAGAGCCGCGACGGCTGGACGCAGGGGGACGCGGGGTCGGTTGGCCACGATCCCCAAGCATGCCACGCAGCGCGAGCGGGTGATGTTCGCCGTCGGCCGCGACGTACGCCGCGCACCTCCCTAGTATCGGACGGACGAACCATCCGTGAACGGGCGGGGGGCGGCGAGCGATGAGCACTGTCCACGGGACACCCGTGCACGGTGGTCGCAGGAGCGCCCCGGAGACGGCCTGGCTGGCCCGGCCCCGGCTGCTGCGGATGCTCGACGGCGCCCACCGCGCCCTGGTCCTCGCACCGCAGGGCGCGGGGAAGACGACGCTCCTGAGCCAGGCGGCCGCACGCGCGGAGGGCGAGGTCGTCCGGGTCCGGTTCGAACCGGGAGGGAGGAGCACGCACCCTGGGAGCCTGCTCGACCTCGTGCCCGAGACTCCCGGCACCGGCGGACGCGCCCTCCTCGTCGTCGACGACGCGCACCACGCGATCGGGACACCGCTCGAGGACGAGCTCGCGAGCGTGCTCGCCCGCGCGTCACCCCAGGTCGCGATCTTCGTCGGATCGCGCCGTCCTCTCCCGCTCAGCCTGGCGCGGGCCGAGCTCGCCGCACCCGTGACCGTGACGGACGCCGCGCTGCGGTTCCGGTCGTGGGAGGTCGAGCGGCTCTACCGCACGCTGTACGGGGTACCGCTCGAGCCGGACGACGTCAGCGCGCTGACCTGGCACACCGACGGCTGGGCGGCCGCGCTGGAGCTGTTCCGCCGGTCCGTGGAGGACGACCTGCCCGGCGAGCTCCGCCAGGCCATCCGCCGGCTCGACCGTCGGCAACGGTTCGCCTGGGACTACCTCGCGGCCCAGGTGCTGCGCCCCCTGCCCGTCGACCTGCAGCGCTTCCTGCACGCGACGGCTGCGCTCGACCTGCTCACCCCGAACCGGTGCGACGCGCTCCTGGGCGTCACGGACTCCCGGGCGACCCTCGCCCGCGTCGCCGCCGCCACGTCGCTCGTGCGGCCCGTCCGCGAGGACGGCCAACGCGTCCACCGGGTGCTCCGGCGACACCTCCTGGCCGCCGTGTCGGACGAGCTGTCGGTCGCGCAGGCCCGCGAGCTGCACCAACGGGCCGCGGAGGTGCTCGAGGAGGAGGGGTCGCTGCGCGAGGCCCTGCGCTCACGTTGCCGGGCCCAGGACCTCGACGGCGTGCGCCGCCTCCTTCCCCGGACGGACCTCGGCGCCCACGACGACGGGGAGCGGCAGTGGGACGCCATGTTCTCCCCCGAGCTCGCTGGGGCCGACGCGGCGGTGCAGCTCTGCCGGGTGCGCGAGCTCATGGCCGACGGGCGCACCGTCGAGGCGGACCGGACGCTGCGGGCGGCAGAGTCGCGCGCGGACTCGGACCACGCACGGTGCGCCGTGCTCCGCGGGATGATCGACGCGCTGCGGGGCACCGCGCGGATCCCGCCGCTCACCGGGCCGGCCCGACCGCCCGGGCTCGGCTGGTACCACCTCGTCGTCGCCGCGAGCGCGCGCGATCCGCTCTCCGTGCTGCCGGAGACGGCCGTGCTCACCCGGGGAAGACCGCTGGCCGAGGGGCTCACGCGCATCCTCGCCGGCGACCGGGCGGGCGCCCGCGCCGTCCTGCGCGCGGCGACCAACGACGTCGACACCGACCCGACGGTCATGCTCCTGGCGCAGCTCGTGACCGCCACGCTCGTCGAGCGGACCGGCACGGACGGGACCGGCGCCGACGGGACCGGCGCCGACGGGACCGGCGCCGACGACGAGGTCGAGGACGCTCTCGACGAGGTGCTCGACCGGATCCACTCCGAGGCCGAGCGCCGCGGTCTGGTCTGGCTGTCGCGCATCACCCACGGGGTGGTCATGGCCTTCGACGACGACGTGCGCGCGCGGGGCCAGGTCGCGCGCACCGTCGCGCACTGCGAGCGCGACGGTGACCTGTGGAGCGCGCTCCTCGTCTCCGGGTCGGAGGTCATCGCGCGCTCGCGGCGAGGCGTCGCGGACCCCGAGGGCTGGGAGGACCTGGCCCGGCGCTGCCGCGTGCTCGGTGCGGGGACGCTCGAGGCGTGGGCCCGCGCCCGCCTCGCCGTGAGCGCGGTGGAGGTGGGGCTTCCCGACGCCGAGGGCCTCGCCGAGCAGGCGGAGGGTCTCGCGCGGTCGGCGGAGGTCCCGGGGGCGCTCGCGCTCGCCTACGTCGCGCTCGCCGGGTGCAAGCCCGCCCAGCGTGCCGAGCTGCTGTCGCTCGCGTCGTCCACCGCACGGTCGGTCGGTCTGCCCGACCCTGCCGCGCCGCCGCAGCGCGCGCCGTCTGCCCAGGGTTCCGCACCTCCGGTCGAGCCGGCCGCGGACGACGCCGAGGTCACCCATCCCACCGTGGTCCACCGCCAGGGGAGGGTCGTGACCGTCCGGTGCTTCGGTGCGTACACGATCGCGGTCGACGGCGCTCTCGTCGACCTCTCCCGGCTGCGTCCCCGCGCGCGCCGGACCTTGCGGTTCCTGTCGATGCACGCCGGTCGGCCGGTGCACCGCGAGCGGATCGCGGAGGCGTTGTGGGGCGAGCTCGACCGGGGCCCGGCGCTGCACAACCTGCACGTGAACGTCTCCGCGGTGCGCCGGGCGCTCGAACCGGCCGGTGCGCCACGCGGCGAGGGGCTCGTCCGACGCGACGGAGAGAGCTACATGCTGCCGCTGCCGCCCGGCTCGGACTGCGACGTCGCGCGGTTCGAGCAGCGGATCGCACGCGCGCGGCGGATCGAGCGCGACGAGCCGGCCGCGGCCGCGGCCGCGTGGCAGGAGGCGCTGGACGCCTACGGCGGTGACCTCCTCCCGGAGGAGGGGACGGCCGAGTGGGTCGTGCCGCTGCGCGACCGGTACATGCTGCAGGCGGCGGGAGCGGCCGAGCTCCTGGCCGTCGGTGTCATGCACGAGGGGCATCTCGACCGTGCGGTGGCCGCCGCGCGGCGCAGCATCGAGCTGAACCGCTGGGCGGACGTGCCGTGGCGGGTCCTGGTGGAGTCGCTCACCGCGATGGGCGACCACGCCGCGGCGGAGCACGCGCGCCGCGAGCACGGCGCGGTGCTCCGTGAGCTCGGCGTGCCAGGTGGTCCCGGGGGCCAGGGACCGGTCACGACCGCCCCCGGAACTCGACCTCCGCCACCGCGACGGACGTCTCCGGACTCGACCGGTACGTCGAGGCGATGGTGAGCCTGACCTCCACCACGTCGTCCTCGGCCACGTCGAACGGCTGCGGGCCGGGGACGTCGTCGAGCGTCACACGGTGCTCCCCCGTCGACCCGTCGGCGCGCGTGACGACGACGTCGAGCGTCCGCGGGCTCGATCCCTGCAGGTACTCCTCCTGCACGGTGGACGCGCCGCCCGTGACGACGATGCTGACCAGGCGGAACGGCTCGTCGAACGTGAAGACCATCGCCTGCCCGACGCCGTCCCCCGGCGCCTCCGGTGACCACGCGAGGTCGTTCGTGCCGTCGACGAGCTGCGTGGCGGGCCGGTCGCTCGCCTCGCTCGACGCGCGCACGGCCACCGGGTTGTAGACCTCGCCGCCCTGGAGCCGGTCCTGGACCGTCGTGGCCCCGCCACCGATCTGGTCCCGCAGCTGGTACCCGGCGAACGCGAGACCTCCCACGACCACGAGCGCGACGACGGACTTCGTCGGGAACCGGCGCCGCCGGCGGTGCGGCCGCGTCCCGGCGACGGGAGCCTTCCGGTCGGGGTGCAGCACGCGCTGCCACCACGACCGCCGGCCCTGCACCCGCGCGTCGGTCAGGCTCGAGCCGCACCGGCGGCAGAAGTGGCGGCTCGGGACGTTGCCCGTCCCGCACGAGCCGCAGATCAGGTCGCCGACCTCCGGTGGTGGCTCGTCGGGCTCCGGCGCGCGCGGGGCGGGGCGTTCGCGGGGCGCACCGGGCAGGACGGCCGCGGGGGCACGCGGGGCGGGATCCGACCGGCCCCGATCGGACGGCGGGGCGGGTGGCGCAGGGGCAGCTGGCGCAGGGGCGGGTGGCGCGGGAGCGGGTGGCGCGGGGGCGGGCTCGTCGGGTCGGGCCGTCGTCACCCCCTGGTCCGCAGGACGACCGGGAACCGACGCGGCCACCGGACCGGAAGCCGCCGCCGCGGGAGGAACGGCCGCAGACGCGGCCGGGGCGCTCGCCGGCTCGGCCGCCGCCGGACGTTCGGGCTCCTCCCACTCCAGGTAGGCGCCGCAGGACCCGCAGAACGAGACGCCGGTCTCGTTCGCCTGGCCGCAGGTCGGGCAGGTCATGGTCGTCGTGGTCATCGTCTCTCCACCACCTCGAGCGTGTACGGCACGTGCACGGGACAGGACTGCGTGACGACGTCCCGGACGTGGGCGTCGTCGACGTCGCCGGGTGCGTCGGCGAGCACCCGGACGTGGAACGACGGCCCGTCGGACCCCGGCAGGTCGGCGCCCGCCGTCGTCGACGCGACGACTCCTCCGGTGTCGGTGACCTCCACGTCGCCCCCGGTCACGGCGCGCACCGCGTCGGCCACCCCGCGCGACGTCCCGCGCAGGCGCTGGGTGCGGGCGGCGTCGGCCACCACCTCCCGGCACCGGGCGAGGTCCCAGCCGGGGTCGAGCTCGACCCCGACCCAGCGGCCCACCCACTCGAGGTGGTCCCGGGGGGCGAGGCGCGGGTCGACGTAGCACTCGAGCGTGTCCAGCGTGAGGAAGACGGGCGCCAGGGCCTCGTCGAACGCCGTGACGAACCGTCCGAGGAGCTCGTCGTCGAGGTACACGCCCGGGAGCATGGACGCGACGGGGTGGGGGCTCACGAGCCCGTCGACGGCGCCGCGACCTCGCAGCGGACCCCCGGTCGACCCGGAGCTCATGGCTGCTCCACGACCCGGACCTGGTGCTGGTAGGAGAACGCGAGCGCGTGCGGCGCGACGTCGACGCGCTGCACGGGCTCGCCGCGCTCGCCCGTGATCGGGTCGGCGGCGAACAGCTTGACGTCCTCGATCGTCTCGACCCCGTCCACGCGCTGCAGCGCGGCGTAGACGTCCCCGGCCCGGACGGCCCGGCCGAAGGGCCAGCCCCGCCCGTCGGGCCCACCGCCGAGCGGGTCGACGTACTCGTGGAGGGCCCGCGTCGCCGCCACCTCGAGCCGGACCCGGTGCGCCCGGCGGCGCGCCGTGATCCGGGCGACGACGGTCACCCCCTGGTAGAAGGGCGGCTCCACCACGACCCGCGCGCCCAGGGTCCGGCGCGGCTCGAGGTGGTCGACGATGCGGGCGAGCACCTCCGGGTCGGGCACGAGGTCCTCGAAGCGGCGTCGGCCCTCGTCGTCCGCCGGGACGGCCGGCACGACGAGGACGCGCACGGCCTCCGCCGCCCCGACGACGGGGACGCAGCGCACGCGCGCGAGGTCGGGTGCGGCGGCGCGCGTCAGGTGCTCGTAGTCCTCCGCGGTCACCGCGCGGTCCCGGGTGCGCAGCGCGAGCGGGCCGCGGGCCCGCGCCTCGTCGACCGACTCGGCGTCCACCCCGCCGAGCGCCGGTCGTCGGTTCTCGACGCGTTCGACGAACCCGATGGTCCCGCGCAGGACCCGCACGGCGCCGGTCGCGACGTTGCCGGTGGGCCCGCCACCCACGCGGTAGGCGGGGACGCGCAGGAGCGCGCCGGCGGGGGGCACCGCGCCGTACGGGACGAGCGTGCCGTCGACGTCGCGCACCGCGGGCGGCAGGTGGATCTCTCCGGTCGCCCGGTCCACGGTGAACACGGCCTCGTCGGGACCGGCACCCGCGAAGGAGTCGGTCTCCGTCCACGTCCGCCAGCCGTCGCCGGAGGCGACCTCGAGGGTCAGCGGGCCACCGCTGGCGACGACGGGACGACGCTCGAGCCCGAACGTCTGCCCCGGGACCCCCTCGGAGGTGCCGAGCACCTCGTCGGTGACGGTCTCGGCGTGCACGGCTGCGACGGTGCCGCCGATCGTGAACGCGGACACGTCCCGGACCACCGGGGACGAGCTGTAGGTGCGAGCCCCTTCCTCGGGCTCGACGACGCGGCACCGCACCCAGCCGGCGCGCAGCCCGTCCTCGACGGACGTCGCGTGGTGCGCGGGGAGGTGCAGCACGACGTCGCCGGCGCGGTTCAGCCCGCCGGTCCCGTCGGAGTCGACGTCGCACCGCGCCCAGCGCTCGCCGTCCCACGCCTCCCACACGAGCGGGGGCCGGCGCGGGTCGACGCCCACACCCTGCACGTCGCAGTCGAACCGCAGGACGACGGCGCAGCCGGGCGCGGCGTCGTCGAGACCGACGAGCAGCGCGTCACCCGGTGCCGGCGGTTCGCCGAAGGCCGGGAACCCGGCCCCGGTCTGCACGGCGTCCCCACGACGCACGCCCGCGGCGTCGGCTCCCTTGCTGACGAGGTGCGCGCGGCTGCGCGGCGGCACCGTGAGGTCAGCCGTGGTCCGGAAGACGACGGCGTCCTCCCGCTCGGTGCGGACGGTCGCGACCTCGGTCCCGGCGGGTACTTCGACCGGCTCGTCCTGCGGCGCGGACAGCCAGAAGACGACGTCCGCACGCGCTGCGGTCGCCGGGTGCAGCGTGATCCCCAGGAGCTCGAGGAACGCGACGTAGAGACGGTCGGGGACGCGGTTGAGCCGGTACAGGAGCTGGTCCGTCATGAAGGCGAACGTCTCGATGAGGGTCACGCCCGGGTCGGAGACGTTGTGGTCCGTCCACTCCGGGCACCGGGCCTGGACCATGCGCTTCGCGTCGTCGACGAGGTCCTGGAAACGGCGGTCGTCGAGGTCCGGGGAGGGCAGCACGTCACTCACCCGCCCCGACGTCGAGCAGCGCGCCGCCGCTCGGCGTCTCGCGCGGGATGACGTAGAACGGGAACACGAGGTTGCGCGGGTCGTTGGTGCCGCGCAGCGCGTACCGGACGTCGATGTACAGCACGCCCTGGTCGGCGCGGTCGAACCGGACGAGCACGTCGTGCAGCTCGACGCGGGGCTCCCACCGCTCGAGCGCGACCCGGACCGCGTAGGCGATGTCGCCCGCCGTCCCCGCGTCGGCGGGCGCGAAGACGTAGTCGTGCACCGCGCAGCCGAACTCGGGGCGCATGGGCCGCTCCCCCGGGGCGGTGGCGAGGATGAGCCGGATGCTCTCCTCGATCTCCTGCGTCCGGTGCACGAGCGCGATGCGCCCCGTACGGTCGGTCCGCAGCGGGAACCCCACGCCCGCCCCGATGAACTCCTGGCCCACGGCTCCTCCTTCGTCCTCGTCGATCCCCGCCGTACCCGTCCCTGCGTCCCGTCGCGTCAGTTGATCTTCACGAGCGATCCCTTCACGGTCGTGACGCCCGACGACGAGACCTCCGTGGTACCGGTGCCGGCGAGCGTCGCCATGGCACCCTTGAGCGCGAGCTGCGCGTCGGCGGTGATCGAGACCTTCGGCGCCTTGAGGTCGATCTCGCTGGTGCCCTGGAGCGCGACCTTGACGCCCTTCACGGTGACGTTCCCGGTCTTCGAGGTGCACGTGACGTCCTGCTCGGCCGTCACCTCGACCTTCTGCTTCGCGTTGACCGTCACGGGCCCCGACGACGTGATCTCGATCGCCGCGTCCGGCTTCTTCGCGATCACCACCTGGACCTTGCCGTCCTTGTCCGACAGCACGATGCGCTCGTCGCGGGCCGCGTCGACCAGCTCGACGTACATGCCGCTGCGCGACACGAGGCAGCGGCGGGTGACCTCGCCGCTGTTCGCGTCGACGTACTCCGCCTTCTGGCCCGGCGCGGGCGGCACGTCGACGGGGCTGTACAGCCCCCCGAGCACGTACGGCTGGTCGAGCTCGCCCTCCGCGAGCGCCACCAGGACCTCGTCCCCGACCTCGGGCAGCGCGAACAGCCCGTGCTCCTTCCCGGCGCCCGGCGACACGACGCGCACCCACCAGCTCTCGAGCGAGTCGTGGAGCGCGGGGATCTTGACCTTGACGCGACCCGCCTTGTCCGGGTCCTTCGTCGCCGTGACCACCGCCGGGTACAGCGCCGCCCCGCGGGCCCCGCCGCGGGCCGGGCCCGCGACCGTGCCGTACGTCGACCGGTCGGACGCGTCCGACACGGTCAGGTGGGTCCGGTACCCGAGCTCGCCCGAGAACTCGTGGCGCACGGAGCTCACGACGTACTTGCCGTCGAACGGGTCCCCGCACCCGGCGAGCGCGATCGGGCGCCCGACGGCGATCTGCGGGTTGCCCCGCACGGTCGCCTCGATCTCGGCGAAGCCACCCGCGACCCGGTCGGAGACGGTCTTCGCGCTCGCCGCCGCCTGCTGCTGCGTCGCGAGCCCCGTGCTCGACACCACGAGCGGAGCCCCGCCGAACACCTTGCCCAGCCGTGCCGGGTCCGTCGCGGCGAGCCGGGCGCTGTTCGTCGCGGGGGTCTCGCTCGCCACGACCGCCTTCTTCGTCTTCGGGTCCCAGCCCCGTGCCTCGACCTTGGACACCTGGGACGCGGCGGTCACCGTCGCGCGCAGGTCGAGCAGGTTGACCCCCTGCTCGACCACGAGCGGGTCCTGGCGCGAGCCCGTCGCCCCCGCCGGTGCGCCCGTCGCCGCCGTGGGTCTCCGGAAGTCGAGGCGGCCGTCGCTGACGCCGACCACCGACCCCGACATGTCGGCGAGCCGCTGGAGCATGTCCCAGTCGCTGATGTTCGGCTGCCACAGGTGATCGAGCTTGCCGGTGGTCGCCTCGATCCGGCCGCCCGACAGCCCGTGCTCCCCCGCGATCTTGCTCACCACGTCGGACGCGGACATGCCGACGTACGTCGCCGTGCGACGCGAGCCCGCGAGGCGGTGCCCCTTGTCGAACCCGCGCACCGTGGTGCGTCGTCCGCCGGGCCCGATCTCGGTCTCGAGCGACGTCACCTCGCCGGTGGCCAGCGGCGTCGGGCCGCCCGAGCCGCTGAGCTGGACCTGCAGCGCGACCACCGAGCCGATGCGGATGCCTGCCTTGTCCAGGAGCACGCCGTGCTCGTCGGCCAGGTGCAGGACGAAGAGCCCGGGCGCGTCGCGGCGGGCGTCCACGACGGCGCTCGTCAGGTACGGGTGGACGTCGGCCGGCAGCTCACGGCCGTCGACCTTCACCACGAGCTGCGCGCTGTGCTCCTCACCGTGCACCGGCGACCACCCCCGCGCCACGCCGCCCGATCGCCGGGTCCCGCAGGTCCTCCGCCGCCGGGAGCAGCACCCGGTCCCCGGCGCCCAGCCGGAACGGGTCGTCGATGCCGTTCGCCTCCGCGACCGCGCGCCACAGCGCCGGGTCGCCGTACTCGCGGTACGCGATCCCGGCCAGCGTCTCGCCATGCACGACGGTGTGCTCGCGGTGCGGGACCAGCCCGCCCGACGTCGGGTTCTGCCGCGGCGCCTCCCCGGCGATCTCCTCGAGCGTCGCCGTGCACACCGCCCGGATCGGCAGCCCGCTCGACGTGAAGAGCGTGTAGCGCACCTGGACGCTGCTGATGTACGCGAGGAACCCGGTCAGGCTCCCCCAGCGGAACAGCACCCACGGCGGGGAGTCCTTGCGCTGGTCGTGCGACGCCGACGTCGGGACGCAGCTCGTGAACAGCTTCTCCACCGCCTTGACCACGGCGTCGTCGTGGTCCTGCGACGCGTCGAAGAACATCTCGAGGGACAGGCGCGACGGCGCCGGGCCCTGGAACTGCGGCGGGCTGGAGCGCCGGTTGCCGGGGTTCGTCGGACGGGTCCACGTCGCCGCCTTCTCGAGCGCGAGCTCGGTCGGGTTGAACTGGAACGCGATGCGCCCGATCTCCGGTCCCGGCTTCGCGAGCGAGCCGTCCTTCGACGGCTCGAACAGCAGCAGGTACGCGTGCTCGAGCTTGGAGCCCGCGCCCGAGGCGCCGGCTCCCGCGGCCTCGAGGCCGACCGGTGCGGCCATCGTCAGCTCACCCCCCGGCCTTCGGCGGCACGAACCCGTGGTGCGCGATCTCGACCGACTCGACCACCACGTTCGAGTCGGTCGTCGAGAGCGTCGGGCCCGACCAGCGGACCGGCACGATGCCCATCAGCCCGAACCGGGCGACCTCGTCGCCCGCCGCCGTCATCGCGTCGATGGTCGCGGTCCCGAACTTGTAGCCGCTCGTGACCATGGTCGTGAACCACTCGCCGATCTTGGCGCTGTCCTTGTTCAGCGGCCGCGTGAGCGTGACGTTCGGGAAGCGCAGGCGCGTCGGGAACTGCCACACCGACCCGTTGTTGCCGCCCTCCTCACGCGTCTCCACCGTCACCTCGGCGCCCAGACCCGAGCACGAGCCGAACAGCCCCAGGTTCCAGTCGTCGAGGAAGATCCGGTACCGGATCCCGACGGCGAGCGTCGTGTCCTCGTAGATCGTCATCGCTCCCACCTCCGGTCGGTCCGCAGGCCGAGGCGCTCGCGGTCGACGAGCAGCTCGTGGCGCAGGCGCCGCAGCAGCGGGTCGGTCAGGCGGCGGACGAGGTCGTCGAGGGTCGCCTCGTCCGTCGCGACGCGCGTGGCGCCGGACGCCGCCGCCTGCGGTGCGGCCGCGGAGTCCGCGCGCGCAGGCACCTGGGGAGTCGGCGGGCTCGGCGGTGCCGCCGCGGCGGGCGCCGGCACCGGCGCGGGAGCCGCGGGAGCAGCCGGAGCCGCAGGTGCCGGCTGTGCGGCACGGACCGCGAGCGACGGGAGCACGGGCGTCGTGGGGGGCACGAGCGGGGTGGGCACCGACGGCGCCGACCGTGCCGCCGGGGCGAGCGCCGCGAGGTGCCCGACGCCGCCGTCCGCCACGTCCGCGCCGTGCGGTTCCAGCAGTGCCTGGGGCGGTGCGAGCGCCGCCGAGACCGCGCGGGGTGCGGCCGCGGCCTGCCCCGCCGTGCCACGGTGACCGCCGAGCGCCGAGCGCAACCGTCGAGGTGTCGTCGTCGCGGCCGTCCAGTCCCGCGCGCGGGCGACGACCGGACCCTGCGCGACGGACGCGTGGAGAGTGGCGACCGGGCCGACCGGGCCGACCGGGTCCGTGGGGTCGGCCTGGCTGCGCGCCTCCGGCCACGAGCTGCTCACGACCGGGACCCGCACCGGTGCCGGCGCGGGCCGCGTGGCCGTTCCACCTGACGACGACCGCTGCGCCAGGACCGGGCGGGCGGACCTCGTCGGTGCCGCGCGACCCGTCGCAACGAGCCCGACGTCGGCGGGCCGGCCGGGCACGTGCGGCGCGACGTCGGTCAGCGGGCCACGGGACGACGCGGCGCCGGTGGTCGCCTCGACCGGGATGCGCTGCGTGACGGGAGTGCCGTCCGCGAGCGTCCTCGGCGGTGCCACGGGCGAGCCCTCGCCATGGGCCGCCGAGCGTCGTACCCGCGCGAGCCCCGGAGCGGGACGGGTCCCCGGGCCCGGGACCACGAGGCTCTCTCTCGAGCGCTGGACCTCGACCGAGGCACCTCCCGTGACCGTGCTCCCGCCGGCCCCGCGCGGGAGGCCGGCCGTCGGGGCACCAGCAGAAGCACTGGTGCCGGTGCCGGTGCCGGTGCCGGTGCCGGTGCCGGTGCGTGAGACGACGACGGGGAAGGCGGGGATGCTGGCACTCGGCGGTGACACGATCGTGCCTGCGGTCGCGGATGCGTCGGGCGCCGAACGACGGCTGCGCGGTTCGAGCACTCGGTCCGGCACGGCGTCGCGGGGTTCGGGGGTCGCGAGCGGCGCCGACGTGGCGGCGACGCGCGACACCGGGATCGACGTGGCCGGAGCGTTCGGCGCCGGGGCCGACCCGGGTGCCGCGGCAGCGGGCGGCACCGGGAGCCCGGACGCGCGCTGGACGCTGCGGCCCTCGGCCGCGGAGGGTGCTCGTCGACTCGGGGAGGCGGCTGGACGCGGCACCGTACCGGCCCGCGTCGAGAAGGTCGCCGTCTCGACCGCGGGGGCGACGGTCGACCTGTTGCCGAGCACCGGCACGTCGCCGGCGACGTCCGGTGCCACGACCCGACTCACGAACACTGCCGTTCCTGGGCTCGTCGCGTCCGACGGCGGAGACGTGGGTACTCCGGACGACTCCCCGCGCGCGTCCTCGACCGGTCCCGCGGCGACCGAGAGCCGTTCGGCCGTCGCCGTTCCGGGTGGAGTCGGTCCGGGCGTGGCAGGTCCGGGTGCAGCCGGTCCGGGCGCGGCCGGTCCGGGCGTGGCCGGTCCGGGCGTGGCCGGTCCGGGCTCGGCAGGTCCGGGCTCGGCCGGTGCCACCGGTGCGAGGGTGCCGGTCGTCGGGGCCAGCACGTGCGTGTCGTCGTCCCCGGCGCGCGCAGAACGCTGCACGGCGCCGAGCGTCGGCACGTCCGGGCTCTCCGCAGGCGACGGCGCCGACGGTGCGGGACGGGACGCGGAGGCGGCCACGGCAGTGCGTCCCGGTCCGGAGGACGTCGGCTCGCCGTCGCTGGCAGGGGACGCCTGAGGGGGCGCGACGTCCGCTCCGGCCGGTCCGGGGGCGACGACGGGTGCCGCGGGCGACCGGCCGAGCGACAGCTCGGCCGCTGTCATCGGTGCGCCGAGGCCGAGCCGGCGGGTCGCCCCGGGTCCCGTGGCCCTCTGCACCGGCGCAGGCACACCCACGAGCCGCTCGGGTACCTCGAGCCTCTGGGGTACGTCGAGCCTCTGGGGTGCGTCGAGCCTCTGGGGTACGTCGAGCCCGCCGGGCGCACGCGGGACGCCAGGCGTGGCGGGGAGGCCGACGTCGCCCGGTGCGGCAGCGCTGCTCGACGCGGCAGCGGTGCTCGGCGAGTCGTGCTCCACCCCGCCGGGAGCTGCTCTGAGCGGCACGACGATCCCGCTCCCGTCCGAGAACCCCGCCTCGGCGAGGACCGGGACGGGAGGACCGACGGCGGGGGCGACGTCGGGCATCGACGGGCGTGGCGAGCCGACCGTGCGCTGCACGGTCTGTCCACCGGCCACGCGCCCTCCCGTGACCGTCGGCGGCGTCAGGGCTGCGGGCGCGTCGGGTGCCCCGGGGGCCCCGATCGGGGCGTGCGCGATCGCGAGTCCGGCCGGTGGCGCGGCGGGCGGGGAGGGCTCGACAGGTGCGTGCGCGGTATCGAGCCCGGCCGGTGCCGCGGGCGGCGGCGCGGAAGAGAAGAGGGTCGAGGGAGGTGCAGGAGGCGTGACCGTGGGTGCCGTGCCCGTGGGTGCCGTGACGGTGGGGGATGTGACCGTGCGGTCGGCCGCCGTGCGGGCCACGACGACCGGCCGGCTCGCCGGCAGGCGGTCCATCACGGAGGCGGCGCTGGTCAGCGGGGTGGAACGTCGCGGCACGGCCGGGCCGGGCAAGGCCGCCGCCGCTTCTACGGGCGCGGGTTCCGCGGGTGCGACCTCGGGCATCAGGAGCGCGAGCTCGTCGTCGGACGAGACGACGACCCGCTGCACCTGCCGCGCCCCGTCGCCGTCCACGACTCCCGACGGCGCACGGTGGTCCACCGCGTGCCCCATGGACCCGACGAACGTCGGGTTCGACCATGACGCGAGGGACGACGCGAACTCGGTCGGCGCCGTCGTCGTCCGGAGATCTCCCAGCGTGCGCTGCAGGGGTGGGACGAAGGCCCACCCCACGTGCGGTCTCGCGCTCGCGGGACCGGCCGGACCGGCGTCGGGCACGGTGGCCGTGCCGGATCCCGCCGACGCCCCCGGCCGTGCCGCCCGGCGGCTCCACGGCCAGCGCACGCCTCAGCCCCCCTCGGACAGGCGCGTGTTGATCTTCGAGATCTCGCGCACGTACCGCTGCCGGACGCCGTGCTCGAGGTCGAGGATGTCGTCCGGCGACCAGTGGAAGTGGAAGGCGACGTACGCGATCTCCTCGTACAGCCGGTCGGTCGCGTACGTCACGATTCCCCCAGGCGGCCGCCGGCGAGGTCGATGGTGAAGCGGTGCGAGCACTCGGGGCACGTGACCGCAGCCTTCGTGTGGCCCTCGGCGTTGACCCGGCGGTAGAAGTCCTGCAGGAACGCGACGTCGGACGCGAACATGTTCTCCACGACGTTCGTGGAGATGCTCGACATCGAGCCCAGCGAGGTGATGACCCGGCTGAGCAGGACGACCGTGGTGAACGCGGCGTTCTCCTGCACGCGCGAGTCGTACAGCGGCAGCAGCTCGTCACGGGCCGTGGCGAGGCGCATGGTGCCGCGGGTGTGGCGCACCCCGTCGGCGTCGACGAACCCGCGCGGGAGCTCGAAGTCGAACTCCGTGCGCAACGGCGCGGGCGTCCCCGACGACCGCCCGGCGCCGGGCGTCTCCTGCTCGCCCGGCGCGTCGCGGTCCAGGGTCTCGAGGGCTGGACCGCGCTGCATCAGGCCACCGTCATCTCGTCGTAGGAGACGGTGAACTTCTCGGTGGCCGGCTCCGTGGCCCCTGCCTTCATCGCGGAGACCTCGACGCTCGACACCCAGCAGTTCGTGAAGTTGTACGACTGCAGCGTGGTGCCCGCGTAGTCGAGGAAGGCGACCGACGCGGTCTTGCGGGACCCCTTCACGTCGCCCGCCATGACGGTCTTGAGCCAGTCCGAGATCGTCTTGCTGTCGGTGAGCCCGCGCGTCACCGTGAACTCGCCGGCCTTCGGCCGTCCGATGAGGTTGCGGACCACGTACTTGCCGTCGGACGTCTGCTGCTTGTGCTCGATCTTCTCGACCTCGGCCTTGATGCCGCTGACCTCGACGACCTTCGGGACCTGGATCCCGTCGATCGTCACGATGAACCCGTTCGCGGCGGACGAGTCGAGGGGGTCGGCGAGTGGCATGATGCGCTCCTTGTGTGCGGTGGATGTCAGGAAGGCCGGTCGCGCTACTCGGCGACGAGGCTCGTGCCGCCCGAGAACTGGGACAGCTGGAAGATGACGAACTCCGCGGGCTTCACCGGGGCGATCCCGACCTGGCACACGACCTGGCCGGCGTCGATGCCCTCGGCCGGGTTGGTCTCGGAGTCGCACTTGACGAAGAACGCCTCGTCGGGCGTGAGCCCGAACAGCGCGCCCTTGCGCCACTCGTTGACGAGGAAGCTCGCGATCGTGCGGCGGATCCGCGCCCACAGCGCCGGGTCGTTGGGCTCGAACACGACCCACTGCGTCCCGACGAGGATGGACTCCTCGAGGTAGTTGAACAGGCGTCGCACGTTGATGTAGCGCCACGCCGGGTCGGACGAGAGGGTGCGCGCACCCCACGCCCGCACGCCCCTGCCGGGGAAGGCGCGGATGCAGTTGATCCCGACCGGGTTGAGCAGGTCGTTCTCCGCGCGGGTGATGTTCGTCTGCAGGGTGATCGCACCGCGGACGACCTCGTTCGCCGGCGCCTTGTGCACGCCGCGCTCGCCGTCGTTGCGCGCCCACAGGCCCGCCATGTGCCCCGACGGCGGAGCGAACACGTTGGTCCCCGACAGCGGGTCGAAGATCTTCACGTACGGCCAGTAGAGGGTCGCGTACTTCGAGTCGTAGCCGGCTCCGGAGACGCGCCACTCCTTGACCTGCTGGGCGTTCAGACCGGGCGGCGGGTCGAGGATCGCCATGCGGTCGCCCATGAGCTCGCAGTGCGCGATCATCGCGAGCTGGACGGCCTGGAACGTCTCCAGGTCGATCGCGTCCTGCTCGAGCGCCGCGACGAGGTCGGGGACCGCGACGATCGTGACGTCGTCGATCGCCTCGAGGCCGCTGAAGCCCGTGCGGTCGGCCGCGTCGCCGATGTAGTCCTCGGCACCGAGGTCGTCCGTCGACGGCGGCTCGGGCTCGGGCTCGGGTGCCACGAGCTCGACGGCGCCCTTGTCCGGCTTCATGAGCGCGCTGCCCTGGGCGACCTCCTCGATCATGATGATCTTCGAGTCCGCCTTCACCTTCGTCGCGACGTTGTCCGCGCCGCGCTTGGTCGTGACGTTGTCGAAGGACTCCGCCTCCTTGCCGTCGACCTTGATCACGAGCTTGAACTGGTCGTCGGGCGCGGAGTCGCCGCCGGCGTCCGCGACCTCGACGGAGATCTTCTTCGGCTTGCCGGACGTGGTGCCGTCGAGCGCGGTGACCCGGTAGCCGCCCAGGGCCGCCACCGGCGGTCCCGCGAGCGCCTTCGGGGCGTTCTTGCCACGGCCCGACGACGCGGGCGCCGCCCCGCCGATCCGGACCACGTAGCAGTTGCCGCCGCCGTTGAGGAAGTACCCGTACACCGAGTGCGCGAGGTACGAGCCGGGTACGAAGTCACCGAACGTCTGCGAGAACTGGGACCAGTTGGACACGAGCGTCGGCTCGTTCACCGGACCCTTGGCCGCGAGTCCGACGAACGCCGCGACCGACGTACCGACCCCCTCGATGGGCCGGGAGCCGGCCTCGACCTCTTCCACATACACGCCGGGAGAGAGATACGTCGTCATGTCGTCGTCGCCTCCTAGAGAACACGCTGGTGAAGACAGCGTGGCCCGGCAGTGGCGTCGTGTTCAGGGCCGGTCGGCTACCTGGCAGGGCAGAGCGCGCTGCCCGATCGGGCGGTGCAGGCGGCGGTGGCGAAAACCCCCCGGTTCGCGCTCTGCGGCGGCAGAGTTTCCGGACGCTCGTTCTGCGACGGTTTCTACCCGGCGTGTGAGTTACGACGCTCGATGGCGTGGTTCTTGGATCGATCAGTGGCCGATGAGGAGAGTTTCTCGGGCGGCGTCGACGATCTCGGGGGTGAGCACGTGGAGGTCGTTGACCTGCTGGATGCGTTCGATCTGGGTGGCGAGGCGGTCGAGGACCCGGAAGTTGCCGGCGGTGATGCGGGTCCTGCGCGCAGAGCTGCACGCGTGCGTGGCGGTGTGCGTCGCGTGCGGGGCCAAGTGTGAGTAGCACGCAGATGCACGAGCACTGCGCGGTGTGCGCGCGCTCGTGCCGGGCGTGCGAGCAGGCGTGCCGAGAGCTTCTGTCCGCGCTCGGATGAGCCCGTGGCGAGGGCTGGTCTTGGAAGAACTGCGGGGGCAGTGGTTAGGCTGACCGGGACATGAACCTCATGGCATCGTTCCGCTCGCTGCTCGCCGGTCGCCGGCGAGGGCTTTCGGGTGCCCTGCTGATCGCGGCGCTCCTGCTGGGCGTCGTGACGATGCATGCGATGAGCGGGTCGGCCAACACGCACGTGGGTCCCGCGGCGGCGATCATGGCCAGCCCCGATCACCACGACGCCCCGACCTCAGAGGTCGGGGCGCAGGAGACCGGGGCGCACGGACACGACGCGCCGGGCGGGTGCACCGACTGCGGGGGCCACGAGATGGCGTCTGCCATGTGCTTGATGGTGCTGGTCGCGCTGCTGGCCTTCACCCGCCCGGGAGCGAGCCTGCTGGCGCGTCTTGCTCCGGTGTGGTCGCCCCTGGTCGAGGCTCGCTGGACGCCGACGGTCGCCGGTGCCGCACCGTCGCTGTACGTCCTGGGGATCTCTCGAACGTAGGAACCACACGCCGTCGACGCGCGCGTCGACCGTTTCATGCCCCCTTCTTGTGGGGCCCGTGTGTGGTTTCTAGGTGCTGACTTGAGAGGTCCTTTCCCATGAACTTCAAGCGTGTGCTTGTTCCGGCGATCGCGCTGGTTACCGCCGCGAGTCTCGCGGCGTGCTCGAACGACGACGAGCCCGGGCACGACATGGCGTCGATGTCCTCGACCGAGGCCGGGGAGCAGGAGAGCCCGGCAGAGGGCGACTGGTTCAACCAGCAGGACGTCGACTTCGCCCGGATGATGGTTCCTCACCACGAGCAGGCGATCGAGATGTCCGACGTCATCGTGGCCAAGGAGGGCGTCGACCCTCAGATCGTCGACCCTCAGATCACCGACCTGGCGAACCAGATCAAGGACGCCCAGGGACCCGAGATCGAGCAGCTGACGACCTGGCTCGGGGAGTGGGGCTCGCCGCTTCCGGAGTTCGACTCGATGGACTCCATGGACCACGGGTCCATGGACGGGATGATGAGCGACGAGGACATGCAGGCCCTGCAGGACGCGCAGGGCGCCGAGGCAGGGCGCCTGTTCCTCGAGCAGATGATCGTCCACCACCAGGGCGCCATCGAGATGGCTCAGACCGAGGTGGACGAGGGCAAGAACGAGGACGCCGTCGCGATGGCGCAGCAGATCGTCGACACCCAGCAGGCCGAGATCTCCACCATGGAAGACCTGCTCGCCTCGTTGTGACCCTCGCCCCGCGGCGCGTGCACTGCGTCGCGCACGCACCGCGGGTCCTTTCCGAAGGACTGCCTCGATGAACCCTGCCCTGAAGAGATGGGCGAGCCGGTGCGCAGCAGCAGGAACCGTACTGCTGCTGGCCGCCTGCACCCCAACCCCGCCGCCTGCGAACACCCCCACGAGCCAGCCGCCACAGGACGTGGCCGAGTTCGGCCACGTGCACGACGTGCAGGTCGACCCGGTCGACAACACCATCCTGGTCGCGACCCACACCGGGGTATGGACCGTGCCGGACCCGTTCGGCGACGAACCAGCACGACCGGAGCGGGCCGGGGAAGGCCGACAAGACACGATGGGCATGACCCTCGCGGTCGACGGCACCATCTACGCCTCCGGCCACCCCGCGCCGGGGGAGCAGACCGACCTGAAGGCGCACAACCTGGGCCTGATCCGCAGCACCGACGGTGCCGCGACCTGGGAGCAGGTCTCCTTGACCGGGGAGGTCGACTTCCACGCGCTGAGCACCGCGACCACCAGTGCTGGCACCGTGCGCGTCGTCGGCCTGGACTCGGCTACCTCCCGCCTGCTGATCAGCGACGACTCCGGAGCAACCTGGACACCGGGGGCAACCGTGCCGGCTCGCGACGTGCACGTCATGGACGGCGACCCGGAAACCGTCTTGGTCACCACACCGACAGGCCTGCAGGTCAGCCACGACGCGGGACAGACGTTCACCCCGGACCGGGACGCGCCCACCCTCGCGTTCGTCGAGGCAGGGCTCGGGGCCGAGCTGATCGGCCTGGACCCAAGCGGCACCGTGTGGACCAGCACCCCAGGCGTGGAGCCTTGGACCGCGCACGGAGCCACTCCCGGCCAGGTGCAGGCCATGACCTATGTGCCCGACGACAGTCCCGGGAACCAGCCGTGGATTGTCATCGTCACCGACACCGGCCTGTTCACCAGCCGCGACCTCGGCGCGAGCTGGGACCCGGTGCTCGGCCAGGAGACCGGGTGAGACACCGGCCGGCCGCGCGCCGACAGACCAATCCCGCCCCACCCGCCGCGAACCGACCGTGCCCGCACGGTCGCGCGCGGCGAACCACCCCATGCTCCTCCCGGGACATCCGCGAGGGATCCAAGAGAGCGCCGAACCCTGTCACCTCTTGGAGCACACCACCAACACCCATGACAGGGACGGGGGAACCACTCAACCGGGCACCACGGTGCCCTCGGGGTGAAGCCGCACCGCACCCAGCGGTGAGGCCGGGTCACTCTCCGACCCGAACCCGACAGCTCACCCCGCAGGCGCGAAGGAGAACACCATGACCGCACGAAAGCCGGGACGCCACCGCGCGTCCCACCGACCCATCACACCCCTGACCCCGATAGCCCGCGCAGCCCAGGAAGGATCAGCCAACACCGCCCGCAAGGGCGCCCTGCTCGCGGCAGGATCTGGCCTGCTCGTGTCGGTGTTCGCGGCACCGGCCAGCGCCGCACCGAACACCGACCGCCCCAAGGCCGTCTCCAGCGTCAACCTGAGCGCGCTGACCGAGCCCGCCCGCCAGGCGCTCAGCGCCGCCCCAGCGGTCACCGTCTCAGCCGACGCCGCGTTCTTGATCGAACAGGCACCGGTCGCGGTCACCCCCGCCCCCGAACCCGAACCCGAGCCGGAGCTGGAGCCGGAACGCCAGGACCGCTCATCCCGCAGCCAGGAGCGCGCTCCCTCTCCGCAAGAGCAGGCGGGCACCGGTGCGGCCCAGGCTCCCGTCGACCTTCCGCCGTCCGCGGCGGGCTCGAGTGTGGTCAGCGTCGCGATGCAATACCTCGGCGTGCCCTACCAATGGGGCGGGACCACACCGGCAGGATTCGACTGCTCCGGGTTCACGTCCTACGTGTACGCCCAGGTCGGCATCAACCTGCCCCGCACGTCCTCCGAGCAGCGGTATGCAGGCACCGTCATCTCCCGCGACCAGGCACAACCCGGTGACCTGATCTGGAGCCCGGGCCACATCGGCATCTACGCCGGGGACAACATGCAGATCGAGGCGCCCTCACCCGGCAAGACCGTCCGGTACGGGCAGATCTGGCAGTCCAACCCGACCTACATCCGCGTCGGCTGACGCGTGAAGGGCCCCACCAGCCAGGTGGGGCCCTTCACTTTCCTCACGCAGGCGTACCCGTGCGGGGTATAGCTTCCCTTTCACATACCCGGCCGCAGTCGTCGGCACCGCGGTAGTATCTGCGTATGAACGAAGATGTGAAGATGTGCACATTCGGAGTAGCGTCGCAGTACGTGGACCTAGCCGCTGAGGTCTTCACCCTGCTGGCCGATGCGACGCGCATCCGGATCGTGCTGGCGCTGCGGGGCGAGGAGCTCTCGGTCAACCACCTGGCTGACGTCGTGGCCATGTCCCCGACCGCGGTATCCCAGCACCTGGCCAAGCTCCGATGGGGACGGATCGTGCGGGCGCGTCAGCAAGGCAACCGGGTCTTCTACTCGCTGGTCGACGAGCACGCCCGCACCCTGGTGACCCAGGCAGTGTTCCAGGCTCAGCACACCGTCGACGCAGAGCCGGCCCACCACGATGCCCACCCCGACCACGGGCGGCCGTCGTGAGCGAGGACGTCCGGCCCGAGGAACACCACGACCATGTGCATGGGCATACCCACCCGACGGGCCTCAAGGGCTGGCTGCACGAGGACTTCGTGCCGCACTCCCACGACGTCACCGATTCGATCGACGATGCTCTGGAGGCCAGCAACGAGGGCGTACGAGCAGTCAAGGTCAGCCTCGTCGTGCTCGGCATCACCGCTGCAGCGCAACTGGGGATCGTCGCGATCAGCGGGTCGGTCGCGCTGCTCGCGGACACGATCCACAACTTCTCCGACGCACTGACCGCGGTCCCGCTGTGGATCGCGTTCGTCCTCGGCCGCCGCGCAGCGACCACGCGATACACCCACGGGTACGGACGCGCCGAAGACCTCGCCGGTCTGTTCATCGTCGCGATGATCGCCCTGTCCGCCGTCGTCGCCGGCGTCGAGTCGATCCGTCGCCTGGCCGACCCGCAGCCCCTGGACAACCTCGGCTGGGTCATGGCCGCGGGCGTCGTCGGGTTCGCTGGAAACGAGGCCGTCGCCGTCTACCGGATGCGGGTCGGACGCCGCATCGGCTCGGCCGCGTTGGTCGCCGACGGCGTGCACGCCCGCACCGATGGGTTCACATCATTGGCCGTCGTCCTGGGCGTCGTCGGCGTCTGGGCCGGCTTCCCGATCGCCGACCCCCTCGTGGGCCTGCTCATCACCGCCGCCATCCTCATCCTGCTGTGGGGCACCGCCCGCGACGTCGGGCGCCGCCTCCTGGACGGCATCGACCCTGACCTCACCCACCGCGCCCGGCGTGCCCTCGAATCCGAGCCCGGGATCGTCGGCGTCGAAGACGTCCGACTTCGGTGGACCGGCCATCGCCTCGCCGTCCAGGCCAGACTGCTCCTGCCCGCTGGCACCACGGTCGCAGGCGCTGACCGGACGGCGGCCGCCGCCGAGCACGCCGTGCGCCGAGCGCTGCCTGCGGTCGGGACCGTGGACCTCACGGTCACAGCGGCTGCGAACGCACCGATCACCGGCAGGTAGCAGTGACCCGTGGCCTTCTCGGTGCTCTGGTGGTCATCTGTGGAGACCTACGGGTAGGTGGCCATCAGCCCGACCGTGATGCCGAGAAGCAGGCTCGCCACGGCCGCTACGTGCAGCACGGCAGCAGCCGGTGCGGAAGCCGTCCCTCGTGCGGGACGGGCTGAGGCCGTGGCGCGGAAGGCCGGCGCGATCCAGCGAAGGTAGTAGAACAGGCTGGCGACGGAGTTGGCGGCTGCCAGCACGGTTAGCCAGGCGAATCCTTGGTCTGCTGCCGTGGTGAACGCCGCGAACTTTCCGAGGAAGACCGCGGTCGGCGGTGTGCCTACGAGGCCAAGGAGGCAGACGACCAGGCTCACGAGGAGCCACGGCCGCCCCGCGACCCCCGCGGCCCAGCCGATCAGGGTGGTGCGTCGCGGCAGAGATGCCGCTGCCGCGAACGCCCCGATGTTCGTCGTGGCATAGGCGGCGAGGTAGAGCTGCAGGGCCGGGGCGGCGAGATCCGCACCGGCGGCGGCCACGATCATGAGCAGGTAGCCGACCTGGCTGATGGTGGAGTAGGCGAGCAGGCGTAGCAGCGACTGCTGCCAGAACGCCGCCAGGTTTCCCAGCGTCATGCTCGCGGCGGCCACGACGGCGACCACGACCGGGAGGCCGGCCGGGGCGTCTGCGAACGGTTCGTCGACGAGACGGAAGGCTGCGGCGAGGGCTCCGAGCTTGGGGATGGTGGAGATGCAGGCCGCGATGGCCGGGCTGGTGCCGTCGAGCACGTCCGGCACCCAGAAGTGCACCGGGACGGCACCGGCCTTGAACAGCACGGCGGTGAGCAACCCGAGCGCAGCGACCGCGACGAGGGCGGGCGCGGTGCTCGCCGTGGTGCCGCCGAGCAGCGCGTAGGTCGTCCGCCCTCCGTCCAGGACGAGCGCGGTGACGCCGACCAGGAGCACGACGCCGACGAGGGCGCTGAGGAGGTAGTACTTGAGCGCGGCCTCGGTGGCACGGGCGTCTTTGCGGAACCCGGCCAGGGCGTACAGCGGCACGCTCGCCAGCAGGAACGCGGCCACGAGCATCAGGGCGTCGCTCGCGGCGGCGAGGGCGTCGGCGCCGAGGACGGCCAGCAGGACCAGGACATAGGCTTCGGTCTCGCGCGGGTGCCCGGAGATCTCGGTGCGCAGCAGGACGACGACGGCGAGCGCGGCTGACGCTGCGGCGAGGCGCACGACGGTGGTGGTCGCGTCCACGGTCCAGGTCCCGGCGAACACCGTGCGGGCAGGTCCTGCGAGCGTCGATAGCGCGGCCGCAGCACTGCCGAGGCAGCCGGTCGCGGCGACGACGGCGACGCGCCGTTGGGCCCGCTGAGGCGTCCACAGGCCCAGGAGCAGCCCACCGACCGCGGCGACCAGCAAGATGATCTCGGGCAGCAGGGCGAGGGGGTCCTCGTGCATCGGCATCACGGCGGCCTACCTGGCGACGAGGGCGACCAGGTCGTCGGCCGCCGGGCCGACGACGTCGAGCAGCAGCCACGGCAGCAGGCCGACGGCGACGCTCAGCGCGAGCAGCGGGACGATGGAGACCCGCTCGGATGCTGTCAGGTCCTGGATGCTGCGAGCATCGACTCCGTCGGGCACGGTGAGGTCGCCGGTCAGCAGATGGCGCAAGGCGCGCAGGAACAGCCCGGCCGTGAGCAGGATGCCCAGGACCGCGACGGTCACCGCGACGGGTACCCCGGCGAGCGACCCGGCGAAGATCTCGAACTCGGCCACGAAGCCGGACAGCCCGGGCAATCCCAGGGAGCCGAACGCCGCCACGGCAAGGACGACGCCGAACCCCGGCATGACGCGCGAGAGGCCGCCCCACTGCGAGAAGGCGTAGGAACGCCCGCGTGACCACAGGATGCCGGCCACGAGGAACAGCGCGCCGGTGAGCAGACCGTGGCTGACCATCTGCACGACGGCGCCGGTTGCTGCAACGCCTGCGGACCCGATGTCGTCTGCGGCGTCGCCGTTCTCGCGTGCCAGCACTCCGACGGCACCGAGGCCGAGCAGCACGTAGCCCATGTGGTTGACCGAGGTGTAGGCGATCATGCGCTTGAGGTCGGTCTGGGCGAGCGCGACGAGCGCGCCCCAGAGCACGCTGACGACGCCGATGACGACGATCCAGGTGGCCCAACGCTGCCAAGCGTCCGGCAGGGTCGGCATGGCGATCCGGACGAACCCGAAGGTGCCGAGCTTCAGCAGCACGCCGGCCAGGACCGCCGATCCTTCGGCAGGTGCGTCGGTGTGGGCGGGTGGCAGCCAGGTGTGGAACGGAAACACGGGGGTCTTGACGGCCAGCCCGATGAAGAGGGCCAGCAGCACGAGCGAGGCGGTGCCGGGCGCGTCATGCCAGGGCGGATTCGCGGTGAGCCGCACGATGTCGAACGTTCGTGGCGTGGATCCGAGGAACAGGCCGATGAAGCCGAGCAGCAGCGCCAGCGATCCGACGAACGTGTACAGGAAGAACTTCAGGGCGCTGCGCTGCCGGTCGCCGTGTCCCCACCCCGCGATGACGAAGTACATCGCGACGATCGACAGGTCGAAGAACAGGAAGAACAGGATGAGGTCGAGAGCGGCGAACGTTCCCAGGCAGGTGGTCTCGAGCAGCAGGAAGATCGCCGCGTGGCTGCGGGCCCGCTCGGGTCTGCGCAGCGACCAGATCGCGCAGCACCAGAACAGGACGGCGGTCAGGGCCATGAGCGGAAGAGACAGTCCGTCGAGGCCCACGTGGTAGGAGGCGTCCACGGTGGGGATCCAGCGCACCTTGACGTCGTACTGGATCCCACCGTCGGGGTCCAGACCCCACCAGGTCCAGGCGACCATGGCAACGACGACCGACGACGCCGCCACCCACCCCCATGCCGCCGCGCGTTCAGGGACACGGGCAGCCATCAGGACGATCCCGGCGACCGCGGGAAGCAGGACGAGGACGGTCAGCAGCACGGCGTCACCTCACGATCAGCAGGACGAGGAACAGCACACCGACTCCGACGGCGGCCTGGGCGTAGTACTGGTGCAGCAGACCAGTCTGGGGTCTGCGCGCCAGCACGCCGAGGTGACCGGCCGTACCCGCGACTCGCCGCACCGCGCCGTCAAGGACCCGGTCGTCGAGAACAGCGGTCCGTCGGGCTGCTCCGACCGTCCCGACGGCAGCGCCCTCGACAGCTCCGTCGATGCCCCGCACGTCCGCGATTTCGACGATACGAGCAGTGGCAAGGACGCCGGCAGACAGCGCCATGACGCCATGGTCGAGAGATCGGTCCGTACGGTCGGCGGCCCGAGCGAGGCCCAACGCTCCGCGCCCGACGGCGCGCAGCAGCGCAAGTGTGCCGAGCCACGGCGCCAGACTGGTGCGTTCGAACGCCCCAGCCACAGCTGGCCGAGCCAGGACGACGGCGCCGACCACCAGCGCCAGGCTCCCCGACAGCACCAGTGCTCCCACCCCCGGTCCCTGGCCCGGTGGTACACCCAAGAGGTCGGCGGCGGCGTCGCGCACAGCCGGTAGCGCCACGGCTCCCAACGCGACGGCCGATGCCGCGAGCACGAGGGCCGCGACCGTCGTCGCGGCCGACACCCGCTGCGCGGAAGGGCCCCGCCACGGAGCCAGGACGAGCGCCACGATCTTCGCGGCGTAGGCGGCCGAGAGCGCCCCGGCCGTCAGCGCGACCACGTGCAGCACGGTACCGGCGGGCAGGCCGGCAGCCTGGACCCCAGCGAGCACCTCGTCCTTCGTCGTCCACAGCGACAGCGGCGGGATCCCCGCCAGCACCGCGGCGCACGCGACCGCTGCGACGCCCACCGCGGGCGTGCGACGTGCCGCTCCGCGCAGCCCGGCGAGCTGCTTGGTGCCGAGCGTGCTGAGCCATGCGCCGGCAGCCACGAAGAGCCCCGCCTTGACCGCGGCGTGAGCGGTCAGGTGCTCGGCACCACCGAGCAGGCCGGCGTCGGAGCCTGCGGCTGCGGCCCCCGCACCGAGGACGACGAACCCCATCTGTGCAGCGGTGCTCGCCGCGAGGAGCTGCTTGAGATCGGTCTGCGCCACGGCGACCGCGCCCAGCACGAGAGCGGTGGACGCGCCGGCCCAGACGACGACCACCGTCGCCGGGCCGGCGAGCCCGTCGTGCAGACGCAACAGCAAGTAGCCGCCAGCGGCGACCATGGTGGCGGAGTGCAGCAGCGCGCTGACCGGGCTCGGCCCTTGCATCGCCGCGGACAACCAGCCCGAGAACGGCAGCTGGGCAGACTTTCCGAGCGCAGCCAGCACGACGCCGGTCGACGCCACTCCCAGCCATGGTGATCCGAGGCCGACAAGATCGAGGGACAGGCTCCCGCTGCCGGCGAGGACGGCACCGGCCGCGACATACAGGCCGAGGTCGGTCGCCCGGGTAGTGAGCAGCGCGGTGGTGCCCGCAGCAGTCTTGCCCGCCGCGCGCCACCGGAAGCCGATCAGGGCGTAGGAGGTGGCACCCATGAGCTCCCAACCGACGAGCAGAGCAGGGAACGTGGTGGCAGTGACCGTGAGCTGCATCGCCGCGACGAACAGCAACCAGTAGCCGAAGAATCGTGCCCTCGAGGACCGCGCCTCGTGGTCGGCGGCGGCGAAGACGGACACCACGAGGGCCACGGCGGCCACGGTCACCGTCAGCACGGCAGAGAGTCCGTCGACCGCCAGGCCGACATCCGCACCGTCGACGACCGCTCGGCCACCGCTGCTCAGGAAGGGCACCGATAACGAGGCTCGCGTGACGGCCGCGGTGCCTGCGAGGAACACGCCCGCGACACCGAGCACGAGGGCGAGCGGGACGGCGCCGCGATCGAACCGATGCCTACCCAGCAGCAAGAACATCCCCCCGGAAGCGGGCAGCAGGACCAGGGCGAGCAACGCCGCGCTCATCCGCCGAGCTCCCCGGCTGCGTCGACCGTGTCGACCTGCTGCGCGCGGTAGATGGCCAGTGCCACGGCGAACCCCATGGCCATCTCCACTGCCATGACGACGGTCGCCATCAGGATGAGCACCTGTGCGTCCGGAAGCTGCGGCGTCAAGAAGTACCAGGCCGAGCCGGCAGCAAGGAGCACACCGTTGACGACGAGCTCGAGCCCCATCATGACCATCACGATCGACTGCTGCGACAGCGCGCCGAACAATCCTGTGCCCACCAGCGCGGCAGCGATCGTCAGGACGATCTGCAAGGTCAGCACGCTCATCGAGGCAGCCCTCCACGGACGGGGTCGTCGGGTCTTCCTCGGTCCAGGTCGGGCCCGAACCGGTCGTAGCGCCCGCGGTGCGTCGCCAGCGTGATGCCGGCGACCATCGTCGCCAGCAGGACGACGCCGACGACGATCATCAGCAGCATCTGCGGACCCATGATCGCTTCACCGACCTGACGCGTGGGATCGGCCGGCGGCGAACCGGTGCGCTCTGGCCAGTCCACCGTCCAGATGCCGACGACCAGCACGACGAACACCGTGGCCCCCACCGCGGCGGAGCCCTTGGTGTTGTGCACCATCGTCATCGGCATGAGGCCGGCCGGGTTCATCATCAGCATGATCATGAACACGACCATGATCGCCATCTCGATCGTCATCATCAGGATCGTCAGCAGCCCGAGGTAGTGAAGATCCATGACCAGCAGCGCCGCGCCGGTCGCCAAGAAGGACGCCAACAGACAGAACGTGGCGCGAGCCATGGAGTCGACGACGAACACGAGCACCCCGGTGCACACCGCCGCGGCGCCGAGGGCTGAGAGCACGAGCAGCTCGGTCATCCGTAGAAACCTCCCAGGACGAGGACCGCGACGACGGCCGTCTGGAGGATGGTCAACGGCAGGAGGACCATCCAGGCGATGTCGGCGAACCGCTCGGGACGCACCAGCGGGAGCCGTCGACCGACACCCACGAGGAAGGCCATCACTGCCAGCGTCTTGATTGCGTACCACCAGGCCCCGGGCAGGACGGGGCCGTCCTCGGCCCCGAGGAACCAGGCCGCCGCGGTCGCGGACGCGACGCCGAGGAAGACAGCACGCCCGAGCTCGACCAGCAACCGGTCGAGACCGGCAAGCTCGCTCAGCACCCCCTCGGCGATGTCCCGTGCGGCCGGCGCGCCGAAGGGGCCCCAGAAGGTGAAGGCCGCCGCGCCCAGGAGGAACACCAGGAGTGCGACAGGCATGGTCCACACGAACCACGCACCACCCGCTTGGGCGGCCACCACGTCGGTGGCGCGCAAGGAACCGGCGCCCACACCTACCGTGATGATCGCGAACATCAACGGCAGCTCGTAGGCGAGACCCTGGGCGAGGAACCGATAGGCGCCCACCAGGGAGTGCACCGCGTTCGGCGCCCAACCCAGCATCCACACGGCCACCCACAGCAGCGCTTCGGCTGCGTTGAACCAGACCAGGTCAGCAGACGTGGAGACCACGCTGTGACCTCCCAGCGGGAGCACCGCGGCGGAGGTCAGTGCCAGCACCGGCACAGCGCAGACGGCGAGGGTACGCAGCAGCCGGTCCGGGGCCACGGTGGTGCGCCGCTGACCCAGCAACAACCGCATACCTTCGCGCACCGGTGCGGCCGCGGCCGGCACAAGGACCGCCCGGGAGCCGACGCGGACACCGGCGCGGGCCACCGCATCAAACCACGCCAGGACGAGCCCGAGCACCAGCGCGCCGGCCACCACGCCCAGTCCCGCCCACACCGACGTCCAGGTGGTCGGATCAGCCATGCCCGCCCCCGTGGTGGCCGCCCGCGTGCCCGACGTGCGCGTCACCGTCCTCGCCTTCACCGTGCGCCGGGGTGCGTCCCGGACCGACGACGACGCTCGCCACAGCGAGGCGGGCGCCGGCGAGATCCGCGCCCTGGAGCGCCGTTGCCAGCTCCTGCGGGTCGACGACAAGATCGCGTCCGCCCGCCGGAGAGCCTCCGCTCAGCACGTCGCACCAGCGGTGCAGGACATCCGCGGCATTCCCGCCGGCCAACGCGGGCCCGCCGCCCAGCGACCAGGCCAGCACGCGGGAGCGTGCGAGCCGGTGCGCCGACCGTGCGGCCTGCGCCACGGCGCCGGGCCGTTGTTGGCGGACGGCGGCGCGAGTCTCACGCCACCGCCGCAGGGTCGGCGCGGGCCCGGTCAGAGTGAGCAGCCGGACCAGCGCATCGAGCGCGTTCTCCTGCGGGCCGACCGTCCCAGGGTGCGCGTCGTCGACCCAGTGCACCGCGACGTCGGACAACACGTCGCCCTGCATCGACGCCTCGACGACCAAGCCGTTGGGCCATCCGGGCAACCAGGGTCCCAGCTTCACGCGCAGGGCCTCGAGGTCGAGTCCGTCTCGGTCCGGTGCCGAGGACGCCATCGGCAGACCGGCGACGTCCATACCATCGTGACTGTGCCCCCCGTGACCGTCACCGCTCTCGGAGCCGTCATTGCCGGCGTGCTGGTGGCCGCCGGTGCCCGGGCCCTGACCCGCCCACGGGTCATCGGGTCCGTCGTCGGACCGTTGCGCCTCCCACGCCCGCAGGTGGCGAGCCGCCGCATCCAGGCTGGCTTCCACATCGGACGATGTCGCCACGTGGACCCGCGACCGTGGTGCAGGCACCTGGGCCCAGAGCAGCTCGACGGCGGCCGCGAGCTCCGCGCCGGGACTGCCGGCGACGACCAGCAGGTCGGCGTCGGCAGGAGAACGTGCCAGGGGCCAGCCCCTGCCCAGCAGCGCTGACTCGACCACACTCCCGGCCGCGCGGCCGTCAGACCCAACCACGACCAGCACATGGGGCCGCGCCAGGGAGAACCGGGCCACCCGCGCACTCAGACCCATCGCAGCGCCCCCTCCCGCCAGGCGTAGACGACACCGACCAGCAGGACCCCGAGGAACCCGAACATCTCGACCACGGACGTCGCACCCGTCTGCGCCACCACCACCGCCCACGGGTACATGAAGATCATCTCCATGTCGAAGGCGAGGAACAGCACACACAGGGCGTACCAGCGCACGTGGAACCGCGAGACGGCGTGCTGGGCCGGAAGGTTGCCGGACTCGAAGGGCAGGCTCATCGCTGGAGTGCGGGCAACGGTCAGTGCCGTCGCGGCGGCCTGCAGCCCGGTCAGAACTAGCCCTATACCCAGAACGAGCCCGGCCAGAGCGATCACGGTGCGCCTCCCTCACTCGGCGCCGGCGGAGCGTGCGCTCTCGCCTGCGGGTAACCCATGATGCCGATGACCTGCCGTGGCAGCACCCCGGCACCATCCGAACGTCCGACGGCGGTACGCCGCCGTGCGTCCGGTGGTCTCTGCTACGGTCCGTGCTGCTTCCTGAGGTGAAATGACCCGGCTCCCGCGTGTTCCCGCTTCGCGCTCGGCGACGGGCGGATGAGGGTTCGTTCCGTGAGCCATCGAGGAGCTCATGTCTATTGGTTTGCTCAGGAGTCGTCGGACGGCTCGAAGTCGGGGACTGGCCGTGCCGCCGCTTCCTCCGGTGTGGAGGCGATGCCGTTCGCCGCTATGTCCGAGATCAGCCACTCCATCTCGGCGATCTCGACATGCTGCGTGGCGCTGATCCCGTCGGCGAGCTGACGGACCCGGAGGTCGTCGATATCGGCGCGGTCGCTCGTCAGGATCGCGATGGAGTGGTGGGGGATCATGCCCTTCATATAGGCGCGGTCGTCGACGAGCGCCTGCGTCCTGGAGAGGGCGAGGGCGCCGGTGCCCACGACGAGCGCGACGAGGACGATCGCAACGTTGACGCGCACGTCGCGGTACATGTGCCCCCACATGAAGCCGAGCATGATGATCGCCATGGCCGAGCCCATGAGCACGGCCATGTAGACGCGCTCCTCACTGAACCGGATGTGGTCGGCGGCGAAGACGTTGGTATAGGTGAGGCCGAACATCACGACGGTGGAGGTTGCGATCATCGCCGTGAATCGCCCGTAGGTACGCCACCGTCTTGTCCTGTCACGACGATCCTCGCGACCTTCACGACCGTCGTTCTCGTCCACCTGGCCAGTCATCTTGCGCCCCTCCGCTCGTCGGTTTCACGACCGTAGACGCGTAGTGGCCCGCTCGCCGCCGCTGACCACTCAAGGTGTGTGGTGCAAAACCTGATCACACGGTGTTCTTTGGGCGTTTGACGCCGCGTTCACAGCGGACGGTGGCCTGACCGCGAGGACACGGCGACTACCACTAGGCCGAGGAGACACCAACCACGCCGTCTTCACCCAGCCGGACCAGCGCGGACATAGTCCGTGGACGACCGTTCATGGAACACGAGCGGCGGTCGGGTCTCAGTTCGGCGCGTCGTGTCTCATGGCCTGTGGCCTTGGCCGTTATGTGGCGGGGTTCTGTCGCCGCTTCGTGAGTTCCCTGATGATCGGGCGAATCGTCCCGTGGGTCGATCCCCAACTGACACAGCCTCGTTCGCACGCTTAGCGACTCCGGGCTGCGTAAAACCACTTCAGTCCTCGCTGTATAGTTCAGCGCATGCTGACCATTGCTTCTCGCCTGGACGTGATGAACCGGTTGGGCCGCGCGCTGGCCGACCCGACCAGGTCCCGGATCATCCTGACGCTGCTCGACCGGCCGGCCTACCCGGCAGAGCTGGCCCGCGATCTGGACCTCACACGCTCCAACGTGTCCAATCATCTGGCGTGCCTGCGCGACTGCGGCATCGTTGCTGCCGAACCCGAGGGCCGCAAGACGCGCTACGAGATCGCCGATCCCCACCTGACGCAGGCGCTGACCGCCCTGGTTGACGTCACCCTCGCGGTTGACGAGAACGCCCCGTGCATCGATCCTGCCTGCTCGGTGCACGGATGCGACGCAGCAGAGGCGGGCGCGTGATCCTGGCTGCGGTCCTGCAGGCAATCGGCCTGTTCATCGCGACCAACATCGACGACATCATCGTGCTCTCCTTGTTCTTCGCCCGCGGCGCGGGCCAACGCGGGACGACCACCCGCATCTTGGTCGGCCAGTACGTGGGGTTCGCCTGCATCCTCGGTGCCGCTGTGCTGGTGACTATCGGAGCCGGAGCATTCCTGCCCTCAGCAGCTATCCCGTACTTCGGGCTCATCCCCCTGGCCCTCGGTCTCTGGGCTGCATGGCAAGCCTGGCGCGGAGACGATGACGACGATGACGCCAAGGTCACGGGCACGAAGGTCAGCGCGTGGACCGTCGCAGGAGTCACCTTCGCCAACGGCGGAGACAACATCGGCGTCTATGTCCCCGTCTTCCTCAGCGTGGAACCCATCGCAGTGGTCGCCTACTGCCTCGTCTTCCTCGCGCTCGTCGCGGTCCTGGTCGTAGTCGCCAAGTTCGTTGCCACCCGGCCGCCGATCGCTGAAGTCCTCGAGCGCTGGGAACACATCCTGTTCCCCATCGTCCTGATCGGCCTCGGCATCGTCATCCTCGTCAGCGGAGGAGCGTTCGGTCTCTGACGGAGCCAAAGCGAACGAGAGAGGTCGCCAGGCTCGACGCTCCGGTATAGGGATCCCTGTGCGGGTTCATGCTGCGCAGCAGGAGAGTTTGGTGATGTCGGTGGTGAAGGTTTGGGCGGTGAGTTTGAGGCCTTCGGCCATGGTCAGGTAGGGGCTCCAGAGGTTGGCGACCTGGTCGGTGGTCATGCCGGCCTCGAGGATGTAGACGCCGGCGGCGGCGAGGTCACCGGCGTCCTGGGCGAGGGCGGTGATGCCGATGATGCGGCCGGTGTCGGCGTCGGTGACGATCTTGATGAGCCCGCGGGTGTCACGGTTGACGATGGCGCGCGGGACGTGCGCCAGGGGCAGGATGCGGCTGTCGCAGCGGATCCCGGCAGTGCGGGCCTGCTGGTCGGTCATTCCGACGGAGGCCAGGGCGGGGCTGGTGAACACGACCCGGGGCAGGTGGCGGTAGTCGACCTCCCGGCCGGCTCCGGTGAGGGCGTTGTCGGCGACCAGGGCGCCGTGGGCCGCGGCGACGTACACGAACTGCGGGTGGGCGGTGACGTCACCCGCGGCCCAGATCCGCGGGTTCGTGGTGCGCAGGTGGCTGTCGATGATGACCTCGCCGCGCTTGCCGGCGCGCACGCCGATGGTGTCGAGGCCGAGCGTGCCGGTGACCGGGCGGCGGCCGGTGGCAACGAGGAGCTCGGCCGCGCGGAGCTCGTGTGAGCCGTCGGCGGTGGTGGCGGTGACCGTGACCTCGCCGGTGGCCGGGTCGCGGCGCACCGCGGTGGGCACCGCGCCGCGGATGATCTCGATGCCTTCGTCGGCGAGGATTTCTTCCAGGGCGGTGGCGGCCTCGGGTTCCTCGTGGGAGGCCAGCCGTGAGCGGACGAGCATGGTGACCTGGGCACCGAGGCGGGAGAAGAGCTGGGCCTGCTCCATGGCGACGTAGCCGCCGCCGATGACCAGCAGCGACTCCGGGACGTGGTCCAGCTCCATCGCGGTCGTCGAGGTCAGATAACCGGCCTCCTGCAGGCCGGGGACCGGCGGCGCCCAGGGCGTGGAGCCGGTAGCGATGAGGTGGTGCGCGGCCCGGACGGTTTCCGCCGTGCCGTCCGGGCCGGTCACGCGGAGTGCCGGCTCAGTCGGTGTGCCGACGAAGGTGGCCTCGCCGGGGTGGAGGGCCCACCCGTACTCGGCGGCCAGGGCCGCGTACTTCTCGCTGCGCAGCGATCCGACGAGCTTGTCCTTGCCGGCGACCATGGCGGGCATGTCGACCGGTGGGGCGTCGGGGAGTGGCAGACCGGGGAACCGGGCGGCGTCGAGTGTGACGTGGCGGGCCTCGGCGGCCGCGAGCAGGGCTTTGGAGGGCACACACCCGGTGTTCACGCAGGTACCGCCGATGGTGCCGCGCTCGATCATCACCACCCGCTTGCCCAGGGTGGTGGCGCGGATCGCGGCCGCGAACGCCGCCCCACCGGACCCGATCACTGCCAGGTCATACGACCTGCCCTTGTCCGTTGCCGTCATAAGTCCTCCCTTGTTGCCGCGCCTCAGGACCAGGATCGACCTTCCAGTGCACTGGAAGGTCAAGGCAGAATGAGTGGCATGCGGATCGGTGAGGTGGCTCAGGCGTCGGGCACGACAGCTAAGACCCTGCGGTACTACGAGGACGTCGGACTCCTCCCCGACCCCGACCGCAGCCCGGCGGGGTACCGGGACTACGGCCCCGAGGTGCTCGACCGGCTGCACTTCATCCGCCGGGGCCAAGCCGCCGGGCTGACCCTGGCCCAGATCGGCCAGGTGCTGGCCATCCGAGACCGGGGCCAGGCCCCCTGCCAGCACGTCACCGACCTGCTCGACACCCGCCTCGCGGTCATCGACCGGCAGCTCGCCGAGCTCGCGCAGCTACGCACCACGATCGCCATCCTGCGCGAGCACGCCACCACCGGCGACCCGGCCACATGCTCCCCCGAGGACGTCTGCCGCTACCTGTGACCCGCGAAGGTCACCGGCCCGTGGCACCATCGCGACATGGCCGATGACACCCAGCAACGATGCTCGTGCTGCGGCCGCCAGCGGCCACGAAGGTCGCTCCACGCACTCGGGAGCGAACCGGCCTACATCTGCCGAAGGTGCGCGCTCTGGGTCGCCCTTCGCATCGCTCGCGACTGAACGACTCCGCCCGCAACGCGGGCACGCCGCCGGCCGCCGGCGAACATCGTCGGATGGTGCGCGAAGGAACCAAAGGGCGCGAATGACGACCAATCATCACGCCGCCAGCGCGATCGCGGGCGCCCGTTGCCGCACTCCTCATCCGACGGTCTGAGCTCCACCGCCTGGCAGCGGTCCGAAGCCTGGAGAGGGCATCGGAGCCGGACGGGACCCCCTAACGCTCAGTGGTCCGCCCTCGCAGCGGTTGCGGTCGGTCCAGTTGTCCGTCCCGTAGGAGGAACCCGTTGCGGAGGCGGTGCAGGTCATCGGCGGAAACCCACGCCCGAATGTTCGCAAGACCGCCCGAGAAGGGTTGTCCGGTGACGGTGCGTCATATGGGACGGCCTGTCGTCCCGTAAACGAAGGCGGTCTCAACCCACCAACGCACCACGAGGGGGTCTGCCCCGAGTTTGGTTGACACCTGATCTCTGAGGTTCCGGCCTCAGGTGGAAGGATGTCCCCGTGGCAAAGCCCTACCCCAAGGAGTTCCGCGACGACGTCGTGGCCGTGGCCCGCAAGGGCCAGGCGCCGCTGGCGCAGATCGCGAAGGACTTCGGCATCTCCGAAGGCTCGCTGGCGAACTGGATGAAGCAGGCCGACGTCGAGGACGGTCGCCGGCCTGGTCTGAGCGAGGCCGACAAGTCCGAGCTGCGAGAGCTGAAGAAGCGCAACCGTCTGCTGGAGCAGGAGAACGAGGTCTTGCGCAGGGCGGCTGCGTACCTGTCCCAGGCGAACTTGCCGGGAAAATAGTCTTCCCGCTCGTCCGTGAGATGGCCGCGACCGGTGCCCCGATCAGGGTGCCGGTCGCGGTGGCGTGCAGGGTCCTGGGCCGCTCGACCCAGGGGTACTACAAGTGGCTCAAGGACCCCGTGTCTGCCCGAGACTGGGACGACGCCCACCTCATCGACGTGCTCTACGACCTGCACGCCGACGACGCGACCCTGGGCTACCGGTTCCTCACCGACGAGCTGGCCGACGAGCTGGCCGACGAGCGCCAGATCACCGTCGGGGAGAACCGCGTGCACCGGCTGTGCCGGGTCGCGGGCATCACCGCCTCACACCACAAGAAGCGCGGCACGACGGGCAAGGCAGGTCCAGCACCGCACGACGACCTGCTCGCCGTGGTCGACGAGCACGGCGTGGTCCGGCACGAGTTCAGCGCCACCGCCCCGAACCAGGTCTGGCTGTGGGACATCTCCGAGCACCCCACCCGGCAGGGCAAGCTCTACATCTGCGCGATCAAGGACGTGTTCTCCAACAAGATCGTCGGCTACTCCATCGACTCGCGGATGAAGGCGTCCCTCGCCATGGCCGCGATGCGCAACGCGATCGCACTGCGCTCACCGGCCGAGACCATCTGTCACTCCGACCGCGGCGGTCAGTTCCGGGCGAAGAAGGTACAGCGGCTCCTGACCAACAACCACCTGGTCGGGTCGATGGGCCGCTCCTACGGTGCCGGCGACAACGCCAGCATGGAGAGCTTCTTCAGCCTGCTGCAGAAGAACGTCCTGGACACCCGACGCTGGGACACCCGCGAAGACCTCCGCCTCGCGGTCGTGACCTGGATCGAGACCAAGTACAACCGTCGACGCCGTCAGCGCGGCCTCGGCAGACTCACCCCGGTCGAGTTTGAGATGATCTACCGGACCGCAGACGCGGCCTGACTACCGCACACCCCGAGTGTCAACCAGACCGGGGGCAGACCC